>PSKW01000003.1:0-384266 GCA_040289265.1 Gemmataceae bacterium
CTGTACCTGCAGGGGGACCCTGAGCTCCTGCGGCGGCATACCCTCTTCCACTGCTGGCCTATTATGAAGCCATCATCATGAAAGGGTATGAGGGGGATTACGCTTCGCTAAGCTGGACAGGCGTGCCGCTATGGGCCAAATTTTTCTTCCAGCTTGTTTTTGCCGGCACGGCTGCCACTATCGTGTCGGGAGCAGTCGCCGAACGCATCAAATACAAGTCGTTCATTTTGTTCACCTTCATTATGTCCATTGCTGTGTACCCCGTGGTGGGCCATTGGATCTGGGGCGGCGGCTTTTTGAGTCCCGGCGAAGGCCACTGGTTCGGCAAAGATGCCGGCATGTTCGATTTCGCCGGATCCACGGTCGTGCATTCGGTGGGGGGATGGGCAGCGCTGGCAGGCGTACTTTTGCTGGGGCCGCGTCTGGGCAAATACGGCCCCGAAGGTAAGGTCAACCCGATTCCTGGACACAACTTGACATCGGCAACGATCGGCTGCTTCGTGTTATGGTTCGGGTGGTTCGGTTTCAATCCTGGCAGTACCATGGCAGCCGATGTCAATGCTATTGCGCGCATCTGCGTGACGACCAATACCGCTGCTGCCGCGGCCACATTGTCGGCTACCGTAACCTCCTGGATCCTGCTAGGCAAACCAGACCTCGGCATGACGCTCAACGGCTGCCTCGCCGGCTTGGTCGCTATCACTGCGCCGTGCGCTTACGTATCGGTGAGCGACTCCATATTCATCGGCCTGATCGCCGGGGCGTTGGTCGTGGTGGCCGTGTTCATGTTCGATCGGCTGCGAATTGACGATCCGGTGGGTGCGCTGTCGGTGCATTTGGTCAACGGCGTTTGGGGTACGCTCGCCGTCGGCCTTTTCAGCCAGAAAGAGTTGGTACAGAGCGGGCAAACAGTAAGCACCGGTTTGCTCAATAACGGGCTGTTGCACGGAGGAGGCCTGAGCCAACTGCTACCCCAGGCGGTCGGCATCCTCTGCGCAGGGGTATATGCCTTTGCAGCCAGTGCGCTCGGCTGGCTGATTTTGAAGTACACGGTGGGCATCCGTGTGTCGGCGCAAGAAGAACTCGAGGGCCTCGACTTGGGCGAACATGGCAACGAAGCCTACCATGGCTTCGTCATGGCATTGGAGCCGCTGATGGCGCCGGTCGAGCCGCGTCCCGCGCATGTGCCCCCAGACGGTGTCAAACGCTACACGGCGCTGGTCCAAGGGGTCGGTGCCGACGAACTGGCCCAGGCTTGGTCGGAGCTGTGCCAGCCGGGTCCCGCTGCAGCAGACCCTGCCTTCAAAGAACTCTATAAACATGTGACCACGGTGCGTGGCCATCAGTTCCGCTTCCGCGGCGGAGATGCCCACCGCTTGCGGTCTTTGCTGGAAACCGTGTTGCGCGCCCAATTGGGCAAGCCGGTCGAAGTCGTGCTCAAGGAAGACAGCAATTATGCCCAGGCCTATGCCGAATTGGCCGAGGCGCGCTGAACTTCAGCGCGGCTCCATCCGTCTCCTTGCGGGCACTATGCAGGAGTTTCTGCCATGAAATTGATCGTAGCGATCATTCGACCGGAAAAACTGGAAGCGGTGCAGGCGGCCTTGAATCGCCGCGACGTCTATCTGATGACCGTTTCGGACGTGCGCGGCTGCGGTCGGCAGCGCGGGTACACCGAAGTCTTTCGCGGCCAAGAATTCCAGGTGCGCTTGCTACCCAAACTCAAACTGGAAATCGCCGTCAACGACGCTTTCGTCGAGGCCACCATCGAAGCCATCCTGGAGGCGGCGCGCACGGGGGAAACAGGAGCCATCGGCGACGGCAAGATCTTCGTGTTGCCCCTCGAAGACTGCGTGCGCATCCGCACCGGGGAACGCGGCGGACAGGCGATCGGACCCTAGTCTCGCCTCGGAGTCCGGAGGCGAAGGTTTCAGCCGCAGCAGGGCAATGGCCTTTCGTTGCCCTGCTTTTTTTGTCCCGCGCCTTTTGGCACAGTGTTTGTGCACCTCTTCGCAGTTGGTCTACCACTTGCCGTGCCAGTGTTTACAATGGATTGAAGAACGGAAGAAGACGGTAAACAGTCCATCGAGGGCAAACCCATGTTGTTGTGGATTCTGCGCGCAGTCTTTGTCGTGACGCTCATCGGCACGGCAGTCAGCATGGCCCAGACAGCGGCTAGTCTGTTGGAGCCGAGCAGTCGTCAGCCTGCAGTGTACACCGATCCGAGCGGAGCAACGCGGCCGGCGACGCCGACAGTACAGCCCGGGTATGTGACGGTCGTCCCGTATGCGATTTTCCTGGCTGTGCTGCTTTTCGGTGTCGGGGTCATCGCGCTCGACCGGCTCATCCCCCAGAAGGAAATCAGCACCCTCTCGGCCGTCTACTTCGGCCTGCTTTTGGGCCTGTTGCTCGGTAACTTGCTGATGCTGGCTATTTGGCCTGTGGTGGAAACTGACTGGACCAAGCCGTTTTTGCTGCCCATGCGCATCCTCATCACCTTGGTCTTTTGCTATGTCTGCGTCAGCACGCTGTACCAGACTAAAGATAATTTTCGGTTTATCATCCCCTATGTGGAATTTTCGAAACAGGTCAAAGGGGGCCGGCCCGTGGTTCTGGACACCAGTGTCATCATTGACGGTCGAATTGCCGATATTTGCGAAACGAGGATCATAGACAGCAAACTGATCGTGCCGCGTTTTGTGCTGCAAGAATTGCAAAATATAGCGGACAGTCCGGACAAATTGCGGCGCAACCGGGGCCGTCGCGGATTGGACATCCTCAAGCGTTTGCAGTCCAATCCCAAGATCGAACTGGAAATCCACGAAGCGAATTTGCCGGAGGTGCGCGACTTGCAGGAAGTGGACCAGCGGCTGGTGGCCCTGGCCAAGTCGTTGGGGGCCCGGGTGGTGACCAACGACTTCAACCTCAACAAGATCGCCCAATTGCAGGGCGTAGAAGTGGTCAATATCAACGAACTGGCCAACGCCCTGAAATCGGTGGCTTTGCCCGGAGAAACCATCACCGTCAGGTTGATCAAGCCAGGCGACCAGTTCGGACAAGGGGTCGGTTACCTCGACGACGGCACCATGGTGGTCGCCGAACAGGGACGGGGGTATATCGGGCAGGAAGTGCAATTGACGGTCACGAGCGTCCTGCAAACGCCGGCAGGACGGATGATTTTCGGTCGCATCGAGTCGCGTCCAGGGACGGGCCGCGAGAGCGTGGAGGCCGCCGCTGCTTCGGAGTCGGCGTCCGAGCAGGCTTGAGCCCTGGCCGCGCGATACCGGAACAGAGAGGCTGTCCATGCGGCGCGCGTCGAAATGGGCCTGGTCTTTTGTCTGCTTTTTGATTCCCGTGGCTCTGACTGCCCAAGAGCGTTCGGGCACGACTGCCCCGGGCAAGCCTTATACCCCTCCCAACGATATCCCTCTGGTCGAGCGCGTCATCGCCGCCCGTCGCGAGTACCAGCTGGCCTTGGAGCTGCTTCGCGACGTCTATGTCAAGACTGGCGACATCGAGAGACAGAAATGGGTCGAAGAGGAACTGCTCAGCTTCCATCGTATTCCCAAGCGTGCCTATCGGCTCGAACTCGATGTCCCCCCGCCTTCGTTGCGCCCGGAATACAACATCCCCGAAGCCAACGAACTGTATCGGCGCGCCATGTCGTATAAAGGGAAGGGGTGGTTCACCGAGCACGACGACAACCTGCGACGTGCCGAGATCCTGTTGCAACAGCTGCTGACCCTTTATCCCCAAAGCGACAAAATAGACGACGCCGCCTACCAGCTGGGCGAAATATACGAAAGCCGCGTCTTCAAACAATACCGTCGCGCTGCCATGTACTACGAGCGCTGTTTTCAATGGAATCCAAACACCCAGTACGATGCCCGTTTGCGAGCGGCCCGGCTGTACGATCGCGTGCTGCAAGAGCGTGGTCGGGCCGCCCAGCTCTATCGCGAGGTGCTCAATCACGATACCGACGAAAAACGATTGGACGAGGCCAAACGTCGGCTGACCGAACTGAGCAGCATGCCCCCGTAACCCTCGGGCGACAGGCCTGGGAGGGCCCCCGCGGGCTCGGCGTGCCACCGGTGCGGGGCAGTCCGATGCGCGCCACCGATTGCGGTCGCGTCCCCCTCCCGATACAATGGAAAGCAGAGTCGAATCGGGAAGGAACAGGCCCGCCAGGCGCTCGATCGTCCGGATTGCAGAGCCATGCAAGACCCATTGAACTGGTCCCTGCCCCTGTGCAGAGTCTTCGGCATCCAGATTCGGGTGCATTTTCTGTTTTTCTTGCTGGTCGTGGGTCTGGTCGGGCGGGCCATGCCCCAGGGCTATGCCTGGGAAGCCCTGGAAATGAGTCTGCTGTTGTTCGTGGCGGTGCTTGTGCACGAGTTCGGCCACTGTTTCGGGGCGCGGCAAGTGGACGGGGAAGCCACCGACATCCTCATCTGGCCCTTGGGAGGCCTGGCACAGGTACGTCTGCCGCACGAGCCGCGCGCCCATCTATGGACCGTTTTGGCCGGCCCGCTGGTCAATGCCTTTTTGTGCATGCTCTGCGCGCTGGCCCTGATGATCGGCGGGTTGCTGCCTCCGGCTGAGCCTTTTTTCACGACGCGCAGCGGCTTCGGGCGCTGGTTCGCTTACGACCCGGGTCTGATCGGCTGGCACGACGGCCAGTGGCAATGGGTGGAAGCGCCCGGAAGCCTAGCCGTAGCGGTGGCACGTTTCTTTTACGTCAACTGGATCCTTTTCTGGTTCAACATTTTGCTCGTGGGTTTCCCGATGGATGGCGGTCGTATCGTACAGGCTCTTTTGTGGGAGCGGATAGGCTTCAACCGGGCCACGGCCGTCGCTGTTTATTGCGGTTACGCCGTGGCGCTGCTTTTGGGCCTGTATACGTTCATCACGTTCGAAGATGCCGGTGATCTGCTGTTGCTCTTTCTGGCGGTGTTCATTTATCTCAGTTCCAAGCAGCACCAGGTGCTCCTGGAAACGGGCATCCTGGGCGACGAGGGCCCTGGTTGGGAACTGGGGACGAGCATGAGCGAAGTGGCCCCGCGTCCGCGGCGTCGTAGCTGGTGGCAGCGCTGGCGCGAGTTGCGTGCCGAGCGTCGCCGACGTCGCGAGGAAGAAATCCGTCAGGCCGAGGAGCGCCGCATGGACGAGCTTTTGGCCAAAGTGCAACAATACGGCCTGCAGTCACTGACCAAAGAGGAACAGGACTTTCTCAAACGCGTCAGTGCCCGGTTGCGCGATCGCTACCATCGTCTGTAAGTGCGCCGCGGCGCGCTGTTGGTATCCCGTCTGGACACGCGCCGGCACGATGTGCCGGGTATTCGGCTAGAAGCGACTTACTTCGTCGCGCCGCTTTGCTACAATCGTCAGTGTGCCGAACGGCTGCGCGCCCGGAGGCCGTGCCGGTGGCGCGCTGCTCGAAACGGCCTTGGACGAGGTGGATGGGCCGTGACCACAACGCCGCTTATTCAGCCGCGGACTTTGAAAGGTTTTCGCGATTATTTGCCCGAGGTAGCCTTGCCGCGCGAGCGCATGATGGAGCAGATCCGGCATGTTTTCCGCTCCTACGGCTACCTGCCGATAGATACGCCGGCACTGGAATATGCGGAGATATTGCTCGGCAAGGGGGGCGAAGAAACGGATCGTCAGATGTATCGCTTCCGCGACCATGGGGGCCGCGATGTCGCCCTCCGTTTCGATCTGACGGTGCCGCTGGCTCGCTTCGCTGCTGAGCACATGGGCCAGCTGGGGATCCCTTTCAAGCGCTACCACATTGCGCCGGTATGGCGCGGCGAAAACACGCAGCGCGGCCGTTATCGGGAGTTCGTGCAGTGCGATTTCGACTTCATCGGCACCCAGGCTCTGGCAGCCGATGCCGAGGTGGTGCTGGTCATCCACGACCTGCTCCGAGCGCTGGGACTGCAGCGCTTCACCATCCGGATCAATGACCGGCACCTGATGGGCGGCCTGCTGGAGGAGTGGGGCCTGCTCGAACGCCAGACCTCGATACTGCGAGCTCTGGACAAGCTGGGGCGTGCCGGTCCGCACGAGGTGCGTGCAGAGCTGACCGAACGCGTGGGACTGAGTGAGCCTCTGGCCGAGCGCATCTTGGAACTGGCCGCCACGGCAGGCGCGCCCGAGCACATCGTGCCGGCTTTGCACAAGGCTTACGCCGGGCACCCGCGAATCGTCGAGGCTCTGGACCGTCTCGGCCAATTGTGTACCTTGGTCCATGCTGCCGGCATCGCGCCGGAAACGGTGATCCTGGACCTTTCCATCGCCCGCGGACTGGATTACTATACCGGCACCGTGTACGAGACGTACCTGGGCGACTTGCCGGGCATAGGCAGCGTGTGCTCGGGAGGGCGCTACGACAACCTGGCCAGCTTGTATACGCGCCAGGTACTGCCCGGGGTGGGTGCGTCCCTGGGGTTGGACCGTCTGCTGGCCGCTATGGAAGAGCTGGGGTTGTTGGAGCGACGGGCTGCTGCCGCGCCGGTACTGATCGTCTATTTCGATGCGGCCCGCTTGGCCGATTATATGCGGCTGGGTCGGCAGTTGCGGCAGGCAGGCATCGGTGCCGAGGTATATCCCGAGCCGCGCAAGATCGGCACGCAATTGGCCTATGCCGACCGCCGGGGCTACACCTTGGCGCTCATCGCCGGGTCGGACGAATTCGTGCGGCAGGCGTGGCAGATCAAGGACTTGCGCTCTGGGAAAAGTCACGAGGTGAGGTCCGAGGACGTAGTCGCCGCCGTGCGCGCTTTGCTGGCAACCGGCGCCACGACGTGAAGGGTGGTCCATGGACCTGGACAACCATTACGAGCAAGCGGTATGGAATTATCTGCGCGCGCACGGAGTGGACTGTGCCCCCTGCGCCGAGGGCTATCGGCGTGCCCTGGAGGGGGAGCGCGTCAAGACCCCGGACTTGCTCTGTTTCGGCGCGGAAACAGCCTGGCTTTTGGAAATCAAAGGCCGACGCTATAGGGCCACCGGCCGGTCGCGCCGCAGGCAACTCGATCCCTGGGCACCGCGTAGCGATGTCGTCAGTTTGGCACACTGGGCAGAAGCCCTGGGACCGGGCTACCGTGCCCTTTTGGTCTTCGCTTTCCACGTGCTCGGCGCGCCGCATACGGACTCGAACCTGTGGACCTACCGAGAGCAATCTTACTTGATTTATGGCATCCCCGTCGAAGTCTATCGGGCAGCCATGCGGGTGCGCAGTCCGCGCTGGGATACGGTCAGTGTACCGACGGCCATGTTTCGCCGGCTGGCCCGGCCGCTCGTCGAGTGGCTGTGCGTGCCAGCCGGCGTGCCCTAACCCTCGATCTGCTGCCTCGCCGGCCCGCTCGGATGCTGCCGCGCCCGATGCGAGCAATCACCGTCTAGGTCACAGCCAATGACACGCTGGAAGCTAAGCATCAAGCTCGAGGCCTTGTCGGCATCGGTACGTGACGCGTTGCTCCAGGCGGGGCGACTGGGCTACGCAGGCGTGGAGCTGTGCGCGCGCGGCGTCCTGGCCCCCGATCAGTTGAGCCAAACAGGTCGCCGCGATCTCCTCCATCGCGTCCGCGCCGCAGGCTTGAGCATAGCGGCGATCTATTGTCCTCTGCGCCACGGGTTGGATGTCGTGGACCATCTGGAGGCTCGCGTGGAACGCCTCCGCAAAACGCTGGCTCTGGCCTACGATCTAGGTGCCGGTCGTGTGATCGCTTACGTCGGCCAAGTACCCGAGTCTGCAGACGATCCCAGACGCCGATGGATGCGCGAAGCCTTGCACACCCTGAGCCGTTTCGGCGAGCGGATCGGCTCGGTACTGCTCATCGAAGCAGGCACGGAACCGCCCGGGGTACTGCGTGCTTTTTTGCAGGAGCTACCCGAGAGCGCGCTGGGGGTGTGTTTCGACCCGGCGCCTTTTCTTCTGCGCGGCATCGCACCCGAGCGAGCGCTCCAAGAGCTGGCGCCGCTGATCGGGTATGTCTATGCCCAGGACGCTCGCCGGGGGCGGCCCGATCGGCCCGGTCAAGCAGTGCCCGTGGGTGCCGGCGACCTCGACTGGCTGCAGTTTCTGGGCACCTTGGAAAGTATCGGCTACCGAGGATGGGTGACGGTACGACTCACCGAAGGTGCGGGTCCGGATGCGGCAGCTCAGGCGCTCGGGTTCCTGCGCTCGGTAGGCGGGTAACCCGGCCGCGCCATAGCCAATCGTCGTCCAGCCGCTCGACTTCGACACGGGTCACACGGAGGGCTTCCTCGAGCCTAGCGATACCCGTGCCCTCGATGGGGCTAGGCGCTTCGGCGCCACCCAGAAGGATC
The DNA here is from genome assembly GCA_040289265.1 of Gemmataceae bacterium. Lineage (GTDB taxonomy): Bacteria > Planctomycetota > Planctomycetia > Gemmatales > HRBIN36 > PSKW01. The sequence continues at coordinate 8,335 of PSKW01000003.1, forward strand.
GGTGCCACGAAAACCCACACTTCATCCACCAGGCCGGTGTCGAAAAAATTGCCCAGCACCCGAGCGCCGCCCTCGACGAGCAGGTAAGTCCAGCGTCTACGTCCCAGTTCCCGGAGCAATTCGGTCAGTGCCGGACGGCCATCCGGGCCTGGCGGCACAGGCAAAAGCTCGCATCCGCGCTGAAGCAAAGCCGCTCCCTGGGGCACAGCCTGGTCCAGGCAGACCACCAGCACCGGTGCCTGGTCGCGCGTGCGCACCAACCGACTCTCGACGGGCAGTCGCAGCCGACTGTCCAGTACGACCCGGGTGGCACAGCGTGGACCTGGCGGCCGTGCCGTCAGCAGCGGATCGTCCGCCAGCACCGTGCCGATCCCCACGACGATGCCATCCACCGAGCCCCGCAAAGCGTGGGCCCGCTGACGCGCTGTGTCCCCGGTCAGCCAGCGCGATTGCCCGGTCCGCGTGGCGATCTTGCCATCCAGCGACATGGCCCATTTGGCAATGACGTACGGCCGCCCACAGGTGATCAAGGTCAGGTACGCGCGATTGAGTTCCCGAGCCTCTTGTTCGCAGACGCCCACGGTCACTTCCACGCCGGCAGCCCGCAACTGGGCGATACCCTTGCCCTGCACCGCCTCGAAAGGATCGGCCATGGCACAGACCACGCGCTGCACTCCGGCACGCAGGATCGCTTCGGTGCACGGCGGCGTCTTGCCGTGGTGGCAGCAGGGCTCCAAGGTCACATACAAAGTGGCACCGCGCGCTCGTTCTCCGGCTGCGCGCAGTGCTTCGATTTCTGCGTGCGGCCCCCCGAAACGGGCGTGCCATCCCTCGGCCAGCAACTGCCCCTGCTGCACCAGGACCGCTCCGACCAACGGATTGGGCTCGACGTACCCGCGACCGCGACCGGCCAGTGCCAGCGCCCGACGCATCCACGCTTCGTCCGCGCTGCGCTCGCTCGTCCATGCACTGACGTCGCTGATCGGGCTGTCCTGTATCATCGAAAAATACCCGCTCTGCCCTGACCTTCACGGTGCGAACTGCCGCCTGCCGAACCGACCGATCCCTGCACTCTTACGCACGCCACCTGCTCACACTACAGGGTGCAGGCGTCTGCCGGCTACTTGCGCGGGATCGGCCTACCCAATCGCATCATGAGCTTTTTCATATCCTCCCAGACTTCCCGTTTGGCCGAAGGATTGCGCAGCAAGTAGGCTGGGTGGTACGTGCACAATACCGGGATGCCGCGATAGTCGTGAAACTGGCCGCGCAATTTGCTGATCCCCGCGCGCGTTTGCAGCAGGGTTTGCGCGGCAACCGCTCCCAGGGCGCAGATTGCCCGGGGACGGATGAGCGCCAACTGCTGCTCCAGATAGGGGAAGCAATTGGCGATCTCGTGCGGCAACGGAGTGCGATTGCCGGGCGGCCGGCATTTGAGCACATTGCAAATATAAACCTGGCCGCGCCGCAGGCCACAGGCTTCGATAATACGAGTCAAAAGCTGGCCCGCGGCACCTACGAAAGGCTCCCCTTGGGCGTCTTCTTCGGCACCCGGGGCCTCGCCGACGAAAACCAACTCTGCCCCCGGGTCGCCGACGCCGAACACCGTTTGCGTGCGGTTGTGCACCAGCTCAGGACAGCGCTGGCAACAGGCCACCTCCTGGCATAGCTTGGCCAGCGCTGCGCGCTTTTGCTCTGCCGTCAGTACGGCGGCGGGCCTGGCTTGCTGGGGCTGGTCAAAAAGTCCTGTTCGCGCGTGAACGTACTCCAGCTCGGATGGGCCTGCCCCGGAAACAGCACTCGTCGGAGCGACCTCTGCCAGGCCGCTGCGCGCGGGCAGATGGGAGATGCCGGCAGCGTGCAAACTCTCCAGATATACGCGCGCCTGACTTGCGATGTCGGACTGCTCGTTCCTGGTCATAGCGGCTCCCTCGGTCCGAGCGCGGGCAGCAGTTGCTGCGCGTTTTGCCAATAGCGGGCGCCGAGCCAACGGATCATGGTTCCTCGGGCAATACTTCGACCCCGGCAAGTTGCAGCAAGCCGCGCAACTTTTGCTCCAGAGCCTGCGCAGATAGAAGGTACGCGGGCACTGGCGGTACGGTTTGCGGTCGGGGGCCGACGGGCAGCCGTTCTGGAGGCGACGGAGCGACCGTGGGCCGAGCCGGCGTCGTCGCCCGCGGCGGAGTGGTTGCAGGGGGCGTGCGTGCTGCCCGCACTGCTTCGGCAAGGGCGCTGAGTTTGCTGGCCAGATGGATTTCTTCGCCCACCACCAAATAGCTCAAACCGGTCCTTTGGCTCAGCTCGCGCAGCGCCTGACGCACGGTCACATGGTGCACTTCCCAAACTCCCGGCAAGCGCATGGGCGCCACGCTTTCCTCGACCCGAAACGCGATGCCCGTCTCCTGGGCCAGGGAGCGAACGATGTCCCCTATCGAGGCGTCGCGAAACCGCACGGTGATAGTGCGTTCGAGTTTGTCGCGCAAAGGCGGCTCAGGTGCCGGCCGCGGGGGCTGCGTCAATCGCTCCGCCGATCGCTCTTTGTTCCGCGCTGACCCAAGCCGCTCGCGCGCCCGGTGCACGCGTTCCAGCAGTTCCTGCCTGTCGGCTTCGACAGGGAAAAAGGGAACCCAGCGGGAGCACACCGCGAGCATTTCTTCGGCCTCAGGCAGGCGGCCCGTATCGGCCAGAGTTAGCACACGGTCCAAAGCTCGCTGTGCGACCGTCGCTGCCTCGCGCAAAGTAGCCAGACGTTCTTTGTGTTCCCGGTCGGTTTCGGCGAGCTGCCGATACAATAGCCGTGCTGCTTGCGACTGCGGGCACTTGTCCAGCGCCCGACGTACCAGCAGCAAAGCATCGGCGACGCGCCCGAAATCCGCCAGATCTTCTGCTCGGGCCAGCAAACGATGCGTCTCGTGGAGCGCTTCCAGCGCCTCGACGTGCGCCTGCATGCGTACCCGAAACACAACCCGGTCCAGCTCGTCGTCCGAGTGCACCCCAGCAGGCAGTGCACAACACACACTCAGGCAAGCGAACACGGTTGCCAGCGTGTGCACCGGCAACCGATCGGATCGGGCGACGACTTTGCGGCTTGCTGCGCTCATGCCTGGCCACCTCCTTTCGGCATTGGCCCAAGCGATTCGGACAGAGGTCGAGGCAAAACTAAGCCCGTCTCGACGACAGTCAATCCGCCCCGACTCGCCCGGCGCTCTGTCTTGCTCATCCGACTCCGGGCAGGATCCTCCAGCAGTCAGCTTACCCGTTCCAGGCGCCCTCTTCCAGTGCGCAAAGGAGCGAGGGAATATGTCGGCGAACCGTTGACTGGCGGGCGCTCTTCTGGCACAATGGCATTTAGCCCGAGTAGGCGGCGGGGGGCAGGTATGCTGGGGATCAGCACGAAGCACCGTGTACCGACAGGGTGCGGAAGCAGCCATTGGACGCGCCGCGAGCTGTTGCGCATCGGCGCGGTGGGGCTCCTCGGGCTGCCGCATCTGGCCTATAGCGCGCCGAGCCGGGTGGGGTCTTGTGTTTTTATTTTCTTGTTCGGGGGTCCGAGTCACATAGATTTGTGGGATCTCAAGCCGCAAGCGCCTGCCGAAATCCGCGGCGAATTCCGGCGCATAGCCACCAGCGTCCCCGGCATCCACATCTGTGAACACATGCCTCTTTTGGCGCAGCACATGCACCATGTATGCCTGATCCGCTCGATGACCCATCCCATGCCGGTACACGGGCCGGCATGCAGTCAGATGTACACGGGACGGCCTTATCCATTGGCGCCGACGACGGACCAGGCACGGCCCGAAGATTGGCCTTCGCTAGGAGCCCTGGTGACGCGCTTCGGTAGGTCGGTACCGGGCATACCCCCAGCGGTCACTGTGCCGTGGTATACCCAGTTTATGGGGCAAGAGAAACGCATCGCCGGCCAGACCGGCGGCCGCATGGGCGAGGCTTTCAATCCCCTCTTGTTACAGGCAGACCTGCGCAGCGGGCGATGGCACACTGCCGGTCTGGAGCTTCCCGATCACTTGGCGCCCAGCCGTTTGCAGGAGCGTCGCCGATTGCTCCAACGCGTCGAAGACCTGGCCAACCGTTTGCTCGGTCCCGGACGGACCGTTCAGTTTTATACGCAGTATCAGACCCTGTCTTTCCAGCTCCTGGCGGACGGTCGCTTGGCACAAGCACTCGACTTGGATCGAGAACCCCCGGCGGTCCGAGACCGCTACGGTGACACGATCTTCGGCAAGAGCTTGCTCGTGGCCCGCCGCCTGGTCGAAGCAGGGGTACGGCTGGTCACCGTCAATTGGTACGACGAGTCGTTCTATGACAAAGTGTCGCCGCACTGGGATTTGCACTACCACATCTTTCGACTGTTGCGCGAACGGATGCTGCCTGTGTTCGATCGCAGTGTGAGTGCCTTTATCGGCGATTTGCACGCCCGCGGGTTGCTCGCCGAGACGCTGGTGGTGGTGACCGGTGAATTCGGACGCAGTCCCAAAATCGGCGCCATCACCCAAAACAACATGACGGAAAAAACGGGACGCGATCATTGGCCGCATGCCTTTACGGTGCTCGTCGCAGGCGGGGGCATCCCCGGGGGCCAGGTCTATGGCCGGACCGATCGCTATGCAGCTTATGTGCAAGACGATCCGGTTACTCCGGCGGACCTGGCTGCCACTGTTCTGGCCCACCTCGGCATTGACCGGCACCGTCGTTACTTCGATTCCTTCCAGCAACAATGGCAGGAGCTGAGCGAGGGCAAGCCTTTGTCCCTCTGACAAGTTGCTTTCCGGAAATCGGTGAGGACTGCACAGCCCGGGCTGGTAGCGACAAGAATGACGTGCGATAAGCGCTAGTTTCGATACTGGCCCTTTTCTAAGGGCGCGGGGTGTGCGCCATCTTGTGGCGGATGGTGCGCTTCGGTATACTGGCAGTGACCGGTATAGATAAGGAACCGGTCCATTGCCTGCCTAAGAAAAGCCTACCGCTACAGGGCCGACGCGGGAGACAGTCATGCTCCAGATCCTCGGTTCGCCCAAAACCCTGTGCAACGGGATCACACGCCGCGAGCTCTTGCAGGCTGGCACGCTGAGCCTGTTCGGCTTGAGTCTCGCAGACTACCACCGACTACGGGCCGCAACCCGGCCGCAAGCGGTGCACAAGCGCTTCGGTCAGGCGCGCGCTTGTATTCTGCTGTACCTGTATGGCTCGCCCAGTCAGCTCGAACTGTGCGACATGAAGCCCGTGGCGCCTGTGGAAGTGCGCGGCGAATTCAAACCGATTCGCTCCACGTTACCCGGGTGCGATGTCTGCGAGCACCTCCCCCACATGGCGCGGGTCATGGATCGGGTGACTGTGATCCGTTCGGTTACGCATCCCTATCCCATCCACGGCATTGCTTATGCCACCACCGGGGTACCTGCGATAGACGTAGCCATGGAACTCAGTCCGCGCGATCCTCGGCACTGGCCTTTTATCGGCTCGGTGGTGGACTATCTGGGACGGGATCGGCGCCGATCGCGGGGCATCCCGGACAATATTGCCTTGCCGTTTCCACTCAGCTCACGGCGCGAAGGAGAAGTGCCGCGCGCAGGCCCTTATGCTGCCTTTCTGGGCACCAGCTACAACCCCATCTGGACCGACTTCGAGGGCCGGGCGACGCGTCGCGTGGTCAAGACATTGGGCGCCCGTCGCGAAGAAATTGCCGACCCTTACCTGGGCATCACCGAGGACAGCCGCTTCGTTTTGGCAGGCGCCTCGGCGCTTCCTGAGGGGGTAACGCTGGACCGACTGGATCGGCGGCGCCGATTGGTAGAGCAACTCGATGGGTGTCGCCGCCTGCTGGATCGGGCCTTGGCCCAGACGACGTCCCTGGATCGCTATCGAGGACTGGCCTACGACCTGATCTATTCCGACCGGCTGCGTCGGGCGCTGGACCTGCAGCGCGAGGACCCGCGCCTGCGCCGACAGTACGGGCTGACGCTTTTCGGTCAGGCGACACTGGTAGCTCGCAGACTGGTCGAGGCCGGCTCGCGTTTCGTGACCGTTTTCTGGGACGAGTACGGCTTGGCCGGTTCCGGATGGGACACCCATTGGGACCATTATCCGCGCATGAAAGAGGAACTGCTGCCCGGCCTGGATCGCGCTTTTGCCGGGCTCGTCGAAGACCTGGACCAGCGTGGCATGCTGGACGAAACATTGGTCGTGGTGCTGAGCGAGCACGGGCGCACGCCGCGACTCACCAACGCCCCCGGAGGCGGCCGCGACCACTGGTCCCAGGCTTATACGGTCCTTATGGCAGGTGGCGGCATAGCCCGCGGCCGGGTTATCGGCCGTACGGATCGTATCGGTGCCACAGTGGTCGAGCGCCCGGTGTCGCCCAAAGATATCCTGGCCACGGTTTATTACCTATTGGGCATAGACCCGGAGACGCACCTGACGGACCGGAGCGGGCGGCCGCTCCCTCTGGTACCGGAAGGGCACGTGCTGCACGACGCGCTTGCCTGAGCCGGGATGCCAGCGCACTGACGCACGCCCGGCTGACGACGCCGGCACGCGTCATCCGGCAGCCTGCTCGACTATATTGGTCAAACGTCCCAGGCCCGTGCCGCTGACGCTGACGATATCGCCTGGTTGGAGCCGGAAATCGTCCGGGGGAACGATACCGGTGCCGGTGAGCAACACCACTCCGTGAGGGAAAGTATTGTCGCGTGCCAGCCAGGCGACTAGGTCTTCCAGGGAGCGAGTCATATCGGCCACGCGCGTTTGTCCTTCGAAAACCCGTTCACCGCGTCGCTCGACCGTGAGCCGCACCATGATGTCGCGCGGCTGCAGGATCGCTTCGGCCAAGGTCACGTAGGGGCCGAGCGCGCAACAGCCGTCGTAGATTTTCGCCTGGGGCAAATAAAGGGGGTTTTCCGCTTCCAGGTCGCGCGCCGTCACATCGTTGGCCAGCGTATAGCCGACGATTTTCATCCGCGGCGAAATCACCAGGGCCACCTCGGGCTCGGGCACACTCCAGCGGCTGTCGCGCCGGATGCGGATGCGTGCCCCATGGCCGACGACCCGGTGCGGCGTGGCTTTGAAAAAAAGCTCGGGACGCTGCGACCGAGCCACAGCTTGGTAAAACGCCCCGGCACCGGCAGACTCCTGGTGCCGCGCCTGGACACTGAGCGGGTAGGTCACGCCGGCAGCCCAGATTTCCTGTCGGTCTATGGGCGGCAGCAACAGCAGATCGGCTACCGGCCATGCCGGACTGCGATCGTCTATGAATTCGCGGGCCATTGTCGCCGGGTGGTCGGCATGCAGGATGTCGGACAGGGCCTGCACGCCCACGTAGTCTTCCAAGTCGAGAAACCGCACATGGTCGTCCTCGACGATCCCGATGCGGATGCCGCCTCCTGGCCACTGCACCTTGCATAGTTGCATGGTCCCCTCCCCGACCGGGCGGTCCGTGTCCTCGAGGGCACGTCAGCTCCCCTAGGCTTCAAGCTGTTTTTCTATGCATTTTCGCACGGCTATGCCAACCCTGCAGCCCGCTCTCCTCGAGCGGCGGCTTGGCCCTAGCCGCGACAAGCCGGATCGCGCGGGCATGGGACAGGTGCAACCCAGGACTGATGCCGATTCATAGCCAGCAGCCGATCGCGCCGCAGGCCGAAGCAGTGCCGGCATCGAGAAAAGCGTTCCAGGTCCCACAGGTCAGCCAGGACACGTCCCCGGCGCAAGGCCAGGCCCCAAGCCAAAGCCTCCTCCAGTGCAGCCAGACTAGGCGGCCGATAATGGCCCGTGCGGGCCAGCACTTCCATGATGCCGTTGCCCGCCCGCGTCGGGATGAGGACGCAACAGTCCACTCCCTGGGCGAACGCAAATTCGATGCTCCGACAGGTCCATTCCCATCCCGCCTGCTCGTCCAAAAAAGGCGGGCACAGCAAAATAAAAGCGCGCACGACGATGCCCCACGCTCGCAGTCTGTCGCAGGCACGACAGAAATCGTCGAGGGTCATCCGCTTGTTGAGTCGAGCCAGGACCTGCGGATGGACCGTCTCCAGCCCCAGAGCGATTTCCAGCTGGCCGGACAGCAAGCGGGCGAACCGTCGGCAGGCATCGTTCACCAGACGGGGATGGTTCTCGACGATGACCGTAGCAAAAGACTGTGTCAGGTCCGCGATCGCTGGCCAGTCAGCGTGCGGGATGGCACGTGCATCGAAAAAGTTGCCGGCATTGTACAGCTTGATCTGACTGGCGGGGTCCAGGCGGCCGAGCGCGCGCCGGATCTGCTCCGGGATAGCCCCCTCCGGCGTCGGAGCGTCGGTCGTGTATTGCCACAGATCGCACATCAAACAGCGAAAAGGACACTCGCGGCTGGTGAGCAACACCGTGGCCGTGGGCTCGAGTCGGCGGCGGTGCGAATACTCCAGCTCCACGAAACAGCCCAAAGGCTGCCACGCATCCCGCTCGGGCTTGGCCGGCCGCTGGGCCAGGATGTCGTCATCCCCGAACCACGGCCAATGTTCAGGTTTCGTAGAGGGCATAGAAAGTACGCCGATAAAGCAGCGGCTGCTCGGGAAACAATCGGCGCAGTTGTGCAGACGCTACCGCTCCTTGCTGGAAGCGCCGCTTGGCGAACACGGGCATGGACCAGCCCGTCAGAGCACGTACCCCGCGCGCCAGGATGTCTCCTTTGAGCGCGTAGAGCTTTTGCTCGTCCCAGCCGGTAAGCTCGATGAAGGGGATGCGCATAGCCAGTGCTACGGCCTTGGGGGTGGTATGCGGGCTGAAACTGTCGAAACCCAGCCAGCACGCCGGTGCGCGTGTGCGCACATAACTGCGACTCAGTCCCCCACTGTACGTCGGCGAATGCTTGAGAGCTTCCACGCCCCACCCTTCCACATACAGGAGCGGATTGGTCAAAACACTGCGCAGGGACAGTTCCGGGTTGTCTGCGATGGGGTAGTCGCGAAAATTCTCGTCGCCCCCGTCGCCGTCGAGCAAGTAGCGCCAATCGGGATAACGTCGGCGGATGCCGCGCAACAACGCCAGCAGAAAGGTAGCTGCCTCGATATCCAGCGGCTTATAGTCTTCCAGGATGCGGATGGTTTCGCGCCAGTCGAGGGCCTGGCTGTCCACGGCGATAGGCTCGAGGAAAAATCCCAGATCGAGTGCGTCGAGGAAGCGACGGGCTTGGGCCAGGTCTTCGCCGCCGCCGTCCACGGCCAAGGTGAACGCTTTCAATCGCGCGGGACTTTGGCCCAGCCGCAAGAGCGCATAATAGGTCACGAGAAAGACCATGCCGCTGTCGGCGCCTCCCGAAAAGCACACTCCGATCGGGCCACTCGTGGCGCGTTTCTGGAGCCAGCGCACGATAGCCTCGTACACCGCCTCGACGTAACGCCGGCCGATCTCGTCCAAGTCAGGCGGCAGCGGCTGCCGCTCGTCGGGTGCGGGGAAGAACCGCTCGTGCACTGGTGCCGGATCGGGGCAGCCCACCAAGTGCACACGCGTCACGTAATGCGCCGGCACCATCCGCGTGTAACTGGGGTGAAACTGGTCTGCCAGGCCTTCTTGATGCAGGAACTGTGCGATGCGGTCAATGCGCTCGGCAGCCACCAGGCAAGGCCCTGCGCCGCGCTTGGCCACAAAATAGCGCAAGGGCCGGTCCAAACTGCGTGCCAAATAAACGGTTCGGTCGCGTGTACCCAGCAGCGCAAACGACCCCTCGATCTCCCGCACTGCGTGCGGAGCGCCCGAGGCGATACGTCGCCGCGCTTCTTCCACGGTCATGTTGTAAATCACCTGCGCCGATGGATCGGTCAGGTCCACCACGCACTCGACGGGTCGTTCGGTGATCATCTGCGCAATCCTCCGGCGTCCATCCCCATCGCTGACTGCTCGGTCCCGATCGCTCTCCTCCAGATCGGGCAGCGCGCCGGCCGGGTCGGGCCTGGACGCGCGTGTGCCTGGAGCACAGTTGGTTGTATGGGACACTGCCATTGACCACAAGCTCCCCTCTGGGGTATGTTGAGGCGACCGCCGTGCGGTCCGGTGGCCGCTCGGTCCCAGGCAGACAGGGCGTCGGCCGCCGAAGTCGGCGCGAGCCCAGTTGCCGAGAACCGTTCGCTGCGGAACGATCTGCGGAGCAAACTGCCCGGGGGCGCCTTGCCATGCCTGTACCCAGGAGAGGACGCCGGCGACTCGGTCGCTTGCCGACCGTCGCCGAGCATCGAGCGAGCAGCGTGGCGCACATGGATGGCGATTCTGTACCGCACAAAGGCCACAAACGCAGACGCCGTCGTACGGGTGGCACCCATGCCGCCTGGCGCGAACTCGTCCACCAGCTCAACGAGCGCTATCGGCAGGAATTCGAGCGTGCCGAAGCGCTGGCCGCCCGGCTGCGCGACTTGGAACAATCGCGCTTGATCCGTCTCGCCCAAAGGCTGCGGGTTTGCAAAGCGAAACTGCTCCAGCTTGTGTCCGTGTTCAACGTCGCGCGCAAAAGATCGGCACCTGCTCTGCGCGGCGAGGGACAAACCGCGGCCACGCCCCTGGCCTGGGGGCGGCACCAGGGTAGCGACTCGCCCCAGGACATGAGCCTGGCACCCCCTGTGCGAGCGGACCGAGTGAGCGTCATCGTGCCTTTCCGCGACCAGGTGCAGGTGCTGCGGCAGTGTCTGTCGAGTTTGCGCTCCTTGTGCCAGCCCCCTGGCCAAGTGATCCTGCTCGACAATGGCAGCCGACGGGCGAGCACCCTGCGCTGGCTCGAACGGATCGGCCGGCACGGTAGGGTCACCGTAGTGGATTGTCCGGGAGCTTTTCATTTTTCACGGCTGTGCAACTTGGGCGCCCGGCATGCCACCGGGGAAGCGCTGCTTTTTCTCAACAGCGACACCGAAGCGCTGACGCCAGAAAGTCTGGAACAGATGCTGGCGGCTCTGAACAGGCCGGACGTAGGTATCGTGGGCGCTTTGCTGCTGTACCCGGATGGCACAGTGCAGCACGCCGGCATCTATCCCCCACCGTCGGCGGCGTGGTGTGCCGATCCAGCCGGCCTGCATTTCGATCCGATTGCTCTGTCGGGTCTGCCGGCCCGAGGGGCATGGTTCCATAGGTACCGCGGCGAGCGGCTCGCCGGCATCCACAAACGACTCCCGCAGCTACAGTCTGTGCCTGCCGTCACCGGAGCGTGTCTGCTCGTGCGCACGTCGCTTTTTATCAGCCTGGGCGGCTTCGACGAGGGTCTGCCAGTGACCCACAACGATGTGGACTTGTGCCTGCGCGCCTGGGCTGCGGGGTATCGAGTCGTGCTCGCATCCCGGGCACTCTTTTTGCACTACGAGTGTTTGACGCGCGGTTTTGCGGCGATCCAGGGAGCTGGCTGATGCAACACGTCGAGCACCGGCTTTCGCTCGGCGGCAGGGATGCCCTGGACCCAGGGCATAGGCTGGGGCTGGCAGCAGTCCTGGCTTGGGCACGGCGCCGTCGGCTCTGGGCACGCTCGCGAACAGAGCGCTGGTTATGGGCGACCCTGACGTGGATCTACCGTGCCGGCCGATGGCTCGTCACCGGATGCCGTTCGCTGCCGGCGGGGGTGGTGACCTGGGACCTGCCCGAGCCGCGTCTGGCAGGCCTCGGCGGGGCCCTCACCGGATGGGTTTGGTGCCGACGACCGCCTGTGCACATCGTACGGTGTACCCTGGCCGGCCAGGATGTGCGGGCGTTCATCCAGACTTATCCGCGTCCCGACGTGAAGCGGCTGGCCGGACGCCGGCTGCGCTCCGTCGTCGGCCTGCGCCTCATGCCTCCGCGCACCGTGGCCACGCCGGGACCGCACCAACTGGTCCTGTGCTTGGCGGACGCGGATGGTCGCGTTTGGCGCACACAAACCACGGTCACAGTAGCCGCCGATTACCGACCCGACAGCTCGTCCCTGCCCGCGCACCTCGTCGGCAGCGATCGGCTTTACCAATGGTGGCGTGCTGCCACAGCCAGCCGCTGCCCGATCGCGCCCCCGCATCGAGACGATCCGCTGCTGAGTGTGATCATGCCAGTGTACCGTCCGGCACTGGCGCACCTGCGGGCAGCGCTGGAGTCGCTGTATGCGCAAACATACACCCGTTGGCAGCTCTGCCTCTGCCTCGACGGCCCCCAGTCGGCAGAAGTACGCGAACTGATAACGCGCTGGGCCGCCGACCCGCGGATCCAGATTGTTTCACTCCCCTGGCGCCAGGGCATCGTCGCCGCCAGCCGCGCCGCACTGGCCCAGGCGTCGGGCGACTATGTTGCCTTTTTCGACCAGGACGACCTGCTCGAGCCACGCGCATTGGCCCTCGTGGCTGCCTCTGTGCGCGCTCGAACGCTGGACGTAGTCTACACCGACGAAGACCGCCTCGATGCCACCGGCTATTGTGTCCAGCCGATCTTCAAGCCGGACTGGTCCCCGGATTTGCTGCTGGCACGCATGTATTGGGGGCATCTGTGTGTCTACCGGCACGATTTTTTGCGACGTCTGGGCGGAGTGCGCGACGGATTCGATGGCTCGCAAGACTACGATCTGGCGCTGCGAGCCGGTGCCTGCACCGAGCGCATCGGCCACATCGCCGAGGTACTCTACCACTGGCGCACAGGCGGGTTTTCGCACCGGCCCAGCGGGCAGAAACGGTGCCACGAGTGCGGCCGGCGCGCGCTACGCGATCGGCTCCGATCGCATACGCCGCCTGTGGCCATCGAGGACGGACCTCATGCCGGCGCCTATCACGTTCGCTATCGCTGGCCTACTTGGCCCCGAGTGTCCATCGTTATCCCGACGCGCGGGCAGGGAGGATTCCTGAGGCGTTGCCTGCACACGATCCGGCGGCGCACGCGCTACCCTGCCTACGAAATCATCCTGGTGGACAACGGCTGCCAGGACGATACCGTACGACGCTGTGCGGCAAGGTATCGAACGCAGCTTTTGGACCGGATTGGACCTTTCAACCATTCTGCCCTGTGCAACGCAGGCGCTCAGCGCGCGCAAAGCGAGTTGCTCGTGTTCCTCAACGACGATACGGAGGTAGTGTCGCCGGACTGGCTGTTTGCCCTTGCGGAACAAGCTCTGCGCCCCGAAGTAGGCGCCGTCGGCGCGCTCTTGTACTACCCGGATGGTCGTATCCAACACGCCGGAATAGCTTTGGGACGGGGCCTCGGAGCCATGCCCATCCAAGCCGCCCTTCTGGCCGATGGGCTGGACCGCGGCACGGCGTTCCTGATCCGCAACGTCAGTGCCGTTACCGGCGCCTGCATGATGCTGCGCCGAGACGTCTTCCGCGCCGCGGGCGGCTTCGACGAGCACACCTTTCCCACCTCCTTCAACGATGTGGACCTGTGCGCGCGCATCTCCGCTCTTGGTTTGCGCATCGTCTATACACCGCTGGCGCAGCTCATCCACTGGGAAAGCGCGACACGCGCAGTGCGTCAGCAAGACGAGCTCGCCTTTGCCGAGCGGCTCCGTCGTCGCTGGCACGAACGCGTCGCCGACGATCCTTTTTGGCGCGTCCCTGATTTCATGTCCTGCGCCCTCATGCGCCAGGCCGCATAGTGGGCGCCACTCCTCGGTCAACGGGCAATCTTTTAATACGTCAGTGCGGCTAGGCCCCACACCGAGCACCGAGCGACCGGTTCCGCTGACGAACGCGTGCCCTCTCACGGCTCACGCCAGTAGTTCAGCCGAGCGAGACCCCGCTGCCCATCGCAGGCGTAGGATAACGGCAGGGTTTGCGGTATCGGCAAAAAGCCGAGCCTGGAAACGCCATGGAGCCACTTGCGAAAAGGGGATTGCATCATGCCGCGTGCGATAATTGGGTTGCTCATGGTGTCGGGCATACTGAGCGCCGCCAGCCTTGCGTCGGTACCCACGCAAGAGCGATCCAGGATGCCCTCGATCCGTTTAGCGACTGACGGCACAGGTTTTGTCGAGGAAGGCAGCGGACGACGATTCGCTCCCTGGGGCTTCAATTACGACCACGACCGTCAGGGACGGCTCATCGAGGATTATTGGGGAGCCGAATGGAAGACAGTAGAGGAAGACTTCGGCGAGATGCGTCAGTTGGGCGCCAATGTCGTGCGCGTGCACCTGCAATTCGGCCGCTTCATGCCTCAGCCTGGCAAGCTGGATGGCACCCAAGTCGCTCGACTGCGCGATCTCTTGCAACTGGCCGAAAGGACAGGACTCTATCTCGATATCACCGGCTTGGGCTGTTACCACAAAGCCGACGTGCCCGAGTGGTACGACCGACTCGACGAAGCAGGACGCTGGCGCGCCCAGGCCGAGTTCTGGCGCTCGATTGCTCGCGTATGCCGAGACAGTCCCGCGGTATTTTGCTACGACCTCATGAACGAGCCGGTCGTCCCCGGCGGTCGCCGACAGCCGAAGGACTGGCTCGGGCCGCCTTTCGGGGACAAGCACTTCGTACAATTCATCACCCTGGACCAACGCGATCGGCCGCGACCGGACATCGCCCGTCTTTGGGTGGATACCTTGGTCCAAGCCATCCGCGAAGTGGACAAGCGGCATTTGATCACCGTGGGGCTAGTACCCTGGAGTCTGGACAGGCCGGGCTTGACCAGCGGTTTCGTACCGCAAAAAGTGGCGCCGGCACTCGACTTTGTTGCTGTCCATCTTTACCCGGAGCAAGGCAAACTCGACGAGGCGCTCGACACTTTGCGTGGCTTTTTTGTGGGCAAGCCGGTGGTGGTCGAGGAGGTTTTTCCGCTGCGGTGCAGCGTCCAGGAACTCGAGCAGTTCATGGATCGGGCTGATCCCTTGGTCGCCGGATGGATCGGCTTTTACTGGGGCAAAACGCGCGAGGAGTGCCGGCAGGGAAAAACTTTGGCCGACGCCTTGATGGCCGAGTGGCTGGAGCTCTTCGCGCGACGGGGCAAAAGCCGCAAGTAGCCGCGCGTACCATGATGGACATCGGTCCGCCGAGGGTCTGCGAGCTGGCCCAATCCTCCGCCCGGCATCCGTGAACGGAGCAGTGGTTTCCGTGCGCCGTCTCGACGAACCGGTTGTTCGCGTACATGACAGCCGGCTTATTGAAAAAATGCAAAAATTTTTCTTGCGTTTCACAAAGCCTTCTGGCTACAATGTAAACAGACAACAGGTCATCTCCCCGGCTGGCTGGTGCGGACAGTCGTCAGGGAGGTCGGACCGGAAAGGGTCCTGGCCCGAATGGCGAGGATGGAAAGCCCCGGGGTGGCCGCCGGGCCGGGGTAGATGGCGCGCACAGGCCTGACGTCGGAAGCGGGTGCGTTTCATACGGCCCCGGTTCGATCGCCGCGCGCGATCCCGGGAGGACCCGATAAGTAACCGACGACCCTTTCCGACCTTCAGGCCTGTCCTTTTGCCAGCAGCTAGCCGACGCAACCGTACCGGCGCTCATGCTCTGCTTCGTATTGCCTCGACATCCGAACAAATGCAAAAGGCTTCCATCCCGGCCGACAGAGCATCGGGGTGGCATAAGTGGTTGTGTGCATCCAAGATGCCGCCGGAGCGATACTTTCCGGCATGGATGGTGTTACAATAAAATAGCTGCAGCGAGGGAGTCGCCCACAGGCGCTGTGGAATTGGATGCCATAGAGGCGTATGTTATTGCGCCACGGGATTGGCCTGCCGCTTGACGTTGCCGCTAGGTGGACCTGCCCGTAGCAATCTGCCGAGCGTTTTGCTTGCCAGCTAGCCGGAGCCGATTATGAACGCTGCCACACCCACCTGCCGGATCGCCGCGAGTTCGCTGGTCATTTGGCTAGTGTTTTCGACTGTGGCGAGCGCCGAGCTGGCGCGCGTGCTTCCAGCCCCTTCGGAAATAAGTTTCGAAAGGCACATCGTCGGGCTACTGGGGCGCATGGGATGCAACGCCGGAAGTTGTCATGGGTCCTTCCAGGGCAAAGGCGGTCTCTATCTGAGTCTGTTCGGGTACGCACCGGAAAAGGATTACCAAGCGCTGGTGCGCGACGGGATGGGCCGTCGGATCAATCTGCAGGACCCGGACCAAAGCCTGATGCTGCTCAAAGCTACGGCCCAAGTAGCGCACGGGGGAGGCAAGCGCTTCGACAAAGGTTCTTGGGCCTACCAGGTGATCCGCGAGTGGATTGCGCGCGGCGCGCCTTACGATCCGGGGGTCGGCCAAGTCGTACATGTCGCGGTCGAGCCCAAGGAGATCGTGTGCACCGAGCCAGGACAAACGCATCGCTTGCACTTGTGGGTGGAATTCGCCGATGGTACTCGGTGCGATATGAGCGCCTTCGGCGATTTCAAAGTGCAAGACGATTACGTCGCCGAGGCACTACCCGACGGCATAGTCAAAGGCTTGCGCCCGGGTGATACTGCGCTCATTGCGTCGTACCGCGGCCATGTCGCTTTGGCACGCATCCTGGTGCCTGTCCAGGTGCCGCCGGGCTTCGTCTATCCACGTGTGCCGGAGCACAACTACATTGACCGGGAAGTTTTCGCCAAATTGCGCAAGCTCAATGTTGTCCCGTCCGAACTGGCGAGCGATACCGAATTCTTGCGGCGCGTGTACATTGATACGATCGGCTGTCTGCCTGCGCCGGACGAGGTGCGTGCCTTTGTCAACGATCCCAGTCCGGACAAGCGACTGCGCAAAATCGAGGAGCTTTTGCAGCATCCCCTGCACGCAGCCGTGTGGGCGACCCGTTTGTGCGACATGACCGGCAACGATTCGATCCGGCTGCCGGGGCCAGTGCCGCTGCGCGGCAAAATCAGCAAGATGTGGCACGATTGGCTGCGCGTGCGTATCGCCCGCAACGAGCCTGTGGATCGTATCGTCGAGGGCATCCTGTGTGCCACCAGCCGCGAAGGGCTCAGCCCCGAGCAATGGGTCGAGCAGATGCGCGGCATCTACGAAGCCCTGAACAAGGGCTTCGATACGCCGTACGCCGACAGAAAAACCCTCGACCTGTTCTGGCTGCGCAACAATCTCACCCAGGAACAAATAGCTGAGCAGATAGCGGCAGCTTTTCTCGGCATCCGTATGGAGTGTGCCCAGTGCCATAAGCATCCTTTCGACCGGTGGAAGCAAGCCGACTATCGTGCCTTTGTCAACGTTTTCGGGCAGGTACGCACGGGCGTCTCTCCGGAAGCTCGCGAGGCGATCCAGCGCGAAAACAAGCGTCTGCAAGAAGCCAACAAAGGCAAGAACAACAATCAAATCCCGCAGATGCGCGAAGTGTTCGTAGGGGAGCGCAATCCGCGGATCCTGACCGATCCGGAGAGCGGCGTGCCTTTGCGGCCCCGTCCTCCTGGGGGGCCGGAACTGGTCGGCTCGGGGGACTACCGTCAGGCCTTCGTCGCCTGGCTGCGCGCCCCCGACAACCCCTATTTCGCTCGCAATTTCGTCAATCGCGTGTGGGCTCACTATTTCGGCGTGGGTCTGGTCGAGCCTGTGGACAACTTTTCGGTCGCCAATCCTCCTTCCAACGAAAGACTTTTGCACTTGCTGGCCGACGACTTCGTGCGCCACGGGTACGACTTGCGTCATCTGGAGCGCACCATTTTGCAGTCGCGGACTTATCAGTTGTCCTCGCGTCCCAATCCGACCAATGTGCACGATCACAACAACTACGCGCGTTCCTACCTGAGGCGTCCGATGGCCGAAGCGATGGTGGACGTGCTCAACAGCGCTCTCGGAGTGACCGAGCCATTCGGGCCGGATGTGCCGGCGGGCATCCATGCCGTGGAACTTGCCCCCAGCCGGGTACAGAACGCCAATTTGGCCTATATCTTCCGCATTTTCGGTCGGCCGACGCGCTCGAGTACATGCGACTGTGAGCGCAGTGCCCATCCGGCTTTGCCTCAGACCCTCTTTTTGATGACCGACCCCAATCTGCTCAACAAGATCACCAGCGGGCGACTGCGTCAGCTGCTCAGCAGCCAGCTTTCGGACGAACAAATAATCGAAGAGCTGTTCCTGGCGACTTTGACCCGTTTTCCGACGCCGGAAGAGAAACGCTGGGCGCTGGAACATGTGCGCGCCCACGCGAACGCACCGTCGGCTGGAACCGAGCAGCCGAGTGGCAAGCAACGCCCAGCCGATGCACGGCAGGTGGCCCAGCGTTCGGATCCCAGGAAGCGCTCGACGGCTTTCGCCGATGTGCTGTGGGCTTTGATCAATACACGCGAGTTCGTCTTGAACCACTGAAGCACGTCGGCGCCCGATGCTGACCGTCGCCCCATAGAGACTGCACGAGCCCTGGTACCGGCAGGACGACCGGCGCAACGATCGGTCGTTCGTGCCCAATACCGACAGGGCTGCTGGCACGAAAAGCAGGCACAATTGTGCTCACCACGCTGCCCTACCCGGGGATGGGGGGTCGGACCGCAGGCGACGCCGAGGCCCCGTCGCAAGGTTCTGCCGTGGGTGGATCGGGCCTTGTGAGGATGGTTGCTATGACCGCTGGCTGGACAGATTGCGAAGGCTTTCACCGCCGTGATTTCCTGAAAATCGGCAGCGCTGGGCTGCTGGGCTTGACTTTGCCCGACCTATTGCGTTTGGAAGCCCGGGCGGGTGCCAAGAAAACGAGACGTGCGACCAATGTCATCATGGTCTGGCTGGCCGGAGGACCTGCCACCATAGATATGTGGGACCTCAAGCCGGAGGCCCCTGAAGGCATTCGCGGCGAATTCAAAGAAATCGCCACCCGTGCGCCCGGCATCCGTATTTGCGAGCACCTGCCCCATATGGCCGCCGTGATGCCGCAGTGCACCCTGGTGCGCTCCTTGTACCACAACATTTCTGCCCACGAGTTGGGCACCCTTTACATGACCACAGGGAACAAGCCCTCGCCGGCGGTGCAGTATCCTTCGCTCGGTTCGCTCGCTGCCAAGCTGTTGCCTTCGGAGCGCGGCGTGCCCTCGTACGTCAGTTTCGGCGTCTTGCGCGGGGGAGCGGCAGGCGGGGCCGGGTATCTCGGCGCCGGGTACAACCCGTTCGAAGTCGAAGGCCAAGCCGGCCGGGGCACTTTGCGCGTGCGCGGTATCTCGTTGCCCACCAACTTCACCCAGTCGGAGCTGGAAAACCGGTACCGACTCATGGAGCGCTTCGACCAGGCTTTCAAGGCCCTGGATCAGAGCGATAGCTTGGCCGCCGGCTTGGATCGCTTCCAGCAAGAAGCCCTGGATATCCTACGCTCGGACCGGACGCGCAAAGCCTTCGACATCGGTCAAGAGCCGACTGCCGTGCGCCAGCGCTATGGCGAAGATCCCTTCGGCGCTTCGGCCCTAGCAGCACGTCGGCTTATCGAGGCAGGGGTGCGCTTCGTCACCCTGAGCCTGGGCGGTTGGGACACCCACAGCAACAACTTCACCACCCTCAAGCAGCGTCTTTTGCCCCAGCTGGACCGTACGCTCTCGGCGCTGATCGAGGACCTACACCAGCGCGGCTTGCTTGCTACCACCGTGGTCTATTGTGCCGGAGAATTCGGGCGTACCCCGCGCGTCAACCGCAACGCCGGACGCGACCACTGGGGCCGTGCTCTGTCGGTACTGCTCGCCGGCGGGGGCTTCAAGCCTGGCATCGTCTACGGCTCTACCGACAAGCAGGGGATGACGCCGCAAACCGATCCTTGCACGCCGGACGACGTCTCCGCCACTATCTTCCACCTGTTGGGCGTGGACCCGTACCATGAACTGATGACGTCCGCAGGCCGGCCTTTGCCCCTGTTCCGCGAGGGCAAGGTGTTGGAAAAAATCGTCGGCTGACCGCCGAACGAGGCAAGACGCCTTCCCGACCGGCACACTGTTTTGCACAATCCACAAGGACGTCGCCTGGCACCGAAAAGGCACCGGCTGCCAGCTCGACAGCGCGGCCCTTGCGTCCCGATGGCATCGTACAAGACGGCTCAGTGCGCGGGATCACCGAGAAGCTTCTTGAGGTAGATCAACTCTTCCCGTGCCACGCGCTGACGCTCGTCTAGGTCGGATAGCTCGTATTCGCCGTGCAGACTGACCGTACCGTCGAAGCGCACCTGTTTCACGGCCCGAGCGACATCGGCCCAGCGTACGATTCCTCGACCTGCCGGTACCACCCGAAAACGCCACGAGTCTCCCTGCTTGTCCCAGGCGATGTCTTTGATGGCCAAAAGCGCAAGCCACGAACGAACCATATCGAGCTCCATAGCGATAGGACCGCCGCCCAAAGCCAGATGTCCGGTGTCGGCGAAGACGCCCACATAGTGCGGATCGCAGTGAGCCAACAACAGACGCAAGCCGGCGCCATTGTTGCCCAAGTGTCCCCCCGAATGCGTGTGGTAGCAGGTACGCACGCCGGTCTTTTCCGAAAGACGCGCGAACCCCTCCAAAGCCTTCTGCGCGGCGGCCAGGTCGCGCTCGAAATCGCCGCGATAGGGGAAGTAACCGATCTTGATCGCCGGCACCCGTGCCCGTGCGCAGGCATCGTACAGCCGCTGTGCCATCGCGTCCTCGGGAGCGATCAGGTGCGTGGGCGCGGTCACCAAGCCGATGATCAAGCCCGCCTCGCGCACCTGTTTGGCTGCCTGCGGCAATGCCCGCTCGGCGTTGTCCGGGTGAATCGGATAGCCAGGCCGCACGGCCAGATCCAGACCGTCCAATCCCACTGCCTGGCAAAAACGAATCAGTGCGGCCACGTCCAGTTCCTGCAGCGATTTGCTGAAGTACACATAGCGCATGGTCGGTTCCTCGCTCGGCTGTGCTGCAGCCACCGCTCCCGGTGGCCTGGGCCCATTTATTCTAGCGAGGACACCAGCGACGATTGTCGCGCAAGTAATACACCG
The DNA here is from genome assembly GCA_040289265.1 of Gemmataceae bacterium. GTDB lineage: Bacteria > Planctomycetota > Planctomycetia > Gemmatales > HRBIN36 > PSKW01. The sequence continues at coordinate 29,134 of PSKW01000003.1, forward strand.
GCCGACTGACCAGGGACTGTGCCAGCGTGCGCGGCGACAGTCGTGCCTGCCCTCCGAAAATCCCCGCGTGCGTCTCGGGACCGGCCCCCTTGCGGTGACGCACTCTGCCCACGCGCACGAACCCTGCTCGCTCGAAGAGCGGATGAAAACTCCCCAGGGCTGCCAGGGCTTCGATCCACGGTACCGGCGAGGTCGCACAGCTCCAGCGCACAAAAGCACTGGCTATGCCCGCACCACGATAGGACGGATGAAGCACCACCCGTGCTACCGTCCACAGCGCACGATTGAGATAAGCCAGGTCGCGCACCTGCCTGGCATCGGGCCAACCCGAGCGCTGGCACTGGGCGTCGCCGCGGCAACACTGCGCCCCCGACGACCGACAGCAGTCGGGACCTTTGCGGAAAAAGCGATGGCGCAAGCGCAATGCCGCCGCCGGCGCCGTAAAGACGCATATGCCGATAGGCCGCCCCTCATGCCACAGCAAAGTCACCCGCCGTACCGGCCCCAAGCCCGTGCCGCGGTAATGCCATCGCGCGAAAGAACGCCAATCGCGCCTGCGTCCTTCGCTCACCTGTAAAAACGGGGCAAAACTGATGCGCTCCCCAGCAGGATATGGCCGACGCACCACGCACGGCGGCTCGTCCAGCTCCGTGCGCACGAGCCAGTCGGGGGCCACATCGGCTACGATGTCCTCGTGGCAGGTGGCCAAGAGCAAACCCACGCCCAGTCGGCGTGCCCAACGGGCCAAGTTGAACGCCAGCACCCGTGCCGTCACCCGGTCCAGCACCGCCGTGAATTCGTCAGCGACCAGCCACGCTGGGCCGGCGCTGCCGCGGGCACAGCTGAGCCGTGCACAGGCGCGGGCCACGGCCCAGCGCGCACGTTCCCCAACGCTGAGAGTAGCCCCCCGGCCCAGCCAAAGTCGTGGCTCGCCCATGCCGCACCGCGTCAGAAGTCGCGCCGCGTCCGCCACCGGCAAGCCCAGACTTTCGACCACCGTGCCCCGGTCTTCTTCCGGCTCTTCCAGACAGACCACGCGCTCTGCCCCCACTTCGGCCAGCACGTGTCGGATCGCTTGCCCCAGTAAAAGCGACTTGCCCCCTCCGCTCGGTCCCGTGAAGAGCACGATATCGCCCGGCACAACAGGGATGTGCACGCGCTGCGATGCTTCGGGAAAGAAGGCCTTACACAAGCCGAAACAGTTGGCCAATGCACGCGTCGCCGGGCGCCAACTCCCTACGGCCCACTGCCGCCGCCACTCCAGCTCCACTAATCGCCGCCTCTGTGCGGCTGGCGCGCAACCCACGCTGGCACTACTATAACCGTCCCGCTATCGGCACGGCAACAGACGTTGCCACCACACAACAGAGCTTACGCTAATCGGTGAGGATCGAGGCCTCCCGCTGGCCGCCGTCGCGTATGCCCGCCAACTCCTGCAACACGTACCAGGCTTCGTTGAAAGGCGGCAGAAACACCGCGTCGCGCCACACCGTCGTCCGATAGCGGAGCAACCGCACCGAACCATCGGCAAAACAGAATTGCACCCCCGCCGGATGATGACTACTGAAAGCCAAAACCGAGGCCTCGCGCCCCGGCTGCAATCCCAAACACGTGGGCAAACTGCCCCCGCCGATCCACGCAATATCCATCGCCGACGTCCCATAAGCCGTACCGCTCACCTCGCCATAAAGCAAGGTATGGCTCGTCCCGTCGGGGATCCGTTGTAAGCTGTGCCGCGACCGATTGGTGTAAATCCCTTCATACATGCCCCAGCGCGGGTGATCCCCACGGCCACAGGTGCCCATGACCCCCACATAATTGGTGCGGCCGAGCGGATAATAAGGGATCTTGTCGTATTTCTCGATCCACATCTTGATCAACACGAGATAGGGTACCCCTTCCTGGGACGTGTTGAATGCATGGATCCCTATCGCCGTACCCCCCTTGTCGGGCCCCATTTGCAAGCGCGGCGGGGAAAAATCCGGGGCCGACGGACATTGAAACGCCGCCACAGGCACGCGCGCCACTCCATAATTGACCATGTTCGGCATTTCGGCCCCCGGTAGCCAGAACCAGGGATCCGGCGACACATAACGATCGTCCAAGTTGACCTGTAGCTGTCTATACAAAGCGTCCTGCTCGAGATACGGTAAAAGATACACCAGATTGCCGATCCACTGCGCCTTGCGCATCCGCGCAAGATCCAACCGCAGCGTGTATTCGTCTTCCGGCCCCGGTCCCAAATAGCCCGGCGGCAAACGTTTGTGACTGGCCTCGAATTGCTGAGCTGCCAAACCCAATTGCCGCAAGCGTTGCGCACACGTCAGGCGATGGGCTGCCTCCCGCACACTCTGCACCGCCGCCAGCATCAAACCCAGAACAACCGATAGGATGGCAATGACCACCAAAAGCTCGAGCAGCGTAAAGCCGCGGCTTCGGTCATTTGCCGTGCGCACCAGAGGGCATAGCGCGTGGCCCATGGTTCTCCCTCCCAGACATGCGCCGGCGCAGCAGCCAGAGCGCCAGCGCCACCAACACCAACCCGGGCACCAGCAAAAGCAGCGCCCAAGGGATCCGTCGCGGCTCCACCGCCCACTCCGGCTCGGCAATCCCAAAGGCACTCAATGTGAACTCCTCAGGCCGCGGCGGCTCCAAACTGAACTCGGTCACTACGCCTTCTTGTTCCCCGATGATCAACGCTGGAAAAGGATCCTCTTTTCCCGCACCCGGCTTGGCCGTGCTTTTGTTGGTCTCTACCCATCCCTTGGGTACCAGCATGCCGCTTCTGCCGTCCACCTCCACCCGCCATTTCCTTGTCCGCACCGTCTTGCGCGTCGGCGTCTCGATGACTAACTCGTACTCGCGAATCATCCAATAATGCTCCGGGTCCACTATGCAACGGGCTCGATCGAATCCGAAACCATGCCCGGCACTAAGCATCTCCGTAAGGTTCAGCTTGCCTTTCCACGGTGTCACAGCTAGATCGAGGGCATAACAGCGTCTTCCTTCGTACGTCACAGGCTCGATGCCCGTGACTCTGACGAATGCCGACTGACAGAGCACCAGTAAACTATCCCCTTTGATATCCAGGAGCGGATGCGCAGTACGGCCAAAGGCAAGATACTGGCGATCTTGCGAGTCGAAGGCGTGACATTTTTCCAGTCTAAGTTTGTTGCCATCGCGGGCTTTCCTAAGCGAGAAGATATATTTTGGATTGAGACCTCCAACTGCTTCGTCCATATGTTCAGTAGTCTTTCCGGACTCCCAAACCGTAAGCTTTTCCTTACTGTGTGTCAGCCAGCGGGTATTGCCGAGTCGCTTTTCAAGTACAACTTTCTCGCCCGATCCTTTCTGTACAACTTGACCGTCCGCATTCGTACTTGTGTCTTTCCATGTCGTAGTGAACGCATAGGAGCGATCCTTGGTCAGCTCAGCAACTTGCCTCCAAGAATCCAAGGCCGACTGCGGAACGGTCGTTACCGCCCAGCCTAAGAGAAGATATGTCAGCGTATACGGCGACATATGTGCTCCCTTGTGCACCAGCTACGAATAGAGGAGCCGTACTCGTATGTTAAACATAAACAAAGCGTCGGTCCCATTCAACGGGTCTAAGGGTGGTGACATTCGCAGAAATCCCGGTCCCGAATGGGCTGCAGACAGATGCAATCGGGCCTGGGACACGTACTTTTCTTGCACTGATTACTGCACATAATGCACTCCAAGTAAGCACTCAGGCAGGGCATGCATCCGCCCATATCGCACAGGCTCGGAGTGCAAGGAACGCCTGGTCCAGGCGGCGTGACTGTGGTGCTCGAATCTCCCAGGGCGCGGTTATTGGGCACGCTCAAAACGCCCAGATAGCACAGTGTCAGCCCCAGTCCCAGAAGCACATGGGGCACATGGCCCCGCATCCAACCCAGCACAGTACTCCGTCCCCAGCACCTGCGGTTCATAGCTTACCCTCCTTTTTTACAACAAAACCCCTGGCGGCACCCTGGATCGTCACCAGTTTGCCGTTAACTTCCACATGCAAAAGGTATATTCCTGCAGCAGTCCCCTCCGTGAAACAAAAGATGCATTCGATCGGCATATCCACCTGACCGCGGGGCGGGATGTGCGTCCCTACGGGAATTCGCACGCGTGCAAAAGAGGAACTCTGGTAGCCCTGGACGACCGCGACCGAGCGAGTGTGGTTGCGGAGTGCAACGGTCAGGTGTCGGGTGTCTCCGACGGGTGCATGCCCGGCATCGAGGAGCGGCGGAACGATACTCACAGGCTCGCCGCGCAACTCAGCCAAAAAATCCCCTGGGGCCACAAGCTCGTCCCACTGCCACCAGACCGTGCCGGCGGCGAGGGCCAACCCGACCAGCAGCAGTGCCACCTGCGACAGGGTACGCCCAGCCTCTAGGCCGCTCGACAAACCCGCCGAGCGGTCCGCTTTCTTTCTCGCCAAAAGCCCCAGTGTCAACAAGACCACCAGTGCCACGTCCAAGCCGAAGGTGTACCAAGGACTGACCGTCAGCTGACCGAAGCAGCCGCACGTGGGCAAACCCAGACGGGCCCAGTACAAACTGATCCCCGCGAACGTGGCAAAAAGTACCAGGCCGAACAGACGCGCCAGCTCGATACCCACACCGCTAGCGAACCACCAGGCAACGATCAACTCTACGACCAGCGCCAGCGCTTCTCGCCGCGGACTGCCTGATACCAGCAACGAGCCTGCCGCACGGTTCTGGACCAACAGCCAGATTTTCAATCCGGCGGTAACCGTAAGCAAAACGGGAATGGCCACACGCACCAAAAAGGTGTCCAGACTTGCGACAAGACTGACACGCTGTCGAGGAGCTGCCCATTCGGTGTCGCTCATCGCTGGCTCCCGAGAACGGAACCGAATACTCGGAACTTGTCACTGCGAGTAGATTGTACATACCCCCCCGAGTCAAGTGAAAAATGAAAATTTTTTGGAAATCGTGGGCGCGCAGCCGAAGCTAAGCTGGCGTCGAGCAAGGGCAGCGCGAGGTGCACATGCGAGGCCCGCCGGACGCCTCGGCATGGTCGGTCGGCGCGTCCAGCGTTTGCCGCACGGCGCGTAACAGGTCGGCAGGCTGGAAGGGTTTGGCCAGAAAGGCAACGGCATGTGTTTCGATGCCACGCCGCAGCAATTCGTCTTCGGCATATCCGGAAATGAACAAGACTTTGACGGCTGGACGCAAGGCAGTCACCTGTGCGGCGATGTGCCGTCCGTTGCATCCAGGCATCAAGATGTCGGCGATCAGCAAATGGACGGGCTGCGGATCGGTACCGGCGATGCGCAGCGCCTCGTCGGCCGAGTCAGCGAGCAGGACGCGGTAGCCGGCGTCGGTCAAGACCTTGGCGATCAGATGACGCACGGCATGCTCGTCCTCGACGACCAGGACGGTTTCCTGGCCGGCAGGAGGGAGGTCGTTGGGAGGCGATGGGCCCGCAGGCGGTGCGTCGGACGCCAGAGGAAAACAAAGGTAAAAGGTGGTCCCTTGCCCCGGAGCACTGCGCACGTGGATGGACCCGCCGTAGCGGGTGACGGCACCATAGACCATAGCCAGGCCCAAGCCGGTACCTTTGCCGACGTCTTTGGTGGTGAAAAAAGGCTCGAAGATGCGTGCCTGAGTAGCCTCATCCATGCCCACGCCGGTATCCGAGACGGCCAGCAAGACACAGGAGCGCGCGGGCACGCCGGGGACAAGCTCGTAACAGCCGTCGGAAGAACATTTGTCAAGATCAGCACGGCAAGCACTGACCAGGATGCGGCCTCCCTCCGGCATGGCGTCACGGGCATTGATGAGCAAGTTGAGCAAAACTTGTTCGATTTCTGCCGGGTCGGCGTACATGGGCAACGAGCCGCCTGACAGATCCACCTCCAGCTGGATGTTGGCGCCGAGCAAGGGCTGCACCATTTTGCACGTATTGACGACGGCGTGGTGCAAGTCCATGAGGACAGGCTGGACGATCTGCCGACGACTGAAAGCCAGCAACTGTCGGGCGATGGTGGAGGACCGTTGCGCCGCACGCAGGATCTCGCCGACCAGGGCCGATGCGCTGGCGTCGTTTTTCAGATGGGTCTGCAACAAGTCGGCGTAGCCGGTGATTACCGTGAGCATGTTGTTGAATTCATGGGCCACACCGCTGGCGAGCTGGCCGACCGCTTCCAATTTCTGTGACAAACGCAGACGTTCCTCGATCCGTTTACGCTCGGTGATATCGGTGCAAATGCCGAAGGTGCCGAGGACCGTGCCCTCGGGAGCCAGCAGAGGCAGGCGCGTGGTGAGGACATACCGGACCTGGCCATCAGGGCCAGGAAGAGTTTCTTCCACACCGACTTGCGGCTGACCGGACAGCACAACGGCCTGCTCCGCTTGGCGGATGCGCGCTGCCAGGTCGGACGGGCAAAGCTCCTCGATGCTCTTGCCCACCAGAACGGCGGGATCGCTGACGCCAAAATAGCGCGCGCCGGCATGACTGATGCGTGTGAATTTCCCGTCCCGATCTTGGAAAAAAATCAGTTCCGGCACATTGGCCATCAACTGATGGAGCAAGTACCGTTCATGGGCCAGATGGGCTTCCACGGCGCGTCGTTCTTGGATCTCGTGTTCCAAGGCACGGGCCCGCTCGCGTGCTGTCTGAGCAAGATAAATGGCCAGCGCCAGAAGTACCGTGACCATGCTCCCTACCCCGAGGACTATAAAGCTCGAAGGCGCACTGCTCTGCCGCACTGTGGCCGCCAGGGGCCAAACGATGCCTTCCAGATGCAACCCATGCCGACGGATGGAGAAGGCCTGGCCGTGCTCAGCCGCGCGGCTGTGTTCTTCCATGTGCCGGGCATAAAGGACGCGGCCTGACTCGCGCAGCACTACGCCATACCCTTCGACGACTGTGGCCGGCAACAAAGCTTCCAGGGTAGTATGCGCCCAGTAAATGACCAAAAGTCCTCCTAGGTTGTCCCGAGGAACATAAGCCACCAGCCAGCCGGAATAACTGCTTGCTCCCAAAGTGTAAGCGCCGCAGTATTTTTCGCGTCGCTCCAGCAACATGTTCAGGTAAGCATGTTGGTCTTCTTGGCTGCCGAAAACGCGTTGAGGCAGTGTGTTTTCCGGCAGGACAGAATAAAACCACTGCACCTGAGCGCTCGGATGCAACCACCCGATGGCGACAGCTCCCGGGTGCTGGCTCAAATAATACTCGGCAGAAGCTCTGGCAACTTGAATGGTCGTCGTGCCGGGTTGCCAGCGCAGTGCCAGATCCCTCAGGGGACCCAGCAGCGTATCGAGAGACGCCGTCAAGCGCTGCTCGACCTCATCGGCTGTCAGACGGGTTTGTCGGAGGACCAACGAGCGCTCCTGGTGACGCAAGGACTCCCACAAAACCAACGTCCCCACAATACAAGCGCATGCCACCAGCAGGGGCAGGAAGCGCAGCAGAGCCAGGCAGTTTTCCGCTGCCCGCCACAGGCAGAGGAAAAGCACACCTATGGACAGAACCAGAACGCCGACCATTTCCCACAAAGCCGGCGGGGGAACCACCGACCCCTCGGCCGTGTTGCAGAAGCCTAGAGCCAAGCCGATTATAGGCAGCAGGGCCAGGGCCAATGCCCCGGCGACAAAACAGCCTGCGATCATAAGCCGGATCCTGGCAATTCGAGGCCGTCGCAAGAGCAGGAGAGCGACGGCGAGCGCCAGATAGGCCAGTTGCGGACCGAATTGACAGGTGAACGCCTCCTGAGGTACCCCGAACCAGGTTGCACGCCAGACGCGCACCGCTGGACAGAAGAAACTGAGGAACATATTGCCGACCGCAAGCGCCAGGGCCACGATCGCCGCCAGAGCCCAGCGCGACCAGGCAACGGACAGAGCCAGCAAGGCCAAGCTGGCCGCTACAATGGCGAGGGCACCGCACAAACTGATCGGCGGGAAAAAGGGATGAACCTGGCACAGGAGGGGATCTCCGAGCCACCAAGCCCAGGCAGGAAGCAGCCCCAGCAGCGTGCCCACAAGGCCGGCTACGCCGCTGCACAGCCTATAACCGTGTACGGGCTGCCATGTTTGCGTATCATGTTGCGACATAGTCCAGGCCTATGCGACCAGGCGCTTTGCACGTTGTTCCGCTGGCACTCCTGGGGGCGTCGGACGACGGAGGGGATGACGCGTCAGGGACGCAGCTCGATGTCGAACTGTTGTTCGCCTGGGCCAATGGTCAGGGACAAGCCGGAAGCTTCCGGCCGCGCATAGCGCACCGGAAGGGAAACGGTGCGCGGTTCTCTTTCTTGGGCATAAAGGGTGGCCAGTTGCGGGGCGTCTCGCGAAGGCGGCAACACCTCGTTGCGCAGATAAAAGCCCTCCGGTACAGGTGGATGCGCATAGACGGCTAGGCGAGCCAAGCCCGTCGGCAGCCGCTGAGCTACGTAGGTCCCGTCGGGGCCGATCATGGCGCCGACGACGTGGCCATTTTCGAAATGGAACAGCACGGTGCCGTACTCCAGGGGTTTGCCCTGGTACGTCACTTTGCCCCGCACGGTGCCCTCTTTGGTCGAGCTGCATCCGCCGAGGACGAGCACGGTGCCGATACCCAGGCACAAAACGCCGCGACCGAGCCATCTCATCGAGTTCCTCCTTCAAGCTGCCTGTCTGTGCAAAGCTAGCACATGGCCGTGGGCGGAGCCTGTGGACCCCGGCGGCGCGGGTGGCTCCGCGGATATGCCGGTAACGCGCCGGCAACTTTTCTCACTGCCGTCAAAACTCTTCCGGGTTGATAATCTCTCCCCCTTTGGGTGTACACAGCCGCCACCAGATTTGCCCCGACATGGCCGAAGAGAGGTAGCGCAGACTGCCATCGCCCATGCACACGTGCATGCCGTTGTGGGGCGTAGATGCCAGCGTAGGATCGCAATTGCCTTGGCAAGGATAAGGTCGCACTAGAAAGCGCGACGCCGGACCGATGCTGTACATGGTCCAAGAAACGGCATAGCCCGGATGGTAGGGCCGGGTGCCGCGGCCCGTATACCAGTATGCCCAGAGATTGCCTCCTTGGGGGAAATTGGCAGTGGTGCACTGTGCCAGTTTTTCGGCGAACAGGATGGTGTTGGACAGTCCGTCGGGGAAGTCCGCCGGCATACGTGGATGGTTCTCGGGGTGGACAAAACGGCCGTCCGGTTGCACGCGACAAAAGACTTGCGCATTGACGGCATAGCTGCACACGCCCCAGGTCAGATTGCTGGCATCGGTAAAAGTTCCCTCGCCGAGCGTCGGGTCGGAAGGACACTGGTATACCTTGATCGGCTCGGAATAGACACGGGCGTTGCCCACAAAATACGAGCCGGCGAAATAGGAGCGCTTGTAGAGATTGTCCTGCTCGAGGAAAGGGAGCAAATGGAAGAAGATAGTGCCGTAGGCACCGGGCGGCTTCTGTCCCGGCAGCCAGCCTAGCCCCGGGGGGAATTTGCAATGGGCATCGTGGGCATGATGTGCTGCCAGACCGATTTGCCGCAAATTGTTACTGCAGCGAATCGCATAAGCAGCCTCGCGTACCTTTTGCACTGCAGGGAGCAGTAAGCCCATAAGTACCGCGATAATGGAAATAACCACGAGCAACTCGATCAGGGTAAAGCCCCGGCCATAGCGCGGCTGGCGGCGAGGAAATTGCTGCTCGTGTCCACGCCGCATAGGAGTGTTCGGACGCCACGGCGCCGGATCGAACCATTCATCATGCATCCGTTGACCAGTCTCTGCATAAGCGCTCATGACGATTTCTCCTTCCCACCTGGCAATGGGGGTTGGTCGCATAGGTGTCGGGGAGTCGCTGGCAGCAGTCCTATGCCAGCCGTGGGATGGAGGGGCGCGGTGCGTATAGACAGCCGCCTCCGGTCCGATTGCGCCAGAGTTACCGTACGTGACCATTGCACGACCACGCAAAGGTAGAACGAATTTGGCGATCAGTCAAATCGTGCCGGATAGGATCAATGCAACGATCTATGCGTGTGCCGCCAGTTCATGGCAGCGCAAAAGATTGCAGCTATATTAAGCATAGGGGCCGGCCAGAGGCACAAGGATGCAGTTCGCGCCCGGCGGGCAACGATCGGTGATGGGCTGGTAATTCGGCAATGACCAGCGACAATCAGGAACATCTGCTGGAGCTGTACGTGTATTGTGCGGAGGCGCTGTTGGAGCGCGGCGACAGCGTCCAAGCCCAGGATCTGCTGATCGCTGGTGTATTCGTCGCCAGTGAGTTGGGGGAAGCCCGGCACCTGGCCCGCTGTCAGCACATGCTGGCGCGTATCAACCGCACCCATCCTGCGGCGTTGCCGGACTTTTCTCTCAACGCACGTCTCAAGGAGCAAGCGGATAAACTGCGGCAGAAATACACGCTGGGGCGTATGCATGCCTTGCGGGAGACGCTGGAGCGGCTGCGCGAGCAAGAGCGTTCGCGGTCGAGTCGGCCAGTCGTGCTGACGCCTGGGGTACAGGGAGCGCAAGCGCCTGCGGTCCAGGGCACCGTGGCACCGGCACCGAGAGCACCGCAAGGTGGACCTGTGCCGGCAGACGAGGCAGGTCAGACGGCGCGTCTCAGTCCGACGGTGGTACCGCGTGGGCCGATCCATCCGTGGGGACTGGCGTTGCTGGACGAGGCCGGTCGGTGGGTCAAGTTCGCCACCATCGCCGCGGAAGGCTTCGAGCTAGGGCGCACGGTGCAGCCGTTCTTCGCGGAATTGACCGGTCTGGCGCCGCGGCATGCGCGATTTTTTGTGGATGCCCGCGGGACGCTGCACGTAGAAGACCTGAGCCAGATGGGCGGTATTTTCCAACGTTTGCGCGGTCGGGCGCCACTGACCGAGGGACAACAGTGCCGGATCGGATCGCAGGTGCTGGAATTTCATTTCGTGGAAGCGCCTGCGTTCGAGGGGGGCGACGATTTGCTGTGGACGCCGACACCGCTGACTGCCTGGGCCGAGTTCTGGGTACTGCGTGCCGACGGGAAGGCCACAGCGCGCTTGCCGCTGTTGCGTCCGGAAGCGATTCTGGGCCGAGACGCCAGTCGGCGCGCCGAGGTTTTGTTGCTGGGCGAATCGGGAGCCAGTGCACGACATGCCCGGGTGGCACGCACCGACACCGGTGCCGAGATCGAAGACTTGGGCAGCACCAACGGCACTTTCCTGCGACGCCGCGGCACCTGCCCGCTGAACCCCGGCGACGAGCTTTTTATCGGGCCCCTGCTGCTGCGCGTGGAAGCGCCGACGTAAGGCTTATTTCTTTTTGGCCTCTTTGGTTTCGGCCGGCGTGGCCGGCGTTTGTGCTGCAGGGGCCGCTTCTTCTTTGGCCTTCTTGGCCTTTTTCAGGACCACTTTACGCACCCGCACTTTGGGCAATCCGAAGGGGCTGCGTCCTTCCGTCCAGCGATCTTGTTCCTGGAGGATCTTGATCCGCTCGGCCCGCGTCAGCACGCTGCGCTGCCGCATCAAACTCGCGCGGCGTCGTAGACTCTTGTCAATGGACATAGGCTTCTACTCCCACTGGCCAGGTTAGGTACGTAATCTTACGGAGGACCGGTTGCCAGACAAGAGCAGTAGGGCTTAAGGCACGCGACCGCCTGAGCGAGGACCGTGCCCCGCTGGTCGCAAGCTGGAGTCACTTACGGGCCGTCCGCGGCGGCTTATTTCCCGATGGAGAGGGACATGGCAGACCCCATAGCAGGCCTGGTGCAGGAGCAATTCCTGGAAGTCATAGACCGTGACGAAGCAGAGCGGCGGTTCCATGCGGTACTCGATCTACAACCGCTGGGGGTGGAAGAAGTGCCGCTAGTGGAAGCACACGGCCGCGTGCTCGGGCAAGACATCGCCGCACCTGTAGATGTGCCGGCTTTCGATCGCTCCAACGTAGATGGCTTTGCTGTGCTGGCCCGCGATACGTACGGCGCCACGGAGCAGCGCCCGGTCGTTTTGGACGTGGTGCCGGAAACGGCGTTGCCAGGACGAGTACCGGCACAAAGCGTGGCACCGGGGTGGGCTATGCCCATTGCCACGGGGGGCATGATGCCCCGCGGCGCCGATGCCGTGGTACTCATCGAGGATACCGAACCGGTCGCGTCTGGCGAGCGGCCCAGGATTGTGGTACGTCGTGCTGTAACCCCAGGGGCCAATGTGACCTTCGCCGGCACCGACATAGGCCGCGGGGAGACCGTACTGCGTCGGGGCGATATCCTGAGCGCCCGCGAAACAGCAGTGCTGGCGGCTCTGGGACTGGATCGGGTCCCAGTTTTCATCCGACCCCGGGTGGCCATCCTGTCTACCGGAGACGAATTGTTGGCACCGGGGCAGCCGTGGCGGCAGGGCATGATTTACGACAGCAATGCCACTATGTTGATGGACGCCGTGCGCGAGTGGGGCGGCCAGCCCGAGTTTTTCGGTATCGTTCCCGACGCGGTCGAGGCACTGCGGCATCGGTTACGTCTGGGTTTGCAATGCGACATGGTTCTGCTTTCGGGCGGTACATCCAAAGGCGCCGGGGACCTGGCGTACCGTGCGGTGGCCGAATTGGGGCCGCCCGGCATCGTCGTGCACGGAGTAGCGCTCAAGCCGGGCAAACCGGTATGTCTGGCGGCGGTCGCCGTGCACGGCAGCAGTGCGCCGGGGTACCACAGCCAGCCGCGGCAGCGCATCGTGCCGGTAGTCGTGCTGCCTGGCTTTCCCACCTCGGCCTTATTTACCTTCTACGAATTCGTGGTGCCGGTGCTGTGCCGGCTGGGCGGACGACGTCGAGTGCCCGCGGCACAGATCCAGGCGCGCCTGCCCATGCGCGTCCATTCCGAACGCGGGCGTACAGAGTACGTCTTGGTCGGACTGGTGCGCGACGAAGCCGGAGATTATGCCGCGTACCCCATGGGCAAGGGATCGGGCTCGGTAACTACTTTCAGTCGCGCCGACGGGTTCATTACCATCCCACGGCAGCAGGAATACTTGGAAGCGGGAACACCAGTCACCGTGCGGCTTTTGGGGCGGGACATAGTCCCTGCGGACTTGGTGGTCATGGGCAGTCACTGCTTGGGTTTGGATTACTTGCTGAGCTGTCTGCAACAGCAGGGGTGGCAGTGCAAATCGCTGGCCGTAGGCAGCCTGGGGGGCTTGCTCGCCGTCGAGCGAGGCGAATGCGATCTCGCCGGCATCCACCTCTACGACCCGCACAGCGGCCAGTACAACCGTCCCTTCCTCAAGGAAGGAATGGTGCTCGTGCCCGGCTATGGACGGCTGCAAGGCATCGTATATCGTCCAGGAGACCAGCGCTTCGCCGGCAAGACGGTGCACGAGGCCATCGCCGCTGCCTTGCAAGACCCCGATTGCATCATGGTCAATCGCAACCGGGGTAGCGGGACCAGGATGCTCATAGACGATCTCTTGCGCGGCGAAAAGCCCCGGGGACACTCGATAGAAGCCCGATCGCACCACGCGGTAGCGCCGGCCGTAGCCGGGGGACGTGCCGACTGGGGAGTCTGTATTGCGCCGGTTGCCCGCGCAGCGGGACTGGCGTTCATTCCTCTGCAAGAAGAACGCTACGACTTTGTAGTTCGGGCATCGCGTTGGCACCGGCCGCCGGTGCAAGCTTTTTGTCAGCTCGTGCACGACTCGGAAGTCCAGCGCGTCTTGCGCGAGCTGGGCTTTGCCATTGCCTGAACGGTTTTGTCGCTACGTTCCGTACTTCCGCCACAATGCATCGTACTCCTACATCCGGGTTGGACGCTGCGGGATTTATGACCTAAGCTTGAGTCGGCAGCAGTATGCCCATCGGCGAGGGTAAGACGGGAAGAGAATCTTAACGGGCGACGAAAGGTCAGTGCGACACCATGACGACGGTCGGGACTCGCGAAGCCGGCGCCGAGCCGATCCCTGGCTACCGCCTCCTGGCCCCGCTGGGTAGTGGGGGCTTCGGCGAAGTATGGAAATGCGAGGCCCCAGGTGGTCTCCTCAAAGCCATCAAATTCATCCGCGGCGGCACCGACGTCTGGGATGCAGACAATATTTTAGCTGTCCAGGAACTGCAAGCCCTGCACCGTGTGCGCGAAGTACGTCATCCGTTCATCTTGTCCATCGAGCGTGTCGAAGAGGTGGCCGGGGAGCTGATCATCGTCACCGAGCTAGCCGACTGCAGTCTGCTCGACCGACTGCGCGAGTGCCAACAGCGCGGGCTGCGCGGTATTCCCCGCGACGAGTTGCTGGCGTACCTGCGCGACGCCGCCGAGGCACTGGACTTCATGAATTTCCAGCACGACCTGCAACACCTGGACATCAAACCAGGCAATCTGTTGCTGGTGGGCAATCGCGTCAAAGTGGCCGACTTCGGACTGGTCAAAGAACTGGAGGGACGACGGGCGGGGGGGCTGAGTGCGGGTCTGGCCGGAGGGCTGACCCCCATGTACGCTGCCCCCGAGACTTTTCAGGGCATCATCAGTCGCCACAGTGACCAATACAGTCTGGCCATTGTATATCAGGAGTTGCTGACCGGTCGGCGGCCCTTCGAGGCACGCACGCCGCGCGAATACGCGCTCAAGCACACCCGGGAAGATCCCGACGTCAGTCCGCTGGATCCTGCGGAACGGGCAGTGATCGCCCGGGCACTGGCCAAAAATCCGCGCGAACGTTTTCCTTCGTGCCTGGCGCTGATCCGAGCCTTGGTCGAAGCCGGGCTGCCCGGCGAGCTTGTCCAGGCCGGGCAGCCGATCGGACCCTCGGGGCGCACGCCTGTGGTCCAGGAGCAGCCGCGCTCCCCACGCGCAGGACTGCCCGAAACGCTGGAAGACGTCTTTTTGCCACGCGCCGTGCAGCAGGCAGTGCCGGCGGCAGCGGTCGAATCGGCAGTCCCTTCGGTGACCGTGGCACAACCGGCCAGTGGGTGCCTGCGCCCGGCGCTCATCATCGGCCTGGGAGAACTGGGGGGCCGCGTCTTGCGCCAGATCCGCTGCCGCTTCCTCGATCGCTTCCACTCCCTGCAACCTTTGCGCATGGTGGCCCTGCTGCACATAGACACCGACGAGAACAGCCTGCGGCAAAGTACGGCGGGTCCCCCGGAACAAGCACTGGCATTGACCGAAACCTATCATATGCCACTGCAACCTGTCGGCTATTACCGGCGCAGTCGTGCCTTGCTGGACGAGCTGCTGGAATGGCTGCCCTTGGACAAGCTCTATGCCTTGCCCCGCTCTCTGCAGACTAACGGGATGCGCGCTCTGGGCCGGCTCGCTTTCGTGGACAATTATTTGCGTCTGGCCGCCCGCTTGAAAAGAGAGCTCCAGGCCATCACCCACGCCGATGCCTTGTTCGAGACCGTGCGCCAGACGGGGCTGGCCCTGAAGGCAGAAACGCCCCAGGTGGTGATCGTGTGCGGAGCCGGCGGGGGATGCAGCGGCATGCTCCTCGACTTGGCTTACCTGGTACGCCGACTGCTCAAAGAACAAGGTTTCCCGCAAGACGACATCGTGGCCTTTCTGGTGTGCGCGGCCACTGTGGACCCAGTGGTTTCTCCGCGCGAACTCGCCAATATGTACGCCACCCTGACCGAGGTGCATCACTTCAGCGACCCGCACACATCTTTCCTGGCCACCTACGGCCCAGGCGGGCCTGTTTGCCAAGACGGGGGCAGACCTTTCCAAGCTGTGTATCTGACCGGCCTGCCGCAGCCGTCCAAGCGCGGCGTGGAGCGCGCTATCGCACAAACAGCCACATACATCTATCAAGACCTGACCACACCGCTCGGACAGCGGCTGACCGGTATTCGCGCCCGCGATCTGTTGGACAACCGCGGCGTTTTCCGCAGCTTTGGAGGCCAAGCCGTATGGTTTCCGCGGGGGTTGTTGTTGCGGCTGGCGGCGCGTCAGATCGGTGCCCGACTGCTGCAGCACTGGCTCGAAAAACCATTGTCGGAAGAGGACCAGGCCGCTTTGCACCAACAGGTCGCGGCCTTGTGCAGCACTCCAGACTGGCAACCCGATGCGCTCGGTCGGGCCATCGAAGAGGCATCGGCGCACGACGAAGACTCGCCGGCCCAGGCGCTCAACGACTTCCTCATGTCCCTGGAAAAACAGCTCGACTCGACCGTGGCTCGTGACGATCCACTGGGCTGGTGCCGGCAAGTCCTGGAAAAGGTGCGCGATTGGGCAGGCAGCAGCGAGCCAGCAGGGTCGGAATCGTGGGAGTGGCGTCGCAGTCGCTTGCACCGGCACCTGGCCGCAGCAGCGCAGACGGTGGCTGCCACCGTGGCACCGCGGCTGCTCGAGCCGGCGATCAGCCATACGGATCGACCCAATGCGCGTCTACCCGCCGCCGAAAAGGTCCTGACTGCGTTGACTCAGTGGCTCCAGGAGCAACGTCAGCACGTCCAGACTCTTTTGGACCAAATGAGTGCCCAGGCGCACCACTATCGGCGTCAGATGGAGTTGGCCCTGGACGGGTGCCTGGGGGCAGCGCCGCCCCTCATGGGCATGTTCGGCATCAGCCCGGCACGCAAGCCCCTGCGCGTCTTCCTCGACCGCGTGGCTGCCTATTGCCGGCACCGAGTGTCCGAAGAAACGCTGCGAGCTATCCAGCACTGCCTGAGCCTCCTGGAACAACGGGTGGCAGAAACGCGTCGCGAGCTGCACCTGTCTGCCGAGCGTCTGTGCTACCTGGCCGATCAGCTGGTGGCCAGCATCGCACTGGCGCAGGAGTCGTTCGCCGAAGGGCAAACTGCCGAGGGCACTGAGTCGCTGCGGCTTTCGTATACTTCGCTGGTTTCGGAAACGGCCCAGCATCTGGCGTCGCGCGTCGTGCTGCCGGCAGGCGCATCCGATCTGGAGCAAGCCGTGGCGGCCTTTACGCAGGGGCTGCCCGAGAACTTGTGTACACCTCTGGACGAGTATGTGCAACGAGAACTGCTTGCTCCGGTCGGTGGTCTGGCCCGTTTGTTGGGGCAACGCAGCGACTTGGCCGCTTATCTGGGCGAGCCGTTGGTGGATCATGTAGCGCATTTTCTCGAGCAATACTTGCCGTCCCTGGACGTCTGTGCGGCGGAGCTGTCTGCGACGCGCCAGCTGGAACTGGACCTGCCGACCCATTTGGCCACGCTGCACCGCGAGGCGCGTCCGAACTGGCTGGTCAGCGGCGCAGAAGACAGTGCCACTTTCTTGGTATTGCACGACAGCGAGGCAGGCCACGAATTGGAACAGGCTGCCCGCACGGCCCTGGGACGGGTGCAGGTGATCCGCACGCCTTACTCCTGCGACCTGTATCTGTGCCGGGACGCGGTCATTCCTGCCGCCGCTTTGCAGCTCCTTTTGGCTACCTGCCGCGAAGCCTACCGGGCCACGGTGGTACAACCTGGCACCTCGCCGCACGCCCGCTGTGACATCGTGGACTGGCTGCCGCTGGAACCGTGACCGGGCACTGGTTTTTAGCTGTCCTCGCGGTCGAGTCGGTAACGCAATTCGCCGCTGACAAAGACCAGTACGGCGCGCCCGCGCACGCGCCACCCGGCAAAGGGGCAATTGCGGCTCTTGGAGCGAAAAGCGGCCGGGTCTATGATCCACTCGCGTTGCGGATCTATGACCGTGACATCGGCCTCGGCGCCTGGCTTGAGGGTGCCGCGATCTATGCCGAGGATACGTGCCGGATGCACGGTCATCTTTTCGATGAGCTGCGACCAGGTCAAGTGGCCTGGCTCGACCAGGGCGTGGATGCAAATGGGCAAGACCGTTTCCAGGCCGATGACGCCGTTGGGTGCTTGATCCAGCTCGCGCATTTTCTTTTCTGGGGCATGGGGAGCATGGTCGCTGGCGATCACTTCGATGACGTTTTCGCGCAGTCCGGCCACGAGTGCCTGGACATCGTCGCGCGTACGCAACGGCGGGGACATCTTGAAATTGCTGTCGAAGGTCCGCAAACATGCGTCGGTGAGGGTGAAATGGTGGGGGCAGGCCTCGGCGGTTACCTGGATGCCCTTGTGTCGCGCGCGTCGGATCAAATCCACACTCCCGGCAGTGGAAACGTGGAGGATATGCACCCGACCTCCGGTCAGATCGGCCAGGGTGATATCGCGGTTGACCATGACTTCTTCGGCGGCAGCCGGGATACCGCGCAGGCCCAGACGCATGCTTTCGACCCCCTCGTGCATGACGCCGCCACGGCTCAGTTCCAGGTCTTCGCAGTGGCTGAGGACCGGCTTGTCGAACATGCGGCAATACTCGAGGGCCCGGCGCATGATCTCGGCACTGACCACCGGCGCACCGTCGTCGGTAAAAGCCACGGCCCCCCCTTCGACCAAACCGCCGATCTCGGCCAGCTCTTCGCCGCGACGGCCTTTGGTGATGGCACCCACCGGAAAGACATTGGCATTGCGCGCGCGTTCCGCCTGCAGGTACACGAACTCGGCAGCCGCCTGACTGTCCAGAGCCGGTTCGGTATTGGGCATACAGGCTACCGACGTAAAGCCTCCTGCTAGGGCTGCTGCTGTGCCTGTGGCGATGGTCTCGTCCTCTTCTCGGCCCGGCTCGCGCAAGTGCACATGCATGTCTATCAGACCCGGACAGACGATGCAGTTGCGCACGTCGTAGGTGACATCGGCGTGCAGGTCGGGGCGCTCGCCTAGGGCTAAAATGCGAGACCCCTCGATCCACACATCGGCGACCCGATCCAGTCCCTGACTGGGGTCTATGACCCGTCCGCCTCGCAAGCACAGCCGCTTCATAGGCACTGCTCCCGCCTTGCGACGACACCGGCTCCCAGTTCGGCAGGGCACCAGCCGATCGTGCCGGCTCGCAGATCGAGCGATGGCCTCAACGGTCCACAAACCAGCGGTAACAAATGTCCCGGTCCACGTAGAGCGTACCTTCGTTGTCCCCTCGAGCCATAGCTGCTTCCAGGGCATCGTAGACCGGCGCCGGCAAATCCAGATCGCGGGCAATGTGCCCCTCGGTATCCACAGGCAGAGTGCCCAGATACTCCATCTTTTGTGGATTGCGCCGATTGCAGGCAATACGCACGCTAGCCATGTCGGGCCCTCCTGCCTCTAAGACTGTGCAGACGCTCACTGCGTTCCTACCATGCACAGTGGCGTTCCTTGTGCCTATGGTATCGCTTTATCGAACGTCGGGCAGTTTGTCCGAGCTCGAGCAGTCGCGGAGCCGGTCGTGGTGCTCACGACGGCGCTGACTTCCTCGTTGGCCACCGATTCTACATACAAGGCAAGCTACTCCCGGCGCGTCCTCGCTACCATAAACATCTTGGCCCCATGGCACAAGGCTCGAAACTTCGTGAGCGCACTATGGAGCTGATGACACAAGGTTCGACACGAGACCGCCGGCCGGTAGGGTACGGCGGCCCCGGCGGACTGGCCGAGGTCCTGCGTCTCGGCTGGCCTCTTATCCTGGCCAACAGTTTGTGGACGGCACAGGTGACCATAGACCGAGTGCTTCTGGGATGGTACGACGAGCGGACCGTGGGCGCCCAGATGGCGGCGGCGTGGTTTTTCTGGGTACCGTTTTCCCTCCTGTACTGCACGGCCAACTACATATCCACCTTCGTGGCGCAATATCGTGGTGCCGGTCGCGAGTCCCGTGTCTGGAATGCTGCCTGTCAGGGGGTGCTTTTCAGTCTGGCCACTGGTCTGGGGTTCTTGGTGTGGTGGCCCGTAGCGCCGGCAGTGTTCGCGCTGGGCGGGCACACGCCCACTTTGATGGCGGCAGAGACACTCTATTTTCGCTGCTTATGTTTTGCGGCGTTGCCGATGCTTTTGTCGGCGAGCGCCTGTGCTTTCTTCGCGGGTCTGGGCAGGACTTGGGTGGTCCTGTGGATCCATCTGGTCGGGTTAGCCAGCAATGCCCTATTGGACTGGCTCTGGATCTACGGGCGGTGGGGTTTTCCGGCAGGCGGTCTGGCCGGTGCCGGCTGGGCGACCGTGGCGGCCACGTGGGTCAGCGCCCTCGTCGGCTTGGCCTGGATGTATGCCGCCGGCCGTGCTTGGGGATCGGTACCCAAACTGCCGACCTGGGATTGGGACCTGATGCGCCGGCTGTGGCGTTATGGATTCCCTACCGGCCTCCAGTGGGCTCTGGACACGCTGGCATTCACCGTCTTTCTGTTTTTGCTAGGCCGACGGGGGGAGCTGGAGATGTCGGCGGCGAGCATCGCGTTTACGCTCAACATGGTGGTGTTCATGCCGCCGACCGGCATCGGGCAAGCAGTGTCCGTACTCGTGGGCCAATACTTGGGAGCCGAGCGAGTACCTTGTGCACGACGGGCTACCTGGAACGGTTTCTGGGTATGCTGGGCCTATATGAGTGCCGTAGCCGCAGTGCTAGTGCTTTGGCCCGAGCGTTTTACCGCCCTATTCGTCAATGCCGAGAGAGCCGACGGCGCTGCGGTGACGCTGCTGACCGCGCATCTGCTGCACTACGTAGCGGTCTATAGTCTGTTCGACAGTGCCAACGTCGTATTTGCTGCGGCGCTCAAAGGGGCTGGGGATACCCGTTTTGTCGCGCTGGTGCAGGTGCTTTTGGCCTGGGCGCTGATGGTCGTGCCCACCTGGCTCGTGTGGTCCCATGCCGATGGGATGGACTGGGCGTGGACTTTTGCCGCCGGCTACGTGATCGTCCTGGCCCTCGTCTTTTGGGCACGTTTTCAGAGCGGCGTTTGGGAAAAGATGCGGGTTATCGAGTCGGTGCCGACAGAGGATGCGGATCGCCGGTCGTTTCACGTCCACGCTGCTGCAGGTGATGCGCCAAGGTCCGAGCACTGAACCGGGCCGAGCAGCCGCTCACTTGCCGAACTCAGGCCGTCGGCGTGCCAGGAGGTTCTGGAGACGGGCAATAATGGCCGAGTGCATCTGACTGACTCGGCTTTCGCTCAAGTCCAAGGTAGCGCCGATCTCTTTCATGGTCATCTCTTCGTAGTAGTAGAGGATGAGGATCAGCCGCTCGTTGCGATTGAGGCCGCGGGTGACCAGTCGCAAAAGGTCTTGATTCTGCAGGCGTCCGGTGGGATCTTCGGCCTTTTTGTCTTCCAGGATGTCTATTTCGCGCACATCTTTATAGCTGTCGGTCTCGTACCATTTTTTGTTGAGGCTGATGAGGCTGACGGCATTGGCATCGTTGAAAAGTTTTTCCAATTCGGCGAGGGACAGGCCGAGTTTTTCGGCCAGTTCGTCGTTGGTGGGCGGCCGGCCCAATTGTGCCTCGAGCTCTTTGCGCGTCTCGTCGAGTTTGCTGGCTTTGCTGCGCACCAGCCGCGGTACCCAATCCATGGTCCGCAGCTCGTCGAGCATGGCGCCCCGGATACGTGGCACGCAGTAGGTTTCGAACTTGACACCGCGCTCGTGGTCGAAGGCCTCGATGGCATCCATCAAACCGAAAATGCCTGCGCTGATCAAATCGTCCAAGTCCACGCCTTCGGGCAATCGCGACCAGATGCGCTCGGCATTGTAACGGACCAAAGGCAAGTAATGCTCGACCAGACGGTTGCGGTTCTCTACCGAAGGATCGGCGCGATACGCCTGCCAGAGTTGCTGGACATCGGCCTGGGCCTGTGTCAGCATAAACCAGTCTCCCCCGTATGCGCGCAACTGTTGGGCAAGCCCCGATGCCCAAGCAGTCGCTACCCCCGTCGCGGACGCTGCAGGAAGACGCACCGCCCCGCTTTCGTATCGGCACCCTGCAGGCTCTGCATGCAGTCCATCATGACCCGCGGCGCGTCCGGCGCGGGCTGTACCCGAGGCACAACCCGAAAAAATTGCCTGCCTTGCCCCGTTTCTGCGAGCGTCCCGAGCAAAACCAGCTTGCGAGCAGTAAGGGGAGTGACGATCGAGGCGCGCCCCATAGCCGATGGCACGGCGTCTGACAAGAGAACTATTTACAAAAACCACAGCCTGGGCCTGTCCAAGCCTGCGCCGACAAGGGGATTTCTTCAGCATGCCCCGTCTGTGTCTTTTACCAAGGTATTTCTCCTACCACCCGTGGCTCGATGGCTCGAAAGACCGGCGTAGCCTGGCCCAATTCGGCTGCCAGCAGGCAATAGCCCAGGGCGTGGGCAAAATGATCGGGTCCCCCGGCGGGCACGTATTCGGCCACGAATTGCCCATCGGGCCGGCGTCGAAACAGGCGGACCAGCGAGGTCAGATGGGCTATGCATTCTTCGGGCAGCTCGGTCGCCGCCACGCGGCCTTCGCGAAAGCAAGCGAACAATGCATCCAGCGTCTCGGTACGCGGGGCTCGGATGATATGCTCTTGAATATGCCAGGCGGAACCGGCAGGACGATAATAGCACAGGGAGCCGTTGGGATACGTCTGCAACAACTGCCGCGCGGCATGTGTTTCCGGCAAGGCGTCCACGACGTAGCGCTGGACTTGGTGGCGCCGCAAAAGCTCTAGCACTGCGTGCCAGTCGGGCAGACGCTGGGCCTGGATCACCCAGAGCAGTCGTGCGCAGACGCGAGCTACGACGGCATGCAGCCACCTGCCGCCGACATCTATGCCGGCGACGGTCACCCCCTGGGGCGGAGCACAGCTCGTGCGTCCGCGTTCCAGTGCCTCCTCGATGTAGCGCCGCTCCAGACGCGTACCCTCGCTGTGGTACGGCAAGCCGAGAACCAAATTGTAAAAGGCCTGCCGTGCCGTCGGGTCGTCTTCGGCAGCCTGAGCTTGACGGGCCAATCGTTCGGCACTGGCGTGCGGGGCTATCAGCTGCGTCACGTGGTACCCGCGGGTCGGCGCGTCGGGAGCTCGTGCCAGCCAGCGTCCGCGGGCGATAGCCTGACGTCGCTCGGCCTCGCTCCACAACGCGCCGCATCCTGGACAAGCGAACTGTGCCCGCGCCGGATCGGCCCCGGGGGTCCACCCCCGCACCATATCCGGCCAACTCGGCAGTACGTGCCGCCGGCAGTACGGGCAGCGCAGGTGGTAATGATGTTGATCCGATGCGGCAAAATCGGCACTGATCCCCAGTCCTGGCAGGGTCGGCGTCGAAATGAGCCATTCCCAGCTGTGCTTTTGCCCGCTGAGCCTTTGCCGTGCCAGCTCCAGTGCCGACCAGACGCGTGGTGCCCCCGCCGCCGACACGTACATCTCGTCCCGCTCGTCCACCACCAGTGCCTGCACGGGAATGGACATCAACTCGGTGCGGCTGCGTCCGCCGTGGCAATACAAATTGACATGGCCGGCACGCCAGTGCCCCAGCTTGCGCTGGCTAAATACCTCGCGCAGATGCTCGCTGTGCTCCAACAGAACGCTTACCCGCCCACGAGCGAAGCGCAGCGCACTGACATGCGTGGGAAACAGGTACAAGGTATGGGCGCGGGCTACTTCCACCCACCACAACGAACGCCACAGCGCGGTAACCGTTACTCCCACCTGGGCTGCTTTTTGGATCACCACGCGCGGCGAAGGATCGGCCAGGATCGCCCGCAAGTACTCGTAGCCGCGAAAACCCAGGGGCTCACCGGTATCCGGATTGATGCCGTAGCGCCGCACATACTCCCGGGGAGTACTATGCGGCGGCCGTGCGCGCGTCCGACGGGCCACCCGCTCTCGCTCCTCCAGCGGCTGGTCGCGACGGACTTCCTCGATCAATCTCCCAGTCGCATCGGGTCAAACCAGCATAGCGCACCGGATCGCTAAGGCTCAATACACGTTGCCACAGCCCTAGTGCGCCGGGCCAGCATCCACCGCCGACACCCAAGGACCCTTCCCGCGACGGGACAGGGAACGACTGGCCAAAAAGTCAGCGTCTCCCGCGCCGTTCAGACTGCAGAGCGGGCTAGCCGAAGGCGGTGCCGTTCGCTGCCTTTCATTTGACGAAGATGCGGATGTTGCGAAACGCAACCGGCCCGTGATCGCCCTGGAACATCAAGGGCCCGGTCGGCGCCTCTTGGCCCGTCACGCCCGAAGGCGTCGGACCTTTCATTTCCACGTTTTCATGGATGACCTTGCCGTTCAAAGTGACCTTGACGAACTTAGCCGGGGCGATTTTGCGCCCGTTGTCGAAGCGGGGTGCCTGGAACTCGATGACGAATTTCTGCCACTGGCCAGGCGCCAAAGCAGCATTGACGCGCGGTGCAGCCGCTCCATACAGCCCGCCCAGGTCTCCTGGCCCGACTTTTTCCTTGCCGTAACTGTCCAAAATCTGGACTTCGTACTCGCCCATGAGGTAGATGCCCGAATTGGAGCCCTTGGGGACCATGAACTCCACCTCGACGGTACAGTCTCCGAATTTGCGTTCGGTGTAGATGTCCACGCCGCCTCCCGCGGCATTGACCAGTTGGGGCGGCCCCTCGTCGCCCGATGGGGCGGGGGCGACCAGCAAGCGATTGGGCGCGGCAGGATCCATACGAGCATAGCCAACCGTCCATTTGCTGCGTGTGGCCGGTCCTTTGAGCTTCCAACCGTCTAGGTTCTTGCCGTTGAACGGCTCCAGGGGCTTGCGCTCCTGGGCAGACGTATCCCCGGCCATCGTCCATACTACCCCCAGCAAAGTCACCGTCGCCAGCGTCAGGTTGCGCATGTCGGCCTCCTCGGTAGTACAACCCAATACCCCTGCAAGCAGACGTCGGCCCTATTCTGCGACGCCCGAACGACCGCCTCTGCGCGGCGGCCCCCTGGTCCGTGCTGCGCGGTCCGAGCCGATTGTACGCCGCGCGGGCCAGGACATGCTGCCATTGTAACCCCTGTCGCAGAGATTGCCAGAGTCTACACAATGCACCCCAGGCTGCATGTCCACCAGGACTCGCGATGTGGCCGTGGATAGGCGCTCGCTTCTCTGCCCCTAGCGGATGCGCCGCCGTAAAAGGAGCAGACCGATGTCATCCTGCGGACTGTCTTTCTGAATGAATCGGTGCAACGAACGCAAAAGGGAGCGCGCGGTATCTGCCAGCGGCAAGTCGCTGGGCATCTGCGTCAGCTCTTGTTGCAGGCGCTCCTGGCCGAACCACTCGCCCGCGGGAGCGCGGGCCTCGGTCAACCCATCGGTATACAGCACCAGCAAGTCTCCCGGGGCGAGCACCAGCTCGTAATTCTTGGCGTTCAAAGTCTCGGGAACGATCCCGAGCACACGTGTAGTCGGCACAGGCAAACACGCGACGGCACCGGCAGCCGAGCGCAGGATCGGCGGCAAGTGACCCGCAGAACTCAAACGCACGCGCCCACCTTCTTTTTCCACATGCCCAGCGACCATGCTGACGAACATACCTGTAGGATTGACGTGCATGAGGCAGTCGTTCAAACGATCCAGGAGTCTGGCTGGATCGTCTGCCAGCATAGCCAGGCTGCGGCACAAGGTGCGCACGGCAACCATGAACAAAGCGGCGGGCATGCCCTTGCCCGACACATCGCCCAAAACGAAGGCCATGCGCCCGGGATGGGTCAGGAAGTAGTCGTAAAAATCGCCGGACACTTCGCGGGCCGGAATCAAGCAGCTGTACAGCTCGTATTCTTCCCAGAAGCCACCGGCGGGGGCACCGGGCAGAAAACCCGCCTGGATCTCGCGCGCCAGAGCCAATTCGTGCTCGAACTGTGCCTGACGCACCAGTTGCGCGTGCAGGGCAGCGTTTTCCAGTGCTGCTGCCACCTGCAGAGCGATCGCCGTCAGCACCTCGAGGTCTTCTTCTTCCAGAGGCAGGCCGGGACCGAAACGGTCCAGCTGCAATACGCCCAAGGGTGGACCGCCGCGCCGCGACAAAGGAGCACAGGCGAACGAACGGACGCCCATCGCTTTGATCGTTTGCCCAGGCACGAAGAGTCGTGCATCTTCAGCCACCAGGCCTACGCCCTGTTCCAGCACGCGGTGGATCAAGGCCCGACTGAAAAGCGGCTGACTGCTGTCCCACGAGCGGTCCGTACGCCGATCGCGGATGGCACGCAATTCCAGGTCCCCGTTGCGACGCAGCACGACCAGCGCACGATCCGCCTGCGGAAACAGCTTCAGCAGCTGATCCAGGACCTGCGGTAACAGGGCATCCATATCGAGCGTCCGGCTGATTTCTTGGGTCAGGTCGAGGATGAGCCGCAAAAGGCGCGCAGGATCGCGACACAGCAGGTCCAGGTTGGTCGTCTGCGCGGGCACCTGGGAACGGATGACCAATTCCATATCCGCTGCCGCCTGGGCGGAAAACCGCAGCACAAACGGACCGATGCGGATGCGATCGTGCTCCTGCAACACACAAGAACTAGCCACGCGCTGCCCGTTGACGTAGGTGCCGTTGCTGCTTCCCAGGTCGTACAGGACATAGCCGGCGGCCTCTTTGCGGATGCATGCATGCCGACGACTGACCTCGGGAGCATCGAGCCGGCAATCGGCATCGGCCTGACGGCCCAGTATTGTCTCCCATCTTGCAAGTTCCCAAACCGCACCCGTATGCGGACCTTCGACCACTATAATCCGTGCCATAGGAGTTCACGCTCCCGTAGTCGCTCATTCCGATTGCGTCCCCGCAGACCCAACAAGCAGTCCTTGCCTTTCCCCCAGGGACGCTTGTCCGACTTTCATCATACCATCGGACCGAGTCATATAGGAGCATTTTTCGTCACGGCTGCGCCACGAGCTGTCGGGGACTCGTCCCGCCGTCGGCGTCGCAGGTATGTACCTGACCTTTTCAAAATCGGTGTCAGGCGGCATACTCGCATGCCAAGGCAGAGGAAGTTCGACCGCCGGGCGGGGTACGGGACCGGCCCACGGGCGGGAGCTATACCGGTGGCGCGGGACTTATGACAGCAGCTCATTGGGACAGGGACGGAAGACAACGCCGCGCGGCCGAAAAGCAGTTCCACGACCATCAGGCACGTGCGCGACAAGGGTATTTCGCATCCCATCCCGAAGCCTGGCGCTTCGACGAGCAGGCGTATCTCGATCACGCCCCGTGGCTGCGCCCAGCACTGGAAAAAATGGGCAACGTGCACGGGCTGCGCGTGCTCGATTTAGGCTGCGGGCATGGGTTGGCGAGCCTGGTTTTGGCTCGTCGCGGCGGCTGCGTAGTCGCCTTGGACTTGTCAGGAGAGTATATTTGCGAAGCGGCACAACGCGCGCGCCATAACGGTCTGAACCAGTCCCTGACCTGGGTCCAAGGAGATGCCGAGCGGTTGCCTTTTGCTGCCAACAGCTTCGATCGCGTGTGGGGACATGCGGTACTGCACCACCTACACACACCGACGGCTATGGCAGAAGTGGCCCGCGTCCTGCGTCCCGATGGCCATGCCGTATTTTGCGAACCCTGGCACGGCAACCCCCTCTTGACCTTTTGGCGTGGCTTGCGTCGGCATCGGGGGCAACGTACTGCCCACGAGCGGGCTCTGACCAGCGCCGACATAGCGCTGCTGCAGCGTTTTTTCGCACGGGTAGAAATAACCCCCTTCCAGCTGATAGGGTTACTGGCCGAACTGACAGGCAGCGCTCACTGGAGGACCACACTGACCTCGCTCGATCGCTATCTGTTCCAGCGTTTTCCGACCCTGGCCCACTGGTGCCGCTATGTGGTCGTGACTTTGCACTGTCCCAAAGGCAAATCCGTGCCACGACCGCATCTGCCAGTGCCACGCGCCGACCGCCTGCCGGCCCGACTGGTCTTGCCATAAGTGCAGCGGCGGGGTATGAGGCAACACGTCGCTGTGGCAGGAACAGTGTCTTACGGAGGCGCCCTCTGGCCTCGTTCAGGAGCTCGTGACAGACCAGAGGAAACGTCTTGCCGGCGGGAGGGTTGGCCGTGTGGATAGCTTGTTCGACGCTGTGCTTTGGTCGGTATCCGTTAGAAGAAGCATTGCGACGCATCGCCGAATTGGGTTTTTCCAAGGCTGAAATTGCCATCGGCACACAGGGACCCCATCTGACTCCCAGCGACATACAGCGCGATCCCGTTGCCGTAGCCCATATGCTGCGCGCTTGCTCGGCCAGCCCGGCGGCTATTCTTTTGGACGACGAAGAAGCCAACGTGCGCGTTCGCAGCAGCCAGTTCGACGCCGTATGCCGTCTGGCGCATCTATGTGCCGTGCCGGCGATCACCGTCCCCGCATCCAAGACCGGTACGCCGCTGGGCGTGGAAGTAGATCGGCTATGCCATCTGAGCCATATCGCTGGCGGCCATGGGATCTGGCTCAACGTGGAAACACGCCTGGGTACGCTCACAGAGAGTCCGCACACCGCCGTCGAATTGTGCAAGCGCGTGCCCGACCTGCGGCTGACTTTGGATCCCAGTCATTTCCTGTGCGGACCCGCGCAGGGAAAAAACATGGACCTCGTCTATCCGTACGTCCGGCATGTGCATTTGCGCGACTCGGGCCGTACTCCGGCCGAGTTTCAAGTGCCCGTCGGCCTGGGTGTCGTCGAGTACAGCAAAATCCTCGCCCTGCTCGAACGCTACGGGTACAATCGGCTGCTCACCATCGAATATCTCGACTCTCCCGATCTGGCCTTTTCCATAGAAACGGAAGTGCGCAAACTCAAATACTTGCTCGAGAGCATGATCCGCTGACGGCATGCCTCCCAGCAAGGCCGGGGCGCACAGGCAAAAGGCTGCCGGCGACACATGTCGCGCATGCAAGCGGGTTTTCCCGCCCGGTCATGTGGCGTTCGTTTGGCCTCTCGACTGCTTTGCATGCCGGCTCGCCGACGTCCGGCAGAGTCTTCTCCCAAGCCGCATAAACTGGGTGCACTGACTGGTCTTGCGAACAGAAACGCCTTTCGGCCGCTTTTTGTTCGACCCCGGACCCCGCTTGCCGTATGATTCTAATGGGATTTCAGCTACAGCAGCGGTCGGCATGTAAAGCAGTCTGGTCAGGTCCGGCGGCTCGGACTGTATCGTTTCCGCACCGAGTGCAGGGCCAATGCAACGGAACATAGGGCGATAAAAGCAACAGGGGCCAATCGAGCGAGGGAGGACCTTCCCATGCCGGCAAGAACCAACGCCTCCCGGGGCAAGACGACCACCGGTCAAAACGACAAGGCTCGCAAAGCGGTATCGCGCAAGTGGACCATCGGAGGATACCTGATCCAGCGGCTCAGCGGCTTGGGCGTGCACCATGTGTTCGGCATTCCCGGCGACTATGTGCTGGGCTTTTACAAAATGCTTGAGGACAGTCCGCTGGAACTGGTCGGCACCACCACGGAATTGGCCGCCGGGTATGCTGCCGATGCCTATGCCCGTATCCGAGGTCTGGGGGTGGTGTGCGTGACTTATGGCGTAGGTGGCTTCAGCGTGGCCAATGCCATTGCCTGCGCCTATGCCGAAAAGTCGCCTGTGGTGCTCATCAGCGGCGCACCGGGCCTGCGCGAGCGCACGCCACATGTACTGCTGCACCATACAGTAGGTGGCGTGGACACACAGCGGCAGGTTTTCGAGCGTTTGACGATCGCCACTTGTGTTCTCGAAGACCCTTTGACCGCTTTCCGCGAGATAGACCGGGTCTTGGCAGCGTGCGTGCGGCACAAACGACCGGTCTATATCGAGCTACCCCGCGACCGGGTGCATGCCGCAGGCCTCTATCCCCACTGTCCCAGCCAAGAAGAGCCGCAAAGCGATCCCCAGGCGCTTGCCGAAGCTTTGGAAGAATCGGCCCAGCTTATTCGCAAGAGCAAAAAGCCCATCATCCTGGCGGGCGTCGAAATCCATCGTTTCGGCCTGCAGGACCAGCTGCTGAAATTGGCCGAAAAAAACAATATCCCGATGGCCGCCACCTTGCTGGGCAAATCGGTGATCCGCGAGAATCATCCGCTCTACGTCGGCGTCTACGAAGCCGGCATGGGACGTGCCGAGGTCACGCGTTTCGTCGAGGACTGCGATTGCCTGCTGCTTTTGGGCGCTTTTTTGAACGATGTAGACACCGGGACCCTTTCGCACCGTCTCGACGACCGTTTGATCATCCATGCCACCAGCGAGCAGGTGCGTATCCGCCACCACCATTACCACGGAATCACCTTGGGCGACTTCCTGGACGGACTGAGCCGGCTGGATCTGGTGCATCCGGCACGCACTCTGCCGACACCGCGCGACCCCATTTATGCCCCCTGGGAAGCGCGGCCGGGTGCCGCCATCACGGTCCGCAGACTGTTCCAGAAAATCAATTCCATCCTGGACAACCATATGGTGGTCATCGCCGATATCGGCGACGCCCTGTTCGGCTCTATGGACCTGACCATCCACCAGAAGACCGAGTTCATCAGTCCGGCGTTTTATACGACCATGGGCTTCAGCGTGCCGGCAGCCATCGGCGTGCAGTGTGCCGATGCCCGTCTGCGTCCGATCGTTCTGGTCGGCGATGGTGCCTTCCAGATGACGGGGATGGAGCTGTCCACAGCGGTGCGTCGGGGGTTCAACCCCATTGTCATCGTGCTCAACAATCGGGGGTATGGCACCGAGCGGTTTTTGCAGGACGGTCGTTTCAACGACATCCACAATTGGCTTTACCATCGGCTGCCCGATGTGCTCGGCGCCGGGTGGGGGTTCGAGGTCCACACCGAAACCGACCTGGAAAAAGCGATGCAGGCAGCGCTGGGTAATCGCGATACGTTCAGTCTGCTCAACGTGCATTTGGGCCTACGCGACACCAGCCCGGCGCTGCAGCGTCTGGCGGAGCGTATCGCCCGACACATCCGGCCCCACGACGACCGATCGGCCTAGGCACGCAGGTAGGGACGGCAACGAGCCGATCGGAAAGTCCAAGCGCAGCTCGTCAGGCCCCGGATTCCTCGCCATTGCCGGCGGGGGATTCCTCCAGCGGGCACAGCTTCCTGACGCTTTCCATGAGCCGGTCCATAGCGAACGGCTTGCGGATATAGTCGTCCACGCCGAGCATTTCCGCATAGGCACGGTGACGGCCGCCTTCGTTGGCAGTGATCATGATTACCCGTGGACGGGTTTTGTTGCGGCTGCGGAGACGCTCCAAGACCAGAAAACCACTCTTCTTGGGCATCATCATGTCCAGGACGATCAGGTCCGGCTGTTCGCGTTCGGCAATGATCAGCCCGGCGTTGCCGTCCATAGCGGTCAGCACACGATACCCCTTGTTCTCCATGACTGCTCGCATGGCATTGAGGATTTCCTGGTCGTCGTCCACGAGCAAAATCGTCTTGGTTGCCATGATGCTACTCGACCTCCTTTTTTGGCCTCCTCGTTCGGGCCTTGTCCGAATCCTTTATGGGCATCATCCAAGGCGGGTACGTCGCATCTCCTCCGCTGACCCTGCGATGCGCAACGTTTGCGGCGCCGGGCAGACTGTATTAAATCCTATCTCGCTGGAGCGGTTAGAGCAATAGGGCCAGGGCTCCTTGCCGGGAGCGCGTCCTGCAGGCGCGGGCAAGCCGATGGCCATTGTCCGGTCTAGCAAGGCTAGGAGCGCTCGACGCTATGCCGTCCGCACAAGCCGTCCGCCGGGCATGGCTTTTAGGAGTTTGCTGGTCGGTACCGAAAAGCGAACCGATTTTCGTGCGCGGGATGTTGACAAAGCCCCATCCAGGCGCGATACTTCACCCTCGAAGCAAAGGCACCGGCGGCCCCGCGGGCCGCGCCTGGGAAGCGATGCGCCGAACGTTTGGCAACAGGAGGACTGGCACCTATGGGGTACAAGCAGACCGACACGCACCGGACGGGTAAAGGTTCGTACCATCAGGTCGGACTGGTACGCGGCCAATTCGGGGATATTCCCGAAGACGAGTGGCTGCAATTCATTGCCGACGCTGGCTTCGATGGATGGGAAGAAGCCGGGTGGGAGTTGGACCTAGCACAATGCCTGACCGACGAGGGTGCCGCCGCGTATGCGCGCACGCGCGTGGAAAAAGCGCGGCGCTACGGACTGGAAATATTCACCGTGGCAGTTCATCTCCAGGGCCAGGCGCTCGGCGACGAACCGAGTGCCAAGACTTTGCAATTCGTCGGCGGCGAGGCGCTCGAAGCCTACAAGAAATGGCGTGCCAGCGGTCACCAACCGCCGCGCACCGACCCCTACTACGTCCCCGACGAGGTCGGCAAGTTGATCCACAAATCGGCATTGGAACAATTGCTCGGGGCAGCCCGATTGGCCTATCACCTCGGAAAACTGCAAAATCGGCGCGTGCCACTGCCTGGCTTCACGGGTTCGCCGGCCCATTGCTGGAGCCACTGGTTCGAGTTTCCTCCTCTGCCCAGCAGTTTGGGCGGTTTCCCCATCCCGGACGTGCGCAAGGTCAGCCTGGAACTCTTGCTCGAGCGCTTCAAGCCGTTTTTCGATCTGTGCAAGCAGCTCGGTGTCACCTTCGATCTCGAATGCCACCCCAGCGAACGCGCTATGGGCGACCTGGCCAGTGCTGGGGAGTACCTGCGTTTCCTGGACGATGCCGGCTATAGCTCCGTCGTCGGCTTCAATCTCGACGGCTCGCACATGGAATGGCAAGGCGTGTCCGTGATCCAGTTCATCCGCGAATACGGCGAACGGATCCATTCCGCACACATCAAAGGGGTCTATGTGGCTCGCGAACATACGCGCAACGGTTTGCTCGGCGGCCATCAGCCTATGGGACACAAACACAATGGGTGGAATTTCGTCACCGCCGGCTCGGCACGCGATGCCAATTCGGTCGAGGAGATCCTCATCGAGTTGAACCGTGCCGGATACGATGGCGCCATCAATATCGAGTGGGAAGACAACGACGTGGAGAAGCGCGCCGGCGCCCGTTACGCATTGGCCAATGTGCGTCGCGCCGATCATCCTCCTAGTCGCAGCCGGCACGACGAGGCATTGCGCGCCTGAGCTTTGCGGACAGTCGGTCGCTGAGCGAGGCACGGCCCGGTGCTCGGGGTTCGTCTTTTTTCAGTTGCGCAGACCGTCTTGCTGCCGACGCCAGGCTGCTAGCTCCCGCTCCAACATAGCGCGGCGATCGCTTTGAATCTGTTTGCGATGCCGCAACCCGTAGCTGCGGATGGCTGCCAAGTCCAGCCAGACCAAAACGAACAGCGCCAGGACCACTGCCACGATGATCCCGAGATAAGCCAGTCCGAGCCGCAGAAAACGCTGATCGGCTTCGTCGAGGGGAGGCACTTCGCGCCCCGCACGACGTGCCTCGAGGACCACTTCGCGCAGCCGATCCAAACGCTCGACGATGCCCAAGGAGAACAGTCCGACGAGCAGACCGGCCAGGACGACCATCAGGGCGCAGCCGACCCAGCGGCGTACCGCTTGCCTGCGCAAGTAGCTGCGGTCGGCCTCGTCCGTGTCGGCCGAGCGGCTACGACGCCAGACTACCACTTGACGGTAGCCAAAAACACTCGCCAAAGCCAGCAAGATCACTGCTAAAACTGCAGCACCAACGGGTACCATATGCTGCCCTTGTGTTGCCAGTGCCGACCTCTCTGCCGGCGCCCGGCTGCGCGCTACCGGTGACGACGCTCCTGCCGTCGCAACCACTCCGCCACGACTATGCCGACGTCCGTCAGCGTGTCCGGCGCACACTGCTCCGGAGTATCGCTGAGCCGATGCCAATGCGGGTAGTCGGCGTCAATGATGTCTATGGCCGGGATGCCCACCCGCTGCAATGCCAGATGGTCGTCCAGCATGGCGGCACCCACACGCGGCACGAAGCGCCGCACCCCCAGCTCGCGCGCTATGTCCCACACCTCCTTGACCAGACGTCCATGCCGCGTCCAGGAATATTGCTCGTAATAAAAGCGCGCATCGCGGCCCGCCACCATGTCCAGCAGGATGGCTGCCTGGTACACCAGTCCGTCGGCGCTTTTGCTATAGTCGCGCGCAAAATATTCCGAGCCGAGGAAATAGACGTCGCCGCCTGCTTCCTGAGGACGCGGATCGAAGATGTACTCTTCTCCGTCGAAGAGCACGAAATCCACGCCGACCCGCACGCGGAGGTCGGGTAGATGGTGTGCCAACTCCATGAGCAGCGCTGGCCCGGAGGCGCCGTCGTTGGCTCCCAGAAAAGGTTTGTGCCAGTCGCGCCGATCGGGCTCCTGATCTGCGATGGGGCGCGTGTCGTAGTGGGCACACAAAATGACCCGCTGACTACGCTCCGGATACCAGCGCGCGATCAGGTTGACCATCTCCACCGGTCTAGGCCGACTGCGCTGACGCGCCATGAACCGCTGCCGCAGGACCACGGCGCCGAGCTTGCGAAAATGGTTTTCCAATAGCTCCTGCTGCTTGTGCATCCCCTCGCTACCGCTGGGACGCGGCCCGAGCTCGCAGATCTGCCGGATGTAACGTAGGGCGCGCGCTCCGGAAAAAGCAGGAGCTACGTTTTGTGCAGCGGATTTTTCGGACATGCCATCGGAGCCTCGATGCGCGCCAAGATACAGGGCCAGGCTGGCCGTCGCCACCACAAAGGCGGTCACCGACAGCTTACGGGCATCGAGCTTGGGTGCCGGCAGGCCAGTCACCGGATGTTCTCTCTGGTTGTGCGCAGTGCCCCGACGGGCGTCAGCGATCCGTCATCGAAAAAACTCGCGCCGACCCTGCCCCGCCGGTAGAAACGCGCGTCCAGGCCCCTTGTGCCACAAGTAGCGTCGAGTACGGGCTGGGTCAAGCACCCAAGCCAGCAAACGTCGGGCAGCGACCGGATCAGGCCGTCTCGATACCGGCAGCCCGCTGCAGTCCGAAGCGCTCGATGCCCAGCTGGCGCAAGCGGAACTTTTGCACCTTACCCGTGACCGTCGTCGGGTATTCGGCGACGAACACGATATACTTGGGGATCTTGTAGTGAGCGATGCGTCCGCGGCAATAGTCGCGCACTTGCTCCTCGGTAAGGCAGGCGCCCGGCTTGAGACGGATCCAGGCGGACACCTCCTCGCCGTATTTCTCGTCGGGCAGGCCCACCACTTGGACGTCGGCGATAGCGGGATGCGTATACAGGAATTCTTCGATCTCGCGGGGATAAATATTTTCGCCGCCGCGGATGATCATGTCTTTGATGCGCCCGGTGATGCGGAAATAGCCGTCCGGGGTCTGACGTGCCAGATCGCCGGTATGCAGCCAACCGTCGGGGGTGATGGCCTCGGCGGTTTCAGCCGGCTTGTTGTAATATCCGCGCATGACGCCGTGGCCGCGGACGATCAGCTCGCCCTGCTCCCCGGGGGCCACGTCCTCCATGGTGCCCGGCTTGACGATACGCACCTCCAGGCCTGGCAGAGGTCGGCCCACCGTGGCGACGCGGTGCTCCAGACTGTCCGTGGCCTCGGTCTGCGTGATCACCGGAGAGGCTTCGGTAAGTCCGTAGGCAATGGTGATGTCCCGTGCACCCATACGTTCGACCACGGCACGCATCACCTCGATAGGACAAGGGCTGCCCGCCATGATCCCGGTGCGCAAACTGCTCAAATCGTACTGCGCAAAGTCGGGATGATGCAGCTCGGCGATGAACATGGTGGGCACGCCGTATAGGCCTGTGCAGCGCTCGTCTTGAATCGTGCGCAGAGTGGCCAGCGGATCGAACGATTCCGCCGGGAACACCATGGCGGCACCGTAGATAGCGCACATGAGCGTCCCCATGACACAGCCGAAGCAGTGATACAGTGGCACCGGAATGCACAGACGATCGCGCTCGGTAAAGCGCAAACGCTGCCCGACGTAATAGGCATTGAGCAACAAGTTGCGGTGGGTGAGCATCGCCCCCTTGGGGAAGCCGGTGGTGCCCGATGTGTACTGGATATTGGCGACGTCCGACGGCCGCACCTGGCGCTCGCGGCAGGCCAGCTCATGTGCCGAAACACGCTCAGCCAGGGCCAGGAATTGCGGCCAGGCATAAATCCCAGGAGCCGTCTCGGCATGAATACTGATCACCCGCCGCAACCGCGGACAGCGGGCTGCCTGAAGCTCGCCCGGCTGACTGGCAGCCAACTCCGGGCACACCTGGCCCAGTAAAGCGAAATAGTCGCTGGCTTTGAAGCGCGGCAGCAAAAAGAGCGTGGTCAAATCTGCCTGGTGCAGAACATACTCCAATTCGTGGGGGCGGTAGGCCGGGTTGATGTTGACCAGTACAGCGCCGACGCGTGCCGCGGCGAATTGGATCAGCACCCATTCGGGCCAATTGGTTGCCCAGATACCCACGTGCTCCCCCGGCCCGATGCCCAAGCCCAGCATCGCCTGCGCCACACGATCGCAGTCGGCGTCGAAGTGCCCGTAGCTGGACCGATACGAGCACCAGGGAAACACCAGAGCATCCCGATCGGGCACGCGGCGACTGGTCCGTCGCAGCACCTCGCCTATCGTCAGGCCGTCCACCCACGGAGCATCGGTCGCCATAACCCCCTCTCCAGGTCGGCAGTGTGCACCCAGGCGCATCTATGCAAGCATAAGGGACCAAGCCTGCTCTGGTCCAGGCCCCTAGCCGACAGCCCTGGAACTCGAGCTCGCCTGCCGAAGATAACCGAAAAACCCAGACCTAGGCAAGCCCATGAACGTGGGACGAAACACGGCTCCGACAAGCCCCGAGGCACAGGAGCGGCAGGCCCTGGACGATACCTGGTGCCAAGCGGGCATTGACCCGGGCCGGGCGATAGTGTACTTTTGATCATGTACGGCGACGCAGCCGTGCGCGGAGGTCCCGTAGTGGCTAGTATGACCAGGGTAGCACCGACTCGGACAGGCCAACGCGCCTACTGGACCGGGAGACCGCCACATGGAGGAGATCGGGTACGATGAGGTGACGGCGGCCATAGACCGGCTGGTGGACGAGCTGTTGGACCAGGCGGCGATCGGCCAGCCTCCGGTCAATACCCTGGACCTGGCGGCACGCGCCTTGGGACTGCAGGTGTATATGGATCCAGGACAACGCAGCCGCGGTCGGGCCAGTCGGCAGCGAGATCGGGGCGTCGTCTTTTTGCGTCCGGAGAGCCGACCCGAGCGTCTGCACTGGGCCCTGGCTCACGAGATCGGAGAACACCTCAAGGCCCGTATCTGGCAGCGGCTGGGCGTGCCCCCGGCCGAGCGTCCGGCTCTGGCGGGGGAATCTCTGGCGAATCTTTTTGCCCGGCGTCTGCTCGTGCCTACCCGCTGGTTTCGCGACGATGCCCCCTGGTGCCATTACGACCTGAGCGAGCTCAAGGAGCGCTATCGCACCGCCAGTCATGAAGTCATCGCCTGGCGCATGCTCGACCTGCCCGACCCGTGTATCGTTACCGTAGTAGACAACGGGCATGTCACGCGCCGACGCAGCAACGCCTGGCCGGTGACCCGTCAGCTGTTGCCAGTGGAGCGGGCCTGCCAACACTATGTCCACGAGTACAGCAGGCCGCGCCGCTTGCAGCAAGGGGGTCATACCGTCTGGGGCTGGCCGGTCCACGAACCCGATTGGAAACGCGAAATCCTGCGCACCGTCGTCGAAGAATGAAGGGCCGTCCCACGCAGCTTTCGGGTCGCTATGCGCCTTGGGCTACGGCTCGTAAAATGGCCACATGACCATGGGACTACGCGCCAACATCGTGGCTATGACCGGCTACACGCCGGGGGAGCAGCCGCGTGCCGACGGGTATATCAAGCTCAACACCAACGAAAACCCTTACCCCCCTTCGCCGCGGGTCCTGGAAGCGCTGCAGCGTGCCATCAGTGCCGAGCGCTTGCGCAAATATCCGGATCCGTACGGCTGGGAAGTACGCCAGGCAGCAGCGCACGTGCTGGGCCTGACTCCGGAACATATCCTGATCGGCAACGGCTCCGACGACATCCTCACGATCGTCACGCGCGCCTTTGTGCCCGAAGGCGGCGTCGTAGCCAGTCCTTGGCCGAGCTATTTGCTCTACGAAACGTTGGCTGCCATTCAGGGAGCGCACTTGGTCAAAGTCCCTTTCCGGCCAGATTGGGACGTGGATCCGGCCCGCTTCCCCCCGGAGGTGCATTTGACCTACCTGGCCAATCCCAACTCGCCGACGGGGACTGTAGTCCGTCGCGAGTCGGTGGTGCGGCTGCCGGGCTTTGTGGTCATTGACGAAGCCTATGCCGACTTCGCCGACGGCAACTTGCTGGACTTAGTACGGACCTCGGAGCGTTTCCTGGTGACGCGCAGCTTGAGCAAGTCGTATTCCCTGGCGGGCATCCGCTTCGGCTTGGGCATCGGCGCGCCCGAAGTCATCCGGCACCTGTACAAGGTCAAGGATTCGTACAACTGCGATGTCCTGAGTCTGATCGCGGCGCGGGAAGCTCTGCTGGATCAGGAGCACATGCGCGCCAATTGCGCGCGTCTGCGCGCTACGCGCACGCGACTGATCCAGGCGCTGCGCGATCTCGGGTGGCATGTGTTGGACAGTCAGGCCAATTTCGTGTGGACGCAGCCGCGCGGTCCAACTGCCCGGGCCGTCGCCGAGGCCCTGCGCCAGCGGGC
The DNA here is from genome assembly GCA_040289265.1 of Gemmataceae bacterium. GTDB lineage: Bacteria > Planctomycetota > Planctomycetia > Gemmatales > HRBIN36 > PSKW01. The sequence continues at coordinate 67,445 of PSKW01000003.1, forward strand.
CATCCTGGTCCGCTATATGGACTATCCAGGCTTCGGCGACGGCTTGCGTATCAGTATCGGCACCGACGAGGACATGGACCGGCTCATCCACGCGCTGCGGGCTATCGTCGGCGCGGTCCCCGTCGGGCACGGCTGCCCCTGATCGGCAGGAGCGAGGAGCATCTATGGGACGACAGGCGCGGCTGAGCAGGCAAACCGCCGAGACCGCCGTCGAACTGGAGCTGGACTTGGACGGCACGGGCCAAGCCGTCATCGGCACAGGCATCGGCTTTTTCGATCACATGCTGCACCATCTGGCGCGTCACGCGCTGTGGGACATGCGCCTGGCTGTGACGGGCGACATCCATGTGGACGCCCACCATACAGTCGAGGACACGGGACTGGTGCTGGGGCGTGCCGTGCACCAGGCCCTGGGGGACAAAAGCGGTATCCGACGCTTCGGCCATGCCGTACTGCCGATGGACGATGCGTTGGTGACCGCCGCGGTGGACCTGAGCGGTCGGCCTTGCTTCGTCTGGCGCATAGACATCGCGCGCCAAAAGCTGGGTGCCTTCGACAGCGAATTGGCACAGGAGTTCTGGCGCGCCGTGGCTTGTGCCGGCATGTTCAACCTGCATGTGCTCGGGCACTACGGCCACAACGTGCATCACCAGATCGAGGCGGTTTTCAAAGCCGTGGCCCAGGCGCTTCGGGTCGCCTGCGAGCGGGACCCGCGCTGTACCTCCATTCCCTCGACCAAAGGGACACTGGCCGGGTAACTCCGCTCGCGAGCGAGGCGCGGCCAGCTTAGGAGCTCGACGCCCGCGGCATGCAAGACGAAGCAGACAGCCATACCTCCACAGATGTCTAGGGAGTGCGGCAATGGCCGACAGCGAGCGTTCTCTGGCTCTCTTCATTGATTTCGAAAACCTGGCACTGGGTTTCGTCAACAAGCGAGAACGCTTCGAAATCCAGCGCATCCTCAAGCGGATGGTGGAAAAAGGCCGGCTGGTGGTCAAGAAAGCTTACGCCGATTGGGGGCGCTACGCCAGCTATACGGAAGCGCTGCACGAAGCAGCCATCGAGTTGATCGAGATACCCCGCCGCTCGCAGACCGGCAAGAACTCGGCCGACATCCGTTTGTGCGTGGACGCCATGGACTTGGCCTATTCCAAAGAACACATAGACACCTTCGTTATCGTGTCCGGCGACAGCGATTTCACGCCCTTGGTCAGTAAGCTCAAGGAGTTGGGCAAGCACGTCATCGGGCTGGGTATGCAAAGTTCGACGTCGGACCTGCTGCGGGACAATTGCGACGAGTTCATCTACTACGAGGACTTGGAGGCGACGCCTGCCGAGACCCCGCTCATAGATCCGCGCTTGCCGGAAAACAAGCGCAAGGCCTTTTCCCTGCTGCTCGACTCGCTGCTGGCGCTGCGTCGCGAAAACAAGGAGGTCTTACACTCCAGCCTCATCAAAGACACCATGAAGCGCATCAAGCCCTCGTTCAACGAAACCTATCACGGCTATCGCACCTTCAGTGCACTGCTGGAAGACGCCGAAAAGCAGGGCCTGGTGGAATTGGCGACGGATCGGCGCAGCGGCACCTACGTGGTCACGCGCTTCGGCGAAGAACTGCGCAGCGAACCGACACGGGAACGACCGGTGGTGGACCGGCCCATGCCCCGACACCGACGCACGACCCGGACTAGACGTGCCGCGACCCGTGCGACGGCGCCGGCATCCGCCTATCGGCAGCACGAGCCGGCAAGCACGGACGCGGCCGAAGAAAACAAACCAGTCGGCCCAAGCCCGCAACCCGCCCAAGTCACGGCCAGCCCCGAGCCGCCGGCACCCCCACCCAGCCCAGGGGAGCCCAAGGAGCCTGGGGAATTCGGCTACGGCATCTATTGACCCGACGAGGTGGCCTCCGTGCTCCGCTCGACCGCTTGGTGGACGCAGACGCGGCAGTACCTGGAGTTGATTCGCTTCAGCCATACCCTGTTCGCGTTGCCTTTTGCGCTTACCAGTGCGCTTTTGGCCTGGCAGGCAGAACCGGTGCGGCTGTGGGATGTCGTCGGGATCCTCTGGTGCATGCTGACGGCACGGAGCACGGCGATGGCTTTCAATCGCATCGCCGACCGGCACTACGACGCCGCCAACCCGCGCACGGCCTCGCGGCACCTGCCCACTGGCCGGCTATCGCTGACCGGCGTGACCGTTTTCACACTGCTATCGGCAGGCCTGTTCGTGCTGGGCACCCTGTTTTTCCTGATGCGCACGCCGGCCAATTGGCTGCCTTTGGCCCTCGCCGTACCTGTGCTCCTGTTCCTCTGGAGCTACTCGTACACCAAGCGCTTTACCTGGCTGTGCCATTTCTGGCTGGGGGCCTCCTTGATGCTGGCGCCGATAGCCACGTGGATAGCCATTTGCGGCGCTGTGAGTTGGACGCCGATCCTATTGGGCCTGGCGGTATGGGCTTGGGTCGCCGGCTTCGACATCATCTACGCATGCCAAGACATAGACTTCGACCGGCAGGCGGGTCTGTACAGTATCCCGGCGCGCTACGGCATTACCCGCGCTTTGTGGATGGCACGCCTGTGTCATGCGACGATGCTGGCCGCCCTGGCGCTGCTTTGGTGGCAGGCGTCTTTGGGATGGGTGTTCGGCGCCGGACTGCTCGTGATCGCCGCCCTGCTCGTTTACGAGCATGTCCTGGTAAAGCCGCACGACCTCTCCCTGGTCAACCGGGCCTTTTTTCAAGTCAACGCCTTGGTCAGTATCGGCCTGTTCGGCTCGGTGCTCCTGGACCTTTGGGTGACGTAGCAAGAAGCGCTCGAACAGAAACGTCGCGAGCTGCGCCCGCGCTGATTGCCGCTCGGAAATCCGAGCCATTTCTCGACGGACCCTCACCCGCCGGTATCGTGCGCAGAGCGCCGGCGATCCCGACCGGCCGAGCGGCTCTCGACGAGTCGGTACGCTCGGCTCGTCAGCAAACCGTCACGCTTCTGTGTGCGTGCCGACATGCAGCGCGTTGCCATCGCTCGCTTGTGCAAAAGTGCTCGAGGCAGACTTGTGCAAAAGTGCCTCTAGAAGAGGCAGACAGTAGTCCGGCGCTGCAGCCGGAGGAAGACGGGCAGCGGCAGGCAAAAAGTCTGCTCGATACAATGGCAGACGGGCCTTTAGGCATGGGTACCCCGGGGCGCCGCCGTGGCAGAAACTCCCTATATGGCGCACCGAGTGTCCATTGGGAAAGGCAGGCCGATTATGACTTGGAGCGAGGAGCTGCAACTCGACTATCAGCCGCGCTGGCCGCGACGCAAAGATATCGGCATAGGATGTGTGGGTGCCGGCTTTATCATGGACGCATGTCATCTTGTGGCTTACGAGCGAGCGGGGTTTCGCGTAACCGCTTTGACATCTCGCACGTACGAGCGAGCGCAAGAGGTGGCCCGACGTCACGGTATCCCCCGCTGCTACTCCAGTCTCGATGAATTGCTGCAGGATCCGGAGGTGGCGGTGCTGGACATTGCCGTGCCGCCCCAGGCTCAACCCGATGTCATCGGCCGGGCGCTACGCTTTGGGCCGGCTCACGGCGGCGGCATCCGCGCTATCCTGGCCCAAAAGCCGCTCGCCATGAGCGTGCCCGAGGCCAAAAGACTGGTGCAGGCGTGCGAGCAAGCGGGGATCGTCCTCGCCGTCAATCAAAACATGCGCTATGACCAATCGGTACGGGCATTGAAAGATTTATTGACGCGTGGGTGGTTGGGCGAACCTGTCCTGGCCACCATCGAAATGCGTGCCATCCCCCATTGGATGCCTTGGGCCCGTGCATTGCGCTCGCTCAGTACCTATATCATGAGCATCCATCATCTGGACACCTTTCGCTACTGGCTGGGGACGCCGGCACGCGTGCTGGCCAGCACCCGTCCCGATCCGCGCACCCCTTTCGCACACCGAGACGGCATCAATCTGTACATCCTGGAATACGATGGGGGATGCCGAGCAGCGTCCTGGGACGATGTCTGGACCGGTCCAGCCCGGGAGGGGAGCGGCGCGGATATCTATATCCGCTGGCGCCTGGAAGGAACGGAAGGGCTGGCTCGCGGTACCATCGGCTGGCCTGGATACCCGGCGCGTGTGCCCAGCACGCTGGATTTTACCTGCCGGCGTTTGCCGGGATACTGGCTCCAGCCACGCTGGGACGAGGTGTGGTTTCCCGATGCTTTTGCCGGCCCCATGGCGGCTCTGTTATGTGCCCTCGAAGACAGCACCGCCCCGGAAAACAGCGGTCGCGACCACCTGCACACGCTGGCCTTGTGCGAAGCGGTGCTCGTCAGCGCCCGCGAGCATCGCAGCGTATCGCCCCAGGAGTTGCTCTAGCCCGAGCGAAAGGTGCCATTTATGACGGCAGGGCAAGCATTACGCACACTGGTGAGCCGCGGTACGCTGATCGTGCCCGGGGTGTACAACGCTTTGGTGGGACGCATGGCACAGCGGCTCGGCTTCCAGGCGCTCTATCTTTCGGGGGCTGCCACGTCCGCCAGCCTCGCGCTTCCGGATGTCGGTTTGATAACGCTCAGCGAAATGGCGGAAGAAGCGCGACGTCTCGCAGACGCCGTGGAGATTCCCGTGCTGTGCGATGCCGACACGGGTTTCGGCGAAGCCGTCAACGTCGAGCGCGCCGTGCGTGTGCTGGAAAAGGCCGGGGTTGCCGGCATCCATCTGGAAGACCAAGAATTGCCCAAACGGTGCGGGCATTTGTCCGGCAAGAAGCTGGTACCCGTGACGGCGATGGTGAGCAAGATCCGTGCAGCGCTGGCAGCCCGTCGCGATCCCAGTTTCTTGATCATTGCCCGCACCGATGCACGCGGCGTGGAGGGATTGGACGGGGCCATCGCTCGGGCTCGGGCCTATGTCGAGGCCGGTGCCGACGGAGTTTTTCCCGAGGCCCTCGAATCGCTCGAAGAGTTCGCTACGTTCGCGCGGGCCGTGCCGACGTTGTTGGTAGCCAACATGACCGAGTTCGGGCGCAGTCCGGCCTTGGACCTGACCACCCTGGCCGGTTTGGGCTACGGCATCGTACTTTATCCGCTGAGTGCCTTGCGCGTGGCACTGGCAGCGACTCGCCAGGCTTTGCAGGAGCTCCTGCTCAGCGGCCACACGCGCGCGCTGGTCCCGCACATGATGACCCGGCAAGAGCTGTACGACCTGCTCGATTACACCGGCTACGAGGAACGAGATCGTTTTTATTTCACGGGCAAGGTGGCTGGGCCAGCAACGGCCCAGCGATCGGAGAAGCAACCGGATGAACAGCAAGGCAGGTGACTATTATGCCCCTGGGTTGGAAGGGATCGTCGCCGGGGAAACGGCACTATCCACCATCGAGGAAGGACTGCGCTACCGCGGCTATCCGATCACCGAACTGGCCGAAAAGACCAGCTTCGAGGAAGTGGCCTATCTTCTGTTGTACGGGGAGTTGCCGAAAAGGAAGGAACTGGACAGCTTCATCGGGCGCATTGCTCTGAGTCGTAGGCTGCCGGAGCCGCTCATCGAGCTATTGCGGGCTTTGCCGCGCTGGACGGCACCGATGGATGCGCTGCGGACCGCCGTCAGCGTCCTGGCCCACTTCGATCAAGACGCCACCGATGCCAGCATGGAAGCCAACTTGCGCAAAGCGGAGCGATTGCTGGGGCAGATCCCGCTGGTGGTCGCCGCGCACTACCGCATCAGCAAGGGTTTGCCCTGGATTATGCCGCGGCCGGATTTGTCGCATGCGGCCGGTTTTTTGTACACGATCCACGGCAGCGAGCCGTCGCCGGAGGCAGCACGGGCCTTGGACGTGTCGCTGATTCTCTATGCCGAACACGAGTTCAATGCCTCGACTTTCACGGCACGAGTGATCGCTTCGACGCTGTCGGATTTGCACTCGGCCGTGGTCGGCGCCATCGGGGCCCTCAAAGGGCCGCTGCACGGCGGCGCCAACGAGGTCATCATGGACTTCCTGCAACAACTCGGCACGCCCGAACAGGCCGTGGATCTGCTGCGGCAAGCCCTGGCTCGCAAAGAACGCATCATGGGGTTCGGACATCGGGTCTACAAGACCGGCGACCTGCGTGCCGGCATCCTCTCTACCTGGGCACGCCTGCTGGCCGAGAAAACCGGCCAATCCCGCTGGGAACAGTTGGCCAGCCTCGTCGAACGGGTCATGGCAGAAGAAAAGAACCTGTATCCCAATCTCGACTGGCCTGCAGGCCGATTGTACCACTATTTGGGGCTGGAAAAGACACTCTACACGCCTATTTTCGTCATGGCACGTGTTGCCGGCTGGTGTGCACACGTCATGGAACAATTGGCCAACAACCGGCTCATCCGACCCCGGGCACGCTATATCGGACCGGCACGACGGGCGGTGTTGCCTCTTGCCGAGCGCGACGCGACCTGAGCGGACAACGCTATGTGCCGAAGCAGCCGGTAGCACGAGGACCTCATTCGGGCTGGCGCGCCGCGCACCCGGCGGGCCAGTCGCTCAACTTCCTACCCAGCAAAGGCGCCAGCCGCCGGATCTGTTCCAGCAGTCTGTCGAACTCGGCAAAACCGAGCGATTGTGCACCGTCCGACAACGCCTGTGCCGGCTGCGGATGGACTTCGATCAGCAAGCCATCGGCTCCTGCCGCCAAAGCCGCCAGAGACATGGCAGGCACATAGGCCCGTTTACCCGTCCCATGGCTGGGGTCTACCAGGATGGGCAGGTGGCTGTTTTCCTTGATCGGCGGCACGATGGACAGGTCCAGCGTATTGCGCGTATGATCGGAAAAGGTGCGCACACCCCGTTCGCACAGGATCACCTGGTCGTTTCCGCCGGCAAGGATATATTCGGCGGCCATGAGCCATTCTTCGAGGGTAGCAGCCAGGCCGCGCTTGAGCAAAACCGGTTTGCGCAAACGCGCCACGCGACGCAACAAGCTATAGTTCTGCATATTGCGGGCACCGATTTGCACGATGTCGGCCACTTCGGCGACTGCCTCGGCATGTTCTGTATCCATCAATTCGGTGACGATGCCGATACCGGTCCGTGCGCGCACGCGTTGCAGGATGCGCAGTCCCTCCAGTCCCAATCCCTGGAACGTGTACGGGCTGGTGCGGGGCTTGAAGGCACCGGCACGCATGAGTGGGACGCCCCGCTGACGCAGGTACTCAGCCGTGGTCTGGATCATGCTTTCGTTCTCCACCGCGCATGGGCCTGCGATCAGCGTAAAAGTGTGCGGACCGATGTGCGCCTGGGGCGTGCGCACCACCGTATCGTCCGGATGCATTTCGCGACTGCTGAGTTTGTATGGTTTGGTCACGCGGATCAGTTCGAGGACGCCGGGCAGCACTTCCAGCCGTCGCGGATCCACGGCGCCGATATTGCCTGTGATCCCCACAGCGGTGCGCGTCGAGCCGGGGATGGGATGAGGAGTCAACCCCATATCGCGCACTGTCGCCACTACTTGCTCGATCTGATCCGGCGTGGCATCGCGTCGCATGACCACCAACATGTCCGTGTCCCTCGACAAGCCTCCTTGTTTGCTACGCTCCCCACGGCGCGGCTGTTTTCGCTACCCTATACCCTAGGTTTAGGAGCCTTGCCCGTGTAGAACAGGCAGCGCACGCGACGCCGTGGCTCCGGCGGGTTTGCGTCATACACCGGCACGAGAACGCTTGCCAGGAAGCGAGCGGCTTTGGCATGCACCTGCTGGAGAGGACCGGCAGCCCGCACTGATATGGCACGGCACAGGATCGAGGAGCGGTATATGGCCAGCACGCGTATTCGGGGCGCCCGTGCACTGTCGGTATTGGGTTGTGTCTTTTGGATGACGGCACTGGCGGCGGCGCCGCCGCGGTACCCCGATCGGGATAACCTGCTGGTGTACCGCGATCGAGCCGGGCAGCTCCATCCGGTACGCACGCTCCAGGACTGGCGCATACGGCGCGAACACATCCTGGAAGCCATGCAAGAAGTGATGGGGCCGCTGCCCGATGTCTCGCGGCAGGTGCCGCTGGATGTCCAGGTCGTCGAGGAAGTGCGGCTGCCCGGGTACGTGCGCCGCAAAATCACTTTCGTACCCGAGCCGGGCGACCGTGTACCCGCATATCTCCTGGTCCCCGAGCGCCGCCGCGGACGAGTCCCGGCAGTGCTCTGCTTGCACCAGACCACGCCCCTGGGCAAAGCCGAGCCGGCCGGCCTCGGACCCGACGCCTCCAAACACTATGCCCGGCACCTCGCCGAGCGCGGCTACGTGACCCTGGCCCCCGACTATCCCAACTTCGGCGACTACCGTTACGATCCTTACCGACAGGGATACGTCAGTGCTACCATGAAAGGCATCTGGAACCACAAGCGTGCTGTGGACCTGCTCTGTTCTTTGCCGGAAGTGGATGGCAACCGCATCGGTGTCATCGGCCATTCTTTGGGCGGTCACAACAGCTTGTTCGTTGCTGCCTTCGACGAGCGCATCCGCTGCATCGTGTCCAATTGCGGTTTCTGTACGTTCCGCCGTTACTACGGCGGCAATCTCGCCGGATGGAGTCACAAAGGCTACATGCCGCGCATCCGCACAGTCTACGAGCTCAAGCCCGAGAAGATGCCGTTCGAGTTTACGGAGGTGATCGCCGCTTTGGCGCCGCGGGCCGTGCTGGCGATCGCGCCGGTACGCGACAGCAATTTCGCTGTCGAGGGGGTGCGCGAATGTATCGCCGCGGCCAAGCCGGTGTACGAATTGCTCGGAGCTGGCCAGAAACTGGCGGCCCATTATCCTGAGGCAGGCCATGAGTTCCCCGCCGCCGCACGCCAGGTGGCTTATAGCTGGCTCGATCGCTGGCTGGAGCATACGCCTAGCGACCCGAACGCCGGATGGAAAGACTGATCCTCCACCCTTGTGCGCGAGGTGCATATGTTGAGCCGCGATGGATGCTACAAGCGTCGTCAACGTCTGTGGCAGGCACTGGGCACAGCTTGTGATTGGGCCGTCATCGCCGATCCGCAGCACCTGATGTACTTTGCCAACTATTATCAATCCCCATTCGTCTTCCGCAGCAACGATGCGGGAGCGATCCTTCTGTTGCAGGCACACGGCACAAGTTATCTGGTGGCGGACAACCTCCTCGAGCCGTTCACGGCGCGTGCCTATGTGGACGAAGTGGTGGCTCCGATCTGGTACCGAGGCAAAGAAGCGGCGCCGCATCGCGAGGCATGGCTGGTACGCAATGCCCTGCAGATCCTCAAAGCGCACGAAAAAAGCAGGATCGCGGTCGAGTTCGCCCAAGTGCCCGTCGGCTTGGTGCTGGGTTTGCGCGAATTGGTCGGCCATCCCGATCGGCTGCTGGACCTCGATCCGGTAATCCGTCCCCTGAAACGCCGCAAGGACCCCGACGAGCTGGAGCTGCTCCAGCGTTCGATGCGTGCCGGCGCCGCGGCCATGAGGCAGGCCATGCAGGAAGTACGCCCGGGCATGAGCGAATTGGAGGTGTTTTATTTGGTGCAGCGGGCCGCCCAGGCGGCGCTGGGCGAGCAAGCCCTAGTCTACGGCGACTTCGTCAGTGGGCCACGCTGCGAACAAATCGGCGGCCCTCCTACTGCCCGTACCCTACGCACCGGCGACCTGGTCCTGCTCGATTTTTCCACAGTCGTGTATCATTATCGTGCTGATTTCGCCAATACCTTCGTTTGCGGGGCCAAGCCCACGACGCGGCAGCGCGATCTGTTCGAAGCATGCCGCGAAGCCCTCGCCGCCGGCGAACGCGTGCTGCGCGCCGGCGCCGTCGCCAGGGACGTAGATCGGGCCGTGCGCGGTACTCTGGAAGCCAAGCATCTGGGCCAGCATTTCCCCCACCATAGCGGCCATGGCATCGGCTTGGGCCACCCGGAGCCGCCCTACCTGGTACCAGGCAGCGACGAAGTCCTTTTGGCAGGCGACGTCGTCACCTTGGAGCCCGGCCTCTATATCCCAGGCGTCGCCGGCATGCGCTATGAACGCAACTACCTCGTCACCGACGACGGGTACCGCTTGCTTTCCCACCACCCCATCCAGATCGAGGCAGGCGCATGAGTGCCCACGGAACGCATCGCAGACGGGTCCGTGTGAAAATCTGTGGCATTACCCACCCGGCAGACGCCCTTTTGGCAGCGGACCTCGGCGCCGACGCCGTCGGGCTCAATTTCTACCCAGGCTCGCCGCGCTGCATAAGCACGGAAGTGGCCAAAGATATCGTCCACCGTCTGCCACCCTGGGTCACACCGGTGGCGGTCGTTGTCCAACCGGACGCTGCGTTGCTCGAGCGCCTGGCCGTGGAAGTGGCCATCCATTGGGTGCAAATCCACGCTGGTTCTGCCTCGGTCTTGTCCCAGGTGGTGCATCGTCTGCGACTGCATACGATCCTGGCCTGGGGCATCGCCGGCCCGGAAGACCTACAGGCTTTGCAAGAAGAGATACGCACCTGGCAAAGCGCCGGCGTCGTGCCCAGAGCGATCCTGGTGGACGCCCGCGTTCCGGGTCAATTCGGCGGCACCGGACGCACGGCGCCATGGTCTCTGATCGGCACACTGACGACCGAGTTACCCCTCGTCCTCGCTGGCGGGCTCGATCCCGACAACGTCGCCCAGGCCATTCGCCTGCTCAGGCCATACGCCGTGGATGTGGCTAGCGGTGTCGAGGCGTCGCCCGGCCGCAAGGACCCTGTCCTGCTGGCACGTTTCATGCAAGCCGTAGCCTGCGCATAACATCGGCAAGCCGTTATGCTATGCGGGACACGTGCAAAGCTAGTGAAAACCAAAGTCCCAGTCCCGTTCGGTGCTAGAGACCGTATCCCCGATAAGGCAGCCAAAAAGGCACGCGCTGCGAACGATACTTGGATGCACGCCACTGGAGCCGCTAAAAACGCGGCGTAAAAGTTTCCTCCCAAAAGGCTGCGATGCGTTTACCCAATGTGAAGCCAAGCGCCGCGCCCAAGGTTCCCAAAACAAGCACCGCCGCTAGGGACATCGGGAGGCTATCTGACCCTATCAAGAGCGCCACCGCTATGCCGATCAGCCCACCGGTGAACAATCCTAACCCGCGAAACAGGGATTTAGTCAAATCACCGGACCGATCGGCAGGACTGCCTAAGTCGGTGCCCTGGCCTGGTCCAATAACAGGCTTAGGCGGGAAAAACACAGGCTCCGGAGTAGGCAACACGGACGACTCAGACGGCCCGCCCAGACCTCCTGCGTCGGCTGGTATAGCCTGCGGCAGCGGTACTGAACCTTCAGCCGACGCGGGCCGTCCTACGACCGTGTCCATTTCCTTTGAACTGCTTCGGTCTCTTTCTGGAGGCGGTGGCGGGACCTTGAAAGGATCGAGAGGGGCAAGCTCTCTCTGCTTCCGAAGAACCGGCCGAGCTATTTTCTTGGCCTGTGCCGAGCCGCGCCACACCTGCTTGATCCACGCTAAGCATCCATGCGCGGGCCGGCGTTGAGCCTCCGGATGCAGCGCTCCTACAATATACTCCCGCTCGTCCGCATCGAGGCCTTCCAGATAAGGCCGGCCGCTCTTTTGCCGTTCCAGGATGTCTCCGAGGTTCGTGCCAAAAGGGTTGCGCCCCGTGCGCAATTTGACGTAAGTGGCGGCTAGCCCATAAAGATCGCAGGTGAAGTGCAACTCGCCTCGCTGTGCTTCAGGCGGGGTAAAGCCAAAGGTACCGGCGGCACTATGTGAGGCGGTCGAGATACCGACCACTTTAGAAAGCCCCAAGTCGCAAATCTTCACCGAGTTTCCTGGAAAAAGGATCAAGTTTTCAGGCTTGATGTCACGGTGGAAGACTCCATTTTTGTTTAGGAAGTCCAAGCCCTCGGCAACCTGAGCTAGGTACGCGATGGTTTCCTTACGCGACAGGCCCTGTTGACCCATTTGTTGACGCCGGCGAAGCAGTTGCGCCAAAGATTCTTGCCCCAATTCCCATACCGTGACCAGGTGACCGAGCACTTCCTCGTACTGGATCAACGCGACAAAACGCGGATGACCATTGAAATCTTTGGCAACGTCCAGGCCGCGCAATTCTGCGCGTCCCTCACTCGCCAGAGGACTTTTGGAAATCTTCACGGCGCGCGTAATTCCGCCCAGCGTCTCGCGAAAGACGTAGTTGAAACCGCCTTCGCCCAGTTTATCGAGACATTGCCAGCCATACTTCGAGCGCAAAAAGTCGTACACTGCAAAAACAGAGTGCTGACGTGCCTCTACCTGATTATGTTCGGGCATGGGGAAGTCATCCCGGGTGGGCTTGTCGCTCGGGTAAGGCTGCTGACGTGCCTCTACCCGATCATGTTCCGGCATGGGCTGACCCTCCCTGCGGCCGCACTCCTTTAGAAGAACACGGGCACGACGCTCAGGTCCACCTGGGCAAAGGATAGCAACTATTATTAGTTGGTACAACTCATTATAGCCCATTGTGTTATTTGTCTCCATCCATGTCCAAGAAAAATTGCGAAGTCCGCGGGCGGGACCAGTGCACTCGTTTTCACACCGGAAACTGATGCACCGCGGGTCGGCCAATCGTCGAGTCTATGTGTGCACAATCAAGCGGTCAGGTCCATGCCCGTCAACCGTGTCCAGGTGGCTAGCCGACCACTCGAGGCAGGCTGTCGCTGCCTCAGAGCTCCTAGAGCCTCTTTCATCGGCTGTTCACGCTGCATGTCCCAGCCGGTCTTCCCCTAAGCGCCCACATGTGCTATAGGGGAACCAAGGAGGAGGAAAAGCTCATGATCGCCGGGTCGAAAAGCACTGCGGCAGGGGTGTTGATACTGACCGGTTTGTACTGCCTCATCGGTCCCGGGTCAGGATACGCTCAGGGCCGGGGCGCAGAGCCTCCAGCGGCGCCGGCTCCCGACCCGCGACTGGATGCCCTTTTGACGCGCTGGGAGCGCGAAACCAGTCAGTTACACAGCATGCTCGCCGAAGTCGTCTGCACGCGCAAGTACAACAGCTTTACCGGCCAGACCGAGGTACTGGTCGGCTCGGCCCGCTTCATGCGTCCCGATCTAGCCCGTATTGACCTGCGCAGCAAAGACAATCCCGAACGCTACGAGCGGTATATTTGCACTGGCACGCACATCTATCGGTACGTGCCCGAAGAAAAGGTAATCGAGGTCTATCCCTTGCCGGCGCGACGAGCTCACCAGCTACCCGACGATGGGCCGTTGCCCTTTTTGTTCGGCATGTCCGCGGAGACTGCCAAAAAACGCTACCGCCTGCGCATTTCCAAAGAGGACGAATGGTACACCTATGTGGAAGTGACGCCGCTGTACGAACGCGACATGGTGGAATTCACGCGGGCTCGGATCGTTATTTTGAATCGGCCCACGGCTGCGATCCCCAAGGACATGCCGCGGGAACTGTACTGGATCGAGCCCAATCGCAACGAGCACAAATACGATATCCAGCGCATCCAAATGAATGCGGTGGCGGTGCAGCGTACGGACTTTATCAAGCCGAACCTGCCGCCTGGGTGGACTTGGCGCATCGTGCAACCGCAAGAAGCGCCATCAGGTCAGCGTCCAAGCCGCGCCCACTCGGGACCGCATACAGGGTCAGCTCCCGGACAGCACTCGCCGTCGCGCCCGTGACCGAGCGGCACCTGCGCTGTTCGCCTACTGGCCCCCAACCGTGCCCCCTAGCGTGGACCCGACGTGCGGCACAGGCAGAGCGTACAGACGCGCCGCATTGTCCCAATAAAATCGCCGCAGCACGTCTTCGGGCAGTGCCAATCCGTAAAACCGCGGCGGCTCCAGGCTGTCTGCATCCTCGATGGGCGAGTCGAACACTCCCGCCTGCTCCCACAGACGCTGATGTACATAAAAGCGCGTGGCATAATGGTCGCGCGGTCCCTCTTTTTCCCGCTCCGGGTGTGCCACCAGATCCGTCCCGAACACGATGCGCTCTTGCCAGCGTACCATGAACCGACGTGCCCGCTCCCCGTGCCGCGAGAACTCGCGCGCTACCCATTTCGTGGCGCTCGAATCCAGCACTACCTGCGGGTATCGTTCCAGCAAGCGGTCCAAAAAATCGAGGTCCTCGGGATAGCCGGCAAAATGCGCCAGCTGAAAAACCATGTGCGGATATGCTTGCAGGCGGCGCTCCAGCTGCAGGTAGTGCTGTCGCTTGACTTCCCGCGCTCGATCGCCGTGCTCGCGCACGAACCACACATCAGGATCCGCGACATGGACCAATAGATTCAAGTGCAGGCGTGCCATGCGTTCGAAGAAAAAATCCAGGTGTGGATCGTCCAACCACACTCGATGCCAGTAAAGGAAGCGCGGCGTGAACCACAATTTGACCCAGCGCCATCCGTGCTGGGCGATCGCTTCCAGGAGCGCTTCTTTTTTGCGGCGGAACGCGCCCAGGTCTTGGAAGTTTTCCTGTCGCGGACGGATCCCCCAAACGATGGGCCGGACATGATCTCCGTACCGTTGCTGCAGCTCCAGGGCCACCGGCAACTCGACGATGGGACAGGCATAATGGATGCCGTACAGGCGCGCCACGGTCCAATAGTTTTCCATAGCGGCGGCATCGCGGGCATGCATGTGGGCATCCGCGATGGGCCCGCGGTAAGGCCGCGGCAGCGGCTGATACAGAGGAAACGCGCTCAACGGCTCGACGGGTGCTAGTTGCAAGATCGGAAGAGCGACGGGTGCTGCCATAAGTTTGCGCCGCCGACGGTCCAGCTTGCCGGTGCCGTCAATGGACTACGACCATTTTGAGCTCGGTCATTTCCAAGATGGCATACCGTGGACCTTCTTTGCCCAAGCCGCTGTCCTTGAGGCCGCCGTAGGGCATGAAATCGGCGCGCCATTGCGGGCCCCAGTTGATATGGAGGTTGCCGGCGTCCACTTCCTGGGCAAACCGCAAGGCCCGCTCCAGGTCGCGGGTAAAGAGAGCCGCACTGAGCCCGTACACCGAGTCGTTGGCCCAGGCAATGGCCTGCTCGAAACTATCCACGCGCGTTACGCCCACGGCAGGCCCGAAAAGTTCCTCGCGCGAGACGCGCATGTCGGGGGTGACGTCGGCCAAGACCGTGGGAGCGAACAGGGCGCCTTGCCGGTGGCCGCCGGTAACCAAGTGCGCCCCTTGGGCGAGTGCCTCGCGGATCCAACTCTCGACGCGAGCCGCTTCGCGCTCGTGAATCATAGGCCCCATCCGCGTGCGCTCGTCGAGCGGGTCCCCTACCGTGAGCGCCTCGACGGCCGGCTTGAGGGCATCTAGGTAATCCCCGTACACAGCCCGATGTACGAGCACGCGCTGTGCCGAAATGCAGACCTGACCGGCGTTGGCATAACCGGTGGCAACGGTCGCCTGGACGACGCGCTCCAAGTCGGCATCCTCGAGAATAATGAGCGGGGCATTGGAGCCTAGCTCCATGGTGACACGCTTGAGTCCGGCGACACGGCAGATCTGTTCGCCCACGGCACGACTGCCGGTAAAGCTGATCTTGCGCACGCGCCGGTCGCGGCACAAAGCAGTGCCGATGTCGGCGCCCGGGCCGGTGAGGCATTGTACCGCCTCGGCAGGAAAGCCGGCTTCGACCAGGAGGTGCGCCAATGCAAGGGCCGACAGGGGCGTATTGCTGGCAGGCTTCATGATCACGGCATTGCCCGCAGCCAAGGCCGGGCCAACTTTGTGCGCCACCAAGTTGAGCGGGAAATTGAACGGACTGATGGCGACGACCACGCCGCACGGCACGCGCACGGTAAAGCCCCATTTGCCAGCCCCGCCTGGAGCCGCGTCCAAAGGCAACACCTCCCCTGTGATGCGCTTGGCTTCTTCGGCAGAAAGCGTCAGCGTCTGGATGGCGCGTGCCACTTCTTGACGGGCCTCAGCGATGATCTTGCCTTCTTCCAGACTGATCGTGCGTGCCAGGTCCTCCTGACGTGCCTCCATCAGGCGTGCGCATTGCAGCAGTCTGCGGTACCGCTCGTAAGCAGGCATGCGGCGCATGGTCTGTGCGGCCTGCGTGGCCGTGCGCAGCGCCTCTTCGACGTCTGCGGCATCGGCACGCGGCACCTCGTCAATGACACGCCCATCGAAAGGACTGGTCACCGGCATACGCTCCGGCTTGTCTTTCCAGGTGCCTCCGACTAGCATGCGCATCGCTGTCCCTCCTGCTGATACACAGCCCCATTGCGCCAACGACCGGCATCGCTCGCAGCGCGGCGCGCCCGGTGCCCGCTAGGTCCCCTGCTCCCAGCTACTCAGATAACGGGCCTGCTCCTCGCTCAGGGAATCTATCTCGATATGCATGGCCGCCAGCTTGAGTCGGGCCACAGCATCCTCGATTTCTGCAGGCACGGCGTGCACGCGCCGATCGAGTTTGCCCCGGTGGCGCACGCAGTACTCGGCGGTCAAGGCCTGTGTAGCGAAACTCATATCCATGACACTGGCGGGATGCCCATGGGCTGCCGCCAGATTGACTAGCCGACCCTCGCCCAGCAAATAGAGCCTACGTCCGTCGGCCAGAACGTATTCGTCTACGTGCTCGTGGACCTGCCGATGCACCTCGCGCGCCATTTCCGTCAGGGCAGGTATGTCTATTTCCACGTCGAAATGGCCGCTGTTGGCCAGAAGAGTGCCGTCGTGCATACGCTCGAAGTGCTCGCGACGCAAGACGTGTACATTGCCGGTCACCGTGATAAACACGTCGCCCAGTTCGGCCGCACGCAGCAAGGGCATGACGGTGAAGCCATCCATGGCAGCCTCGAGAGCGCGGATGGGGTTGACCTCGGTGACGATGACCTGGGCGCCCAAGCCGCGTGCCCGCAAGGCTACCCCCTTGCCGCACCACCCGTACCCGCAAACCACCACGCGCCGGCCAGCTAGCAGGATATCGGTAGCCCGGATGATGCCGTCGAGGGTGCTTTGTCCCGTCCCATAGCGATTGTCGAAGAAATGCTTGGTCTGGGCATCGTTGACGGCGATCACCGGAATTTTGAGCACACCGTCCCGTTCCATGGCCCGCAGTCGGGTCACGCCGGTGGTCGTCTCCTCCATGCTCCCCAGGATCCCGGTGACCAGGGCCTCGCGCGCCTGGTGATTGAGTCGCGACGCCCAGTCGCGCACCCGCGGATGGACATCGTCGAGCCGATCGAGCGCCACAAAGATCAGCGAGGATACCAGATCGGCGCCGTCGTCCATGGTCAATTGCGGGCGATGATCGAGTGCGGCGGCGATATGCTTGTAATACGTGGCATTGTCCTCGCCGCGGATGGCGAACACGGGAACTCCGAAGTCGCTCACTAGACTGGCAGCCACGTCGTCCTGAGTGCTCAAGGGATTGGAAGCGCACAACACCACATCTGCGCCTCCTGCTTTGAGGGTACGCATCAAATTGGCCGTTTCTGCCGTCACGTGTAGACAGGCCGACATGCGCAGTCCCTGCAAGGGCTTGTCGCGCTCGAAACGCTCTCGGATCCGTGCCAGCACGGGCATGTCGCGATCGGCCCACAGGATGCGCTTTTTCCCCTGTGGTGCCAGGTGTACGTCGCGGATATCGTACTTGGTCGCCATATTTGCGGTCATCGTTCGTCCTTTCTCACGCGGGCTTGTTTTCCTAGATCTCCTGTGTGCTCCGCAGGTGGCCTCGTGCACCCGGACACCTTGCTCGCAGCGGCTTGCCGAGCGTCCCGCGGGCCGCCCCCTGGGCCGGCGGCACCTCGGAAAGAGCACGAAATTAACGCTAGCACATTGACAGGCGGTCGGGTAGCGGTTTTAATGAAAACGGTTACCCAGAGACTCGCTCTCGTGCCTTCGTTATTTTAGCTCAGTCAGCGCATCGGCACTCCGATGCCGACCGCTGGTCAATATCCAAAGGTACCCGGGAGGTGAAGCCATGGCTAACTGGACGCGACGCGAGTTCCTGCGAGACGGAGTATTGTTGCCTGCGGCAGCGGCGGTGCTCGCCGATGTGCCCGTGTATGGCACAGAGCGCACCGTGGCGGCGCGCAAAGTGGGTGCCAACGACCGCATCCATGTCGCCGTCATCGGCTTTCATGGACAGGGCCGGGCCCATTTGAGCGGTTTCGCCCGCCTAGCGGACTGCGAAGTGACGGCTATCTGCGATGTGGACTCCAGCCTCGCCGACATGGGCATGAAGATCGTAGAAGATGCCCAAAAGAAACGCCCCAAATACTACCAAGACCTGCGCAAGCTGCTCGAAGACAAAGACGTGGACGTGGTCACGATCGCCACGCCCAACCACTGGCATGCCCTGGCAGCTATTTGGGCCATCCAAGCCGGCAAAGATGTCTACGTCGAAAAGCCGGTCAGCCACAATGTCTGGGAAGGCCGGCGGATCGTGGACTTTGCCCGGAAGTACCAAAAAATCGTGCAAACCGGCACGCAAAGCCGGTCCAACGAAGGCATGCGCGAATTGATAGACTACATCCTGTCCGGCAAGATCGGCACCGTCTATCTGGCGCGTGGCTTGTGTTATAAGCGACGGCCCAGCATCGGCCCCAGGACCGAGACCCCGGTGCCCCCCGGCGTAGACTACAACCTCTGGCTCGGACCGGCACCGGAAAAACCGATCACCCGCCGCCGCTTCCACTACGACTGGCATTGGTTCTGGGATTATGGTAATGGCGATCTGGGCAACCAAGGCATCCACGAAATGGACAAAGCGCGTTGGGGCCTCGGCCAGCATGCCCTGTGCCGCGCAGTGCTCAGCATCGGCGGTCGCTTCGGTTACGAAGACGCGGGCGAAACCGCCAATACGCAGGTGTGCTGGTACGATTACGGCACCCAGCAGTTGATTTTCGAGGTACGGGGCCTACCCACCGACCATCCCAAAGACGCCCCGGCTGCGTTCCACGTCAAAAAGCAAAATTGGGTCGGCAACATCTGGTACGGCACGGAAGGCATTGCCGTCAGCAACAGTTACGCCGTCGGAGCGGTTTTCACGCCGCAAGGCGAGTTGGTGCGCAAGTTTAGTGGCGGCGGCAACCACTATCAGAACTTCATCAAAGCCGTCCGCAGCCGCCGTCATACCGACCTCAACGCAGACATCGAGGAAGGGCATTTGTCCAGTGCCCTGTGCCACCTGGGCAATATCAGCTACCGACTGGGAAAAGCACAGGATCCCCAGGCACCGGTCGAAGGATCTACGCGGGAAATGCAAGAAACCGTGCAGGAGATGTTACGGCACTTGCAGGACAACGGTGCCCGCGTGCAAGGACTGTTCCGGGTGGGACCGCGACTGACCTTCGACCCGACCCGCGAGCGCTTCCCCAACTACGAAGAAGCCAACCGCCTGCTCACGCGCGACTATCGCAAACCGTTCGTGGTGCCGGAACGCGCGTGACTGCTTCGCTCGCGGCCACACACGCGCAGCATCTACGTCCATGGTGCACTGGGTAGACCGCGAGCGTGCTGGTCGGGCGGGAGCGCGGGCGACGGGAATAGTGCCGACAGGCCCTCTATCGCGCCAGCTTGTGCAAAGCGCCGCACACGATCGGGGCAGCATCGGGACCGACGCTGTTGATCTCCCCGTATTGGGCCTTGCGCCGGCCATAACAATACGGCGGCTTTTCGTCCCACTGCCGCTTTGGAATGATATAGCCTATTTCGTCGTTTCCCAAGCCGATCAGCATCTTGTGGCGCGTCGCTAACGCGGCATACACGGCCGGCTCGATAGGCGCATCCGGGAAGTCGGCGCCCGGGTCCGCCGGGTCCTGGACTTTGCCGAGGACCAACTCGGGATAGATTTCCCCGGGGACCACGGCGACTCCCAAGTCACCTAGCTGAAGCAGAGCGACCTCGGTGCGAATACACAACGTCCGGCCGTTGGCTTCGGCCGCCGCGACAGGCGTCGGATCGGCACCATAGGGATCGCCACGCCAGATGTAGGCTTCCCGGTCCAGTACCCCTATGCGTCTGGCTGCCAGATAGAGCTTGTTGACGATCGGCACGAACACGTCGGACCGCCGGACGACGAACGGCGTGGCTCGCAAAGGCTGGGACCGTGCCAGAGCGTCCTCGCAGCGACGGGCCAGCAACAGACCATAGCGCTCGGTCTTTTCGAAAGTGCCATCGGCGAGTTCGCGTCCCGCATCGTCCGTGATGCGCACGCCTAACGAGCTGAGCAGTCCGCCCACTGTTCCGGTGAAATAAGCTACAGGGCAGGCGTGCCGCCGGGCTAGAGCAGCGACTGTGAAGCCGACATAATCCGCGCTCACCTCCGTATTGCGGCTACCCATGGTCTCGGGATGGCAGTTCCATTGCACGACCAGCCCGAGAAGTTTGCCTTCGGGAGAGCGAAAACTCAAAACCACTAGGTCTTCGTGCAAGACATACGGCTCGCGACTGTCTTTGAGTAACTCCGGGGCTGGCACCTGCCCGATAAACGCTTGCGCCGGCTGGCAGCGACTGTCGGCGTCGCGCACCGCCTGAACGAGCGCTTTTTCGACCCGCTGCAGGTATTCCCGGTCCACACCGCTGGTCAGCGGATTCGGTCCCCACAGCCCCAGCGTATCCGGCCCGTCATGGTTATGAGTGGCCGAGACCAAGACATAGGCAAAATCGGGGAGCTGCGCGCGCACGTGGAGGGTCTGCCGATAAAACAGGCCGATGAGATCGGCACAGACCCAGGCGAGTTTGTTCCGGCCGTGACGGAAGACGACGGCCCGCACAAAGAGCGGATCGTGCACCGCCGTGGCGCGCCGATTCTGGCCGAAACCTGCCAAATAGACCGGTTTTGTACCGATCTGGGGCGTGATATCCACCTCGGCAAATCCGACCTGAAAGGCGCCGCCGGGTGCATCCGGTGTCGGCTCTTTGTGCGCCACCGCCAGCGAACTCGACCAAGCCGCACACACGACGAGCGCCACACCGACGGCGCACATCCCGCTCATAGGGTGCTTTCCACTGCCTTGCCGGTGCCACATAGCCTGCCTCCTCACGTGGCCCATGCGACGCTTCGGGACGAACCAACGAACAGTACGCGTCCTGATACGGTAGGCCATCGGCCCGATCGAGACGGCGCGCTGTCGCCCCGACCCACTGGTACAGATGATAGAATACGATAGCTGTGTTGTCACGCAGTTGGCAGCGTTCAGTCGCTGGCTGCGCTACGTTGCCGGCTCCCAGAGGCAGAAATCACGGGCGCCGTCCCCCTGCGTGGCGCAGTCAGACGACGTTTCGGCGTACAATGTCTCGATGACCCAACAGGGAGTTAGACTGAACCGTTATCTGGCACAGGCCGGTTACGGCGCCCGTCGCAAGGTCGAAGAGCTAGTCCGGGCCGGGCGCGTGTCCGTGGACGGCCGTGTCGTCAAGGACCTCGCTTACAAGGTCCAGGCTGGCCAACAGGTCGAAGTGGATGGCGAGCCCGTACGTCCGCAGCGACTCGTTTATTGGGCGGTCAACAAGCCGCGCGGATATGTGTGCACGCATTACGATCCAGCCGGGCGGCCGCGTATCGTAGACCTGTTGCTCCATGTCCCGGAGCGCATCTATCCCGTGGGCCGTCTGGACGAAGAAAGCGAAGGACTGGTGATCCTGACCAACGACGGCGCATTGGCACACCGGCTGATGCATCCCCGCTACGGCGTGGAGAAGACGTATCTGGCACAAGTCGCCGGTCTGCCGAGTCGCGAAGTCTTGCACAAGCTGGTCCAAGGGGTGTGGCTGAGCGAAGGGAAGGCACGAGCCAAGCGTGTCCGTCGGCTGGGCCGTAAGGGACTGAGCACTTTTTTGGAAATCGTGCTCGCCGAGGGCAAAAAACGCGAAGTGCGGCGCATGCTCGCCCGCTTGGGCCACAAGGTCATGCATCTGCAGCGTCTGGCCATCGGCCCGGTGCGTCTGGGACGTCTCAAACCGGGACGGTGCCGGCCTCTGTCCACCCAGGAAATCAAAGCGTTGCGGGCCTTGGTAGGCCTGGATGCCGATGGAGCACGACGCCGCCCTGGCTCGACACCGGCAACGGGCCGTACGGGAAAGCAAAAGCCCTAGGAGTGCGACACGTGCAAACGACAGCCTTATTCCGCGATCATCGGCGGCATTTCCAAAGCTTTCGCTACGTCTATCCGGTCGTCTCCCGACGCAGCGGCGGACTGTCCATCGGCATCAACCTCAATCCTGACAAGGCCTGCAATTTCGACTGTATCTACTGCCAGGTGGACCGACGCACACCCGCCGCCGTACGAGACGTCCAGGTAGACACGTTGATCGAGGAGCTGCACACGCTGCTGGAAATGGCCCGTTCGGGCGCATTGTTCGCGCACGAACCGTTTGCCCAGACACCTTTTTCTTTGCGGTGCCTGCGAGACATCGCCTTTTCTGGCGACGGGGAGCCGACCGCCGCCCGCGAATTTCCCGAAGTCGTGCGCCGCGTGACTGAGATCAAAAAAGACCCAGTCTGGACCGGCGTCAAACTGGTGCTGATCACCAACGCCACTCTGTTGCACCGTCCGGAAGTGGCCCAGGCACTGACCTTACTGGACCAGCACGAAGGAGAAATCTGGGCCAAGCTCGACGCCGGCACCGAAGCGTACTACCATCTGGTGGACCGCACCACGGTGCCCTTCGCGCGCGTGCTGGACAATATCTGTCAGGCCGCTCGCCAGCGGCCGATCGTTATCCAGTCGCTGTTCATGCGCATCCACGGCCAAGCGCCTGCACCGACCGAAATCGCCGCCTATTGCCAGCGGCTCACCGACATCCTACGTGCCGGCGGACAGATCCGACTGGTCCAAGTATACACCGTGGCGCGGTCTCCTGCCGAAAGCTATGTAACCCCGCTCAGGGACACGGAAGTGGATGCTATTGCCGAACAGGTGCGCCGCACGACCGGCTTGCCGGCGCACAGCTATTATGCTGCCTGACCCATGCGGCGCGACTTAGCGATCCCGCCACACGCACGCTTCCGGCACATCCAGCCGCCGGCACAGCGGACCGATTTCTTGCCAAAAGCGTCGGGCATCGCGGCCATACCCCGCAGTGGGGCGCAAACCGGGCAGGTGCGCCTGCCAGTAGTGATTCATCTGCGCCATCAGCAGTTCGCGCATATACTTGCTGACCATAGAGGCCAAAGCCACCGGGAAACATGTCCGATCTGCACGCACCTGGAAAGCGATGTGCAGGCGTCCGCGGCCGAACGAGTATCGGTAACGACTGGTCTGCGCCGATTCGTCGCATGTCCAGACCCATCCATCGGACAAAACGGCTGCCAAGAGGGACCGATAATGCACCCGTCCGCCCAGACGGTCCACGGTCACAAAAGCTCGGTCCTCGGGACGCAGACAGGCGGTCAATGCCTTCATGAGCCTGTGCAAAACCAAAGCTGCTGCCGCCGCCTTGGAATGGGCCGAGCGGATGACCGCATTGAACTCGCGGGGAAACAAGCACACGCTGCGGATCAGGCCCACCTGCACGTGGCGGGCGCATAGATGTTGGTACAACAAGGCCGTGCGCTGATAGACCGCTCGCTGATCGGCAAAGTAAGGCAGCGCAGCGTCAGGCTCGACCCATCCCTCCCACGGGTGCGGCACTGACGCGTCAGGGCACAAGCGATTCCACAGCGCCCGCAGCGTCGGCGGCGGGTCGTCCAATGACAGCCAGGGCAAGGTGGACAGTTCCAGGCGTACCGGCCCATGTTGGGCTAGATGCACGCGTTTGGAGTCGTCTACGTACAGCAAAGGCCTGCCGAGGCCGTTTTTCCCCACCCGTGCCAACAGCGGGCGCCCATCCTGGCACGGTGCGCCGAGCAGCCGCCAGAGGTCCGTATCTTGCCATGCCGGCAAGCGCACGACCACCAGCGTAGACACTAGTGGGCCCAGCCTTGGCCCGTAACCGGCTTCGTCAATGCCTGCCAGCAATGTCCATTCGCCACCTTCCATGGGGGGTGCCGCGCTCCTTGACGCCGCCCGACTCGATACCTAGGACCTAGCATAAAGACAGCCGAGCGCCCAGCGGCTCGGGGGACATCCTATGATGGCGGAAAATATTTTCAAAAAAATCATCGAGCGACGCATCCCGGCGCACATCGTCTACGAGGACGAGTCGTGCCTGGCTTTTCACGATATCAACCCGCAGGCGCCCGTACACGTGCTCGTCATCCCCAAAAAAGAGATCCCTACGCACGACCAAATTACGGCAGAGGATCGCGAGCTGATCGGCCATTTGCATCTGGTAGCCGCCCAATTGGCGCGGCAGCTCAACATCACCGACGGCTACCGCATCGTGGTCAACTGCCGCGAAAAGGCAGGGCAGAGCGTGCCCCATCTGCACTTGCATCTTCTCGGCGGTCGCATTTTTTCCTGGCCGCCTGGGTAAAGCGGCAGCCACTCGGCTTGGTCGTCAGCACGAAACCAGGATGCCGGCTAAAAAATCCGCCTGCGACCCGTATGCCAAGACTGTGGCGCGCTTGGCCGCCCCCTTCAATCCGCTAGCGCATCACTCGGGCGGCACCACATCCGGCTCGACCTGATAGGCGTCGGCCAAAGCATTCATCTGGTTGTATAGCCCGACGACGGCCAGCACTTCGCCCAGGGCTTCGTTGTCCAGACCCAGCTTTTTGACGGCGGCGGTGTGGGAATTGATGCAGTAGCGGCACCCGTTGGTTACCGAAACCGCCAGGGCGATGATTTCTTTGGTCAGCAGATCGAGCTTGCCAGGCTGCATAATGGCCTTCAGACGAGTCCAACACAACTCGAGATGATCCGGATTGGTCGCCAGGGCACGCCAGATGTTGGGCACGCGGTCTATTTTTTTGGTGGCTTTGATATCGTCGAAGATACGGCGCACTTTGGGATGATCCGTATGCTCGTCCACCAGCTTGACGGTAGGCATGGCATTTCCTCCCGATAGAGCCGTCCGATACGCCGACCGATTTCCCCGGGGAGCTTATTGTAGTCGGCGAGCGACGCGCTGGTCCAGCGGCTCATCCCGAGATACCTTGCATTGCAGGCTGCCCTCTGGGATATCGCTGCGCCTATCGGCGGCGCGAGCTCAGGCCCCGCCTCGGTCAGCCTATTCGCGCTTTTTCACAAAATTGTTGACGCTCAGGTCCGCTATGATTAGGCTTTTGAGGCAGGGGAAGAGCGATCTTCCAGGTGCAATGCGCAGTGGGTCGAGGGAATGAAAGGGGGAAGACGATGCCAGCCAAGGGGAATGCACGCGCCGGCCGCCCACTGTCCAAGGCAGGGCTCTATCAAGAGCTGGTCAAGAAAACCGGTCTGACACGCAAGCAAGTGCGGGCCTTTTTCGATTCGTTGACCGGTCTGATTTACCAAGAGCTCAAGACGGCGGGCAAGGGTGTGTTTGTCCTGCCCGGGATGCTCAAGTTTCAGGTGGTGCACAAGCCTGCCGTGCCTGGCGGCCAAAGACCCAACCCATTCCGGCCGGGTGAGATGATGATCGTCAAACCCAAACCGGCCCGCAAAGTCGTCCGCGTGCGACCGCTCAAAAAGCTCAAAGAACTGGTCAAATAGGAGCGCACTGTAGCCAGCGGCTCGGATGAGGCCCGCACATAAGAACCATGGATGACATTCGCGATGCTTTGCCCACAGGCATCGCCGCGGAGTTTGTATGCCTATAGAGATCGTTTGCACAGCCTGTCGGAAACAGCTGGCTTTTGCCGACGACAAGGCGGGGACGAGTGCACTCTGTCCCGAGTGCGGCGCGCCGCTGCACATACCGGTCTCGGCGGCAAAGCCCGGGGCGTTCGACCTGCCCCTGCCAGCCGATGCGTCCGGGACGGCGACCGGTCCCAGCGGTCCCGAGAGCGACTTACAACAGTCTGCGAACACCTCGGCTCGAACGAGGACATGGCCCATAGATCGGGCCGGAACCTATGCCGTGCTGCGCCAGGCGGCGCTGGCACCCGCCGTCTGGCTGATCCCGCTTTTTCTGCTGACTTTCTTCACGTGGTGCGAGTTCCGGCTGGGCAGCTCCTCGGTGGTTCGGCAATCGGCTTGGGGCGCGGCTTTCGGTTGGGCCCGTGGAGCCCCTGTATCTGCCGATAAGTTCCCAGCACTCAAGAGCGCAATGGCGCCAGCGCCCGACTGGCTGACCTTGTTTTATTTTCTCGTGCTTTTTTCTGGGCTCGCCGTGACTTCGATCGCATTCGTGTACGGGCGCGCACCGCAAGCGTGGCGCGACAAGCTACCGCCTGTCGCGATCGCTGCCTGGCAAGCGCTCGTCCGTTATGAGCCGTACCTCTTGTCCGCTGGCTATGTGCTCCTCTTTTTGCTCTCGCTGATACACATTCTGGTACGCTTCCCAATGGAAACAGCCCTGGTGCACCATGCCCATGAAATCCTCAAATACGTTGCGGACCTGGCGTCGGAGCTCAAAGCCGATCCGGCGGACGTCCTCTTTCAACGGATGGTAGTCCGCGGCTGGGCCTTCTCTATGTCGCATCTGATAAGTCTGCTGGGCATCGGTCTATGCTTCTACCGACTCATAGGCGGCAGTAGGCCGAGCGCGGGGCAAGACACGACGGCAGGGGTCCACTAGACAGGCAGGAGTGCTCAGGTGCGGTATTTCCAAGCGGCTGCCTCTTCGCCGTCCAGCCGCAAGGTCAAACATTTGGCGCTGCCCCCTGCCTTGATGAATTCGTCGAGCGGCGTGGCGCTAACGGTATAGCCGAGCTGCTGCACAGCGGCGCTCATTTGCTCGCAGCCGGTGTTGCACAGCACATGCTTGCCGACCACCACGGCATTGCAGGCGAAGCGACGCGCCTCGTCGCTGTCCACTTCGATCAGCGTCGGCACATAGGCGTGCAAGACTTTGCGGCCGTAGCGGTCGAAGGCGGCTGGATAGTAGACGGCAACGCCAGGCGCCAAGGGGCAAAAGCACGTATCCAGATGGTAAAAATACGGGTCTATCAATTCCAGCGGTAATACTTCGACCTGCAGGCGGCGGGCCACTTCCTGGTGTGCCAACACATCGCTGCGGATACGGTACCCGGCGAACAGATAAGGGCCGCAAAAAAGCGCATCGCCGGCGCCTTCGAAGTACATCCCCTCGGGAAGCTGCTCCACTCGGTAGCCGTGCTCCCGAAACCAGGCCTCGAAATACGGGCTTTCGCGCGCACGCACCGCGTAGCGAAAGCGCGACCCGATGAAACGCTGCTGGTATACCAGTCCAGCGTTGGCAGTAAAAACCAGGTCGGGCAGGCCCGGCTGGGGCGTCAGCAGTTCTACCTGCACGCCCAAGTCCAGAAGCGCTCGATACAAAGCCTGCCATTGCTCTGCAGCGCGCTGCCGATCGGCCGCCCGCGAGCGGCTCATCCAGGGATTGATCTCGTATTCGATCCCGTAATAGTCCGGGGGACACATCAGGATGCGCGGTCGTGTCATCGGCTCCTCCTGAACCGGGTCCTATGGGACCAGGACCGAGGCGCTGCCGGAGGCGCTCTGACTCGCCGCCTGGAGTTCCTGGACCAAGGCCCGCAAGAAAGGCTCGGCGTCGGTGACGATCCCCACGGTCTGCAGACTGCCGCGGTCGGTCAGCTTGGTCACCGTGGCTGGGTTGATGTCCACGCAGGCCACGCGCACCCAGGCAGGCAGCAAATTGCCCGTGGCAATGGCATGCAGCGCCGTGGCCACCATCAGGCAAAAACCGATACCCTGGTGGATATGCTCGCGCATGCGGTCCTGAGCCACCAGCACGTCCGTGATCACTTCCGGCAGCGGTCCATCGTCGCGAATACTGCCTGCCAGGACAAAAGGGATATGATGGCGCACGCACTCGTACATGATGCCTTTGCGCAGGACCCCTCGCTCCACGGCGGCACGGATACCACCCAGCCGACGGATGGTATTGATGGCACGCAAATGGTGTTCGTGCCCTTCTTCGGCGGGCAAGCCCCGCTCGAGATAAATGCCCAGGCTGGTGCCGTACAGTGCCTGCTCGATATCGTGAGCGGCCAAGGCGTTGCCGGCAAAGAGGACCTGCAGGAAACCCGAACGGATGAGCGTACAGATATGCTCGACGCCGCCGGTGTGCACCACGGCAGGCCCCAGCACAGCCAGGATGCGTTTGCCTTCCTGGCGCGTGCGCAGCATGGTCTGAGCCACTTCCCGCACGGTAACGCCTTTGGGTTTTTCGCTGGATACCGGGCTGGTCATGAACTCGAAGAGATTGCGTCGTACTTCCAGAGAGTGGGGCAAGACGCGCAAGCCCTCGTGGCCGACGACGATGAGGTCGCCGCGACGTACCGAGGCCATAGGAATGCAGCGGGCGCGCATACGCTCCGGCTCCACGAGGATGCCGCAATCCATTTCCTGCTGCTCGACCGGTACCCACTGGCCTCGCAAGCGGACCTCGGTGCGAAAATGGGTGGTACTGTAAAACCCTTCCGGGAAAGCGCCGTCCATGTCGGCCGGCTCGTAGCGGCAATCGCGGGCCACCACCGGCACGGCGCCGTGCACGTGCACTGCCTCCAAGATTTCGCGCAGCAGTTCCGGGGACGGGGCACGGATCTCCAGCCGGGCAAAGCTCGGGTCCACTTGCCGCTGCCCGATGCGGATGTCGCGGATTTCGTATTGGCCCCCTCGGGTCAGGATCTCGTCGAGGATTTTGGGCAACAACAAGGAATCAATGATATGCCCCTGGACTTCCACTTCCTCGACGAACGGACCGTTGTGCTGAACCGTCACGGGCTAGCCTCCTGCTTACGGGTCCGCGGCGACCTGCGGACAGCACACTCGCTGCGTCCGCCCCACATGCCGTCGGGCGCTCCCGTGCGACCTGTGCACGCCAGGCGCGCCAATACCCTAAGTCTCCCCGACGCCGGTCGGGTGTCCGTTGAGGCTCGGCAGTCGGCCCTGGGTGAGGACATGCATGGTCAGCGTCTTGGCCGGCTCGGGCAAATCGCTGGCGACGATCCGCTGCAGCGTTTCGTCTACGGCATACTCGGCCCGATGCAGAGTCACCACGCCGTCTTCCCAAGTCGCGTACGAAGCGCGCGGATCGCCGTCGCGCGGCTGCCCCACGCTCCCGGGATTGACCACCAGTTTGCCGTCGCATTGCATCACGAAAGGAACATGCGTATGCCCGACACAGACGATGTTCGCCTCGATGCGCTCCAATCGTCGGCGCCACACCTCCAGGTCCGGAGGAGCGTATTCTTCCAGCGGGTCGCGGGGCGTGGCATGAACCAGCAAAAAACGACACCCATCGGCCTGGGCACGCGCAGTGATCGGCATGCCTGCCAGGAAACGATAGTGCTGCGCTGCCAGCTGGCGCCAACTCCAGGGACGGGTCGCGCTACTGAGCAGACGATACCCTTGCGAGCCCACGCAAGGCGCCCCTTGGGCCACAGCATGGTCGTGATTGCCACGGATGCATACCCATGCATGCCGCGCGACCCATTCGATGCACGGCACCGGGTCCGGACCGTAATCCACCAAATCCCCTAGGACCAAACAGCGGTCGAAGCGCTCGGCCGACACGACCGCACGCAAGGCCGGCCAGTTCCCGTGGATGTCCGCCACAATCAGTATTTTCATAGTATCTTCAGCCGTCGCGGGCACGCAAAAAGGTGCAGCCCATCTTGACGTCCCTTCTCAGCTTAGAGTATACACGATAGTAGGGCACCGTTGCCAGCGGCTGCGGGCATTTTCGGCAATCGGCATGGGAAGTCAGGCCGCGGTCCCGGCGCACACGCCGGAGGCACGGCCGAAACAGCCGGGTCTTGACCGTAGGGGAAGTCCGGTCCAGTGGATGGTCCCGAACGCCCCTTCGCCAATAGGGTTCACGAGCGCCGGACAAGGACTCGCACATGGAAAAGCCTACCAAACGCATGACCCTGCGGGAGCTATTGACCCACAGCGAAAAGTGCACGCGGGAGCTGGTGGAACATATCCAGTCCAATGTGTTGACGGCCATGTCCGACTTCCGCGACCTGACGCGACCGGTACGCCGACGCAGCGCCTATCCGACCCTGCTGGCGGTGCGCAACGCGCTGCAGGTCTTGGAAGAGGCTGTCGAGGAAATGATGCTGCTCCTCGACCATCTCCAGGAAGCCTTGCAAGAAATCCGGCACAGCGCGCGCCGAGAGCTAGAAAATCGGCTCTGATCGCAACGGAACCGACATGAAGCTGCGTCATCCCTGCATCCTACGTTGGGCTGGCTTGAGCGTGGGCTTGGTGCTGCACCTGTGGCGCCACACTCTGCACTATCGTTATCACCTGGCCGAACCAGGCGTTGATCCCAACGATCATGCCTGCGCCGGACCTATGCTGTACGCTTTCTGGCACGAACACTTGCTGGCGTTAGCCTTACGGCCGACGCGGGTACCTCTGGGGGTGCTGGTCAGTCGGCATGCCGACGGCGAATTGATCGCCCGCGCGGCTCAGACGCTGGGTTTTGTCATGGTGCGTGGCTCGACGCGCCGTGGAGGCACGGCAGCTGTGCGCCAGCTCCTGCGCACCGGACGCACCCTACCCCTGGCGATCACCCCCGACGGGCCGCGCGGACCACGGCATCGAGTGCAGCCGGGAGTGGTCTACCTGGCCTGCCGCCTGCAATTGCCGATCGTGGCTATCGGCGTCGCGTGCTCGCGTGCCTGGCGTGCTCGCAGCTGGGATCGCTTACTGGTGCCGCTCCCGGGCAGCACGCTGGTCTACGCCACGGCACCAACGGTGCGGGTGCCGCTTTCGCTCGGACGGACGACGCTGGACACGTTCCAAGGACTGGTCGAGTCGGCGTTGCACCAAGCCAACGCCCGTGCCGTCCAGGCCTTGGCCGCAGGAACGGCTGTGCCTCTCCGAAAAGCCGCGTGACGCGCTCCGCCTCTTGTCTCGATACCGGCACGCTCCTGGACAGAGCTAGCCAAATAGATGGCTTGTCGGATAACACGACGCTGCGCACGCTGCCGAAAGACAACAACGAGCAGACTGCATATGCGAACAGACACCTGCAAGACCGAACTAGGATGCATGACCGGCTGGGTGCGTGCCTGCCTGGTAGTCATCGGCTTGGGCTGGATCGTCGTATTCGTGCTTGCCGGCTGCGTGCTCAAACCGTACCGAGCCACCGGCGAGCCGCTCCTTCTAGGCACCCATGAGCAGCTCGGTTTGCCACCTTGCTCTTTTTACCGGCTCACCGGCATCCCCTGTCCTTCCTGCGGGATGACCAGCAGCATGGCGCTGTTCATGCACGGCGACCCGGCCAATTCGCTGCGTGCCAATCCAGCAGGCACTCTGCTGGCAGTAGCCGGTCTGGTCTTGGTCCCCTGGTTTTTACTCAGCGGGCTGAGCGGCCGCCGACTCGGCTTGCCCAATCTGGAAACGATGCTATTAGTGGGCCTGGTCCTGTTGACCGCGGCGATGCTGCTCTGGTGGGGCACGAGCCTTGTGTGGCGTTGGTTCACCATGGGCTCGCCGCGCTATAGATCGGGTCTGGCTCACGGCTGCTCGACGTTGTGCCTCGACAGACCAGGTCGCAGGCCCCGCGTCGCCGGCGATAGCCAGCTCACGTACTGGGGAGCCGAAAAAGATGCGCGCACTATCCCGTTGCCTTTGGATCGGTTGCAGCCCGCTGGTGCTATGCCTGACAGGCTGCAGTGTCCTGGCACCTTTTTACTTCGTCGCCGTGATGCTGGGGATGGACAATCGCATCCCCCCACGCTTTCAGTTTCCCGACGGGCCCCACCGCATCTTGGTGGTGACGACCAGCGATTTGGGCACCCAGGTGGATGTCGGACATATCGAGCGCGAATTGAACGAAAAAGTGGCGCGTCTTTTGTTCGAGCGCTTGTCTGCCGAGCGCAAATTCAAAGGGATCCAGGTGATCAAAGCTAGCAAACTGGCTCGCTGGCAGGACGAACATCCTGACTGGCACGGCAAAAGCCCAGCGGAAATCGGCCGTGCCCTGGAAGCTGATTACGTCATCTTCGTCGAAATAGACAACTTTACTCTCTTCGAAGACGGCGCCAACAGGCAGCTTTTGCAGGCCAAGGCCGAAGTCTCGGTCAGCGTCGTGCGTGTTGAAGGAGAAGGAGGGGAAGTGGTCTTCCCCCGCGATACTTTCAATTTCGAGTTTCCCAAAGGACGATCCATCCATATCTCCGATATAACCCCCAACCGCTTCCGCCGCGAAATGTTGCAGCGGCTCGCCGAGCAGATCGTATGGTATTTCGTGCCTCACGAGTTCGGCGAAGGTTTCGGTCGTGACCCTATGTGATCTGTCCCAGTTCCCCTAAGGCAGCGGGCACGAGTGCGAACCATTGCCCGAACCCCGTCATAGAATAATTGCCGTACCCGCCGGCCCGCGTATCCGGCTGGCACTGGACGAGCAGCACGTTACGAAAGGAAATCGCAATGGCAGAGCAGGTAGTGATTCGCTGCCGAGAAAATGGACCGCTAGTGGTGGAAGGCAGCGTGCAGATTCTCGACCATTTGGGCAATCCGTTTCCTGTACCGCCTAGTAAAGAGCGCATAGCGCTGTGCCGATGCGGCCATTCGAAGACCAAACCGTTCTGCGATGGAAGTCATCGAACCGTGTTATTTCGAGCGGCGGAAGTAGCGCCCCAGCCGCCGACTCACTCCTGAGACAGCTTTTGCCAGAATTGACGCAGCTTGTCGGCAAATCCCCCGTTGGCGGCGGAGGGATTCTCCACCGCTGCGGAGCGACGCAACTTCTCCACAGCGCCCAACTGATCGCGCACCTGTGCCAGTCGCTGGGCTCGTTCTAACTCCATGCGAATCTCTTCGCGCAGCCGAGTGAGTGCCGCCTTTTCTCGTGCCAGATGCGCCCGCTCGCGGGACATCTCCAGCTCAGCTTGCCTGATGGCTTCGGTCAATTCCTGTTTACGCGCCTGAAGCTGGTCCAGTTCCTCGTCCAATTTGCGGCGATCCGCCTCGAGTTGACGACGAAAATCGTTCAGCTCGGCCTCGTATTGCTCCATTTCCTCCTCGCGAGCGGCCATATCTTTTTCCAGCCGGCGCGATCGTTGCCTCTCCTGGTCCAATTGGGCACGCAAAACGAGCACTTCCCGCTGTAAGTCCTCGCTACGACGACGCAACGTCTCGATTTCCACGTCCACTTCCTGCACTCCCGCGCGCAGACTCGCAGGCACATCGCTTTCCGATGCGTGCCCGTTGCCAAGCCCTTCTAGACTCATGCCACATCTCCAAATACGCCAAAAAATATCACTTATATACTCACTACAGTCATGTTGTCACAATTAATCAAAGCTGCAGAGTCGGACGGATCAACTACCG
This sequence comes from Gemmataceae bacterium, assembly GCA_040289265.1. Lineage (GTDB taxonomy): Bacteria > Planctomycetota > Planctomycetia > Gemmatales > HRBIN36 > PSKW01. The sequence goes on from PSKW01000003.1 coordinate 100,659, forward strand.
GCTACCCGTAGTTTTCAAAGTTACTCATCTTTCCGTAGGCTCCTGATACGCAGCCTGTAGCGGTACTCAAGTATAGCTCACTTTTGCCCAATTTGCCGATTCTGTGTGGTGTGCCAGATGCTCCGGCTGCATCAATGCACAAAGGTATAACGGCATTGCTATCGGAGCATGATCCGGAGGCGATCGGGTGCCGCGGATGGGCGCTCTCGCTCGACGCCTGTAGCGCAATTTGGTGATTTGCCGGCGCCATTGAGATTAGAGTGCGGGGGCAAGGAGAGTGCGAGGGGAAGAAAAAAGGCGGCGCCGACTTTCTCGACGCCGCCTAGAGCGCGATAGATGGTCGTCAGGTCAGATAAGGCCTTTCAAAGGCGTACCGCCCTGCGGGCCGGTAATTTTAGTAGGCCGGCCCAAGGGGTCACGGATTTGAGTATCGGGGGAGATATCGAGGGCTGCGTACAGGGTTGCGAAGAGGTCGCCCACGGTGCAGGGATTGTCCTTGACTTCCATACCATCCTTGCTGGTCGCCCCATAAACCTGTCCGCCCTTGATGGCTCCCCCGCCGACAACCACCGACCAGCATCGCGCCCAGTGGTCACGACCGGCGTTTTGATTGATACGCGGAGTGCGGCCGAACTCGCCCATCCAAACCAGGACGGTGCTTTTCCACAGTCCACGCTCGACCAAATCCTTGACCAAAGTACCCATACCGCGATCGAGACGATCGAGGAGGCCGCCCCCGTTGGCATTGTGCAGGGCGGGGAAGATGTTGTTGTGATTGTCCCACCCGCCCAGGTCCACTTCGACGCACGGGACGCCTATCTCGACCAGCTTGCGGGCTAGGAGGCATCCCTGGCCGAAAGCGTTGCGTCCATAAGCCTCCAGCAGCTTGGGATTGAGCGGCCTACCGTCCACATCGGTGCGCAGATCGAAGACGCGCTTGAGTTCGGAATCGGTCAAATCGAAAGCCTTGCGGTAGACTTCGAAGTGCGCCTTGGCGGCTTCGCCGCGCTGGTCTTTCAAAAAGCCCTGCTCGACGGCAGCGAGCATAGAGCGCCGACTGAGCCTGCGCTGGATTTGTTCGGCACTTCCTTCGCGCCCCAATTCTTCGGGGGGATTGATATTGCGAGGCGGTTGTCCAGGATTTTGGACCGTAAAGGGTGCATAAGCCATTCCCAAAAAGCCAGGTCCTTCGGCAGGGCGATTGATGCTGATAAAGCCTGGCAAGGGCAGATCCTTGGGCGTCAGCTGATAGGCCGTGACTGCACCCAACGAGGGATATTCGATAGCCGGGTTAGGCGGGAAGGCCGTATGCATCAAGACGCGGCCGCGTTCGTGGCTACCTTCGTTGGTCACCAGTGAACGTACAATCGCCAGGTGCGTCATTTGCGAGGCGATTGTGGGGAGGTGTTCGCAGATTTCCACGCCCGAGACCGCAGTCTTGATAGGCTTGAACGACCCTCCCGTGGGCTCCCCCGGCTTCATATCGAACGAGTCCAGATGGCTGGGTCCGCCGCTCATCCACAAAATGATCAGGCTTTTATGTTCCCGCTTCATCTTGGGTGCGGCCGCCGCCAGCGCTTGCACGAATTGCCGGCTGGCCCCTGCCATGAGTGAAAATCCGGCCAGATGCTTCAAAAAATGACGTCTGCTGAAAGTCGCGCCCGTCCCCATCCACATACTCTTGCGCCCCCTCTCCACGCTCTTAGCTAACTCGTTTGCCCGGGCGACTTTTGCTCATCCAACTCTTAGACCATCGCCTGGGTACTTTAGTTCCCGTCCAGGGGACGTTCTCCGATACGGAGCCGCCGGTCATGCCATGCCTCTCTATCATCTAATGTACAGCGGCTGCACGAGGGAGTTCAAGTTTGGATTACTCCAGTGCAGAACGTGCCTTGGCCTGGCTGTCGGTTGACGATCTCCAGAGCGGTGATCAATGCCTCCCGCGTGCAAGCCGGGTCGAGGAGGGCATCCACCCACAGTCTGGCAGCTGCATAGCGCGCGTCGGTCTGCTCGGCATAGCTCTGTTCGATCTGCTGCCGCAACTGCTCCAGCTCGACGGCGTCCGGCTCGTGTCCCTGTCGTTTCAGGGCACCGACCGTGATTTCCAACAAAGTATTGGCGGCCTGTGCGCCGCCCATGACGGCGTAACGCGCCGTGGGCCAGGCAAAAATAAAACGCGGGTCGAATGCTTTGCCGCACAAGGCATAATTGCCGGCACCGAACGAGCCGCCGACGACGACGGTGATTTTGGGCACGATGCTATTGGAGACCACATTGACCAACTTGGCACCGGCACGGATGATGCCTTCCTGTTCGGCCTCGCGTCCGACCATGAAGCCGTTGACATCCTGAAGGAAAACCAGGGGGATGCGCAGTTGGTTGCAATCCATGATGAAGCGGGCTGCCTTGTTGGCGCTGTCCACGTAGATGACGCCGCCGTATTGCAATTGGCCGCGGGCGCTGCGGCAGCGTTTTTTTTGATTGGCGACGATGCCCGCGCTCAAGCCGCCCACCCGCGCGTACCCGCAGACCAGGGTCTGGCCGTATTCGGGCCGATATTCTTCGAACTGATCGGCGTCTACCAGGCATTCGATCAATTCATGGACGTCGTATTCCAGCCGGCCGTCCGGATCGGCGAAGCGCAGGCACTCCGACGACGGGCGTCGTGCCGGGGGATAATCGCTGCCCTCGTGACGGCGCGGTGCGGCATAGTCGTGCGGCAGCCACGCGATCAGACGTCGCAAGCGGGCCAGGCAGTGTGCATCTTCCGGCTCGCGAAAATCAATGGTACCGCTGAGGGTGGCATGCATGCGGGCGCCGCCCAGCTCCTCGTGCGACACCCGCTGGCCGATGGCTGCTCGTACCAATGCTGGCCCGGCCAGGTACAGCCCGGATCCTTCGGTCATCAGCAGTTTATCGCAGAGGACCGGCAGGTAGCCGCCCCCGGCGACGCAATGGCCCATGATCGCCGCGAACTGCGGCAGGCCCCCGGCAGAAAACACGGCGTTGTTGCGGAAGATGCGCCCGAAATCGTCCTCGTCGGGAAAGACTTCGTCTTGCAAAGGCAAAAACACGCCGGCACTGTCCACCAAATAGACGATGGGCAAGCGATTTTCCCAGGCGATCCGTTGGGCGCGCAACACTTTTTTGGTAGTCATGGGGAAGAAGGCACCGGCTTTGACCGTGGCATCGTTGGCAATGATCATGACGCGACGTCCGGCGACTCGAGCGATGCCGGTGATCACCCCTGCGCTGGGAGCGCCTCCCCAGGACTGGTACATATTCCAGGCTGCCCAGCGGCCCAGTTCGAAAAAGTCGGCTCGCTCGAAAGCGCCGGCGGGAACGGGAGCCGAGGCATCGCGGTCATCGCACAGCAAGCCGATCCGCTCCCGCGCCGTCAGCCGACCTTTTTCATGCTGCCGTGCGATGGCAGCAGGACCGCCTCCGAGCAGGATGTCTCGTTCTTGCTGGCGCCATTCCTCGAGGACTTGGCCACCACCCATAGCCTGCAGCCCCGGGGGTGTTACGATGGGTCCTGCGCCGGAGCCGGCGGCTGGCAGGAAGAGGAGTCACCGACAGCAGGAACGGGGTCCACGGTGCCGCTCGGACCAGCACGCTGCACCGCCGGAATCATCGGCGCGGCCGATGACTCGACACCCCGCTGCGCGCTGGCTGCCTGCGGCTGGTCGCGACCGTTGTGCGTCTGCGACCAATCGCGTCTCTGTCGCGACGAAGGGATACGCAATTGTTTGCGGTACTTGGCCACGGTCCGGCGCGCCACCGGATAGCCGGCCGCCCGCAGTTTGGCCACCAATTCCTCGTCGCTCAGGGGATTGGTCTTGTCCTCCTGGGCAATCAGCTCTTGGAGCTTGCGCTTGATGGCTTCGTACGCGACCTGGGAGCCGTCCTCGGCGATCGTGCCGCTGGTGAAAAAGCGACGCAGCGGATAGACGCCGCGCGGCGTCTGGATCCATTTGTCGTCCACGGCACGACTGATCGTAGTGACATGGACGCCGACTTCGTCGGCAATCTGCTGCATTTTCAAAGGCTCGATGTGGTCCGGACCATGCTCCAGGAAGGCACGCTGCCTGGCCAGAATGGCCTGAGCCACTTTGAGCAGCGTCTGCCGACGCTGCTTGATGGCCTCGATGAGCCACTGTGCCGAGGCCAAACGACGCCGTAGGTAGTCGCGCGTTTTCTGGTCGGCCTGTTTGAGCATCTCCAGGTATTTGCGATTGATATGCACTTCCGGCAGTCCATCGTCCGTCAGGCGCAACTGATAGTTGCCGTTCTCGTCTCGCTCGACGACGAGATCGGGCACGACGTAGGCCGTGGTTGGGGGCGCAAAATGGGCTGCCGGTGCCGGATTGAGCGTGCGCAGCACAGCGATAGCGGCGCGGATTTCTTCCCGCGAGCGACCCGTGCGTTTCTCGATCACAGGGAGCCGGTTGTGTTCGATGTCTTCGAGGTGGCGTTCGATGAGCAGCCGCACCAAGTCGAGGTGCGGCGTATCCGGAGTCAGTTGCAAAAGAAGGCATTCCTGGAGATTTCGGGCACCGACACCGGGCGGATCCAGTTTGTGCACCAGGCGCAGCGCTTCCTGTGCCTGAGCCAGCGTGGCGTCGGCCCCCGCCTGAGCCACGATATCTTCGAGGGGGACAGTCAAATAGCCGCGGGCGTCGAGATTGCCGATGATCAGTCGCGCCAAGGCCATAACCGCAGGCGGGGCATCGAAAAAGCGCAGCTGTTCGTCGAGATAATCGTAAAGCGAAGGAGGCCGGCAGGGGACGTTTTGCAAAAGCTCGTAGCGCTTTTCGCCTAGTTCCTGCGCGTGTCCAGCCGAGGGCCGGTGTCCTTCGTCGAAATAGTCCTCCCATTCGCTGCTCAGGTCTTCCAGGCGACCGAAGTCTTCTTCGCCGGTCTGTTCGTTGACGACCAACTCCGGCTCAGTATCCGATTCGGCCGGGGCGGGCGCGGTTGTTTCTTCGACATCGGTCTTGAGTTCTAGGACGGGATTGTCTTGCAGCTCTTGCTCGATGCGTTCCTGGAGCGCCAGGATCGGCAGTTGCAGGATCTCCATAGACTGGATCATCCTGGGCGCCAGGATCATCTTCTGTTGCAGGCGCAGTTGTTGACTCGTATCCAACCGCATAGCGATCCGTCCGTATCAGATCGAGCGACGTCCCTCGAGGGCGTCAATGAGCATATCCTTGCTGGCCATTTCCAGGGACGAACCAGCGGGCAGTCCCCTGGCCAGACGTGTCAAGCGCACGCCTGTAGGAGCCAGAAGCTGTGAGATATACAATGCCGTGCCTTCTCCCTCCAGATTGGGATTCATGGCCAAGATGACCTCGCGCACTTGGCCGGTCTGGACCCGTCGCAGCAAGCTCTCCACATGGAGCTGTTCCGGTCCGATATTGTCCAGCGGGGACAAGTGGCCACCCAGCACGTGGTACAAGCCCTTGTACACGCCCGCCTTTTCCAGAGCCGCCACGTCGCGTACTTCCTCGACGACGCAAATGGTCGAGGGATCGCGACGGGGGTCGGCACAAATGGCGCACAGGTCGTCTTCTGCCAAGTTATGGCATTGGCGGCAGGGGTGGAGGCCTTCCTTCACCTGCCGGATCGCTTCAGCCAGTGCCAGGGCTTCTTCGCGACTGGTGCGCACCAGGTAATGGGCCAAACGCTCGGCCGTTTTGGGTCCGATGCCGGGCAGCTTGGCCAATTGCTCGACCAGCCGGCCGATGGCACCGGTACTGCCGACCGTTTTTGCCTGCGTTGTCGCGCTCATGCTCGTTTTCCGATTCGCAAATTCACGCCGGTCGTCCAGCCAGGGCGTGCCGGCAGCCGCGCAGAGCGCGCACAAGCAGTGCCGCTCGTCCCCTCGACGGAGCCGCGTCTACGACTCTGTTCGCGAGCCGCCGGCCAAAGGGAACGAATCGGGCAGATCCGGCAGCCCCAGGTTTTGGGCGACCCGCGTCGTTTCCTTGGCGACCAGTTCTCGGGCGCGTTCCAGCGCTTGATTGACTGCGCTACACACCAGCTCTTCGAGCACCTCCCGGTCGGCCAGCGCCTGGTCGGCGATGCGCACACGCAGCAGGTCGAGTCGGCCATTGACCACGACCTGGACGAGGTCGCCTCCGGCAGAGCCTTGAGCCGTGATCTGGCCCAGCCTTTCTTGCATGGTGCGCAGATGCTCGTGCAACTTCGGTGCCAGCTTAATCAGGCTGGCGATCTGGCTCAGCTCCCGAAACATGTTCGTCCTCGTCGCTCACGACCGTACCGAAGCCCGGGTCCATACTGGCCACGCGGGCATTGAAAAGCCTCAACGCCTCCTGGACCAGGGGGTGCTCCTGGGCGTTCCGTCGTGGCGCGGCCGCTTCGGCAGTAGAGGCATGCGGCTCGTTCCACGCATAACGCACGCGCACGCTGCTGCCGGTCACCTGCCGCAGCACTTCCTCGATGCGTTCGGTACGCTCTTCGCAATAAGCTTGCGCCTCCTTTGCGGTATTATAGCTTGCGTCGAAAACCACAACCAGCGCATTCGGCCCGACCATCTGCACGCGGGCATTTTGCAGATGATGGTTGAAGATAGGACCGAGAAGTTGCAACGCGCGGTGCCACACTTCTGCCAGCGACTGGGGTGTCAGGGCCAGGGGCACGGTCGGCGGCTGTTGCGGCGCGGGGGGATCGGCGCAGGGTGCAGGGTCTGCCGAGGCATCGGAGGCCGGTTTGGGCCGGGCGCGCTGCACCCCGACGGGACGTGATTCAGGACGGCGCGCCGGACCTTGCGGTGCCGACCCGCCCCCACGCACTGGCCCCGACCCAAAAGACGCGCACTGGCTACCCTGTTCCGACGCGCTCTTTTTGAGCCAGGCGAGCAACTCGCCGACCGGCAACAAATCAGCCAGCCGGCACAACCGTACTATGGTCATGTCCAAGAGCACGCGGGCATGGGTGGTGGTGCGCAAGCGCAGCCGTGCCTGCGACAGCACATCCATAGCAGCCAACAGCTGCTCGACCGTACACTCTTGTGCTTGTCGCTTCTGGACGGGCCGCCAGAAGGCGGAGAACACCAGGCCCTCCTCGGCACCGACGCGCACCAGCAACAGGTCGCGCCAATATTCGAGGAGCTGATCGAGCACCTCGCCGGGCTGTGCCCCGGTTGCGAGCGTCTCTCGGAGCGAGGCCAAGGCACGCCCGGCGTCGCCGGCCAACAGGGCTTCAGCCAATCGGCCGACATGCTCTTCGTCTGCCAGGCCCAAAAGCTGCCGTACCTCCGCGGCCGTCACCTTGCCCGAGCCGAAGGCGAGCACCTGGTCCAGCAGCGATTCGGCATCGCGCAAAGAGCCAGCGGCTCGTCGGGCGATCAGGGCCAGTGCTTCTTCCTCGGCTTCGATCTGCTCCCGTTGGGCGATCAGGTGCAGCCGCTCGACGATGCGTTCGCTCGGGATCCCCGCAAAGTCGAAGCGCTGGCAGCGCGACAGGATGGTCGCCGGAACCTTGTGCACCTCGGTGGTGGCGAAAATAAAACGTACGTGAGGGGGCGGCTCTTCGAGTGTTTTGAGCAAGGCATTGAACGCCGCCGTGGTCAGCATGTGCACTTCGTCAATGATGTAGATCTTGAAACGACTGCGACTGGGCCGATACTGCACATGCTGACGCAGCTCGCGGATTTCTTCCACGCGATTGTTGCTGGCGCCGTCTATCTCCACGACGTCCAGGTCTTCGCCGAGCGCGATGGCGCGACACGACTCGCACTGATCGCACGGCTCCGGCGTAGGACCGCGCACACAGTTGAGCGCCTTGGCCAAGATACGGGCCGTGGACGTTTTGCCGACGCCACGCGGCCCGGTGAACAGGTAGGCATGTGCCACGCGACCGCTGCGGATCGCATTGACCAGTGTCTGGGCGATCGCTTCTTGCCCGACCAACTCGCCGAACTGCTGTGGACGGTAGCGACGTGCGAAAACGGTATATCCTGCCTGCGGGCCTGTCGGCGCGCTGCGATGGCCTGTGTCCCGAGCCATGCACACTCCTTTGCACTCAGGCACAAAGAGGGGTCGGGCACTTCTGTGCCGAGGCGCCCGCGGACGGGTACTCGGTCAGAGGCCGAACCACTGCACAAGAGGAAACTGCTTATGGCTGCTCCTTCCGGCCTGACCAGGTTCACAGCCCCCCTTTGCGTGGGACCCCTATCCTTTCCCCGCCGCGGACACTATGTGCTGCGGCTCCTTGCCAGCGGCGCATGCCCAAAAGGACGCGTCCGTGCCTCGCCTGCGTCCGGCGCGCCCGTGCGCGACGCTCTTCCTTCTTTTGCGCCGTCACCATTTTATTGTACCGGCAAGCCCCGAGACGTCCGGCGCACGCGCGATCACCGCATGGTCCAGTCGGCATCTGCTCTCCATGGCCGAGGCACGCCAAACCCGGTGCCCGATCGGCTCGTTGCCACAACCCGTCGTTGTGCCGATCGCTACCATGACAAGAGAGCAATGCCGATGCCTAAGTGAGCCGGGCTGAGACAGACTCGTTGGCGCCGAGCGGTGGAGGAACGAGCGATGGGCATGGATGGACTGTTTTCGGAGTCCACGATTTACTTGGATTACAATGCGACGACGCCGACCGATCCTCGCGTCCGCGAAGCGATGGCGCCCTATCTAGGCGAGCGTTTCGGCAATCCATCGAGCGCCTACCTTTACGGACGCCAAGCCCGCGAAGCGCTGGTACGCGCGCGGGCGCAAGTGGCAGCTCTGCTGGGTGCGCAACCCGAAGAAATCGTTTTCACCAGCGGCGGCACCGAGGCCAACAACATGGCCCTCAAAGGCGTCTTTTTCGCCCGCCTGGCGCATCCAGAAGTGTCCGGTCGCGGACGGCTCATCGCTGCTTTGGTACGCAGGCTGGCCCATGGGCTGCGTGTCCTGGGCAGCCGTCGCAGCGGCGTGCATATCGTCACCAGCGCCATCGAGCACCCGGCGACGCTGGCAACGTGCTCGTTCTTGGAACGTCTGGGCTGCCGCATCACGCGCTTACCCGTGGACCGTTACGGAGTCGTGGACCTGCAGCTCCTGCGACGCGTCTTGCAGCAGGGTGCCACCTTGGTCAGCATCATGCACAGCAACAACGAAGTGGGTACTCTGGAGCCGATACGGGACATAGCCCGGCTGGCACATGCATACGGCGCACTGGTCCACACCGATGCCGCCCAATCGGTCGGCAAATTGCCCCTCCACGTCGCAGAGCTGGAGGTGGACATGCTTTCGGTAGCCGGCCATAAACTGTACGCACCCAAAGGCGTAGGCGCGCTCTATGTGAAGAGCGGGATCACCCTGGAGCCTTGGCTGCACGGAGCGGGTCAGGAGTCGGGCCGACGCGCCGGCACCGAAGCGGTAGCCTTGATCGTCGCTTTGGGCAGTGCCTGCGAGCTAGCTCGAAGCGAGCTGCCCGACAGTACCCAGCGCTTGCGTTCGCTGCGCGACCGGTTGCATCGCCGCCTGCAAGAAGCATGGGGCGAGCGCTTGGTGCTCCACGGGCACCCTGTGGAGCGGCTACCCAATACGCTCAACGTCGGTTTCGTCGGTCTGCACGGAGCCGAAGTGCTGGAGCGTGCTGGGCAGGTGGCAGCCTCGACCGGCTCAGCGTGCCATGCCGGACAGAAACACATGTCCCCGGTACTGCGCGCCATGGGCGTGAGCGAGGCCAGCGGCTTGGGAGCTGTGCGCCTCAGCGTCGGTCGTTACACCACGGAAGCAGACGTGGATACCGCGGCCCAAGCGCTCGTAAGCGCCGCTCGCAGTGCCCAGATGTCGGTATGCTCCCCTTGACATCGGCTCGGGCGCCGAGCACCAGGGCACGGCATGGTGCCGGCCATCGGCGCTGCCGTGCTTAGGCACCCCGCGCGCGATCCGATAGGTACCGGGCGCTCACCACCTGCTGTTGACCGTGTGCAGCCAGAGGCGTAGTGTTTAAGAAAGGCTTTGCGGAGAACGCCATGTATCGGTGGGCGGTCTTTTTGCCGACACTCGTCTGGCTGCTGTGGCCTGCGGGCGTGTGCCTGTGCCATGCGCAGCTGCTCGTGCCTGTGAGCGCGCCCACTTCGGGCCCCGGGCAGTCCGAAGATCACGCCCCTGGCTGTCCGTATCTCAAGGCCTTCGCGCCCTACGCACGTTTGGAGCCCGACAGTAAGCCCTGTCCCAGCGACTGCCAGACGTGGGCCTTTTTGCCGCCTGTACTTCCGGCGGTCGAGTCGTCACGGCTGGCTCGTGTCCCCTGCGCGTTTCCGATTTGTGACTACCGCCCGGCGCTACCTGCTTACCTCTTGCTAAAGCATTTCCTCAACTAGCCTACGGCTTGTTGCCAATCGGTGCCTCGTGCGCGCCGCCGCAGGCTGCACCGGTCCGACCGTGCACTGCTGGGCGGGTGCGTTTTAGGCCATTGCCACTCTTTTTCAGACGATACGCTGGGAGCACTGCTTTGGGTGGAGGCGCTCGTGATTTCCGGTTCGGGGGCGTCCTAAGGCGATAAGTTTTTCCAGTGCCGAGCGCCGACACGGGCACGCCGGATGCATAGGGTCCAGGGGAGCGAATCATGGTCGGCAACCAGAAGCAACGCCTGGCACTAAAACTGGTGGCGATCGGAGTAGTATTGGCAGTCGCCGGGGGATTGGGCTGGAAGTATGGGCACGAATTGCTGCAGAGATGGCGCGCTGCGCCGTCGGCAGCGGCTGCGTCGGACGCACGCGAAAGCCAAGCGGCACGTCTCAGGCTGTCGCCTCAGGCGCGTGCCCATCTCGCTCTGGTGGTCAAGCCGCTGCAACTGAGCAGTTATCAGCAAGCCGTAGTGGTGCCGGGGCGCGTAGTGGAGCGGTTCGTGGGCAGCGATTATCTGATTCCTGCGCCGGTGGCAGGCGTGGCGGAGCGTATCCACGTACAGCCGGGCCAGGAAATTCGACCGGGGCAGCAACTCGTTACCCTGCGCCCGACTAGCGAAGCCATGCAAACCGCTCAAGCGCAGTTGTATCGCACGCGTCGCGAAATGGACATCAACCAGGAAGAACAAGCACGGCTGACCGGAACGGCCGGCGGGGAGAGCCTCTTTCGCGCGCGCCTCATCGAGCTGGGATACGAATATCGGCGGCTTCGAGCAGCCCATGACGCCTTGCAGCACGAGCTGAGCCTGCGTGGACTATCGGCGGCACAGATCGAACAGGTAGCCCAGGGCCGATTCGTCAGCACACTGACCGTGGAGGCGCCGGCCCAAGCCAGCCGCTACGAAGTGGAGGCCCTGCGCGTCGAACTGGGCGAACAAGTCCAAGTCGGCCAGACCCTGTGCGTGCTGGCGGACCACTCCCTCTTGCACGTTCAAGGCCAGGTGTACGAGGCAGAACTGGCCTACCTGCACACGGCCCTGCGCGGCGACAAACGTCTGGTCGTCGAGTTCCCCTTCGTCAAAGACGCCGAAGACCGGCCGTTGACCGCAGTGCTGCCTATTTGCCACGTCGGGCATCGTATAGATGCGACGCACCGCACCCTGGTGTTCCATCTCGCGCTGGACAATCGGCGGTCCGAGACGAACCAGCACACCGACCAGGATACTCACGCTCATTGGCGCTTCCGGCCTGGGCAGATGGTGCGCATCCGACTGCCCGTCCGGCACTGGCACGACGTGTTCGTTTTGCCGCGCGACGCCGTGGTCCGCGAAGGGGCCGAGTATTATGTGTTCCGCGCCAACGGAGAGCTTTTCGAGCGCGTCGCCGTGACGCGTCTGTTCGAAGATCACCGCTTCGTCGTCTTGGCCAACGATGGCAGTCTGACCGCAGGCCAGCACGTAGCGCACAATGCTGCCCCCGCCTTGCAACGCGCTTGGAAAGCCATGCACAGTAGCGACGCCGAGCACGACCACGATCACGACCACTGACGCGCCGGCAGTCTGTGGGCGACGCGCCCCAGGGCCGATCAGCCCTCGACTGCGCGATCCGGAAAGGCCGAACCATGCTCAATGCTTTGATTCGTTTTGCACTGACCTACCGATTGCTTATCGTCTTCGCTTGTCTGGCGACACTGGTGTACGGCGGCTACGTCGCCACTCAGTTGCCCATTGACGTACTGCCCGACTTGGACCGGCCGCGTGTGGTGATCCTCACCGAATGCCCGGGCATGGCCCCCGAAGACGTCGAGTCGCGGGTGACCTTCCGGCTGGAGACGGCGCTCCTGGGGGCCACCGGGGTGCGCGACGTGCGCAGCCACTCCGTTTTCGGCCTGTCCATGGTGTACGTCGAGTTCGACTGGAACGAGCCAATCCATCGAGCGCGGCAAATCGTTCAAGAGCGACTAGCAGCGGTGCAGGGAGAATTGCCTGCCGGTATACGGCCCTACCTGGCGCCGATCGGCTCTATCATGGGCCAAGTACTCCTCATCGGCTTGTACGCCGACCGCATGGAAGCTCCCGATGCGGAACGACTCATGCACTGGCGCACGCTGGCCGATTGGGTCATCCGGCCACGACTGCTGCAGGTACCCGGTGTGGCCCAGGTAGCCGTGCTCGGCGGTGGCCGCAAGCAGTACCAGGTCTTGGTGAACCCCGAGGCCCTGCGCGATTATCGCGTCACCTTGCAGCAGGTGGTCGAAGCCTTGTCGAGTAACAACGTTTTGGCCAGCGGCGGATTCATGGTGCGCCAGGAACAGGAAATGCCCGTGCGCATCCAGGCACGTCTCGGACCTGGCCGGGAAGATATTTTGGCCCAACTGGCCCGCATCCCCGTCCAGGCACAAGGCAGCCGTGCCGTGACGCTGGGACAAGTGGCGCGCATTGTCGAGGCCCCGCAGCTCAAGCGGGGCGATGCCGGCATCAATGGCCACCCCGCCGTGGTCCTGGTCGTCATCAAACAACCCCACTACGACACGCGCCGACTGACCGACGATGCCCTGCGCGTCCTCGCCGAACTGACGCCGGCACTGCCTGCGGATGTCACCCTCAAGACCGATTTGTTCCAAATGAAGCGCTTCATTGACCTGGGTATCTACAACGTCGGCGAAGCGCTCGCTTTGGGAGCGCTTTTGGTGTTGCTGATTTTGTTCTGCTTCCTGCTCAATTTCCGCACCACTTTTATTTCTATGACCGCCATCCCTTTGTCCTTGCTGCTCACCTGCTTGGTGTTCCGTGGTGTGGAGTGGCTCAGCGGCGTGCCTTTGAGCCTCAATGTCATGACCCTGGGCGGCATGGCCATCGCCATCGGGGAACTGGTAGACGATGCCATCGTGGACGTGGAAAACATCTTCCGCCGCTTGCGCGAAAACCACCGCTCGCCGACGCCGCGACCGGCCTGGCAAGTTATTTATCAAGCCAGCGTCGAAATCCGCAGTGCCATCGTTTTCGGCACGCTCATGGTCATCCTCGTTTTCGTACCGCTGATGGGACTGTATGGGATCGAGGGGCGTTTGTTCAAGCCGCTGGCCGTGGCCTATATCGTCTCCATCCTGGCTTCCCTACTGGTTTCGCTCACGGTGACGCCGGTGCTCAGTTACTATTTGCTGCCCCTGGCCAAGGCCACGCACCGCGACCAGGATGGCCCGGTGCTACGCTGGCTCAAACGTCTGGCGCGGCCGGTGATCCGATTAAGCATGTGCCATGCGCACGCGATCATGGGCATTATGATCGTGCTGGTCGCCATCGCGGGATACCTGTTTTCGCAGATGGGCGCCAGTTTTTTGCCACCTTTCGACGAAGGGAGTTTCCAGATCAATCTGTCGCTGCCGGCGGGAGCGAGTCTGGACGCGTCGTTGCGCGCGACTGCCGTGGCCGACCGGATGTTGCGGCAGTACCAGATGTCCAGCGAACATCCCGACGCCCCCATCTTGCATTTCGTGCGCTTGACCGGTCGTGCCGAGCAGGACGAACATGTGGAACCGGTAGGCAACACGCATTACATCCTGACCATGAACCCGCGTCGCCGGCAGGACCGGGAGGAGATCAAGCGGCAGCTGTTGCATACGTTGCAGGAGGCATTGCCAGGCGTGGATGTGGAAGTCGAGCAGCCGCTGGCCCACTGGATCAGTCATTTGCTTTCCGGCGTCAGTGCACAAATCGCCGTCAAAATCTACGGCGACGACCTGGACGTGCTGCGCCGTGTGGCCGAGCAAGCGCGGTCCGCTTTGCTCGATGTCCGCGGACTGGCCCCGCCGGTCATCGAGGCACAGCGTCTGACCAGCGAAATCCATATCCGTCCGCGAGCCGAACGCCTGGCTGAATTCGGCCTGGACCGCGAATATCTGGCACAATTCCTGGAGACCGCCTTACGCGGGCGCGTAGTGGGCGAAATACTCGAAGAGCAGCGTCGCTACGACCTTGTGGTGTGGCTCGACGAGCCGTACCGGCAGGCACCGGAAGTCCTGCAGCGTCTGGTCCTCGAGTTGCCCAGCCAACGCGGCCATGTCCTATTGCAGGAACTGGCCGACATCGAAGAAGACCTGGGGCCCAATCAAATCAGTCGCGAGAACGGCCGTCGGCGCATCGTCGTCCGTTGCAACACGCTCGCGCGCGACTTGGCCGGCGCGGTCGCCGACATCCAGGAGCGTCTGCGCACGCGGCTCGTGTTGCCTCCTGGATATTTCCTGGAGTTGGGCGGCCAATTCGAGAGCCAGCAACGAGCCATGTATGTCATTCTCACGCTAGGCACCGTCAGTCTGGTGGGCATGTTCCTTTTGCTTTTCGTGCTTTTTCCTTCGGTGCGTCTGGTCCTGCAAATCCTCTTTGCCCTGCCGATGGCGTTCGTCGGCGGCGTGCTCGCCTTGCTGCTGACCCAGCAGCCTTTGACCGTGGCCAGTTGGGTGGGGTTCATTTCCCTAGGCGGCATCGCCACGCGCAACGGCATCTTGCTTTTGGCACATTACCTGCACCTGATGCGCTACGAAGGCGAGGGCTTTACCCAAGAGATGGTGCTGCGCGGCAGTCTGGAGCGCCTGGCCCCTGTTCTTATGACCGCCTTGACGGCCTGCCTGGGGCTGTTCCCGCTAGTGTGGGGTGGCCACGCCCCAGGTCGCGAAATCTTGTATCCCGTGGCTACCGTCATCTTCGGCGGTCTGATTACCTCGACGCTGTGCGAGTTCTTGGTACGTCCCGGACTTTTCTGGCGTTTCAGCGGCAGCGACCCGTTGCGACTGGCCCGCACACTGCCGGAAGAACAACTCGCGCCTGAACCTGAAACGGATGGGCCCGTCCTAGGTGCCTGATGTCCGACCGCTCTTGTCTATTCCCTATCTGCTGGCTATGCTGAGGCACCTCGAAAAGACGGGTACCTGCCGTCCGAGACTTTTGCAGGGCCTGGGTGGCTCGCCTGTAAGTGGGACCAATGGCCCCCAGGACATGGAGATCGAGGATGCACTTGGTCGAGCCGACGAAATCGAATGCGCGGACATGGCCCCTTGAAATCCGGTGGGAAGAAGCGGCGTGTCCCTTGTGTCAGGGGGACGACGCACACCTGGTGACCGAGGCGCCCGATTGGCAAACCGGCACCTGGTTGCGTTTTGCGATCGTGCAATGCAAACAATGTACGATGTGTTATACCCATCCGCGACCAGACCGCGACAGTCTGCACCGGTTTTATCCGCACGACTACGAGCCCTATCGGGAAACGGGGAGCGGTGCCGTCTCCCGGCGGCTGCGCCGCTTGTTCCCGCACCTCTTGCGTCCCTGGGGTAACGGCAGACTTCTGGATATCGGCTGCGGTGCCGGACGTTTCCTGTTGCACATGCGCGCGCACGGTTGGCAGGTATCCGGTCTGGATATTGCGCCAGCGCCGATCGAGCACTTGCGCCGACAGTTCGGACTGGATGCTCATGTCGGAACCTTGCCGGCTCCCCAGTGGCCAGCGCACAGCTTCCAAATCATTACCTTGTGGCAAGTGCTGGAGCACGTTCCCGAGCCGCGGATCGTTTTGCGCGAGTGTGCCCGACTGCTGACCGGCGACGGTCGGCTGTTGGTTTCCGTGCCCAACTGGTCCAGTCTGTCGTGTCGCTTCTTCGGACCGGCATGGATCGGCTTGGATCTTCCGCGCCACCTCAATCACTTCAGTGCCGATACTCTTGCGGCCATGCTGGAGCGCTGCGGATTGATCCCTTTGCGTATTTTCAGCGAAGCGCGCAGCGGATGGGTGCGTCGCTCCGCCCGGGTGGCTCAGCACATGCGGCACAGAGCAAAAACAACGTGGCTACTCCGCTACCGCTGGCCGTCGCGGCTGTTCGCCCTTTACAGTCATAGGCACGGCGCCGGCGACTGCCTCTATGCCGAAGCGATCCCCGCCAGCAGGAAAAACCGCCCCACGTAGCACCCGCGGCAGGCTAGTCCTGAAAGGACCAGCGACTAGCGATGCGTACAGGGCGCATTAACGACAGAGCTTGCGTGTGGAACGGTAACAGGGCAGCGACAGAAGAACAAGCCCCACGCTTGCTAGAGCCAGAGTAGTGGGTTCAGGAATAATCCCTCCCCCGGCAGGCCCACCCAGGGCGGTGACAAAATCAGCGAGCGCCGCATCGAATGTTGGCCCATACGCCTGATAATAGGTATATGTCACACTCTGACCGGCAGGAAGAGCAAGGGACACGCCCACAGCTATGCCGATGTCTGCCGTTGCCCCGTTGGGATCGTAAGGCGTCGCCATGAAGGTATTGAGCTCCATACCGTCGTTGATGCCCAAATCGAACGGCGAGCTGCCCCCGCCGAAACCGACGCGCATGCCGCTATCGAGACCGCCCATGATGACGGTATAAGCCGGCGTACCTGGGGCCGATGCCCTGCCTGCCAATGCCGTCCCCGACGCCGTGGCGACGCTGAAAACATCGTTGACCGTAGTAAAAGTCAAAGACAACGGTACACCCTGGTCCGGATCGTAGGTGTCGAAATAAACAACGTTGGCAGGATCGTTTCCGATATTGGTGATCGTTGTCTGGATGCGCACCACGTTGACGCCCGAGACCAGCTCGTAAACCCTCTCTAGCGTGATAGGCGGGAAGCCCAACATGCTCAGAGTACCGGCGACCACTATCTTGCCGGGGGGATTGGTCACGCCCACGACTATATTGGACGTATTGCTGGTCGTGTTCAGATTGAAAGTGCCGATGTTGGTGCCGTATTGCACACCCCAGTCAGCGACCAGACCAGAGTGCCGGTAGTATCCCACGGTACCCAACGTGGCCTCATAGATGGCGCCACTGTCGCCGATGGTATCGCCCAGAACCTCGAGGGTGAGCTGACCGTTGGTGAGAGAGAAGGTGCCAGCCGACAGGCCCATCGGCGCACATGTCAGAAGGACCCATGCCGCCCACCAGTCGAAATACGTCTTGCTGCGAGTCATGGCACACCTGCATTTTGCTGGCTGCACGAGTACGCTGAGGCATCTGATTTATAACTGAATTTGCAATCGGTATGCCGAAATCGGCATTTATCGTGTGGAAATGCAACCGTTTGTCCGTCAACAGCTTGTGCAGAAGTGAGAGACTATAAGATAACTAAATATCTCAAGATGTGTTAACGATCGTTAACATCCAGTGTAAACTTTTGTTAACAGTGTTAACAGTGTACGGAAGTTCTCTGGAGCGGCGGAAAGAATTCGCAGCGCGGCACGTTTTGCTCGCCCCTATGTATCGCGTTCCCTCTATCGCGATGCACTAGCAGGCAAGTCGCGTAGCACGTGCGTAGGCCGCGAGGTGTGAAAAAAAGCGTACGTGGAGTCTGGCCAAACGTCGAGCCGATGCAGATAGCGGGCACCTACGCAGCCCCATTTGCTTTCGACCAGGACCGTGCCATCTTCCTCGATGGCGCGCACTCGGCCGGTATGACTGATCAGCCCCTCGTCGGAGAAATAGATGACCAAGTCGCCTGGCACGGGTGCGGCGACCACCTGGTACCCGTTGTCCTGCACAATGCGCGCCACATCTTCGCCACTGATGATATAGCGTCCGTCCGTGTAAACCCATCCGTGGCAGTTGTAACGCACATCCGGCTCGGCGGTCCTTATCAATCGCAGCCGGTAGTGCTCTTCGATCCACGCCAGACTGGGGTCCACATATCCGCCGAGATCCACGCTCGCAGGGACTGTATACAGCGGTATCGGGTGGCCGGCGTCGGTCAAGGCGCTGTCTACCGCGACGCGCGGCAGCTCATGCGCCGTCCTTTTCGGCTCTTTGTGCTCGTAGCTGGGAACCACATCTCGATCGGCCTGCACCAAGACAAGAGCCACCAGGGCCAGCCCTAGGCCTGACAAGAGCCTTGACAGTATCTTCGCAAACCGTGGCCGACGTTCCCAGCCTGCTCCTCGATCCGCTTGCAACAAGCTATGCAAAATGCACCCTGAAGCCACCAGCGCCCCCAAAAGGATGCTGATCTGGAGAGCGTCTGCTCCCAGATGCTGGATCAGGCTGGACGTTTGCGTCAGGACCACTACTTGCCACAAGCAAAGGGCCAGGGCAAAATAACCGGCCATCACAGCCAGCGTACGGCACAAGGGCTGATGGAATAGGCGCGGGAAAAAGTAGCCACACACGCCCAGCCCGAAGGTGAGCAGTGCCACGATCAGTACATGTAGTCCGTACTCTATTAGCATCGTGCCCGGATACCTGTGTCGCTTGGAAACCCTCGGACAACCTGCGCGAACGCCGGCGTCGCTGCTCAGGCCGATCCTGCTCAGCACTTCAGGTGCGAACACTACCGATCAGCGCGAGCCAGCGGCCTACGCCTGAGTAACTTGTACGCGACGGGCAGTGAGAATTGCATGACTCGTGCGTGAAATCTCGATGAGATCGAGCCGAGCCAGCGCACGTGTCTACGGAGCGCGACCCTGGCGCAGGTGCTGGCCGAGCGGTACAATGATTATCCTGCCGCGCAGGATGCCAAAGAGATATCCAGCCGAGGTCTTTCCTGGAAGCGAAGCGTATGCGAGCTGCTTACTACGAGAGAACGGGGCCACCGGAGGTTATCCAGTACGGCGAATTGCCCACGCCCCGACCCGGTGCGGGAGAAGTTTTGGTACGGGTAGCTGCCGCCGCGGTGAACCCTATAGACACGTACATCCGCAGTGGGGCGGTGCCGATGGATCTGCCCCGGCCCTTTATTCCCGGGTGCGATGTAGCCGGGACCGTGGTAGAACTGGGGCCTGGGTGCCGACGCTTCCGCGTCGGACAGCGTGTCTGGGGAAGCAATCAAGGGTTGCTGGGCCGGCAAGGGACCTTTGCCGAGTACGCGTGCGTGCACGAGGACTGGCTGTACCCGACGCCCGATGAGGTTTCGGACGAGCAAGCTGCCGCCGGGGCGCTGGTGGGGATCACCGCCCATCTGGGACTGTTTCGCTGCGCCCGTTTGCAAGCCGGAGAAACACTGTTCGTCCACGGAGGTGCCGGCGGCGTCGGCTCGCAGGTGGTGCAAATGGCCAAGGCTGTCGGGGCGCGCGTGATCACTACCGCCGGAAACGCACACAAGGCAGACGTGTGCCGTCGCTGGGGTGCCGATCTGGTCATCGAGTACTCCAAGACCGATACCGGCGAGGCCATCCGTCAGTTTACCCAGGGCCAGGGGGTGGATGTCTGGTACGAAACTGTGCGCGAGCCGGACTTCATGACCATCGTCCCGCTCATGCGTCTGCGGGGGCGCATCGTCGTCATGGCCGGGCGTCAGGCCCAGCCGGCCTTCCCCGTCGGTCCCTTCTATGTCAAAGACCTGAGCCTTTTTGGCTTTGCCATGTTCAATGCCAGTGCCGAAGAACAAAGGCGCTGCGCCGAAGATATCGTCCGCTGGCGGCGAGCCGGCCGTCTGGAAGTGCCGATCGGGGCCCGATTCACGCTTGCGCAAGCGGCCGCAGCCCATCGCCTGCAGGAAGAGAATACACTCCACAAAGCCGGCACACTGATCGGCAAAATCGTGGTCCTGCCGGACTGGGAGCGCGGAGCATCTTCTGCCTAGTGCGGCCATCGGAGGGCGATCGCCATCATGCACAGACAACGAGCTGCAAACCTAGTAACGCTGGTAGTTCTGGTGTGGGGCCTGACCCTGGAAGGCACTGCCGATTGGCCACGTTTTCGCGGACCCAACGGCCAGGGGATCAGTGCCGATACGGGGGTTCCCATCGTGTGGGACCTGCAGCGGCATACGCTGTGGAAAGTAGCCCTGCCTGGGCAAGGGAACGCTTCCCCCATCGTGTCGGGCGAGCGTGTATTCCTTCAAGCTGCCAGCGAAGACGGCACGCAGCGCTGGCTGCTCTGTTACGACGCGCTCACGGGCAAGGAGCTGTGGCGACGGAGTGCCGGCGGGCGCCGAGCAGCCATGCATCGCAAAAACACGCTGGCTTCCTCCACACCCGCCGCCGACGGGCAACGCGTGGTGTGCCTGTTTTGGGACGGACAGGCACTGAGCCTGCACGCTTTCGACTATGCGGGCAACAAGCTCTGGGAATATGGGTTGGGACCCTTCGTCAGTCAGCACGGCGCCGGAACCAGCCCGGTGCTGCACAAGGGACGGGTGTACGTCAACTGCGATCAGGACGATGCCGCGCGCGTCGTCGCCGTAGATGCACACACTGGCAAACTGCTGTGGGAAAAGACGCGACCGGCCTTCCGAGCCTGTTACTCGACGCCGGTCGTACGCGGCGGCACACAAGGAGAAGAACTGATCGTGGCCTCCAGTGCCGGCATCAGTGCCTACGATCTACTGAGCGGGCAGCAGACGTGGCACTGGGAGTGGAAATTCGAGGGCATGGTGTTGCGTACTGTGTCGTCGCCGGTCCTGGCTCAGGGGCTGATCGTGATGACCAGCGGCGACGGAGGCGGATCGCGTCATGCCGTGGCCGTCAAGCCGCCCGACGGATCTGGTTCGGCTCCCCGTGTCGTTTGGCAAGAACAGCGGATTTTCCCCTATGTGCCGACTCTGATCGGCCATGGGGACTACCTGTTTTTCGTCAACGATCGCGGCGTCGCCGGATGCGTGCGCGCTGCCGACGGCAAGCCGGTATGGACCGAACGACTGGGGGGTAACGTGTCGGCGTCGCCGGTCCTGGCCGGGGATACCGTCATCGCCTGTACCGAAGAAGGGGATGTCTATTGCTTCGCCGCGGCCCCTGCTTTTCATTTGCGGGCCCACAATACGTTGCGCGAACCGATCATCGCCACGCCGGCGATCCACGCCGGTCGGCTCTATATCCGCACGCGTCAGCATCTGTACTGTCTAGGTGAGCCCGTCGCTGCTGGAGCACCGCGCAAAGCGGACGCAGTTCGACCGGCTCGCCGCTGATGAGGAGTACCGACGCTCTTTGCCGTGAGGAAACCGATGACTGCCAGACAGCCTTTCACGGTCCATCGCGGACGCTTCATCGCGTTGCCGCGAGCGCACATAGATACCGATGCCATCATGCCGGCGCGTTTTCTGAAGCGGATCGAGCGCACGGGGTACGGGAACCTTGTGTTCGCCGACTGGCGGGCACGGCCTGGCCAAGCCGACCGCGATTTTCCTCTCGACAAGCCGGAGGCCCGCGGAGCGACGATCCTGGTGGTAGGCGAAAATTTCGGGTGCGGATCGAGCCGCGAGCATGCCGTCTGGGGGCTAGTCCAGGCAGGCTTTCGCGCCGTGGTCGCACCGCGGGTGGGCACTACGCCTGGCTTCGCGGATATTTTCCGCAACAATGCTTTCAAAAACGGCCTGCTGCCCGTCGAGGTGACCCAGGCCTTCGCCGATCGGCTCTATGCTCTCGGCGCCGGGGAGCTGACCGTGGACTTGACGCGCTGCCGGGTCGTCCTGCACACCGCCCCGCAAGATGTGGAGGAGCCATTTTCTATCCCCGAATCGGCTCGCTATATGTTGCTGCACGGTCTGGACGACATCGGTCTGACGTTGCAATACGAGGAGCACATAGCCGCCTATGAGCGGGCTCATCCCGAGCTGGCTCCCGCCGAAGTCCCCGAGCAAGACGCGCTGTCAGGCTGAGGCCACAGGGGTGCGATAGCGATAAGTCGGCTGCGGACGGCCGGGACGCAAGGCCCGGTGGGCCGTAAGCGTGGCCTGGATGCCCATGCCGTGGGCACAGTGGCGCAGCGCCACATCCAAGGCGTGTTCCAGCGACTCCGGCGACGCCGCCGCGCGCAGGTTGACGATACAGGCAGCGCGCCGCGTCGGCACCCGACACGAAATACCCAACTCGACACGCGACGCGCTGGCCACCAGATTGGCACTGGCAAATCCCAGCTCGCCCAGGCAGATCACCTTGGCGTGTGCTATCTCCCCCGCACCTTGCGCCAGCTCTTCGCGAATAGCCTGGAGCAAACGCACCGACCAGTCGTCGAGCGAAAACGGGACATCGGCTTGCAATTCCACCGTACTGTTGAGCCACCCGAGCTCGGCTTCCCCGGCGGCATAGAGGTCGTAGTCTACCTCCAGCAGGCGGCGCCCGAAGTTCCCCTCCTGCGTCAACAACTCCAGATACTCGGCAAAGCCCTGGCCGGTTTTGGCCGAGACGATGAGCACCGGTGTCTCCGGGTATTGCTGGCTGATGCGCTCTTGGAGCGCCTGCAGTTCCTGACGAGAGTACTCGTCGGCCCGATTGACGAGGATGACATCCGCTTCCTCCAGCTGTTTGCGGAAGATATAAGCCGCCTGGGGCGAAAAGCCGCCGGGCGGCACCGACGCGGGCGTATCGCTGCCCAGAATACGCAGGCCGTGCACAGGCTTGAAAAGCACGGCATAAGGTGCGATGCGCAAGCGCCGGCCGTAGCGATGCAGCAACGGCTGCAACACCGTCGCCGCCAGGTCCACGCAACTGCCCACCGGCTCGGCCAAAAATACATCCGGGTGCACACGTTGCTCCAGGTCTTCCAGCTGCCGAGCTAGTTCGTCGAATTGGCAACAAAAACAGGCACCGGTCACTTCGTTGACGGGGAATCCTTGTTCGCGGAGTAATTGCGTATCCACCAAGTTGCCCGCCTGGTCGTTGGTAACGATGCCCACAGTCCGGCCTTGGCCGATGAAATGACGCGCCAGCCGAGCCAAGGTGGTCGTCTTACCTGCTCCGAGAAAACCGCCCACGAGGATGAAACGGACGCTGCGATCGCTCATGCTCTATCCTCCCTATGTCCCCAGGCCGCACGGATCTCGGCAGCCCATTGGAAAACTTTCTCGAAGGCAAAAGCCACGTGCTGCGCTCGACCAGCCAAAAGGACCGGGTGGTGAAGGACCAAAGTCTGGCGGGTCGCATCCTCTGCCTGGACCAGAGGTCCGGCTGCGCGATAACGTCGCGGCGACCGTTCCAGGTGCAACGCCGCAAACCCAGCCTCGATGGCCAAGCCTTCGCGTTGCAACGCCAGAGCCAGTAGCGCCGGGGGCAGAGGGGCCGCCTCGGAGCAGCGCAAGGCAAATTTGTAATAGGCTGGGTCCGCCGGCTCCTGGCCCCCGACCAGGGTCTGCAGACCCGGCAGGTGCGTCAAGGCGCGAGCCAGCCCGTCGGCTTCTCGTTGCCGGCAGCGATGGCGTTCGTCCAACCGGTCCAATTGCGGCAGCAAAGCGGCCGCCTGCAATTCGGAAAGTGGACAGACTTGGCTATAGCGTTGCAAGAAAAGCCGCGCACGCTGGTGCAGACGGGCCTCGGCGGTGAGCACGGCCCCACCGCGGCCCGCAGTCAGCAGTTTGGAGCCACCGAAGCTGAGGATACCGCAATCGCCCCAGGTGCCAGCGCGTCGGCCGGCGATGTGCGCGCCGATGGCCTGGGCGGCGTCCTCGACCACACCGATGCCCTGCTCCCGTGCCCAAGCCATAATGCGCGGCATGGGAGCCAGATCGCCGTACAAATGCGACACGATCAAAGCACGCGTGCGCGACGATAAAGCCGACCCGAGTTGCTCGAACGCCACCGCCCAACGGCCGGGCGCTAGGTCTACCAGCACAGGCAGCGCACCCAGAGCATGGACGGTGAGGAAATTGCCTGGATAATCGTAAGCGGCCATAAGGACTTCATCGCCGGGACCCACGTCCAGAGCGCGCAGCGCCACCTCTACGGCGACCGTACCGCTGGCACACGTGACGGCATAAGGGACTCCATGATAGGCGGCCAGCGCTTCCTCGAGCCGACGCACCCACCCGCCGTCGTACCGGCCCCACGAGCCATCGGCGAGCGCCCGAGCTACCGACTCGGTTACCGCCGCATCGGCCCCTGGCCAGTCCGGCGGGCCTTCTGCAAAGACCGGTTCTCCGCCCAGTATCGCTGGCCTCGCTGCACGTGCCATCGTAGTGCTGGCTTTGTATAACCACTGCGACCCAGGCTTGGTCGCCGACCGCAGACGTTGGCCCAGCCACCCAGCAGCGAACCACGCTCGGACGCATTGTATGGAAGACTGGCGGGCAGGCAATGTGCATGCCCGGCGCACAAAAGCAGAAAGGAGCATCATGAGCAGCGACCCGAGCGCGATCCGCGTCGCTGTCCTGATGGGCAGCAAGTCGGACTGGGAGATCATGAAACAAGCGGCGGACACGCTGGCGCGCTTCGGAGTGCCCCACGAGTGCCGCGTGCTTTCGGCACATCGTACCCCCGACGAATTGGTGGCCTATGTGCGTCAGGCAGAAACACGCGGGGCGCAGGTCTTCATCGCCGCCGCTGGGGGAGCGGCACATCTGGCAGGCGTGGTCGCGGCCCACACGACCCGTCCGGTCTTGGGCGTCCCCATGCCCAGTCCATTGGCCGGAGGCCTGGACTCTTTGCTCGCCATGGTGCAGATGCCGGCGGGCATCCCTGTGGCCACTTTTGCCGTAGGCAAAGCAGGTGCCGTCAATGCCGCTCTTTTTGCTGTCTCCGTGCTGGCCCTGACCGACTCCGGTTTGGCGGGCAAAGTGCACGCCTACCGCCGCGAACAAGTGGAGCGCATCCTGGCCGAGCGGCTGGAATAACGGCTGCCGACGGCAGTGTCTACTCGTCGCCGCTCCCAGTCGTGCCCGACACCGAGGGATCTTCCGCCGCCAGCGGCAGGGGTACTTTGTGGCGATCGGCACCCGTCAGTTTGCGGACCACCCTCATCAAAGGGTCGTAAAAACGATCCACCACGCGCTCCTTGAGGGGGATGATGGCATTGTCGGTGATGTGGATGTGTTCGGGACACACTTCGGTGCAGCATTTGGTGATGTTGCACAAGCCGATATGGAACTGGTCTTTGAGCAGGCCCAGACGATCACCGGTGTCCAGGGGATGCATTTCCAGAGCCGCCAGTCGCACCAAGAAGCGGGGACCGACGAACAGCTCGCGGCGCATGCCATTTTCTTCCTGGCCCATGAGCCGATGCTCGCGCAACACATGGCAAGTGTCCTGGCACAGGAAACATTCGATGCACTTGCGGAATTCTTGCACGCGGTCCACTTCTGCCTGGCTCATGCGCCAGGTGCCGTCGGGGGCATCGGGCGGCCTGGGCCGAAAGGCCGGGATCAAACGGTTGACGCGATAATTCCACGAGACATCGGTGACCAAATCTTTGACGATGGGAAACGTCTTCATCGGGCGGACGGTAATCGGCTCGTTGGCTGGCAGGGTATCCAGACGCGTCATGCACATGAGCCGCGGGCGTCCGTTGACTTCGGCGGCACAAGAACCGCACTTGCCGGCTTTGCAGTTCCAGCGGCAGGCCAGATCGGGCGCTTGGGTCGCCTGGACCTGATGCACGGCATCGAGGACCACCATCCCCTCGCTGACTTCGACGGTGTAGTCCTGTAATGTACCGCCGCTCTTATCGCCACGCCAGATGCGAAAAACGCGCCGCGTCATTGCGTGCACTCCTGCTTCCGAAGAGGCATTTATTTCATTTCCTCGATGATTTTTTTCAAGTACTCGGGCATTTCCGGTATCGGCTCGCGGCGCACCTGCATGTGCCCGTCGGGCCCTTTGCGGACGACGATATTGACTTGGCCGAACTCGTGGCTTTTGCTGGGGTAATCTTCGCGGAACTGAGCACCACGGCTCTCTTTGCGCTCCAAGGCGGAGCGGGTAATGGCCTCGGAGACGGTGAGCAGTGCATGCAAGTCCAAAGCAGTATGCCACCCAGGATTGTATTCTCGATTGCCGACCACGCGGACCCGGCGATGGCGCTGCCGCAGCCGAGCGATCTCGTCCAGAGCGCGCAGCATCTCGTCTTCGCGACGCACGATGCCCACCAGGTTTTGCATGGTTTCCTGAAGATCCTGCTGGACGCGGAAAGGGTTTTCGTCGCCCTGGGGAGCATCCATGAAAGCGAGGGCCCAGCGGACGGTGGCTTCGACCTGGTCGCGATCCACGGCCGGTGCCGGATGGGCGCGCGCGAACTGAGTAGCATATTCGCCGGCCCGCTTGCCGAAAACCAGCAAGTCGGACAAAGAATTGCCGCCCAGCCGATTGGCACCGTGCATCCCCCCGGCTACTTCGCCGGCGGCGAACAGTCCGGGCACGGTGGACATTTGCGTATCCCCGTCCACGCGTACGCCCCCCATGATGTAATGCGTGGTCGGCCCTACTTCCATGGGCTCGCGCGTGATGTCTATGCCGCCCAACTCCTTGAACTGGTGGTACATGCTGGGCAGTTTGCGTCGGATGTACTCTTCGCGGTCGAGGCCGCGTTGCCGTTTGGCCAACCAGTCGCAAAAGGTCTGCAGTTCGAGATAGACGCCGCCGTGCGGACTGCCGCGTCCCTCTTTGATCTCGCGCACGATGCAGCGGGCGACGTGATCGCGGGTGAGCAGTTCGGGCGGACGTCGGGCATCGCGGCCCTGATACTTTTCCCCCACAACGTACAAAAAGCCTTCTTCTTCCGTTTCTGCCGTAGAGCCGCGATAATTCTCCGGGATATCGTCGAACAGGAAGCGACGGCCGAGGTTGTTGCGCAACACGCCGCCTTCCCCGCGCACCCCTTCGGTCACGAGGATCCCGCGGACGCTGGGCGGCCAGACCATGCCCGTGGGGTGGAATTGCACGAATTCCATGTCTATCAGTTCGGCACCGGCGTCGTAGGCCAGAGCATGCCCGTCGCCGGTGTATTCCCAGCTGTTGCTGGTGATTTTGTAGGCTTTGCCGATGCCGCCGGTGGCCAACACCACGGCGCCTGCCCGAAAGACGACGAACCGTCCGCGATCGCGGTAGTAGCCCACGGCGCCGGCGATACGGTCTCCATCTTTGAGCAGCCGGACGACCGTGCATTCCATATAGACCTGGATACCGCGATGCACCCCGTGGTCCTGCAGGGTGCGGATCATTTCCAGACCGGTACGGTCGCCGACGTGTGCCAGCCGAGGGAATTTATGGCCGCCGAAGTGACGCTGCAAGATGCGCCCGTCGGCGGTGCGATCGAAAACGGCTCCCCAGGCCTCCAGTTCGCGGACGCGCTCCGGTGCCTCTTTGGCATGGATCTCGGCCATGCGCCAGTTGTTGAGATACTGGCCGCCGCGCATGGTGTCGGCAAAATGAACCTGCCAATTGTCGCGGGCATCCACATGGGCCAGAGCCGCGGCGATTCCTCCTTCGGCCATGACGGTGTGCGCCTTGCCCAGCAGCGATTTGCAGACCACGGCGACATCGGCGCCCTGCACCGAAGCCTCGATGGCCGCGCGCAAACCGGCACCACCGGCACCGATCACCAACACTTCGTGTTCATGGTACTCGTAGTCCATGTCTGTCCTATCACGCGACGCCCGGCGGCATCAGTAACTCGGACCACGGGCACGCCTACCTGATCGAACCCGGCTCGTTGCCGCTCCGGCGTTGCACCCACTGCGCCGGCACGTCGGCTTTGTACGTCCGTGCAACTCGTCCGCGCCTGACCGACTGGCACCCATCCACCGCGCCTGAGCCACGGGGCACCCTGGGCCGGCCTCACAGGATCCGCACATCGTGCCAAATCCCCATGGCGCACAGCCGGATATACAGGTCCGTGAAACCGACACTGATCAGCGAGCACCAAGCCCAGAGCATATGGTGCTCGTTGAAACGACTGCTCCACCACCACAGCCGATAAGCCGGCCGCACCCGATACTGCCCGTTGTGCAGACAGGCAAAACAATTCAAGCGCCCGCCCACCAGATGGCGCAACGAATGACAGCCCAGGGTATACCCCGTCAACAAAATTACGTTCGCCACCATGACCAGCGTACCCACCCCGATACCGAATTGCCGCCTGCCACCGAGGTAGGTCCCGCTGCGATCCGTAGGCCACCAAAAAGCTGTCAGTCCATCCCACCACAGCAGAAGCAAAAACAAAACCGCAAAGTACATGAAATAGCGATGGATATTCTGGACGAGCAAGGGCCAGTGATTTTCGCCCCAATAGCTTTTCCGCGGCTCAGCGACCACACACGCCGGCGGGTCTGCCCAGAAAGCCCGATAGTAGGCTTTACGGTAGTAATAGCACGTAAAGCGAAAGCCCGCCGGAAATATCAGGATCAGCATCGCCGAAGAAAAGTGCAGCCAACTCGGCCACCAATCCGGACGCGCCCGTGGGATCCAGGCGTGCGCACTGTGCTCGTCGTAGAGCAAAGGCGAATGAAAAGGAGCCAAATAAGGGGCCACTTCGGGTCCGGAAAACTGACGCCTGTCCTGGCGGATTTCGAAATAAGGATGGCCGAACAGGGCGCCCCAAAACAGGACCAGGGTGGCATAGACCAAGAACGCCGTCAAGCCCAGCACTGTGCCGAGAGGACCAGCCCACCAGGCATCGGTACGCTCCGTAGCCCCAAAGCCCTCCTGGCGTGCCGGATACGTGATCTGTGACATATCCTCGTTTTCCCTGCTCTATGTCGGTTCCAGTGGCGTTTGTATGCGCCCGGCTCGACAATGGCTAGTGGCGAACGCGGCCCGACCGCTATGCGCCCCCGCAAGTTGCTATTGCCCGCCAGGCCGGCCAGCGCGTACTATCCTTGTATTCGAGGCGATTTCGCTTCACGAGCGCGGGTGCAGCGACCTGCTAGCGCGGCAGATTGAGGCACCGATTGCGCCAGGCCTCGGAGGCACCGACGGGCAGCGGGGGCGGCGCCGTACAGCAGTCTGTGGTCCCGAGCGCGCAGCGCAGCGACCGCCACTGGAGAGCATAGCATGAAACGTATCTTGGTCACCGGCGGGTGTGGTTTTATCGGCAGCAATTTCATCCGCTTCATGCTGGCCAACCGCTCCGATGTGTCCGTCGTCAATCTCGATCGGCTCACGTATGCGGGCAACTTGGGCAATCTCGAAGACCTGCCCGACCGGCGGCGCTACCAGTTCGTGCACGGCGACGTCGCCGAGCGAGACCTGGTGCGCGACTTGGTGCGCGATGTGCAAGCCATCTTCCATTTCGCCGCCGAGAGTCACGTGGACCGTAGCATTTTCGACGCCTCCCCTTTTGTGCATACCAACGTGCGCGGCACGCAGGTCTTACTGGATGCGGCACGCGAGTTCGGGGTAGAACGGTTCATCCAGGTTTCGACCGACGAGGTGTACGGTTCGCTGGGGCCGAGCGGCTCTTTCACCGAAGAGTCGCCGATAGCGCCCAACAGTCCTTATGCAGCCAGCAAGGCCGCCGCCGATCTGCTGGTGCGCAGCTATATCCACACCTTCGGGCTGCCGGCTATCATCACGCGGTGTTGCAACAATTACGGACCGTATCAGTTTCCGGAGAAACTGATCCCGCTGTTCATCGTCAACTTGCTCCAGGATCAGCCTGTACCACTGTACGGCGACGGCCTGAACATCCGCGATTGGATCCATGTGCAGGACCACTGCGCGGCACTGGAGTTGGTCTGGCGTCGGGGCCGGCCGGGACAGGTATACAATATCGGGGCCCGCTGCGAACGCACCAACTGGCAAATCACGCGCATGTTGTTGCATTTGTTGAACAAGCCGGAATCGCTGGTGCGGCTGGTGCCCGATCGTCCGGGGCACGACCGCCGCTATGCGATAGATCCTAGCAAGATCGAGCAGGAGCTGGGCTGGCGCCCCGCCATCCCTTTCGAGCAAGGCCTGCAGCAAACGGTCGAGTGGTATCGCACCCACATGGACTGGGTGCGGTCAGTCTGTTCCGGAGAATACCGCACCTATTACGAGCGGCAATACGGTCGTCGTCTGATGCAAGACGTTTTCCCCAGCTAACCCAGGGACGGATTCACGGAGGAGCCGATGACCAAGCGGGCACTCATCACGGGCATCAGCGGCCAGGACGGCAGTCATCTGGCCGATTTGCTTCTGGACAAAGGGTACGAGGTGCACGGGTTGGTCCGTCCGGCCAGTGCGCCCAATTTGGAGCGGATCCAGCATATTCGCGACCGCATCGGGCTGCACGTGGCCGACCTGCTCGACCAGGCCGGCCTAGTGCGCATCCTGGAGACAATACAGCCGCAGGAAGTGTACAACTTGGCCGGCATGAGCCAGGTGGCAGCCAGCTGGCACCAACCGGTCCTGACTGCGGAGATCACGGCACTGGGCGTGACCCGGCTTTTGGAAGCCATCCGTCTGGTCGGTCGAGACGTCATCCGCTTTTATCAGGCGTCGTCCAGCGAAATGTTCGGCCGTGCCGCGGAGACGCCGCAACGCGAAACGACTCCGTTCCATCCCCGCAGTCCCTACGGCGTGGCCAAGGCCTACGCCCACTGGATCACGGTCAACTACCGCGAAAGCTACGGGATGTTCTGCTGCTGCGGCATACTCTTCAATCACGAAGGGGAGCGGCGCGGCAAGATGTTCGTCACCAGGAAGATCACGGACGCCGTAGCACGCATTTACCACGGGGTGCAAAACGAGCTGCGTCTGGGCAACCTCGAGGCGCGTCGCGATTGGGGTTACGCCCGCGATTACGTGCGTGCCATGTGGCTCATGCTGCAGCAGGAGCAGCCGGACGATTATGTGGTCGCCACCGGAGAAGCCCACTCCGTACGGGAATTCGTCGAGCTGGCCTTCGATCATGTGGGTCTGGACTGGCGCCAATACGTCGTTCAGGATCCGGAGTTGTTCCGACCTGCCGAAGTGGATTGCCTGGTCGGGGACGCCCGCAAGGCCCGCACACTCCTCGGCTGGACCCCCACGGTGGACTTTCCCGAACTGGTCAAGCTGATGGTCGAGGCGGACCTCAAGCGGGTCCGTGCCGAACTGGGGCAAGTGGCGCGAACGGCACGGTCCGCTGCGTGACGCGACCCGTCCCGCGCGCGGGCGGCATCTGCGTTGCACCGGCGTGCCGCGCAGCCAGCGCCGTTGCCTGACGCTGCACCCGACTATGACCTATGCTTATCTATGTCAGCAGGTCGCGCAGACGCCCAGCGCTTGCGGGCGGCGTCTACGACCGGGTCATGCGTCCACGCTGCCGGATGCGCGCGGTCCGCGAGTCGAGACGTCACCTGCGTCTACCACTGAGAAAGCGAGGGACAGACTATGCGCATCGCCGTCATCGGCACCGGGTACGTCGGATTGGTCACCGGTACCTGCCTGGCGGAAAGCGGCAACGACGTAACCTGCATAGACGTGGACGTCGGCAAAATCCAGCAACTCCAGGCCGGTCAGGTGCCCATTTACGAGCCGGGACTGGCAGAGCTAGTCCAGCGCAATCGGCGCGAGGGTCGTCTGAGCTTCACCACCGATTTGCCCCAGGGGATCAAAGGAGCACGGCTGATTTTTATCGCCGTGGGCACGCCCCAGGCAGCTGACGGCGCTGCCGATTTGTCCAGCGTCTGGTCCGTGACCGATGCCCTGGCCGAAGCGCTGACGCACCCGGCGGTGATCGTCATCAAAAGCACGGTGCCCGTCGGTACCAATCGGCGCGTCTTCGAGCGTTTGCAGGCACGGGCCCGCGTGGCCCTGGACGTGGCCAGCAATCCGGAGTTTCTCAAAGAAGGTGCCGCCGTCGAGGACTTCATGAAACCGGATCGCGTCGTCGTCGGCGTCCGCAAAGCCGAAACCGCCGAGCTCCTGCGGGAGCTGTACGCCCCTTTTTTGCGCACCGAGCGGCCGTTCTTGGTCATGTCTCCTGAAAGTGCGGAAATGACCAAATACGTGGCCAACGCCATGCTGGCGACCAAGATCAGCTTCATCAATGAAATGGCCAACCTATGCGAGAAACTGGGGGCAGACATCAACGACGTGCGTCGGGGCATCGGCCACGACAGCCGGATCGGCTTCCAATTTCTTTTCCCCGGGGTCGGCTTCGGCGGCAGCTGTTTTCCCAAAGACATCCAAGCCCTGATAGCCATGGCGCGGGACCTGGGTACGCCGGCTCTGCTCATCGAGGCAGTGCATCGCGTCAACGAAGCGCAAAAGCGGATCCTGACGCATAAAATCCGCGCCCATTACGGTGCCAGCTTGCCCCAAAAAACGTTGGCCGTCTGGGGGCTGTCGTTCAAGCCACGTACCGACGACATCCGCGAGGCACCGGCGCTCGTATTGCTGGACGACCTGCTGGCCGCGGGTGTGCGCCTGCGCGTCCACGACCCCGAGGCGCTGGCCAACGTCCGCAAACTCTACGGCGAGCGCCTGACCTATTGCGACCGTCCCTACGGAGCTCTCGAGGGTGCCGACGGCTTGGTGGTCGTCACCGAGTGGCAAGAGTTTCGCAATCCCGACTTCGAAGTCATGCGCCGTCTGATGCGCGAACGGGTCATCTTCGACGGCCGCAACATCTACGAACCCCGGACCGTGCGCCAGTACGGGTTTGCCTATTACGGCATCGGCCGGTGCGGGTGACAACAAGAGCACCCGCGGCACGCGGTCGCTCCGGGCGGACAGGGTTCAGGTCCCTGGGTCCGATGCCGTGGCATCGCACACACTGACCGGATCGCCGACGCGGATCACGCCGGGCTGGAAGTTCGCCGTCGGACGGGTGTTGACCGCAAAACGATAAAAATGATCGAACCGGCTACGCGACGCCCAGTCAGGCAGGGTTTTTTCGCGCAAGACGCGAAAACGCTCGATAAAACCAGGGAGGGGCGTGCCTGTGTCCGGATGCCGCGTGGGCACGACACAGCGTCGGCACGGATTGGTCCCTTCCCAGATGACCGAGCCGACGCGAAAAGGTACGGCCACACCAGGCGGCCCGTACAGCCGATCTTCCCAGAAAGCGGGTACGCCTCCTATTTCCAGGTTGGCACGAAAGCGTCGGCGCACCTCGTCCAGTTCCAGACCGAACCACTCGGCCACTGCTTCCAAGCTGGCCGTGCTGACCACGGTCGGTCCAGGCGCCTGTGTGTCGTCCGGCAGTCCCCGCTCGGCGTCCTCGATCACATGGACCTGCAAGCCGAAATGATCGGACAGATATTCCTCCAGTGCGGCGCGGTCTGACGTCAGATCGAACACGCGTTCGACCCCATCCTGCCCGCCCATGATGGCAATACGGCTCGCGTTTTCCACGTAGCGCACGCGGAGCGTGTGCACCAAAGGCGTGCGCTTGCCGTTGATGTAACGACCGGCACCGTCCACAAGAGCATAGCGGCGGTCGTTGGCCAACATGCCGCCGGGCCGGACCGTGGCCGCGGGTACGACCATGCCCTCCAAAGCTTTTACCGGGAATATAACGATGCGTGCCAAATAAGCGGTCATTTGTTGATTCTCATTCCCCCAGTCTCTGCTTTTTTGCAGACACAGTATGATACGCCTGTACTAGCGCAAGAGATACTTATGCGCGCTCCAGCTTCGGCGTCTGGTCCGGACGGTCCAGCGCGGGCGAGCGCCTGGCTGGTTGCCATTGACGGCGCCGCTGCGGCTGCTTTTAATGGGACGCACATGATCGTCTGCACACTATCTTACCGGTGCCGGATCAGAGCGAGGAGCTGACCGACATGACAGGCAGTTGGGCTACAACCAGCAGGTATTGCACGTGGGGCTTGCCCATTGCGCTGGCGGTGACGATCATCGGCGTCCTGCTCTGGTGGCACTGGGACGAACTGATATGCCGCTATTGGGTGTGGCGCTTGTCCCAGGTCAGCGAAGCCGAGCGCACGGACATCGTCGCCCAATTGGAAAAGCACGGCCTGCTCGCAGCGCAGCGATTGCTGTTCGCTCCCCCTGCCCAGCCTGGTGAGGAGGAAGATGTATATGCCACGACACTGAGCACGTTGCTGTGCCGATGGGGGCCCGAACATCCGGCCACGAAGACAGTAGCCAGCGACTTGGTCGGCCAATTTCCCCATCTACCTGTTGCCGTCCAGCAGCGCGGCTGTAAGTGCCTGTTAGCGCTGGTCCTGGACGGACGAGAGCAAACGCTTCCCGAACCCCTGGCTGAGCATCTGCTGAAGCTGGGCGAACACTTCTCCACGGCCCAGGCCGCAGTGCGTCCCCAGATGTTGAGTTTGCTCCTGGCCGTAGTGCAGCATGCGCCGACGCTCCCCGACAGACACACCAGCTTGCTCTCCGGGTTGGTAGCCGAGGCAGCACGCGAGGCTTGTCCGCGCTGTCGGGCAGAGACCGTGCGCCTGGCAATGGCGGCGGGATCCGAAGCCCTCAAGCAAATCGTACCCCTGCTGCACGATCCGGACGCCGAAGTCAGGTGCCTGACATTGTTAGCCCTCGGCTCGCGCGAAGACATCGTCAGTACCGACGACCTGATCAACTGGCTGCACGATCCAGATCCCAAAGCGCGCGATATTTGCACACAAGCGTTGCGCAGTCGGGGACTGATAGACGAGCGCCTACGACTGGCATGGCGACTGACTCATCCCGATCCCACGGTCCGAGCTCAGGTACCTGCTGAAGTATTCCGCTTTCCCGATCTGGACATAAACGTTTGGCTGGAGCGACTGTGCCGGGACCCGTCGGCCGCAGTACGTGCCGCCGCAGTGCGCGCCGCAGGCGAAGCGGGTTCGCCGTTGTTTACCCAAAAACTCGCCGATATCAGTACCAACGATCCCAGCCCCACAGTGCGCCAACTGGCTGAGTTTTACTTGCGTGGACCCTCGAGTAATAGGCGTCTGCCTGAACGACGCCCGTGAGAACCTGCTCCAGGTGCAACACAAAAATCCTACACAATCTGCTGCGCAGAATAATCTTTTGCACCTATCCCTCTGCAAAGCAGCTTGGCACCGGATGCAAGATACTGCCCGCCACGCAGCTTCATGAGTCCTTGTGTGTCTGGTAGTGTCGCGAAACCCACGTTTCGCACATACGCTTGCCGGGAGCTAGTCGCCCATTTAGCAAAAAACAACGAAAGACGGCCCTGTCGCGAGAAGATGCGCGTCAAAGACACGCACCGCGAGTTCGGCTGCGATGCAGTGTTCGTGCGCGAAGCGCCAAGGAGCGTAAAGTCACAAGGCATTGCCGCGCCAAAGGTTCGAGAACGCGGTAAAGATCTGCCGAAAGTATGGGCTTGTGGGCGAGACGCATCATCAGGAGCAGTACAGAGCAGAAGAGTATCGGGGAGTTGCAATCGGTACCAGCGGCACAAACAGTCGCGTAGACGAGTCCAAAAAGCGGATAAAAAGGGGTAAGCCCTTGACGTAGTTGCGCATCGGGGATAGACTTGAGACAATGACGAGGTCTCAGCGGCGCGGGATGCCGGAGCGTCCCAGCGCCGTGGTCCGGTTAGCCGCCGCCTCTGAGGTCCCGGCAGTAAAAAAGTCCCAAGGACACGGAATACACCCACGTCGAGGCTGCTGCGTGCCCGGGTCGCCAGTCCCGCCGTGTGGTCGGTACGCGAAGCGGATTCGCAAACTCCGGGAACTAAAGGACTTACGGCGATGCTGGTGCTCTCGAGAAAAAAGAACGAAAGCATCATTATCAACAACGAGATCACCGTCACGGTGGTCGAAATCCGGGGGGACAAAGTCCGGCTGGGCATCGTCGCTCCCAAGGACGTCTCGGTCCATCGGCAGGAAGTTTGGGAAGCCATCCACGGCAAGCGGTGTGAGTCGGTACCCGCTCAGCCTGTCGTGGCCCAGCAGAATCCCTCCCAGTCAACGCCGACATCCTGATCGAAGACGGGCTTTTTGGGTCTGGCCTTTGATTCAAGGTGGCTGCGTAGCCACCTTTTTTGTTTTCTGTGCCCCGAAATACAGCTCCGATAGACCGTGAAAGATGCGCCTGCGAACGACTGATTCAGCGCAGCAATCCTCGGCGTCTGAGAAAGTGCAGTACCAGCTTTTCGACAGGCAACGCCGTACTCACGGCGATATAAACAATGCCGCGCCGATGGCAATAACTCTGGATACCTTCCTGAAAAGCGGCAAGATTGGCTTTATACTGCTCGAGCAGTTCTCGATTGGCTGTAATCTCGGTTTCGTCGGCATCCTCGATGTCCACGAGCTTGAGATCGCCGGTCAGGGCCGGCTCCAGCTCCTCCGGGGCCAAGGTGTGGATGACATACACATCCGCAGGGCGCGTCAATAAATAGCGCAAGGCATCTGCGTACCCGTGCTTGTCCAAAAGATCGGACAACAAGACGACGCCGCGATGCGGGTAGCGCAAAGAGAATTCGCGCAGATCAGGCGCCAAATGCCCGCCATGTGCCGGCTCGATCTGACCCAAGAACTGCAGCATACGCCAGACACTGGGACGCCCACGCAAGCCAGTGAGCGAGCGTAGCGCCCCCTGGCCCAGCACATGGATATTCACGCAGTCCAAATGGGCCAGAGCGACAAAGCCCAAAGCGGCGGCTACCTGGCACGCATAGCGGAATTTGGGCGGCGTGCCGAAATCCATCGAGCCACTGGCATCCACGAGCAGGTGCAGTCGCAGGTCTTCTTCTTCGAGAAAAAGCTTGATGAACAGCCGTTCCAGACGGGCATAAATGGACCAATCCAGGAAGCGTAAATCGTCGCCGACAGCGTAGTTTTTGTAATCGGCAAACTCGACACTGGTACCTTTGCGTTTGCTGAGGCGCTCCCCTTTAAAGCGTCCCGTCAACACCCGTCGCGAGGCTAGCTCCAGCTGTTCCAGCCGGGCGAGAAAATCAGGACTGAGCAAATCGCTGCCTGCACCTGTTTGCGGCATGGCTACAGCCCCTACCTACATTTTCCCCGTCCGAGCCGACACGGTCTTTATGCGAACGCCGGCTGCCGTTCGGTCTCGGGCACTTGCTCGACAATACGTTTTAGGACGGTATCGCTGCTGACTCCTTCTGCTTGGGCCTCGAAATTGAGCAGGACCCGATGGCGCATCGCCGGCACATAGACGTGACGAATATCGTCCATGGAAACGTGATAGCGGCCATGCAAAAGGGCCCGCACTTTGCCGGCCAGTGCCAATGCCTGGGCGCCCCGGGGACTGGCCCCATAGCGCAGATAGCGATTGGTTTCCTCGACGGCGAACTCTCCTTGCGGATGTGTGGCCAATACCAGTCGGATCAGGTAGTCCTGCACCGGCTGTGCGATCAACACTTCGCGCACGAATTGCTGCCACTGCACTATCTCTGTGCCGTCCATGACCTTTTGCGCACGCGGACTTTGTGCACGCGTGGTGCGCTCCAGGATCACTGCGATCTCCTCCCGCCGCGAATAGGGCACGATCAGCTTGTAAAAAAAGCGATCCAGTTGCGCTTCGGGCAACGGATAGGTCCCTTCCTGTTCGATGGGATTCTGCGTGGCCAGGACAAAAAAAGGCTCTTGCAAGCGGTGGACCACTCCGCCCACGGTGACACTGTGCTCCTGCATCGCTTCCAACAGCGCCGATTGGGTCTTAGGCGTGGCGCGATTGATCTCGTCCGCCAACACGATTTGCGCAAACAGCGGACCAGGCTGAAAATGGAACACCTTTTTGCCTTCCGGCGTCTCCATGACTACATTGGTTCCGATGATGTCCGCCGGCATGAGGTCCGGCGTGAATTGGATACGGGAAAACTTCAAATCGAGCGCTTGACCTAACGTGCGCACCAGCAAGGTTTTGCCCAGCCCTGGCACGCCTTCGAGCAAGGCGTGTCCACCCGCGAAAATGCAGGTCAGCACTCCCTCGACGATCTCGGCATGGCCTACTATGACTTTGCCTACTTCGTCTTGGAGACGGGCAAATGCCTGTCGAAACTGCTGCGCACGCTCTTCCATCTCCGCAGGGGTCATGACCTGGCTCCTCGAAACAATTCTTGCACCCAACGATCCGATACGTGCTCCCGTGGATCGGCACAACAGCCTAGCCGCCTGGAAGGCCTTGCGGATAACCTCGAAAGACCGTGATGCGCAGCGGTCTGCTATTTATCGGTCTTCATCTCGACTCCCTGGCGCTCCGAGGCCTCGGCCTGCGAGCCTGCGGCTTTCACGGCCTGTCCACGCACTCGGACCACCAGCTCGCGTAGTCCCGCATCGTCCAGATACACCGGCAGCTGCCCTTGGAACGGCCCTTCGCGGGTCGGCGTCAATTCGCACACGATCGTCTCACTGGCGCCCGGCGCTATTTCCAGAGGCAATTCGCGCTTCGTACCGAAGCGGCAATTGCTGTTTCAACACTCCGGCATGCCGATAATGCGCACGGCATGACGGGTCGGGTTGCGTAAAACGAATTCCACCTGATAGCTCTGTCCGGCGACCAGGTCTTGGAAATCCCGTTCCGGTTGTTCGATCACTGCCCCCGGCTCATCGGGTGCTGTGAAAAAGGCCCACCCGGATACTACCAGCAACGCCAGGCCGCTGGTGAGCAAGATATAAGCCAGTGCGTCCATCAGCCGATTCATAGGCTACCCTCCCTTTGCTAACCGGGACATGACCTTGGCACCAACCGGGTCAGGCGCGGACCCGAAGCCCAAGCCCCCGCCTGCTCGGGCCAAAAGCCCACCTCTTATGGTATCACAGGGGGATAGCATAATGCAAAGCCAAAAAGGTGCTCCCTGCGGTGCGAGTGCTGGCGGTGTGACGCAGCCCGGCACGCTCGGTGCCGCTGGGTTCCTGCAGGGCCGCTTTTAAGAGGCCTGGTTCCCTGCGTCGTTCGGCCAGTCGTTTTGCCACCACTCGCAAGGGGCACAGCCGACCGACAGCGACACGGCTAGGCAAGTTCCAAAAGCTTTTGTTCGGGCCGCCGCGTCGCAAAACGGACCTGTTCCAGCGCCGTGGCGTCGCACAGCGTTCGGAATAGATCGCTCCACGTCTCCGGATCCGTCGCCCATGGGGGGAGCAACTCGAGGCGCGCAGCGGTCGCGCCGCCAGCTATGTGTCGGCGCACCAATGCAGGCAACTCGGTAGCCGCAGGCAAGACATAGACCGGCTCGCTACCCGGGTAGTAGGCCACTCGCAAGGGGACCGGTGCCGAGCGGTTGACTGCTTCGAGCCAGCGCTGCCATTCAGGCCGGCCAGACAAGACCCCGGTCGCGTCGCCTACCAGATGGATAGCCAAGTGGGTCCGTTCGAGATGCATCGGCAGCCGACTCCAGGAGCTGGACTCTTTCAGATAGCGGACCTTTTGCGCGGCGGCGGCGGCGAGCAGCCGGAGCAAGTCGGGCCATTTGCCCTCCGTCACGCCCAGTTCCGCAGCTCGGGCCAAGTCCAATCCGACCCACCCCAGGAGCAGAGACTCGCCCCGATACAGAGCTGCATCGAGGAATACAGGCATGCGCGGACGATCGAGTGCGCAATGGATCGGCGCACCTTGCAACGCGCGGTGCGTCAAACGCACGAGCCTCTGTTTAGCAGAAGGCATGCCCACATCGCGCCGGCCGATGTGCCAGCACAGTTCCAAGCGCCCAGGCGCATCGAGGCACAAGCCAGGTCGCTGGCTCGACGGGGTGCCGGCGTGCATGCGCTGCCAGGTGTGGAAGAACTCGTCGAGAATCGCCTCGCGGTAGGCTTCGATTCTACCCGGCTCGTCGGCGGGGGCCGAGGAGAACAGGGTCGGTTTGTGCAGGGCGTCCGGCCGCGGCTCCGGTCCCCCTACGTGCACGACGATGCGTCGTCCCAAGCCATCGGCCAAGGTCCACAACTGTTGCAGCAGCGGGGCAATTTCTGCCATGCGCATGCCTGCCTGGGCGAACATGTGTTCGCAAGCATCCAGGATCAGTGCCCCGGCGACTTGACGGCCTAATACGCCAATGTGCTGCATCAGTCCGGCACCGCCGTGCTGCCACAGTTCGGTTTCTCGGGCGTCCACAACCCACGCATACGGCTCGACCGGCGATCCCAAGCCGCCGAGTCGGACGATCCCCTGTTCAACTGCCCAGGCAACATCGGGGGCGTAGATGGAGGCGAGTGCCCAGGCTTCCTCGGCACGCCGATACAATTCGCCGCGCACTGCAGGCCAAGAGACCCCCTGAGTTGGTAGCCGCAGCGTCACCGAACTCGGCAGCGTCGGCGACCCTGCCCCAGTCAGAAGGGACAGGGGAACCGTCGCCAGCGAGGCAGCCAGCCGGGCGTGTCCCAGTTCGCGCACCACCTTGCCCACGCTGGAGCGCAATTGCTCCAGGGTGATTTCCTCGGCGCCATATTCCACGCGCAAGAAATGGAGCACGCTTTCGGCCAACTCGCGCGCCAAGAAAGCATCGGCATGCCCGGCACGCTGGCTAGCCCACAACAGCAACGCCGTCAAACGGTCGCTGGTGAGCGGCCATACGCGTCCGGTATCGTCCTGGACACGCACCTGCAGTGGCGCAAAAGCCTCCATAGGTTCGCCCATCCCCGAGCCGACATGCCGGCTGCTGGCTAGCACCGGCGAGCTGCGCGTCGGACAACCAGCTAGCTGCGCTCGACCGTACCCTCGAGCATGGGTTGCACTTCTTCGAGGAACTCGCTGACGTCTTTGAATTCCCGATAGACCGAGGCGAAACGGACGTAAGCGATCTGATCGAGTTGACGCAGTCGAGTCATGACCGCTTCGCCGATGACGGTGGACGGCACCTCGCGCTCGAAACGACGGTAGACGTCGGCTTC
Organism: Gemmataceae bacterium; assembly: GCA_040289265.1. Lineage (GTDB taxonomy): Bacteria > Planctomycetota > Planctomycetia > Gemmatales > HRBIN36 > PSKW01. The sequence goes on from PSKW01000003.1 coordinate 141,411, forward strand.
GATGGCACTGACCAGCTCTTCGATTTGCTGCCAGCTCACCGGACGCTTATGGCAAGCCACTTCGATGCCGCGCCGGAGCTTGCGCCGATCGAAAGGCTCGCGACTGCCGTTTTTTTTGACGACCTTGAGCGGTGCCTCGTCGAGTTGCTCCAAGGTCGAGGCGCGTCGGCCGCAATGCCGGCAGCGTCGGCGACGGCGCACGGCAAAATCGCCCTCCCCAGGCCGTGTGTCCACGACTTCAAAATCACCGGTGCGACAAAAGGGACATTTCATGCGCACAACTCCCGCCCGCATCACGCCGGCACAAACGCCCATTGGTTCACGGTCGAGGCATCCCGCGCCGATCGCTGCTTCAGCCTGCATCTTGACGCACGTTGGCCAGTTTTTCCAGTGCCAGGATGAGGGCTTGCGTGCCTTTGCGGCCCCAGCCGTTGGCCTGCACGGCCAAGTACAGTTGCTGCGACAGAGCCAAGCCGGGCAAGCACAGGCCCATGTGCCGGGCCTCGTTCAGGGCTATGGCCATATCCTTGATGAAGTGCTCGACAAAAAAGCCCGGCTCGAAATTGCGCTGGATGATCCGTGGGCCCAAGTTGGTCAAGGACCAGCTGGCTGCGGCACCGCCGCCCACCGATTGCAGCACGCGGTTCGGATCCAGACCGGCCTTGGCGGCGTACAGCAGCGCTTCGCAAACGCCCATCATATTGCTAGCGATGAGGATTTGGTTGACCATTTTGGTATGCTGGCCGGCACCTGCCGGACCCTGATACACGATCGTTTTGCCCAGGCATTCGAAAAGCGGCAGCACAGCCTCGAAGACCTCGACGTCGCCCCCGACCATGATCGAGAGACGTGCCTCGCGGGCACCCACGTCGCCACCACTGACGGGGGCGTCCAGACTGCCTACTCCCCGCAGCCGAGCTGCCTCGTAGATTTCCTGCGCCAGCGACGGCTCGCTGGTGGTCATGTCCACGAGGATGGTCCCGGCACGACTACCGGACAAAGCTCCCTCTGCGCCGAGAAACACCTGGCGCACATCGTGCGGAAAGCCGACGATAGCGAAGACGACATCGGAGGCTTGGGCGACGGCGCGCGGAGAGTCGGCCCAGCGAGCTCCCAGCTGCAACACCGGCTGTGCCTTGTCCCGCGTGCGGTTGTACACCGTCACGTCGTATCCTTTCTGCAAGATATGCTGGCACATCCAGCGGCCCATGACCCCGGTACCGATCCAGCCCACCCGCGTTTTTCCCGGCTCTGCCTTGGCAAAAGTCATGTGTCCCTCCTTGCCGGCACGCTCGACCAGACGCCTGCCATGCGCTCCCGACCGTCTTGCCTCGGATCCGCAACAGCCGCTGTCGAGTACAATCTAAGTCTATAGGCACGATCCAGGCCGCACAGGGACGCTCAGGCAGACGTCGGGGATGTGCCGTAGCGTCACGGGCCTACCCGGAGCACGCTGTGAAAGCGGAAATCGTCGCCATCGGTACGGAACTGGTGACCGGCCAAACGCTGGATACCAACAGCGCCTGGCTGAGCCGGCGTCTGGCTGCCGCGGGGATCGTGGTCCGCTGGCACACGACCTTGGCCGACGATGTGCAAGAAAACGTAGCGGCATTGCGTATCGCCTGCCAGCGTGCCGATCTGGTGCTGATCACCGGCGGATTGGGGCCTACGCAGGACGACCTGACCCGCCAGGTCCTGGCCGAACTGGCCGGAGTACCCCTAGTACTGCACCAGCCGTCGCTGGATCGGATCCAAGACTTTTTTCGCCGACGGGGCCGTTCCATGCCGGAACGCAATCGGCTCCAGGCGTTGCATCCCGCCGGCAGCGAGGTCCTGCCCAATCCCCGGGGAACGGCCCCGGGCATCTGGATGCACATCGGGCAGGTCTTGCTGGTGGCCTTGCCCGGCGTACCCGGGGAAATGATGCCCATGTTCGAAGAGCAGGTACTGCCCCGGCTACGCGCCCACGCTCCCGCGGGCGTGCTCCTAATCCGCAAACTGAATTGCTACGGCGCAGGCGAATCGGCCATTGAGGAGCGTCTCCACGATCTGCTGCAACGCGGCCGGGTGCCTGAAGTGGGCATCACCGCCAGCGATGCCACCATTTCTCTGCGGATCCTGGCGCGAGCACCTACCCTCGAGCAAGCCCAAGACCTCATCGCACCGATCGAGGCCGAAATACGTCGTCGGCTCGGTCCGCTGCTCTTCGGAGCCGATGAGGAAGAACTGCAACATGCCGTCGCCCGACTTCTCCACCAACGGCAGCAGTCCCTGGCCTGTGCCGAGAGCGTGACCGGCGGACTGGTCGCCAGCAAACTCACACAAGTCCCGGGGATCAGCAAGCATTTCCTGGGCGGATTGGTCGCTTACACAGACGCTATCAAGGCCACACTGCTGGGCGTACCCCGCGATCTTTTGGAGCGCTACGGCGCCGTCAGTGCTCCGGTGGCCGAAGCCATGGCACGAGCCGCTCGCGATCGCTTCGGCGCCGATATTGCCGTCAGTACCACCGGCTATGCCGGCCCCGAGGGGGGCACACAGAGCGATCCCGTGGGCACGGTCTATGTCGGTCTGGCCTGCGCGAAAGGCGTCTTCCATCGCCGGCAGGTGTGGATAGGCGAGCGGACCGACATCCAGAGCCGCGCCGCAAAAGACGCGCTCGACCTGGTGCGCTTGTACCTGCTGGGCGTGGAGCCGCTCTAGCGACCGCCTGCGCTCTCCCGTACTCGACAAGTGTGCGTGTGCCAACGGGTTGCAGCGAGATCAGCGCACTACCGCAGCGGGTCTTTAGCGTGGTCACAATGGCTGCCTTGCCCCTTGCAATACCCTGGACAAGCTCTATAATTTTGAGCGGACAAAAGACCTGCGGGTGTAGCTCAGTGGTAGAGCGCCACGTTGCCAACGTGGGTGTCGTGGGTTCGAGTCCCATCACCCGCTTTCGTGAGCCCGGCGGTCAGGGCCGGGCCGGTTTAGTTTTCAGGGGACGCGACGATGGCCGAAGCACCGGAACAGGCTGAGGGACAGACGAGCGCTGTGGATGCCCCGGCGCGTTTGGAGCAGCAGGTCGAGATCACCGAGGTCGGTCCTTGCCGCAAACGCGTGCGTGTGCTCATCGCCGAGACCGAACTGCACAAGCGCCTCAAAGAAAAGTTCGATGAGCTCATGCCCACGGCGCAGGTACGCGGCTTCCGCCCGGGTCGTGCCCCCAGGCAACTCATCGAGAAGCTGTATTTCGACGAAATCACCACCTCCCTCAAAGGAGAGTTGCTCTTGCAAAGTCTGGAGCAACTCATGGACGAACAGGAACTGTTGCCCTTGTCCGAGCCGGATCTCGACCCCTTGAATATACCCTGGCCCAAAAAGGGCCCGATGGAATACGTGTTCGAGGTGGAAGTCGCGCCCCAGTTTCCGCTGCCTCATTACAAAGGACTCAAGCTCAAACGGCAGCAGCGTACGGTAACCGACGAAGACGTAGACCGCTACCTGAAGCGGGTCATGGCCCGACAAGGACTGACTGGCGAAACCGAAAGCGCAGGACCTGCTGAGCCGGGCGATTACGTCGTCAGCGATCTGGTCGTCGAGGCCGACGGACAAAGGTTTCAGGAACACACCGACTTGCGCCTCCCCGTCTGCGATCGGCTGGTGTTTCGCGACGGGCTGATCGAAAACTTCGGCGAAGTGATCGCAGGAGCCCGTGCAGGAGAGTTGCGCAAGGCTGCTGCACGCTTAGGGCAAAGCGAGGAAATAGACCCCGCCTGGCGCGGCAAAAGCGTGGACGTGCAATTCCTGATCAAAGCCATCCGCCGCACCGTCTATCCCGACCTCACCGACGAATGGGTACAGCGGCATTTCGGCTTTGCATCCCTGGAAGAGTTGCATCAGCAGATCCGAGCCATTCTGGAAGAAAGGCAACAGGCCGAGCAGCGGCAACAGTTCCGGCAGCAGGTCACGGAGCTGCTGACCAAAGATGCTACCTGGGAATTGCCTTCCGATCTGGTATCGCGGCAGGCGCAAAAGCTGTTCCGGCGCCAAGTGGCTTTGCTGCATAACATGGGGTATGCGCCGGAAGAGATCCGTGCCCGCGCCAACGCGCTGGCGCAACAAGCCTTGCAGGACACCGTGCGCATCCTGCGGGGTCAATTCATCCTGCAGCGCATCGCCGACGAAGAAAAGCTGGAAGTGGACCAGAAAGACCTCGACGAGCGCATCGCCGAACTGGCGCGGCAGGCGCTGGAACCGCCTCGACGCATCCGTGCTCGTCTCGAGCGCGAAGGACTCATGGATCAGCTCATGGCCGAAGTCCTGGAAGAAAAGGTCTTGGACCTGATCCTGGCGAGCGCTGAATACGAAGACGTCGCCCCGGGCAAACCGATCCTGGTAGCCGGCGTCGAAGTATCCCTGATCCCCCAGCGTTCCCATCCCGCCGGCAGCACTGCCTCGTAAAATGACAAGGAATAGCCCGGCCATCCGGGTACGCTTTTCCCCGTGGCCTGTGCAGGAGCTCGGACGATGAACAAAATCTCGGGTGCCGATTTTGTCCCGCGTGCTCTGCCGCCGCGTGTGCAACGCTATCGGGACTACATGCGGCAGCGGCAGATGACCCTCGGCGACCTTCTCTTGGAGAACCGCATCATTTTCCTGGCAGGCGTCATCAACGACTTCAGTGCCATCGAGATCGTCATGAAAATGCTCTACCTGCAGTACGAAAGCCGCACCCAGGACATCCATTTTTACATCAGCAGTCCCGGGGGATCGGTCCCGGCAACTTTGGAAATCTACGACACCATGCAATTCCTCGACTGTCCGGTGGCCACTTATTGCCTGGGTCTGGCGGCCAGCGGAGGAGCCATCCTCTTGGCAGGCGGCAGCAAAGGCAAACGTTTCGCCCTGCCCCATTCCAAAGTCATGATCCACCAGCCCTGGGGCCAGGTGGCCGGCCAGGTCTCCGACATCGAGATCCAGGCGCAGGAAATCATCAAAGATCGGCAACGACTCAATGCCATCCTCGCCAAGCATACCGGTCGGCCGATCGAAGAAATCGAGCGGGAAACGGAGCGGGATCGCTATTTCACCGCCGCCGAAGCCAAGGAATACGGATTGGTGGACGAAGTGCTGGTCAAGCTGTCCGAAGACAAAAAATAAGCCATCCGTCTTGGAGGACACAGTCTGCGCCCACGGACAGGTTCCGGAGAAGCGCCATGACCCTGGTACCTTACGTTATCGAACGCAGCGGGCGCGAAGAGCGCGCCATGGATATTTACAGCAGACTGCTGCAGGACCGCATCATCTTCTTGCAGGGCCCTATAGACGATACAGTCGCTAATCTCGTTATCGCCCAAATGCTTTTCCTGCAGTTCGACGATCCCAAGGCCGATATCCATTTATACATCAACTCCCCGGGGGGTTCGGTCACGGCGGGCATGGGTATTTATGACACCATGCAGTACGTGACCTGCGATGTAGCCACCTACTGCATAGGCCAGGCTGCCAGTATGGCAGCGGTACTGCTGGCCGCGGGGAGCAAAGGCAAGCGCAACTGCTTGCCCCACGCCCGCGTGATGATCCACCAGCCGTGGGCCGGCAGCGAAGGCACGGCGACCGAAATCATGATCCATGCCAAGGAGTATTTGCGACTCAAGCGTGTGCTCAATGAGATCCTCAACAAACATACCGGACGCAGCTTGGAGGAGATCGAGCGCGACACGGACCGGGACAAATTCATGTCCGCCGAGGAAGCCCGGGATTACGGACTGGTGGATCACGTTATCGAGCGGCTGCAGCATCAGCGGCCCAGCGAACCGGCACAGTCCCAGCCGGGGTAGGCCGACGGTGCGGCTGCCGCTTGCGTGATCGGAGGAGGTCATGGCCATCCGTTCCTCGCCGCGGCGCCTGTTGTGCTGGGTGGCGCTGTTTCTCGGGACCGGCCTTGCCTCGTTGCCCGGGTGCCGTACCGGCCAGGAACTCCTCGAAGCCGAGCTGCGCTCCCGCGAGCGCGAGCTCGAAGAGCTCAAAAACCAATTGGCCCGCTGCGATTGCGACCTACAGGCTCTGGAAACCGAACTCGAAGCCCTGCGGCGCAAAACCCTCAAACCAGGCGAACCCGCTTACGCCCCCTGGTTCGTCAAGCACATCACCCTCGGCCGGCTCACCGGAGGGTACGATCAGGACCCCGAATGCCCCGGTGACGAGGCCCTGCAAGTGCTCATCGAGCCCCGCGATGCCGACGACCACTCCGTCAAAGCACCAGGCGATGTGCGCATCGAGGTCTCGGAAATCACGCCCGAAGGACTCAAGCGTCCCCTCTCGGTCTGGGAGTTGACGGCCAAGGACTTGCGACGCAAGTGGGAGCAGCCTTTGTTCGGCGATCCAGCCTATCGCTTGATCCTGCCTTGGAAAGTGCAGCCGACTATGGAAAAACTGCGGGTCGTCGTCCAGTTCCAAACGGCAGACGGCCGTCGCTTCGAAGTCGATCGGGATGTGAGCGTGCGTCTGCCCAAGCCGCCAGCCCGGCGGCCGACGCTCCGTGGCCCTCACTTGCCCGAGGCACCGCAAACGCATGCGCCTCCGGAATCGTCCAAGCCGGCCGAGCAAGCCCCGCCGCCGCGCAAAAACACCGGACCTGAGCGAAATCCAGAATGGCCGCAGCTACCCGAGCCGCCTACGCCTCCCGAGCCAGAACCGGTACAGCCACTGGTCTACTACATCCCCCATGTGCCGCCGGCCGACGCGGCGGACCCGGCGTCAGCACCTACCTCCACCCGCCCGGCAGGTCTGCGTCCCCCCGCAGGTGCCCGACCTGCTCCCAGTGCACCAGCTGGTCCATGATCGCGCCGCCGCTTCCGGCAATACAGCCTGACCCATGCCAAATGCAGGCAAGCTCCCTCGGGCGTCCAGTCCCTGCGACAGGCGGACTGCACACGAGCAGCTCACGGCGGCGGTCCCGAGTACGCACCGACCCAGAGTCGAAAAATAAAAACCCTCCACGAGTGCCGTGTAGATGCTTTTGAGAACCCGCAATGCACGAGTGAGGCCTCAGGCCCGGTTTTCGGATCCCATCGCGTGGGCATGCGAGCCCCGGAACAGCATTGTTGGCCTCCAGCGGGTACGTCATCGGTTCGTCAAAAGTCATCATCTATCACGCACACCGCAGAGGTTGGCTGGTTTTGCTACCAGCTCACTCCAGTCTACCACTGGGTACATTTTTTGACAAGATGCTTCGCCCCGGCGGCGTCCGGCCGTCCAGAGCCATCTGCCTGCTTGGACACTGAAGCACCGAATCACTAGATTTTCCGCCAAGTTCGATCGGCAGGGCCAGTGGGGGCGTCTGCTGGCCGTATTGCTCAGGGCCTTTAGTTCCAGGATGGCACACCAATGGCCAAATACGTGTACTTTTTCGGCGCTGGCAAAGCAGAAGGACGAGCCGATATGCGCGAACTGCTAGGAGGCAAGGGGGCCAACCTGGCAGAGATGACCAATATCGGCCTACCCGTACCGCCCGGGTTCACCATCACCACCGAGGTGTGTACCTATTATTACGCCCACGGACGCACCTATCCGCCCGAACTCAAAGAACAAGTTGCAGATGCCCTGCGTCGCGTGGAGCAGATCATGGGCGCTCGTTTCGGCGACGCCCGCAACCCGCTGCTGGTCTCCTGCCGTTCTGGCGCGCGTGCCTCGATGCCGGGCATGATGGATACGGTGCTCAATATCGGCCTCAACGATACTACCGTCCAAGGACTGATCCAGCAGACGCGCAACGAGCGCTTCGGGTGGGACGCGTATCGTCGCTTCGTGGCCATGTACGGGGACGTGGTCCTCGGGCTCAAGCCCCAGAGCAAAAAAGAGATAGACCCTTTCGAACACATCATGGAAGAGCTGAAACGCGCGCGCGGCGTCACCCTGGATACCGAATTGAGCGCCGCGGACTTGCGCGAGCTGGTGCGCCGTTTCAAGCGGGCCATCCAGGAGCGTACCGGACGCGATTTTCCCGACGATCCGCAAGAACAGCTCTGGGGCGCCATCGGTGCCGTTTTCGGTTCCTGGATGAACGAGCGGGCCGTGGTTTATCGGCGGCAATACAACATCCCGCACGACTGGGGTACCGCCGCCAACGTCCAGGCCATGGTTTTCGGCAACATGGGCGAGGACAGTTGCACCGGCGTAGCTTTCACTCGCGACCCAGCCACCGGCGATAAAGTCTTCTACGGCGAATACCTGATCAATGCCCAAGGAGAAGATGTCGTCGCCGGCATCCGCACCCCGAAAAAAATCAGCGAGCTGCACAAAGAAATGCCCGACGTCTATGCCCAGCTCGAACAGATCCGCACCATCCTCGAAACACACTATCGCGATATGCAGGACATCGAGTTCACGGTGCAAAAAGGCAAGCTGTGGATGCTGCAGACGCGCAACGGCAAGCGCACCGGTTTTGCGGCAGTACGCATCGCCGTGGACATGGTGGACGAGGGACTGATCAGCAAAGAAGAAGCGCTGCTACGGGTCGAGCCGGACGCTCTCAATCAGCTGCTGCAGCCGATCTTCGATCCCGACGCCAAACGGCGGGCGATTGCCGAAGGCCGGCTTTTGGCCAAAGGGATCAACGCTGGTCCCGGCGCGGCCACCGGCAAGATTTGTTTGCACGCTAGCGACGCTGAACACTGGGCTGCCCAAGGGGAGAAGGTCATCCTCGTGCGCCGCGAAACCAGCCCCGAGGACATCCGCGGCATGGCAGCCGCTCAAGGAATCCTGACCGCTTTCGGCGGTGCCTCCAGTCATGCAGCACTCGTCAGTCGGCAAATGGGCAAGGTGTGTGTGGTCGGCTGTTCAGCCCTCGACATAGATTACGCCCACGACATCATCCGCGTCGGCACGCGCGTATTGCATCCTGGAGACTGGATCAGCATTGACGGCTTCACCGGCGAGGTGCTGGCCGATCGTGTGGCCACCCGTCCCAGCGAAGTGATCCAGGTCCTCATCGAAAAAACCCTGCGCCCGGACCAATCGCGCGTGTACCAGCAGTTCGCCGAACTCATGAGTTGGGCCGACGAAAAACGCAAACTCGGTTTGCGTACCAATGCCGACTTGCCCGAGCAGGCCGCCGTCGCCGTGGCCTTCGGTGCCGAAGGCATCGGCTTGTGCCGCACCGAACATATGTTTTTCGAGGGGACGCGCATAGATGCCATGCGCGAAATGATCCTGGCCAAAGACGAAGCCGCTCGACGCAAAGCCTTGGACAAGCTCTTGCCTTACCAACGCGACGATTTCGAGGGCATGTTCCGCGTCATGGCTGGGCGTCCCGTGACCATCCGTACGCTCGACCCCCCTTTGCACGAATTTTTGCCGCATACCCGTGCGGAACAGGAAGAATTGGCACAAAAGATGGGCGTACCGGTCGAGGAGATCGCCCGTCGCGTCCAAGAGTTGCACGAATTCAATCCTATGCTGGGCCATCGCGGGTGCCGTCTGGGGATCGTCTATCCCGAGATCACCGCCATGCAATGCCGTGCCCTTTTTGAAGCCGCCTGCCGCGTCAAAAAACAGGGGATCCCTGTCGAGCCGGAAATCATGATCCCGCTGGTCGGGTTCCTCACCGAACTCAAAGCCCAGGCCAAAATCGTCCACGACGTGGCCCGAAGCGTCTTCCAAGAGCAAGGGATCAGTGTGCCCTACCGCGTGGGCACCATGATCGAGGTGCCGCGGGCCTGTGTGGTCGCCGACCAGATCGCTCGCGAAGCCGAATTCTTCAGCTTCGGCACCAACGATTTGACCCAGACCACCTTGGGCATGAGCCGCGACGACTACGGCAGCTTTATCCGCTTTTATCTCGAGCACGACATCTTGCCTCGCGATCCCTTCCAAAGCATTGACGTCGAGGGGGTGGGCGAACTGATGCGTCTGGCAGTCGAGAAAGGACGGGCCACGCGCCAGGACCTCAAGGTGGGCATTTGCGGCGAGCACGGGGGCGACCCCGATACCATCCGCTTCTGCCACAAAATCGGGCTCGACTACGTAAGTTGCTCACCATACCGTGTGCCGGTGGCCCGACTGGCGGCCGCTCAGGCAGCTCTGGCCAAGGCGCCCAAGGACGATCGCTGACACAGGTCCATTCCTACCGACGCGGACGTCGCGTACCGGACTGGCCCCGGCCCAGGGCCCCTCGGGCTTCCGGATAGTCCCCGTGGTTTTCGCGCACGCGGGAAGTGGCTATATTGAACCTCGGGGAAGCTATGGCATGTGCGGCCCCGCAGTGTAGGGGGACAGCCACTGGTTTCGAGCCAGTCCAGGTTGCGGATGTACACGCGATGACTACGGACCCCAGTCGCAAAAAGGCAGTCGTACTGGTCAGCGGTGGCATGGACAGTGCCACGACCCTCGCGGTAGCCGTGCACCAAGGGTACGAAGCCTATGCGCTCAGCGTCGAATATGGCCAGCGGCACCATTTCGAGCTGGAGGCAGCCAAACGCGTAGCGCAGGCATTGGGAGCGCGCGAGCACCGTATCGTCCGGGTAGACCTGCGAGCCATAGGCGGCTCGGCACTGACCGACGAGATACCCGTGCCCGTAGATCGGCCCTACGAGGCTATTGCCGAAGGCATCCCGATCACGTATGTTCCTGCCCGCAACACCGTATTGCTCGGCCTAGCTTTGGGATATGCCGAAACTTTGGGCGCGTTCGATCTGTTCATCGGCGTCAACGCCATTGATTACAGCGGCTATCCCGATTGCCGACCCGAGTTTATCCGCCGCTTCGAAGCCTTGGCCCAGGTGGCGACCAAAGCCGGCGTCGAAGGGCTGGGGCGCTTTGCGATCCACACGCCGCTCATTCACCTGTCCAAGGCACAGATCGTCACCCTGGGTTTGCAGCTGGGCGTGGACTTTGCGCTCACGTGCAGTTGCTACCAGCCGGACGAAGCAGGCCGGGCCTGCGGACGCTGCGACAGTTGTCGGCTGCGGCTCAAAGGATTTGCCGAGGCCGGCGTACCCGATCCGGCATGCTATGCCGTGCCGCTGACTGTATAAGGCAAGAGTCACGACAACGCCCGAGTGCCGAGCGAGCGCTGTGCAGATGTCGCACCCCATGACACAAGCCGACGGCCGTCTGTCCGAAGAGGGTACGCTGACAGTGCGCATAGCGGGCATGCACTGTGCCTCGTGCGTGGGACGCGTGGAACAGGCACTGCAGAGCCTGCCCGAAGTAGTCTCGGCGAGCGTCAATCTCCCCCTCCAGCAGGCTGTGGTGCGTTACCGGCGGCAGCCGCCCGCACTGGATCGGCTCCGGTGTGTGGTCCGTGACGCCGGGTACGAACTGATAGAGGTGACCGCAGTATCCAGACCGGTGCCGATGGCACTCGTCTCCTTGGTGTTCAGCATCGTGCTGACAACGCCCATCGTCATCGTTTCCATGGGGCACCTGCATTTCGCCTACTGCGATTGGGTGCTGTTCGCACTGGCGACGCCGGTACAGTTCGTGGCTGGGTGGCCTTTTTTGTCCGCTGCTTGGCGGCTGGGCAAGCAGTGGCGAGCCGACATGAATACCCTCGTCGCCCTGGGCACACTGGCCGCTTATCTGTACAGCTTGGTCGTGACCGTGAGCAAACCGGCCAGCGATGTCGGCGGCGAAGTGTATTTCGAGGCCCAAGCGGTCATCATCACGGTGGTACTGATCGGTCGCTGGCTGGAAGAGCGTGCGCGCGGCCGCGCCTCGGAGGCGATCCGCCGACTGCTGGACTTGGCCCCGGCGACAGCTCGCGTAGAACGCGACGGTGGGGAGCGCGAAATCGCCGCGGCCGATCTGATGCCGGGGGACGTGGTCATCGTGCGCCCAGGAGAACGCATCCCCGTAGACGGTCACATCCTGGACGGGCAATCGGCAGTGGACGAAAGCATGCTGACCGGGGAGCCATTGCCGAAAGACAAGCGTCCCGGGGATCGCGTCTTCGCCGGAACGCTCAACACGACCGGCTCGTTTCGTATGCGCGCTACGGACGTCGGCGAAAAGACGGTGCTGGCAGGTATCGTGCGTCTAGTCCAGGAAGCCCAGGAACGCAAAGCACAGGTAGAGCGGCTGGCCGATCGCGTGGCAGGCGTTTTCGTCCCTGTGGTCCTCGTGATAGCCGTGGCGGCCGGTTCGGGCTGGTTGCTCGTCGGGCTGGTTCGATCGCAGTCGGTGGGGCCAGCGCTGCCGTCAGCGCTGGAGGCGCTGGTGAGCGTCCTCATCATTGCCTGTCCGTGTGCCTTGGGGCTGGCAACGCCCGTGGCGGTAGTCGCAGGTATGGGCCGCGGAGCGGAGTTGGGCATCCTCATCCGCGGCGGACAGGCACTGGAAAAAGCTGGCCGTCTCGACATTGTCCTGTTCGACAAGACGGGCACACTGACCCTGGGCCGGCCGACGGTGACGCGCGTGGTGCCCAGTGCGGACGCCGGCGTCAGCGAAGAAGAGTTGTTGCGTTTGGCAGCCAGTGCCGAGCAGCGCTCCGAACATGCTCTGGGACAGGCAATCGTGCGCGCCGCTCGCGAGCGCGGCCTGGCACTCGATGCAGTCGTGTCGTTCGAAGCTACGCCGGGAGGCGGCGTCTGGGCGCGCACCAACCGCGCTTCGCTTGCGGTGGGCAACGAAGAATTCCTGCTCGGCCACGGGATCGCGTTAGCACCCGCACTGCGGCAGGCGGTCCACGAAGCAGCAGCCAGCGGCAGCGTGGTCTATGTCGCTCGCAATGACCACTGTCTGGGTTATTTGGTCATCAGCGATCCGGTGCGACCCGAGGCGGCAGACGCGCTGACGGCTCTGCGGCGTATGGGCTACGAGTGCTGGATGGTGACCGGCGACCACTGGCGTACCGCCGATACCGTAGCCAGGCAGCTCGGCATCACCCGTGTTTTCGCCCAAGTGCCCCCTCAGGACAAAGCACGTCTGGTAGGGGAACTCCAGTCGCACAAGCGCCGCGTCGCCTTCGTCGGGGATGGAATCAACGATGCTCCGGCACTGGCGCAAGCTCACTTGGGCATTGCCCTGGCCAGCGGCAGCGACATCGCTTTGGAGGCAAGCGATTTCACCCTCATGCGCAACGATTTGCGGGCCGTGCCTTGCGCACTGGCTCTAGCCCGACGCACCTTGACCACCGTCTACGTCAATCTGTTCCTGGCGTTCTTCTACAATGTGCTGGCGATCCCTCTGGCAGCGGCTAATTACCTGAATCCGATGCTCGCAGCCGTGGCTATGTCGCTGAGCAGCATCTCCGTGGTGGCCAACAGTCTGCGATTACGGCGCTATCGGCCCCCGACACTGTGAAGCAATGTCCGACTCGGTCCTGTCTGGGACACCGACCGATACGTGCGTGCCGCAGCCCAAAGACAGGATCCATCGGCAGAAACAATGGTTCCGTTGGGAAAAAATATGCTTGCCGCGATAATATACCGGTGCCATACTAAGAGCAGAGGGGCATTTCAGATACATGTGGCGGTCGGTAGATTGACCGAATAAGAGAGTATCGCTGAGACTCTTATTTGTCGCCTAAACGTCCCTATTAGCTATGCATGTTGTTGGGGAGGCAGGCGCCATACATGTCCGAGGAAAAAGAGGCAAAGACCAAGCCGGCGGGTAGCGAAGGCAAACCGGCACCCAAAGAAGCACAAGCGACTCCGGCAGGGCAGCAAACCGGGGACGCCCATTTGCTTATGGAAACGCTGGCAGCAGAGGAGGCAGGCAAAAAGCCTTCATCTGCCGTCTCCGGCGAAACAGTAGCAGTCACGCAACCTCTGGCCGAAAAGGCTGCTACTCCCAGCGCTCCGATCGCACAGACCGCCGGACAGGCAGTAGTCCAGCTGGGCGACTTCCGGCTCGTGCGCAAGTTGGGTGCCGGCGGCATGGGAGCCGTCTATCTCGCACACCAGATCAGTCTCGACCGCCCGGTCGCTTTGAAAGTCTTGTTCAAACATCTCGCCTCCAACCAGAACTTCATCGAGCGCTTTTACCGCGAGGCACGCATCCTGGCCCGGCTCGACCATCCCCATATCGTCCGCGGATACAGCGTCGGGTGTGAAAAAGGGTGGCATTACTATGCCATGGAATACATCGAAGGCGGCAGCCTGCAAAGCTGGCTCAAAAAGCTGCGCAAGCTGTCTATCGGCGATGCCCTCTATATCACCATCGTTTGTGCCGAAGCGCTCGGTTATGCCCATGAGAACAATATCGTCCACCGCGACATCAAGCCCGACAATATCTTGATCACACCCAAAGGCGTGATCAAGTTGGCCGACATGGGGCTGGCCAAGGCTTTGGACGAGGATCTGTCCTTGACCCAGAGCGGCGTGGGGGCAGGAACGCCCTACTACATGGCCCCTGAGCAGGCCCGCGACGCCAAGCACGTGGATCGTCGGAGCGACATTTACTCCCTGGGCTGCATGCTCTATACCCTCATTACCGGCGAGGTCCCCTTCAAAGGCAACACCACGCTCGATTTGCTACGTGCCAAAGAGGAAGGCAAGTTCCCTCCCGCGCGGCGGCTCAACCCGGATGTGCCGGAAAAACTCGACCTGATCATTGACAAAATGATGGCCAAAAATCCCGAGCATCGTTACCAGACCTGTGCCGAGCTTTTGGTGGACCTGCGCAATCTCGGTCTGGCACACGATCGGCTGAGCTTCCTCGAGCACAAGCCGGGGACGACAGCGGCACCGATGCGGCAGCCCACCTCGCCGCCTACACCCGCTAGGACACAATCTTTGCCCGGCAGCTCGGAGCGCTCTCCCGCCTCGACCCAAGCGGAAGCGGTCGAGTGGTGGTATGTTCAGTATCGTACGCCCGACGGGAAATTGGTAGAGCGCAAACTGACCACTGCCCAGGTGCGGGACTTGATCCGTGACCCGGACTTCGATGTCAAAGCCCAAGCGAGCAAAAACAAAAAAGGACCGTTTCGCTCCCTGGCCAGCTACCAGGAATTCGAAGCCGCTCTGCGCTCGCGCTACCTCAAAGCCAAAGCCGACCGCAAAGTCAGCAAGCTGAAAAAGTTCTACGAGTCCATTGACGACGAACAGCGCCGCTACGAACGCCACCGCTGGTTCAGGAACCTGTTCTACTCCATCGGTGGCTGGGTGATGTTGCTGGTCACGCTCGCCGTGGCCGCCGCGGTGGCCTACGGCGCTTTCATCTTCATTCGTGACTATGCCCTACCCTGGGTGCTCGCCAAACTGGGGCTGGGAGAATGACCGGCCGCGAAAAATCTGCTTGCTCCCCTTGAGGGTTCGCACCAGTTATGCTAACATAACGAAGACTGAAGCGGTATCCCGCCGAAGGCGTCTGCGAGCCGGCTTGCCTGCCGTCGCCGGGCTCCCAGGCGTTTGCAGTCGGTTGCAAGACACGCGCTTGCGCTGTCCACACTGAACAGGCGACACAGTGAGGCTCACGGTAAGGGGGGTTTTCCATGGGTCAGGCAAGAAGTCCTCTTTGGGCTGCCCTCAGC
The DNA here is from genome assembly GCA_040289265.1 of Gemmataceae bacterium. GTDB lineage: Bacteria > Planctomycetota > Planctomycetia > Gemmatales > HRBIN36 > PSKW01. The sequence continues at coordinate 156,868 of PSKW01000003.1, forward strand.
ATCGTAATGTGCCTTGCCACTGGGTATGCGGGTGAAATATACGGGACCTCGACAGCAGACCTGACGGGCGTTGTGCGCCCTGCGCCTGCCGACCTTGCAGCACTCGATATTTACCCGGCCCAGATTTCCCTCAAAGGCGCCGATGCACGGGCACAACTCGTGGTGACCGCCAAGCTCAAAGACGGTCGTCCGATGGACGTTACGCCCTTTGCAGAGTTTTCGGCGGCCGATACGCGGATAATCCAGATCCAACCGGGTGGCCGCATCGTCCCGCTGGCCGATGGACAGACGGATATCATCGTTCGGTACGCCGATCGGACGGCCCGGGCAGCGTGTAAAGTCGAGCACACCGGTGCCCCTTTGCCGATCAATTTCCCCAATCAAATCGTGCCCATTTTCACCAAGTTGGGGTGCAATTCGGGAGGCTGCCATGGCAAGGCCAGCGGCCAAAACGGCTTCAAGTTGTCCCTGCTCGGGTTCGAGCCAGAACTCGATTACATGACGCTGGTCAAAGAAGGGCGAGGCCGGCGTCTGTTCCCGGCGGCACCGGATGCCAGCCTCCTGCTCCTCAAAGCCACCGGGCAAATGCCGCACGGCGGGGGCAAAAGACTGGCCAAGGACTCCGACGAATACCGACTCATCCACCGATGGATCGCCGCCGGTATGCCCTATGGCAAGCCCACCGATCCGGTGGTTACGCGCATCAGCGTCTATCCGGAGCGGCGGATCATGACGCGCAACAGTGTGCAGCAACTGGCCGCTTATGCTTATTACAGCGACGGCACGATCGAGGACATCACCCGGCGAGCGCAATACGAGAGCAATGAAAGCGAGATTGCCGATGTAGACGGTCGTGGTTTGGTTCGCACGCTGCAAGCCAGCGGCGAATCGGCCGTGATGGTGCGCTATCAGGGCCACGTCGCCGTGTTCCGTGCCACGGTCCCCCTGGGCCTGCCCATCCCTGCCTACGAGTTCCCCTACCAAACCTTGGTGGATCGGTACACGCACAAGAAATGGCAGGAGTTGGGCTTGGTGCCCTCGGCTCTGTGTACCGACGAGGAGTTTATCCGAAGGGCCATGATAGACATCTGCGGCACCTTGCCCACGCCTGAAGAAGTGACGGCTTTTCTAGCAGACAAAGACCCGAAGAAGCGCGAAAAGTTGGTAGACCGGCTGCTGGAGCGCCCGGAATACGCTTATTACTTCGCCAACAAATGGGCCGACATTTTGCGCGTCAAACGCCGTGGCGAGCCGCAACGCGCCGAAGGGACTTTTGCCTTCCACGAATGGCTGCGTCTGGCCATGGCCCACGACAAGCCTTACGATCAGTTCGTGCGCGAGATCTTGGCTGCCACCGGCGACGAAGTGACTCATCCCCCAGTCGTCTGGTACAATGAGCTGACCGAGTTCCAGCAATTCGTAGACGACACCGCTCAGGTGTTCCTAGGATTACGTCTGGCCTGTGCGCAGTGCCACCACCATCCCTACGAGAAGTGGAGTCAGGACGATTACTGGGGGCTGGCTGCCTTTTTCGGTCGCGTCGGGCGCAAAAATATCTTGCAGCCCAAGCAGTTACAGGGGCAACCGGTAAACCGCTTCGTGGTTTTCGTACAGTCGCAAGGCGCGGTAACCAATAAACGCACCGGTCAGGCGGCGACCATCAAGCCTTTGGACGCGCCGCCCGTGGAGGTGCCGCCCGGCGAGGATCCGCGCCAGAAATTAGTAGATTGGCTGGTCTCTCCCAGCAATCCCTTCTTGGCGCGCGCTTTGGTCAATCGCTATTGGGCACATTTCTTCGGTCGCGGTATCGTCGAGCCGCTCGACGACATGCGCGTTACCAATCCGCCGTCCAACGAAGAACTGCTCGATGCGTTGGCCAAAGATTTCGTCGCTCATGGCTTCAGCCTCAAGCATGTCGTCCGCACGATCGTCAATAGCCGGACATATCAGCTCAGCGCCGTGCCCAATGACTTCAACAAAAAGGACAAGCAGAACTTTGCCCGCTTTTATCCCAGACGGCTGAGCGCGGAAGTCTTGCTCGATGCCGTCAACCAGGTGACGGACAGTCCGGCGGGCTTCGCCAATCTGCCACAGGACACCTGGGGTCCGCGCCGGGCGATCATGCTGCCCGACGAAGCGTACATGAACTATTTCCTGGAGGTCTTCGGCAAACCGCAGCGAACCAGTGCCTGCGAGTGCGAGCGAACCAACGACGCCAACCTAGCCCAGGCCCTGCACTTGCTCAATTCCGACGAAGTGCAGGCCAAACTCGCTCGGCCAGGCGGTCGTTGCGATCGGCTAGCCCAGGATAACTCGCGCGACGACCGCGCCAAGATCGAGGAGCTTTTCCTGGCCTGTTTTGCCCGCAGACCCACTCAGGTAGAGATGGAAACGGCTTTGGCCCATGTCGCCAAGCTGGGCAACAACAAAAAGCAGGCCTTCGAAAACATCCTCTGGGCGCTCATCAATACCAAAGAGTTTCTGTTCAACGATTGACCGGGCAGTCGAACTGGCTGCGAGGGGCACGGACTGGGCTGCCTGGGGCACGGATATCGTGTCGAGAAAGTACGCCCGGAGGGATTCGAACCCCCAACCCTCGGTTCCGAAGACCGATGCTCTATCCAGTTGAGCTACGGGCGCTCATGGTGCCTGGTGCAGTTCGCATCTATTTTACACGGTCCTCGCTTGCTGACGAGTGCATTTGTTGTCACTGCAAACAGCGACTGGCCTGGCCCTGGGTGCAGGCAGACCAAGCCGTTCCCGGCGCACGTTGCCCGCATTAGGCAGCTAGCTGGCACGGCAGACCGGCCGGCACCGACCGTCAATCAATGATCTTGTTGATGGGGTACTCGACGATACCGCGGGCGCCGGCGGCACGCAGCTGCGGCACCAGAGTACGGACCAGTGATTCGTCGAGGATGGTATTGACATCCACCCAATCGGGATCGGCCAAAGAGGCCACCGTCGGGGTCTGCAAGGCTGGCAGGATGCGCAAGACCGCCGGCAGTCGGTCGCGGGGCACGTTCATCATCAGGCCAACCTTGCCCTCGGCCGCCAGGACGCCTTTGAGCATGACGATCAGGTCCTGCATCTTCTGGCGTTTCCACTCGTCCTGCCAAGCCGCAGGACTGGCGATAAAGCGCGGCGTGCTTTGCAATACTTCGGCGACGATGCGCAGCCGATTGGCTTTGAGCGAGCTGCCGGTCTCGGTCACCTCGACGATGGCATCGGCCAGTTGCGGCGGCTTGACTTCGGTGGCGCCCCAGCTGAATTCCACTTGCGCCACTATGCCATGACGGGCCAAAAAGCGCTTGGTCACTTGCACCGCCTCGGTGGCAATCCGTTTCCCCTGCAAATCGGCCACGCTGCGAATCGGCGAATCCTCGGGAACTGCCAAGACCCAGCGTACCGGCCGACGACTGACTTTGCTGAAGATCAGTTCGGTGACTTCCACGACCTGGGCCCCGGTCTCGACGATCCAGTCGTAACCGGTCACTCCGCAATCGAGAACGCCGTCCTGAACGTACCGGGCCATCTCCTGCGCACGAATGAGCACGCACTCGATTTCCGGATCGTCTATCGCCGGATAATAGCTGCGATTGGTGGCCGTGATCTTGTATCCGGCCTTGCGAAACAGATCCAGGGCAGCCTCTTGGAGGCTGCCGGCGGGCAGTCCGAGTTTGAGCCTTTTGCCAGCGTCCATAGGCGTTGCCCCCTAGCCTCGGCCCGTGCTGGATTCGTGCGGCCGATAAACGGTCTTGGGGTCCAGCACGCGCTCGGCGACCGTTCGCCACTCGCCCTGGTCCCATTGGCGGAAAAAGCACGACCGATATCCTTCGTGACAGGCCACGCCCGTTTGCCGCACACGCACGAGCAGAGTATCGGCATCACAGTCGAGATAGATGCCCACGACCTGCTGCACATGGCCGCTTTCTTCCCCTTTGCGCCATAACTTTTTGCGACTACGACTGTAGTAGCAGGCATAACCCGTGCGCATGGTCTCGGCCAGCGCTTCTTCGTTCATCCAGCCCAGCATGAGCACTTCCCCGGTTGCGGCGTCTTGGACAATTGCCGGAACCAGGCCCTGGTGTTTGGCAAAATCTACCATCGGCCACCCACTACCTGAAAAACAAAGGCCCGCCTTGCGGCGAGCACAGCAGGGAAGCACACCGGCCGTGCGGCCTCGGTGGACTATTTGTTATAGGAAATCAGACTGAAAACCGGATAGGGTGCCAGTCGCTGCCGTCCTGAGAGGAACGCCAGCTCGATGAGGAAGGCACATCCGAGTACCTGGCCGCCGGCTTTCTCCACCAGCCGACACCCAGCCTCCATGGTACCGCCGGTAGCCAAAACGTCGTCTACAAGCAGCACTTTGGTGCCAGGACGCAAACTGTCTACGTGCATGTGCAATTCCCCGCTGCCGTACTCCAGCTCGTACTGGTGGGCATGGGTGTAATAAGGTAACTTGCCCGGTTTGCGCAGGATAATCAAAGGGGCCTGCAATTCCAGGGCCAGTGGCGCAGCAAAAAGGAAGCCACGTGCCTCGGCCGCCGCCACCGCTTGCACATCTTCCTGCCGATACCGAGCGGCGAGCCGATCTATCGCCTCGCGAAATGCCTTCGGCTCCGCCAAGAGAGGGGTAATGTCTTTGAATACGATGCCGGGTCTGGGAAAGTCCGGGATGTCACGGATGTACGCCTGCAAGTCCATGGATGCACCTCAGGACCACAAAGCAAGCACCTGGGGCGCGTAGGAACCGGCGCCACGGTGCCGGTTACGAGGGTTCCAGTTCGTCCCAGTGTACCAACTCGATCGGCTCCGGTACAATCCGGGCAATCGTGCCGCGGCGCAGAGCTTCTTGGCCACGCCCTCCCCGATGCGTCAGCTCGCGCTCGCCGGTCAGCCGCAAGGTGCGCCCATCCGTTGTTTCGGCGATCACGCCGTCCTGCCGCTGCCCAATCAGGCAGCCGCCCAAGCATTGGTCGTCTGCATCCAATTTGATGCCGAGGACGCCCCGGCCCGGTCCAGCCAGAACAGGCACTTCCTTCAGGGCAAAGTGAATGACATGGCCCTGCCGCGAGACCAGGAGCAAGCTTTTTTCGCTGCGCACCAGGCGGACCAAAACGACACGATCGCCTGGCGTCAGTCGCGCGAAGAGCCGTCCGCGTACCGTCGAGGGAGTCCGCACAGGCGCGAAAGGAATACGCACGACATATCCCAAAGCCGTGGCGATCACCAAATAGGGAGGGGGAGGCTGGCCGTTGCCGGGTACCTGCGTCGGCGGCACGAAACGCTCGTCGGTCGTCAAGGCCCACACCGGACGCGCACCGGCACCGACACGGAAAAAGCGCGACAATGGCTCCCCGTAGCCGGAGCTGGCGGGTACCTCGTGTATCGGCAGCGTCAGCGCGATCCCGTCGTCCATGAAAAAGACCACCGCATCGAGCGTACTGCCCGGGACGACCGTCAGGATTTCGTCCCCCTCGCGGATGCGGGTATTGTCCAGTCGCGTCAGCCGGGCGACCCGCTTGATCCACCCGTCGCGGGTGAGGATGACATGGGTATTCTCCCGAACGATATAAGCCTGCGGATCGAATTCGGGCACGTCGTCTTGGGTCACGATCTTGGTCCGTCGGCGATCGGCATACTTCTGAGCGATCTCCAGCAACTCGTCGCGTACGATCGCCCACAGCTTTTTCTCGGACCGCAAAATGTTTTCCAGGCGCTGTGCCTGACGCTCTTTTTCTTCGAGCTCCTGGCGCACTTTGGCAACTTCCAAGCGGGCCAATCGGTACAGCAGCATCTCCAGGACCGCCTGGGCTTGGTCTGCATCGAGCTGGAAGTGACGTTGGAGCTTGCGGGAGGCATCTTCTTTGCCGTCGCTGGAGCGGATCAGTGCCAGGGCACGATCGAGATCGCGGAAGATCTCCTGAAAGCCGCGCAAGATGTGCAGACGCCGACGCAGACTTTCCAGCTCGTATTGGCAACGCCGACGCACCGTGGTCAGGCGGAAGTCCAAAAAATGCCGCAACAACTCGCGCAGACCCAGGCGGCGTGGCCGCACCTGACCGCCGGCGTCAGGCACCAGAACCGTCATGTTGTACGCGAAATTCTGTTGCAGCTCGGTGTGCCGATACAGATAGGCCATCACCAGTTCCGGATCGGCGTCGGCTTTGAGTTCGAGCACGATCCGCATCCCCTCGTGCATGTTGGATTCGTTGACGATGCCGGTCAGTTGCGGCAGCTTGCGTTCGGCGATCAGGGCCCCGATTTTTTCTTCCAAAGCGGCTTTGTTGGCGCCGAAGGGAATGGAAGTGATCACGATCTGCCGCTTGCGCCCTACTTGCTCCAGCTTCCATTGCCCTTGCACCTTGATGGTGCCGATCCCCTCCTCGTAAATCTGGCGCAGCGTGCGTCTGTCGGCCAGGACACGGCCGCCCAGGGGGAAATCGGGCCCCTTGATGTGTTCCAAGAGGTCTGCCGTGGTCGCATCGGGATCGTCAATGAGCGCGATACACGCTTTGACCAGCTCGCCCAGATTGTGCGGCGGGATGCTGGTGGCCATGCCGACGGCGATGCCGGTGACGCCGTTGGCCAGCAGGTGCGGAAAGCGCGCCGGCAGAACCACCGGCTCCTCGTAAGCGCCGTCGAAAGTCGGGCGCATGTCCACCGTGCGCTGCCCCAGCTCGCGCATCAATTCTTCGGCCAGCGGCAGCAATTTGCACTCGGTATAGCGATAGGCGGCGGCAGGGTTGCCGTCCACCGAGCCAAAATTCCCCTCCCCATGGATGAGCGGATAACGCAACGTGAAAGGCTGTGCCAAGCGTACCAACGCGTCGTATACCGACGCATCCCCGTGCGGATGGTATTTGCCCAGCACCTCCCCCACGACTTTGGCACACTTGATCGGCCGCTCGTCGGCATACAAGTGCAAGTCGTGGTACATGTTGTACAGGATGCGTCGTTGTACCGGCTTGAGGCCGTCACGGACATCGGGCAGCGCCCGCGCCATGATCACCGACAGCGCATAATGCAGATAACGCTTTTCGGTCTCCTCGGCGATGGATACCGTCTCGATCGTTTCCGGCATGGCTTTTCCACTCGACCGACGAGGGGCAGGCAGCAGGACCGGCGGCAGCCGAGCAGGTCGGACTGTGCGGACTGCACCACGAGCGACTCATCTGCAGGTACCTTTCGGCCTGGCCGCCCCTTTACGCTTGCACAGGCCGGACCTGCACTTTGGCCGGCGTAGCCTCGGTCCGCCCGCGACCCTCGCCGAAAACCAGCAACAAGGGACTGGCCACGAAAATGGAACTGTACGTACCTACGATCACTCCTACCATCATGATGAATGAAAACAGATGGATCCCTTGGCCGCCCAAAATGTACAGCACCGTGACCACCAGCCATACTGTAAAAGAGGTCAACAGCGTCCGGCTCAAGGTTTGGTTGATGCTGTCGTTGATCATCTGGGCGGTCAAAACCGGGCTACGTCCGCGCACCTCGCGAATACGGTCGAAGACGACGATGGTATCGTTGACCGAGTAGCCCACGAGGGTCAACAACGAAGCTACCGCTGCCAAATCGAGCTTGAAATCGTCGAGCAACAACGCTTTGCCCACCCAGGTGTCGGCGAAAAAGTGGCAGATTGCCACCAACCCCATCGCAAAAGCCACATCGTCGATGAGGCACAGCACGGCGGCCAATCCGAACGTCCAACTGCCGAAACGAAACCACAAATAAAGGCAGATGGCCAGGCAGCTCAGTGCGATGGCTGCCACAGCACGCCCCTGGGTTTCTCGGGCCAGCTGGCTATCGAAGTTCTCCAGCCGCGGCGACTTGGGCTGATGCAAAGCCTTCTCCAGGTACTGGGCCAAGCCCTGGCCGTCGCTGACCGGCTGTTCGACACCCCCGCTCAGAGTGAGCAAAAAGCGCGCATGCAAACCGCTCGCGTCCGATGGGTCCAGTGGCTCCAGCCGGTACATCTCCCGCGGGTTACGCTGCCCTTGCTTTTCCCAATACGCATCCACTTCTCGCTCTACCAACGAGGCCGCTACCGGCTCGGAGAAGTGCAACTCCCAAGCCGGCGGGGTGCCCGCACCTGTTTTCGGCACCACTTTGACTTCAATCCACACCAACTCCTGACCGAATAGCTCTTTGACCAGGTCGCGCACCCGCAACACATCGCGGTCGGTCGAGCGAATGGTGAACGTTTTGGTCTCGCCGGCGACCTCACCCGCCGGATAAATGGCATCTACCGAAGGATCCCGCAACTGCCGGCCATCGGGCAAAGGTTGCGCGATCCGCGCGCGGATCTCTTCGATGCGCTTGGGCTGCCGGAATTCTATCGAGTACGCGGTTCCCCCTGTGAAATCTATATTGAGGCCGCTCTCGCCGCGAAGCACGAAAATGACCAGCCCCAATACGGCAGCAGCCACCGTCGCCGTGAACCAGTAATAGCGATACTTCATGAAATCCAAGTTCGGCCGGCTCAACAGCTTCAGCATACGCAGATGCTTGAGCCAGTTGCGTGCTATCCAGATGTCGAAGATCAAGCGCGTCATATACAAGGCCGTGAACAAACTGATCACCAGCCCTACCGCCAAGCTGATACCGAAACCTTTCAGTTGGTCATTGCCCACGGCGTACAAGACGACAGCGGTGAAAATGCTGGTCAGGTGCGTATCTATGATGGTCGGGAAAGCGCGGTCGTAGCCGTTGCGAATGGCCAAGACCAGACTGGCGCCCCGTTCCCGCTCTTCGCGGATACGCTCGTAGATGAGCACGTTGGCGTCCACGGCCATAGCGAGCATGAGTACCAATCCTGCCAGACCGGGCAAGGTAAAGGTAGCCTGCACCAAAACCATAAAGGCGACGGTCAACAGCAAGTTGGCCAACAGTGCCACGCTCGCCACCAACCCGGCGAAGCGGTAATAGACCAACATGAACAGCACCACGAGGACAAAGCCCACGACCACGGCCGTTGTCCCCTTGCGGATGGTGTCCTGGCCCAAACCGGGCCCCATGCTCATCTCGCTGACCGGCTGCCGATTGAGCGTGGCCGGCAAAGCGCCCGAGCGCAGGATCAGGACCAACTGGTCCACTTTGCGCTTCAGCTCCTGGGGATTGTGACGGCCCAAGGTGATGATGCCGCCGTCGCGCAAGCGATCGTTGAGCCGGGGATAGGATACCACCTTGCCATCGAGGATGATGGCCATGAAACGCTTCTGCTCTTCGGGCAAAAGCCCGGGCCGCGTCAGCTCGAAAAAGCGCTCCGCCCCGGACGCTTTCAAATCGAACCGTACCACCCATTCCATCTGCGGGCCTACATCGGGACGGGCCGAGGCCAGATCTTCACCGGTCACGGTCTCTTGAGGCTGTGGCACCTTGGTGAGCACGAAATGCCGCTTGTATTTGGGATCGTGGTAGAAAAAGAGCGTGCCCAGTTGCTCTAGGCCCGCTTTGTCCGGTCCCCACCCACGTTCCTTCACTTCGCTTTCCGCCAACTCCATCCACTGGTATTGCTCCTCGTCGGGTGTAGGCGGAACATTGCGCTTGTCCGGCACATAATCCTTCACGAAGGCCTCCAGCCGCCGACGAAAGGCTTCCAGCTCCTGCTGACTGCGAAAATCGCGCGAGTCGGCGAGCATGCGGAACTCGAGCTTGCCTACTTGCGTAATCAAGCTCTTGACCTGCTCGATATCGGCACTGCCGCGAATGCCCCCGCGTGCCGAACGCATGGGCAGGATGATCTCAACCCGCGGCGGCGTCGTGTCTATGGGCCGGACGGTTACTTCCAGCAGATTGTTGGGATCAATGCGTCGCTTCAACGCCGCCGCCAGCGAAGCAGAATCGAAATTCTGCCGCTCCAAAGGCTGCAAATTGTTCCACCAATCCCGGTCCACTTCGTAGACTAGGATGGTGCCGCCAGCCAGATCCACACCCATATTGAAGCGTGGCCCGCTGCCCGGCTCGTCGCTGTAGTAATTGAGCACCGCCCAGGCAGTGACAAAAGCCGAAAACACCAACGGGATTACGCAGATGAGAATCCGTCTGCCGAATCGTTGCCACATGGTTCGAGGCCCCCTCGCAATTGGCCCTAGTCCTCGCTCGCACGCATATGCCGGATACTATTCCAGACGGCCTCGAGCATCCAGTCTCCCGACCGCCAGGCACACTGTTAGCTCGGCTGTCCGCACTGCGAACGCTTTTGCCACGAAGCACAACCTGTCAGGACGGCTGTTTGGCATCCTGCCGCCGGTCGGTTGGTTCCTCGCGTACCACTTGCTGGATGCTGGCCTTGAGGATACGCAAGCGCACATTGTCGTCCACTTTGACGATCACTTCGTTATCGTCGTCCCGAATGTTGGCGATCGTGCCGATGAGCCCGCCGGCAAATATCACCTTGTCGTTTTTTTTGAGCGAGCCCAACAATTTGGCCTGTTCCCGACTGCGCCGCCGCTCCGACCAGCTGAGCAGAAACCACAAAACTATGAACAGCAAGATAATAGGCAGCACCGAAACAAGAAACGACGGCCCTTCGGCCGGCTGTGCGTCTTGTTGTGCCCAGATCCAGGTTGCCAGCAGGATATCCATCGTTGGTCCTTGTCCATAGTACCCCCAGGCGACTACCGGTCGGTGCCAAAGCCGACGGGGGATTATTGCCTCGAGGTCGAGACTCGCAGCCGCGCACCGGGAGGCCGCCGACAGTGTACTGCGCCTGGGGTATCTTAAGTGTGCGAGCGAAAGCGGGCAAGGTGGACTGCACGATAGGCGTCCCAGGTGTCGGCGAGGATCGCTTGCCGCGCCTGCGCCAGAAGACGCTGATAAAAAGCGATATTGTGCAGGCTGACCAGGATCGGCCCGAGCATTTCACGGGTGAGGAACAAATGATGCACATAGGCGCGACTGAAATGCCGGCAGGTGTAACACGAGCAGGCGTCGTCGAGGGGTCTGGGGTCCTCTTTGTGGCAGGCATTGCGCAAGCGCAGTACTCCGGCCTCGGTAAAGGCCTGAGCATTGCGGCCGTTGCGTGTGGGCAGCACACAATCGAACAGGTCCACGCCGCGATGGATCGCCTCCAGCACGTCTTCGGGGCGTCCCATCCCCATGAGGTAGCGCGGGCGGTCGGGGGGCAATAAGCGGCACACTTCCTCGATGAGTGGCCAAGCCTGATCGAGGGGCTCGCCGACGCTGAAACCGCCCAAGGCGTAGCCCGGAAACCCGAGAGCCACCAGCTCGGTCACGCATTGCCGGCGCAGGACCCTGTCCAGACCTCCCTGCACGATGCCAAAAAGCGCTTGGTCGGCCCGTGTGTGACTGGCTAGCGAACGACGTGCCCACTGGATGGTGCGCGCCACGGCTTGTTCGATGGCATGTGCGGGCACGCCATAGGCGGGGCACTCGTCCAAACACATGATCAGATCGGCTCCCAGTTGCTCCTGGATAGCGATGGCGGCTTCGGGAGTCAGTTCCAGCAGTGCACCATCCACCGGCGAGCGGAAAGATACTCCGTGGTCACTGACCTGACGCAGAGAAGCCAGGCTGAAAACTTGGTACCCGCCGCTGTCGGTCAGTATCGGGCCGGGCCAAGCCATGAAGCGATGCAGGCCGCCCAGACGGGCGATCAGGGCCGCGCCTGGACGCAGCGCCAGGTGGAAGGTATTGGCCAGTACGATCTGCGTGCCGGTTTGTTCCAGCAAACACGGGGGCATACCCTTGACGGCGCCGTAGGTGCCGACGGGCATGAAAGCGGGCGTGGCCACGACGCCGTGCGGCGTAGCCAGATAGGCCGCACGTGCCGCACCGCAACAATGCACCAGGTCGAAGCGCAAGGCCATGCGCAGCTCGACAGGAGCGACACTCAGTCCCCGCGCAATTTCACGCCCAGTTGGGCTAGCTTTTTGCGCACTTCCTCCAGCGAGGTCACGCCGAAGTTTTTGACTTCCAACAGCTCGTTGGCGGTTTTCTGGATAAGCTCCCCGACGGTGGTGATGCCCAGCTTGTTCATGCACTTGCGAGCGCGCAGGGAGAGATTGAGGTCCGCGATCGGCTTGTTGAGTACCGCCTGCTCGGCCTCGGTCAAGGCAGGTTCCGGGGTGTAGCCGAAGTTGTACTGTTGTCCTTGCTCGAGAGCCTGACCGATGCGCAGGCCCTTGCTAGCCATAAGTTCGCGGATTTCCTGCAACGAGGTTTCCCCGAAGTTCTTGCTGGCCAGCAATTGCGCTTCGGAAACGCGGGTCAAGTCCCCGAGGGTTTTGATATTCAACTTGCGCAGGCAGTTGCGACTGCGCACCGACAATTCAAAGTCGGTGACTGGGATTTCCAGCACCTGGGTAAAGCGGTCGAAGCTTTTGATCTTTTCTTCGTCCACCACCATAATGCGGGAAGCCTCGGCATCGCGCAAAAACAGCCGCGCGCGCTCGTTGGTCGGGTCTACAGCCAGGATCCGTTCGTAACATTGGACTGCCTTGTCGTAGCGATTGGTGTCCTCATACAGAATGCCGAGGTTGAGGAGGGAGCCGAGGTGCACCGGCATATGGGCTGCGCTACGCTCGTAGTAGCGGATGGCTTCCTCGTCGTTGCCGAACAGGTCGTTGAGGTAGCCCAGTTGGAAGAGAGCGCCTTGGTGGTACGGATCCAACTGGGTGGCCTTTTCGAAGGCAGCGACTGCCCCGAGACGGTCCCCCTCTTCGATCAACAAACAACCGCGCTGGAAATGATATTCGGCACTGTGGCTGGCAAGCGTCTGCATCGTGTCCAAAAGCTGCCGTGCCTCGCGCACCTTTCCCTGGCGCCGATAAATACCAGCGATCTGTAGCTGCACCTGGCTGGCTGTGTACCCGGCTTTCTGGGCCCGTTCGAAGGCCATGACCGCCTCGTCCCAGCGGCCCAGCGATGCCAAGCTCAGACCGTAATAATAGCAGGCCAGTGCCGTTTCTCCGTGCCGCAAATGCTCGCTGGCTTCACGAATCCGGCCCAGGAAATACAAGGCGATGCCTAACTTGAGATGCCATTTTTGGGCCGCGGCACCGCTGGCCTGAGCCAGCTTGTGCTTCATTGCTTCCACGGCTTCGCGCAGTGTCCGGTACTGCCCGGCGCCTTGCTGCAACCCGTTGCGCAACTGCTGCACCGTGCCGGCATCGCACTCCTCGCGTTCCAAAAACAGCGCTTTGATGTCCACTTTCAGCGTCTCGACCATGGCGTTCCTCTCCCAGGCCGATGGCGTTCGTTGCGATCGGAGGATGTCCCGCGCACCCTTAGGTCCTGATACGTTTCCTGTTTTACAGGTCCGGTCGGGCGCTGCAAGGGGTTAAGGCAGCTCAGGCGGCCTTGGCCCGTCGCTCGCGATCCGGCTCGCAATTCCAGGTGCGCCGAATCCTGTAGGCACGTTTCCCCTGGCTTTCATAATAGGTGCGGACCAATACTTCGCCGATGAGCCCCAGGGAGATGAATTGCACCCCGACCACGGTCAAAAGCACACTGAGCAACAGCAACGGGTTGCCGGTCATATCTTCTTGCCAGGCGAGCTTTTCCAAAAGGGTGACCCCCAGGGCCAGAACACTGCCTGCCAGGCACAAGAGACCGCCTCCGCCGAACACGTGCATCGGCCGCGTCAAATAGCTGTGCAGGAATTTGACCGTAATCAGGTCCAGCGCTACGCGGAAACTCCGACTCAGCGTATACTTTGTTTTGCCGAAGCGCCGCGGGTGATGGCGCACGGGGATCTGCACGGTGCGATGACCGCACTCCAGAGACAGAACCGGAATAAAGCGGTGCATCTCCCCGTAGAGAGAAAGTTCCTGAGCGGCCTGCCGCGTCATGGCGCGCAGCGTACAGCCCAAGTCGCGTACTGGTGTGCCGGTTACTGCGCGGATGAGTGCATTGGCCAACCAGCTGGGGATTTTGCGCAGCCACAGGCCGTCCTGACGGTGCTGCCGCCAGCCGAAGACGACATCGTATCCCTGCTCCAGGACACGCAACAATTCTGGGATATCGGCTGGATCGTTTTGCAGATCGCCGTCCATGGTCACGATGACCGAGCCGGCAGCGAAGTCAATGCCGGCGCGCAACGCTTGCGTCTGCCCGTAGTTGCGTCGCAAGACAATGACCCGCGTGCGACCATCGCTCAGTGCCAACTCTTCCAGCACCTGCACCGAGCCATCCGTGCTGCCATCGTCCACGAAAACGATCTCGAAGTCCAACCCCAAAGGGTCCAGCACTTCATGAAGTCGCCGGTGTAGCAGACGCAGGTTGTCTTTCTCGTCCCGTATGGGAATGACAACGGACAGATCCATGAGTCGGGTCTCCTTCACGAGCCGAGGCGGACGGCCAAGGGTCGGTGCCTGCCACCATCGGGAGCAGCCAGAGCACGCCACCCGCCAGACTGGCCAGAGCATGGACTGCCAGCCACAGAATCCCCAGGGCAACTGCTTGGGCTGCGGACCCACCGAGCGGGCCCAGCAAGACCATCAGACTTCCTTCGCGCACACCGACACCGTTCATGCTGACAGGGAGCAGAGTCAGCAACGTGACTAGCGGCACCACGACGCCGTAGGCCCACCACGGGACAGGGATGGACAAGGCCGTACCGAGCATGGCGATCTCGACGATACTGGCCAGTTGGATGACAAAGGACAAGCCCAATGCGAGCCACCAACGCCCTTGTTTGGCCCGCGATAGACTCAGCGACTCGGCCAGGGGCCGCAGCCAGGCAAAAAAGCGGGCGGCTGCGGGCAACAGCGCCACTGCTGTGCCTGCCCCGAGGGCAACGATCCACAGGGCGTAGCATACCCTGCGGCTGATCCCGACGGGGGCTGTCAACGTGGCCACACATCCCAATGCCAACAGCACCAACAAGCCGGAGCATCGCTCGCCCAAGACGCTCAGCATGGCACGCCACTGCGACCCCGCCGGCCCGCGGCGCGCTAAGTACCAGGCTCGCACCACGTCCCCGCCCATGGACGTCGGCAAAAACAGATTGAAAAACATGCCCACATAATACAGCCGCACGTACTCGAGCAGATGCACGCGAAATCCCAGGGAGCGAGCCAGGATTTGCCAGCGGCAGCTGGACAGGACCTGGGCGGCAGCGTACAGGCCCAAAGCTGCCAGCACCCAGATCGGTCGTACCCCAGTCCACACGTGCGCCAATTCGCTCCAGTGCAGCCGACTCAGCACCCAGGCCAACAAGCCCGCGCTCAAAAGCAGACGTACTAGCAGACCGGCGGCTCGCCGGACCCTCCGTCGGCTGGGCGTTGCGCCCGGCACTGTGTCAGTGGCCACGTCCACGCTCCTTGGCTGCCTCCTTGGGCTCCACCACCTCGACGGTCGTCTCGAACATCGGCGAGCCGACCAAAGCAAACGGCCCCCTTTGTCCATCCACCATGTCCACCCGCAAGCGATAGCGGCCAGGCCGGCGCGTCGCAGGCAGTGCCAGAGTCAGCTCCAGCGCCTCTCCAGGCCACACCGTACGCTCGAAAAAGCCAGCCCCATCGCTGTACAGTTCCGACTCCGGCGCCCCCTCGTGCAGCAGATAATACCGCAGATGTACGCCGGCATTCGGTCCGCGACGCATGCGCCACGGCGCCAGACTGGCATTGGTGACCCGAAATCGTGCCGGCAGCGGCCGATCGGCAGGCAACTGTGCCGGCACCGCCAGCGGCTCGATGAGCGCCCATTGATGGCCGGGACGATAATGCTCCTCGACCCAGCCGATGAATACCTCCCGCGAGTGTTCCTGATCGGTGCATCGCAAGTAGGCTTCGTACAGATCGAAAAACTTGCGCAGTTCGGCCAGACGCCCAATGGGCACATGAGCAAATTGCCAGCTCAGTTGCTTCCGTGCTGCCTCGAGCGTGCCTTCCGGCTGCAAAAGGACAACGATACCCGCGGCAAGCCCCGTGCGATCGGCCCCGCGCTTGCAATGCATCAAAATCGGTCGCGGCGACTCTTGCAACACACGCACTAGCTTCTTCAACTCCTCCGGCGCGGGCAGCTGAAACGCCGAAAAAATCACGTCATGGTGCTGTACGCCTTTCTGCTTGCAAACGGCCTTTTCTGCGTGATACCAGGCCCGGTCCGGAGCTGGCCCGCGCAGATTGACCATAGTGCGGATGCCGTATTTTTCGATCAGCCGACCGTAGCGCGCGGCATCGAGCTGAGCACTGCGATAATACGCCTCGGGCACAACGGCGTGGAAATTGTCACCTAGTACAATCCGATAAGCTGCCCAAACGACCGACAGCAGCAAAACCACCAGAGTACCGCGCCAAGCCCAAACGAGCGGCCGCGATCCACGGGACGGCTGTGCTACCTCGCTGTGTGCCCATCCCGATCCATCACGTTCGGTAGGTCCATGCATGGCGATCTCGTCCGTTCTGCCCGTCGCTCCAACTTCGGTGGCGGCCCATCATGCCACAACTCGCCCATTTGCGCCAGAGCAAGTGCACGGATAGGGCATGGCGTGAATCCGTCAGGAAAATCGCTCGCTTGCACCATCGAGTAGCGTCACTGTGGCATATCCAGGCGCGCCCCATGCCTATTCCAGATGGGCAGCAGCCGACACGCGGTGGGCTGCATCCTCGAGCGGACCTACTACCAAAAGCAACCGGATATTTGACCGCCACACTTCGGGTGCCAAAATATAAACTTTGATGCGGGCTGAGGACCTGGTTACGATCTCTGTGCAAAGCGGTGCCCAAAAAGGCGCACGACTGCTTTTGCCGATGAAAGCAGCGCGCGGAAAAGAAAGGAGTTATGGCCGTGACGATGTCGTTTCCCTGGCGTCCCGTGGCGACAATTTCCGGACTGGTTATCCCGATGACACTGCTCCTTTTCTGGACTCGTTCGCCCCTTCGGCTAGCTGCCGACGATGCGGTTGCGGCGATCAAACTCCCCAATCTGCCTTACGAAAGGCTGATCGAGCAGAGCGTCAAAAATTTGCAGCAAGCCACGCAAAGTCCAGCCCTCCTTGCCCAAAAGAACAAGCAAGCCCTCGGCGAAGCTTATTTTTTGGCACTCGTTGCCCAGGCCGGTATCAACAGCAGCGACGAAGCTTTCGCTAGTCGCTGCCTCACGCTTCAGGAGCGAGCTTTGGCCCTAGCGCGTGCCATATCCAAAAAGGATCAGGCAACCGCCAAGAAAATACTCAACGACTTGCATCAGTTCGCCAAATTGCCCCCTGGCAAGACGGGCAAACAGGTCAACTTGGCCAAAGAAGTGCCCATCGAGCGACTTATGGAGTCTGTGCAGGCAACCTATGAAGAACTCAACAAAGCGCGTCGGCTCAACACCCAACAATTCTCTGCCAAAGGCAAGTCGGAAGATATCGCGCTGGCAGCCTACAAGTTGGCGGCTTTGTCTTTGGGCATAACCGCCCATGCACCGGAAAAAGATCCCAATCCCAAAGAAAAACAAACGCGTGCCTTATGGCTGCAAAGCACCGAAGACGTTCGCAAAGCCTGCCTGGATATGGCCGCGGCAGCAAAGAGTAAAAA
Source organism: Gemmataceae bacterium (assembly GCA_040289265.1). GTDB lineage: Bacteria > Planctomycetota > Planctomycetia > Gemmatales > HRBIN36 > PSKW01. Next base: position 174,366 of record PSKW01000003.1, read on the forward strand.
ACGACCCGATTTCGTCTCCGCATTCAACCGCATGGACTCGGCCTGCACCCGCTGCCACGATGTCTATCGCGTGGAAATCAATTAGATTCTCCAAGGCCTGTTCGCAAACCGATGACTAGGCCAACCACAAAATCAATCACATGCACCGAAGCGGTCAGGAGGTAAGGCAGCAACTGTGTGAATCAAAATAAAGCCCAGGCAAATACGCCCGAAGGCACCGGCCAGTAGACGAAACTAGCCAATCCCGAACTCCGGCATAAGGGCAGCCACTGTGGTGGGCGTTTTGTTAGCATCTTGCTCGGGACGTGTGCCTGATGTCCCGGCCACCCCAACCGGCGCTGCAAAAACGACCGGCAAGTGGATAGTGCCGGTATGACTTGTTGCCGAGGTAACAGAATAATCGCAGTCGAGGAAAAACTGGGCAGTTTGCCTCTACTTCGGTGTCGAGAGCTTGCAGGCAAATCGTAGCGCATGAGCTAAACTGGAGTGTCGGGGCAAAATCCCGATACGGCGAGCCGACCAGTGCCCATACGTGCCTACGGCTCTTGCACCACGACCCTCGACAAAGGCAAACCCATCGCGAGATGGGGACGCAAAGCCGTGGACCTCGCTTTATCGAGGCCGCCTGGCTGCCGAAGGGGATGGACCGGCAAAGGGACCATCCTGAGTTCACCGTTTTGTCGAGCCAGCCGTCGGCTCAGCATCTGCCTCCTTCGTAGGTTCGGCTCGCCGCTTGTTGTCTTTCCGCGCATGACAGACGTTGGCCGCAAGCTCTAGGGCGAGCAACGTCTGCAACAAGTGCCACAGCAGACGGCACGCACCCCCGGCTGTTCTTGCGCCACCTTCCAAATGCCCAATGGCTGGCATCGCGTGTCCCGGTCAGGTTCTGCGGCACCAATCAGCCCAGCATCCTGGTGAGACATCATGCCGTCTCAGATCGTTGGACTTGTGAAAAAATGCCACGTCTGGTAAGGAATTGGCAAACTGCAGGACACAAACCGGGGGGCCGGGTCAATAGCAACGGCTTCGCCAGCGCGACCGATGCACCTGGAGGTCTGCAACTGGCACGAATCACATAGAACGGGATGGCCGAGCGTACATGAGAAGCTTTTATCGTGTCATTCGCTACACGTGGCCTTATCGCCGGCGGCTGATAGTGTCGGTGCTGTGTGCCGCCCTGGTGGCGCTGCTATGGGGCGCCAATTTGATGGCCATCTATCCGGTTTTGAAAATCCTGGGCAGTAACCAAAACCTGCAAAAATGGATAGACGAGCAAATCCACGCCAAAGAACAGGATATCGAGCGTTATCTAAAGGTGCTCGACGCACGCGAGCAAGAAATCCAGCAGGTGGAGAAATGGCCGGCCGGTCGCAATCGGGAGAGGAGGCTGGCCGAATTGACGCGGCTGATGGCCAAAGATGAAGGGCACCTCACTCAGGCGCGTCAGTTGCTCCACTGGTACCAAACCGCCCGTCTCTATATTTACAAGTTCTGTCCCGAGGACCCTTTCGAGACTCTGGTGTGGATCGTGATTTTCGTGCTAGGCGCGGTGACGCTCAAAGGACTGTTCGACTTTTTGCAAGAAGCGCTAGTGGGCAAAGTGGTCAATCTAGCTCTGTTCGATTTGCGCAATGCCTTGTATCGCAACGTGATCCATCTCGACCCGGCACAATTCGACGAAGAAGGCAGTCATCAACTCATGGCGCGCTTTACCAACGACATGGAAGCGCTCGGTTCGGGATTGAAGACGCTTTTCGGCAAGATGGTTGCAGAGCCATTGAAGGTGGCGTGCTGTGTGTTGCTGGCGTGCATGATCAGTTGGCGGCTGACGCTCTTGTTTCTCCTGCTGGTCCCGGCGGCGTTTTTCGTCATGAACAAAGTCGGCCATACGATGAAAAAGGCCAGCCGCAAAGTCCTCGAAAGCATGTCCTCGCTTTACAAGATCCTCCAGGAAACTTTTCAGGCCATCCGCATCGTCAAGGCGTTCACCATGGAGCGCTACGAACGCTGTCGTTTCTTCCAAGCGGCCAAGGATTATTACCGCAAAGGGGTATGCATGGTCTATTTGGAAGCGCTGGCTGGACCGACCACCGAGCTGCTGGGCATGTTGGCAGTGGCGGGCTCGCTTTTGGTGGGCGCCTATCTGGTCATCAATGAACAGACCCATATTTGGGGTCTGCGCATGACCAGCGAACGCATGGAGCCGGAAGCACTGTTGCAATTGTACGCGCTCTTAGCGGCCATCGCCGATCCGGTACGCAAACTGTCCAACGTCTACGGACGTCTGCAATCGGGTAGCGCTGCTGCCGATCGCGTCTTTGCGTACATGGACCTGACGCCGCGTATTCGCACACGGCCCGGGGCGCCGCACTTGCCGCGCCACCACCGATCCATCGAGTTCCGCGATGTGTGCTTTTCCTACGTCGCCGGCCAGCCGGTGCTCAGCCACATCCAGCTGGAAGTGCGCTTCGGCGAGGCTATCGCCTTGGTCGGTCCCAACGGCAGCGGCAAAAGCACACTGATAGGCCTGCTGGCTCGCTTTTACGATCCTCAGCATGGCGCCATCCTCATTGACGGGGTAGACATCCGGCACGTGCATCTGGGCAGTTTGCGCCGGCAAATAGGCCTGGTCACCCAGGAGACGATCCTTTTCGACGACACCATTTACAACAACATCTCTTATGGCCATCGGCATGCGCGACCGGAAGAGGTAGAAGAGGCTGCCCGGCGCGCCCATGCCCATGATTTCATCGTGCGTCTGAAGGACGGCTACCAGACCCGTATCGGCGAAATGGGGCACGCACTGTCGGGCGGGCAGCGGCAACGACTGGCCCTGGCGCGCGCCATTTTGCGCAACCCGACCATCTTCATCTTGGACGAGGCCACCAGTGCCGCCGATGTGGAAAGTGAAGCACTCATCCACAAGGTGCTCAGAGATTTCACGCGCCAGCGCACCACCTTTTTGATCTCGCACCGTCTTTCCACCCTCGAGTTGGCCGATCGCATCGTGCTGCTGGACGGCGGGCGCATCCAGGCAGTGGGCACTCACGACGAGTTGCTGCGGCAGTGCCCCACGTATGCCAAACTGTTCGAAATCCAGGTGCAACGGTCATGCGCTTGACTTTGCCCCTCATCGTCGCGCGCCTGCGTGCGACCCCGAAGACCGGGGCGCTGGCCAGCGGCGTTGCCCGACAGCCGTGGTTCGTTGCCTCTCTGGTGCTGGCCACCGCTCTGGCCCTTTACTTGCCCGCGCTGGGCCGACGCGATCTGTGGAGCAGTCACGAAGCGCGGGCAGCCCAAAACGCCCGGTCTATACTCGAAGACGGCCAGTGGCTCTTGCCGCGGCTGCTCGACGGTCAACCGGAGATGCAAAAGCCGCCTCTGTATTACTGGCTGGTCGCCTTGGTCACCTGGCCCTTCGGGCGTATCACGAGCTGGAGCGTTCGGCTGCCGGCTGCCATAGCCGGGGCGGCGACCGTGTGGCTGCTGTATCGCACCTTAGCGCGAGCAGGCTTGCGAGGTGTGGGCACGTGCGCCGCCATCATCCTGGCCACGCTGACCCATTTCGCCTGGCTGGCTCGCGTCGGTCGCATTGACATGCCGCTCGCCTTTTGCGTGACCGCGGCTCTCTGCGCGTTGCAGCAAAACGACCGGCCCATCGCAGGGAGCAGCGCAGTCCATGGATGCCGAGCGTGGCGCCGCATAGGGATCGCATGGGCTTTTGCCTGCATTTCATGCGGTGTGCTTTTGAAAGGCCCGGTCGCCGTGGTCCTGGTCATCGTGGTGCGGGCAACCTGGTACCTGGTCCGCGCAGTGCTATGGCTCAGGATGCCTGGTGAAGCGCCGAGCACATGGGCCGGTGCTGGCACTCCTGCGAGCCGATCGGCCGACCGACGCCAGGCCCAGGGGCGTTGGAGCGCGCTGGTCGGCGATGCGCAGCGCCGACTGCTCGACTGGGGTGTCGGCCTCGGCGTGGTGGCCTTGATCGCCGGCCCCTGGTACGGAGCAGCCCACCGTCTGACCCAGGGGGAGTTTACGCGGCTTTTTCTCGTGCGCCATACCTGGCAACGCGCTCTGGGCGGCGACGACCTCTGGGATGCACAAATTTTCCCGTGGTGGTTGTACCTCGCGCGTCTCCCTGGAGACCTTTTTCCTTGGAGTGTTTGGCTAGTTGCGCTCGGGATTTTTTACCTGGTGCGGTTGCTGAGGCATCCCGGCGCTTTTAGCCGCGCACACGCGTCACCCGGGGAAGCCGACCACCGCCCGAGCGACCCCAGCTTGTGGCAAGCTTACGGGGCGACTTGGTTCGTGTCGCTACTTGCATTTTTGTCCAGCCTGCAATTCAAGCGGGCCGATTACCTCTTGCCTGCCTATCCTGGGCTGGCCTTGGCGTTAGCCGGCGGCGTGGTCGCTTGGCACGGCCAGGCGGGCAGCCGAGGCAAAAAGCTACTGGCCTTGGCTTGGGGCGCCACCTATGGGGCATCGCTGGCAGGTTGGGCCATTTATCTGACGACCATCGAGCCGGTTCTCGACAGGGTCCGCCAACAAAGCACCTTTGCCCGTCAAGTGCGACGTCATGCCACGCCTGCCGATTGGCTGGTTCTGTTCCGACTGGAGTCGCATAGTCTGACATGGCACTTAGGCAAGCCTTTTGTCAAGGTGGTAGAATGGGAAAACCTGGATGTATGGGCAAGCCAACCGGCTAGGGTGTACGTGGTGTTGCGTGAGCGAGACGCTCGCAACTGGCGCCGGCATCTGGCAGCGGGCAACCTGTATTTCGTTTGCAGCAACTATAATGAAAACGCCGGCGGGCACGAAGAGCCGTTGGAACTGTGGTGCAATCGTCCGCCGAAAGACGTTCACGGCCACCATTGAAGGACAGCGTGTCTTGATCGTCGCCTGGATCGAGGGGCAGGTGTGAAAAAACTCGACTGGCAGCGCGAACCGATCAGCCATCGTCCGATCAGCATCGTCCTCTTGGGTGACGGTGCCACGGCGGCGGCACCAGAGCTCATGAATGCTTTGAGGGAGGTATGGGCCACGCACGAGGGAGTACAAGTGATACTGGCCGGCGTCGTACTGGGAGAAGGCTTGCAATCAGGAGCGCACCCGCCCCCGGACCGTGCGGCTTGGGAATACGTGACGCTGCCTGCCGGAGAGGGTTACGGGCCGACGCTGGCTGCTGCCCTGGATATGGCGCGGCACCCGCAGCTTTTGACGATTTTGGGCGATGTGTGCCCGAGCGCAGAAGATCTGCACCTGGTGCGACAAGCCGTGGACGACGTAGATATTGTCTGTGGGGTGTCGCCGGCGGGGGGATGGGTGCGCACAGGTTTGCGCAAGGTGCGCCAACTCGTCTGGGGCGCCTGCATGGGCGTGCACGTCAGTGACCCCTGGTGTCCGATCCGGCTTTATCGCCGGCACATTTTGGAGCGGATCGTCATCCAGTCCCGGGGCAGGTTCGCCGACGTGGAGGTGATTGCCAAAGCCAATTTTCTCGATGCCCTGATAGGCGAAGTAGTGCTCAGTCGGACCTACGCCACACGGCTCGCACGCGAACACGTGCTTGGCGACATGTGGCGCGTTTTTCGTCGGCCAGCATTTCGCAGCGTTGCCCAACAGGCTGTCGAAGCATCCCCGTCTGCGGCGCGCAGCTGACAGCTCGCCAGCTACCAAGCCCGGACCACCACTACGGTGCAGTTATCGCTGGCGCCGCGCAGGAGGGTCATTTGGATCAGACGGCGGGCGCATTGCTCGGCGCTGGGAGAGCGTGCCAGGACCTCGGCAAGCTCGGCATCCGTCACAGCTCCGGTCAAGCCGTCGGAGCAGATCACGAGCCCATCCCCCGGTGCCAAAGTGCCCTGGATCCAGTCGGGCTCGAGCCGTGGACTGGCACCGAGTGCCTGGGACAGGAGCGAGCGATCGGGATGCTCGGCGGCCTCCGCCGCGGACAAAAGCCCCCGACGCACCAGCGTTTGCAACAGAGTCTGGTCTTCGGTCAGTGCGCGCATCTGGCCACGGCGATAGTGGTAGACGCGACTGTCGCCGATATGGGCGCCGAGGAACGTATCCGCAGCTATGTACACGACTTCCAGCGTGCATCCCATTCCCTCGCGCCCGCGCTCGCGGGCCGCTGTTTGGACCGCTTCATGGGCGGCAGCGATGGCCTGCAGCATCTGCTGGCGTAGCGCGTCGGTATCCACTGGCTCGGTCGCAAGGCTCAGCCAATGGGCGAGTCGCTGGCATATGGTGTCAATGGCGAGCTTGCTGGCGACTTCGCCTGCGGCGTAGCCGCCCATGCCGTCGGCCAGGACCAGCAGCGCTGCCTCCGCGAGCCCTGCCTGAGCGGCAGCCCGATGCAGCACAGCGAAGGCGTCTTCGTTGTTACCGCGCACCAGGCCGATAGTGGTCCAGGCGGCGATCTCGAGCCGACGCACGCGCAGTTCGTCACGCGCCGCCTCCAGCGCCTGGATGAGTTCGACTAGCCCTCCTTCGGCCCGACAGCGATACTCTTCGGTAGGAAACCGGTCGTCCGGCGATCGCGCACAGCTTTTCATCAGGATGCGCATGAGCGCGGGATGCAGTCCGAGCATGGGTGCCGATACTAGGTCGGGGACGCCGCGCTGCACGAAATCGGCTTCGCTCAGCTCGTGCCCCAAAGCCAGCGCATACAGAAGGGCACCCAAAGCATAAATGCTGACCCGGGCATCGGCACCCCCCGGATCGAAGATCAGCTCCGGTGCCGAACCAGGTGAGCCGACGATCGGCACATCCGCCGGCAGTGGACGAGGAACCGGATCCGGCAGCTCGGCGAAGCGCAACCGGTGGTCATTGACCACGAACAAGCGTGGGGACAAGGTTTCCACCAGGGCTCCGGCGCGATAGAGTGCCTCGAGGGCACGTGCCGCTTGTATCAGCCAGGTCAGCTGGTGGCATGGATCGTCCTCTGCCTGCTCCCAGGCATCCCACAGGCATATCCCGCGGGGACGCTCCTCGACGACCACCCGCACCTGATCGAGGGTCAGCACCTCGGTCACGGCAGGGAGAGCCGGGTCGGCGGCCCGTCGCAATAGGTCGGCTTCCCATGCCGGATCGGGCCAAGCAGGTGAGGAACGACCGCTATGCTCGCTCTGCCGACACGGTCGGTCGGCGCTGATCGCGTCTTGTTCGGTGCCGGAGGTGGCGTCAGTCGGCACGGCTCCGAGCAGGTCTGCGGCCTCCGCTGGCACCACTTCGGGCAGGTCCACGGCAGTGCCGACGACTACAGCGGGGCTAGTCATTACGTCGCGGTCGTCGGCGCCGACGCTGGGCGCTCGCTGGGCGCCGGGCACCGCGTCCGGCGACCCGTCCGCCTGGCACGGACCACACACGAGCGTGACCAAAACATCCCCCGGTTGTGCCAGATCGCGCGCCTCATAGCGCTGGATCGGGCCATAGGTGCGTACATGGCGCACAATCTGGTAGCGCTCGGCGACGACATGTCCTGGGGACCATATCGGTGCCGCGTTCGTTTGTGCCGGGGCTAGCACAAAGCCACAAGCCGCGCACCACCCGGTCGAGATATCCAGACGGTCGCCGCACTGTGGACAGGCGCGCGTGCTTGCGGACGCGTCGTCCCGCGGGCTGGCGCCGACCGCAGGCAAGTCCGGCGCGGGGCTGTTTTCCGGTACGACGGCTTTCGGGTCGGGGGAATTGCCCGCCGTCCCACCGAGAGCGGACCGAGGGCCGGCTTGGGGATCGGCCGCCATGCTGGCTCCTTTATCGTAAGCGACTGCCGCAATGGACACAAAAGCGGCTGCCGAGGTAGTTCTCCCGGCCGCATGCCGTGCAGGGCGGACCTGGTTCGGTCAGAGGTGTGCCACAGCGCACGCAATACGGCTCGCGCACACGATTGACGTACGCGCAGCGCGGGCAATTGACCTGACGCGTCACGTGCTGTTTCTCCAGGTCCTGGCGCAGCGCATGCGCCGAGTAATAGCGGTCGTTGGCATCTTCGGAAAGATTGATCTGCAGGATCTCGTAAAACCAGCGCTCGTGCGATGCAAAAGGGCAAGCGCGAGATTGCAATTGCTCTGCCAAATGACGACCGGTCTCCGGACCTTCGGGGGGCTTCCCGGTGGCCAGGTGGTACAAGGTCCCGGCCAAGGCAAAAAGATCGCTGCGCACTTCCGGTTTGCCCAGGATCTGCTCCGGAGGCGCATAACCCTCGGTAAACACCCGCGTTTTGGCTGCCAGCCGCGTGCGAACACTGCGGCCCAAATCGCGTGCCGTCCCGAAATCTATCATCCGGATGGAAGTCTCGTCGTCCAAGAGCATAAGGTTGTCCGGCTTGATGTCCCGATGGATGATCGGCGGTTTTTGCGCATGCAAGTGCTCCAGCACCTGGCATATCTGGATGCCCCAGCGCGCTACCACAGGTATCGGAAACGCTTGCACGCGCCCGCTTTCGAGCACTTCCAGCAGGTTACGACCGCGCACGAACTCCATCACGATCAACGCTTCCGTACCCTGGTGGACAAAATCGTACAAACGTGGCACGATGACAAAAGGCTGGAGCAGCCGCAGGATTTCTGCCTCGCGCCGAAAAAAGCCCAGTCGGGTGGCGAACTCGGCCGCATCGGCACAGAACATCTCTTTGAGTGCCACCACGCGTCGAGCTTCCAAGTCGTAGGCTCGGTACACCGAGCCGAAGCCTCCCACGGCTATGTGCTGCTCGATCCGGTACCGGCCGTGCAAGATTTTACCTTCGGGCCAGGGCAAAGGAGCAAGGCAACGTTGGCACAGTCGCTCGTTGGCGCTGTTAGCCGCCCCGCACTGGGGATTGGTACAGATAACACCCGCCGTTTCGGTCTGTTGTGCGGTCGTGCGGACCCAGCCGCACTCCTGGCACATGGTGCTCTCTGGGGAGAGTGGCGTCTTACAGGCCGGACACAGAGTACTCGATCGGGACGCCGCGGGCGTGTCGCTCGCAGCGCCGTCCCTGGGCTTGGACGTCACGAATTCGCGCGCACAGGAGGGACAGCGCACGCGCATGCCCAGGAGTCGTTCCGGAACTTGCGCCGGCTTGCGACAATACGGGCACTGAGCTACGGCCGCCATATCCCTTCTCCCGCGGGAGCGCCCGACCACTCGACGGGGATCGGCTGACGTTGTTCGAGTGTGCCTGCAACGCTCCAGGCCCTATTGCCGGTGTCTTCGCTTTCGCGCACTGTCACACGGACGGGCACCTGAAAATGGGTAGCGCCGTTGGCGTAGAGGTCTATGTGCGCTGCCAGTGTCGTTCCTGGTGCACATTCGGGGACTGTGACACTGACCGGAACGACGGCGCGACGCCCCGTCAGCAGCGGCTCACCCAGAGTTATCCAGGGCACCGCGCATTCGGCCCGAACATAGATCGGTTTGGCGTCCAGGGCACGCAGGCGCACCCGTATGGGGAACGTGCGCCCGGCAGGTGCGCGCACCACGATCCCCTTGGTCAAGAGTTTGATGCGCGGTGTACGCACCAGTCCCGCCGCTTCCAAAAACTGCTGCACGGCGGCCAATCCGTTTGCGTATGGAGGGCGCACAGGATAACTCCACCCGTTTTGGGCAAACCACGCGGCGACAGCACCGCTGGCGAAATCCGTCCAGGCTCGGCCGGGATGACCACAGGCCAACTTTGCCAACTGACGGGGCGAGCGGGCACCGGCGAGTACGCCGCTCGGGTAGGGAACGACCGGTACACTGGCCAGGACGCGCACACCGGCTTGGCCCCCGTTGCTATCCACCAGCAGACGACCCTGGCAGGCTGCGCCCGCGGGCATCTGGGCCCCGCGCGCGTAAACCGTCACCGTCAGCTCCCGCTCGCACGTAAAATCACGGCACTGTACCGGCTCTTCGGCGGCCAAGGACAACCAGGCGGTGTCTTCGATCGTCACCCGGCCGCGCAACAGACGCAACCCCTGATTGACGATGTGCAGGTCGAAATGCGTCTGTCCGTCTCGGGCAAGCTGACCGAGATGCACGTGCAGCGGCTCGACACTCAGTTGAGGGCCGCTCAGGTGCACGGGCAACTTGTCCAGCAGCCAGTCCAAGGCTTGCGAACCGTCGGCGATTTGTGCCGCCGTTTGTGCCAGCTCGGCCAAGTCGTCCCGCCCCAAGGCCTGCGCGAAAAACGTCGCCAGCAGCCCTTCGCGCACCAGATGCACCGATGTTTCCCAATCGTCGCAAAATCCCAAAGCCAACTCGTGGAGCGTGCGCGCTTGACGGCCCCAAGGAAACACGAAGGGAACCGAGAAAAAGACGTCGGCGTCGTTTTCCGCCGCAGGAGCGATGCCCGGCAGCGGCTCGCCATCGCTATGGCAATAGCGCGCCCCGCTCGGCTGGGCAACGCCACAGCGTGGGCAACGGACGACTGGCCAGCGCGTCGCATCTGCTTGTGGATCTGTCGGCTGCATGGATGCGGACATCCCCCATCCGCTGGCAGGCGAGCTACATGTGCACGCGCAAGTGGACGGTGCCGATCTGAATGACGTCGCCGGCGTTGAGCGGACGGCGCTCGCCCGGCGGCACGCGCACGCGATTGACAAAAGTCCCGTTGGTGCTGCCCAGGTCTTCGATGGTAAGCTGGCCCTCTTGCCAACGGATCACGGCATGTTGCCGCGACGACCAGATGCGGTCGGGCGACTCCTGGTCCTCCAGATCTATATCCACCGGCTTTTCGTCCGTCCGGCCCACATAGTTTTCCCCCTCGTAGAGGGGGTATTCGACGCCGATCTTCAGGCCGCGGATGACGACCAGCCTAGGCCGCGTCGCCGGTGGAGCCGGAGTTGCCGCAGCCGTCTGGGCCGGCGGTGGTACTTCCGAGACGACCTCCACACGCGCCATCAGGCCTGGCCGTTGGGGTGTGGCCTGCTGCGCAAGGGGCTCCGGAGCGAGCGCAACCTCCGAAGAAGCGCACTCGGCTGCGACGGGCGTCCCCGCCGGCTCCCCGACGAGCTCCACCACCGGCACGGTCGCTCCTACGACCTCGGCTTTGGTGCCGGCAGGCTCCGTCACCGCAGCCGGTACCGGCAAATCCGATTTGCAGTACTCGCAAAAAAGAGCTCCGTCCTCGTTTTCGAACTGGCAAGAGGGACAACGGATCATGGCTGACTCTCCTCGTTGCTAGGCCTTTCTGGATGGCTTCCCATATGCGGACACCTGCCGGATCAGCGCTCGCCGCCGACCTGGAGCCGTCCGCCTATCCGGGCAAAGGCATTTCTTCGGCCAGACGTGCCGAATCTTCCAGCGCCAGTTGCGTTTTGCGCGAAACGCGGCCTGTCTGACCCAACTCGCCCAGGGCCTGCCGCGCCAGCATCGTCTTTTTGGCGGCGCGCGGTCCCAGACCTTCCCCCTTTTTGACGATCTTTTCTGCTACTTGCTGCACCTTGGCAGTGTCCCCGGACGCGATGGCCTGTTGCATCTGCTCGTTCATTTCGTACATCTGGATTTCGTCAATGTAACGAGCCACTTCAGCATTGATCGGGCCAGGGCCGGCTGCCCGATAGGTGACCAGCAAGGGTACCAGCGCCGATTTTTCTACCTGCCCGGCGAGTTCGTATTCCAAGCCCAGCTGGGCCACCACGTACTGGCCATCGGGCCGCGCGGGCAAACTCAGCTCCACCACAAAGCGTGCCGGGCGGTCCTTCTCCAGATTGCCGATAGCCGCTACCCAGTGCCGTTCCTCCGTCTCGACGATGTCCAAGGTGCGGATCTCCGGCGTGACCTGCCGGAAGCGCTTGACCCGCACGTCGCGCACCGGCCAGAGATGCACCTTGACGCCCGAAAAAAGGAGCGCCGCCAGGTGCTGGAATTCTGCGTCGAAAGCACGCTCGGCCGACTGCGCATCCTCTGCATCAATGTAATACCAGGTTCCCTGGGCCAGTCTGGCCAGATCTTTGATCAGGCTGGCATTCCACTCCGTGCCCACGCCCATGACGGTCAGACGTATCTTTTCCTGGCCCATTTGGGAGGCCAGCTCGCGGCAGGCCACTTCGCCGCTGGTTTCGCCATCGGTCAAGACCAGCATCTGCGATAGTCGGTCGGCGGCTCGGTGTGCGCGCAGCTCGTCGTAGGCACAGCGCATCGCTTCGTCCATGGCCGTGCCGCCTGGGTCTATGTCGCAACGATCTATCTTGTCCAGCGTCTCGACGATGGCAGCACGTTGCGTCAAGGGTGTAGCCGGCAATAAGATGGCGGCATTGCGGGCAAAAGCGATCACCGTCAACGTGTCCTGGGGACGCAGCCGATCCAGTGCTGCCAGTGCCGCTTTCTGGATGCGTTGTAGCCGACTTTGTCCGGTCCCGTCCTCTTCGTACATCGAACCGCTGACGTCCAGGACCAATGCGATATGCAGCGGCGGAGTCGCTTCCCCGGCACCACTGGGAATCAGCTTGACGAGCACATACGACGCAGCCGACGCGCCGGGTACGCTGATGATGTCGCGGTGCATCATGCGCTCGAGGTAGATGGTCGCCTTCATGCCTGCCTCCTAGTGCACTACCTAACCCCGACTGCCGCCGTCGGGATTTCCCCTGACCGAGGTCCCCGAGCGGCCGGCGGTCGAAGAGTCAGCCTGCGCCTCCATAGTCAGATCGCTTGCGCCCTATCCGCTCTCGGCAAGCGGACCGTAGTTTTATCTTACCGCCTCATCTTTTAGTTAGACCATCAACTGCCGAAGATTTCAAGAGGCTAGAAAAAAACCGAAGTGCCGGCGCACCGGCGGTGAGCCGAGAGACTGGGCTTGCCGATGCGTCTACACGCGCCTTACGCTACGGATGCCCAGCGCTCATGGACCTGCTTTGCACTTCTGAGTGGGCCGCTTTGCGCCGGCCAAATCGCAGACAGGTCACGACAACCCGGGCCAGCGCCGCGACTGACTGAAAAAGCGCAGCGGATTGTCATAAACGATGCGCCGGATCACAGAAGTGTCGTGGCCGCGGCGGCGCATCTCCAGGATGAAATCGGGCACAGCCATGGGGTCGGAAGGACCCCAATCGCCAGCGGAATTGACCAGCAGTCGTTCCGGCCCGTACCGTTCGACCATGTCGGCAGCCCGCTGCGGCGTGCATTTGGTCACTGGATACAGAGTCATAGCGCACCAAAAACCCGCCTCCAGGGCATAGCGGATCGTGTGCTCTTCCACATGATCAATCAGTACGCGCTCGGGAACCACTCGGCTGTCACCGCGCAGCATATCCACGATCATGCGCGTCCCCGCATATTTGTCTTCCAGGTGCGGCGTATGGACCAGGATCAGTTCCTGGCGGCGGACGGCCAGATCTACCTGTTCGAGGAACACTTGGCACTCGTTGGGCGTGTTCTTGTTGAGGCCGATCTCGCCGATGCCCAGGACATTGGGACGGTCCAGGAATTCGGGGATGAGGGCGATGACTTCGCGCGCCAGGGAGACGTGCTCCGCTTCTTTGGCATTGATGCACAACCAACTGAAGTGGCGGATGCCGTACTGGGCCGCACGCTTAGGCTCGAATTCGGTCAAATGCCGGAAATAGTCGCGGAAGCTGTCTGCAGAAGTACGGTCGAAGCCTGCCCAAAACGCCGGCTCGCTCACGGCCAGGCACCCGGCGCGTGCCAGCCGCCGATAGTCATCGGTCACACGCGACACCATGTGGATGTGCGGTTCGATGTATTCCATGCGCTTGCCCTCCTGGGTCACCGCTTTTGCCAGTGCGGATCGTAAGGATGTGAAAATACCAGCTGGATTTCTTCGACGCGCTGCATCCTGGAATCGGCGAGGATACGCAGCGCTTCCCGCAACTTATCCACACGCAGATCGTCGGGCATGCCGCCGGCGCGCTCGATCCGGTCTAGGATAGCCGCCAGGTCGAGGATTTTGCTGCGTGCTTCCAGGAAGTACCAATCGAGCGCCTGGGAGCTTTTATACGGTACCATGGCCTTCGTCTCCGGATACTACTTGACTGCCCGGGGATGCACCGAAACGGGCGCGGATTTCCACGGGCACCAGGACGTTCAGACTGCCACTGCGCAGTCCTTCCAGATCCACGGTCACGAAGCGGAACCCCAAGGAGCGCAAATAATCCACCAGGTCCCGGCGGCGCTGTGCATCGCACAGCAGGTGGAGGGCTTCGGCTGGGACTTCGATGCGTGCCAATTCTCCGTCGTGCAACCGCACCCGTACTCGGTCGTATCCGAGTCGCTGGAGATACTCCTCGGCCCGCTCGATGCGGCGCAGTCGCTCGGCAGTCACTGCCACGCCGGGAGCGATGCGACTGGACAAGCAGGGGGCAGCCGGCTTGTTCCAATTGGGCAGACGCCAATGCCGGGCCAGCTGCCGGGTGTCGGCCTTGGTCAAACCGGCCTCCACGAGTGGATGCCGCACCCGGTGCAACCGCGCCGCTTCCAGACCAGGCCGATAGTCTCCCAAGTCGTCTAAATTGGCGCCGCTGCAGATCCAGTCGGCCTGCCACTCCCCCAGATGGCACGTCATCCGGCGATACAGCTCCGATTTGCAATGGAAGCAACGATCCCCCTGGTTGCGGACATAATCCGGGTTGTCGAGTTCCTCCGTGGGCAACAAGACGTGGCGGATGCCGATGAGGGTCGCCAGCCGACGCGCAAGCTCCAGGTCTTTGTCCGGCAAACTGGGACTGACCGCGGTGACAGCCACGGCACGCTCCCGTAGCACCTGGCAGGCGGCTCGTGCCACGACTGTGCTGTCCACGCCACCGCTGAACGCCACCGCCACGGCACCCATATCGCGCAGCACACCTAGTAAAGCGTCCCGCTTGCCGGCCACTTCGGGTGTCAGCTCCGTATCGTCCGGCGGTGGGCTCGGTATCGGCCCATCGAACTGGTTCGGCTCTACGCGTGTCGCCACCTGTATGGCCCCCCTGAGTGCTCGCTATGCGGCTATCCTGTGCGCGCGATGCCCATTGTCAATATACTCCCGACGGAGGTCGTGGCACAAGAGCGAGGTGCTCGGATCGGGATGAGCCAGTCATGAGCGCGTCCGTGCAGGCTGATCAGGGCGGGACCAGACCATTAGGACTGGCACGCTCGCCCGCCGCTGGCATCGTACTGAGCGGCGTGGTCCAGGTAGTGCTCTCTGCCCTGCTGACTTGGCTCAGCTTTGGCTTCAATCCTGGTGAGGCACATCGCGAGCGCCCGGTGTTGCTGGTTTTCGGCCTGTGGATGGCACAGTTCGCCTGCTACGCACTGGGTTGCCTGTGCGTGGTGCGGGCACTCAAGGCAGGGGGTGGGCCAAAAGATTCGGCCAGCCCATCGCGGCTGATGCGGCCGATCGTCGTATGCGCCCTTCTTACGCGAGCACTGCAGTGGCCCTCGCAGCCGATCCAGGAGGTGGACATCTACCGCTATCTGTGGGACGGACAGGTGGCACGAGCAGGCATAAGCCCTTACCAGTACGCCCCGCAAACGATCCGCGCTCTTTTCCTGGATGCGCCAGAGGCGACTGCCCGACCGGCCGAGGAGGACTCGAACATTTCGGGTGCTGACCGTGTGGTTTTGGCCCGACTGCTGCAGCACCCGTCCATGCGCACCATACTGTCACGGATCGAGCACGGGCACGTTCCCACCGTATACCCGCCCGTGGCGCAGGCACTATTTTTGCTGGCGGCAAGCCTGACCCCGCCGCACTGTTCTTGGTATGTGCAGATGCTCGTTTTGAAGCTTGTGCTCCTCGGCTGCGATCTGGCAACACTGTGGTGTATGGTGGCACTCTTGGCGTTGCTGCGACAGCCTCGCGTTTGGTGCATCGTCTACGCCTGGAATCCGCTGGTTTTAAAAGAAGTGGCCAACTCGGGGCACGTGGATAGCGCGGCGGCATTGGCGGTGTGTGCGGCGGTGTTGGCACTGCTGTGCCAGCGCGTGTACCTGGCCTGGATCGGTTTGATGGCGGCGCTCTTGACCAAGATGTATCCTCTGGTGCTGGCGCCTTTTTTCTGGGCAGCGACGCGGCCAGCAGGCAGGCATCGTTGGGC
Source organism: Gemmataceae bacterium (assembly GCA_040289265.1). GTDB lineage: Bacteria > Planctomycetota > Planctomycetia > Gemmatales > HRBIN36 > PSKW01. Next base: position 190,367 of record PSKW01000003.1, read on the forward strand.
TGCGGTCGGCCTGGCTGGGATAGTCAGCTTGGCCCTGCAAGCTGTGTTCGCTCCGTGTGCCGCGCCGGCTAGGATGTACACCGGCTTGCGCGTTTTTGCCACCGAGTGGGAAATGAACGACTTTCTTTTTCGCGGGCTGGAGCGTTCGGTCAGCGCGTTGCTGACGTCTGTCGAAGACGAAACACTGTTCCGGCTGGCACCATGGTGGCCACGACGCATGGCCACGGCTGTCCGGGAGGGGGAGCCGGTAGCGCCGGCATTCGTGATAAGCTACGCACTGGTAGCAGCGGTTTTGCTCGGCACGTCCTACCGGCTGGGCCGGTCGGCAACTGCCGCGGACATACCACGCCGCCTGGTGTCGTTGATGGTGTGGGCCTACCTTGCCAGCCCCACCGTCAATCCCTGGTACGCGCTGTGGTTCATCCCGTTTTTGCCGTGGTCGCGTTATGCAACGTGGTACGCTTTGCCGGCGGCGGTGATGCAGTACTACCTGCGCTTCTGGTTCTTCTATCACTTTCCGCCCGGGGAGGATTTTTGGAGAGGCATGAGCGGTCCTGAGTTTTTCGACAGGTGGTGGATCTGGATCGAACATGGCCCGATCCTGATCGGCTGGGCATGGGAGCGGTGCCTGCAAAAAGCAAGCCCGCCGGCGGATGAGCGGTAGTCGCGCCGGCGGGCAAAGGCTTCGGGGCGCTATCTTCGGTTCGGCTCGGTCTTGGAGACGCCTTCGCGGACGGGCGGGCATTTTTCGCAATCCGGGAGCTTTTCCGGTGTGGCCGGCTCCCGGTCCTGCAGAGGCGAAAAGTCCGGGATGGGTAGCGGGAAAATGATCGGCGGACGTTCGTCGGCGCCCGGAGGCACCATCGGTGTGCCCACGGGATTGGGCCGGATCACGGTCACGCCCCCGTCCCGATCCACCTTCACATGGATCACGTCCATCCTTGGGCCGTCGTCTTGTCTGGCAGCCGCGGGCCGCACCGTGTCGGCGTGGCCGGTTTCGATCTCGATAGTCAAGCGGCAGCCGTCAGCCGTAGATACCGTGACGGTCAGTTTGCCGTCGCTCTTGGCCTGCACACCGGCAACCGCTTGCCGAACGCAACGATCGCTCGTACCCGTCTGCTGGCAATGCGGACATTTTCGCGCCGGGCACTCCGCAGGGCACTCCTCGTCGCAGGGATCCTCTTGTGCCGCAGCACAAGAAGCTGCTCCGGCAATCGGATCCATGCCTGCTTCTGCTGTAGTCCAACTCGTGAAGAGCCGCTCCCAGTGGCAGAGCCATCCCAAAAGCGGTATAGGGCTAAAAGCTGCGCCGGCACCTGGCAAGGCAAAAAACCGAGTCAAGATCGGACAGAAAGCGTGGACGCTGCACTCCTGCTGCAACTCCGGCGGCGGAGCGAAGGGGTCGTCGCCGGCCGCGGAGACTTGCGCAAGCGCGCTGGCATCCGTTTCGAGGAGCGAAATCTGCCGCAGCGCCTCCGTGGCCTCTTGTAGCGAGTTATCTAGATCGCACACCACAGGCCCAGCACGGTCCGACGAGTCCGATGCTTCAGCCGTGACGCGTACCGTGTCTATTTGTCGGTCCTCGCTGCCGTGCAGCCAGGCCCGTATCGCAGATTTCCCGAACGTTGCCCCCGCGAACAGTGTCAGCCCCAACAAGACGCCTGCTTGCCACCATCCGTGTTTGCGCATATCCTGCTTCTCCTCCTGCATTCTGGCTACCGATCGCCGCCGGAATCAGTTCCTATCGGCGCTCCGGCGCACAAGCGATCGGTACATAGGTCCCGCCATACATACCCAGGGTTGCGAAATATACCAGCCCAATCGAATTGCATCCAGCCCGACAAGGCAGCCTGGGCAATTTGGCCAGCCCCCGGGGGAAGGGCAGAGCGTGGGCCAGATGGCAGCGCCGCTAGTTGTTCGCTAAGCTTCATATATCTCGGGCAGTGCCGTCAGGCTGCCGGCTGAAGAATAAGGCATGAAAAGTTTTCGGCAATGGCCGTCCCAGGAGCAATAACCATGCGTTGGGTGCTCTTAGCATCGGTGGCCGTTCTATGGAGCATAAGCAGCTCGGTTTTCTCAGCGAGCGATCGAGGCTTGCCGCCGGGGGTCACAGATACGCAGGATCCAAAAGACGTGCCTACGCCGGCGCAAGAGGCGGTACGTGCAATGCGGGCACCTGCCGGCTTTCGCGTCGAGTTATTTGCCAGCGAGCCGGAGGTGGCACAGCCGATCGCTATGGCCTTCGACGATCGGGGTCGGCTCTGGGTGGCGGAGTGTTACAGCTATCCCGACTGGCTACCCGAGGAGCGCCGGCACCTGGGGCGCGACCGGATCGTGATTTTCGAGGACACGGACGGCGACGGCCGCTGGGACCGTCGCAAGGTGTTCTGGGATCGTGCTTACAATTTGACCAGTATCGAGATCGGCTACGGGGGTGTCTGGGCTCTGTGCATACCGCACCTGCTTTTCATTCCCGACCGAGACGGCGACGACCGGCCAGACGGTCCGCCGGAGGTCCTCTTGGACGGCTGGTCCCTATTGGCCAAGCACAACGCAGTCAACGGGCTGACCTGGGGGCCGGATGGCTGGCTCTGGGGCCGGCACGGGATCACCTGGGAGTCGCGTGTGGGCGTGCCTGGCACTGCGCCGGACCAGCGGGTGCGCCTCAGCTGCAGTATCTGGCGCTTCCATCCACAACGCCGTCTGTTCGAGGTCGTGGCTCATGGCACCACCAATCCCTGGGGACTCGATTTCGACGATTTCGGCGAAGCCTTTATGACCAACAATGTGCTCGGGCATTTGTGGCACGTGGTGCCGGGCGCTCGCTATCAGCGCATGTTCGGCCAGGACCTCAACCCGTACGCCTACGAGCTGCTCGGGCCGACCTCGGATCATCTGCATTGGGCCGGCGGGGACTGGCAAAGCGCCCGCGGCGGCCAGGTCCACGACCAGCTCGGTGGCGGCCACTCCCACGCCGGGGGCATGATCTATCTCGGGGACAATTGGCCCGATGCCTATCGCAATCTGATCTTTATGTGCAATACGCACGGCCGCCGGATCAATTGCGACCGACTGGAGCGTCAAGGGTGCGGTTATGTCGGCCGACACCGACCCGATTTCCTGCGCAGCGACGACCCGTGGTTCCGCGGCGTATGCCTGACGTATGGCCCCGACGGGACCGTCTATCTTGCCGATTGGTGCGACTTGGGGGAATGCCACGACCACGACGGCGTCCACCGATCCAGCGGTCGCATTTATCGCATCGTGTACGGGCAGCCGCCGCGGCTTCGACAAGCCAACCTGGCTGACCGGTCCGATGCCGAGTTGGTTCGGCTGCAAACACACAAAAACGACTGGTACGTGCGCCACGCCCGGCGGCTACTGGCGGAGCGTGCCGCCCGCGGCCAGGCTATGTCCGAAGTCCACAAGCTCCTGCGCGACCAGTTGACCCGAAGCACCAAGGTGCCTCTGGTCTTGCGCGCCCTGTGGGCGCTCTATGTCACCGGCGGCGCAAGTTTCGACGACTTGCTCTCGCTTTTGGATCACCCCAGCGAACACGTACGCGCCTGGGCGGTGCGTCTGCTCGTAGACCCCTTGTCGCCGGCCGTGGACCCACCGGCGGGCCTCGTAGCCCGATTGACGAAACAAGCCCGTGACGATCGCTCTGGGCTGGTGCGACTGTACCTGGCCTCGGCTCTGCAAAGGCTGCCCTTAGCGCAGCGCTGGCCGCTAGCCCGAGCGCTGGCGGCTCGTGTCGAGGACGTACACGATCGCTGCCAGCCGTTGCTCCTGTGGTACGGCATCGAACCGGCCGTACCTGCTTGGCCCGAACAAGCCGTGCAGCTAGCTTCGACGACGCCGATGGCTCCGGTGCGACGCTTCGTTTTCCGCCGACTGGCAGAGGCCACGCCCGACGATGCCGTCCAGCTGGAAAAATTGCTGACCCCAGTGCTCGCCACTCCTCGTGCGCAGTACCGACGGGACATGCTGGAGGGCCTCTTGGACGGATTCAAGGGGCGTTCGCGTCTGCCGGCGAGCGTCGCTACCTTGCAAGCGCTGGCCGAGCTGCGCCTGCGCGCCATGCGCGACGGTTCGGGCGCACATACCGAAATGCTTTTGGCCCTGCATCTGGCAGCCCTTTTCGATGACCCTGCGGCTTGGACCCAATGGCGTGCTCTACTGGCTGATCGCCGGGCCCCTGGGGAGGTTCGACGAACCGCCCTGGAGGTCTTGGCGCACCACAAAGATCGCGCCGCGCAGGAGCAACTGCCTGCCCTCCTCGAAGAGCCTGAGTTGCGCGGCGCGGTCATTCGGGCTCTGGGGACGTATGGCTGGGCACAGACGCCACAGCTCTTGCTGCAAAAATACGCCTCGTTATCGGACGAGGAAAAGCGCGATGCGGTAGCGACGCTGGCGTCCCGCCGCGAATGGGCACGTGCACTCCTCGACGCCGTGGAGCGCGGCGCCGTACCGCGCGCCGACATCTCCGCCTATATCGCGCGGCAATTGTTGCAACTCGGCGACCCGCATATCGCCGAAAAAGTCCAACGGGTCTGGGGACAGGTGCGACGGCCCGCCGCAGAAAAGCACAAACTCATCGAACACTACCGCCGGCTGCTCACGCCCCAAGCCCTGGCCCAAGCCGACCGGTCGCGGGGCCGACAACTTTTCCTCAAGACCTGCGGCACGTGCCATCGTTTGTTCGGCGAAGGGCAAAGCATCGGCCCTGACCTGACCGGCTCCAACCGGAACGATCTGTTCTACCTGCTGGAAAACATCGTGGATCCCAATGCCGTCATTTCCCAAAACTACCACCTCACCACGGTGGTGACGACGCAGGGACGGGTCGTGTCGGGCATCGTGGTCGAGGAGTCGGCCCACGCCCTGACTTTGCAGACGGCTTCCGAGCGCGTGGTGCTCGCCAAAAAAGACATCGAGGACCGGCAGACGGCCCAGGTGTCGCTCATGCCCGAAGGACTGCTGGATCCTCTGACGCCGGACGAAGTGGCGGCGTTGATCGCGTACGTGCAAAGCTCGGCAAGCACACATCAGGCCGGCGCTGCCGATGGCAAAGCTACGCGCCCGTGACTCGCGGCCGGCTGCTGTTGCGTCAGGCAGTGGATCGCGCCCAGCCCGAGGATCAAATCGCCGCAGTAAATCCCCACTACGGTCCGATCGCCGAACAGTTGGGCCAGCGTCTCCAGAGCCAGCCGATCCTGAGGACAATTGTAGGTGGGGACCAGCACTGCCTTGTTGGCGATGTAAAAATTGGCATAGCTGGCGGGCAACACGTACTCGTCGAATACGCGTCGCTCGGGCAAGGGCAAGAGCACGACCTCCAGAGGTTGCCCCGCCACATTGCTTCGGGTGCGCAAGATGTCCAGGTTTTCTGCCAGCAAGTCATGCTGCGGCGCCTGCCGGTCCTGTTCGTAACAGGCTACGACGGTATGCGGGCCCACGAAACGCGCCAGGTCGTCCACATGGCCATGGGTGTCGTCTCCTGGCAGACCGTGACGCAGCCAGTGCACTTGGCGCACACCCAGGTAGGTGCGAAAAAGAGCCTCGTAATCGGCACGCGTCAGCCCAGGATTGCGCACCTGTTCCGCGGATAGGAGCCATTCTTCGGTGGTCAGCAGATCGCCTAGGCCGTTGACGTCAATGCCCCCGCCTTCCAGGACCACGCGTCGGCCGCGATAAGTGGGATAGACGGTGGGACAGCCGCTGCGCGCGGCGATCTCGACGCCAGCGCTTTCGTCCAGGCAATAATCGGCATACCGTGCCCAGCCGGTGAATTGCCACTTTAGCGCGGTGAGCGTTTCCCCGCAAAAAACAAAGGTCGGGCCGTAATCCCGGGTCCAGGCGCGATCGGTCGGGACGCGATGAAAGGTCAAGCCGTGACCGCTGACCCCGGACCGCTGCAACAGGTGCCGCGCCTGGGCTTCGGTCGCCGCATCTTGGACCAACAGGTGCACCGGCTCGCTTTTTTGCAGGACCCGCACGATTTCCACCATAACCCAGGGGATAGGCTCGAACTTGCCAGGCCAATCGTCGGTGCGATGGGGCCAGGCCAGCCAGGTAGCTCGGTGAGGCCACCACTCGGGCGGCATCGAGTAGCGCGCGGCCGTCTCCGGCGCGCCGGCATTTCCTCGCGTTTCCCTCTCCGCACTCATAGCTGGAACGCCCTGCCGCTGTGCCTGTCAACTTTGCGCTGCTTCAGCGACCCCCGCACTGCTCGAGCAGTTCTGCGACGCGCATCGTGCCGCGCCGACCTGCGGCCCAAAAGACGAGCCGCCCGACCACCCATACCGCTCTGGCTGGGGACTTCCCGCTCCGACCGCGTCACACGTCCGCATCGTCCAGAACACGCTTCAGGAGAGGATGATAGGAATCAATGCGCCGATCGCGTAAAAACGGCCAATGCCTGCGTGTCTCTTCCAGGAGTCGTCGGGAGCAGGCGACCGTCAGCACTTCCTCACGGTCGTGCGCAGCCTGGGCCAGCAGGCGGCCGAATGGATCGGCTACAAAGGACCCGCCCCAAAACTCCAGTCCGGGGGCTGGTCCTTCATAGCCCACGCGATTGACCGCCGCTACGTACACACCGTTGGCCACGGCATGACCACGCTGAACCACCTGCCAAGCCTGGTATTGATCGGCTCCGTGGACTGCTTTTTCGCGGGGATGCCAACCGATGGCCGAGGGATAGCAAACGAGTTCTGCCCCGTTCAGGGCAGCGATCCGTGCCGCTTCCGGAAACCATTGGTCCCAACAGATCAACACCGCCACCCGGGCATAACGCGTAGCAAAAACCCGATACCCCGTGTCTCCCGGCGTGAAATAAAACTTTTCGTAATAGAGGGGATCGTCGGGGATATGCATCTTGCGGTACAAGCCGCACAGGCGCCCGTCGGCGTCCACGACGATAGCGCTATTGTGGTACACCCCCGCCAGACGACGCTCGAAAACAGAAGCTACGAGGACCACCCGCTCCTGACGCGCCAGCCGCGTCAAAAAATCGGTGGTCGGTCCAGGGATCGGCTCGGCCAAGTCGAACCAGCGCGTGTCTTCCTCTTTGCAAAAGTACGGCGTGCGAAACAGTTCCGGCAAGCACACCACGTGCGCTCCCTGCTGAACAGCCTGCTGGATCAACTCCGCGGCACGCGTCAGATTGGTGTCCGTTTGCTCGTCGCAGCGCATCTGCACCAGCCCGACCACGAACTGTTCCGAAACATCGGCCGTCATCCTGTCCCCCCGACGTAGCTACATACGGCTGTAAACGATTTCGCACAGTCGGCCGAGTGCCCGGCCCACTTTGACCGTGTCCGTGGCCTTGTCCAGGTGGACGCCGTTGACGAAAAAAGCGAACATCAGCCGGCGGCCGCGAGCCGTGTCCATGTACCCGGCGAGTGCCTTGCTGGTCAGCAGGTAGCGTCGCGTCAGCCCGTTGTACCAAAACAGAGTGCCCGTTTTGGCCCGCACTTTGCCGCGTGCCGGACTGGATGCATCCACGGCATCGGCCAGCGTACCGTCCACACCGAGGATGGGCAGGGCCTCGTAATAGGCGGCGAAGTCGCGATGGCCGGCCATGGCACGCAAGAGCTGCACGGTAGCACGCGGCGTCACATAGTCGGCCCGGGCTCCCCCTGCTCCTCCGCCGAAAGATATGGCGCTGACATCCACTCCGAGCCGTTCGAGGATGCGCCCCTGCTGGTACAACCCTTCGGCCAGCGTCTTGTGCCCGCGCTGAGCTGCTACCAAAAGCGGGAGCGTACTGGCATGCAGGTTGTGGCTCACCTTGAGGATGACGCGCACCGCCTCTGCGAAGGGCGGGGAAACATACTCGGCCAGTTTGGGGAGGTGCGCCACGGCGTCACGGGCTGGGAGTTTGCTGACGTCGTTATGCTCGTGCACCGATGCCTCGACTGCCACCCCGCACACTCGCAGGCACTCGATGAACAAAGCCCGCGCGAACCGTGCGGCATCCTCGACCTCGGCCACACGCACCAAAGGGGCCTGGCCCGCTGCTATCTGTCCTCGCACGACGAGCCGGCCCTCTTCGGGACGGCCCACCCGCACCCGTGTGGCTGCGTCAGGGCCGACCGTGAATACCTGCGCATCCACCTGCCACAGGGCTGTCTGCGGTCGCCACTCGACGCGCGCTCGTTGCCCCGGCTGTGTCGGCACGATGCGCAAATCAATGAGATTGTCGTTGACCATGATCGGCGTCAGCCGCGTCGGTCCGCTCCCGGTCCCTTCGGCGCGCTCGAACAGCCGGTCGTCTATCACGATATCGCCGGTCACTCGCCGGATGCCGGCGGCAGCCACTTGTTCGGCCAAGATCCGCAAACCAGCTACCGGGTCGGCTTGGGTCCACTCGGCACGGTCGTTGCCATTGGCATAGGTGTGGTCTACGTTCTTGAATTCGAGACGCCCATCGGCTGTGCATCGGCCTCCGAAATTGAGGTCGCCACTGGCTACCAAGATCAGGTCGCCGGCAAGCACGCCATGGGCATCCACGGTGCCCCGGCGATAGACTGGCGTCTGGAAACGATAATCGGCACCCAAAGCGTCCAGTGCCGCAGCCACAGAAAAAAGCTTCGTTACCGAGGCCGGAGCGAAGAGCCGATCGGCATTGTGTTCCAGCAGTGGCTGACCGGTCTGCGCATCCACTATGTACAGACCCCAGTGGGCGTGTTTGTATTCGGCCGCTTGCAAGACTTCGCACAGTGCCTGCTCCAGTTCGGGGGCCGTGGCACCCGCCTCCGTGGGCCGGTCACATAGGATGACACTCAAGCCGATCATGCTGCAGGTCGTCGCCACGAGCGTGTATATTTTCGCGGACCGCATGGCTCACTCTCCGCGCTATCCACCCCACTGTCCGACGCATGCCGGCGCCCCGGTCGGTGCACGAACCGACCACAGGCCCGATCGGCGCACATGCACCGCAAACCGCTGCGCGCTGTCTGCATAGGGCACAGCGCTGCCACTGCCGCACCCATACGCGATGCTGGAACCTCGAAAGAGCCTGCCGGACCGGGCTTCATAGCTCCAGGGCGTCGAGCTGGTCCATGAGGGCATCCAGGTCGTCTTTGGGACGCGGCTCGCTTTGGGTTCGACGGCGGACACCCACCGTGAGGCCGACGGGGGCGCGTCCGTCTTTGACCAACTCGGCATCGCGTTCCTGGGCAGCGATCGTCAAAGCATCGTCGCCGCCGAACAGACGCGTCAAATCTATTTTGAGCCCGTCCACCTCGCCCACAGGCGCTCCGGCAATGGCCGGCGTTTTGTACTCCGGAAAGATGATGGCATGCTCCGGACAGACACGACTGCATGCGGGACACCCGCGCCGACAGTTGTCCTGCTGCACCACTGCGATGACCTGCTGGGCGTCCACGCCGTACACACCGAAAAGACAAAAGTCCAAACACTCCAGGCAATTGGTGCAGCGCTCGTAATCTATCACCGGATACCAACGACGTCCGGTGGGCTGGTCAAAAGTGGTGGCCGCAGGACCGGTGCGGTCGTCCCGGCTTTTGATCCCGATCTGCACCAGGGAGTCCGTCCGTAGGCGGCGCCGGCAGTCGTCCAGCGCGCGCCGCACCTGCTCCAGGCACGCACTGGCTCCGTCCACTGAGCGCAAATCCAGGCAATAGATCCACCGGTCAGGCACGGGCTGCGCGTCCGGCGCCGGCACGCCTGCTTGTGCCACGACCTCTTCGGCCTCGGCTTCCTCAGCGGATGGCGCCATCTCCTCGGGCCACAAGGCTTTTTTGCCGCGCACTCCCATGCGCTGCAAAAGCCAGTACGTGGCGCGCGGATAAAGCCAGGCACAGACGATCACATCTCCTGCCAAGCCGGTCAGGTACATATAGCCAGGATGCGACGGGTCCAAGTCGTAGATATGGGGGACGATGCCGACATCCACGCCGGGCTCGCCCAACAGGCCGGCGACAAGCTCTTCTTCCAAGCGTCGTCGGGCTGGGTCTTTACCCTGCGCTTGCGACACGACCACGGTCACTCGGCCACCGCTCATGCCGGTCCTCCCGAGACTGAGCCCCCTGGGTCCCGTAGGTTCATCTGTCTTTTGAGCAACTTTTGCGCCTTTTCCCACGCCGGTGCCAGGAACGCCACATAGTCTTCGGCTGGCATCCCCGGCGCCGCTGCACACGCCATGTCGAAAAGCCAGCCACGCTCGTACGGCTCTACGTTGATCCACGAGGGATCCTGTAGCAATAAAGTATTGAAAGCGATCAAAGTGCCATCGGCAGGGGCGAAAAGATCGCTCGTGGCCTTGGAGGTCTCGATGTGCCCGATAGGCTGCGAGACCCGCAGCGTCGTCCCGGGAGCAATCTGCCAATCCAAAAAATACACGTCCCGCATCAGTCGCACGGCATAGGCGGAAAAGCCGAAGCGGTAGCGGTCCCCTTCCAGGTGCAAACACCACATATGATTGCGGGCATAACGACGATCGCATGGTAGCCGGGCTTCGTATTGGCCCATGAGGAAAACAAGCTCGCGCATCATGCCCGGTCTCCTGGCCAGTCGGCGCCGGGGTGCCGGCTTATCGGTGGGTTCCGCGCTGCCCCGAATAACCGCTGAGGTTTTCGACTAGGTATAGCGGGCGCCACGATGATGGGGTAGGAAGAACTGCGGCAGCAACCGGTCCACCTGCAGCAAACCGCGGCGCGTGAGCGCAATGTCGCTCTCCGTAACCACGAGCAGTCCGGCCTCTGCTAGAGCCGCCAGTTCCGTGGCATAGCGCCCGACGACGTCCGTGCCGAACTTGTCCCGAAAATAAGCACGCCGCACGCAACCGGTCTTGAGCTGCAGGATGAATTCGCGGATCAGTTGCTCTTCCGGCGTCACGGCCAAGGCCCGGTACACAGGCCACTGGCCCGACTCCACTGCTTGCAGATAGTCCTGCCACTGGTCGAGGTTTTGCATGTGAATCCCCTGGAGGTGCCCGAACGAAGCCACGCCGGCACCGATCAGATCGGCCCCGTGCCACAGGGCATCGCGATATACAAACTGGGTGCGTCGCACGTCGCGAACCAGCGTGTAGGCACTGGAGACTTGGTATCCGGCAGCCAGCAGCCGGTCGAAGGCATAGTCCACCCAGGCACGCTTGGTCGGCCAATCGGCGATGCCCGGCAGACCTGCTGGGCCGGTCGCCTGCCACTCCTGGGAAAAAATCGTGTTGTAGGGCAGCTCCATCTGGTAGATAGTGACGCTGTCGGGAGCCATGTCCACCGTCCGCTCGATGCAGCGCCGCCAATTGTCCCACGTCTCGTCCAACATGCCGGCGATGAGGTCTATATTGGTCTGCTCGAAGCCTGCCCGGACGATCCACTGCCAAGCGCGGGCAATTTCTGCCGCATGATGAGCACGGCCGTTGACCTCCAAGATGTGGTCGTCGAAATTCTCGACGCCCAGACTGAGCCGGGTGATGCCCAGCTCCTTGAGCACATGCACTTTTGCCTCCTGCAAGGTGCCGGGCTCGCACTCGAAGGTCACTTCGCGCACTTGCGTCCAGGGAAAGGCCGCTTGCAGAGCCCCGATCAGTCGGCGTAGTTGGCCGACACTCAGATACGAAGGCGTGCCGCCGCCGAAGTACACCACCTCCGGCAGGCGACCGCGCACCGCCGGCGCCTCGGCGTACCTGTGCACTTCGCGCACCACCGCCTCGAGGTAGCGCTCCACATCGCGCGCGTTTTTGTCGGTGTACACGCGATAGTAACAAAACTTACAGCGCCGGCGGCAAAAAGGGATGTGCACGTACAAGCCCAGCGGCACATGATTGCGCGGCGGCACCGCCAGAGTTGCCAGTGCCTGGGGCACGTACTCGCGTCGCCAGAACGAGAAAGGGGGGTAATTGGCAATAAAATAATTGCCCAGTCCAGTCTTTTCTTGGTCTAGCTGGGCCGTGCTCATGGTGGGTCCTCGCCCAAGGCGTACAGGACGCCGTCGCTAGTGCCTATGACCAGTTTACCACCGGCTACTGCCGGCGAGGCCGAAATCGGCGCCCCGAGGCCGAATCGCTGTTTTTGTGTGCCGGTCGCCAGCTCCAAGGCGTACAAGTGACCGTCCTGACATCCGAACCATACCCAGTCTCCTGCGATGACCGGGGAGCTATCCACCCGGCCACCCACGCGTGTCGCCCATATTTTTTTGCCGCTTGCGCTGGCCAAGGCGTAAACCCATCGGCCCCTGCTGGCGACGATGACCCGATCCTGGGTCGCCGCCGGCGATGCGTAAAAGGGAAACGCCCGCGGCTCGTCGGCAAAAGACCAGAGCACCCTGCCCTGGTGCCAGTCGAGGGCCAGCACTTGCCGGTCCATGTTGCCCACATAAGCGCGCGGGCCGACCACTGCCGGCGTAGCTCCCGCCTGCGCTCCCAAATCTATGGCCGTTACAGCGCGCCCGCTGGTCAAATCCAGCACATGCAGCTGCGCGTCGCACCCGGCCACTAGCACACGGCCATCGGCCACGACAGGCGCCCCGTTGATCGGTCCACGGGTCTTGTGCTTCCACAGCAATTGGCCGCTGCTCCCGTCCAAACAATACACGTGCTCGTCGTAGGAGCCGAGCAGGACGCGTTCGCCGACCGGTGTCGCCGGCGCGACGATTTCGCTATCGGTCTTGAAAGTCCACAGCGTGCGTCCCGTGCCGGCATCGAGACAATAAAACAAGCCCGCGCCATCGCCTACGTATACGCGCCCTTGGGCCACCGCGGGCGTCGCTTTGATCCCTTCCCCCAGGGTCGCCTTCCACACCAGCCCGCCAGTGGTCAGCTGGAGGCAGTAAAGGTTTTTGTCCAGATTGCCGACGTACACCTTGCCGCCCACGATGACGGCCGATCCCTCGAAAGCATCCTGAGCGTTGAACTTCCACACGATCCGCGGTCGCTGGCCGAGCGTCGAGGTGGCGACACCCGTTTGTCGGATGTTGCCCCGAAAGACTGGCCAGTCGTCGGCGGACGTCCGACCGCTGGCCGCGACAATGTACAGCACCCAGGCAGCTATCAGGGCAGTCCCGTGTGCACGCACGGTACTCACTGCGCGCGGGGCTTCCTCTGTGCACAGAAGCATCGGCTTCTCCCCAGAGGGTATACGTCCGGCCGGCTTGTGGCTGGCCACCAGCGTGGGGGCGGCCGATACACACGCTCGCCGTCCCGCAAAAAGGCAGGCGCTCACATCACTCCTTCTCCGATTTTCTACGGCTTCAGGCCAAGACCTGTCAATCCACAGTGTCCCAAAGCGACGCGCGAGCGCCTAGGAAGCGCTCGGTAGCACCCGATGTCCGGCAGTCGCTTCAGCCCACGTAAGGTAGAGCCAAGCGTGCCAATTGCAAAGCCAGAAAAAAGCCGCAGCAATCGGTGATGGTAGTCAAGATAGGTCCGGACGCCATGGCGGGATCTTGCCCCAACCAGCGCATCAGCAAGGGCAAGACGCCGCCCACACAGGCGGCAATGACCAAGTTGAGTGCCATAGCGGCGCCGACCACGACACCCAACAGCGGCATCCCCTTCCACCACCAGGCGACCAAACCGATGCACCCCCCGAGAAGCAGCGCGTTGAACAACGAAGTCGTCAATTCTTTGCGCACCACATGCCACACGTCGGCAGGGCGCAACAAGCCCAGCGTCAGCTCGCGCAAGCTGACGGCAATTGCCTGCACGCCTGCATTGGCACTCATATCCGAAAGGACCGGCAAGAAAATGGCCAGGGCTACCCAAGCGGACAAGGTATCCTCGTAGGCGGCGATCACCAGTGCGGCCATAAGATCGAGGAACAGGTTGATGGTCAACCAACTGCCGCGTTTGGCCGCTCGGACGCGCCAGGGCATGCTGCGCAACTCGTCGCCGCCGACAATACCGGCTAGCTTGAGCAAGCTGCGACCGGTGCGCTCTTCCCCGGCTTTTTCCACGTCCTGACGCCGCACCACACCCACGAGCCGGCCTGCCTCGTCGAGTACCGGCAACCCATAGTAGGGATACAGATCGAAAAGCCGCTCCAGTTCTTCCAGGGGCGTGTGCACATGGACGCCGACCGGATTGGGCACTGCCAGCGTGACGATAGGCTGCTTGGCATCGGCCAACAGCAAGTCGCGCTGCCGGACCACCCCCACTAGTTTACCGTCCCCATCGAGCACATAGATATACTGCACGTCGTACTTGCGAAAGCGGTCGGCGTGCATGCGCAAATCGGCCAAGACCTGCTGGGCTTCGGCATCGGCCGGATAGGCCAGGTATTGCCGGATCATCAGTCCGCCGGCACTGTCGCGGGCGTAGCGCAACAGCTGACGTACCTCGGCGGCCTGGTCCGGTCTCATAACGGCCAGGATGCGATCCGCCTGCCGCCGGGGCATCTGATTGAGCAAATCGGCCTGCTGATCGCTGGGCAATTGCTCGAGCAGGCGCGCCGCCGTGGCGTCGCTCACAGAATGCAGGATGCGTGCCGACTGCGTTTCGGGCAAGGCCTGCAACAAGACAGCCCCCTGGCCCGGCTCGAGCATACCGAACAGCTCGGCCTGACGCTCCTCCGACAGCCGGGCGATGGCGTGCGTGCACTGGTCGCTGCCCAGTTCCCGGAGACAGCGCGCCACGGCTTCGCGGTCCTGCTGCGCGATATCCCGATCCAGTTCTTGCCAGGGTCTGCGTAAACGCTGCTCTTTTTCGTTCATGGGTTTCCTGCAGACTGATGACCAACCCCAGTCGCTAGGCAAACGGTTGGCCGAGACACCAGTTCCAGCCGTCGAACAGGCCCGAGTAAAAAACACGACTCGGCCGGCAGAGCGCCATAGGCCACATAGTACGAGTCGTGGACGAAGCAGACAGGGACGAAAAGACCGCCGGTCGCCACACCGCACAACCGCACACGGGGCGCTTGGGTGCGCGGACGCGCGCTAATCCACGATCCAAACGGTAGCGCCGGCGAGATGACGACTGACCTTTTCGGCGACGCCCCCCAGGTACAAGTCGGGCACGTTGCTACTGCCACGCCGACCCAGAACCACCGTAGTATACCCGCCGTCGCGCGCTTCGCGCAGGATCGCCAAGGCAGCAGCTACCCTGCGCGCTTCCGGGCGCACTTCCTCGAGATGGTGCTTGAGTTTGACGGCTTCCAGGGGCACGCCTTGTGTTGCCAGCAGCTCGCGGTATTTTTCCATCTGCTTGACGGCGCGCTCGACGGCTTGATGGGCCCAATCCTGCAGTGCCTGCTCCAGCACCCGTTGCAGGTCCGGACTGCTGACCGCCGGCACCTGATCGGCGGGCACCGTATCCACGACATGGAAGAGCGTGATCTCGTACCCCCCAGGCGGCCTGGGTCCAAAGATACGGCCGACGTATGCCACCGCCTGACGCGACGCCGCCGAGGCATCCACGGCTAGCAACACGCGCTCGATCACGGCACACCTCCGATTGTTGGGCCGTCACCAACCAGCGCCGTCAACGGCTCGGTCCCACGACCATATTGTCAGCTTAGCGCACACCAGGCGCAATTAAAAGGGGCTGCTCCCATAACCACCGCGGCCAGGGAAACAGCCCCTATACAGGGGGACGTCGGCATCCGCTCGTGCCGGCTCCACACACTCGGCTGTCAGTCAGAGGATTTTTTGCCTCTTGCACTGCAAGGCTTTATGGACGGGCCGCCATGCGTGTTTCGCGCACGTACTTGTGGCAATTGACGCAGCTCATAGTCATCTGCACGTAGGCTAGCGCGCATCCGTCAATGTTTTTGTTCTGCGCAGCCTGGACCAAATCGCCGGCATTGCGCCGAAACTCGTCGCTGTACATGGTGTACTCGCGCGTGCGGTAGACGAGCCATTCGGCTTTTTGGCTGAGCAAGATGAGTTCGCGTGCGTTGCGCTCGATGAGCGCATAATCCGCTTGGGCGACGCCTTCCAGGACACGCTGCGCATGCTGGAGCTTGAGCTTCATCAGTTGTTCACGGGCCTTAGGCGCGTCCTGGCCGTATGCCAACCACAGCGCTACGGGAACGGCAACCACTGCCCAAGTCAGCCCCAGTCTTTTGGCGCCGGTCATGAGGTATCTCCTAGTGCCTATAGTCGCTGTGGAGCGTCACGCGCCGAAGCCACTTCGGGTGGCGCGCGACTACCGGCGTGTGGCCAAGGTTTGCTCCTGGGCCAAAGCGGCAGCACCCGACTGGCCCAGCCGACCCAGGGCCTGCCGGCTGGCTGCCAGCCTGCTGCCGATCACTTGCAACAGGTATTTGACGATGCAAAAACCCAGCTCGCGATCGGTCTCGCACAAGTCGCGCAGCCACACGCCATCGAACTTGAGACCGCGCACGCATCCTTGGGCGCGTGCATCGAAGGTCCATTGATGCGGCGGCACCAGCCAACTCCAGCCCAAGACATCCCCAGACCCTAGCTCCCGGACGATGACCGGCTCGCCGCTGGGGCCGCGGGTCAGCACCTCGACCACCCCATCCTGGATCAGATAAAAGGCGTCCGCCCGCTGCCCCTCGCGCGCCAGATAGTCCCCAGGCTGCGCCGTAAAGGGAGTGACCCCGGCAGCCAGTCGCATCAACTGTTGTTCCCCCAAGCCGCTCAGGAACTTGTGCGTGCGGAAGGCGCTCAGAATTCCCTCGGTCGCCTGCATCGTTTACCCCTCGGGCCGCAGATGCCGCAAAATGTCGAAGCTGCTGATGACACCCACCAGCACGCCTACTTGGTCTACCACAAAAACCCGATGCACTTTCAACGCCAGCATCTTGGCTACCACTTCCTGAGCCGAAGCGTCCTCCGGCACACTGACCACAGTCGGCGTCATGATTTCCCTGACCGTCGTGGTCTCCGGCACTTCGACATGAAATCCCTCGTTGTGGCGCTCGATGTCCATAGCTTCGCGCACGTCGGCCGGCGGGCAGTGGACCGTATGCTCGCGACTCCAGCGTACGATGTCGGTACGACTGACGACGCCGATCGGCCGGCCGGCTTCGTCAATAACTGGAGCCGCTCCGATTTCCCGGTCGGTCAAAAGGGCTGCAGCATCGCGCACCGTAGCCTCGGCACCGATGGAAACCGGATTGGCCGTCATCAACTCCGCCGCCGTACGCCCTGTCAATACCAGACGTGGTCCGATGCAGGTCTTGGTCATGTTCGGTCCCCCTGTTGTGAGCAGACGCTCACCGAGTACCCCCGATAGCGGGCTACCCGGATCGCTGAATCATGTGTGCCGGTCACTAGGAAGCTGGGGCGGCACCCAGTCCACCGGTCCAACGCTTGTCCGCCTTGACCTTTGGCCGCCCCACGGCTTCCGCAAGCTCAGCACCTGCAGTCGCCGTGCCAAATTATCAGCCTAGAAGATGCCCCATGCGTCAGACACAAACAGCCGGGGGCGCACACATAAGCCGTTGCGCCACAAAGCACTGCTGATACAAGGTGACACCTCCTCACTGCGCAGGACGAATTTGACAAGCCCGATAGCGCCCGGCAGGCGACTTTCGCATAACGCAGGGTGTGCGGCTCGGGAACATCGGTGTCGCAGGGGTGTGCTATTTCGTCTCTCGGCTCCGTCGCCTGGGGCCGACGGAAACAATCGTACGTGCGCCGGCATAACTGGCGTCGTCCGCCCCACAAGCCGCTTGCCTAGATTGCATAAGAATAGCTCGTCAGCCACGCGCGGCGCCAATCACAAGTGGAAACCAATCTTTAACGCCCCAATTCCGGTACAATATGATGAGCGATAAAGCGCTTTTGAAGCCTAAGCATGCGCCCGAGCATACTGCCCACGCAGCGACGAGGTGCCCCTTATTCTGTGCGCCGATCGGCAGCAAAAAGACTGCGCTGGAAGTCAAGACCACAGGCTCGACGTCGTCAGCAGGCCGCGCAGTGTGCGGGGACCTTGCTGCGCGTGAGTCGGGAAAAAAGCTGTGCCTACTGCCGAGAAATATCTGCGTCCTGAAGTCATCCGGCAGGTGAGCCGCCTGGACCTGCGCGCCCGCTTTATTGTCGAAGGGTTTCTTGCAGGTCTGCATGCCAGCCCGTACCACGGTTTCAGCGTCGAATTCAGCGAGCATCGCAAATACGTTCCGGGCGACGATCCCAAAGACATTGACTGGAATGTGTACGGCAAAACTGACAAGTATTATGTCAAGAAGTTTCAGGCCGAAACCAACCTGCTGGGGTACTTGGTCATGGACCTGAGCGAATCCATGGGCTACACCTATCGGCAGGAGTTGAACAAGTTCGAGTATGCCATATGTCTGGCGGCAGCCCTCGGCTATCTGATGATCCACCAGCAGGATCCCGTGGGCCTGGTAACCTTCGACACGCAAATCCGTACGGTCCTCGAGCCGCGCAGTAAACGGACGCAACTGGGTACGATCCTGGGTGTCCTCGCCTCGCTCAAGCCGACGGGCAAAACCGACGTAGCGCACAGTTTGCATCAATTAGCGACCATGATCCGTCGCCGCAGTCTCGTCATCCTTTTCAGCGACTTATTGACGGATCTCGAGCCTCTGACGCGCAGCCTGCATCACCTGCGGCACGGCGGCCACGAGATCATCCTGTTCCACATCTTGGACGAGGCCGAAACCCATTTTCCTTTTGAAGGAATGATCGAGTTCGAAGACCCCGAGGTGCACGACAAGCTCCTGGTAGACGCGCGGGGGATCCGCGAGGATTATCTAAGTGCGCTGCAAGAATTCATCGGCAGGCTGAAAGAAGAGTGCAGCCGTGCCCAGGTGGACTATGTTCCCATGGACACCAGCGTCAGCTTCGACAAGGCGCTGCTAGAGTATTTGATCAACCGGCAAAAACGCTTCTAAAGCGGAGGCGCTGGCTCGATGGCATTGACGTTTTCGATCCCCTGGCTGCTCGGCGGACTGGCGTTGGTAGTCGTACCGGTGATCATCCACCTTTTTTTGCGTCAGAAGCCGCGGCACCTTTATTTTCCAGCGTTTCGCTTTTTGCAACAGCGTCATCTCAAGAATATGCGCCGTCTGCGCTTACGACATCTGCTGTTGCT
Source organism: Gemmataceae bacterium (assembly GCA_040289265.1). Lineage (GTDB taxonomy): Bacteria > Planctomycetota > Planctomycetia > Gemmatales > HRBIN36 > PSKW01. The sequence continues at coordinate 209,358 of PSKW01000003.1, forward strand.
GGCCCTACGCATGGCACTGATTGCCTTTCTATGTTTGGCCCTGGCCCAACCGCAGGGTACTTTGGGGCAGGGCTTTTTGCCGCAAAACAGTCCGTGCGCTTTGGTGCTGGTTATGGACACCAGCGCCAGTATGGGCTACGAGGTCCAAAGCCAAACCCGGCTCATGGACGCGCAGGAGCGGGCGTTGCAGGTCGTGCGCGCTTTGCCCGCGGGGAGTCGGGTCGCAGTAGTGGACAGTAGCAGCCCAGGCAGTCAGTTCGTCAGTCGAGAAGAGGCTGCCAATCTGCTGAGCAGACTGAAAATACGCGACCACAATCGTCCGGTGACAGCGGCACTGGAAGAAGCCTTGCGTCTGTTGGAAAGGGAGCGGCCCGCACTACCGGTCACGGTAACTGTCTTCTCCGATCGCACCACTGCCTCCTGGGATAGCCAATTGGCCAAAGAGCTGCCCAAGCTCGAGCAGCGAGCAGAACAAGCTATGGGCCGACCCATAACGCTTTGCTATTACGACTTGGGCGTCCCGGCGCCCCGCAATGTGCGCATCCTCGGCATTTCCCTCCAGACCGGCGCCGAAAGCTCAGTGCCATTGGAAGATTTGACTTTCGGCGTTTCAAACGGGCATCTGGCGCGTCTCCAGGCTCGTATCGAGGTCACCGGTACCACGGTAGACACCGAAGTGACGCTCAAAGTGGACGGTGAAGTGCGCGATACCAAGCGACTGTCAATTTCGGCAGCGCCCGGGGAAAGCGCCATAGAAGTCATAAGCTTCGTGCCCTTCGAGATCACCCGTGACGCCCACCAGGGAGAGGTAGCGATCCAGGGGAAAGACCCTCTGGAAGCCGACAATGTGCGTTATTGGACGCTGCACAGTAGCCGGCGGCAAGTACTTGTGGTAACTGCGCGCCGTGAAGACGCCCTTCTGGTGCGCACCGCTCTGGAAACTCTGGCAGCCTTGCCGGTGCGTTGCGAGGTCGTGGTCCTCGACTCGGGCGACGCCAAGCTAGCGAACCAGACCCAAGATCTGGCGCGCAAGTTATCGCCCGACGTGTACCAAGCGGTTTTTTTGCTCAATGTGCCGCAGCCCAGCGAGGAGCTTTGGCAACTTGTGCATAGCTACCTGAGCCGCGGCGGGGGTGTCTTGATTGCGCCGGGAGCCGATTGTAACCCGGCGGCATATACGACACCCAGTGCTTTGGAGGTCATGCCGGCCAAACTGGTCCAGATGGTGGACGGTCCCGAGCAAGGTCTTTTGTGGGCGCCTACGGATTACGCTCACCCCATCACGGAGCGTGTGCGGGCGTGGGAGCGGCAAGATTTGTCCTACTGGCGCGCCTGGCGCTTCTGGCAAATTGCCCCCCTGGAAGGGCAAACGCGTAGCGTCGTTCCTTTCCACGTGCCGCCTCACGCGGCAGTGCTGGAGAGGTTGTTCGATGTCCAGAAGATCCCAGGACGCTCGTTGCTGGTGACCACAGCACTCTATCGGCGCGTCGCTGATCCGAGCTGGAAAGAGTGGAACAATTATCACGAGGGGTGGTTTTTCCAAGCACTGGTGTATCTGTGCACACGCTACCTGGTCGGTGCCCGCGAGGAACGATGCAACTTCCGAGTGGACACGCCACCTCGCTTCTGGGTACCGGAATCGGCTGGTTTTTCCAGCTATTTGCTCGAAGGCCCAGTGCCAGCGACCGGGGACCTGCCGCCCAAGCAACCGCACCTGGTGCTGAGCCATGCTTTGCCCCCAGGCAACTATACGCTCTCCGATCCGTCGGGCAAATTGTGGCAACGACGCTTCAGCGTCAACCTGACCGAGCAGGAGACCGAACTGGTGCGCGACCGCCCGGACAAGGACACGCTGCAGACTTTGTTCGCGGCGGACATGATCCGCGAAGCGGGCACGGTGCAAGAGGACGTCGCTTTCTTGCTCGGCCTGGCAGGGCAAGGCGCGCGCGTGGACTTCCTACCCTACCTGATGGCACTGCTTTTGCTAGCTCTGGCCGGTGAAAATATGCTTGCCAACCGCTTTTACCGCGCAGAACCGACGGCGGGCGCGCAAGCTGCAGAAACGAGCAGGACCTCATGAGCTTCGATTGGCAGCCGATACTGGATCCGCTGTGGCACTGGGGCGCGATCGTTACCTCGATAGCGCTCCTGGCAGCCCTGGCGGTGTGGACCTACCAAGGGGTGCGCCGACTGCGCGGCAGGCCACGGATGCTCCTGGTAGGCTTACGACTGGCGTTGCTTGTCCTGGTGCTGATCCTCTTGCTGCGCCCGTCGTGGGCCCGCACCGTCATCGAGACCGCTCCCGGGACCATCGTGGTTTTGATAGACGGGACCAAGAGTATGGAAGTGCGCGACGAGTCGCCGGCGTTGAGCCGCTGGGCGGCAGCACGTCGGGAGTGGGAGCGTGCTCAGCCGGCGATTGGCACCCTCAAGGATACTTTGCAGATCGAAATAGCACCTTATCAGTTCGACACGCAGTTGCGCGAACTGCGCATCCAGGAGCGGCCACCCGGCGAGCGCACCGCCATCACCCGAGCTTTGCTCGAGGCTTTTAAACGGCACCGGCCGGCTAGCGGCGAGGCGTCTCGACTGTACGGCATCGTCCTGCTCAGTGACGGCCGCGACAATGTCGGGCAACCCCCTTTGGAGGAAGTGCTAGGGCATCTGGCCCAGGGGCCCTGTCCGGTGCACGTTATCGCCCTGGGCAATCCGCAAGGCAGCGAGGCACAGCCCGACTGCATCGTCCAGAGTCTGGAGTGCCCGCAAATCGCTCGCGTCAAAGATCGGCTCACGGTCCGCGGCGTTGTCCAGGCCCAGCGGTTGGCAGGGCAACAGATCGAGGTCTGGCTGCTTCTCGACGGGCAGCCGGTCAAGCAAGCTGACGATCCGCGTCGCGATGTCTTCGTGCGCATCCAACCGCGATCGAGCAACGAAACCATCCCCGTCGAGCTGCCCGCCTGCAAGTTGCCCGACAGGCCGGGCGAACTGCGTGTGACCCTGTGGGCCAAGCCGCTGCGCGAAGAACTGACCGAGACCAACAATGAACAGACCACGTATCTGACCCTCATCGGCGAAGGACTGTCGGTGTTGTACATCGAAGGACGCTTGCGTGCTTGGGAGCCGCGCTTTCTCAGTCGGGCGCTCAAAGACGACGAACGCATCACCCTGTATCTGGCCCATCTGCTGGGCGACGATGCCACGCGCGCCCGTGCCGTCACCGCACTCGAAGAAGACCTGGCCCGCACCCGCTACGACGTCTTTATCCTCGGCGATGTCCCAGCAGCCCGTTTCCCTCGGAAAATCCTGGACCATCTGGAGCAGGCGGTCAGCAAACAGGGAAGCGGGCTGCTCATGATCGGCGGCTACGACAGTTTCGCTCCCGGCGGCTGGGCCGACACCCCGGTGGGCCAAGCCTTGCCTGTCGCCATGCACGAGGCCGGACAGCTCGAAGGAACCATAGGCGCCCAGCGGGACATACGCTTCCTGCCCACGCCTCAAGGATTGCAGCATTTCATCCTCCGACTGGATAGCGACCCCCAACAGAACCAAAAACGCTGGGCCGAACTGCCTCCTGTGAGCGGCGGGAGTCGCATGGGGCCGCCCAAGCCAGGCGCTTCGGTCCTGGCACGCTCCGAGGCCGGGGAACTGTTGCTCGCCGTCCAGGAATACGGCAAGGGGAGGAGTGCGGCCTTGGCCGTGGATACCACCTGGCGCTGGATTCGGCCGCTGCCTGGGGATCGGCCCGATGCGCCCCCCGCTGGCCCCTCGATCCACCAACGTTTCTGGCGTCAGCTGATTTTGTGGCTCGCCCGTCGCGAAGACGACGCCACCTCGGTCCGCGTCGAGTTGGACTTCCGCCGGCTGGCCGCCGGCAAAGAGCAAAAAATCACCGTCCGTGCCCGGCACATCCGTGCCGCAGGCGCCCACGACGACCGTGCCGATCTAGCCGGCGTGGACTATACCGTCCGCGTACGTGCCCCCGACGGACAGGTGTACCCCGTGCCCGTGCACCCCGTGGACGACGGCCGCCGCTCTCAAGGCAGCTTCTGGAAAACAGATCAGCCCGGCGAATACGAAGTCGAAGTCGCCGCGCGCTACAAAGACACCGACTTGGGCACCGCCCGCGCCCGTTTTATGACCTACGTCGAGGCTACCGAATTGCTGTACCGTGCCGCCAACCATCCGTTCCTGGAGCAGATCGCCCGCGGCACGGGTGGCACGGTCCGCCAGCATACCGGGCTCAAGGAGTTGCTCGAGCAATTTTCGCACCAGGCGGTCCATCAGTACGGGCGCCGTGTCTTCACCCCCGACTGGCAAAGTACCGATCCGAGGATGCCCGCACTGTGGCTAGCGCTCTACGTGCTCCTTCTGGGCAGCGAATGGATCGTGCGTCGCTGGTATGGGCTGGTCTGAACAGCCGCGGCGGCATGGGCTAGGCGGCGGCATGCGTTCCGTAGTGCCGCGCGGGCTTTGGCGGCGGCACCAGCCGGCTTGCAGCACAGGTATGCGGTCGAACTGGCGCCCCGGACACCTGCGGTTGGGGCGACTCGGCGAGTTGCCCGTACTCGCGCGCCAGCACAGGAGTGCTCGCCCATGCTGTCCTGCGTCGTCCTTGCCATTGTTCCAGGACAACGTCCATGCTACATTGGTAACAGGACGCGCTAGTCAGGCCTACTGCACGGCGCACGCCTGACAACTGCGATGCCGGCACCTCGGCGCGCCGGTGCAGTACGGTCCCCAGGACATGACCGATCCCGGGGCCGGTGTGCGGTGGGAGGTAGTCATAGACGATGCGATCGAGCTGCCGCTGTCTGCGTTTCTGGCTGGCGTCTGTCGGCGCCTGCTTTGTGCTTGTCTGCCTGGCCGCGGGCGAGCGCCAAGCCGCTAGCCGCTTTCGCTATCGAGAAACGAGCTGGGGCAAGGGCGCCCTCAGCTACACGGGATCCATTCCCGTGCTGCGCGTAGAGGGGACGCCAGAAGAGATCGGGGCGCAAGTGGCGCACGTGGCGGCACGTCATGCTCCTCGGCTCTTGCACTACCCGCGCGACTTGCTGCATGCCCTCAAGCTCGAGCCACTGTGGCCCACCTTGGTCGCCGCCGGCAAAGGACTTCTCGAGCGCTTCCCTGCCGAGCACCGGCGCGAGCTGGAAGCGATGGCTCAGGCGGGACTGGACCGCGATCTGCTGGTCGTCGGCAACACCATGTTCGATATCAAAAAGCTGTTCGGCTGCTCGGCACTGGTCGTCGAGCCATCGCGCAGCCGTACGGGTACGCTTTTGTTCGGGCGCAATCTCGATTTCCCCACGCTAGGCTATCTGCACCAGTACACGCTGGTGACCGTCTACAAGCCCCGAGGGAAACGCGCCTTTGCCAGTGTCGGTTTTCCGGGCCTTATCGGCTGCCTGTCGGGTATCAACGACGCCGGCCTGGCGCTGGCTATCAACGAAGTGTATCAGGCAGCGGACGGCTCTCCGGCTTTCGATCCGCAGGGCACGCCTTATGCGCTGATCTATCGGCGGCTGCTCGAAGAGTGCGCTTCGGTCGAGGAAGCACTGCGTTCGCTGGCTGCCTTTCGGCACGCCACGATGACCCACCTGACTTTGTGCGATGCGCGCTCGGCGGTTATCGTCGAGCTGACGCCACGCTCCCTGGTCGTACGCCGAAGCGAAGATGGCCTGCATATGTGCACCAATCATTTCCTGAGCGGCGCTTTGGCTGTTTCAGGCGTGCGTCCACCCTACCGGAGCGCCGAGCGTCTGGAAGCACTGCGGTACGCCTGCCGTTTCGATCGGCTCGGGCTGAACGACATTGCCGCAGTGCTGCACCGCGCCCATCACGGCCCCTTTACGCTGCAAACCATGGTTTTCGAGCCTGCTCGCTTGCGGCTTTACCTGGCCTTCGGCGAGTGCCCTGCTTCGGCGCTGCCCTTGGAGTGCCTCGACTTGGCCCCCTGGCTGACTTCTCGGTCGCAGTAGCGGGCCGACATGCCCAAGGAGTGTGGACCAGACGCGGCCCACGGTGACAGAACCGGCGCGAGCGCGGAAAAACTCGGACCGCTGGCTGTGCCGTCAATTGTGCAAGCACACTGGGGCCCGAACACACAGGTAACGCAACCCTGGAGATAGCGGCGATGTATCCCATGCTCATGAGCTTCGTTCTTCCTGTGGCAACCGTGCCGGAGCGAGTCACCATCCCGCCGGTGCCAGTCGCCGGGAAAATCGCCTGGCTCTACGACGAACAGGAGGCGCGCGAACGAGCGCGGCAGCAGAACAAGCCCTTGTTCATCGTTTTTCGCTGCGAGCGGTGAAAGGACTGTGCCGATTTCGACGGGCAGATGGTCCGTCAAGACGATGAAATCGCGCGGCTGGCTCGAGACTTCGTCTGCTTGCGCATCCAGTCCATGAATGGTGTGACGCTGGCGCGTTATCCCTTCGATTACGACCTGACTTGGATGGCCTTTTTTACCGATGCACAGGGAGGCATCTACGCCCGCTACGGCGGCCGCGAAGACGACAGCGCCGAATCGCATCTGAGCCAGAAATCTTTGGCCGCAGTCATGCGCGAGGTACTGCGTCGGCATGCGCGCGGGCAGCCTGGGGCAGACCCGAGTCGCTGGCCGACGGCTTACAAGACACCGGAAGACATCCCTACCCTGGCCCCGATGATGGCCCGACGCCGGGAACAATGCATCCACTGCCACGATGTCAAGGGCGCCTCGTTGCGTCAGCGACAGACTCTGGGCCAGTTCGCCAAAGAGCAGGTCTTTACCTATCCGTCGCCGCGGCGTCTGGGCATCGTGCTCGACCGGGACGACCAGACCCGAGTGGTCCAGGTCCTGACCGGCTCGGCAGCGGCACGTGCCGGCCTTGCCCCCGACGATCGGCTGCAGCAGGTCGCCGACATGCCGGTGTTGACCTTTACGGATGTCCAGGCCGCTTTGCATCTGGCTCCGGACACAGGGCAGGTGCCGATCGTGATCCAGCGCGGCAAGAAAACCCACCGACTGGCGCTACCTCTAGAAAAAAACTGGCGCTGGTCCTCCGATCCGTCGTGGCGGGCGTCTCTGCACGTCGCCGGGCCCGGCAGTGGGTTCTGGGGACAAGCTTTGAGCCCAGCCGAAAAACAACGTCTGGGATTGCCTGCGGACAAAATGGCCCTGCGCATCACGGTTCTTTTCGGGGAGCATGCGCGTCGGGCCGATTTGCGCGTCGGCGACATCGTCCTGGCCGTGGACGATTTCGATCAGCCGCTGACCATCCGGCAGCTCCAAGCCCATTTGCACTTGTACAAAAACTTCGGGGATCGGGTCACCTGGTCGGTACTGCGCGGTGGTCAGCGCCGGCAGCTAGATATGATTTTGCCCTCGGCACCCAGCGATTAGCCGCGCTGGGGCCATGCCCCTGGTCGCACTCGCCGCCGGTTGCTCGCTCGCCGACGCCCAGAGGGGTGCGAAAGAGCTTGTCCTTGCGCGGCTTACGGGTAGAATGTATGCGGAGCCGGCTTGAAAAACAGGGAGGGTGTTCCTATCATTGGTCTTTCCCTGGTCCTAGGCTAGCGTAGCTCAACGGTAGAGCAACGGTTTTGTAAACCGTAGGTTGCGAGTTCGAATCTCGCCGCTAGCTTTGGCGCGGGGAAAAGCAACACGGAGGAGGAGCGAAGCGAGCTGCGCCACGGCGGAGCCGAACACCCACCGGTGCAGCGAGTCCCAACCGATCCGGTGACGTTGGGGGCTCACTGTCTTAAAACAACGGGTGCCCGAACGGCTCGGACAATATCAGCCGGTTGGAACTGGTGCCGGGCGCATCCATTGCTGTTTGACCATCAGCCTGGCAGCGCACAGCCAGGAACAGTGGGTTGATCCGATGCAGGGCAGGTGCCCGAGTGGCTAAAGGGGCCAGACTGTAAATCTGGTGGCTTATGCCTACGGGGGTTCGAATCCCTCCCTGCCCATTGGGCGGCCGCTGAACATCCGCCGCGGTAAGCACTGCCGCCAAGCGGCTGGCAAGTGGCCATCCAGGCAATCGCGGGTGTAGCTCAATGGCAGAGCACCGGCCTTCCAAGCCGGGTATGTGGGTTCGATTCCCATCACCCGCTTGTACGGGTGGTCGGGGTGCGCAGGCACGGTAAATGTGCCGCCGCGGCCAGTGCCGTGTCCTTGCCAGCGATGCCCCAGTTGCTGCTGTAGCTCAGTGGTAGAGCGCTTCCTTGGTAAGGAAGAGGTCATGGGTTCAATCCCCATCAGCAGCTTTGTCAGCGAGTGTCGGCGTCCCGGGGACGGTCGGGCGCAGCTGTCCGGGATACTCAAGGTCTTGCGCCCACGAGGTGTACAATTAGGCAGAGGAACGAACATCGCGAAGGCTTAGGCAAGGGGCGGGAGTATGACCCGTTCTGCCGCCCGCCCCGCGACAGGGCAAAAGGACAGGAGTAGCAATGGCTAAGGGAGTTTTCGAACGGACCAAACCGCACGTCAATGTCGGTACCATCGGTCACATTGACCACGGGAAAACTACTTTGACCGCAGCCATCTGCGCGCGTCAGGCACTCAAATTCCCGCGTCCCGATGTGCGCGTCAAAAGCTACAAGGAAATTGCCAAAGGCGGTACCGAGCGTGACGAACTCAAGACCGTCACCATCGCCGTGGCCCACGTCGAATACGAGACACCCAAACGGCACTATGCCCACATAGATTGCCCGGGGCACGCCGATTATATCAAGAACATGATCACCGGCGCAGCCCAGATGGACGGGGCTATCTTGGTCGTCGCCGCCAACGATGGCCCTATGCCCCAGACCCGAGAACACTTGCTCCTGGCCCGTCAGGTCAACGTGCCCCACGTGGTCGTCTTTTTGAACAAGATTGATACCGTGGACGACCCCGAATTGCTCGACTTGGTGGAACTGGAAATCCGCGAGTTGCTCAACAAATACGAATTTCCGGGGGACAAGACGCCCATCATCCGCGGCAATGCCCTGGCGGCCATGCTCTCGGGGGGCAAAGACGACGCCGCCTGCAAGTGCATTGACGAATTGATGGACGCCCTGGACAGCTTCATCCCCGATCCCGTACGCGAGGAGGACAAGCCGTTCCTCATGAGCATCGAGGACGTGTTCTCGATCGAAGGGCGCGGTACGGTCGGTACCGGGCGCATCGAGCGAGGCGTCATCCGTCCAGGGGACGAAGTGGAAATCGTCGGCCTGCGCAAAGAGAGCCGGCGGACTGTGGCCACGAGTATCGAAATGTTCAACAAGACGCTCGACGAAGGCCGCGCCGGCGATAACGTGGGCGTGCTTTTGCGCGGTATCAAACGGGACGAACTGGAACGCGGTCAGGTACTGGCCAAGCCGGGTACCATCACCCCGCACACCAAATTCCAGGCCAATGTCTATGTCCTGACCAAGGAAGAAGGCGGCCGGCATACCCCCTTCTTCAGCGGGTACCGACCCCAGTTCTACTTCCGTACCACCGACGTGACCGGCACCATCACCCTGCCCGAGGGGGTGGAGATGTGCATGCCCGGCGACAACGTGCAACTGACCGTCGAGCTGCTCCCCGACTCCCCTATCGCCATGGACGAGGGTTTGCGCTTCGCCATCCGCGAAGGGGGCAAGACCGTCGGCTCAGGCGTCGTCACCAAGATCCTGGAATGATCCGGATCGGCCTGCAAGGCAGCGCTTTCGGCGTCTGCAAGGAGCAGTCTCATGCGCGAATATGTTTGGCTCGAGTGTACCTCCTGCGGTCAGCGCAATTATCGCACCCACAAAGAAACGCGCGGCACCGATCGGCTCGAGCTGCGCAAATACTGCCCCAAAGAGCGTAAACACACGGTGCACAAAGAATCGCGAAAAAAGTAAGCTCGGCCGTTGACGCGCACTGAGACGTTCGGCGTGCAGGGGCATAGCTCAACTGGTAGAGCACCGGTCTCCAAAACCGGCGGCTGGGGGTTCGAGTCCCTCTGCCCCTGCTTACCGGGTTCGATGCGTCCCTGGGTACACGCCGCGAGGTGGCAACGACCTCCGGCGAGCATTTGTTTTTTCAAGGCACTGAGCCATGGCAGTCGTAGTCGAGGCGGGTAAAAAAACCACTCAGGAAGCGCCCGTGCAGTGGGCATTGGGAACAGCCAGCCTGTTTTCCGGTGCCCTGTTCCTACTGGTGCTGGGCGCCATCTATTACACCTACCCGTGGCTGTGGCTGACTTACGTGGCCCCGCTTTTGGCCGAGTCGGTTCAGTTGCCGGGATTTTTCAGTCAGTTTTTGTTTCTGGTGGCGGGCGGTGCAGCAGCCACGGTCCTGGTGTGGGCCTGGAAAAAAGTCGTCGGCAGGCACTGGCAAAACGGCATCCGCTCGGGCACGTTTTGGGCCTGCGTTTTCGGGTTGGGCGGCTTTGTGGTCTGTTGGCTTTTGGGGGCTTTCCTGGAGGGCCTACTCGGGCCCTTCTGGGCCGGGCCGATCATGTGGGGGGCCTACCTGGGCTGGATCCTTTTCATGACGCGCCGTTTTCGTGAAGCCACATTCCAAAAATGGCTCGTCCAATTCGAACAGCAAGGCTGGTTCGACTACGCTCCCTACAAGCGCGGGCAGGGCCGGCAGCTCAGACGACTGACCATCCTCGGTGTCCTGGTGCTTCTGTACACGGGGATCTATTTGTACTTGGTACGGCCTGGGCTGATGCATCCCGAATACTGGGCGCCGGTCATCCCCGGGCTGGGGGAATGCATCGTCCTATGGCTGCCGCGGTTGACCCTGGCAGTAGTCTTAGGTCTGGGTGGTTTGTGGTTCGCTTACCGGCTCGTGCATTATCCCACCTTTGCCGACTTCCTGATCGCCACGGAAGTAGAAATGAACAAGGTCTCCTGGCCGACGCTCAAATCGCTCAAACAGGATACCATCGTGGTTTTGGTGACGGTGTTGTTGTTGACCGTTTTTTTGTACGTGGTGGATATCGTCTGGGCGTGGTTCATGCAGCTGATCGGCGTGGTGCAATTGCCGCGTTAAAGCCGGCGACATGCGGCCTATCCCCGTAGAGGACGCAACGATGGCGGATGTCGAGAACGCTACACACAACGAGGCAGTGGCAGCGCCGGCCTCGGCGCCGTCGAGCTCATCGGGCAAAAAATGGTATGCCCTGCGCGTCCAGGCCAACCGCGAAGACGTGGTCAAGGAAGCTCTAGAAAAGCGCATCCGCCAAGAGGGATTGGAGGCGTTTTTCGGACAAATCGTCGTCCCCGTGGAAAGGGTCACCGAAGTGGTACGCGGCAAAAAGGTTACGCGCACGCACAAACTCTACCCGGGATACCTGATGGTCGAAGTGGAGTTCAACGATAAAATCCACTCCTTGATCCGCGAGGTGCCCGGGGTGGGCGACTTCGTAGGAGTTGTGGGCAATCGGCCACCTCCGCCTTTGTCGGAAGCGGAAGTGCAGCGCGTGCTCGGCCAGCGCCCAGATGTGGTATCCCAGACGGCGCCCGCCTCGCGCATCAAATTCGATCGCGGCGAGCGCGTCAAAATCAAAGAAGGGATGTTCGCAGGCATGGAAGGCGAAGTCATCGAGGTCCTAGAATCCAAAGGATTGGTGCGCGTCATGCTCAAGCTCCTCGGACGCGAAGTGCCCGTGGAAATCGAACACTGGCAACTGGAACATGCCTGACGCTTGACGACGCCCCTGGCCGACGCACGTGCCTTGTCGGCGCGCGGTATGCAGGGGCCAACAGGCAGAGGGTCGAAAAGATATGCCGAAACAAGTCGTAGCCCAAATCAAATTGCAAGTACCCGGCGGACAGGCGACGCCTGCCCCTCCGGTCGGACCAGCCCTGGGCCAGCACGGGGTCAACATCGGCCTTTTCGTCTCCCAATTCAACGAGCGCACGCGCGATATGCGCGGCGTCACAGTGCCGGTGGTCATCACCGTGTATAACGACCGGTCTTTCGAATTCATCATCAAAAGCCCGCCGGCAGCAGTGTTGCTCAAGCAGGCCGCAGGCATCCCGGTAGAAAAGAAAAAGGGGGGCGAACTGCTCCCGCCCGAAGAAAAGAAAACCTCCGGCAAATACAAAAACTTCACCGTGACCGCCAGTCAGGTGCGGGAAATCGCCCAGAGAAAGTTCAACGACTTGAACGCCCGCGACCTGGACCATGCCATACGGATCATCGAGGGGACGGCCAAAAGCATGGGCATCAAGATCGTGCCGTAAGGGCGGTCGCCGCCGTGCCACGCCGCTTGCCGGTGGCGTCGCACTCGTCCAACCGCACGGCAAGCATCTCGGTGCCGAGTTGCGATAATACCAGCGAGGACTTGCGCCATGGCCAAAAGAACGACTGCCGATAGCAGCGGACCCAAACAAGAACCGCCCGCCGGCGGCGACACCGGACCCAACAAACCGCCGGCTGCGTCCGCGGACAAACCGGCAAAGGCCCAGTCGGCAAAGACCAAGCCACTTGCGGATAAGCCGGAACAGACCAAAGCGGACAAGGTCGGCAAGCCCAAGGCCAAAGAGGCCAAAGCACCAGAGACAACCCCGGCAGCCAAAACCAAGCCCGACCAAGCCGCTGCCAAGCCGGCGCCGGAAGCCATCCCCGAAAAGAAAAAGCGCAAGCCCGGCGTATCGCCGCCCCTGGGCAAAAAGCGCCGGCAAACGCTGGCCGCCTTGCGGGAGGAAATTGCTCGCATGGGTACCGTAGACGTGCGCCAGGCGGTCGCTTTCCTCAAAAAGCACAAACGTGCCCGCTTCGATGAAACCGTCGAAATCCATATGCGTCTGGGCATAGACCCCAAGCAGTCCGACCAAATGGTGCGGGGCAGCGTGGCTTTGCCCCACGGGATCGGCAAAGAAGTACGACTGTTGGTTTTCGCTCAGGGAGAAAATGCCCAGAAGGCCAAGCAGGCGGGCGCCGATTTCGTCGGCGGCGAGGACCTCGCCAAAAAGATCCAAGCCGGGTGGACCGACTTCGATGTCGCCTTGGCTACTCCCGATATGATGGGTATCGTCGGCCGACTCGGTAAAATACTCGGCCCGCGCGGTCTGATGCCTTCGCCCAAGGCAGGTACAGTGATCACCGGCGACATCGCCCAGGCAGTCCGCGAATTCAAGGCCGGCAAAGTCGAGTTCCGTGCTGATAGCACCGGCAATGTCCACGCCCCCGTAGGCAAACTGAGTTTCGACGACCAAAAACTGGTGGACAATATCCAAGCTTTCGTGGATGCCGTGCGCGCTGCACGACCGGCGGCTGTCAAAGGGCACTACATCCGCTCGGCGACTATATCGGCCAGCATGTCGCCGGGCGTCCCTGTGGCTGTTTAGTGCCCGGGCGACCGACTGCCCCGGCAGATAGGTTTGCTGGCGCAGCTTTGCGCTGCCTCTAGCGCACAGCCGGCAACGACAGCTTGGGTTCGAGGGTGACCATGAGCAAACCAGTCAAGCGCATGCAGATGGACGCCTTGAAGCAGACTTTCCAGTCTGTCCGGGACATGGTGCTTCTGAGTATGAGTGGCATACCCGCGGCCGAAGAAACGCGGCTGCGTTTGGCCTTGCGGCGCAAGAACGTTCGACTGCACATGGTCAAAAACACCCTGGCTGCCAAAGTGTTCCAGGAGTTGGGCCTCGGCGGCTTGGAGCCTTATCTGCGCGGTCCGACGACCGTGGCGTGGGGCTCGGACAGCATCGCCGAACTGAGCAAAACCCTCGACGAGTGGCTACAAAAAACCGACAAAATCAAGGCCAAAGTAGCCGTCGCCGAGGGAACCATCGTCCCCTTCGAGCAGGCCAAACGCTTTCCGACCCGGCAGGAAGCGATCGCCCGCGTCGTGCAGCTGGTGCTGGCTCCGGCCATGCGCGTGGCGGGACAACTGCGCAGTCCCGGCGCGCGGCTTGCCAGTCAGATCAAATCCCTGGCCGAAAGGGAACCGGTCCCGGCAGGCCCGTAACGCAAGGCCGCCCAGACCTTCGCCCAAGCGCGCCTGTGGAGTCGTTGCTGTCTCAGAACCTTTGCAGGTGATACACGATGCGGTCGGCGAACTGACTCGAGCTGGCCCCGGCCTCGGCCCCATAGCCTGGAAACTGTCGGGCAATATCGTAGGTCACGTACAGTTTGCCGCCCGGGCCGCGCGCCGCGACGTCGGCGCTCTCCGCGAAGGTCGCTTCCAGAGCGCGCATGGTCAGATCCGCTGCCTCGTGCCAACCGAGGTGCTCCAGCAAAAGCGCCCCGGAGAGCAATACGGCACCTGGGTTGGCCATGTTTTTGCCGGTGTATTTGGGTGCCGTGCCGTGGGTTGCCTCGAACATGGCGGCCTGGTCGCCGATATTGGCTCCGGCAGCCAGACCGATACCCCCGACCAGTGCCGCCGCCGCATCCGAGAGGTAGTCCCCGTTCAAATTGGGCGTGGCGATGACGCTGTATTCTTCCGGCCGCAACTGGATCTGCTGGAACATGCTGTCGGCGATGCGGTCTTTGACCACCAGCTTGCCGCTACCGTCGGCACCGCGTTGCAGTTCCTCCTCGGTGACGACGCGGTCCCGGAATTCGCTCAAAGCCACTTCATAGCCCCAGTCCTTGAAAGCTCCCTCGGTGAACTTCATGATGTTGCCCTTGTGTACCAGGGTGACGCTGGGGAGCTTGCGTTCGAGGGCATAGCGGATGGCCATACGCACCAGCCGCTTGGTCCCTTCCGGACTGATGGGTTTGATACCAATGCCTGAACTGGGACGGATCTGGTAGCCGAATTCACGGTTGAGGAAGTCTATGACCCGCCTGGCTTGCTCGCTGCCGCTTTTGAATTCGATGCCGCAATAGACATCCTCCGTATTCTCGCGGAAGATCACCATATTGACCCGGTCGGCGCGCTTGAGGGGAGCGTCCACGCCGCGGAAATAGCGTACTGGGCGCACGCAGGCATACAGATCAAAGCGCATGCGCAGGTAAACGTTGATGCTGCGGAACCCGCCCCCGATGGGGGTGGTCAGCGGCCCTTTGAGCCCGACGCGATAGTACTCGAAAGCCTTGAGCGTATCGTCCGGCAAATAGAGCCGCCGCTGATCTTCCTCGCTGAGTGCATGCACCTGCTCGTCGCCGACGTGGGGGTAGTAGACTTCGCGGGCGGCGTCACCGGCGTACAAGTCGAACCAGACGATGCGTTTTTTGCCGCCGTAAGCGCGCTGCACCGCGGCATCCAGAACGCGCACGGCGCAGGTCGTGATCCCCGGGACCGCGCCGACGTCGCGGCCGATGCCATCGCCGCGGATCAGACACACGATCGGATCGTCGGGCACTTGCCATTCGCCGCGAGCGTTGATTTCGATCCGATGCCCTTGGCGCGGCGGCGTCAATTTGTCGAATTGGAGCCCACTCATGCCTAAATCCCTCTCTGTGGCTGTGCTATCTTCCCGCGTCTTTCGGTCGCCCGAGCGCAGGTCTGGGCGTCTCGAGCGATACGCTCAGTTTTTTTACGAAATTAGAGCACACGGTGCCGCGGGCGCCAAGCAGAGCCGGCCGGATCGCCGAGCAACTGCTCTTGCACCGGCTGCACTATTCGTTAGACTCCGCGTCCTATGTACCGCTGCCAAGGGCACGAGCGAACATAGCAGCCTGGGAGGAGGACCGGTCTGTGCGTTACGAAGCGAGCCAGTCCCGCACGGGACGTCGGATCGCACTCTCGGCGAGCCGGCGGATCATCGGTGACCTGCTCCACTTTGCCCAACGGGTACCGACTGTGCCGGTGCAAAAGACGCTCCGGCTCAGAGAAGTATACCGCCTGCGTGCGGCCCTGCCCGAACGTCCCGGCTGGTGTGCCATCTTTACCAAAGCCTATGCGCTCGTGGCCGACGCTTTTCCCGAGCTGCGGCGTGCGTACTTGCCCTGGCCTTGGCCGCACCTGTACGAGCATCCGATCAGCATCGCCTCGGTAGCCATCGAGCGCGAGTATGCCGGCGAACGCTGCGTGTTTTTCACCCACATACGGGCGCCCGACAGGCAAGCTCTACCCGTGCTGGACAGGCACTTGCGGCGGTGCAAAAGCGAGCCTGTGGAGCATTTTGGACTGTTTCGTCGCGCACTGCGCGTCGGTCGCTGGCCGGCTGTGGTGCGGCGCACTTTGTGGCGCATCGGACTGTACGGCTCGGGCCGCAAACGTGCGCGACGCCTGGGCACCTTCGGCGTCACCAGCTATGCCGCTCTCGGAGCCGAATCGCTTCATCCCCTGTCTCCCTTGACGACCACGCTGACTTACGGCGTGCTGCAGCGCGGCGCTCGGCTCGCCGTGCGCGTGGTCTACGATCATCGCGTTCTGGACGGCGCCGTGGTCGCACGCGCTCTGGCCTTCCTGGAAGAAGTGCTGCACGGGGCCATCGCCGACGAGTTGCGCGCGCTGTCCCGCTCACCGACCGCCGACCGAGGCAAGGAAGCGTGTTGATGCGCGACGAAGTCAACCACTGGCTGGACGATCGCTGCGCCCAAGCATTTTGGGACCAGTGCCTGGCACTGCCTTACCAGGAATTGCTGCGCGATACAGCACGCTGGCTGGAGCCGCACGCGGGCGAAACCTGGCTCGATTTAGGCTGCGGTAGCGGTCAGCTCACCGCCCTGCTCTGGTACAAAACCCAGGGGCAGCTAGCCCGTATCGTGTGTATGGATTGTGCTGCCGTCAACGAGCAGGCCATCGCCCGGTTACGACGCAAACTGACTCCGACGCCTGCCGACGGGCAGATCGTTTTCTGCCGTCACAATTTCAGCGACGGGCTGCCGCAATTTGCCGACGGCACCTTCGACGGCATCGTGTCCGGGCTGGCCCTGTCTTATGCCGAGTCGCGCGATGCCCGCGGCCAATATACCGATAGCGCCTACAAGCGTCTGTTGGCGGAAGCGGCGCGGGTGCTCAAACCGCACGGCCAGTTCGTCTTTTCCGTCAACGTGCCCGAGCCGCGCTTCGGGCGCATCTTCTGGCGCTCGCTGCCTGCTGCCTGGCGCATCAGACGACCGATGCGGGTGCTGCTCAATGCGCTGGCCATGCTGCGCTACGGCCGTTGGCTCAAACGCGAAGCACGCCGCGGCCGGTTTCACTTTCTGCCGGCCTCGATCCTGGTCCAGTACCTACGTGCCGCCGGCTTCGGCGACCTGCGTGTGCGTCTTTCCTATGCCGATCAGGCTTATGTGATCGCTGCCCGGCGGCTGGCCGCACACGACGTGCCTGCCCCCGGGTGCCGCGACGACAGGAACCGCACGCTATCCCAAGTGCGCGAACCGCTCGGCAGCCCGGTACGCCCGGCGGCACGTTAGCTCCCCAGCTTGACGAAGCGCGCCTGGCGCACAGGCCGACCGGCCAAAGCCGCCTTGCGGGCGAAGTTGCTCAGGTATCCCTGCATATCCGGCGCCGGGATCACGTGCTGGCTCCATTGTTCTGGCCAGGCCACCGGCGGCTGCTCCTCCAGGCCGGCGTCACGCAGGTACCGGCACACCGCGCCGAAATAGTCCTCCACGTCCGAGGCGATATGGAGCGCACCGCCGGGCACCAAGACGCGAGCGCATTGACGCGCGAACTCGGGCGAAAACAGCCTCCGTTTGGCGTGCCGCTTTTTCCACCAAGGATCCGGAAAGTACACATGCATCGCCGCCAGCACGTCGTCGGCCAAATAGTCGCGCACCAAAACCCGCGCATCGGCGCGGATCAGCCTGACGTTGCGCAGACCGCGCTTAGCGATTCGTCCGGCGACGTACAGCTCTAGCCCGCGGTCTATCTCGACGCCCAAATAATTCACCTCGGGACGGGCCTGCGCGGCACAGACCAGAAAAAAACCCTTGCCGAAACCGATCTCCAGCTCCACAGGCGCCTGACGCCCGAACAAAGCGCACAGATCCTCCTGTGTCCACCGTCGCGGCGGATCGGGCAGCGGATCCAGGAGGTAGGGCTGCAGCGTCTCCAGGGGCAGTTTTTTTCGGCCACGCATGGCAGGAACAATATCCACGACATTGGCTTGCCGCTACGACGCCGCAAGCTTGGCCGCCCACGAGGCCAAAGGGGACCTGCCGACAGGCACATGGCCCCGGCCCCACGGACCGTACAGAGATACCGAGGGCCCGAAGCAGCTCGTCCAGGTCAACTCTAGCCGTCTGCCTGCGACGCACGGACGAAATGACCGGTGCGTCCCCCGGCTTTTTCTTCGAGCTGGATGCATTCGATGGTCATGGTGCGGTCCGCCGACTTGCACATGTCGTATACGGTTAGAGCGGCCAGGGCGACGGCGACCAGTGCTTCCATTTCCACACCGGTCCGGGCGATACAGCGGACCCGGCTTTCGATGCGCAAGCGGCACTCGTCCAGCCACTGATAGTCCACGGCCACCGAAGTCAAAGGAATCGGGTGGCACAACGGGATCAAGTCGGCGGTCTTTTTGGCAGCCAGGATGCCTGCCAAACGCGCCACTTCGAGGACGTTACCCTTGGTGACCTGCCGATTGCGTACCGACGCCCCCACTTCCGGCGCCATGCGCACGATCGCCGAGGCGCGTGCCATGCGCTCGGTCTCTTGCTTGGCACTCGTATCCACCATGCGGCTGGCACCGGATTCATCGAAATGACTGAACTCAATCACGGCAGATTCCCCTGCGCAAACGCCGCCGAGCAGCGCCCAAGGTCGCGGTGGCTCCGGCTCGTATCTGCGGTCAAACAAGCCCCTCGGGCAACTCGAGGTCGGGCGGCGGTTGCCATAAAGGGCTGATGCGCCGGATCTTCGCCAACACAGCCCGTGCCTCTTCGACATGGGTAGCGTTGCGCAGTCGCTCTGTGAGCTTGTGCAATTTTTCCTTGCGCTTACGCCGCCGGCGAAGCTCCGACTTCCGCTCGATATGCGCCATAAGCACCTCCTGTCTCCCACGCTCATACGGGACTGTCCGTGCTCATCATGTATTTTGCAAAAAAGACACGCTCCGGCAAAGGGAGGGACCTGCACCTACCGTCAACTCCCGGCTGCCACGCCGGCTAGCCGCGACGCCAGCTCGCGCCCCACATACCGCCCAGCAACGAAGACGGCTAGCTTTAACTGCATTGTAATCCCTGAAAGGTCGGCAACCCGCTGCGCAGGACTTTGGCTTAGGTTGTCAGCGAGCTTCTGTGTACTCCGCATCAAAGCAACAGCGCCGACTATACTATTAGCATGCCAGCTTTTGGGTTGTCTCATAAACTTTTCCCGGACCTAACGCCTTAGTGCGGACGACATTAGCCGAGAGCTGCTGAGTACTTGCATAGGCACCAAAGCGAGGTCAAATAGACACTTTATGACGAACACCTCGTTGAAAATGGAAAACATAGGCCCGATCCGCAAGGCGGAAGTGACCTTCGGTGACCTTACGATCCTGGTCGGTCCGCAGGCCACGGGTAAAAGCATTTTCCTCCAATTTCTCAAGCTGGTGGAGGACACCGGCTATGTGCATGAGACGTTACGCAAGCACGGGATTGATTGGCAACGCCAGATACGGGACTTTCTCGACGTCTATCTCGGTGAAGGAATGGGACGCGCGTGGCGGCAAACCGGCGAACAGGCCAGCCGCATCAGCGTCAACGGTCAGCCCGTGGAAATGAAAGAACTGGCGACGCCCCGAAAACGACGTTCGGAACCACGGGTCTTTTACATCCCGGCACAGCGCGTGTTGTCGCTGGCCAACGGGTGGCCCCGGCCGTTTCAAAGTTTCGCCAGCGAAGACCCATTTTGCGTACGCGACTTCAGCGAAACTTTTCGCTTACTCATGGAACAAGAATTCAGTCGCACAGCCGACCTTTTTCCGAAGACCAATCGGCTGAAAAAAGAGTACAGGGACTTGCTCGGTGAGCACGTCTTCGGCGGTTTTCGTTTGATGGTGGACCGGCACGGAAGGCAGAAACGACTGGTCTTGCAATCCGACACGTCGAGCAATCTTATCCCGTTTCTGGCTTGGTCGGCGGGACAGCGCGAATTCGTGCCGCTTTTGATGGGTTTGTATTGGCTCTTGCCTGCGGCAAAAACACAGCGCCGCGGTAATCTGGAATGGACGCTCATCGAAGAGCCGGAAATGGGGTTACATCCTAATGCCATCTCCGTGGTTTTGCTTTTGGTGATGGAGCTATTGTGGCGTGGGTATCGTGTGTGTATCTCGACGCATTCGCCCCACGTGCTCGACGTCGTCTGGGCTTTGCGCACAATCCAGCAGCATCGAGCGGATCCCGTGCGGCTCCTGGAGCTTTTTGACGTCTCTAAAACAGAGCCGATGAAGCGCGTAGCCGAGTGTGTCTACCGCAAGGAAGCCCGCGTTTACTACTTCGACCGCCAGGGATGCACTCAGGACATCTCGGGCCTGGACCCCGCTTCGACCAAACTCGAGGAATCGGGCTGGGGTGGCTTGAGCCAATTCAGCGGCCGAGTCAATGAGGTCGTGGCCCAGGTCGTCAGCAGCGATGGCCAGGCATCCGTTGAGGCAACCCCGTGACTTTCCAACAAGCCGTGCATAGCACACCCGATGTTTGCTATCACTACCATCCGGGGTTGCAAGCCCTACAACCAAACCACCGCCGACTGGTCAGTTGCCCGAACCCGCGAACGCTGGCAGGAAGCGTAAATATAGATGCGGCTCTGCTAAGTAGTCACCCTAACCAACCTCGCTGGGACTACTGTATCGGCTTGCAAAAAGGCAGCGACCAGTATGTCGCAGTGTGAGTGGAAGTCCATCCGGCTTCTTCGACCGGAAATGTCCAGGAAGTCCTGAACAAGTTGCGATGGCTCAAGGGGTGGTTGAACACCAGGGCCCCTGCGCTGAACCGCTTGACACAAGGCACTTTTCACTGGCTTGTTCCAGGGGGAACGGTCGCGATTACGAAGGGATCGCCCCAAGCGAAGCAGATAGCACAACAAGGACTACGTTTTCCCCAACGCGCACTGAGCCTTGCTTGACTCATGTTTGTAAGGGCAAAATACGCGGCTCACATGCCGACCCAATCCAGCCTGGACGATTGCAAG
Organism: Gemmataceae bacterium; assembly: GCA_040289265.1. Taxonomy (GTDB): domain Bacteria; phylum Planctomycetota; class Planctomycetia; order Gemmatales; family HRBIN36; genus PSKW01. Next base: position 230,327 of record PSKW01000003.1, read on the forward strand.
GTGTATTCGATCTACCTCCTGTGCCGGCCGTTGCAGGCGCTGAAACAAGCTCGGCGTCGTTACACGTTACGGCTGCTTGTGCGCTTTTTTCTATCGCGTGCGGCTGACTCGACCAGCATATCCAGTTTTATCGGCGCCAGCCATCAGGGACGCGTGGGCCACGCGCCGGCTGCCTCTATCCGCCGCCGGTAGAATAGTCAATATGAGTGCATTGGCCATTTGCACCCGAGCGTTACGGCGCATCTATCGGATCCCGCGACGGGAGCGACGCCGGCACGGCACCGGCGCCGAGTTGGTCGCGCTGGACGATATTTATCTGGAGATCCCGCGCGGTGAGCTTTTCGGTGTGCTCGGCCCCAACGGAGCCGGCAAGACAACGCTGATCAAAATCCTGACCACCTTGCTGGCGCCGAGCGGGGGTCAGGCCTGGGTCGAAGGATACGATGTGATTGCGCAGGCTCATTTGATCCGCCCGCGCATCAACATGGTTTCCGGAGGCGAAAGCTGCGGGTATGGTCTGCTGACGGTGCGGGAAACGCTGTGGCTTTTTGCGCGTATGTACGGCGTGCCGAGTCGGGAAGCGTTGGCGCGTATTGACCATCTGCTGGCCGCCGTGGATCTCGCTGACCGAGCGCACACGCGCATCAGCCATTTATCCACCGGACTCAGGCAGCGGCTGAATTTCTGCCGCGGCTTCGTCACCGATCCGGCGGTTCTGTTCCTCGACGAGCCGACGCTCGGCCTGGATGTGCATGCGGCGCGCACCCTGCGCCGGTTTATCCGCTCGTGGATGAGCGAGCATCCCGAGCGCACCATCCTTTTGACCACCCACTACATGCAAGAAGCGGACGAATTATGCGACCGTGTGGCCATCGTGGACCGGGGGCGCATCGTTGCCTGCGACACCCCGGCAGCCCTCAAGCAGCGCTTGCGCCGACATCCCTTGTTTCGTCTCCAGGTCGAGACAGCCAACGGAGCTCTGCCCGATCTGGCCGCAGTGCCGGGCGTGCGCCATATTGGCCACAAAGAACTGGACCATGCCCGAGAATTGAGCCTGGTACTCCAGGACGATACGGCGATCGCATCCGTGGTGCAAAAACTGAGCGATGCCGGAGCGCGCATCGTCAGTTTGACCAAAGTCGAGCCGACGCTGGAAGATGTGTTCGTCCATCTGACCGGTCACCGGCTGAACGAAGAGGAGACGCTCACGCCGCCGCGCCCGGCGCCGACGGAACTACCGCGCTGAGATACGGGATCTCGTGCACCTCCTGCTCGTCGGGGCTGACCAGCCAATAGCCCCGCTCGGCGTGTCGGCAGAAAACAGGCGCATAATACCAGGGCGGCGTGTCGGCCAGACACCGTGCCTGACGTACCAGTTCGATCCACGTGGCAGCATCGCAATAGCCGCGGCGGCACAGTTCCACTGCCCCCTGCCCGCCATCCGGCTGGCGCGCCTGCGATGCTCCCTCGCTAGCGGCGACGTGTGCCGACCGAACGATGCGCACGTGCGGCGAATAAATCACTCTCCGGCCGAGTCTGCGGGCTGTAGCTCCCAGGTGTAGGGCTATATGCTCATAGGAGGCGCCCGCCGGAAGCGCCTCACAGGCTGCCGCCAAAAAGCCTGCCCGGCCCACTAGACAACCAGGATGGACAGTATCCACGCTTCGTTGACAGATGTGCAGCCCATAGTATCCGTAGTCGTCTCGGTGCCGTCCCTGATCGGGCGACCCCACCAGGCCGTCTATGCCGAAAAAGCCGGCTCCCCAGTGGGTCCGCCCGGCGGCGTCGGTCACGTGACCGCCTACCACGTCCGCGTCCTCGAACAACTCCAGAAGGCCCACGGCCTCCCAGAGCCAATCCACTGCTACCGGTGTGCAGTCCGACTCCACGAGTGCCACGAGGGCATCTGCAGGCAGGTCGGCCAAGAGCGGCGCATGGTCGCGCGTCAGCAGCGCGGCCGCTGTGGGCACCGTACGAATCGGCCAGCCCCCATCCTGGCACATCCGGGTGCACGCCTGCATCTCCGTGCGCGTTAGCGGGCCGCACAAGGTCAGTCTGGCGATCGGATATTGGCAGCGCCCGAGAAGGGACACCAGCCTAGCTATCCGATCGAGATCGGAGGTTGCGCGCACCCATACTTCCACGGCGGCGGCGGGCCGATCCGACCGCCTACGCACGCGCCACATGCCGATGTCGTGATACAGCGGATTGGATACCACTTCGAGCCGGTCCGCTAGCCCTCGAGCTCGCAGATGGTCTTGCAAGACCGCGTACTGCGACCGATAGGCGTACGGCTTAGGATGTGTGCCACAGCTGGCCGTGGAGGCCGGATGCATGCGCCAGCTATAAAGGATTTCCGGCACATGCGCGATGGCGTGTCCTGCCCGGTGCAGACGCCAGAAAGTATCCCAGTCGTGACATCCCCCGGCGGCCGGGTCGCGATAGGCGCCTGCCGCTTGCGCTGCCTGCCGCTCGATGGCACACAGATGTGCCACATAGCAACAATTGGTGAAAAGTACCGGATCCCAGTCGGGCTTGCAATAAGGATGGCACGGACGGCCACAGGCATCGAGCTTATCTTCGTCCGAATACACCGCCGCTGGGTAGCCCATCCTTTGGAGAAAGTGAGCGACAATGCGCAGGGCGTCAGGCGTCAATAGGTCGTCCGAATCCACAGGAACGACATAGCGCCCTGAGGCGCGCTCCAAGGCGGCGTGCATCCCGCCCATGATCCCACGATTGGTAGGCAACCGTACCAGACGCACCTGGGGATGGCTTGCTAGCTCCTCCAGCACCTCGCATGTGGCCTGCCGCCTGCACCCGTTGTCCACGACCACCCACTCGAAATGCGGATAGTCCTGAGCCAGGACGCTGGCCACCAGCGGCCGCAAATACTCGGGCGGCGTATCGAAGACCGGCGTCAGCAGAGAAAAAAGCCCCCGCTCGGCCTCAGCCCGATACCACCCCTGCCTTTCTCTCAAACGCCTCCTGCGCCAGGTCGGATAATCCATAAGTCACCCGGCTCGACCCCGGTCGCGCAGGTTTAGACGCATCCTGCACACTTTCGGGTCGCTCAGCTAGTACTCTGCCCCACCGTGTCTTACTTCACTCGCATCCCAGCTCGGCCGCACCTAGCAGGCTCAGCACGCCGGAAGACGCCTGGCGGCGGAGGTCGGGCTTGGGGTGGTCTCGAGTCGTGTTCCTCCTCCAGGGTGCCCGGCGCTGAGGCAATGGGCTGCGGAAAGATCCTGGCGCCGAAGCGACTCAGCATACGCTCCCTACTCCCGGGTAGCGCCAATAAGTAGCCGTTTCCAGGGGCCAAATCCAGGTGCGCGCCGTAATATGGATCCTTTCCCAAAAGGTAGCCATAGTGGCGCAAAAATTCCTCCTCTTCCCAGTCCGATTGCCAAGTCGGCGCGGGCGCCACCTGGCGCACCACCAGGAACGGGGAGTAAACGAAAAAGCGCTCCTGTTCCAAGGCCAGGGCACCGAGCCACCAGGTCAGGGCGCGTTCGGTACGCACGCTGGCCAGCCGAGCCAAAGCCTGCTGCAGAAAACTTCCCCGCACCAGGAACCACTCCGGCCCCGGCGTCGAGACGGCATGTTGCGAGTAGAGCAGCCCATGATACCCGCTAGGCGGCCAGTGCCCATCTGCCAGCGGCGAGCCGGCCAGTCCTCCGAAGCCCAACACCTGCCCCGCGCTGCGCACGTGCCCCTGGGCATCCAGCACCCGTCCGCAGACGCCGACCGCCTGGGGAAAAGCCTCCATAAGTCCGGCCCCCTCCTGCAGCCAGCCAGGCTGCGCCGGCACGAAGCCGGCCAGGAGTACCGCTACTGAGCCGCTCGTGCCGCTCTTTTGCAGAACCAGCCGGAAAACCTCGGACAGTCCTCGTGCCTGCACCTCGCGAACGTTGCCAAGCGCTCCGACGCCCGTATAGGCCTCGATCAATTCTGGCGTGCCGACAGGCAGTGCCCCGGCGAGATAAACGTCCAGATGGGCGCCGCTCGTCCTTGCCAGCATATCCAACGTGTCGCGGAGCGCTGGGGCGTCGCCCGCGCACAGAACACACACAGCACAGGAGCGGACCGCTCGCTGCGCAAAGCTCAAGCACCACATGCCGGCGTGACCGTACAGCGGATTGGCCACGACCTGCGCATGTCCTCTGAAGCGGCGTCGGACATGCCGCGACAACACCGCATACTGACTTTCCACCGTGTACGGTTTGGCGCCTGCTTCGTAGGTGCTCGTGGAACCGGCATGGATGCGCCAGCTGTACAGAATTTCGGGCAGGTGTACCGGGGTCTGCCCCGCTTCCAGGAGTCGGCAATACAGATCCCAATCCGGACAGCCTTCGGCGCTGGCATCGCTGTAGGCCTCGACTTCCCTGGCCAGGTCGCGCCGCACGGCTGTCGCATGCGCCACATAACAACAATTGAGGAACAGTACCGGATCCCAAGCAGGCTTGAAAAACGGGTAGCATGGCCGATGCCGGTGCCACTTGTCTTCGTCGCTATAGACGACTGCCGGTCGCTCCGCTTCGGCGATGCCGTGCGCCAGGACACGCAGGGCATCGCCGACGAGGAGATCGTCATGGTCTACGGGAACGATGTACTCTCCCTGGGCTTCGGCCAGTGCCCGGCGTAGTCCGCCGACGATGCCGTGGTTTTGGGCGAGCTGAACAACGCGGACGCGACGCTCGGCTGTCCAGCGCCCGATCAGCCAGCGAATCGCCGCCGGCTGCTTCCCGTTGACCACGAGCACCCATTCCCAATGAGGATAATCTTGCGCAAGCAAGGACCGACCCAAGGACCAAAAATGTGCCGCATCGGGGCAGTATACAGGCGTCAGCACGGACAGATACGGTCCCTGGGCCGGGGTCGCATACAGTGCCCGGCGCTCGTGGATACGCCTCGTGCGCCAATGCCGGTAGGCATCCGGGCTGCGCACTATCCCTAGCCCACGGGCCAGACGTCCTAACGCCCGCTTGACACGACGCCACGCCACCCAACTGCTGGGGAAACTACCGTCTTGGTAGCTCATTGCTGCACCTGTCCGTCCATGTCGGTGCCGGCGACGGCGCGCCGGTCAGTCCCGTTGCGGTGGTTGCCGCGCTGCCGCGAGGCTGCGCTCAGCGCCAGTCGTCCTCTGGTTCCAGCCAGTACCGTTGGCGCAGCGACAGCGGTGCGGGATAGTAAGGATCCCGCAAAAAAACGGCTCCTGCCAGCTGGCGCAACCGCTGCCAGTCGGCGTCCGCCACAGAGGGAGGACGCCAAGCAGCTTGGACCCAGCCGGTCATGTGCGGCGCGTACACGATCTCCCTGTCAGCTTGCGCCAGCCGCAGGCACAGTTCCGGTAACCACAAAGGCCACGCCCGCGGCGGATGACGGCGGATCAGCTCCAACAACGGGTCGCGCTTGGCCACCCACGGCGCGTGCCACACCGCCGATACATTGCGCGGACTGAGGCTCAAGCCAAAATACCCGATCTCGCACGGGTCGTCGTCCCAGTCGCAGGTGCCCAACCCCTGGTCGAGCCCGAACGCTAACTGCCCCTCTCGCAACCGGCCACGCGCATCTACCAAGCGGCCACATGCCACCACGGCACGCCGATTGACGACCAACTGCGTCACTCCGTGCTCGATCCAGCCGGGGCTGCACGCTTGCACCCCGGGCGGCCAGTAGGCCACCCAGGGCGTTTGGGCTCGCTGCAAGGCTTCGGCCAACCAGCGCCCATCCGCTCCCGCTGCCGGCGCCACCAGGAGCGTGTAGGCCTCGCCCCACCCTGCGTCGGCGCGCACCAGCCAATGCCCGTCGGGCGCCCCGAAATACGGATGCGGTTCCACCGTCACCTGGCCGGCCAATCCGCGTCTTTCGAGCGATCGCTCCAGTGCCCTCTTCTGGCCTTGTAATGCATAGGGCTTGGCCCCATGCGTCCCCGCCGTCGAGCCTGGCCCGCAATGCCAGGTATACAGCACTTCCGGCACGCGCAGCGCCCGGGCGCCTGCATCGTGTGCCCGTAGCGCGACATCCCAATCTTGTGCCCCCTCGACCGTTGGGTCGCTGTACACCTCGCACTGCTGCAACAACCACCGCCCCCAGGCTACAACATGGCATACATATCCCGTGCTTTGCAACAAGGCAGGACTGTACTCCGGCTTGATGAAAGGACAAAAGCGCCGCCCCTGCGCTGACTTGTCTTCGTCGCTATAGACGAGATCTACCCAGGGATGCTCCATTATATACCAAGCGAGCACTGCTAATGCGTCATCATATAGCGTGTCGTCGTGATCCAGGACGACGACATAATCACCGGCGGATTTTTGCAGCGCAGCATAGAGACCCGCTGTAATGCCTTTGTTGACGTCCGACCGTATTACCGAGACACGCCGATCGTCGCCGACCAAAGAAACTAAATACTGTGCACACCCGTTGGTCGAACCGTTGTCCAGGACGATCCACTCCCAGTCGGCATAGGTCTGGGCCGCGACGCTTTTGGCACATGCTGCCAATCGCTCTGGCGGCGTGTTGTACAAGAGGGTCAAGATGCTGAAGCGCGGGCCGTTCGGCCGAGGCGCATAGCGCTGGCAGCGCCAGGCGCGCCGGCGACCGATCCAGTGAGCGTACTCGGCCACCGCCGACCCCTGGGGATCGGCCAGCTGCCGCAAAGCGATTGCAGGTGCTTTGCGGCCCGCTTCAGCATCTCGCCTGCTCATGCAGCTCGGCCCACCCACGGCGCACCACCTTGCCTATCGGCCGCGCAGGCGCAGCGTAACGTGCCGGCCTCGACAATGTCTTCGCATCTCCGTACAAACCGCCTTTTGGCGTGGCTCGACCGTCCATCACTGCACCGAAGCAGCGTCCCCTTGCGCGCACGCACTACGTTCCTCAGCGCCTCGACGATCGGTCATCGCCGCCACGAGTTCGTCCATGCGCTTGATGCGATAATCACAATGAGTGAGCGACAAATTGGGATTGTAATAAGGATCGGTCGTATGTGCCCAGAGCGCTCTGAACTGGTTTTGTTCCTGAACTGATACAGTGCCGCCGTTGCCTTTGCTGACGCCTTCGTGATGTACGAGTTCTGCATAGGGCGTATAGACGATACGGTAGCCACGGGCGTGCAGGCGGAGGCAATAGTCTACATCGTTGTAATGTATTGGAAACTGTTCCGAGAAACCGCCGAGTTCGAGAAAGAGGTGGCGTGGTGTGAGCAGGCAGGCGCCGGTGACGGCGATACAATTGCGCGGCGTCACTGTCAGCGCGCGATAGCCAGGCACATCGCCGGGCGCTCGATAATAGGGGTGGCCTGGCCCGTCCGCATAGAGGTGCACGCCTATGTGTTGCAGCCGGCCATCGGGAAAGACGAGACGAGCACCTACGGCGCCCACCCCCGGCTGGGCAGCATATTCGAGCAGCGCTTCCAGCCAACCCGGATGGAGGGCCTCGACGTCGTCATTGAGCAACAGGAGGAAGTCGCCCCGCGCTCGGTCGGCGCCGGCGTTGATTTTCCGCGCCACATGCGCTGGGCCACGGTAGGTGATGCGCTGGACTCCCAGATCGTCGAGGGCTGCGCGGGTTCCAGGGTCCAAGTCGCCGTTGTCTACCACGACGATTTCCAAAGGCGACCAAGCAGTAGAGCGGCGCACGCTGGCTACGCAACGGGTGACGAACGCCTCCCCTGGAGCTACAAGGCGTCCAGCAGTAGGTATCACCACGCTCACTCCCTTGCCCACCGGAAGCGGGAAGCGCAGTCGGTACGTGCCGCGACGCGGATCGGGCTCGACCGACCAATGCCAACCGCGGCAGCGCGACTCGTACAGGAGCCGTCGCGCCACCGACTCCGGACTGCCAGACCCGTCCGCATGGCCGTCCCAACGATGGTACAAGATCTCGGGGAGATGGTAGATATTGCTGCCGTCCGCAGCGATGGTGCGCAGCAGCAAGTCGCACTCGTGTGCTCCCTGCCAGGCAGCGCGAAAGCCTCCGGCCTCCAGAGCCAGCTGCCGACGCAAAACCAGCAGCCGACCGACATACGCAGTCGCCAGAAAATAGTCGTAAGCCCAATCCGGTTTGAAATGCGGCGCGTGCCGCCGGCCGTTGGCGCTGATCCGATCCTCGTCGCTATAAAGCAGGTCCGCACGTGGATGCTCGATCAGAGCCCGAGCCACTGCGTGCAAGGCGTACGGAGCCAGCCGATCTCCTGCCGCCACAGGGACGATCCAGTCGCCTCGGGCTTTTTCGAGCAGATGCTGCAACGCTTCGGCTTCGCAAAAGCCAGGCGGCATCCGGCACACATGGGCGACGGGCAATCCGCAAGCATGGCGTTGCTGACGCTCCCACGCGTCTCCCTGCGGTAGCGCCACCAGGACCTCCCACGATCCGTATGCTTGTTGCTGCAACGAGGCCAACGTCTCGGGCAGCAGGGAAACATCGTCCGGCGCTACCGTCAGCAACACGGAAAGGTGCGGCGCGGACGTGTCAGCCGCTATGCGACGTCGCGGGATCCAGTGCGCCTCGGCCCGCACATACTCCTCATAAGCCGGCGGCGTCGTGGTCCCGGCGTCCGTATCGCCTGCCCCCGCACGCCCAGCACGGGCCGGGCCGTGCCCGCACTGTTCCGCCAATCGTCTGGCTAGCCACCGGAGCGAGCGCGTGCACGCAGCCCGCATGCCGTCGCGGCGCGCCTCACTCAGAAAGCGGTCTACCCATCGGCCTAAACGATGCCAGGGACGCAAGCGCACGTGGTAAAGCTCCACGGGCCCCGGCCGATCGGTAGGATCCAGACGCCAGCCCCGGATGCCGCGGGGAAAGTGGACGGCTAGCCTGTGCAACGCCGGCGCTGTCGGTGCCGGCAGGTCTATGGCTTTGTCCTCGGAAAAGCCCGAGCCATCGTCGTAATAAAGCCGCGGCTGGACCCCGGGCGGTACGGTCATGGCTAGCTCCAAACAGGCCCACCCCGCTGGCAGCCGTTGCTCGAAAGCCCAATAGGGATCGCACCCGGTGGCCTGCCAGCGGCCCGGCGCAGACGGATCGGGAAGCAGCTGATGGACCGCAGCGCACCGCGGCATCAACCGCCGCAGCCGGCGACCGCTCAGGGCCTGCTCCTGTTCGCTGATACGCGCCTGTTGGTGTCGCACGCGCTGCTCCAGCAAAGCCGCCTGGACCTGGGCGGCGCGATATTTTTCCAGTTCCTCCTCCAGCTCGCGGATCCGCGCCGCCTGGCGCTCGTATACGCTGCACAGTTGTGCCGCTACGTCGGGCAGCGGATCATACACGGCGGCCGAGTCGAAGGCCTGTATGTTCCATACGCGAGCCGCGTGGGCGGCGGCGGTCCGATCCTTGAAACAAAAAAGCACAGTGCGATAGGCCTCTGAAGCAGTGAACAAGCCCGCGCGCGCGGCGTTGACGTACCGGTTCCAGACTGCCTGCACCGCAGGGCCGGCACGCTCGTACAGATCCTCGGCGAGCAACACCAAAGGAGCCCACTCGCGGACCGGCGTAGTGCGAAAAACGCATACCTGTGCGTCCAGCAGCCGGCACATGCGCACGATCTCGTCTTCGTCGGGGCAGCCGAAGCGCGCATGTTCTTCCAAGAACTCGTGCGGCTCGTGCTGGCGGCGCTCATAGGCGAGCCGAACGGTGCGCTCGGCAGCGACTACGCACGGGGACGCGCGCGGAAAACTCAAAAGCACACCGCGTTTGGCCACGCGAAACCACTCGGCCAGAACTGGGCCGCGCCGCTCGGGCGGCACGTGCTCGAGCACCTCCAGCGCCACCACGAAGTCCCACTGGCCCGTAGCGAACGGCAAAAGGCCTTGTTCGGGGATGACGACGAAGTCGGCCGACGGGCTCAGGCGGCGCACGTCGCAACGCACGACCCGCACCGCCACGTCGCGCAAGAATAAAGGTAATAGATCGAGCGTGTGGCAGCCCACCTCGAGCACCGAAGGGTCGGCGCATGCGCGCAACCATGGCTCGAGCAAAAAGGCGGCGGCGCCGTACCGGATGAATTGATCGAAATCCAGCCGCGCTAGTGCCGGATCGGCGAGCCACGCGCTCACCGCCCGACCTACGTCCGCCGAATCCGGCAGCCACACGCAGCCACTATCCCTGACGCACCCGCCGGCATTCACGCGGCACTCCTCTGCTCGCAAACGCTGTCCAAACGCTGCCAATGCACCCGGACTTCTGGATAAACCAGGCCGAAAACCGTGCGCCCCGGGCGCCGATCCACCACCTCGAACACCAGGGCATGGTCCACCCAATCCATGTAGCGCATCTCGTGCTGACTATAGGCTAGAGCCGGGCTGATCGAATAATGTCCCGGCCGCAGTCGCAGCCGCACTGCGAAGGTCACCCGCAGCCGATCCCCGGCAGCTACGGCGGGTAACGGCACGCGCTCTTGATAGGTATTGACTCCCACCAGGTCGGTGCCGAGCCGATCCCGCACATAAAATCCGAGAATAGGCGTCGCCACCGATGCATGGAACTCGAGATCGAATTGGAACTGAACCCAATCTTCCAGAGGCACCGCTCGGAGTGGCTGTCCTCGTTCATCGAGCAGACGCACAGCAGCGATACGTCCTTGTCCGTCGCCGTGCCGAAACGGCTCGAACCCGGTCTGTGCAGGCGGCTGCGTCGGCTCCGGGGGAGACGTGGGCCAAGCATGTTCCGGCCCCGCCTGGGGCTGTGCTGCGCTTTGGGGCAGGCCCCCAGTCATATAAGCCAGGTACCAGTTGGCCACTGCGTCGGGCGCGCCCGAACGCACCAACCGGCCTCGCTCAAGAATATGAATGCGGTCGCACAAGCGCTTGGCGGCGTCCAGGTCATGGGTGACGAACAAGAGCGTCACACCCTGCTCGCGCAACTGCCGGATGCGTCCCATGCAGCGATGCTGGAAGCGCAGGTCCCCGACCGCCAGGGCCTCGTCTATGAGCAGAATGTCGGGAGATACGTGGATGGCGACACTGAACGCCAGTCGCACCAACATGCCGCTGGAGTAGGTCTTGACCGGCAAATCGAGGTACGGACCGATATCTGCAAAGCCGGCGATGGCATCGAAGCGCTCGGCCATTTCCTGGCCCGACAGTCCGTGGAGGGCACCGACGAGAAAGACGTTTTCGCGTCCTGTGAACTCGGGATTGAAGCCCGTGCCCAACTCGAGCAATGCCGCCACCCGCCCGCGCACGGCCACCCACCCCTCGGTCGGCATCAGCGTGCCGGCGACGATTTGCAACAACGTGGACTTGCCCGAGCCGTTGGGTCCCAAAATCCCGACGGTCTGGCCCCGCACCACGGCGAAGCTCACCTCGCGCAAGGCCCAGACCAGATCGTAGTGCGGACCGAGCCAGGGGCAAAAAAAATCCAGCCAGCGGTCGCGGCGGCGCCGATAAATGCGATAGGCTTTGCCGACCCCTTCGAGTCGCACCGCCTCGTCGGCTGCCAACGAGCACGCCGACTGTGTGGCAGCACCCCCGGTCCGACCCGGCTCGCTGCCACCGGCGTCCGCATGCATACCGACTCCCCGAACCAAGTCGCTGTCCATGTCAGAGCACATCGGCAAACGATCGGCGCTGCCGGGTAAAGACCATGTGACCCGCCAGCAACAACCCGGCAGCCCAGGCCACACTGGCGGCCCAGCTTGCGAGCGCCGGCGGCTGGCCGCACAAGAGTGCTGCCCGGGCACTTTCTACCGGCCCAGCCAACGGATTGAGCCAAGCCAGATGCCGCCAGGGCTCGGGGACGACCGCCAAAGGGTAAAAAATGGGGCTGAGAAACAGCAGTACCTGGGCCACGATGCCGGTCGCCGGCACCAGGTCGCGCACAAACGTTCCCAGCGTGACCAGGAACAAGCCCAGACCGAGAGCCTGGAGGCACAGGAGCAGCCACACCAGTGGCAGCCACAGCGTATAGGTCGTCAGGCGACCGCAGACGCCGGCGACGGCAGCGACTATCGTCCATCCCGCCAGCACCTGCACGGCGCTGGCAGTGATCGCCGCCACCACGAGTACTTCCAGCGGAAAGAGCGTCTTGCGCACCAGATTGGGGTGGCTCAGCAACAGCACCGGGGCGCGCGTGAGCACCTCGGCAAACGCATGGAACACACTGAGCCCGCACAGCAAATGTGCGGCCACCATGATCGGCGACCGCTCGCCTGCCGGCCAGGGAGCACGGAGCACATAGCCGAAGACCCAGGTATAGACGGCCACCATACCCGCCGGCGTTACTATGGACCAGAGCCATCCCAAAGTGGAGCCGAGATAACGACTACGCAACTCCCGCTGGGTCATCTGCCACAGCAGGGTGCGCTGCTGCCACACGGTGCGGAAAAGCCGGTCCAGGCGTGCCCCCTGGCCCCAGGTCGGTACCCCGGGGCGCACGACGGTCACATCGCTCGACATCGGCCCTCCTGTCCCATCAGGATGTGCCGGTATTCCTGCGCCGCGGGCACCTCGATCGGCATGGCAGGCAGCCCGAGGTATCGGCGCATGTGCCGTAGTCCGGCGCGCGGCGCACGGATCGGGTCGTAGCCCAGTCGTTGGAGCAGCTTGGTACGGGCCAGTGCGATCTGCTGGGGCCGAGGCGCACGTTGCCCCGCCGACGGATCGGTGCCGGACCAGCACGCCGGCTCGATGCCACTCGGCGCAGGCAGCAGACGCACGCCTACCAGTCCCAACTCGTGTGCGATCGTCCGCGCCCAGTGCCAGCGCGTGAGGCGCTCCGGCCCTACCACGTGATAGATACCGCGTGCCTCGTCCACGGCCAGCCGGATGGCACAGCGTGCCAGATCCGGGCCATAGGTGGGTTGACCGTGTTCCTTATCCGAGGCCAGCAGGGCCTCGCCTCGGCGGGCAGCATCCAGCAGCCGATAGACAAAATTCTTCCTCTGCGCATCCGGGCCAAAAACCCAGCTGGTGCGCAATATCAGATGTCGGTCGGGCAGTAGGTCTGCGAGCATTTGCTCGGCGAGCCATTTGCTCCGCCCGTAGACGCTCACAGGCGCCGGACGCTCTTCTTCATGCCAGGGTATAGGCCGCGCGCCGAAAACATGATCGGTGGAAAAAAAGACCAGCCGTCGGCAGCTCGAGCGGGCGATGTGCTTGGCCAGCGTCGTCAACCCGTCCACGTTGACCGCCAGACAGCGCGCGGGCTGCTGCTCGGCGCCGTCCATGAACGTCCAGGCGGCCGGGACAAAACATAGGTCCGGTTGCGAGCGGCGTACCAGCGCGCCCACTGCCGCCGCGCAGGTCAAGTCCAAAGGGATCAGTCCCGCACGGACGTACGTCCGATAAGTGCCGATGCAGGGTCCAAGCTTGCGCAGCCGCTGATACAGTTGCCACCCCACCTGTCCGGATGCACCGATCACCAGCGATGTCATAGGATCCCGTGCCTCGCTCAGGATGTCGCAGCCACGGAGGCTTGCGGCCAAAAGACCGGCCTGGGCAGGGGCACGACACAGCGGGTGCCCCTACGCCGGAGCCCCTCCAACTCCCGGACGATCTCGTTGGCACAGTTCCAGGCCAGAATCAGCACCAAGTCCGGCGGGTCGCGGAACAAGCGGTCCGGCGCATACACCGGCACGTGCATGCCAGGGGTCCATTTGCCTTGCTTGAGAGGGTTTTTGTCCACCAAGTACGGCAGTCGGTCGCGGCCGATGCGGCAGTAATTGAGCAGCGTATTGCCCTTGGCCGGAGCGCCGTAGCCGGCACAGCGCTTGCCCCAAAGCTGGTGCTGATCCAAAAGCAGCGTCAGCTCGTCGCGGATTTGCTCGACTCGTTGGGCGAAGAGCTGCCAGGCCGCCGGGTCGGCGAGTCGGTGCCGGACCTCTTCTTGCAAGATACCAGCGACGCCGGCGCTTTCGCTGTACGGACCGTCGGCAAGCCCTGCCTCGACGACCAGCGAGCCGCCGTGGATACTCACCGGGGTCACGCGCACCAGTCGCAACCCGTGACAGCCCAGCACGTCACGCAACACCGCCAAGGAAAAATAACAAAGATGCTCGTGGTAAATGGTGTCGAATTCGAGGCGCTGATACAGAGACAACAGATGGGGCACCTCGATCACGGCGATGCCGTCCTCCTGCAGCACCGCCCGGATCCCTTCGATGAAACCGTGCAGATCGGCCACATGGGCCAGGACATGCCTGGCCACGAAGACACGACACGGCCCGTGTTCCGCGCGCACCAGTCGCGCGGTCGTTTCGTCGAAATAGCGTACCAGCGTGGGTATACCCCGTTGCAGCGATTCCTCGGCGAGATTGCGTGCCGGCTCGACGCCCAACACCGACACTCCGCACCGCTGCATTTCTGCCAACAACGTGCCGTCGTTGCTGCCTGCCTCCACCACCAGATCGGCACGTCCGAGCCGATAGTGCCGGACCAGCTCGCGCACCAGCCAGGCGATATGCTGCCGCGACGTGGCCGAGGTGCCGGTCACGTACACATATTCATCGAAAAGCTCCTGCCGGGGCACCTCTTCGTCGAGCTGCACCAAGCTGCATTGCGGACACATGGCCAAGCGCAAGGGATAGCGCGGCTCCGGCACAGCCAGCTGGTCGGCAGTAAGGAAGCGATTGGCCAGCGGCTGCTCCCCGAGATCGAGCAACGTCACCAGGCCCCGATGTCGGCAATGGCGACAAGTGTGCACCTGCATAGCGCCCTCCTCGGCTCATGCCTTGGGCGCGCCGGTGGACCGCGTGGTGCGCCGCGGCGTACGCCAGGCGGCCAGGTCTTCCGGATCGAGCCAAATCTTCCACGGGGCCATCCCTTGCTGCCACAGCTCTTCCAAAAGCTGGTGCTCGCGCGCCGTGTCCATGCATTGCCAAAACCCCTCGTGCCGATAGGCAGCCAACTGGCCATCGCGAGCGCAACGCGTCAGGGCGTCTGCCTCGAGCACGCAGTCGTCCGTGTCCAGATAGCGGGCCAGGAATTCGCGCTCGAAGACAAAAAAGCCGCCATTGATCCATCCGGCCGAAGTTTGCGGCTTTTCGGCGAAGCGGACGACGCGGTCGGCCTCGATTTCCATTTCTCCGAAACGGCCTCCGGGATGCACCGCCGTCACCGTCGCCAGCCGGCCCTGGCGCTGATGGAAAGCGATCAATTCGTGCAGGTCTACCGTAGCCAGGCCGTCGCCGTAGGTGGCCAAAAAGGTCTGGCCGCGCACATACGCGGCTATGCGCCGGAGCCGTCCCCCCGTCGGCGTATGCAACCCGGTATCGGCGAGGGTCACGCGCCAATCTTCGCTCGCCGCCCCGTGGCACTCCACATGTCCGGGCCGGCCCAAGTCCACGGTGATGTCGCCTGCCTGCCAGCGATAATGCACAAAATAATCCACGAACATCTGCCGCCGATACCCCAGGCACAAAATGAACTCGCGGAATCCGAAGTGCGCATAGTACTTCATGATGTGCCAGACGATCGGTCTGGGCCCCACCGGGATCAGCGGCTTGGGGAGCGCCTCGAACTGGTCGCGGATGCGCACTCCTTGTCCACCGCACAGGATCACGACCTGCATGGCTTCAGGCCTCCCTTCCCGAAGAAAGAGCCGCCCCTCGGCGGCACACGCACCGTCGCCGGCCCTCCCTTATAGCACGCCGAGCGTCAGGCGGTCAAGAGCGGCTCCGACAAGCCCCGAGCGTGGTTCCAGGATACGTGCTGCCTGCTCTGCCGGTGCCGCAAGGCACCACTGCGCGCCTACGCGTATGGACATCGTTGCACCGAGACGCCAAGATAGTTAGGGGAGCTGCGAGCCGGACTCGGAGCGCGAAGGGAGCCGCCGTGTCGCAGGCACAGACCGGGATCTTGGCCGACATTGCCCACGCCCGCAGCGGGGACAAAGGCGACCATGCCAACATTGCCGTACTGGCTTACACCGATATCGGGTACGAGTGGCTGCGGCACTGGCTGACTGCCGAGCGGGTGCGCGACTACTTCGCCCCATTGGGGGTGCGGCGCGTAGCACGCTACGAGGCGGCCAACGTACGCGGTCTGAATTTCGTCCTCTATCACGTGTTGGCCGGCGGAGCCAGTCGCTCGCCGCGCATAGACAGTCAGGGAAAGACCCTGGCACTGGCCCTATTGCAGATGCCGATCCCCTGCCCGGCACATTGGCCTCTGATGGTGCGCGGGAGCGGCGCTGCATCTCAGGAGCGAGCCGATGCCTTTGGTTGAACGGGAGCGCAAACCTCCGGCCCTGATCCTGCGCCTCAATCGGCCGGACAAGCGTAACGCACTGAGTCGCGACTTGATCGCGGCACTGCACGAGGCGTTCTCCGAGGCGCGCGCCGACGCCAGTCGCGTGGTGATACTGACTGCCAACGGTCCGGCGTTCTGTGCCGGCATGGATCTGGCCGAATTGGCCGCCTGCCTGGACTTGGCCGACGCCGAGGCAGCGATCGCCCGGGACGCGCAACGACTGTCGGATCTGTACGAGCTCGTCTATACCTTGCCCAAGCCGACGATTGCCGTGGTGCAAGGCCCTGCGGTCGCCGGAGGGGCAGGGCTAGTGAGCGTCTGCGACCTGGCGGTTGCTTCGCAGGAGGCGCGTTTCGGATATCCGGAGGTGCGTCGCGGGCTGGTCGCCGCTATAGTCATGCCGCACCTGCTCCGGCACGTGGGCGAACGTGCCGCCCGCGACTTGCTCCTGCGCGGCGAGCTGGTGGATGCTTGGACCGCCTGGCGCATCGGCTTGATCAACGAGGTCGCCGACGATCCTTCGGCGCTGGCCTACGAATGGGCGCGACAGCTGGCCCAGGCAGCACCCCAGGCTCTGGCCAGCACCAAAGCGCTGCTGCAGCGTCTGGCAGCTCGGGTGCCCCGCGAAGAGACGGTCTGGGGCAGTGCCGCGGCGCGGCTGACGATCGAGTGCCGCGAGGGCTTGCGGGCCTTTTTGGACAAGCGCCCCCCGCCTTGGGCCACGTCGTCCTAAGCCCCGCAGGCCGAGCAGCCGGCGCACACCGACCGATCCGACGCCCCCTGCGGCAAACCAGGTGCGCTCCAGTCAGGTACAGCCATCGCCGATCGGCACAGGTGCCGCAGACATCCCTGCGGTTCTGGCACCGGTCCTTGCTTGACCCACGCACCTAACTAGTCTATCATGATGCCATTGGGACTTGAAAACGGCACAAGGATGCGTACCCTGAGCCAGAAACCGCGTGGGCGCGTGCCAGCAAACAACGACTAGGGAGGCGGGAACATGTCGAGCGCACCTCGTCGCCGGCGTTTGGAAGTAGAAGACATAGGCGACGTGACGGTGGTCAAATTCACGGACCGCAAAATCCTCGACGAACAAAACATCCAGGCTATCGGGGAGCAGTTGTTCAGCTTGGTGGACGACCAGGGCAAAAAGCGACTGCTGCTCGATTTCGGCAATGTCGAGTATTTGTCCAGCGCCGCGCTGGGTAAGCTGATCACCCTGCATAAAAAAATCCAGCAGGCCCAGGGACGTCTGGCGCTGTGCTGCATAGACCCGCAAATTTACGAGGTGTTCAAGATCACGAAACTGAACCAGATCTTCAATATCTACGAAGACGAACAAGAGGCGCTGCAATCGTTTTGAGCGCCCACGCTTGCGACGCAGCCGCTGGCTAGTACCTCGCAAGGACATGGAGGTGCACCGGCGTGCCCAGTTGCCCATAGGCAAGCTGTCACGGGAGGACCAGCGGTGGCTTGACTCTTGGAGCGGCACCGAGCGCCCGAGGGGATCCATGATACCCGACCAGGTCAAGGACATCCCGTTTCCGCAGGAGGTCGTTATTGCCAGCGACCTGCAAGAAGCGCACAACGTGCAGCAGGAAATCCTCGATGTCCTGGCACGACACCAATTTACGGAACGGGACCTGTTCGCTGTCAAACTGGCGCTGGAAGAAGCCCTGGTCAACGCCATCAAACATGGCAATCGCTTCCAGCGTCACAAAAAGGTGCACGTCTCCTATCTGGTCATGGACGATGTGTTTTTCGTGCGTATCCGCGACGAGGGCGAAGGCTTCAACCCGGACGAAGTGCCCGACCCGACTGTGCCGGAAAACCTCGAGCGTCCCTGTGGCCGCGGCTTGATGCTCATGCGGCATTACATGCACGCCGTCCATTTCCTGGATAAAGGCAATATCCTGGTCATGTGTCGGCGACGGAACGGATCGCGCTAGCGCCACGCACCATGAACCTCACACCGATCATGCAACAATACCAGGCGCTGCGCCAACGGCACGCCGATTGTTTGCTTTTGTTCCGCGTCGGCGACTTCTACGAGCTGTTCTACGAGGACGCCGAAAAAGCAGCGCGCGTCCTGCACATCAAACTCACCAGTCGCGACAAGGTCGTACCCATGGCCGGTATCCCGCACCATGCCCTGGACGTCTACTTGCGCAAGCTGCTGGACGCCGGCTTGCGCGTCGCCATCTGCGAACAGTTGGAAGAGCCAGGCCCAGGTAAAAAACTGGTCCATCGCGACGTGGTGCGCATCGTCACGCCTGGCACTGTCACCGAAGAAGCCCTGCTCGATCCCTTGCGGCCCAACCATCTGGTGGCGCTGTACCTGCACCGCGACGGGTGCGGCGTGGCCTGGGTGGAGCTGACCCTGGGACGCTTCCTAGCGACCGACTGCGACCGTGCCGGCTGGCTGGAACAGGTCGTGCGTCTCGAACCGGCCGAGTGCCTCTGCCCAGAGAGCGTCGCCGACGAACTGCTGGTCCCCTTGAGGCAACTGTGCCCGCGGATGGCCCTAACGCGCCGGCCCGATTGGCACTTCAGTACGCACACGGCCCAGGATGTGCTGTGCCAGCACTTCCAGGTGCAGACGTTGGCCGGCTTCGGCTTTCGCGACGGCAGTCCCTGCCTGCGGGCAGCCGGAGCGCTCGTCCAGTACGTGCGCGACACGCTCAAAAGCGATCTGCCCCACGTGCACCGGTTGGTGCCCTGGCAGGCCGAGGACATCTTGGTCCTCGACGAGACCACCCGGCGCAGTCTTGAACTGGTGCGCACGGCACGCGAAGGCAAGCGCGAGGGCTCGCTGTGGTGGGCGCTGGATCGGACGGTGACCCCCCTGGGTGCGCGCCGACTGCTGGAATGGCTCGTGGCCCCGCTGCGCGACCTGACCCGTATCGGCGAGCGCCTGGATGCCGTGGAAGAACTGCTCGTCCAGCGCACCTGCCGACAGCGTGTGCGCGATCTGTTGCGCCGCGCCCACGATCTAGCCCGGCTGACGGCACGCGCCAGCACAGGCCGCATCTCCCCGCGCGAATGTGTGGCCATCGCCGATACACTGGCCTTGGTACCTGCGTTGCGCTCCGAGCTAGCTGGTGCGCGCTCGGCGCTTCTGGGCCGGCTGTGCCAGGCGCTGGACCCGTGCGCCGAGCTGGTGCGCACAATCCGCAGCGCTCTGGTAGACCAACCCCCAGCTTACTGGCGCGACGGCGGGATCATCCGCGACGGATACGATGCCGCACTCGACGAGCTGCGGCAACTGGCGCGCGGCGCGCGCGCCTGGCTCGCCGAATACCAGGCCCGCGAAGCGGCCCGCACCGGCATCCCCTCGCTCAAGGTCGGCTACCATCGCGTCTTCGGCTACTACTTGGAAGTGAGCCATACCCACGCCGCGCGCGTCCCCGCCGACTACGAGCGTCGGCAGACCTTGAAAAACGTCGAACGCTTCACCACACCCGACCTGCGGCATTACGAAGACCAGATCGTGCGTGCCCAAGAGCGGGCGACTGCCCTCGAGCTGGAATTGTTCCAGACGCTACGTACGCACTGCCAACAGCTTGCCCCGCAGCTCATGACCACCGCCCAGGCACTGGCCGATCTCGATGTCCTCGCTGGTCTCGCCGAGTTGGCCGAAAGCCGTCACTACACGCGGCCCGAGTTGACCGAAGAGCCTGTGCTCGACCTCGAAGAGGCACGCCATCCGGTCCTGGAGCAAACCCTGCCGCCCGGGGTATTCGTGCCCAACGACCTGCACCTAGGCGGCGCCCACGGCTCCTTGCTCATTTTGACCGGCCCCAACATGGCGGGCAAATCCACCTATATCCGGCAGGTCGCGCTCCTGCACATCATGGCGCAGATGGGCAGCTTCGTGCCGGCGCGCCGCGCCCGCATCGGCCTGGCCGACCGGATCTTCACGCGCATCGGCGCCAGCGACGACATCGCCCGCGGGCAGAGTACTTTCATGGTGGAAATGACCGAGGCCGCCAACATCCTCAACAATGCCAGCGCACAGAGTCTGGTGATCCTCGACGAAATCGGCCGTGGCACCAGCACCTTCGACGGACTGGCCTTGGCCTGGGCCATTGCCGAGTACTTGCACGAACGCATCGGCTGCCGCGCTTTGTTCGCTACCCACTACCACGAGCTGACCAAACTGGCCGAGGCGCTGCCCGGCGTGCGCAACGCCAATGTCGCCGTGCGCGAACATGCCGGCGACATCGTGTTCTTGCACCGCGTCGTCCCGGGACCGAGCGACAAAAGCTACGGCGTGCACGTCGCCCGCTTGGCTGGCTTACCCGTGGCCGTTGTACAGCGAGCTCAGCAAGTGCTTCAGGCTCTGAGCCGCAACGAGTCGGACGCTCTGGCCAGCGCTGAGGCATCGCGCGCCCCACGCCCGCGCACCCGCCCGCCGCGTCCTCATCCCACGCTCTTTTGAGGCCACCACCATGCACCCAGACTGGAACGCAAGCACCATCCCTGGCGTCTACTGGCGAGTCCTGCACATCCATACCGATCCGCGCGGATCGCTGGCCGAAATCTTTCGCAGCGACGAACTGCCCCAGGACCTGCATCCCCTCATGGCCTATTTATCCTGGACCTTGCCCGGCGTGACGCGGGGTCCTCACGAACACCGTGAGCAAACCGATTACTTCTGTTTCCCCGGGCCGGGTCTGTTCCGCATTTACCTCTGGGATGCCCGCGCCCACAGTGCCAGTTACGGGCTCCAGGAAACCCTCGAGCTGGGAGCCTCTCGGCCTGGAATGGTGATCGTGCCCCCTGGCGTGGTCCATGCCTACCGCAATATCGCCAGCGAGCCGGGCCTGGTAGTCAACTGTCCCAACCGGCTCTATCGCGGCCCGGGGCGCAACCAGCCGGTAGACGAAATCCGTCACGAAAACAACCCTGCCAGCCCCTATCGCTTGGAGTAAACGCCCAGGCCACACCTTGGGAGAAGCCGACTGCTCCGACGTATGCCGCTGCAAGCGGAGCATCGGTGGCGGGCTTTAGCTGCGGCGCCGCTAGACGTCGAGGTTGCGCACTTCCAGAGCATGGCGCTCGATGAACTCGCGGCGCGGCTCCACTTTGTCGCCCATAAGGATGCGGAACAGCTCGTCCGCCTTGACGGCGTCTTCCAGTTCGACGCGCAAGAGGGTGCGCCGCGCTGGATCCATGGTCGTAGCCCACAGCTCTTCGGGATTCATCTCCCCCAGGCCCTTGAAGCGGGTGACCGTCAACCCGTGCTCGCCCCAGCGGCGCAAGGCAGGGATGAGTTGCCGCAAATGCCAGAGAGGCTCTTGCTGGTGTTCGCGCAGCAAATAAAACGCGGGCGGGGGCGTGCGTCCGGCAGGTGCTTCTGGGGGCAGCAGTGCCTGCTCCGACAAGCCCAGCTCGGCCAGTCGCTCCAAACCGCGCATGAGCGCACGCACTTCGTACAGTTCCTGCACTTCCAGGCTCACTTCTGCCGACTCCGGGCCTTCTGGGCCGGCGGCTGCTGCCCAGGCACTGCGGTAG
Source organism: Gemmataceae bacterium (assembly GCA_040289265.1). GTDB lineage: Bacteria > Planctomycetota > Planctomycetia > Gemmatales > HRBIN36 > PSKW01. The sequence continues at coordinate 252,037 of PSKW01000003.1, forward strand.
GCGTCCAGCTCGGCGGCGGTAGCGAACCATTTCTCCTCTCCGCCGCAGTAGACCCGATACTGCGGCAAAGCCGTACCGCAGGCGTGCCGTCGCAGGGTCGGCAGGTCCAGCCCGCGCCGCTCCAGCACCTGCAGGGCTTGTTCCAAACCCGTGAGGATCTCCACCAATCGGCGCAACTGCTCGCTGCCGAATACGCGTCCACTGCCGGCATCGCGCAGGGAAGTGCCCGCCAAACCGCGTTCGATCAGCTCCCGGTCCATCTCCTCGGCAGTCTGCACGTAGCGCACCTGCTTTTTGTGCACCACGCGATAGAGCGGCGGCTGCGCCAGATAGACGTGTCCCTCGCGGATCAAGCACGGCATCTGCCGGTAGAAGAACGTCAGCAACAGCGTGCGGATATGGCTGCCGTCCACGTCGGCATCGGTCAGGAGGATGATTTTGCCGTAGCGCCGATCGTCGGCGTTGGCCTCGGCGCCGATGTCCACGCCGACGGCCGAGATGATGTTGACGATCTCTTCGTTGTCGAGCAGCTTTTCGCGACGCTTTTCGACGTTGAGGATTTTGCCGCGCAAGGGTAGGACCGCTTGGAAGATGCGGTCGCGACCGCTATCGGCGGATCCGCCGGCCGAATCCCCTTCGACCAGAAACAGCTCGGAGTGGTCGCGGTCCTTGGTGGTGCAGTCCATGAGTTTTCCGGGCAAGCCGTTGCCGCTGAGGATGTTTTTGCGCTCACGCAGCTGCTTGCGCGCGCGGGCTGCGGCCTCGCGTGCTTCCGCGGTCAGTGCCACCCGCTCGACGATGCGCCGCGCATCTTGGGGGTGACCCTCGAGAAACCAACCCAACTGCTCGTTGACCACCCGCTCGACGATCCCCTCCACTTCCGGATTGTTCAGCCGGATTTTCGTTTGGCTTTCGAATTGTGGGTAGGGCACGCGCACACTGACGACGGCGATCAGGCCCTCCAGAAAATCCTCGCCGATGAGTGTGATCCCCTCTTTGAGCAATCCCTCGCGCGCGGCATATTGCTTGATGGTGCGCGTCAATGCCGACCGGAAACCCACCACATGGGTGCCGCCCACGGGCGTGTGCACGTTGTTCACGTACGACAGCAGATGGTCCTGCTCGCCGGTGGTGTATTGCAAGGCTACTTCCACCTGGACGCCGTCCACTTCCTTTTTCATGAAGACCACTTCGTGCAGGGGCTTGACTTCTTCGCTGGCCACCAAGAAAGCCACAAATTCTTTCAAGCCCCCGTCGTAGCGGAAGGAACTGCGCCGCTGCTCGCGTTCGTCCACGATTTCCAGGGTCAAGCCGCTATTGAGAAAAGCCAGCTCGCGTAGCCGACTTTCCAGGGTCTCGAAGTCGAAGCGGATCTGTGGAAAAATTTCCGGATCGGGCCGGAAGGTGATGCGCGTTCCGGTGCGCTGCGACACGCCGATCCGGCGCACGTCGGTAATCGGCCGGCCGCGCTCGTACTCCTGCTCCCAGATGTAGCCGTCGCGTCGCACCTCTGCCCGAGCCCACTCGCTCAAAGCAGTCACGGCTTTCACACCGATCCCGTGCAGTCCTGCTGAAACCTTGTAGCTGTCCTTCGCGAACTTGCCCCCCGCACCCACCTGGGTCATGACCACCTCTAAGGTCGAACGGCCCTCGGTCGGATGCGTCTCTACCGGTATGCCGCGCCCGTCATCGGCCACTGTGACACTGCCATCCACGTGCAGCAGCACCTGGATAGTGTGGCAGTACCCGGCCATAGCCTCGTCTACGCTGTTGTGGATCAGCTCGTAGACCAGGTGGTGGAGCCCGCGGGGACCGACGTCGCCGATGTACATGCCCGGGTTCTGCCGCACGTGTTCGGCGTTGCGCAGCACCTGGATATGCTCAGCGCTGTACTCGGCAGCTTCAGGCGCGCTCGGCGGCGCCGTTGCCACTGCTCCGTCCATCGCCATGGACACGTCTTTGTCAGTTTTCACCAACTCACTTGCCATAACCTTCCCTCGCCGGCCACACACCCACACTCACCTCAGCCGGAACTGGATACGGCGCACGCAGGCAGCCCCTACTTCCCGCTGCAACGCAGCCAGCAGGTGCTTGCCGCGAAACGCTCGCAACTCCTGGAGCAGGACCGGGTCGGAAACGCCGACGGTCAATACGCCCCGGCTCAGACGCAGCACGCAGGTCCGCTCGCCCACTGTGTCCCCGGCCACCCGGCGCCAGGCCTGATCCAGAGCCAGTCTCTGCAACTTCGCTCCCCAACCGCGGGCAGCGAAGAGTCGGGCCAACAGGTCGCCCAAAGGCTCTGCTCCGTCTCGCCTCGAGCTGCTTTCCATGCCTGTCTCTCTTGCCCGAGCGGCTATGCAGCGATACTCAACGGCATGACCAGGTACTGGTAGTCGCCCCCAGCGCGAAAGAGCGCGGGGCTTTCTCGCTCCGTCATTTCCGCCACCAACTCTTGATCTTCCGGTAGCACACGCAAAAAGTCCGTGAAAAAGCGCGGGTCGAAGCTTATCTCCAGGCTGTTTCCCTCCAGCTGAACCGGCAGCTCTACGCGTGCCCTGCCTCGCTCCCGACCGGCGGCGGTCACGGCGAGCTTGTTTTTTGCAAAGCGTAGCGTTACCCCCTGCTGCTCGCGGTCAGCAAATATCGCCGCCTGCCGTACAGCGCGGTGCAAAGCCCCGGCAGCTACCTGGACTCGCGTCGTCCACTTTTTCGGGAACACCTCCTGGTACGGCGGAAACCTCCCTTCCACTAGCCGCGCTATCAAGGTCAGCCGTCCGATACGGAAGAACGCCTCGTTTTCGACGAAGTAGACTTGCAGCGGGTCAGCGCCTCCGGCCAGGGTGCGCACCAATAGCTGCATGGCGCGCGTCGGGACAACGGGGCTAGAGCCAGCCGTGGAGTGCTCACCTATCACCTCCCCTTCGCCTTCGGCCACCGCCAGCCGCCGACCGTCAGTGGCCACCAATGTTATCTTCGGACCCTCGGCACGCCAAAGCACGCCGGTCAGCGCATACCGCATACTCTCCTCCGCAGCAGCGAATACCGTCCGCTCGGCCAATCGCCCAGCTACGTCCGCCGCCACTTGATGATACCGGTCGCTACTGAAGGTGCCGATATCTGGGAAGGCCTCCGGGTCCTCGCCCGGCAGCTCAAACTCGCTCTCCCCTGCGTAAACGCTTACACCTTTGCCAGAACCGGCGATCGTCAGCTCCAAATCTTCCAATTCGCGCAACATGGCGCCTGTTTGCGCCGCCGGTAGCAGAACCGAGCCAGGCTCCTCCACTTCCACGCCTGCAATTTGGTAGCGCAAGCCGACAGTATCCAAGTCTGTGCCGGTAACAACTGCCTGCGGTCCATCGGCTCCGCTCGCCTGGACGTCCAGCCGCACGTTTACCAGCACTGGACGAGGACTACGCGCTGGCACTACCGAAGCCGCCAGCTGAAAGGCCGCCAAAAGCGCGTCTCGGTTGAACTTGGCTTTCATAAGTCGTCGGCTCCGTGGGCACGTATGTATGCATAACAGAGCAAACCGTGCTCGTTTTCGCGGTCTCCTGTTTCTCCAGGCCTTGATCCGCCGGTTGCCAGACCTGGGTCTGCATGAGCTAGTAGTTCGTAGCGATTGAGCACCGGCACTGTATGGAAGGTTCTCTCAGAACGAAGACATCTGACGACTGCGGATATCGCGGGTTGGCGTTTGTAGCGTGCCGTGCCCAGGGAGTTACTACCCGCAGTGCAGCGGTAAGGCCCGTGTGTAACAGTGCGGGCAATGCTTGTAAAGTCGGTCCCGGGCGGCAGCGTCTGAGGATTATCTCCTTCGAGACACCACAAAACAGAGGCATCTTCACAGATTACCCGCAGTGGTAGTATCCGTTGTAGAGGCGGCCTGGTTATCGGACAGTTGACTGGCTCGGAAACGGAGACCCATTTCATAGAGCAATTTTATTGATTTTCGGAGATTGTGGGAAGTCTGTTCCAGACAATACGCTTGCAGTTTAAGTACCAGGGGCCAAAAGACTTAGGAGATAGATCGTGTGGCTCTGGACGGATCTCGCGATACCGCGACTGCAATTGGAGCCGGCGATTGACGCAGTGACTGCACAGATCTAGCTACGGCCAAGCCACAGGCACGGGCGTCTTCAGGGCTCAGGTCGAGAGGGAAGCTGATCCGGATCGTCGCCCGAGCCAGATCATAATCGTTCGTCATTGCTAGGATCGCCGGCGAAGGTTCCAGGGAGCCACTGGAGCAGGCGGCGCCGGCAGAGACGTAAATCCCTTCCAGATCGAGACATGCAAGCAGGAGGTCCGCGCGCACCCCCGGGAAAGCGATACTGAGAACGCCCGGTACCCGCGGAGAGTCCGGAGCGTGGATGACAGCAGACTCCACCTGCTCCCGCAGCGCATCGGTAAAGACTTGCTGAAGGAGAGTTAGGCGCTGGCGACGGGTCTCTAGAGTTTGGACCGCCAAGCGCAGGGCCTCGCGTAGCCCGATGACGAGAGCTACCGGCTCGGTGCCTGGCCGGAGGGTACGCTCTTGCGGGCCGCCGTACAGAAGCGGCTCGAGCAGAGTTCCTCGGCGCACTAAGAGGCAACCAATCCCCTTGGGTCCGTAGAACTTATGCGCGGTAAAGCTCATGGTCGTAGCGCCGAGGGCGTGGAAGTTGACGGGGATTCGGCCAACGGCCTGGGCGGCGTCTACGTGAAGCGCTATACCTGCTGGCGCGCACAGCCGTGCTAAATCCTCGACCGGCTGGATGACGCCAGTTTCGTTGTTGGCTAGCATCAGTGTCACGAGTGCAGGCCTGGTGCTGCAGGGGAGGGCCGCGTCAAGTGAAACCACGCCCGCCGCCGTGACGGGCACCTTGCTCAGTGGTACCCCGCGCCGGCCCCAGGCCAGCACGGTTTCGCGTACCGAGGGATGCTCCAGGTCGGAATAGACTACCGGTCCAGGCGAGCGGATCAGCAGCCCAGAGATTGCCAGGTTGTTCGCTTCCGTGGCGCCGCTGGTGAAGACCACTTCGTCAGGATAAGCACCTATCAGCGCGGCTATCTCCTCGCGAGCATCTTCGAGGGTCTTGCGGGCGGCACGGCCATAGGTGTGCACGCTCGACGCGTTGGCTGCGCCCGGCAGACGCCAGTAAGGCTCCATCGCCGCCAGCACTTCAGGCAACACAGGCGTGGTAGCATTTGCGTCCAGGTAACACGGCTTCATGAGGTTGTTGTAAGGGTCAATCGCTGACCGTACCAGACCTCTCGATTTGCGAGCTTGGGCAAGAGGGACTATCCGGTGACGGGGAGCAGCGGAGAGCAGCTAGGCCTGCGCGGCAGATGTGAAGGCTCAGTCGTTGGCACCCGTGGTTTTCTAGCCAATCCGCAAGCTCTTCAGCCTCGCGCAGGGGTATGCCACTGTTGGACGAGTCCGGCGCGCCGGCGGCATGGCCTGCTGCCCTGTGCGGATCGTCGCGGCGGCTGCGGTCGGCAGATAGCCGAAGTGCGCGAATCGTACTCGCACAGTAGCCTACTAGGGCGCACGATAACAACAGCGTCGCTATGGCGACCATAGTTCTTTTCCAATGCCGCGGGAGCCACTAAAAGTCTAGCCCAAGATCCGACAAGGTGCGTGCACTTCCGGCCGTGCGGTCTGAAATATTCGGTACGGTTGCGAGCCACGGGCCAAATTTGCCAGCGTGCCTGCCAGGGGGCCTCGGTGAGGTAACGGCTAGCATGTGGGGCAGCAGAAGGGCAAAACGGTCTTGCGCGGTGTGCACAGGTCTGCTATAGCCGCCAAGATGATTTGTTGGCGTGGCCTGTAAGGTTTCGGGCGACTCAGCTCTGCGGGCGCGCCTGGCCGAGAAAACGGTCCATTCATGACAAGCTTGCGGCTAGTCGTTCCTGTTGCGTGCCTGACAGCGTGGAGCGCAGTGGGTTGCGCGACTGGCCCGAGGGGCCAGGGCGACCCACTCTTAGGAGAAGCCGTTTCTGCCGTGCCTCCACCTGTGGTGCCAGCGGCGAACAGCGGTCACACGCTGGCTCCGGCAAATCTCGCCGCCATGCAGGGACCTGGGCGGCAGGCAGCGCCGGGCAGTGCACAGGTCATGCCGGCGAGTTCCGCCGTGCCAGCTGCGTCGGCGGCTTGGCCCAAGCTTCAACAACTGCTGCGCCAGTTAGGAGTCGAGGAATATCAAATGGAGTGGGCCGGCGGAGTCTATCGCCTACGGTGCTTCGTCCCAGTACCCGGTCAGCCCGGTGTGGCCCGCTGTTACGAGGCTACCGGTAGCGACGAGCGAGCGGTGTGCGATGCTCTTGTACGCGAGCTGGAATCGAGCAGCCGGTGACGTACCCTCGACTAGGACAAGCTGCGCGTCCGGAGGCAGACAACGCAGCTCGAGCTAGGGCACATCGTCTGAAGATACGGACTCGTTTTCCGAAGGGGGAGCGAGACCGGGGCTGGTGTCTAGGAAAATGCACCCATTTTCGTAGAGATGGTCGCCGACGGAGCAGCTCCAGAGTACCCGCACCATGAAGCCGCGGCGGTCGCCCGAGGGTGTGGTGATCTCTATGTTCAGTTTTTGTCCGAGGAAGCTGCGGGTAGCCACAAGTCTAATGCCACGCATAGAGATGTCGCGGGTCAGGAGCAAGTAGCGCTCGCCGCGTTCGGTCGTGGCGCTGACTTGCTCGACGAAGGGAAAACGTTCGTCGCGACGACGGTCCCCCTGCTTTTGCGACTTTTTGAAGTCGCGAATCAAGGTCCGTACCGCTTTGCGCAGGGCGAGAGTCTGCTCTTGACGGGTGTCCAAAAGGTTCTTCTCGTGTGCGCGCTGCCGAGACATAACTCCCCCGCCGAATCGGCCGGTGTCGCACCGTGCAACACCGACGCCCAGCCAGATGCGCTGCCGCGCCGAGGCGGCAGGTGCTAGCCCAGGGAGGGGGATAAACATCACTCAAGTATAGCACGTGGGCGACGCATACGCTGGGACACCGGTCCTAGGTCAAGGGCCGGGTACGGGCCGGACCTGACGGTTTTGCTCGAGCCACTCGACAATAGCTTGCAACAGTGCCTCGCCGGCGGCTTGTTCGCTTTGTGCTTGCACTTCGAATTCGCGTACCACACCGCTCTGTCCCCGGTAAGGCAGGGCGCAGATCATACGATAACCGGCTGGTACCCGTTCCAGCCGATAATAGATAGCGCCCCACTGATCGAGCCGCGCGCGTATTTCTGGCCAAGTAGTTGCGGCGACCAGGCCCAGCTCCTCGGGTGGGGGCAAGCTCAGCCGGATGGGCGGCAATTGCGCGGGTGAAGTCGGATCAGGTATGGGCGCTGTGCGCGCGTCCTCGACTGCGGGTTGCCCACGCGCAGCCATGGGGCCTGTGTCGCGGACTAGCGACTGGGGTGTGGATGCAGTCGGTGCTTGTGGCTCCGAGCGGGCAGCGCGCATCATCTCGGGCATGGGCGGCAGATAAATATCGCTGCGTCGAGCAACAGGCCGTGCCGCCTGGGTCCGCGGCGTGCGTTGCCAGGGAACTAGCGAGATACCCGGCCAACTGCCGGCACTTGGAGCAGGCCCTCAGGTCCCGCCCGAACAGGGCTGGGCCCAGACGGGCACCGGCACCAGGCCCACCAAGACTACCAAGCCAGAGGCAAAACGACGCCATGCGTCCATCGTCTGCACTCCTCGAGCCTTTTCGATAATTCTGGCCGCTGGGTCAGGCGGCGAGAGAAAATTACGACGCTTTTGCTAGGCATGCGCCTAACGGTAGGGCGCACAATCACGCCGTCCAGCAAACTCCGCGCCACGATAACAGATGTTCCCACCGTTGCAAAGGTCAGTTGCGACCTGCGTGGCCACCGGGTCACGGCGGCTGTGCGCATACGGAGAGCGGCCCCAGCAGGAGGGCGCATCGGCTGGACGCATTGATTTGTTATCGGGAGGGCGGCTATACTTACACATAGGTGTCCTTTTTCGCCCTACCTAAGCAAGGAGAATCTTGTGGCTCGATCACCGCGCAAAACCCGCACGGAGAAACGCATTACAGGCCTGCTCGGCGTGGGACTGGACGGAGAGAAAGGCGAGCACCGTATCACGCGCGGCCCGGACTTTTTGCTCGTGGGCGGCTCGCAGAGCACCCACGAACGGATGCAGGAAGCAGTCCTCCATGTCCATGACCATCTCCGCAAGGAGGGTAAGCGCATGCAAGACGTGCCCGCCGAGATCGTCGAGGAACTGCTCCGCGAAGGACTGGACAAGACGCGCTGAGCATAATCTTTGAAACCCGGCAACTCTCTGGCTGGTACCAGCAGAAAGGACGCGATGGGTGATGCGTGTGCCGAGACTTGACAAGTGGCAGGAGGCGGACGAGCCAGCATTGGTCCGGGGCTGCTTGGCCGGCGATGCGCAAGCGATGACCGAACTGGTCCGCCGGTATCAGGCACAGGTGTTCGGGATCTGCCTGCGACTGGTGAACGATCGGCAAGAGGCCGAAGATTTGGCTCAGGAGGTATTTTGGCGCGTCTTTCGCAGTCTGCGGCGGTGGGACACACGACGGCCACTCAAGCCGTGGATCCTGGCCATTGCCGTCAACCGCTGTCGCACGGCTTTGGCGCGCCGCAAGCGCAGGCCGATGCCGGTCGAGCTGCCGGAACTGGTGGCGCGACCGTACGGCGAGCCGGATGGGGAGCTGGTCAGCGCATTGGCACATGCTCTGGACCATCTGCCGGGCTTGCAGAGACGCGCCTTTGTCCTTTTTCACGAGCAGGGGTGGTCGTGTGCCGACGTGGCTGCTGCGCTGCAGCGTCCCGTGGGCACGATCAAAACCTGGCTCTTTCGCGCGCGCGCCGAAATCCAGCGGTACTTGCGTCAGCGCGGTCTGCTGGGTGACTCTTGGGGCTGAGCAAGCTACGGCACTACCTGGAGCCTGTGAGTTATGGATCGGACCAGCGGTGCCATCTGTATCCGTTGCCAGGAATACCTGGCAGACTGGGTGGAGCACGGGCAGACGCTGCTGCCTGCCTGGGCCCAGGAGCACTGCCGCTTGTGCGCGACATGCGGCGCACTGTACGCCGAGTTGGTGTGGCTGAAACAACAGGCAGGAGCCGTGGCGGTCGTGGATCCGGGGCCGGATTTTGCTCGGCGCGTAGTGCAACGTGCAGTCGCGCGGCGCCGTGGGCTGGCACTAGCGGCTGTGGTTCTTTTGGCTGCCCTGCTGGTGTGGCAATCATCCAGCCCATGGAATCGGAGCACCCCGGCGGCACAAGTCGTGGTAGAGCAGCCCGTGGCAAAGAGGGAGAACCGGCCCGTGGCCGAGCCGGGGCGTCCGAGGCACGCCTTGCCCGAAGCACTGCGCGCAGCCCCATGGCAGCCGGTGCCGGACCTGAGTAGGCTTTTGCCTCCGCTGCCGCCGGCAGAGGTGCCGGAGCCACTGGGGTCCCCTTTGATGGCCTTGGCCCAATCGGGCCGGGCGCTGTCCGAAGGCATCGTGCCTGTGGCCCGGCATGCCGTTTCGGCCTTGGACGCTGTTGTGCAGGACCTGTTTGCTCCCACGAAGTCTCCGGACAGGACCTCTCCAGACTCGTGAGTATGCCGGAGCCGAGTCAAGACCGATTCCGTCGCATATCGTGCCTGCAAGGAGTGCGCGTCCTGGAGTTGGCGCGCGTGCTGGCGGGCCCTCTGTGTGGCCAACTCCTGGCGGACTTAGGTGCCGAGGTCATCAAAATCGAACGCCCTGGACTCGGGGACGAGACCCGAACTTGGGGGCCGCCCTTTGCTGATTCGCTGAGTGCCTACTTTCTCTCGTGCAATCGCAACAAGCGCTCGCTGGCACTGGACCTGAGTCAGCCCCAGGGACTAGCGGTCCTGGATCAGCTAGTGCAGCGGGCGGACGTGGTAGTCACCAATTTCCTACCTGCCACGGCAGAGCGGCTCGGGATAAGTGCCGCCCGGCTGCATCGGATCAATCCCCGGCTGATCGTTTGCTCGCTCACCGGCTTCGGGTGGGACACCTCCTGGCGCGACAAACCGGGGTACGATTTTGCCATCCAGGCGCTGGCCGGCATGATGAGCATCACTGGGCCTGTGGAGGGGCCGCCTAGCAAGGTGGGGGTGGCCATTGCCGACGTGGTGGCAGCGCTTTATGCCGCCGTGACGGTCTTGGCGTGTATCCATGCGCGCCTGCACAGCGGGCTGGGCTATGCGATAGATCTCTCCCTTCTGGACGCCACTGTGGCAGCGCAGGTCAATGTCGTTCAGGCTTATCTGGTCACCGGCCAGGTGCCGCCGCGACAGGGGAACGCTCATTTGCAAATCGTTCCCTATCAGCTTTTTGCTACGCGCGACGGCTATCTGGTCCTGGCGATCGGCAACGATGGCCAATGGCAGCGCTTTTGCCGCGTGTGCGGGCAGGAAGCCTGGGCGCACGACCCACGCTTTGCCACCAATCCGCAGCGCGTGCGGCATCGCCAGGATTTGGTGACGCTTCTCGAACCGCTTCTGCGCAGTAGGACCACGGCCCAGTGGCAGGAGCTGTTGGATGCAGCAGAAGTGCCCTGTGCGCCGGTCCTCGACTATCAGCAGCTGTTTGCCCTGCCGGTAGTGCAGGAGCGGGCTATCCGCATGACGGTAACCGATGCAGGGGGACAGCCAGTGGATCTGGTGGCACCGCCTTTTCGCATCCGGGCCAGCGACGGGCAGGGCGTGGAGGCAGATCCACACCGCTGCCCGCCCGCGCTCGGTGCCGATACCTTGGCCATTTTGCGCCAGGTCTTGGGGTATAGCGACGAGCAGCTCGCCGAGTTGGCACGTGCCGGCGTCATAGCCTGAGGCGTATGGGCACTGCGCCTGTCGGGCGAGAGTGCCCATGTGTTTCCCCGCTGGACACGCGGGGTTGACACCCAGGCGCACTGCAGCGAAGCTCGGCGGCGCCGCCGCGGCTAATAGGTCAGCTCGATGCCCATGTAGACGTTGCGCCCAGGCTGGAAGACGCCGTTGCCGGTGCGTAGGTCGAGGTGCTCGCGGTAAAAGCGGTCGAAGATGTTTTCGATACCGGCGACCAGCGTCATGCCGCGCGTCGCTTGCCAGTACCCGCGGATATCGAAGATGGTAAACCCAGGCGTGCGCTGCTCCAAAAGGGAGGAAGCGAAGCGGTCTTGGGCATTGACCATGCGGGCATAGGCCTCGATGCCATAGCGTGGTTTCTTGCCGGCTTCGTGCCAACGCAAACCGATGCGGCTTTCGAGCGGGGGCATCATCGGCAGCGGCTCTTCTGGACTGCCGGCACCGGGTACGACTTGGGTCAGGCCATTGAGGCGCACCGCCGCCGGTCGCCGTCGCGTGTGGTCACGCCCCTCGACGTAGCTCAGCGTGGCAAAACCGGTCAACCACTCGGTAAGATCCAGCTCGGCGAACGCTTCCCCGCCGGACAGGGTCGCCAGTTTGGTATTGACGAAGCGCACCAGCAGGGCATCGGGAATGTTGATGCCGACTTTGCCTTGCGATGTTCCCAGCGCCTCGAAGGTGATGTAATCCTCGATGAACGCGTAAAAGCCGCTGAGGCCGGCCCGGAAATCGTCGTACTCGGCGCGCAGACCCAAGTCTATCTGCCAGAGTCGCTCTGGATCCAGTTCGGGGTTCCCTTGGATGGCGGTGAAGCCTTGTTGCAGAATCGCCAAGAAAGGCTGGGCCGCATACAGTTCGGTCAGCGTCGGCGGTCGCTGCGCATGGCCGAAGCCGCCCAGCAAGGTCCAATTCTTGTCCAATTTGTATTCGCCGGTGAGATAGAAAAGCACCAGTACGAACTCGCGGGAAAAGTCGCGAGTGCCCAAGATTTGTGCCAACTCGTCTTGCCCCATGTCGTGACACAAGTCGGGGTCGTGCTCGATGTCGGCGGCGACGATGTCCACACGCACGCCGGTGCGCACCGTCAGTACTTGACTGACCGGCAGGTTGTATTCCCCGAAGAACGCGCCCACGGTGGCGTGACTGGAACGGGGGATCGGGAAGTTCAGGTCGCACGGGAATCCAAAGAGCGTGTCCCGTTCGTTCAGCTGCTGATCCATGAGCCGGAAATCCACGCCCACGGTCAGTTGCGGAGACCCCGGCTCGCCCCAGGTGGCGGCAGTGCGAAAACCGGTGGATAGCTGGTCAATATCGGTGAATCCCGTAAAGCCTGCCTGGTCCAGATGCGGGATCTGCCGTCGCTTGCCCGAGCGCTGTGCATCCCCCTCCAATCTCGTCCGGTTGTAGTAGACGTCGGTGACCAGCAGATCGAACCACGGCTGGTGCTCCACCTGATAACGCAGCCGATACCCGTCGGTGACCAGGAAGCGCGTATCGAAGATCTGCCCCGGGAATTCCAGTCCGGTCTGATCCAAACGGATGTACCCGAACTCCAAACTGCTGGCGGGCGTGACTTGGGCGCCGATGACGAAGTCCACGTCCCGCGTGTTGAAGCTGGCTGGAATCTCTAGGTCGTTGCGTCCTGTTTCGTAGTCGTTGCCGGTGCGGTGCCCGTAACTGATACGGAAGCCCCACTCCGGCGCAGCACCGGTAATCGTCTGCCGCCCGTAAACTTGCTCGCCGTTGAATTCGTACATGAAGTTGGTGCGCCCGTGGAACTCCAGGGCTTCGCATGGGGAGCGCGGGGAGGGCATGGTGGCGATGTCTATAAACCCGAATCCTGGGCCGTAGCGGACGCTGTAGGGCCCTTTGATGACCACGACGTCGCGGATGATGCCAGAATCTATTTTGCTCAGGAAGGTGTCCAGATCTTGACGCGCCGGAAACCAAAAGGCACCGTCGGCGTAGGTGAGGACCTGGCCGATATTGTACCCGCGCACGCGCGCTTCGTTAGCGGCTGGGGCACGCTTTTGTGTCCACAAACCGCTCTGGGAGGACGATTTGCCCAACAGGTCGCCGGCGTCGGTGGAGCCCAGGAGGGTGGACTCACCGCCGCTGGTATAGTTGGCTCCCTGGCTAACGGCCTGCTGACGCTCGGGAGCCAAAGCGCGCAGCTCTTCTGCCGTGGGCAGCAGACTGGGGAAAGCGGGAGGCGGCGCCGCCAAAGCACGCAATTCCTCCGGTGTCGGTACCAGTGCCGTGGGCGCCGGTGGCGTCGGCGGCGCGGGTGCTTCCTCCTGAGCCTGCACAGGAACGAGCAAGCCCGTGTTCGGATCGGTGACGCTTGCCGGCGGATCGGGACGCACCCACAGGGAACGCAAAAACCCCATCTGCCGCTCGGGCGTTTCTGGTGCTTCTCCCAGACGTGTACTCCGCGACGGGACAGAGACCATGCGCGGATGTGGTGGATCGCCATGCCCTAACGTTTGCATCGCCAGAACGAAAAGGCTTGCCAGTACCGGCATAGCCCAAGCCAAGCGAAAACGACATCGGCTCATAACAAGGTCCTCCCGCTGGTATCTGCGCGCTGAGTCGGTCTACTCGGGCAGTTATGTTGGCATCCATCGGCTGAAGGGCCTTGAGGGCTTGACGGGACGGGAGGAAAATACGGGGTTTGCGGAAGCGATCGGTTCGTCAGGTCAGGCAAAGCTTGCCAGGCTTGACTGGTTGTCCGTCGGCTCGTGACTGGCAGCCGTAGTGTGTCGCTTGGGCCGTGCTGACGAGCCGCGGCGCGTGCCGGGCTATTTGGCCGACTCTTTGTGTGTGGAGCTGATGTGCAGCCGCGAAGGTGACTTCGGGCCGGAGCCGTTGCCGGCCAACGCCAAGGGCATGGCACTGCTCCAGGCGTCGCGGCCTTCGGGATTGCGATACTGAACGATCAGGTACACCTGCTTGAGGTCGGCGGAATAGGTGCTCCAAGGAAGCCACAGATTGTAGCCCCAGCCCAAGCCGTCCTTTTTGAGGACCTTCTTGAGACTGTCCGGATCTATGTTCCACATCTCGCGCGGCGTGGGCTTGCCCTCGCGTGGGGCTAGGGAATCGTAGAGGTAGACGGTGATCGGTCCGCGCGCCTCCAGTGGCTGGCCGAGGTGTGGGCCGAAGAGATAGACGCGGCCTGCGAAGCCGGGCATAGGGAGGCCGTTTTGCATCGGGTCGGGTTGGGACACGAGTCCGTCTGCCCAGAGGGCCATGACCTGGGTGACCTCGCCGCGCGGCGGTCGGTCCCACCAGCTCCAGGGGCTCCTGTCGGTGTGTACGCATCCTCCCGGCCACGGCAACACCACGCAGATCCAAAGCCAGGCGTAGGAAGTGCGCCGACAGGGCCGTCCCGTATGTGCCACGCTCGCTTTCCTCCCGAACTCCGTGCCCGAGGCAAGCACGCAACCGCACCCAGGGGCCTAATCGCGGCCCCGGCCGGTCAACCGGCGCAGCGGCGTCAGCAGCCGGTGGCCACGCGACGGTTCCGGCATGTGTGGGTGCATCTGCGTGCCGTCGGTTGGCGGTGCCGGTGCGCCGGCGGCGTCATACCGTGTCACGCCAGACGTGTCAAGGGGCGCGTCTGTTTGCGGAGGTGCCGGCGGCTGGGGAGACGGCACCGGTCGCTCCGGAGGCTTGCCAGGAGCCTGGTCCTTGGGCATTTGCCGCGGAGTCGGAGCGGGCTCCAGTTCCGGGCCTTCCGGCGGCACGGTCGTCTTCCACATATCGTCGAACAGGGGTACATGGACCTCGCCGGGATGCGGCGGGAGGGCGCCTGGCAAAGGCACGTCCAAAGCGCCGTGGATTTCGGTCACCTCGCCCAGGGCCCAGTCCATTTTGCGCGCTTCTTCGGCCAGGACGCGTTCGGCTTCGGCGCGGTTGCGTACCACGCGCGGCGTCAGGACGATGAGCAGCTCGTTCTTTTGGCGGGCATGCGTCCGAAAGCGAAAGGCAGCACCCACATAGGGGATATCCCCCAGCCACGGGACTTTGCGCTCCTGCTTGTCGTCGCGACGCGTGATGAGGCCTGCGATGGCTACCGTTTGCCCGTCGGCAGCACTGATGGTAGTAGAGGCGAGTGTCACATTGAAAATGGGCGCGAACACGTTGTTGCCCAAGTTGACCGTGCTCGGCGCCAGCGACGATACTTGCGGTTCTACCCGCATGATGACATGGCCATCGGGACTGATTTTAGGCGTCACCTGCAGGATGACGCCCACCTGTTGGAAGTTGACGGTATTGGTGATCCCACCGGCCACATTGACCACGCTGGCAGTCACGTAGGGCACGTTCTGGCCCACCTGAATAAAAGCAGTCTGGTTGTCCAGGGTCATGATTTGCGGACGGCTCAGCACGTCCAATTTCCCCTGGGTTTTCAGGGCGCGGATGAGCAGATTGAAGCTCTCGGAGCTGGCACTGAAGACAAAGCCGCCGATGCCGGTGGGACTGGCACGGCCCATGCTGAAATTGGTCAGTCCCTGGTGGGCAACGACGCCCGGGTCCACGAACGAGCTGTTGGGCAGCGGCCCTAAGCTATTGAAGTTGAAGCCTGGGGCACCGATATTGGAGACGTTGTTGACCACCACGCCGCCCGAGACCAGACTGCGGCGGAACAGGATAGGGCTTTGCAAACCCGCCTCGACGCCGAATTCCTCGCTATCGGTCAGTTGCACCTCGGCGATCAGCACCTGGATGACCACCTGGGGCGGCTCGGCATCTATCCCTTCGATGATCCGCATGACTTCGGGAAAGTAGCGCGGCGTGGCACTGATGATGAGCGCGTTGCTGACCGGCTCGGGCACGATGATCACTTCGCGTTCGAGTTGCTGGTACTGGGTGATTTCCCCCAGGGCCTGCAGGCGTTGCTGTTCGGTTTGCAGGAACGAATTGACGGCGTTGAAGACATCCTCGGCAGCGGTGTTGCGCAGTCGGTACACTTCGGTTTTGCGCTCGCGCACGTCTTCTTGGTCGAGGCGCAAGATGAGGGCCTCGACGATCAGCAGATCGCCGCGGCTGCCGGCGACGATGACACTGTTGGTGCGCACGTCCACGGCGAAGCGCAGCTCGACCAAGGGCGCGCCTTCGGCGGTGGTGGCACCGAGAGTCAAGGGGGTCCGTTGCAGGCCGCCCAGTTGGCCCAGGGTTCCCAGCTGGCCGGGCAAGGCAGCACCCCCCGGCTGTGCGCCGACGCCGGGACGGGTGCCCGGAAAACCGAGCACGCCGTAAAAGATTTGATACAGCATTTGCACCATCGCCGTGGCGTCGGCCTTGCGCAGCCGGAACACTTTCACCTCGGCCACTGCCGCAGGGGGCACGTCCAGCTCGCGGATCAGGGCCAAGATCAGTTCGATACTGTCCGGGGGCGCCGAAACGAGCAGGGCGTTGGTGCGTACGTCGGCAGTGACCCGGACCTCTTCGAGGAGGTCGGCCTCGAGGGCTTTACCGTCGGGCCGCCGCGTGACAAAGCGCAGCGTCGCCGACCGGGCAGCACCTGCCTGAGCGCCCGGCCGCGCCTGAGCCTGCTGCCCGAACACGGGCACACCGGGCACGCCAGGCGGCTGTGCCGGCGCTGTCGGTGCCGCGGGCGCTACCCCTTCGCTGATCGCCTGTTGCAAGATGTTGGCCAGATCGGTAGCGATGGCGTGCCGCAGCGGTACGATGCGCACTTCGTTGACCGCGCTCGGAGCGTTGCGGTCCACGTACTCGATGAGCCGCGCGATCTCTTCCTGGTCCGCAGGTCCAGCTTGCACCAGGATGGTGTTGGTCTTTTCTTCGGCCTGGATGCGGACGATATTTTGCGCGGCAGTTTCGTTGGGATAGCGCTGGGCATAGAACTGCTGCAGCGTCGTGGCCACGCGCGTGGCGTTGGCACGCTGCAGCGGGTAGGTGCGCAAGCGGGTATCGGCTGCCAGGGGCTGGTCGAGCTTGCGGATGGTGTCCTCGATCTCTTTGATCCTAGCCCGCGGCGCGCCCACGAGGATGGCGTTCAAACGGGCCAAAGGCAGCAAAATCACCGACGCCTGTTGCAATTGCTGGCCAGTCGGCGCCCGTGTAGTCGCCCCGGCGGTGACGATGAGCCGTTGATACAGCTGCGTCAACGTGGCCGTGACGCTGGCTGCGTCCGCATGGTGCAGACGGAAGATCTGGATATCGGTCTCCGCTGGGGCAGCGATTTTGGCGATCTGCTCGATAATGCGAACTACTTCTTCGACATCGGCCGGCTCGCCGATGATGACGATCTGGCCGATTTCTGGGAAAGCCTCGATGCTGACCGGTCGGCGCGGGGCACGGATTTCCTGCGGGGCAGGCTGCACCGGCTGCTGCGTCGGCGGCGCGGTCTGTTGCCCCGTGGGTTGCTGCGGTGCTTCGGGTGCCGCCGCCGGCAACACGCGCCCCGGCTCTGCCGACCCGCCGGCAGGCACGACGTGCCAATCTGCAGGCCAACCTGGGTCGCTCGCTCGGTCGGCACCAAGATCGGAGGAAGTAGATCGGCTGTCGCGAAGTGTGGCCGCATGCGGGTCGTCCGTGACCCCGTGGTCAAAAAAATCGGGCCCTTCCGGGGGAGGTCCTCCGCCGGAGCGGGGGAAGCCGCGGGTGCCATCGCCCCCGCGGAATCCGCCTCCCGGACCACCCGGGAATCCACCTCCAGGAAAACTCCCAGGTGCGCCTGGGAAAGCGCCCGGCTGGCCGAAACGTTCGAGGAAGCGCCGCCGGAACTCCTCGCGCATCTGCTCCCGTTGCCGGTCGTCGGTCGGCGCGCCGAACGGTGTGGTCGCCCCCGGGGTGCTGCCTGGGAAGCTCGTCGTGGCACGAGTGCGATCGCGCCGCTGGCCGGTGATCGCTTCCACGGCACGCTGGAGCAGCTCCGGATCTACGTTGTTGACTCGCACCACCCGCACCGTGCGATTCGATTGCGACGCCTGCTTGTCTAACTCTTCTACCAGTCGGCGGATTTGTTCGTACAGCGGCTCGGGGCACGAGACAACCAGAGAGTTGGTGCGTTCGTCCACGCCGATGGACAGCGTTCCCGTACCGCGACCGCTGGGACGCTCGTTATTGGCATCGCGGCGTAAAGCTGCGAAAGCGCCGAAGGGAAAGCCGCCGAAAGACGCTCCTGGGAACCCTCCCGGACCGCGGTTCGACGTCATGTAGTCGCGGAATACTTCGCGCAGCACCGCCGCCACGTCGGTGGCGTTGGCGTTTTGCAGTGGGCCGATGATGTAGACACGCGTCAGCGCGGCGGCGTCGGCTTCCTCGACATCCAGGGCAGTTTCCAGCAGCCGTCGGATGGTCAGCAGTTCCAGCTTGGGGGCGCGCACCAGGATGGAGTTGGTGCGCGGGTCGGCGACGATACGTACCGGGGCACTAGGGGACTGGGTGCCATCGCCGCGGCCAGCTCCAGGGCCGCCGAAGCCCCCCTGACCCCCCATCATGAAGGCAAACGGAAAACCGATGCCGCGCTGCCCCTGCTGACGGCCGTTGAACAGTTCGTCGAGCCGGCGCGCTACCTCTTCCGCACTGGCGTAGCGTATAGGGATGACTACGTAATCCCCTTCGCCCGGGGCGGTCAGATAGCGTACCACTTCCTCCACGAACAGGAGCGTTTCCGCATCGTCGCAGGCGATGATGATGCCGTTGCCATTGACCAGCGGAGCGACGATGACCGGCTGGTTGGGATTGCCGGGCAAGCGCGCAGTTGCTGGCCGCCCGGGTTGGGCCGGTTGTGCCTGGGCCACCGTGCGTACGTCGTAAGCTTCCGGTTGCCCCAGGCGCGTGCCAGGACCTGGCGAACGCTTGGGCGACTCCGGAGCCGGAACACTCGTCGGAGCGCGTTTGCGGGCCGCTTCCAAACGCGGCAGCACTTGCGATTGGGTGACGACTTCGATGGGATTGGCGCGCAAAGTCGGCCACAGCTGCACCAAGGCATCTATCACGGCAGAGGCACCGCCGCGCACTTGTGTGGGTGAGAGTGTCAAAATGCGTACATGGTCCGCGCCGGCGCCCCCAGCCGGAGCCCCTGGAGTGCCTGCCCCTTCCGCGGGTCCGCCTAGCTTGTGCACCACACGCTGGACTTCTTTGATCTGTGCCGGCGTGCCCCGCACGATGATGGCGTTGCGTTGTTGGTCCAGTCGGAAGCTCGGCGCCCCAGGTCGCGGCGGCTGGCCCGTGGATCCGAACAGACTTTGCAACGTGTCCAGAGTGCTGGCCCCGTCCGAAAAGCCCAATCGGATCACCGCCACATCCAGATCGGTGCTCGTGCCGCGCAGCTCGTCCAGCATGGCTTTGGCACGCCGCAGATTGCCCACTGTGTCCGTGACCAGCAGCCGCGTCCCTTGCGAGATCACCTCCACTTTCTTGAAAGGCCCTAGCGAGTGCTCGATGGCTTTGGTCGCCTCGTCGGCCGCTATGCCGTCGAGGGGGAAAATGACCTGGGCCAATTCGGTGCGGCCGTATTTTTGCTCGCTGGGCGGCTTGTCTACTTCCAGGTCATCCAGGGTGATGCGGTTGATCAGACTGGGATCTATCGGTTCGTCCGCAGGCACGATGATAATGCTGTTGTTGGGTCGGCGGATCATCACGAATTTCTGCACGATGAGCGCTTCATTGAGGATGTCCAGGACCTCCGGCAGCGTGTAGCTGCGCTCCGGGTTCCCTATGAAGTTGAAAGTTCCCTTGGGCTTGTAGTTGGAGGAGATATGCACGTCGAAGCTGTCGGCGAGCCATTCCAGGACCTTGTCCCAGGGCTTGTCTTGCATTTGGAATTTCACGGTGCGCTTGCTGCTCGTCGGCTTTTGCGCGGCCGCAGGCTTAGCGTCGGGCTGTGCCGCTGGCCCAGATCCAGGAGGCGCTGGTTTGTCTTGGGCGCCCACTTCGGCGGCCAAGTACAACAGCAAGCCGACGGCGAACAAAATGCCTAACCCGTGCCATCCCAAGCCCACAGTCCTGAGGAGACACAAGGGGTAAGCCCTGGTGACCCATGCCGAGGGTAGCAGCCTGCGCCCCCATCTGCCGTTGCTATTAGCTGTTTTCATGGAGCAACCCCTCCCAGCCCGACCTGACGTACAGGTGAGCGCCACGCCTGCGCATACCCCCCGATATTCGTTATTATCGTCAAACTCGGCCTACCTTCTCAAGTGCGCCCGTCAGCGGCGATTTCGATCTGGTACAATTTTTTCAAATCCTCGGGTTTGACGGATTCGGCCAGGGCATCTGCCAGGGTTTGTCCTAGGTGGATGACGTAAAACTTGCCGGCCACCTCGACGACCACCTCACGGGTGTTGATCCGACGCACCTTGCCTTTGACGATCGTAAGTTGCCTGGCGTCGCGCACTTCGAACTCGTTGAAGCCTCCTTCTTCGCGCAAGCGTACGTGGGTATTGGTGGGCCGGCAATAGAGCCAGGCTTCGCGCCGGATGAATGTTTCGGTGATGTCGGTCAGGACGACGTAGCGCAGCAGCGAGCGATCGGCGGCGGGCTGACTAGCCACGGGCTGCACAGGCCGCAGACCGGCGAATAGATCTTTGCGCACTATAGCGGCATAGTCATTGCCCTGCCGATGCGGCGACAATTTACGGGCGCCGTACGGCCCGGCAGGCGATACCGACCACCACAGTGTTGCCTGGCCAGCCACGGGGCACAGCAGGCACGTCAAGGCATCCAAGACCAAGAAACTGCCGCTGGGTTGAGGGGCTAACGAGTCGCGTGGTGCCGCGCCCAGGATGGCCGCTGTCTCGATGGTCATGCTCACCTGGACCTGTCCCTCCGTAGGCGTCAGGATCACTTTGCGTATCTGGTGGGCCAGATTCTCGTTGTAAAAATCGCGCAGCCAGCGTACCAGGGCATCCAAGGTGGCGTCGGCCTCGAGACTGAAAGCGATGGGTACCAGGCCGGTATTGCGCCCGGCGCTGGCACTGGCAGCCGTGGGGCTGATCTGCCGCACTTTCCACTTGTGTTTGCGGCACAATTCGTTCAGGTAATCCTTGTAGCGCAGGATGGCCATGTTGTATTGCGGATTGGGTGCCGACGAGTCGGGAGGCAGGCTGATCGCTTGCCATCGCGTCAGGTGCTGGCGTGCCTGGAGCATGGACAGCAGCCGGGTTTCGGCTTCGCCTACCTCGCGCTGCAGACGCACTATTTGCTCCTCTTTGTCGGCCAGGCCTTGCAGTATGCGGGTGACGAACAAAAAGCATCCGGCGGCGACGGCGAACACGCCGACTGCTATCAGGACCAATCGTGTCAGTCGTTCACGTTCCACAGTTCGTCCCAGTTCCGGCCGTTCGGTGCCACGACCGCGGCAGGGCCGCGGCCTATCACCTCGTCTAGCTTGGCGTTGCTTCGTCCATCGGTTCCTGCAAATACACAGCTTGGGCTGCTAAAAATCGCTGTCCTCGGCCTGATCCGCCGAAGTCGGCGCCGGGCCGAGTTGGGGCGGTTGCAGTACGGCCCGATAGTCACTCGGCTTGTGCCGATACACGTGGATGACCGCCTCGGCGCTGGTGTCGCTATGACGGCTGAAGACCTTGACCGCCCACTGCGGTGCCTCGTCAATGGCGCGACGCATGGTGTCGAGCATGGCGGCCGAGGGGGCCGTCAGCTGGAGTTTCATTTCCGCGATCGGCATGTGCCGCTGCGGGCCGGGACGAGCTGCCGCAGATCCGGAGCGAGCCGCCGTGCGCGGGGCATTGGCCAGCGGGCTGATTTCCAGCCGCGTGATCCGCACTCCGGCCTGCCCAGGCAAACGCGCCAGCAGATCGTACAGCTCGTCCAGCAAGACCACCTCGGATTCGGCCCAGTCCTCTACGGCCCGATAACGGCGATCCACATCGCCCAGGGCTTTGATCTGTTTTTGCACCTCGTTGAGCCGCACTTGCAATGTCTGGATTTCCTGATCGCGGGCCGCGCGCTCTCGGTAGTACCAGAACATACCTCCTGCCAGTGCCAAGGCAGCCGCGACCGTTGCCGCGATAGCAGAACGGCGCCGCCAGTTGATCGCGGGCCGCGGCTGCTTGGGTGCCACAAAGTTGACCGGCAAGTCCCGCTGTGTCCAACTCCATGCCGCTCCCAGCGCAGGCACGAAACCGGCCCAATTCCCGCTGACACCTTGTGCTTGGCCCAAACGCGACCGGTCTATCCCTTGGGCTGGCAGGCCGTAACGGTGCCACTCCGGGACCCGCGCGTCGGTCACACAGTACACGCGCGCCAGGGTCAAGTTGGGAAAATGAGCCTCCAGGGCGGTCAAGGCCAGTCGGGCACTGTCGCTGTCTTCGGACGGCATGGATTTGCTGAAGATCAGCTGCGTGCCGTGCATCACGAGGAATTCGCGCCAGCTTGGGCCTTCGGCGTCTACGGCGATGGTCTCGCGGTCTGCGGTCAGACCCAGCAGTCGGGCGGCGGCTGCCAGCGCGTGCGTGCGCGGCACGACGGCCACCAGATCCAGCGAGGCTGCCTGGGCCCATTGTTGCCACAGAGTCAGGGCCGAGCGCCGGATGACGGCTACCAGCGACCGGCGCTCCCCCAGCGGACCGGGTAGCGGCATAGGGGAGTAGTCCAAAAGCGCATCGTCCAAAGGCAGGACCACTTCCTTGGCCGCCTGGTAATGGACCAGAGCCGGCTCTTCCGCCGCCGGCGCCTCGGGATGCCGCACTTCGCGCACAAGCACTTGACTGCGAGGCACGATGAGCAAGGCTTTGCGGGTATACAGTCTGGCGTCGCGCAGTCGCTGGCCCAGCCGCTGGCCCTGTTCGGCCACCGACGCCGCCTGCGGCTCTGGCTCGGAAAACAATTGCCCGCTCCACGACAGCCCGCGCGGGCCTGTCGTGACACAGACTGCATGCAGGTGGCTATTCTCCCAATCGAGTACTAACAGTTTACCCATGTCCGTCGCTCACGATCTCGCCGCACATGTGCCTCTCCGTCCGGGCGAACCCGACCAGTCGTCCTGGACGCCTACTGGGGTAGCAACGCAGGCGGCAGCGTAGCCCCCAAGTCGGTCAGGTCGCGCCAGAACAATATTTGTGGCCGTCCGTTGTTGGTGTTGATCACGGCTTCCAGGCGTGCAGCGGGTGCTCCACCGGGAGCATAGCCTAGCACCTGCACGCGAAACACCTGCGAACGTGCCGTGATATACCTTTCCAACTCCCTGAGCGTGGGCAGACCGATGCCAGCACGAGTCACCAGCCACACGGGCGTGCGATAGAGCGGCGCCAAACTGGGGTCGGTGTCCGCTCCAGGCCGGTTATCCAGGATGCTTTGCACCTGCTGTTCCGACAAGCCGCTCAGGAGGGCCAACACCTCCCGGGGCGCCGTATTGACATTGATCCGAGGCACCAGCTCGGTGTTGGCATCGGTCGCAGTCCTGTCGTAAAGGATACTCAGTTTTTCTTCCAACCCCCGAAAGTCGTCGGAACGCAACGGACTAGTCACTTGATAGCGAACAGTTCTTAGAAAAACGAGCCCTATGTGCGCGTTCCTGGTTTCCAGTGGCACAAACTCTCTCTCCTCACGGTATGTGACTACCGCGTCCACCAAATCGAGCAGGGAACCGATGCGGCCCCTGGGGCGGGCATTGAAGTCCAAGGGGACTTCGCTGATATCCTGGACTATTGTGTCGCTTGTGCTTTGCTGGCCGGAGCTGCCTGGCCGCTGGCTTGGGCTGCCGGACTGTTGGGTGCTGCCGCCGTAGATCCGGTAGGCCAGGATAAAGCGGGCCAGGTTTTCGCCCACGAGGGGGACCAGCTCGTCGTAGAGGCTTTGCAGGTCGGTGTCGTTCAAGTTGAGCCGCTGCAGGCCCTGGGAGTCCACGTTCAGCTCGCGACTGTAGATGGTGAGCCAGTGCATGAGGCCGGGGGTCAGGAGCCCGGTGCTCGTTTCTCCTGGGTCCGGCAAGCCGTTGCGATTCAGGTCGTTGCCATAGAGCATGCGCGGGGTGATGCCGCGCACCAAAAGCATTTCCTCCAGCGACTCGAAGGGGCCGTTTTTGAGGGTATAGCCGAGGGAGGAATAGTAGAGGGAGTCGCCGGCGGCCGAGGTCGAGTCGCCGCGTCCCATCCAGTTGAGCAACGCGTCCACTGTCTCTTCGGTCATGTTAGGCAAGCGCAAAAGCATCTGGCGTGCGCGTCGGGTGTTGCCCGCCAAGGCCACCAGGGTGTTGATATTGAGCTTGCCGGACTCGTCGGTGACGCCGAAGCGCCAGGGGACACTGGAGGCCAGGGGATCGTCGGGGTCGCGCGGGGCGACGATGGTGAAATACCCAGCGACGCCGCTGGACGTCGTCCCCACCGGGCGGTGCTGAAACACATCGGGGGCATCGTAGGCTGCCGGCGGCCAGAGGAGCGTCGAATCGTCGGCATCGGCCAATCCGGCTGCTTGGGGATGACTGAGGACAAAAGCCGCGTAATGCAGGCCCGCCTGGGCGTAGATGCGACTGGCTTGCACGCGGTTGAAGGCCTGTGCCGTTTCCAGCTCGGCACTCATGGCGTTGTGGAATTGGTAAGCCGCCAAGGTCAAAAGCGCCACTACCACCAAAACGGCCAAAAGCACCACGCCGCGCCGGGCGGGCTGACGTGCCCTGGTATCGTTGTTGTGCCGGACTGTACCGATCATGGTTCGATCCTCGCTGGCCACTCGCTAGGGCGCGCTGCTGCTCTGATCGGCCGCGCCGGCGGCGGGCAGAGCGATGACTTGCCGGTAATAGCGCAACGCGCCGCTCAGACGTATCGAGCGGGAGACGCTGGCTATGCCGACCACCACTTCGATCGCTGCAGGCAGCCCGCTGACGGTGCTATCCCAGCTATCTGTCCATGTCCCGGCGGCAGCATCGTAGTAGCGAAACTGCACCTCCTGCACTTCCTGGGCGACGATTTCCGGAACGGGATCGTTGGCGAGCTCGCTACTCAAGACTTGCCGCCACTCCTGCCGTGCCAGTCCTTGTCCGGGCACCAGAAAATAACTCACCTGACGCAGATCGCACAGGCCGTGTTGCGCGTCCGGGTCGAGAAGCGCTGCCCGCGGCGTGGCGGTCAAAAACAAGAGCATCTGCACATTGTCTCCGAGCAGCCCGAAGTTGAGCTGCGTCGCGGCACCGGTGCCCGCGGAGCCGTCGCTGGCACCGCTCGTTTCCCCAGAACCATTTGTGGCCCCACTGCCGCTCGCACTGGCGGCGGATGCCGATCCGGTCGCGGAACTGCTGGCAGAAACGGAGCCCGCACCGCTCCCCACCGGCGGAGCCAGCGTGCGCTGCAAGTCGGTACTCAGCCGATGCAGCACGCCGCGCGCAATGTGGCTGTCGGCGACCACTTCTTGGCCCGTCTGGATGTAGCGGAACTGCACATCCACGGCCACATACAGAGCGGCGACCAAAAGCAGTCCGATAGCGATCGCCAGGATGACTTCGAGCAGAGTGTAGGCCGGGCGGCTGCAGCGACGCCGATGTTTGTCCGGACACTTCAGGCATGCCCAGGCCCCACTGTGCATGGTGTGCATCCTCGGGTGCCAGCGTTTTCCCTAGCGCGCTGCGTTTCCTCTGGGCAGTTGCGACGCCGTGGGGGCGCTGCGCAGGCTGGGCTCCAAGATCACGCTGGACAACGTATACTCGATCGGTTCGCCTTCTCCTTGCCAGGTCACGACGATCTGCACACTGTACAAGCCGATGACGCCCTGCCCGCCGACACTGGTGCTGCTCCAGGTTTCGGGAGAGCAGGTAACCGTCCAAGACCAGCCTGGCTCTTGTTCCTCAACGAACGGTTCGGGCCCCGCATTGACCAACGGCATCAGTCCGGCGCTCAGCTCGGCCAGCTTGGATTCCGCCAGCAAGGCAGCACGGGCCAGTCGTTCCGAGCGCCGGGCGGTCCGCGCTGCACTGTCCACGATCTGGCTGAGGACCACCACCGACAGCATGAACACGGCCAGAGTCGCCAGGACCTCCAAAAGCGATAGGCCCTTGCGATCGCAATACGACGCTGTCTGTGTGCGGCCCAGGGGAACGATCACGGCAACACCCTCGCGATGTCGTACTGCACCGTGATGACGCCGGTCAACGCGCGCACGTACAAAGCTGCTAGGCGTCCGGAGCGGTCGCCCAGGATCAGCTGGAAATCGGGCCGCTCGCTGCCGTCGAGGTCCAGGACACGCGCTGAGCCGTCGGGCCAGAACAAGAGCACCACCGCCGCGGTCGTCTCCAGGGTGCCGGCAGAGATGAAGCGCACACCCTCGGGCAGTTGCCCCTCCTGATACAGGTGCGCGGGGGCACTGGCTTCGGGAGACCCAGCGCTCGTGCCAATGTCCGTCCAGTATTCGGGATCGGCAGGTGCCAGGCGGTACGAGCCGGAAGCCGCATCCCAGCCGAAGCGGTAGGCACGCCCTTCCTCCATGGCGCGGGCGCGCGCACGTGTCCACAAAGTGCGCAGCTCTTCCACCGATTGCCGGAGCCGGTAATCTTCGAACCATCCCTGGAAATAAGGCGCCGACATGCCGGCTACTAGGGCGACAATCGCCAGCACCAGCAAAAGTTCCACCAAAGTGAACGCGCGCCGGTCCATGTTCTTTGCCTGGTTGGCTGGCCCCTTCATTGATCGCTGCGGATATCGTCGGCGTCACCGCTGACCCCGTTGGGTCCTGCCGACCAAACGACCGGGACCGTGATGTTGGTTTCCAGTTGCGGCACCTCGACCAGACTCCATTCATAGGGGCGACCCCACGGATCCAGAGGCGGCTTTTTGTCCAAAGGCAGCAGGTCCCAGCTGCCGACCGGCTCCGGAAACGCGTTGTGCAGCACATAGAAGTTTTTTAGTTCCTGGGCCAGACGCACAGCGTCGGCTTTGGCCACGCGCAACTTGGACGATTCGAGGTAGCTCATGTACAGGGGAGTGGCCACGCCCACCAGTACCAGCAGGATGGCCACGACCACCAGAAGCTCCATCAGTGTGAAGGCGGCGCGTGCGGCTGCCGGAATCCCCGGCCCGGCGGCGCCGTGCCGTTGCTGCCTTGTGTCGCCCGGAGCGGGCCTGAGGGTTTTGCGCACTAGCATAGCGGTTCTCCTCGATAGAGCGAGCGGCTTTGTAACAAGCCACGCCCTCGGACGTGCCGAGAGCCGTTACCTGTACCTGTCGTTCCCGTCCGTCCTCGTTCGGTTGACCGCTGGGTCGTGCCGCGTCCGTCGGCGAGGCCCTGCATGGCAGCGGTACAACGCCCCCGCCTCAGGTCACCATCCGGCCCATGTTGAGGAAGGGCAGGAGCAAGGCCAGCACGACCAGCAGCGTGATCCCTGCCATGATCAACAGCATCACCGGTTCGAGAAGTCGCACGAACAGCTCGAGCTGACGCGTAGTGCGCCGTTCGAGACTGTCGGCGATATTGAGCAAGACGTTTTCCAAGTTGTTGGACTCTTCGCCGACGGCGACCATTTCCACGATGTCGCGCGGGAAATGGCCACTGAGCGCCAGGGGCTGGGCCAGGGATTTGCCCCCGGTGACGTGTTCAGCCGCCTGGGCGATGGCCCGGCTCAGATGCCAGTTGCCGGTGGAATCCTTGGCGATGCGCAAGGCCGCCAGGATGGGGATGCCATTGTGCAACAGAGTGCCCAAAATGCGGCAAAAGCGAGCGATGGCCAGACTGCGCCAGATGTGCCCGGCACCCGGCACGCGCAGTTTGAGCCCATCCAGATGCTGCCGCCCGCGTTCCGTGCCGGCCCACCAGCGGAGGGCGATCCAACCGCCCACGAAGGCACCCAGAAGCAGCACGACATGGTCCTGCAAAAAGCGACTGCTGGCCAACAACCATACGGTCAGAGCGGGCAACGCCCCGATGCTCTGTTGCCGCTGGAACATCTCTTCGAAACGCGGTACCAAAAACACGATCAGGCCGAAAACGATGGCCGTGCCGATGATGGACAAAAACACCGGATAGGCCAGGGCACCGACGACTTTCGATTTCAAGTCTTCCTGGTGATCGGTGAAGTCGGCGATGCGCTTGAGCACGTCCTCCAAAAAGCCTCCTTCCTGGCCTGCACGTACCATACTAACGGTCAAATCATTAAAAACGCGTGAGTGCTGGGCCATGGCATCGGCCAGACTGGCCCCGTCGGCGACACGCGCGCGCACGTCGCGCAGCACCTCCTGGATCGCCGGGTGCACGCTCTGTCTTTCCAGGATTTCGAGACTGCGCAACAGCGGTACTCCGGCGTGCAGCAGATCGGCCAGCTGAGCGTACAGCGTAGCCAAATAGCGGCTCTTGACGCGGCGCCACCCCCAAAGCCCGCTTTCGGTGCTGCGCCGTCGCGCTGGGGCTATACGCACCGGAAAAAGCCCTTTTTGATCCAGCAGCGACAGCACTTCCCGCTCGCTGGCGGCGGTCAGAGTCCCGTCCACTTGTTCCCCGCGCGCGGTCCGTGCTACGTAGCTATACGACGGCATAGTTTCGGCCCCGATGCGTCGCGCCGGTCGTACCCGCGTCCGGCGATCAACTGATATCTCCTTGGGTCATACGCGCGACTTCCTCGACGGTGGTGATGCCGGCCAGCACCTTGCGCCACCCGTCTTGACGCAGCGTGATCATGCCTTCGGCCAGTGCCTGGTTGCGGATGGCGGCAGCATTGGCACGCTGTACGCACAGTTCGCGGATGCTATCGCCGGTGATCATCAGCTCGAAAATGCCGATGCGTCCGCGATACCCGGTCTGCCGGCAGGCACGACATCCTGTGCCCCGATACAACTGTAGTTCACCGAGGTCCGATCCGTGCTTTTTGGCCGTCTCGAGAAAATCCTGGGGCAGTTCCAACAGGTCCGGGCGGTACGCGGTTTTGCATTCGGGACAGAGGGTGCGCACCAGACGTTGTGCCATGACGCCCTCGATGGTGCTGGCCACCAGAAAAGGCTCGACGCCCATATCTACGAGCCGCGTGAAAGCACTGGGCGCATCGTTGGTGTGCAGCGTGCTGAAGACCAGGTGGCCGGTGAGCGACGCCTGGATGGCATTTTCGGCAGTCTCCAGGTCGCGGATTTCGCCGATCAGGATGACGTCGGGATCGTGACGCAAAATGCTGCGCAGTCCCGCAGCGAACGTCAGCCCGATCTTGGTATGCACCTGGATCTGACTGATGCCGTCCATATGGTACTCGACCGGATCCTCGACGGTGATGATCTTGAGCGTGTCGTCTTTGATTTCGTTGAGAGCAGAATAAAGGGTAGTAGTTTTGCCCGAGCCGGTGGGACCGGTGACCAGGATGATGCCGTGGGGCAAATCTATGAGCTTGCGGAAGAGCCGATAGGTATCGGGCATCATGCCGACGTTGTTGAGGTTGAAGACCATGCGGCTTTTGTCGAGGATGCGCAGGACGACGCCCTCGCCGTGCAGCATGGGGATGATGGAAACGCGGACATCCACTTCCCGTCCCTGGACGCGCATTTTGATGCGCCCATCCTGGGGCAGACGCTTTTCGGCGATATTGAGCCGGGCCATGATTTTGATACGGCTGATGATCGCCGCCTGGAGACGATGGATCTCCGGGGGGAAGCGCTGGGTTTGCAGCAGGCCGTCTATGCGGTAGCGGATACGCAGACCGTCTTCTTGCGGCTCGATATGG
Source organism: Gemmataceae bacterium (assembly GCA_040289265.1). Lineage (GTDB taxonomy): Bacteria > Planctomycetota > Planctomycetia > Gemmatales > HRBIN36 > PSKW01. The sequence goes on from PSKW01000003.1 coordinate 281,476, forward strand.
ACGTCGCTGGCACGCTCGTTGATGGCCTCGATGAGGATCTCGTTGACCAATTTGACGACGGAGGCCTCCTGGGCCATGCGTGCCAGTTCGCTGTCGTCGGTTTCGGTCTCGTGCAGGAGTTCGAGGTCGTCCTGCCGTTCGGCGACCAGCTGGGTGACGGTTTCTCCGGCGACGCCGAAGTGTGTTTTGATGAGCCGGTTGATTTCGCGTGGACTGGCCAATACCGGGCGCACCCGCAGGCCGGTGGCCATTTGCACCTCTTCGAGTGCGTCCAGATCGAAGGGGTCGCCTGGGGCGACCACCAGCGTGCCGTTCTCCTGCTGCAGCGGCAAAAGCGCACGCCGATGGATGAGCCGGCTGGGAACGACCTGCAGGACGCGTGGATCGAGCTGGACGTTGGCCAGGTCTACGTAAGCCAACCCCATCTCCTGGGCTAATGCCGGCAACAAGTCTTCTTCCTTGGCCATGCCGGCTTCTAGCAGCATGGCATGCCAGGGCTGATCCGGACGGGCCTTGCGCAGCTCGGCCAGCCGCGCTACCTTCGCTTCGTCCAACAAGCCGCGTTGCACCAGGCGGTCGAGGATTTTCATAGAGTTTTCACTTTCCTACATACCAGGTAGCTAATCGCTCTCTGTAATGATACGCTGCAATTGTCAACCCCGCAGCGGCTCGCGAGTCTCGGCGGACCCCGCTTCGGCACCGGCGGCCTGCATGGCAGTCATGCGCAGCGGCTCGCCGGGTAGGTTGTGCCTCGATGGCAACATTCTGGCTGTGCTGAGTGTTTCTGCTCCAACCCGTAGCCGATGATCCTAATTCGTCGCAGGGGGCTAACGTGAACCTGCTGTGCCAAGCCCTCTGGGCGGCTCGGGTTTGCAAGCAGTCTAGGTTGCCCTTGTTATGTCTGTGGAGCGTCGTTATACGCAGCAGGTGCAAAAGGGCCGGCGATGCCACCCCTGCGTCGTCGGTATCCTTTCGAGTCAACCTGCATGTATCGGATGCGCCAAGGAGGGCCAAGGAATGCCAGCTATCGGTGTTACTCGCCCAGCGCCAGTTTGCCGCACCTCTTTTATTTTACCCAGTTGGCTCGGTCTATGTTTCACTATTTTCTTGTTCATGCCGGTCTGGGGGCCGAGTGGTCGGCTAAGGACAGGAGCTTGCTGGCCCCCTTCGGCGTGGCTCGGACCCGGTGCGGTGGAAGCCAATACCGGCGACCGCGTGACTTTTTTTTGGCGCAAGGGAGAGATCCTGACCTATGAACTGACGCAGCGTACCCGTGCCAGCAGCCGGCAGGGAGACGTGGCCGTGGAGCTGAGTTCGCAAGTAGTGCAGCAGCGTCAGTGGGAAGTAGTGGACTGCGACGAGCTGGGTGGCGCGCGCTTGCGTCTGACTTTGGCCGGTCTGAGATTTCAACAGCAGTTGCCCAATGGTCGTGTGCTCCTGTACGACGCGCAAAAACCGCAGGACAGCGATCCGCAACTGCGCCGGCAGTTGGAGCCGATGCTGCGGCAGCCTCTGGTAACGCTGACGATAGACGCCGCCGGTAAAGTCGGCAAAGTGCACGAAGTGCGTCCCAGCGCCATGTTGATCACCGAAGCCATTTTCCCCATGCATGTGGTGTGGCCGACGCCGGCGCTGTCACCGGGGGCGAGTTGGCAGAGCGATTACACACTGACGCTGCGACCGCCTTTGGGGACTGGCAGTCACTATGCTGCGCGCCGGCACTTCCGCTGGGAAATGTCTTCCACTCCATCGGCGCTGTGGCGCGTGTCCTTTCGCACGGAATTGTTGCAGCCGGCGCGCGACAGCACCGATCAGATGGCGCTTTTGCAGTTTCAACCGGAAGGAGAAGTTTTTTTCGATCGGCAGCGGCGTCGCGTGATCGAAGTCCGCTGGCGCTGCGGGGGTGTGCTGGAAAACCATCTCGGACCTGGCAGTCGCTACGAAGTACAGATAGAGGCCGAGGAAAAGTTGCTGCCTGCTCCCTAGACGGGCGTTCTGTTAGGCCAAGTGCCCCTGTGTGGAAGCGGGACCAGGTTCATGTTCGGAGAGGTGCCGCATGGCGGGGCCGAGGAAGTCGGCCACGTCGAGCGCCGTCAGTGCCGGCATGCTGAGCTGGCGGGCTGCCAGGTCGCCGGCCAAGCCATGGAGGTAGACACCGAGCTGAGCGGCGGCAAAAGCCTCGATCCCCTGGGCCAAGAGCGCCGCGATCAAGCCGGTCAGCACATCTCCGGTCCCGCCGGTGGCCATGCCCGGATTGCCGGTGGGATTGCAAAACACACGCGTGCCGTCGCTGACGATCGTACCGTGCCCTTTGAGTACCAGCGTCACGCCGTAGCTGCGGGCGAACGCCACCGCGTGGGCTTCGCGCTGCTCCTGGATCTGACGTGTGGTCAAACCACACAAGCGCGCGAATTCTCCGGGATGGGGAGTCAAGACGCGCACCAGCGGCGTATCGGGTGCCGGGCCGGTGCGCAATGCCGCCGGCCCTATCTGGGCCAGGGCGTTGAGCCCGTCGGCATCGAGTACCAGAGGCCGTTCCCAGGTGCGCAGCACTTCTTTGACCAGATGGACGATGGCCTCGTCCAGACCCAGCCCCGGGCCGAGTGCCAGTACATCCGCCTGCGGGGCGACTTCCCACAATGCTTCTGCTGCGTCGTGTGCCAGATGTCCATAAGCATCGCAAGGCAGCCCATAGGTCAGATAACACGGATTGAAAGCGGCCACGACCGGCTGGATGCGCTCGGGCACGGCCAGCTGCACGAGCCCGGCGCCGCCGCGCAGCGCCCCTAGCCCGGCGAGGATCGCTGCTCCGCTCATGTCGCGACTGCCCGCGACAACGAGGACCCGTCCATAGGTGCCCTTGTGACTGTCTGCGGGCCGCGTCGGCAGACGGGGCAGCTCGGTCACCCGTGTGGCATCGCTGATGGGATCGGTCATGGCCCAGGCCCTGGCTCGGCACAAGGGAGAGCTTCGTGCTGGCAGCGCGTCGGTACCACAGCACGCGGCCCGGCTCCTGCGCGCCGGGCAATGAGCCCGGCGACATAGCCCCCTTTGAAGCCGGCATCAATATTCACCACCGTCACATTGGCAGCACAGCTGTTGAGCATGCACAAAAGCGCTGCCAGCCCCTGAAAGGAGGCACCGTAGCCGACACTGGTAGGCACGGCGACGACCGGACAATCCACCAAGCCACCGACCACGCTCGGCAGCGCTCCTTCCATGCCGGCGACGACGACTACTGCATCGCTGTGACGGATGGCATCCACGTGACGGAGCAGACGATGGATGCCGGCCACGCCCACGTCCACCAAAAGTTCGACCTGACACCCCAGCGCCTGGGCGGTAACCAGGGCCTCGCGGGCAACGGGCAAATCAGCGGTCCCGGCGGTGACGACGGTCACCCGGCCGTGCACAGAGCGTTGCTGTTCGGGATGGGGCCACCAAAACGTGCGTGCCAAGCGATCGTGTTGTCCTTGCGGGAAGCAAACTGCCAAGTGCTGTGCTTGGTCGTCGCTGACACGGGTGGCCAGGCAATCCTGACCAGCCTCATGGATGCGCCGGACCACTTCTTCGACCCATTGGGGCGTTTTACCCTGGCAAAAGATCACTTCTGGAAAGCCGCACCGACGGGCGCGGTCCAGGTCCACACAGGCAAACTCCAGCGGCGCTAAAGCCGTCTCGCTGAGCTGGTGCAGCGCCTCTTCGACGCCCAGCGTGCCGTTGCGTAAGGCCTCCAGGATCGCTTGCCACCCAGATCGCGACATGGCCTACCCTGTGATATATCGTCCCATGCAAACCAAGCGGCACGGTCGCAAACCTGCGTCGGGCCTGCCACTGGTCCTAGGCAGCGCTGCTTGTGCGTTCTACTCTTTGGTCGGCGGCACGATAATGCGCACGTCCTGCGGACGGCCGTCTCCCGATAGCCAGTCGCGTAAGCTGTCAGCACTGCCAGGTTCCTTCTTGGGGTCGCGCAGGTTGTCCAGAACGCGTTGCACGCGGATGCGCAGATCGGCCACGTACTTGATCGCCTCTTTGTCCGCGGTACCCTTGGCGTGCTTTTCCAAGTCGTCGAGTCCCATACTCAGGTGGTAGCCGTAGAAGGCCCAGCGATCCTTGTCGCGTTGTGCTGTATCGCCGGCGATGCGACCCAGATCGGCTACCAAAACGCCGTAGTGATAGGCGGCCGACAGGACACGAAAGCCCGGGGTCAACTTGGGATCCATTTGCGTCAGAGCGTACGCGGCTTCGACACGCTCGGCGTTACTGGGTTCAGGCAGGATACTCTGCGGCTCGCGGATATAGCGCACCATCAGCTCCGCGATGGGGGCCTCGACTTGCGCCGCTCGGTCCGCCGCTGCCAACGCAGCGCGTTGCGAGTTGGCCAGACCGCGGATCAACGTCCGGCGCACATAGCGGATAGCATCCAGTTCGCCTGGGGACAGACCGAGCAAGTCGGCTTCGGCAAACCGGCAGCGTTTTTCCAGTTCGCGATACAGGACCCTGGTAGCGTGCTGGCGTAGCTTCTCTGCAGTCGGGGCAGAGCTGTCCCCGCGCCGGCCCAACAGTTCACCCAGTCCGTGAAAAGCCCAATACTTGACCCCTTCGTGCTCGTTGGGATGGTCAATGACCGGAAAAAGCAGCGCAGCCGCGTCGTCAATGCCTGCCAGTATGAAGCGCTCGACGATCCGAACGGCATTGAGCCGCGCCATGATCCATTCGTTGACCAGGATACGCTCGAGGTGGGGACGCATAACCGGCCAAAACTCTTTGACGAATTGCCGACGGCGGACCACCTCCGGCGCTTTCGGATCCTCGTTGGCACGGGGAATAGGGATGGCGCGGAAGACGCCGTTCCAGTCCCAATAGGACTTCCCTTCCAGATCGGTGCGCAGGATGATCGGTCCTCCCTCGACGCCTTCCATCAAGTGTTCCATGGTCAGGCTAGGATCGCGTCCTTCCTGTACTTCTTGCCAGGTCAAGCGGCAGGTCAGCCAAAAGGCCATCTTTTCCATGATCTTGCGGCGCTCCTCGGGTTTGAGGGGGCTCTCTTCCGTGCCGCTTGCCAAAATTCTGAACTCGCCGAGCGTTTTGCGGTCGGGTAGGTCATCCTTGCGGCCGATACGTTCGCGCTTGAAAGGAGTGACGCTTGGGCGTGTGGTTTCGCTCCGAGTAGGCGCATCCTGTTGGGCCCGAGCGCTTGTCTCATAGGCGCCTAGCCAGGTGGACAGAAGCACGAGAATCCACGCGACCCAACGCGCGGGAGATCGGCTAAGAGACTGCAAACACAGGCTGAATCGAGTCTGGCTCATCGGTGCGTTAGCCTCCAGTTGGCGTTCCCCGACACGAGGAGTGGTGATGCTTTTGCCAGAGACGCTGTCGCGCTGGCGCTGCAGAGGCACGCCGCCCACGACCGGGCCGGTGACGGATTTATGCCAGCGGAAAGCGAGGATCTCCTCGTTTATCCCCTATGTTTCCAGTATACTACCAGACTAATCGAGCGGAAAAGAGGAGTCAACGCTTGAGGTAGGGATCGGCGAGCCGACAGCCGGTATGCTCGGCAGGCATATGTTCGGGGGGAGCGAACGGGAGGGCGAGGGTGAAGGCGGTAGTCCAGCGGGTATCGCGCGCCGAGGTGCGCGTCGAGGGCCAAACGGTAGCGCGCATCGGCACGGGTCTGCTGGTGCTGGTGGGAGTGGCCCGCGACGATTCGCCAGCAGACGTGCGCTGGATGGCAGATAAACTGGTGCATGTGCGCATTTTCGACGACGCCGAGGGTAAACTCAATCACAGCGTCAGCGATGTAGGCGGCGCTCTTTTGCTCGTCAGTCAGTTCACCTTGCTAGGCGACTGTCGCAAGGGGCGCAGACCCAGTTTCGTCGCCGCGGCACCGGCGGCCCAAGCCACTGCTTTGTACGACCAACTCATCGAAGAAATCCGTACCCTGGGTGTGCCCGTAGAAACAGGACGCTTCGGCGCCATGATGCAAGTGGAACTGGTCAACGAAGGGCCTGTGACAGTCATCTTGGATTCGCGTGCCTGTACCGCCGCGGAAGACACCACGAACAGCGGCACCACCGCGAGCTGAAAGACGCCCAAAGCACGAAGGACAAGGAACCTGCCTGGGGTGCACACGTGTGCAACCGAAGACGGCGCGGGTGCGCGATATACCCGTGCGGCACGTCGCGGCACGCCGGCCTCGGTCGTATCGGGCACTTCCGCGAGCCGCTCAGTCCGGCGGGCGCACGCATCACTCGCGGCGCAAAACGGTCAATGCGGGCAGACGATGCAGGTAGTGCACGGCTAGGGCACCGGCCACCCAAGCTGTGCCGGCCTCCGCCGCCACCAGCCAGGCCAGCGATTGCCAGGGCAAAGCACGCCCCGTTACGAGCAGATGGGGCACGACCGCTGTTGCCGACGCCGTCAACCCCGTGAGCAGGCCGCCCACAACTAGCAAACTGTTCTCGCCCCAGAGGATCCAACGGCGGTGCACGTCGGCATACCCCAGCGCTTGCAGCAGTGCCAGCTCTCCCACTCGCTCTAGCATGTTGCGTACCAAAACGATGCCTAGTCCCAAGGTACCCACGAGCAGTCCCAGACTGCCCAATACCTGAAAGGTGGAAATGTACATGCTCTCCACCGCCAGAAAAGAGGCCAGCCGTGCCCGGGTGGTCTGCACCTGTGCGCCGAAACGCGCCCCCAGATGGGTCCGCAGTGCCTCCTCGATAACAGCCGGTGCGGCGGAGCCAGAGCGCACAAGGAGGATGCGGTAGCCGGCACGGGTAGGAAACAAGCGTCGAAACGTCTCGGCGTCCACAAGCACTTCGCTCTGGAAAATGCTGTGCCGCAACAACCCGCTGATACGCAGATACACAGGCCGGCCACTGTCGTCGGTGATGGGCACCAGGTCGCCGAGGTGTTTGCGCAACACCCAAGTGGCGGTATTCTCGTCCAAAAAGACCGGCACTTCGACGGCATGGTCGTGCCTTGCCACAGGGCGTTGCAGGATGCGCCACGGCTGCTTTTCCTCCTGGGAATCGGGTCGGTACAGTGCGGCAAAATCAACTGCCAGTTCCCCGGCATGGGCAGCCGGTACACCCACGAGACGCGGCTCTTGCGGTCGGTTGAGGTTCAGGCAGCTGATATCGTCCCCGGGACGCACAGTCAGGCCGATCGTGTGTACCGCCGCCAGGCTGGGTACGGGCTCGTCGGCGAGTTGTTCCCAAGCGTGCGGCCCGTCTGGCACATAAGGGATCGGGACGGTAGTTTCGACCCAGAAATCGAAGCCGCCTGGCGCGGGTGCATCGTGTCGCGCTGTTGGCCGGAAACATTCCAGGGACACCAGCAAAAAAGTGGCGCTGGCCAGCAGGACGAGGATGGTTATGCTGCGCCCCGGGCGGCGTCGCGCTGCCTGCAAGCCGAGGACAAAGCACCCCGCACGCCCGCGACTGCTGAGACGGGGGCCACCCCCTCCGACGAGCACTGCGTAGGCCAACGAGCTGCCGGCGACGAGCACACACGCCCCCCCGGCCAAAAAATATGCCGGCCGAGCAGTGGCATCGGCCTGAGCTCCATAGACAGCCAGTCCCAGCCCGGCAGTCGCCAGTACGAGGCCTAGGACACAGCACCGGCGGCATGGGGTCAAAGAGTGTGCCGGCACGGATTCTGCCGATCCCGTCGCAGCGGTATCGCCTCGGCTGGCCAGAAGCGAGCGTGGGGAATTACGCACCACTCGGCGTAGCCCCGCTCCTATGGCCAAGAACGCACCGAGCCCTGCCGCACCCCCGCCCACCAGCAGGCTTGGATAAGGGATCGGCCCGCCCCAGGCAGTCGAGCGCGCCAAATAAAAGTCGAGAAAAACCAGCGGCAGTGTATCCTGCCACAGGGTCCGGACGCCATAAATGAGTGCCTCGGTGTAGGCCACGGCCAGCCCCAATCCCAGCGCCAGACCGGCGGCCACCAGATACACTCCCTCGGCGAGGTAGACCCGTGCCAGTCGGCTATCGGGCCAGCCGAGCGCCTTCAAAAGTCCTATCTCCCAGCCGCGGCGCTCCAGGTGCAGTCGAAATAGCAAGCCCGTCAGCAACAAACAGGTGCCGATCAAAAAGCTGCTGAAAGAAGCAAAAAGTGCGCCGAACAGTTGGGCAGCACCGCTGTACACGCTGGCCAGTGCTTGCTCGCGTACCGGCTCGATACGCAAACCGAAGGACGACGGGTCGAGACTCGCTCCCAACGAGGAGGACACAGTGCGAGCCCACTGCTCGGAGGATGCAGATGGGCCAGACTGATCGGGGACGGCTGGTGCCAGCAGGAGCGAGGTCCAAACACCGTAGCGGCTGGGCCAATGACGCAGGGCGGTCTCGATAGAAACGAACAGCTTGGGTGCTGCACGCCAGCGTTGCCAATACTCTTCGTCACGCGGACGGATCCATTCGGGATGCCATTGTTCCCTCGGGAAGGGCGGCTCCCAATCGCGGATGGTGCGGCCGCTGATCCCGGGAAAATCGGGCACCAAAACAGGTTCTGCGCCCAGACCCTCTTGGCGCACGACTCCCACGACGCGCAGCGTGGTCTCTGCCTCGCGTAGCAGGCGGCCGTCTCCTTCGACGAAAAAGCGCACATGCAGGGACGCGGGCAGGCACATGCCCCAAGGGCACAGGTCTTGCGCCAGCCAGTGGCTGACGAGCACCTCGTCGGGTGCCAACGGGCGCGTCCACGGTTTGCCGTCCGGGGTCACCAGACGGCCGTACCACGGCGGCTCGCCAGGCCATACGCCTGCAGCGATCGTGGCATAGGGCACGTAAGCGTATGCCGGCCGCACGCCCCAACCCCACAGCGCAGCGGCGCCTGCCACGGGTATGAGCGCGGCCGAAGAGCCGCCGGCAGAACCGACTCCGGCGGTCAGGCCCGCCGGGAAATGCAGTTCGCTCCAGAGCACGTTGGCCAGGTAGACGGACACGGGCAACACGCGCCAACGATGCGCGGCGGCCCAGTCCTGGACCTGATGCACCAAGGCCGGATCGAGGAGCAGTCGGCGGCTTTCCAAGGCCACGTACGCCGGGCCAGGCCGCACGCGCAGTCCCAGATCGGTGGCCGTCACGTGCCGACGCAGCCAGGCTTGCAGACGCTCCCTGTCCGGTCGTCCTCGACCGACGATCAGAAGAGTATTGGCCATGCCCTGTGTGTGCAGGTGGGCTTGCTGCAGCCGACGTTGCAAGCGGCTGAGTGCGACATAGACCGTGCGCGGGGGCAAGATGCCTGGCTCCAGGGAAAAATCGGCAGCCGCGCCCGAAGCGACAATGCTGGTCACGGGACTCGATTCTAGCGTCATATGCGTCAAGGTGCTTGCGCTGAAGGCAAACCCTGCAGGACTGACGCTGGGACGCTCCAGACGCAGCTCGACTTGGTCGCCGAGGTCCACGTGCAGTTCGCGAGCCAGGGTCTGGTTCAGTGCTACGCCTGCCGTCAGGTCAGCCGGTGCCTGCCCCATCAGCTGCCAAAAGCGCTCGTCCACGCCCAGCACGTGCACGTCTGCAGCGTACTGCCGTCCGTCGCCGGCGATCACGCTGGCACGCAAAGCGATCAGCGGCGCCACCCCCTCGATCAGCGACTCGCTTTCGGCATCGTTGCGCAGATCGAAAGCCAGGTCGTCGCCCGGTTGGGTGCGGAAAAAAAGAGGTGCGCGCACGACATAGTCCACCGGTCCGAGCCGGCGCAGGACCGCACGCCGCAGGCTCTCTTGTACCGAGTCGCCCAACAGCAAGGAGCCGACCAGTGCGGCGACGGCGGTACCAGTCGCCAGCACCACCAGCAGGTCGGTGACCAGGAAGTGGCGCACACTGCGCCGGACTAACGGCACGCGTGGCTTCATGCTGCAATTAGGCTTGCTTCAATAACTCGAGTCCAACGGCTGCAAAAACCCGTCGCACAAGGTGTACCGGCGCTGCAAACGCAAGGCCACTTCGCGACTATGGGTGACCACGATCAAAATCGCTCGCTCGTGTGTTGCCAGATCGAGGAGCAGGGTCACCACCGCCTGGGCGGTCCGACGGTCGAGGTTTCCTGTGGGCTCGTCGGCCAAAAGGAGTCGCGGAGACAAAAGCAGCGCCCGGGCGACGGCTACGCGCTGTCTTTCGCCGCCTGACAGCTGCGCGGGCCAGGCGGTAGCGCGGTCCCCCAGACCTACGCGCGCCAAAAGTTCCCTAGCGCGCTCGCGCATGCGCTCGTCAATGCCGCGCCAGGGCACCGCCGGCACCAGGACGTTCTCCAGCACAGTGCACTGGGGCAACAGGTAGTGGTCCTGAAAGACAAAACCGATGCGCTGGTTGCGCCAGCGTGCCAGCGCGCTGCCCGATAGAGCGAAGGGATCAGTGCCGTCCAGCCGCACCGTCCCGGCGCTGGGCGGCTCCAGGGTGCCCAGCAGATACAACAGCGTGCTCTTGCCCGACCCGGACGGCCCCATGACCGCGACCGATTCTCCCGGCGCCACCGACAGGTCTATGCCGCGCAGTATTTCTACTGGTCCCTGAGCCGAGGGATAGCTCTTTTTCAAACCGTGCACTTCCAGCCCCTGCTGCATGACGTGCCCCTGCTCAGGTACGCTCCCACGTGTCCAGCAGGGCCAGACACCCCAGTCCATAAAAGGTGTACTCGACATCGGCACTTTCGTCCCATGGACCGGCAGCAAAGCCCTCAGGGCGTTGGCAGCGCAAGACGAAAGCCCGGGTCAGCGGGATGTCCACGGTGTGCTGGACGCCCAGTGCCTCCAGGGCGTACAGGCTGGTGAACGTGGAAAGCAGATCGGCAACAGGCGCCCGTGTATGCGCCCGAAAACCGCCCCGGGGATGGGCCAGCGATAGCAGGAACGCGCCGGTCCCCTCGAGGAGGGTGCGGACTCGGACTGCGGCCATAGGGGCCAAGCGCAGTGCCGTCAGCACCGCTGCCGCTGTGGGATTGGCACCGCTGCGCTTGCGGATCGGACCGTCCACGAAGCCGCCGTCAGGCTGCTTGTGCTGCTGCAAAAAAGCGCCTACCCGCTCTGCGGCATCGCTGGACAGGCCGAGGAGCTGCTCCAGGCACAGGCCCAGAAACGTTTGGTAGACACTGGGGGAGGCACCGGGAGCCGCGGCATAACCGCCGGCAGGCGCAGCCAGTTCCCGCAGCCGCCGCGGCAGCTCCGACAGGACAGGGCTGTCGGCAGGCTCGCGTGCCGCAAGCAAGTACCAGCATTCGGCATAGGCGAGCCAGTCGGCCAAGCTGGGCCGCAACACGGCCAGCTGGGCCAGCCAGTGCCGCGTGCGCTCGACGGTATCTGCCGTCAGGGCGTCCAAAACGAACAGACTGCGCAGAGCAAAGGCAGTGTAATAGACGTCCGGGGGCCCGGCACGGCCGGCGAATCCGCCCCCGCTTCGGTGCCACAGCAAAAGGCAGTCGGCGCAGCGACGCCGTTCGCGTGCGGCGCGCTGCTGCCATGCCGCACGCAGTTTCTCGGCCATTTCTCCGAGCAGCGGGAGCATGGGCCTCGGCTCACTGTTGTGCCAGTCGGTAGCACAGCAAGTGCTCGACATCTTTGATGTACAGTCGGCCGTGGGCGAGCGTGACATGGGACCAGGTTTTGCCCAGGTCGCTGACGCGCCAGCGGGCCAGCGGTGCGTACCGTTCGGGCGTGGCCCGCAACGCCACCAGATCGGCATCGCTGCTGAGCGCCAAAAGGACGTCCCCGGCTACGAGCAAGGAGGCATAGGTCCCGAAGTCGCCGCCTTTCCACTGTGTCTTGCCGTTAGCCACTGCTACGCAGACCAGCTGCCCGCTTTCGTCCAGGCCGTACACATAGCCGCGGTGGAGCACCGGCGAGGACATGTAGCAAGTCAGGTCGGTATTGCGCCACACTTGCCGCGGACGGAGCTGGCCGGTCTCGTCCACGTGCAGACGCAGTGCCTGGATCGGTTGCCCATCGCCGGACACGAGCACTAGTTCGTCGGCAATCACGGGAGTCACGATCGTCTGCTCGTAGGCGATGGGAAATGGATAATCCCACAGGAGCTGGCCATCTTCCGGCCGCAGGCCGACGAGTCGGGTGCCGGTAAAACCGATCACCTGACGCACGCCGGCCAGCGTAGCCAGAACGGGAGAAGCGTAACTGCCCCGATCGGCCAAAGCCTTCCACAGGTGTCTACCGGTATCGAGGTCGAAAGCAGCCAGAGAGCCACCTTTGGCGCCGCCGACGGGGACGATGATGCGGTGGCCGTCCGCCAGAGGGGAGGCGGCGGTGCCACAATAGGTAGCCCAGGCATCGTACCCGTCCGGCCCCTTTTTCCCCCAGAACTCTTGCGCGAAGTCGCGCTTCCAGAGGAGCTTGCCCTGCCGCCGATCGAAGCACTGCAACAGCCCATTGATGCCGCACATGAGCACTTTGTCGCCGACGACCAGAGGTGTGGCCTTGGGCCCCTTGCCGGCGGAACGTGCCGCCGGATGCGGCTCGTAAGCCGCTGAATAACGATACTGCCAGCGGAGCGCCCCGGTGTGGGCATCGAGTGCCAGGCACACTTCTTCGTCGCGTCGGTTGCGGGCCAGGATGTACACATCCTGCCCCACGACCACAGGCGAGGCATACCCTTCGCCGATGGGCACACGCCAGCACAGGGCCAACTTGTCCGGCAAGGGCAAAGCCAACGTTTCGGCGGCATGACCGTCGCGGGCCGGTCCGCGCCACTGCGGCCAGTCCGCACCACACGAGCAGACGATCAGTACCGCCAGCAGCCGATAGGTCCAGAGGTCGCTCATAGGTTGCCTCTCTGTCCTCGGTGGAACTTGGGCTAAGTCAGCCGGTATGCACGCAGATCGCTTGCAATTGGTCGCGGATTTCGTTGGGGATGTCCATAGCCGTCATGTCTCCGGGGCCGTTGACGCGGCAGCAGCAAGTCGTGATCTGGCCGCGGGCCACGCACTCGTCGCCCCGGTAAAAGGCCGCCGCGAAGGTTATGGACTTGGTGCCCAAACGTTCGATGCTCAGCTCGATGGCCAGCAGGTCTTCGAAAAAAACCGGGCGGTAAAATTCGCACGCCGCCGAAACGCGCGGCCAGCCCACCTTGATCCCTTGCCAGGTCATGATCACCGACAAGCCGCGACTGCGCAACCATTCGTGCTCCACCTCCTCCATGAGCGTGAAAAAGCGAGAAAAATGCATGATCCCTGCCATGTCGGTGTCGGCAAATTCTACTCGACGCGTGGCTCGATAGGGCATGGACATCTCCTCACACCGGCAGCGGCTGTTTGTGCAGGACCGATGCTTCTTCCAGTCGGCACACATGCAGGGCCAAAGCGGCCAGTTCCCCGCTCAAGAGTTGCGGCTCGCAGTCGGCGGCGATGCCGTCCACGGCGGTCGCGATTTCTCGCGCGAAGGCGTCGAGCGGGTCGTCGCTGCCCCCCAAAGCCGGCGTCTCGACGTGCCCATCGGCATGCAGCAGCGTCACAGGTTGGGTCCCGGCATGGTATAGCAGCGTCGCCCGTTCGCAATAGATCTCGTACCCGTGGGTGAACGGACGTCCCTTCTGGCATATGGCGCCGCTGGTACAGGTCACACACGGCCCGTCGGGGCCGAAAAGGTAGTGCGTGGCCACGTGTTCGACCACGCCTTGGTGCACCACGCCGGTACTGAACACAGCCTGCGGGCGACCCAGCGCCAGCAGGATGAAATGCGTGTCATGGATGTGCAAGTCCACGATGGGACCGCCGGTCTTGGCCGGATCGGCGATGTCCGCCGACCAATCGGGGGGCGAGATGATCCGCTCGAAATGCGCGGCACGCACGCGTCCGCCGCGGCCGCTGCGCAGGTACTCCAGGGCGTAAGCGAATTCGGCGAAAAAAGGCAATACCTGTGCCGTCATGAGGAGCCTGCGGCACTGGCGTGCCGTGCGCACCATCTCGGCCGCTTCTTCGGCCTGCAAAGCGATCGGTTTTTCCACCAGCACGTGCTTGCCGGCACGCAAAAACAGCAGCGCTGCCTGGGCGTGCAGGTGCGTCGGCAGACAGATATCCACCAAGTCCACCTCGGGATCGGCGGCCAAATCCTCGAGTTTTTCCCAGGTGCGCACGCCGCTCAGGTCCAGGCGCGTGCCTTCGGGACCGAAATTGCCGCGGATGCCCCGCCAATCCCCGGCGCGCTTCTTCGGGTCGCGCGTGCAGATGGCCGTCACCCGCGCACCGGCCACACGCTGCGCTGCCAAGTAATGGATCATGCCCATGAAGCCTATGCCGGCGATACCGATGCGCACCATACGCTGCCTCCTCGTCCGTCGTCACACAGGCTGCCGTCAGGATAAAAACTGCGGTGCCTGCGAGCAAGAGACGACTGCCCCGGTCGGGAGGGGTGAGCACGCCCTAAGCCACCTGCCGATGCCCCAACAGTACCGTCTGGGCCACAGGCCACAGCCGATCTACAGTCAGCTCCTGCTGGCAGGCCAGAAGCGGGCAGTGGCGCAAAAGACTGCCCGCACACGGCACGCGCGTGACCACCACATGGTCCCGCTGTCCGTACGGGCCGTTCCGTTCCGGCCGGGTGCACAAAAAAGGAGCGAGAACAGGCCGGCCCAGAGCGGCGGCCAGGTGCAGCGGGCCGCTATCGTTGGATACCACGAGATGGCATCTGTGCAAAAGTGCCGCCAGCAGCGGCAGCGGCGTTTTGCCCACAAGCGACAGGTGTCCATCGCCGGTGGGCAGCAAGTGCTGGCAGCGGCGCGCTTCCTCGACGCTGCCTATCCATACGATGGTGCCCCCGACATGCTGATGGATGCGCTCGGCCAAAGCCAGGAACGAGGCCAGCGGCCAGCGCTTGGTCTCCCAACGGGCGCCCGGGTGGATCGCCACATAGGGGGGCCGACACGCTGCCAGCAACTGCTCGGCTTGGGCACTGGCCTGGGCCGGGATGGGGACGCGAAAGCGCTTGGGGCCGTGGCCGACGCCGAGCGCTTCTGCGACCGACCAGTAGCGATCTACGGCGTGGACTAGGCCTGCGGTAGGGATGCAGTGCGTGTAACACCAGCGGGCACCTTCGCGCGCGTCTGCCAAACCGATCCGCGTGCGCGCGCCGCTCGCCACGGCCAGCAAGCCGCTGCGCAGAAGCCCCTGCAGGTCTATGACCAGATCGAAGTGCGCACGACGCACGTCGTGCCAGAGACGCTGGATCGCTTCTGCAGCCCGAAGCCATCCCGAGCTGCCGCCGTACACCGGCCTGTCGAAATAAAGCACTGCATCCAGCGCCGGGTGGCCGATCAGCAAAGGAGCATACGCCGGCTGCACGATCCAGGTAATGTGCGCACGCGGGAACCGCAGGCGCAGGGCTTCGAGGACCGGCAAAGCATGGACGATGTCGCCCAGAGCGCTGGGCTTGACCAGAGCGATCCGTTCAGCATGGATTCGGCACAGTGCCGAGCGAGTCATCCACAACCTCGCACCAGGCCGGTATGCGCCCCGAGCCGCTCAGACGAGCACGCGGCGTGAGGCACCAGGTCGGCGGCCGGCGTAGGCCTCGAATCTATCCTGGAGGGCCGAAACCGTCAACGGCCGCTGCCGCAACGCCTGGCACGCGGCGACTGCTGCGTGGGCAGCAGCCAGCGTCGTGACGCAGGTGACGCCGCGCGCCACGGCAGCAATGCGGATTTTCCCTTCGTCGGTACGCGCCCCTTTGCCGCTCGGGGTGTTGATGACCAGCGACACCTGCCCGTTTTTCATGTAGTCGAGCAAATTGGGCCGCCCTTCGTTGATTTTGGGGATCTCCTCGACGGCCACGCCGGCCTGCCGCAGCACCCGTGCCGTACCGCGGGTGGAGATGATACGGTAGCCCAGCTCGGCTAGCTGCCGGGCGATGGGGATTACCTCCGGCTTGTCGCGATCGGCTACCGAAATGAAGATCGTGCCTTGCAGAGGCAACGGCGTGTGCGCAGCCAGCTGGCTTTTGGCAAAGGCCACGGCAAAGTCGTCGTCTATGCCCATGACTTCGCCGGTCGAGCGCATTTCCGGACCGAGGATGATATCCACCCCAGGAAACTTGTTGAACGGGAAAACGCTCTCTTTGACCGAAAAGTGCCGTGGCATCGGGTCGTCGTGCAGTCCCAAGTCGTCTAGGGTTTTGCCCACCATGATCAAAGCGGCGTAGCGCGCCAGCGGCACGCCGGTGGCTTTGGATACGAACGGCACCGTGCGACTGGCCCGGGGATTGACTTCGAGTACGTACACCGTGCCGTCGCGCGTGACGGCGAACTGCACGTTCATCAGCCCGCGCACGTGCAGCTCCCGCGCTAGAGCGCGCGTCTGCGCTTTGATTTCCTCGACGATGGACGCAGGCAAGCTGTACGGGGGGATGACGCACGCCGAATCTCCGGAATGGATGCCGGCTTCTTCGATATGTTGCATGACCCCGCCGATCAGGGTGCGGCGGCCGTCGCTGAGGCAATCTACGTCCACTTCGGTGGCCGACTCGAGAAACCGGTCTATGAGGATGGGTTTGTCGGGAGAGGCCTCGACGGCCTGACGCACGTAGCGCTCCAGCGAAGCATCGTCGTAGACGATTTCCATGGCGCGGCCGCCCAACACATAGCTGGGACGCACCAGCACAGGGTAGCGCAGTCGTCGCGCCACCTGCAGTGCCTGATCTAGGTTGTAGGCGATGCCGCTTTCCGGCTGCCGCAGGCCTAGACGTTCCACCAGTTCGCGAAATCGCTCGCGGTCTTCGGCGATGTCTATGGAGTCCACCGACGTGCCGATGATCGGTGCCCCGGCAGCTTCCAGGGCCTTGGCCAGATTGAGCGGTGTCTGGCCGCCGAACTGGATGATGACGCCGCTCGGCTGCAGTCGCTCGAGGATGTGCAGCACATCTTCGGCCGTCAACGGCTCGAAAAACAAGCGGTCGCACGTGTCGTAGTCGGTGGACACCGTTTCCGGGTTGGAGTTGATCATGACCACGCCGAAACCGGCCTCGCGCAGGGCAAACGCTGCCTGGCAGCAACAGTAATCGAATTCAATCCCCTGGCCGATGCGATTGGGCCCGCTCCCCAAGATCACGACCGTCGGCTTGTCGGCGATGGGCCGAATTTCATCCTCGCTTTCGTAGGTGGAATAAAAGTAAGGCGTATAGGCCTCGAACTCGGCAGCACAGGTGTCCACCAGCTTGTAGACCGGTTCGATCCCCAGCTGTCGGCGTCGTCGGCGGATGTCCCCTTCCGGCACCTGCCACAGGTAGGCCAATTGTCGGTCGGCAAAGCCGTTTTGTTTGGCTTCGCGCAACAACTCCGGCGGCACGTCCTCCAGGGCGCTGTACTGCCGCAGCCTCAGTTCGCAATCTACCAGCTCGCGGATTTGCTGGAGGAACCAGCGGTCTATGCGCGTGGCATGGTAGATTTCGTCGAGCGGCATGCCGGCCAAAAAGGCGTAGCGGATGTACCAGACGCGTTCGGCATTGGGGGTGGTCAGTTTGTGCCGGATGTCTTCGAGGGTAGGCTGCTCGCCTGTGCCCCAGCGATCGAGCCGGTCGCAGCCGATGCCGAAGCGGCCCGTCTCCAGCCCGCGCAACGCTTTTTGCAAGGCCTCTTTGAAGGTGCGGCCGATGGCCATCGTCTCCCCGACCGATTTCATTTGCGTGGTCAGGGTCGGGTCGGCATCGGGGAATTTCTCGAAAGCCCAGCGCGGGACTTTGACCACCACATAGTCAATGGTCGGCTCGAAGCAGGCCGGCGTCTCGCGGGTGATGTCGTTGGGCAACTCGTCGAGCCGGTACCCGACCGCCAGTTTGGCAGCGATTTTGGCAATGGGAAAACCCGTAGCTTTGGAGGCCAAAGCGCTCGACCGACTGACGCGCGGATTCATTTCGATGGCCACCATGCGGCCGGTGTCCGGCTCGACGGCGAATTGGATATTGGACCCGCCGGTCTCGACACCGATCTCGCGGATGATGCGGATGGCAGCATCGCGCATGCGCTGGTACTCTTTGTCGGTCAGCGTTTGCGCCGGCGCAACCGTGATGGAGTCCCCGGTGTGCACGCCCATGGGGTCGAAGTTTTCGATGGAACAAACGATGACCACGTTGTCGGCACCGTCGCGCATCACCTCCAGCTCGAACTCTTTCCAGCCGATGACGGATTCTTCGATGAGCACGCTGTGGACAGGACTCATATCGAGCCCGCGGCTGACCAACTCGGTGAATTCGGCACGATTGTAGGCGATGCCGCCGCCGGTGCCTCCCAAGGTATAGCTGGGCCGCAACACACAGGGCAAGCCCACCTGCTCGAGGATGTCGAACGCCTGGGCCAGGGTATGGGCCAGTCCGCTTTTGGGCACGTCAATGCCGATGCGCAGCATGGCCTCTTTGAATGCCTGCCGGTCTTCGGCCTTTTCGATAGCCTCGGCGCGTGCCCCGATCATCTGCACGCCGTAGCGCTCCAAGATGCCGCGCCGGTACAGATCCATGGACACGTTCAAACCGGTCTGTCCGCCGAGCGTGGGAAGCAGCGCGTCGGGACGCTCCCGGTCTATGATCTGAGCGACCACTTCCCAGGTGAGCGGCTCGATATAGGTGCGCTCCGCCATGTCCGGGTCGGTCATGATGGTGGCGGGATTGCTGTTGACCAGGACCACTTCGAACCCCTCCTCGCGCAGGGCCTTGCACGCCTGCGTGCCGGAGTAATCGAATTCACACGCCTGGCCGATGACGATCGGTCCTGAACCTATGACCAGGATTTTTTTCAAGTCCGTGCGTTTGGGCATGTCGGCAAGCGGTTACGAGCACCGTTCAAATTCGTTGGTCCGGGTTTTCGACTGCCAGCATTGTATAGCAGGCGGGACAAGAGAGAAGACGCCGCGAGAGATGCCGTTGGACGAAGGGCACAGGCACTCGGGTGCGGGGGTGCGCCCGACAGATGGCAGGGCTGGGGCGATCGGCGCTGCCGGACCAGGGCCGAGGATGTGCGTGACGCTTCAAAGCGGAACGGCGCCGGACCAGGGGGCGTCGCTCGCGTCCGGCGCCGCCGTGCCGACCCGGCTCATTGACGGGTGGCGTCGTTGATGCCCCAGTAGGCCGACTGCATGCGCACGTAGACACGACTGGCCGCGATCGGATCGCGACGCACACAGCGGAAGCAGCTGGCAGCCGCCGCGGCTTTGCGTACCTGATCGGCCACGAGTGCGTTGCCGCTCGCCTTGGCCATGCCCAGGGTATCCCCGATTTCGTGGGTCTCGGCGGCACAATCCAGCTCGTAGACCGACAAGGGGGAGATATCCACGGGAAAGTCGCGCACGTCTCCCGAACCAGCCGGATGATCGGCTTGGGCAATACCCAGGAAATGGTTCACGAAATTGGCCTGCGTGGTAGCCAGATCGGTGACCCAGGGTTCGCTGCCGGCGGGCTTGGCATCGTCGCCATCGAGAAACACGGCATCCCCCGCTTTGATCTCGGTGGCGGAATCCACGGCCACGCGGACGATGAATTGCGGTCCGAAACGATGACGCGCTACGGCCATGCTAGTCCTCCGTTTGCACTCCGACGCGCGGCTGGTGCGACCATCCTAAACACCCGGCGCAGTGGTATACAGCGTGCGGTCGCTGCTCACCGCCGCCAGGGTGTAACTGAGCGTCACGGGATTGTTCCACTGGCAGCGCAGCTCGACCGTGCGCAATCCGCGGTATTTGCGGTAAGTAACGGGCGGATCGGGATGGTAATAGACAAAAAGCTCGTAATCCATGCTGCGCAGCCGGGCACTGAGCGACTGCCATTTGCTCAAGACATCCGCATAATCGGCAGTGGTCGGCTGACCGTGGGCGTCCAACAAAAGCGAGCCGCGGATCCAGAGGGTGAGCCCGTCGGAGGTGCGCGGCTCGGCCAGGTGGCCGCCGTAGACGGGTACCGTGGCACCAGGCTGCGGGTACGTCTCGATGGCTACGGCCACGTGGATGAGGCCGCCGAACACCTCCAGAGCGGCCGGGGTGCCGCCGTACACGGCCACCAGCTGTCCGTCGCCGGGCGTACCTGTCTCCACGGGAAAGATGGGAAGCGGCACAGCGAGGACCCTCGCGGGCTACATGTCTTCGTCCGTCCAGCGAGATACGCTCCAGACGGGTACCGACGCCAGCAGTTGGCCATAGAGCCGGCGTGCCTGGAGCAACCACGCCAGATAGCCGTCGCGGTCTACGATGCGATCGCCGACCCGATAGGTGACGCCGGCGTTTTTGTCGGTATTGAGCAGATTGTAAATGGCCAAGTCAATTTTTTCCAAGATGGCCAGCAACTGCTCGGGAGAGCGCGGCGTGCCGAAGACGCCGTCGAAGCTAGTTAAATCGGGCATGGGCTTTGTCTCCCTCAGGGTGCCGGGCGTCCGGCTGCCGAAGCGAGCGGACACAGCCCAGCCGCATCCCTGTGTCTCCCGCTCCGACGATCGGCCCCGCGCCTGCTGGCCGGACGCCCCGGCATAAGCTGTTCGGCTATTAGCTGTTCAGCGCTCAGGCCCCGTCCACTTTTACCACGAAGCGCTCGTCCAAAGCATTGATGCCACCGAAGTAGCGCACTTTGAAGCGGGCGACGATGTCCCGCTCGAAGCCGCTGTCGGTCTCGCGCCCCTGGCGGAATACCTGAATGGGCCAAATTTCGTGCCAGATGAACTGACGCCGGAAATCGCCCAGGTACCAGTCGTCGGTACTGATGCTGTCCAGGAACGGACTGGCCAACACCGAGTACGAGCCGAAAGGCGTGCGGAACTCGGTGCGTTCGTTGCCGCTGCCGGTCAGGGAGACGACGGTAGTGGCGCTGACGATGCGCCAGGCCGTCAGCTCCTTGCTTTTGGGGACCAGGAGGATACGCGGCAGCCAGGCGATCGGCTCGCCCGGTTCGGGTGCGTGTCGGTCGTCGCGCACCTGGGTGGCGTGGTAGCGCAGGACCAAATCCAGGTCGGTCCAGTCGTCCAGAGGCACGGCGACGTTGTAGGGGGTGCCAGAGGTCGTGTTGCCCACGCCGATATAGTTGCGATTGGAGCCATCCGTCGGATAGAGCGCTTCGAGGACACCGTTGGGACGGTAGACGCCGGTGCCCAGAGCGGCGTTGAAGTCGGCATCGGCCACGCCGCGCACGATGGTTTTCTCGCGGTCCAAACGCGTGGCTTCGCCGATGCGTGCGGCACGACGCAAGATCGCGTGCGTCTGGTCGAAATGCACCGCCTCTTCGGTGATGGACAGAAGCCGGCCTTTTTTCGATTCGACGGTGGTGATGAATTTGTCGCCGAAGCTGGCTTCCTCGTACGGCTGCCCTTCGTCTACCGGTTTGGGACCCTGCAGGGCCGTGAAGCCGGGGATCTTCTCGTTGCGCACGGGGGAACGCTCGACCGTCACCAGGTGATCGCCGATGAGCCCATCGGTTTGGTTGTAGGCGTCCATGACCTGCCGCGTGAGCACCGCGCCGGTGACCGTCTGGAACAGGTTGATGCCCAGGTCGGCTTCGTGCGCCGGGGCCAATAGTTCCTCGACGCGAGCGATGTAATAGCGTTGTCGGGCTGCATAGCTGGGCAGGGTCAAATGGGTGGGTCCGACGCAGGCTTCCCACAGCTGACGCAGACTGAAGTCCGCCGGCACCAACTCGCCGCTATCCAGCAGACTTTGCAACGTTTCGTAAAAAAGACGCGCCCCCAGCGAGATCCGTAATTGGCGCAAATCCTGAGCGATCATCGGATGAACCTCCCTCGCATGCAGAAGCGGCCGGGCATGAGTCGCCGGTAAGGGACCAGCCTGGTCAGCGACCGCGCAGGGCGACGACCAAGGCCCGACGGATGGAAGCAGGAAGGGCATTGCCCGCTGTGCGTTCGTCGGCGCGCGGTGCTTCGGCCAACGCCTGCCGCAGTGCATCGGCCAGGAGGTGCACCCATTCGTCGCGGTTCGAAGACCTATGACTGGCCAAGAGCGCTGAAACTTCCGGGCCAACCTGACTGCGCTTTTCGCGCAGTTCCTCCAAGACCCGGGGCAACGACCAGGGACTGTGTCCGTCGTGGGGCGCGTGGTCGCCGAAAAAGTCCGTAGTCTGTGGCCCGGGCACAGACTGGGCTGCCGATGCCGCACCGGCCGCCCCCTCGGCGAAGGAGTGCGTCGTTGCCGGGAAAGCTACCATGTCCACCGAGAGGACGCGCTCGATGTGGATCACTTCCTGGCCCGAGGCATCGCGGCGTGCCAGCACTACATGGCTCATGCCGATGTCCGCAGGGGCTGCTTCGATCAGGTCGAAGAGCCAGCCGGCGTTGGGACCGAAGAGCCGCAAATCGCCGCGCAGTCGGCCGTTTTCCAGACGCACGGCGACCACTTTGCCTACCAAATCACGCAATCGTCGGCGCAGCGGCGAGCCTTCGGCATGGTCCAGAAAAACAGGTCGCCCCTCGTAGAGAGGCAGCGCCCGCTCGATGGCTTCGGGATGGTACCGATACCCGTTGCGACTGTAGGGTCCGAGCAAGGCCACGCCGCGGACCAGCCCGGCGGCGCGATCCGCCTGGGCTTCTTGCAAAGTGTCCACACAGGTTTCGATAAGCGGCTCGTAGGGACGCTCGGAGGCACTGCCGAAGAGCGGCTGGCGAGCCGACGCCGGCACGATCGTGTGACGTTGCATGAGACGATCACCTGGACTTGGGCGAGCGCGGCTGAGCGATAGGGCCAGTGTACCTGAAGTGTACGTATGTTCACAAGAGCGGTTGTGCGCTCGCGCACCACGACTCCTAGCGTCGCGCAGGAACTGCCCGACGCGGTCGCCAGTCGAGCGGCGAGGGCTCATGGGCCTGACGCATCAGGTCGCGGAGCCGCTGCACCAGCTGCGGATGCTCCTGAGCGATATCGTGTTTTTCGGCGCTGTCTCGCGACAAGTCGTAAAGTTCGATGGCTCCCCACATGGGCCGGCACACGGCTTTGTAATTGCCCAGACGCAGCGCCTGCGCGGTCGTCCCCTCGTAAAACTCCCAGTACAAAGGTGCGGCTCGCTCCTTTTGTCCTGGCTGGCCTAGGAGCGTGGGTACCAGGCTGATGCCGTCCACCGGGTGGGATACCGGAGCGCCGGCCAGTTCGGCTGCCGTCGGCAAAAAGTCGGCGAACCAGCCGAGCGTAGGGCAGACGACGCCCGCCGGCACATGGCCGGGCCAGCAGACGATCAAGGGTACGCGGATGCCCCCTTCGTACAAGTCGCGCTTGATGCCGCGCAGACCGCCGCTCGACTGGAAAAAGTTCGGGTCGTGTCCGCCTTCGCGATGCGGGCCGTTGTCCGACGAAAAAAACAGCACCGTGCGTCGGTCCAGGTCCAACTCCTGGAGTTTGGCCCGCAGTCGGCCGACGTCGCGATCCAGCCGCGTCACCATCGCCGCAAAGGCTTTTTCCTGCTCCGGCCAATCGGTCCGGGCATACGCGCCTAGATCGGGCACTTCCATGCCATGACTGCCGGCCTCGTTGTTGGCGTGCGGAATGGTATAGGCCAGATAGAGAAAAAACGGACGATTGCGGTGCCGCTCGATAAAGGCCAGTGCTTCCTGGGTAAACAGGTCGTGACTATAGGCCAGACGACGGGTGGCCACACCCTGGCCCCAGCGACCCTCGTTGGGCACTTCGTTGGGCAGCCGTATCGTTTCGCTTTGGCGCACCAAAAAACTGGGGTAGTAATTGTGGGCATGCACCTGGTCGAGGTAGCCGAAGAAAAAGTCGAAGCCCTTGCGATTGGGATGACCGGTACCGGCGTCGAAGCCACCCAGACCCCATTTGCCGATAAGGCCCGTGACGTACCCGCGTTGCCGCAGGACTTCGGCCACGGTGCGGTCTTGGGGACGCAGGTCGTGACGCGCGTTGCCGCGGATGTAACAATGGCCCGTATGCTGACCGGTCATGAGCACGCACCGCGACGGGGCGCACACCGTGGACCCGGCGTAGAACTGGGTCCAGCGCATGCCTTCACGCGCCATGCGGTCCAGCTCCGGCGTGCGGATGCGTTTCTGTCCGTAGCATCCCAGGTCGCCGTACCCCAGGTCGTCGGCCAGGATAAACACGATATTGGGCGGGTCGGTCGCCGGCACCGCGGTCGGCGCAGCGAACGTCGTAGCCGCGCGACTACACAGCAGTGCACTCGTCACAAGAGGTAGCCACTTCATACCTGAACCCTCTTTCTTGCCGCGATGCAGGTGTCGCCGTCACCGACGACGCAGCCACGGACCCAGGCCGCGGCCCACCGGACCTGGATCAGGCCCCAAGCCGTAGTCCTGCCAGCGTTGGGTCACCCGCTGCACCACGTCCGGGCTCATGACCATTTCGTCCGGCCACGGACGCGGGTGACCCTCTTCCGGGAACTTGCGCGTGGCGTCTATGCCCATCTTATGGCCCACGCCGCAGACCGGCGCCGCATGGTCCAAGATATCCGTGGGTCCTTCGCAGAAGACCACATCGCGACCCGGATGCACGTTGGCACCCACATGGAACCACACCTCGTCGTAGTTGTGCACGTCCACGTGTTCGTCCACGACCACGATGATTTTGCTGAACATCAGCTGCCCCAGGCTCCAAATGGCGCTCATCACCTTGCGTGCCTGCTGCGGATAGCGCTTGCGAATGGCCACGAAGCAGAAATTGTGGAACACGCCGAACCAGGGTAGGTCGTAATCCACGACTTCCGGCACGAACAGCCGCACCAGGGGCAGGAACAGTCTCTCGGTGGCTTTGCCCAAGTAACAATCTTCCATGGGCGGCTTGCCGACGATGGTCGTGGGATAGATGGGATTGGCACGGTGGGTAATGGCGGTCACGTGGAAGACCGGAAACTGGTCGGCCAGACTGTAAAAGCCGGTATGGTCGCCGAAAGGACCTTCGGTAACCAGGGGCTCGCGCGGGTCCACGTATCCTTCGAGCACGAAATCTGCCGAGGCCGGCACTTCCATATCTATGGTGCGACAGCGTACCAGCTCGACCGGCTGACCGCGCAAAAACCCTCCCAGGAGGCATTCGTCGGTCCCGGGAGGCAAAGGTGCCGTCGCCATGTACGAGTAGACCGGATCGCCCCCCAAGACGACAGCGATCGGCATGAGCGCTCCGCGCTCCTTGTAGGCCAGGTAATGCTGGCATCCGTCATGATGGAGGTGCCAGTGCATGGCCGTCGTGTTTTTGCCGAGCACTTGCAGACGATACATGCCGACGTTGCGATCGCCGGTTTCCGGGTGCCGGGTGTAGACCTGGGTCAAAGTGATAAAGCGGCCGGCATCTTGCGGCCAGCACTGCAACACCGGCAATTGCCACAGGTCCACGTCCTTGCCGGTCATTACCACGTCCTGGCAGGCACCTCGTGAAACCACCGTGGGTGGCAGGGCACGCAATTGCGGCAGCACGTCCAGTGCTAGATGGATCTTGCCGAGCAGACTGTCGGGTATACGGGGTCGCAGCAGGGCGGCTATGCGTTCGCCCAGTTGCTCCAATCGCTCCACCCCCAGGGCACGGGCAGTGCGCTTTTCCGAGCCGAAGAGATTGATCGCCAGGGGATAGCGCGAGCCTTTGACATTCTCGAAAAAAAGCGCCGGCCCGCGCGCTTTGCTGATGCGATCGGTGATTTCGCTGATTTCCAGGATGGGATCCACCTCGGTCCGGATGCGTACCAGTTCCCCCGCTTCTTCTAACTCTTCCACAAATGCGGCCAAGGAGTCGTACGGCATAGCCACCTCCCGATAGCAGGTCTCTAGAGCTGTTGCGCGCCCGTCTGCACGACACATTGTAGGATCACGGCGGCACGCCAGCCGCGCGGCAGAACTCGTGTACCCCTCCGGCAGTACGCACAACTAGGTGTGCGCCCGCCGCTCCGCTGTGTCTCTGGACTTCGGTGCAAGGCTCAGGCATAGACTTATAAGGGGGACGCTTCGGCTGCCTTGACAAGGCTCGCGGGTGGGTCTAGGATGTTTTCGCGGTCCAGGACAAAGCGCGGTCGGCGCCGAGGACCAGAGTCGGGACAGCGTCGTCTTCCATGGCCCCTTAGCCAAGTGGTTTAAGGCAGCGGATTGCAAATCCGCCATTCCCCGGTTCGAATCCGGGAGGGGCCTCTTGCCCTAAGTGGATCGGTAGCTCGATTTTTCAGGCACCTCGTAGACGGAACCTCCTGGCTGTCCCGCGCGTCGTTTCCTCCTCGGGCGATCGTATGGTGCTGCGCTCCTGCTTGTGGGCCTCCTAGTTGAAGCTCGTTGACGCTTCTTTTGGCTCCTATCGGGTCATTTCCCCGGTCGTGTTTGTGTACAGTTCTTGCGCCTTGCTGTGCCGCCGTTTACCTTAGATCTGGCTAGACATGAGGCGCCGGGCGGCTCGTAGCAAGGGGCGATAAAATCCACCGCCCGGCGAAGTGTGCGGCCAGTGGACGTGACACAATCGCAGCTTTCCTGCGAGGAGCCAAGCATCGGTGGGCAAAGCGCAGGGAATGGGAGATCGGCCAGCGCACACGGGAGCCGATGTCGGTCCGGGCGGACGGAGTGCCGATCCTAAGCACCTGGCAGGTGTGCGCTGGGGACCGGCGTCCGAGCTATCTATGGATCGGCGCGCGCGTCCCTGGGAACGCGTGCCGGGTGCGACGCCCCTTCTGCCTGTCGCCGTCTGTGCTACTCTGGGAGCGATCGCCGACCGCTACTTGGCCGTCCCGGCGAACGCACTGGTACTGTGTGCCCTGGTTCTTCTGGTGGCTTGGGGTGTTCTCTATGTACGTGGTGTGCTGGCGGCTCGTTGGGCCTTGTGGCTGGCGGCGTTCTTTTTGACGTGGTGCTGGTCCTGGCAGGATCGGTGGCAGGCACCCGACGATGTCACCCGCGGGCTCACGGACCAGCCGCAGTGGGTTCGGTTGCGCGGGGTGGTGGTCAGCGATGTGCGTCATTACGCGAACAAGCCGAGGCCTTTGGCCACGCGCGTGCCCACCCAGGGCACGACATTCACGCTACAGGTAAGTCATGTCGTTGTGGATGGCCAGCCGCGGTCGGCACGTGGACGTGTGCGGGTGCGACTCCGAGGAGAGCATCGGCTGGCCTGGGGGGACCGCGTGGAGCTGGTAGGCCACCTGGCACGACCGGCAGCACCGGCCAATCCTGGGGAGCGCGATAGTCGCCAGGCGCTTCTGGATCAGGGGATCGGGGCTGTCTTGCAGGTCAAATCGCCCCAGGGATTGCTCGCACACGAGCCGCACTGGGCGCAGGACCTGTCCAGTTTCCTGGCCGCTCTACGCCGACGGGGGGTACAGGCTCTGGGACGGTATCTGGACCAGGACCAGGCAGCCTTGGCTGGGGCTTTGATCTTGGGGGATCAAGAGGGGGTAGACCCGGAGGTGCTGGAGCGTTATCGGCGCACGGGGGTGTTGCACGCCCTGGTCATTTCCGGACAGCATCTGATCATTTTGTACGGTGGCATCATGAGCTTGGCCCGTCTAGCGCGCGTAGGGCGCACCCGGGCTGCTCTGGTGGTATTGCCGGCGATGCTCGGCTACGGGATGCTGACCGGTTGGGAAGCGCCGGTGGCGCGTGCGGCCCTGGTCAGTTGTGTGCTGTGGGCCGGGGTGTGGTTGGGCCGGCCCTACGTTTCGGTCAACGCCTTGTGTCTGGCTTGGCTCGTTACCCTGTGGTGTCGGCCGACAGAAATCTTCCGGCCGGGATGTCAGCTCTCCTTCTTGTGTGTGTTGGTCCTGGTGTGCCTGTACGGACCGCTGCGCGAGGAGTGGGCGCAGCGCCGCGAGCGACGAGTGCTGCCGGCACAAGAGCACTCTTCCTGGGTGGCTCGGCTGCTGCGCTGGTTGGGCCGAGAACTCCTATGGAGCTGGCTCGCATCGCTGTGCATCTGGGTCGTGGCGGCACCGTTGTTGGCGGCACGCTATCAGTTGGTGACACCGATCGCCGTTTTGCTGACTCCTTTTGTCGTCCTGTGTGTCACGGTGGCGCTGCTGGCGGGACTGTTGCTCGTGGTGTTGGTTTTGGTGTTTCCCTGGGGAGCACAGGTGTGTGCTGTACCGCTCGCCTGGGCCCTCGGTGCCAGCGACTGGCTGACGCGCCGGGCCGAGCAGTTGCCTTTGGGGCACTGGTTCGCCGGTGGGCCTGACGAAGTGTGGCTGTGGGCCTTTTATGTACCGCTGCTGGCCGTCATGCTTTGGCTTCCGGCCCGCAGGTATTGGCGCATCCCGTTGGGTCTGGCGCTAGCCAGTCTTGCGGGTGCCTGGTTGGCGAGCAGTGCGCCGACCGGAGAGGCACTGCGTTGCACTTTTTTGAGCGTGGATCACGGGCTGAGCGTGGTCCTCGAATTGCCGGACGGACGCACGATGGTCTACGACGTGGGTAGCCTCGGCGGACCGGAGCGCATCGCGCGCAGCGTGTTGCCCTTTTTGTACGCCCGCGGTCTGCATCGCATAGACGAACTGATTGTCTCCCACGCCGACGCCGACCATTTCAATGGTTTGGCCGTGTTGCTGGAGCGGGTGCGGCTGGGCGGCGTCTCCACCAATCCTTCGTTCGTGCGGGCGGGCACGCCAGCTGTACGGCAGGTGGTAGATTTGTTGCAGGAGCATTCTGT
Organism: Gemmataceae bacterium; assembly: GCA_040289265.1. Classification (GTDB taxonomy): domain Bacteria; phylum Planctomycetota; class Planctomycetia; order Gemmatales; family HRBIN36; genus PSKW01. Next base: position 310,030 of record PSKW01000003.1, read on the forward strand.
GCCGCTGCGTACTTTGCGCCAGGGAGATACCGTCCGTGCCGGGGAAGCTGTGCTGCAGGTGGTGCATCCCCCCGGCGAAGGACCGATAGGTCCAGAAAACGCCCGCAGCGTGGTGCTGTTGGTCGAGTACCAGGGTCGGCGTATCTTGTTGACCGGAGACCTGGAACCGCCCGGGCTGGACCGGGTAGTACGCCGACCGATCCCGCCGGTGGACGTGTTGTTGGCCCCGCACCATGGCTCGCCCAATGCCAATACTCTGGAGCTCGGCAAATGGGCGCGGCCCAAGTTGGTCGTCTCATCGCAGAGCTGGCAACGCGAGGCACCCCAGGTTTATCGCAAGCTGGGAGCCACGGTATGGTCCACTGCGCGCACAGGTGCCGTCCTTGTGGAGATCCGCAAGGGGCAAGTCCTGGTCCGTGCCTGGCGCACAGGGGAGGAGTTGCGCTGGTGAACGGCATCATGACTCCGTGTGTACCCAAGCCCAGCCCATCGCTGCCCCGCACCCCATGAGCCTTGGCCGTTGGAGGTCGGCGTCTTCACGGCACGCGGGGCAACCGCGCGGCGAAATCTCGAAGCATACGCCATTGCTCGAAAAAGTCGTGTTCTTCGGTCCCCATGGGGTTCTTGAAAAAGCAAGCCAGGGGTACGAGGACACCGCGTTGGCCCGCCCGATGAGCTGCCAGCACCAGCCGAGCTAGGTCAATGACCAAAGGCGCCGCCAAGAGCGAATCGCACCCTTGCCAGATGAACTGCACAACCATCTTCGTGCCGAAAAAGCCTTGGAAGTGAATATGATCCCAGGCGGTCTTCCAGTCGTCGAGCGATTCGATGTATTCGATGGTCACCAGGGTCTGCGGGTGGTATCCGAGGATGTGGGCGATGACCTGGTCTTTGGTGCGGATTTTCGACTCTTTGTTGCGGGGATCGTTGAGGACCCAGCCGTCGCGGTTGCCGAAAATATTGTGGCCGACCCAGCTCAAAACGCGCAAATTGCGGGCCGCGAACAGAGGGGCCAGGACCGATTTGAGCAGCGTCTCCCCAGTTTTGCCGTCCTGTCCGGCCAGACACACCCGTTTTTCTTCGGCCAAAGCGATGGCGGCCGGAAAGTTGGCTCCCAGAGAAGGGGTAAAGTTGACATAGCTGCATCCGGCCAAGATCGCGCCCAAGGCGTAGAGACTGCTGGCCGGCACCAGGCCTTCCTGATCCTTATCCAGGAGTTCTCGGAGGAGGTCGGCTGCCCCGTGCGCGGGCGGCTGCGGCACAGGCGGCTCGGTGGAAGCCACGTTGATCACCACCACCTGCTCCAGAGCGTGCCGCTCGCGGAAGGCTTGTAAGTCGTCCTGGATGCGCCGCACTGCCGAACGCGGGCTGTGCAGATGGTGCGCTTCGGGCCACTGACACAGGCTCGCGATCGTTTCGCCGGCCCCCGACAGCGTGCCCGGACGGACATGTGCCGACCAGGCGTCCAAGTCGGGACGGCAGGCTGCCAGGATCTGGGGCGAGAACACACCTGCGCGCCGGTGCAGCTCCTGGGCAGCCTCGAAGAAACCCACCGGACGGATATCGTGCCCGCCGACGACAAAAGCGGCCGGGTCGTCGAGGTCGTGCCCCGCCCACTCCGGTCGGGCAGTGACCAGTCCGGTGGTCGGGATCAGGCCGCGACGCAACGATGCCAGACCGAGGGCCACGGTGCTGCCTACGCCGCCGTAGGCACCTATCAGCCACAAACCGACGCGACGAGTCATAGTTCGGTTGGTTCAGGAAGCTAGCGCTGCGGACTGGCCCGGCCGGTGCGCATGTCGCGCAATACAGTCGCCAAGCGCATCAGCTCCAGCCGCAGGGACGCGTCCTGAGTCTTTTCTATGGCTTGAGCAAGTTGGTGGACGGTAGCTAGTTTGAGCAAGACGCCGTATCGCTGGCACAGAGAGCGCAAGGCACGTGCCGCGGCCACGCGAGCGCTCGGCGGACGTGCACTATCCACCAGCAAGGCTGCCAGTCCCTCCTGAGGAACCGGGCCGGGCAGATGAGCCAATGCCTCGGTGGCCGCCGGAGCCAAAACATCCGAAGACAATGCCCCCACCAGTGCCTGGGTGGCTTCGGTGAAATCCAAGCCCGGATGCGGAACACGTGCCAGCTCACCCACCAACTCGATGGCGCGCGCCGCATAATCTTGCCGCTCTTCTTTGCTCAGAGGCGGCTGAAAACGATCCTGCCGGAATTCGTTGAGTCGCGCTTGAAACAGTCCTGTGCTCATAGGAGGCGGGGACCAAAGCACCACCGGTCCGTAGGGCTTGGCCAAGTCGCCGATGCGCAGAGCGTCTTCGCTGCGCGGGACCAGCAGGATCACGGGCACGCCGCCGGCCTCGGGACTCTGACGGATCTGGCTCAAAAGATAGAGCCATTCCGGATCGTCCCGGCGGGCTTCCAAAAAGACCAATTCGACGGCCATGTCGCGGGCCAACGCGTGGAGCAAGGGCTTGCCCGGGCGCACCGCCAGACCCGCGAAATTGCTTTTGTGCACGTGGTCGAGGTAGATAGCCGCCAGCTGATTGTCGTAGCAGGCGACCAAAGCACGCGCGGGGCCATCGCTGCGGATGGCACGCACGAGTATGTCCAGGAGTCGGCCGCCGCCGGGCAATCCCGTGGCGGGTGGCATGAGCGCCAGCGTTTCGGCAGCCGCCAGCTGCACGCGTCGGTCGGGATAGCTCAGGGCCCGGACCACTGGGGCGGCACCGCTGTCGCACCCGTGCAAGAGCCGCCGATCGCCCAAGGGAGCAAGCACTTGCAGCGTGCCCAGTGCCACGGCGGTGCGGCGTTCCCGCAGCGCCCGATCCAGCATCGTCGTCAGCACTTCCAAAGGCAGTGCCGTCAGTCGCTGGTAGAGATCCTCGTGCGACTTGGCCAACGGCTGCTGCACACCGGTTCGTTCCAGGGCCTTCTCCAGCCGCAAGCTCCAGAGCACCACTTGGGCCGGGAGATAGCCGCGGTCCAGCTCCAATGCTTTGTGTGCCCAGAAGACGCCGTAGTGCTCTTCGAACTCGCTCGGACTGCTCGGACGCATGCTCAGTCCTTCTTGCTCGTCGAAAGTGAAAATCGCCAGAGCGGCACCCGTAGGCACAGGCGCTTGGTGCCGGTAATAACGCTCTGCTTCCTCGGTCAAGGCACGTCGGGCATCGCCGAGCTGCTCCACCGGGCGGCCCAAAAAGCGAGCCAGCTCCTTGGCCGCGCGCGCACGTAACGTCGGCGGCATATCGGCATGCCCATAGAAGTACCACAGCCAGGGTATGACACGCCGGTCGTTGGTTTTGATGAATATGTCCAACAAAGTGCTCCGCCAGTTGGCCGGCGACCGGCCATCCAAAGCGGCCAACAGTGCCAGCCGACCTTCGTCACCGATCTGCTCCAAAGCGTAGATCACGTGCGGGTGGTCTGCTTTGCGATGCACATTGCGCAGTACGGCTACCAGCCGCGGCACCGCCGCCGCACCGGCCAAGCGCAATTGATGGATGGCATAGGCCCTTTCCTCGGGCGATTGCCCCAGCCGACCGATGAAAAAATCCAAACGTTGGACATCGGTGTACCGTTTGGCCAGTGCCCGGTTGAGACGCTCCAGGAGTGCGTCAATAGCTGGCATCTCCTTTTTGCCGTCGGCCATTTTGACGCGTGCCGCGCGAATTTCCGGTACATTCGCCAACCGCAAAAAAAACGACAAACCGACGCGGTCGTGCAGTCTCAACAAGACGTCGTCTTGCTGCTCCGGGTCGAGTTTTGTCAGGCTTTCCCAGAAGCCGGCCAGCATTTTGCCGGCGCGCACATAGTTGCCCAGGTCAATCTCGTAGCGGGCTGCCGCCCAGAAATCGTCGGTCGTTTCCAGCTTGCGCAAGTAAGGCAGGACATAGTCCTGGGCTGCTGCCATAGGCGCGGCTAAAGCCACCATAGCCACCACGATCGAGGTGCGCCGATACATAGCTGCTCCTGTACTTTGGCTCGCAACGATTCGTCCACCAAGCGGTGGTAGCCTGCCTCCTGCAAGTCGTGCGCGTCATGCAGCCGACACGATATCTTATTTGAGTTTAACTTGCGGGCTGGGCAAACTCCAGAGGTCACCTGCAAGATTGTCTGCGCCAGGGACCGGCGGGGGTAGCAAATTTGCATCCGGCACGCTTTACGACGGTCTCGTCCTGCGCCGGATCGGCCGCACGACCAGCCGGGTACCCCTGCCGATCCGGCACCAGTGCCGACTGCCTGCCGTTCCAGCCCGCGCCGCTTCGCCGACTGTATGCAGGTCAGGGATCGGCCCCGCAGTATAGCCAGCCGAGGGCGGACACCCATCTTCCTTCGTGTCAGAGTGTTACTCTTCCAAACGCACCAGGTCGGCGTAGGTTTCGCGACGGCGGATGGTGCGAAAACTGTTGCCTTCGACCAAGACCTCGGCGGCACGACACCGGCCGTTGTAGTTGGAACTCATGGCCATGCCGTAAGCGCCGGCACTGAAAGTGGCCAGCAGGTCGCCACGCCGGACCGGGGGGAGATAACGGTCGCGTGCCAAGTAGTCGCCCGACTCGCACACGGGCCCGACCACGTCGCACAGGACGGTACCCGCGTGTGCTGCCTCGGGATCTTCCGGCCATACCGGCGCGTCCGCTGGCACCTGCACCGGCCAGATGCGATGGAACGCCTCGTAAAGCGTCGGGCGGATGAGATCGTTCATAGCCGCGTCCTGGATGACGAATCTACGGCCTCCGGACTCTTTGACGTAAATGACACGACTAACGAGGATGCCGGCATTGCCGGCGATGTAGCGCCCCGGCTCCAGGATCAGCTTACACTGGAGAGTTTGCACAGCGGGCACGATCGCTTGGGCCAGAGCAGCCAAGGACAGTGTCTCGTTGCGCCGATAGGGGATACCGAAGCCGCCGCCGGCGTCGAGGTAATCCAGCGCGTGTCCCATGCGCCGCATGGTTTCGATGAGCGGTACGATCCGCTCGATCGCACGTGCGTAGGGGTCCACGCTATAGATGGGCGAGCCCAGATGCATGTGCAAGCCCCGCACGTGCAGCCAGGGGTGGTCGCGGAGACGTGTTGCCAGATCGGTCGTTTTGGCCCAATCCAGGCCGAATTTGCTGCCGCGCTTGCCCGTAGTGGTTTTGGCGTGTGTCTGGGGATCCACGTCGGGATTGACGCGCAGAGCGATGCGTGCAGGCTGTCCCTTGCTGCGTGCCAGATCGGCCAGGGCCTCTAGTTCGGCTTCGCTCTCCACGTTGAACAGCAAAACGTCGGCATCCAGGCCCTGGCGCAGTTCCTGATCCGTTTTGCCGACGCCGGCGAAAACGATCTCGTGGCCCGAGGCGCCAGCCCGCACAGCGCGATACAGTTCGCCGCCGCTGGTGACATCGAAGCCGGCGCCGGCTGCATGCAACAGCCGGCAGAGGGCCAGGTTCCCGTTGGTTTTCACACTGTAGCAAATCAGCGGGGACACGGCAGCGAAGTGATGCCGGATTTCCTCCAGCCGCTCTAGGAGTGCGCGACGACTGTAAATCCATACCGGCGTCCCCACGGCGGCGGCGATGTCCGCCACCGGCACCTGTTCGCACAGGAGTTGCCGATCCACATAGGTGAAGGCATGCGTGTCTTGGATCATGACCTATGCCCTTGCGCGGCAGAGCCGCTCAAAAACCGGCGCCAGCGGTCGAGCTGCTTGTGCACTTCGTCGGGCGCCGACGAACCGCTACTCGCTAGGACCGCGACGGCAGCTCGGGGTCCGAGCACGTTGGCAACCTGGGCCGCCAACCCCGTCTGTACCGACTCGAAAACCTCCGCAGGTAGATCGCACAATCGCAGTCGCTGCTCTTCGCACTGCCGAACCAGACGGCCGACGGCTTCGTGCGCCGCACGCAAGGGCATGCCGCGCGCTACCAAAAGCTCCATGAGTGCGGTGGCGTCCAGAAAGCCCTCGTCCAGTCGGGCGGCGAGTGCCTCGCGCCGTAGCCGCGTCCGCTCGATCAGCGCTGTCGCAACACGCACGCTGTCCAGCACCGTGTCGTACGCCGCAAAAACCGCCAGTTTGTCCTCTTGCAAGTCGCGATGGTAGGCAAGTGGTAGTCCTTTGAGTACCACCAGAAGGTGCTGCAGCGCTCCCAAGACGCGCCCGCTACGGGCGCGGATCAGTTCCAGAACATCGGGATTTTTTTTGTGCGGCATGATACTCGATCCCGTGCAAAAAGCTTCCGGTAACTCGAGAAAGCCGAATTCGCAAGTGCTCCACACGATCCACTCCTCGGCCCAACCGCTCAAATGCACGGCCAGGAGCGCCAGATCGAACAGAAACTCGGCGACGAAGTCGCGATCACTGACCGCATCCAGACTGTTGGTCATAACTTCGTCGAAGTCCAGCTCGCGACGCACAAAGTCACGATCTATGGGCAGCGAAGTGCCGGCCAAGGCGGCTGCCCCCAGAGGCAACTGGTTGACCCGTCGTCGCGTATCCCGCAGTCGGTCGCGGTCGCGTTGCAGTTTTTCGATATAGGCCAAGGCATAATGCGCCGCCAGCACCGGCTGGGCGCGCTGCAGATGGGTATACCCGGGCACGATCGTGGTGTGCTCGCGTTCGGCAAAGTGCAAGAAAGCGCGCTGCAAATCGGCCAGGGCTGCGTCCAGACGATCCAGTGCCTGCCGCACCCACAGCCGCAAGTCGGTGGCCACCTGGTCGTTGCGACTGCGCCCAGTATGCAGTTTGCGCCCTAGGTCCCCCAGACGCGCAATCAGCTCGTGCTCGATATGCGTGTGAATATCCTCCAACTCGGCGCGCACCGGAATGCGTCCCTGACGAAAATCCTCGGCAATCCGCTCCAGGGCCAGAACCAGTTGCTCCGCTTCCCCCGGGCCGATCAAGCCGACATGCGCCAGCATACGAGCATGCGCCTGACTGACGCGGATATCTTCCTCCAGGAGCCGTTGGTCTACGCTCACCGACTCGGTGAACTTTTCGGCCAGCGGATCGGCAGGCACGGCGAAACGACCGCCCCAGGTTTTCGATGCTCGCTCGTGTGTTTGGGGATCCTGGTCCGACATGGTTCGCTCGCAGCTCCCGTTCTCCAGGCGTTCCGCGGTGGGCACGGCGCCTTTTCGTGCATTATAGATAGCTGGGGCAGCTGGACAGCAGCCAACGGTCCCGTAGCCGATGCGTCGGCACAGTCGCAAGCCGAAAGACGCCCGCCGGGGCAGCGGCCTCGTTTGTCACCCGAAGAGGATGACCAGAGGGTTGACCCGCGCACGCAGGTGGTGGAAAGGGAGCATCGGGAACTCAGGGACCGAGCCGCGGCGCGTTCGGGGGCTGGTACGCCCCGAGCTGCTGGCCTTCCCAGCGGGCAAACTCTTTTTCGCCAATCGCGACGAAGCGCACGCGGTCTCCTGCACGGATGGGAAAAAAGTCGCGTTGCAGATCGGCGATGACTAGCGGGGTCTGGCCGATGAGATGCCAGCCTCCCGGGGTTGCCGCCGGATAGATTCCGGTCTGTCGGCCGGCGATGCCCACGCTGCCGGCGGGGACGCGCACCCGCGGTCGTTCCAGACGCCGAACGACGCCGAAGACCTCGGGCAGGTAGCCCAGATAGGGAAACCCCGGCACAAAACCGATGGCATAGACGTAAAACTCCTGCGCTTGGTGCAAACGGACGATGTCCGGCACAGACAGCCCGGTCAGTTGGGCCACCCGAGGCAGATCGGGCCCGCGCTCGTAACAGCACGGCACCCAGTGGAGCTGCCCCGGTGCCGGACGCGCCTGGCCCCGGTGCCCACGCAGTGCCTGCAGCGCTTGCTGCCCGACGATGCGCAAGGCGTCGTAAAACACCGCCACCGTGGTATAGGCCGGCACGATGTCCGTGATCCACTCGGGCCGGCGTGCGCTCAAGCTTCGTGCCCAGCAAGCTGCTTCGGCCTCGGTGCGGAAACGTGCCAGGATGGCTTGGTCGCCCAGGTGCTCCAGGTCTATCGGTTGCCCGCGCATGCTAGAGATCTAGGTGACGGGCGGCGATGCGCCTAGCCAGCCGGTTCGTCGGCACGCAATAAATGGATAAAAACCTCTTCCAGATTGTCGGAGCCGAAGCGCCGCCGCAGCTCCTCCAAGGTGCCGCTGACGAGCATACGCCCGCGGCTCAAGATCACCACCCGGTCACAGATCAGCTCCACTTCTCGCATAATGTGCGTGGAGAACAAGATGCATTTTCCCTGCTGCTTGAGTGCCAGGATGGTCTCCAAGACGTTGCGTGCAACCAATACGTCCAGGCCAGCGGTCGGCTCGTCGAAGATCAGCACCGGGGGATCGTGGACGAGGGCGCGTGCGATCGAGGCTTTTTGTTTCATGCCGGTGCTCAGATGGGCGCCCAGCACGTCGCGGCACTCGTGCAGTTGCAAGCGCTGGAACAGCTCGTCCATGCGCCGCTGCAGCGCCGCTCCTTCGAGCCCGTGCAGTCGGGCAAAATGGGCTACGAATTCCCAGGGCGTCATGCGGTCGTAGACGCCGGTCGTGGCCGAAAGAAAGCCGATATGCTGGCGCACCAGTTGGGGCTGGGAGACGACATCGAAGCCGGCTACGCGCGCGCTGCCGCCGGTGGGCTTGAGCAGCGTGCACAGGATGCGCATGGCCGTCGTTTTGCCGGCGCCGTTCGGACCGAGCAACCCGAAGATCTGACCCGGGCCGCATGTGAAAGTCACATTGTCCAGCGCCACCACGCGGCCGCGCTCGAGGTCCCAAAAGGTTTTGCTCAGCGATGTGACTTCGATGGTCATGCCGTACGGGCACCGATCCCAGTCACCTGTTCGCAGTCTGGGATGCTTGCAGAAGCCGCTGCAAGGTTTCGATCACCTGACTGACCCGCAGCGGTCGCACCAGCACGGCGACCATGGGGCCATTGCGGATTCGCTCTTGCCAGGCCGCCTGATCCTCGCCCAGCAAAACCACGCTGGGGCAGCGCAGGCCTTGCTTGTGGGCCCGCTCCAGCACCGTGTGCAAAGCCTCCAGGCCTTCTTCGGCTGTCGTGCCTACATCTACGACCAGCCCGGCGAAAGGCTGCTGCTGGAAACGCGACACGGCCAGGCGCGGGTCGGCAGCCACGAACACACGATAACCGAGACGGCGCAGCCGCTCGCGTAACGTTTCCTGCAGTCGCGGATCGCGCTCGACGACGAAAAGACTGTGCACGGGAGCCGTCGTCTGCCCCTCCGACCGGCCGTTCAATGCAGCTAGGGCGCGTCGGATGGCGTCCAAACATTGCGCCGGAGTCTGGAAGCGCCGGCGTGGGTCCAGCGCCATCATGGTTTCCACCAGTGGTAGGACCGTATCCGCCGGGCCTTCTATGTCCTCGGGGCGCAAAGGTGGCACATTTTCGAAGCGCCGACGATGCATGCGCGCATGCCGATCGCGCGTCGGCTCCAGAGGCGGCCGACCGCTCAGCATTTCATAGAGTATGCATCCCAGAAAATAGATGTCGCTGCGGATATCGCCGGCCGGCACGCCCGTCAGACGCTCCAGACCGGCATAATCTACGGTGCGCTGCACCTGAATATCGTCGGCCAGCCCCGATTGCATCGCCGAGTACAGACGCGCCAGGCCGAAATCCACCAGCTTGGCTACTCCCTGGGTGGATAGAAGCACGTTGGTCAATTTTAGGTCACGGTGGGCGACACCGCGCGACCAGGCATACGTTAGGGCTTGGGCCATGTCTCCGGCCAGCTTGAGTGCTTCTGCCGCCGCAAAGCGCCGGCGAATGGCCAGCACATCCCGCAGATTACCCCCCTCCACGAACTCCATGACGATGTAATATTGCCCCGTGGCGGAGTCTCGGCCGACTTGCAAAATCTCTACGATATTGGGATGGCGCAGGGACATCCCGACGCGCCCCTCGCGCTCGAACAGTTCGATGGTCGTCGGGTCTTCCATCCAACGGCGGCGCAGGACCTTGATCGCCACCACTCGGCCGCTGACCGGATCGTCGCCACGATAGACGCGCCCGAAGGTACCGGAGGCAATCTTGTACAGCAAGCGGTAGCCGCCCAGGAAAAAACCGGTCGTCTCCCCTTTGCGCAGTTTGTCGCTTTGCAAAGGGGTCAGATAACCGCGGCGCTCAAGCTCGCGCAGTAACAGCTCATAGTCCGGCGTGACCCCGCCCAGCGCCTGCAAACACTCTTGCACCTGGGAGGCAGTGACGAGACCCATTTGGACCAGCTTGTGCCCTACTTTGGATTTGTCGGTAGATGCCATGACACATCCGTTGTCACATCACGCGACCGGACAAGATCGCTGCCGTCGTCGCCACGCTGACTGGCGATCACCCCGAGGAGCCTACTTGCTCCAGCCCGTCCACAAGGGTATTTTAACTCACAGAGCCCGACTTTCCACCGATTATTTTGCGATTTTACTGTCCCGGGCGGCCAGCGTCGTGCGGCCCGCGACCAAAATCCCGTACGTATGCCGACCGCGTCGGGTTCTGGAAAATTTTTTTTGCCGGGGACTGGCACCGCACGCGCGTGCCGATGGGCCGCTTTTTCGATTGACAGCGGCAGCCTGGCTTGCGACACTCGAAAAGGGGAGCGGCTAGAAAAAAGAAAGCCCTGCTCGGCGAGGCAGCGTAGCGGGGACTGTGCCTTGGGCCATCGGGCGCGGAGGGCATCGTGGGCGCCATGTCGCTACTAGCCCTGGCATGGGCTGTGAGCATGTCACTGGTCGGCGGAGCCCCAGAGTGGGGCTGGTTGATGCGCCTGCAGCGCGGTCCCAGGCTCGTCTACGCTATGCCCGCGCCAGGTAATTGGGCAGAATATCAATTTCGCGAACAATTCCAGGGCCGTTCCACCGAAGGTGTGCTTCGACTGGCCTGTGTGGGCGCCAGCAAGGAAGGCTATTGGCTCGAATGCCGTCTGGATCAGGTGCGTCCCGAACCGATGCGGGCCACGCTCAAACTCCTCGTCTCCCCACTGCTGTCCGATAATGTCTCCGTAGGCTATTTCCAAAAAGCAGGTCAGCCGGTCGTCCGGCTGACCGAACAGGAATGCGAACATACTTGGTTTTTGGGGCATCCCTTGCAGCTCCGGGGTCCGATCAAGATCGAAGTCGAACCTCAAGAAGTGACCACCTCCGCCGGCAAGTTCGCTACCCGCGTCGGCCGCCTGACGCTGGGCGACCAAGCCCCAGGCGGTATCTTTGTGGGGGGCTTTCCCATGATCCAGATAGCCCACTGGGACTATCGCGTTTGGCTCAGTGCCGATGTCCCCTTTGGCTGGGTCAAGGCCGAAATCCGGCACGATGGACAACTGCTCTTACAGGCACAATTGGTGCGCCGAGGCTCAGGTGCTCGGAGTGAACTGGACGAAACGCAAGCGCCTGCTCCCGTGGTCAAGTCGCCCCCAAAACACACAGGAGAAAAGAAAAAATGACGCCGCCGAACCATGCATGGTCGCGTCGCGATTTTCTGTCTACGAGTGCTTGTGCCTGGGTGCTAGGGATCGGTCCAGGCGACACCGGATCGTCTCCGCTGCCCCAGCGGGTGCTGGGCAAGACCGGCGTGCGCGTGCCGGTCCTCGGCCTGGGTACCGCGCCTGCCGGATTTCGTCCCGAAAAGGAAGCGGTCGCCTTTTATCATCGCTGTATTGACGCCGGCGTCACCTATCTGGACACGGCCCCAGAGTTCACCGGCTATGGAAAGGCCCAGGTGTATCTCGGCCAGGTCTTGAAAGAACGCCGCCGCGAGGTCTTCGTAGTCACCAAATGTTTCGAGTCGGACGGAGACAAGGCGCTGCTGTTGTTGAAGTAAAACCTCAAGGAACTGCAGATCGAGCAAGCCGATCTGGTGTATGCCCATAGCATCGGCGACGACCGCATGGCACCGGAAGTGATTTTGGGCCCGCGCGGCGTATGCAAGGCTCTGGACAAAGCCAAACGCGACGGTCTGACGCGCTTTGTCGGCGTCAGCGGCCACAACCGTCCGGGACGCTTCTTGCAGGTCATGCAGGCATGGGACTATGATGTGCAAATGAACGCCGTCAGTCTCGTGGCACGGCACATTTACGATTTCGAGAGTCGCGTCTGGCCCGAAGCCGTGCGCAAAAAGATCGGGCTGGCGGCGATGAAGGTCTTCGGCGGCATCGCCGAGCACCCTAAATCTGCGCAGGGGGCACGTATGCCCCGCGAGCTGTTGCCGAGCGCTCTGCGTTATGCTCTGGGTCTGCCCGGAGTGAGTGTGGTCGTCGTGGGGATGTACGACGACAAGGAACTGGCCCAGGTTTTGACTTGGACTCGTCAGTTCCGCCCGCTTTCTAGCGAAGAGCTGGCTGCTTTGACGCCCGTCACACGCGCGCTGGCTGCCAAATGGGGCCGGGTTTATGGAGAAGCGACCTGAGCGTACGCCCCGAGCGCCGCGGCGACGGCTTGGCCGACGGTGCCATGCGCCAGAAGGTTCGCGTACCAGGGAGGCTGTACAGGCAAGTCGCTTTCCCTTCCAGGAGACCACGAGAGCCTAGGCGGCCGGCAAAGCGATGGGCCGGCCGTGGGTCATTTTTCGGGCAAAGGCTGCAAAATAGTATGGTCGGTTTCCGATCCGGCCAGCGTGCGCACCTGCAAGCGCGTCAGGATCGCCTCCATTTCCGTCAGGTAGAGGTTGAGCAAGGCATTGTCGTAATCGCTGGCGTAGTCGCGGAACGTGTGCCACAGTGCCAGAAAACTGGCAGCTTGTGCTCGGGCACGGTCCACTTCCTGGCGATAAAAGCCTTCTGCCTGGGTGCGCAGACGTTGTGCTTCAATGCGCGCTGCCGAGATGGTGGTCTGACGGTGGCTTTGTGCCTCGCGGATGGCGATGTCTTTTTGCGTGCGGGCGCGATTGACCTCCCGAAAAGCTTCGATCAGTTGGGCCGGCGGCTGCGCATAAGTAACGTTGACGCCGGTCACGCCGATGCCCAAGCCATAACGGTCGGCCAGCGCGGCTAGATAGTTTTCGACCTGTCCTTCTAACTCGGCGGCCTGACCCAGCAGGATGCGATCTATGCGTTGTCCTGCGAGCGCCGCCGCCAGTGCCGACTCGGTGGCACGCACCAGCAGTGGCTCCACACGTTCCTCGGCGAGCACATAGTCGTGCACGCGCCCGGGCTGCACGCGGTAGTGTACGGTAACGCGCAGGTCTATGAGATTTTGGTCGCCAGTCAGGTATTGCCCCATGGGTGCCGGCGCCAGCGTATCCGGGTCGGCCACATAACCGACCACCAATTGTCTTTGCTGGTCCACGGCGACCCGATGCACACGATCCAGACCCCAGGGCAAACCGAGGTGCAAGCCCGGGGTCCAGGGCTCGTCCAGGATGCGGCCGAAGCGACGCACTACTGCCAGCTCGCCCGGGCGCACCTGATAAATGCCTGTGGCCAGGTAGCCCAGGCAGACGGCCAGGATCAGGTAGCCGAGCCATTTCATGGTTTGCCCTCCGGCCTGGCGGGCGCTGGAGCAGCAGGCGGCGCAGAACTACCCGGGCGCGGTGCCTGGGCATCATTGTTTTTGCGCTCGCCAGCGGGCAATTGTCGGAACAATCCCAGCAGCGGGTGATCGAGCGATAGGACCAGTTGGGTTTTGTCGTCGGCGAACATGCGCCGATAGGCTTCCAGGGTGCGGACTATGCGGTAGAAGTCAGGGGCTTAACTGTGGGCCTCGTTGAGCAGGCGCGTGGCTTCGGCACGGGCTTCCCCTTCGCGACGGATGCGATCGGCTTCGGCCTCGGCACGAATGCGGCGCGCTTCCAGCTCCCCTTCGGCCCGAATGGCCGCGGCCTGTTCTTCTCCCTGCAGCCGGTAGTTGTTGGCCTCGCGTTTGCGGTCCTCGCGGATTTTGGCGAAGATTTCGTCGCGGACCTGAGGCGGATGGTTGAAGCGCCGCAGGCCGACGTCCACGATCTCCAGGGCCAGTCGGTGGACGCGCTCGGCCAGACTGGCTGCAGGTTCCTCGCTCCCTTGCCGATAGGGACGTGTGCGCAGCTCCGTCAGCATGGCACCGGTGCGCAGTCGGGACGGATCGGTATTGACCAACTCTTCCAGCGGTACATGGCTGAGTTCGATTTTGAGCCGACTGATGATTTGACTGCGCAAAAATTCCTGCGCCCGCTCCAAGGTGCCGAACGTTTTCACGAACTGATCCACGGCATCCTGGTAGGGATCGTCTGGCGCCGGGGCCGAAGTGATGCGCCAGCAGACGTACAGGTCGAAGGTGAGGGGCAGCGATTTGCTTTCTCCCGTGCGGGCGTCGCGATCGCGGACCAGCAACTCTTGCGTGGGCAGGTCGAAATACTGCAGGCGGCGGTCCAGGCGCACCGCCGTCATGATCGGCCAGGGGGCTTTCCAGCGCCACCCGGCGTCCGTGGCTCCGTCGTAGGTGACCACGTGCCGTCCGAAACAGGTGACATAGACATATTCGGCCTGGTCAACGAAGAGGACCGAGCTGTACAAGCTCCAGCCGGCCAAGGCCAGCCCCAAACTGGTCAAGGAGGTCTTGCTCATGGGTCGGTACTCCAGGTCCTAGCTGTCAGCGTGGCGGCTCGGCCGGGGTCGGTGCTACTTCGGGATCGCGCCGCAGGATCGGCAGTCGGATGCGGAACAGCTCCGGCTCCACCTGGTACAGGTGCAACCGACCTCCCAGTTTGGGATCGCGCAAGATTTTGCGCCGGCCAGCCAGCACGCTTTCGGCAGTTTCCAATTGCAGACGGAATTCGGTCAGTTCGCGGGCACTGTCGGCGGCTGCTCCGGTGCCGTGGGGCCCGGCAGAAGCGGCGGCGACCAGTCGGGCGAGGCATAAAAAGGCATCCCGTTCCCCGCGCGCCACGGCCGTAGTCGTCAGGGCCGCTCCTTGGCTTTCGGCCCGGATCCGCACCGCCGCTGCGGTTTCCCGCGACACCTCGCTTTCTTTGTCGCGACGCGCCTCGGTGACCAGCCGCTCGCGCTCGCTCAAAGCCCGTGTCACCGAGTAATAGGCGTCCACGACCTCCTGCGGTGGGTGCAAGTCCTGCACCGCCACGGCGACCACTTCGATCCCCAAGGGCCAACTGCCGTGCACCCGTCGGCGCAAGCGTTGGAGGATGGCCCGCTGAAACGCTTCGCGCTCGGTGGTCAGCAGCGCCGCGAAACTTCTCCCGGCCACGATCTCCCGCACCACCGACTCGCTGGTCCGCTGCAGGATCTCCTCGGGCGCCGCCGCACCCAGCAGGTATTGCACCGGATCGCTGAGCCGATAATACACTGCCACCTGCAGCTCGATCAGGTCCGCTTCGCCGGTCAAAACCAGTGCTTCTTCGACATGGCGCACCATGCCGGCACTGTGCGGGCTGGCCCAGGTCTGCGGACTGATCTCCGCGCTGCCCGGCATGGATCGGCACCCGACCTCGACGCGGCGCAAAGTGTACGGCTGCAAGCGACGAACCTGTTCCCACGGCCACGGCCAGCGCACATGCAGGCCCGGGGGCAGCACGGCAGCGATACGCCCGCAGCGCTGCACGACGCCCACTTCGTTGGGACCGATGGACGTGAGCGTCGTCGCGCCCCAGGCCAGACCCAGCACGAGTACGGCGCACACGCTCACACCGCGTCTGTGGTCCGCCAGCCAATGGCTCAGCTCGTGCCAATCCCAATGCTCCAAATAACGGTCGAGCCGTGCCAGTGCCTGAAGCCCGCGCTGCCAAGGACCGGGCACGAGACGCCGCTCGGACCACAGCAGTCGCACAGCGTTGAGGAGCACGGCCAGAGAACCGATCTGGTGGTAGATCGCGGCCCACAGCGGTGCTGCTTCTCGTGCGGCCGCCGACCAGGCGGGCATCACCCAGCCGGTCAGCACGATGCCCGCGATGTTGACTGCGAACGCGAAATACACAATGTTCTGGCGGATGATGTCCACGGTGCGGCGTGCTAAACGCACCAACGCGGGCAAAGGCTCGAGGGGTTGCCGTACGAACAGGATATCGCCGGCTTCGGCGGCCAGATCGGAACCGACCGAAGCCAGGGCGATGCCCACGTCGGCCCGGGCCAGCGCCGGTGCGTCCTTGATCCCGTCGCCGACCATGACGACGCGATGCCCTGATCGCTGTTGTCCTGGATCCAGTCCGCTTTTTGCTGGGGCAGCAGTTCGGCGTGGACTTCCTCGATGCCCAAGCGCGCGGCGATGGTGCTGGCCGCGCCGGCGCGGTCGCCGGTCAAAAGAGCGATGCGTCGTATGCCCAGCTGGCGCAGGGCATCGAGTACGCCTGGAGCTTCGGGGCGAATAGCGTCGCGTGCGCCGATCAGTCCCAAAAGCTGCCATGGGACGGCTGCGTCCTGCGCCGGTCGGCACGCCACGGCCAAGCAGGTTTGCCCGGTCCGGTCGAAGTGTTCGAGCATCTGCAAGGCGGCGTCCGGCCAGTGGACGCCTTGCGTTTCCAGGAAACGACGACTGCCGACCAGGATGACGAGCTCGCCGCTGCGGGCCTGCACGCCGGCACCGGGCACGGCGGTGAACTCGTCCACGGACGAAAGGGTCAGACCTTTGTCGCGCGCTGCCTGTGCGATGACTTGAGCGACGGGATGTTCGCTGCGCTGCTCGGCAGTGGCCGCCCAGAGCAGCAGCTCGTCGGCACTCACTCCGGCCGCCAGCGGTACCACATCGCCCAACTGCAGTTGCCCGCGAGTGACCGTGCCGGTTTTGTCCAGTGCGACCACATCGGCTTGGGCCAGGGCTTCCAAAGCGGCGACCCGACGGACGAGTACGCCGGTCCCCGCGAGCCGGCCCAGTGCGGCCAGCATGGCCGCCGGTGTCGCCAGGATCAGTGCGCACGGGCAGGCCACGACCAACACGGCCAAAGCGGGCAAGATGGCCTCATAGATCCCGGTCGTCGAGCCGCGCAGCCACCACCAATGGCCGAGCAACGTCGCCAGGGCCGCGAGCAAAACGACGGGTAGAAAATAACGTGCTAGTCGGTCAGCGGTCCGCTCCAGGCTCGATTTTTCTTCGAGCGCCTGGGCGGTCATCTCCAACACGCGTCCCAGGAACGTGTGTTCGGCGATGCGACGCACCTCGACGACCAAAGCGCCATGCTGATTGAGAGTCCCGGCGAACACTTCGGCGCCGGGTTCTTTTTCGACCGGCAGACTTTGTCAGGGCACTTTGGTCTACGGCCGAATGTCCCTCGATCACGACCCCATCCACTGGGATGCGCTTGCCCGGGCGTACCAAGACGCGTTCGCCGGCACGCAACTCGGACACGGGCACTTTGACTTCTTGACCGTTGCGCAAAAGCAGAGCCATGCTGGGACAGATTTCTGCCAACCGCCGCAAGGCCCTGCGTGTGCGGTCGAACGTGATGGCTTCTAGACACTCGCCCACAAGACCGATGAACACCACCTCGGCGGCTACCAGAGGCTAGCCGATCAGGATGGCGGCCACGACGGCCAGAGCCAGTGCGGCATCGGCACCGACCCGACCAGCCAGCAGACCTTCGAAGACGCCGTACAAAACGCGCGCGCCGCCGAGCAGAGCTGCCAGCAGGGCGTACCGATACTCCGTTCCGAAGAGGGTCAGACCGGTGCCCCAACCGGAAGGCCAAGGGATGCCCCACGTCGTTTGCACCCAGCCGGCGACAGCCGGCCAGATATCCAAACACAGCAGCACACCCACCGCACCTGTGAGCAGGTACAAACCCACATGGCTTTGCCGACGCAGGGACTCACCGACATGGATGATTTCACGATGCACGCTGTAGTCTCCGCACCGCTGGCTCGGTTGGCGTCTGCCGTCTCGGAAACCGGAAGGCAGATAGGCCACTGGTCCTGCGGCCTTATCCTACCTTAGCGCCCGCGCAAGGGGCCTGTCAACTACTGCTGAACGATGTCCCCAGTTCCGGGAACAGGCGGCTGCTTCACTGCGGTCCTTCGAGGATGGTCGTGGCTTCTTCCTGTCGCACCGGCCCCGACGGCAGGGCGTCGCTGGACAACTGGGCGCGGACGCGTACCTTGCCAGGCTTGATCGCCTTGACAGAGATGCGGAACACAGTTTCGGTGCCTCCCGGGAGGGTGAACGGATCGTAGGCGATGGTCTGCCCCTCTTTGCGATGATCCACCGGCCCCTGGACGCGCACAATAGCCAACTCCGGGGGAACGCTAACGATGAGCCGCACATCGGTAGCAGGCTGTTGCCCGCGATTGCGCAAAACCAAGTCATAGCGCGTTTCTTCGCCCAGCTGGACTGGATCCACACTGTCGGTCAACTGCAGCGACAAAGCCGCAGGCGTCGTAGGAGTCGTCGGCGGTCGCGTAGTCGTCACGCAGACGCCGTGCTCGTACGTGACGCGCACACAGTTGTGTACGTCCCCTGGACCGGTGACGGCGACCGTCAAATGGATCTGCTTTTTGCTGCTCCCCGGCAACGTGCCGAGCGCCCACTGCAGCTCGTCTCCCTGCACGGTCGCCGGCGGATCCGAACGGACAAAGCGCGTATTGCTCGGCAGTCGGTCGTACACGGTCAGCCGATAAGCTGGCATCGCTGAGCGGTTTTCCACGAGGATCACATACTCAACCTCTGCGCTGTCACTGTGTGCAGGCGCTTGTACATGGACGACCACGACAGGCGGCGGCACCTCGGCAGCCTCTACCACCCGCGGCACCGCCGGCGGTCCACACCACGGTTTGCGGCACTCTTGTGCCAGCACTGCTTGGAGCATGGACTCCCGCAGCCCATCGAGCCAGTCGGCTTTTAGCAGCATCCCGACGACAAGCGCCGCAGTTACGATTGTCATTCGGGTGTAGCAAGAACGGTCCATAAGATGCCCTTTCGACGATGCGCGACAGTGCCAGTCAGCTTGCTTGCCCGATTTACTTATCTTACCTAGCTTGATTCGCTTTGGCGAGTTGCCATCCACTTGCCTAAGCGAGCAACCTGAGTAGATGCTAGCCAGCAGCTAGACAAAACTTCAGATGCACCGTTTCCTATCGGGATGAACTATGCTCGGGCGCTTCCCTCGAGCCTGCTGCTGGTAAGGGATGTGCGCTGAGAAAGTCATGTAAGGGACAAGTCTGCGCGTAGAGTTGTATGCCATCAAAAAGGCGCTGGACCGGCTGTGCACGAGGACGCTGCCCACCTCATTGCACGAGCCGGCCCAGTAGCACCATGGAATCGGACCGCGACGAACCACCTGCCGTTCACAAGAATTAGATGCACGAGCAGCCCGTTTTATTGGTTCTCTCGAGACGCACCGCCGGAGCACAGTGGTCAGCCGCCTGGATAATGATGGGCCTAACGACAAAAGGTCCTGCTGCTCACGAGTTTAGATCGTTACCGTTACATTATGCCGACCTGGCAGGGCTATGCGGCGCTACTTTTTCGCTGCCTCCGCGGCAATAGTCTGGGACCTACTGGATGGCAGTACGATCCTATG
The DNA here is from genome assembly GCA_040289265.1 of Gemmataceae bacterium. Taxonomy (GTDB): domain Bacteria; phylum Planctomycetota; class Planctomycetia; order Gemmatales; family HRBIN36; genus PSKW01. The sequence goes on from PSKW01000003.1 coordinate 329,448, forward strand.
TGTCTGCTGACCAGAAGCTGAATCTCACTAGGACCGGGGGCATGCGCCGAAATGACGGTCCCGACAGGGTACTGCTTTTGCCCTGCACAAGCTGGTCTATCCTTCCATGTCGTAGTCCTCTATGACGCTGACTAGAAAACGGCGCTCGTAGAGGACCTGTCCGGCGGCGATCAGCTGGAACCGGTATTCGCCTGGCTCGGGAAATTCACATTCGCAAAAGCCGAAGTTGATCTCGACAACAGCGTTGGGATCGGGGAAATGAACCTCCTGGAGGGTGCCGAAAAGTTCGTGTTCGGTAGCGGCACGAACACATCGGACGCGCATCGGCACCGTACCCAGCCCGTTGGTCAACAGTAGGAACAGGTGCAATTCGTTGACCACACAGGGCAGCGAATTGGTCGCCACGGTGTCGAACAAGCCGATGAGGCTTTTTTTGCCCGAGATGCGATCATCTATGACGAGGTCACAGATGATCATGGCTAGCACTTTCGGCATGGAAAGTGGATGCATGGCAGGCGTACTCCTCGCTCAGCGCACGTTCCGTCCCGACGCCCTTGGGTTATCGAGCGATTGTACCCACGATCCCCCAGGGGGTATGATAAAATGATCACTCGAAAGACGCAACGATCATCTACCATGCGGACTTGTGGATTGTTGCCGAGCCAATCTTTGGCCGATCTGAAGCGGTTGCTGCGAGAGCAGCCCGGTTATGAGGAGTTGGCCGCGTGTCTGCAACGAGGCGGCCAGGGTGCCGTCGAGGGGGCTTGGGGCTCGTGCAGGGCTTTGACGATAGCTGCCTTGGCGGAGCTGGTGCGCGGACCGTGTCTGGTCGTTGTCGCCCGTCCTGCCGATCTGATAGCTTGGCAGCGCGACCTAGAAAGTTTTACCGGCGCAAAGCCGTTGCTTTTCCCCGACGTCGAGAAGCTCGGCAGCCAGCCCGACGGCGTCGAGGTCGGTAGTCAGCGGCTGCGTGTGCTGCGGCGACTGGATCGCGCTCGTATGGTATTGACCTCCGTGGGCGCTTTGCTCGCTCCCGTACCGGCTCCCGAAGCCGTCTATCGCTGGGCACTGCGCATTCAGGTCGGCCACGAGCTGGCACTCACGACTTTGATCGGCTGGCTGCTCGAGCATGGGTACACCCGCAGGGATCTGGTGGAGTTGCCGGGCGAATTTGCCCGCCGCGGCGGCATCGTGGATGTCTATCCTGTGGACGCCGATCTGCCGGTCCGGCTGGAGTTCTTCGGCGACCGAATAGATAGTCTGCGCACCTTCATGCCCGAGACGCAGCGCAGCGTCGAGACGCTTGCCGGTGTCGAGGTGCTGGCAATGCATGCATCGAGCGATGGCACGCCGACAGAGCCCCAGGGTGCCACCGGTGAAGTCATGCTGCTCGATTGGCTGCCCGAGTCGGCCTGTGTATTCCTGGTCGAGCCGGAAGAAATCGAGCAGGTAGCTAGGGACGTGTTGACGCGTGTGCCGGACCCGCGCGGCTACTTTACCCCCGAGGCTTTTCGATCGCAGCTGGCACGCCGCCGTACGGTTTATGTCAGTGCCGTACCTCTGGCTCATCGGCTACCCATCACCTGGCACATCCGAGCTACCAGTATCGAGCGTTTCAGCGGCGACGTACGCCGGGTCAAGCAGGAGCTCGAACAGACAGCCAGCCACGACTGCGTTTATATCGCCTGCCACAATGAAGGGGAAATCCGGCGCTTGACCGAGATAGTGTGCGACACTCCGCTGTGGCAGGCAGGGCAACTGCATTTGCTGACGGGCTATGTGCATGCCGGGTTTCGTCTGCCAGACGCAGGCTTGTTGGTCTTGAGCGATCACGAGCTCTTTCGGCGCGACCCGGCCTGGCATGCCGAGCGGGTCGTGGCACGCAAAGCCTACCGACGCTACGAAGCGCGCGCCATAGATAGCTTTTTGGACCTGAAAGAAAACGACCTGGTAGTGCACGTGGCCCACGGTATCGCCCGCTACCGGGGGCTGAAGCTGCTGGAAAGCAAAGGCCAGGCCGAAGAATATCTGTGTCTGGAATTCGCCGACAGCACGCTGCTGTACGTACCTGTGTCGCGCATAGACTTGGTTCAAAAGTACGTAGGCAGTTGGCAGCGTGCGCCGGCACTGTCGCGGCTGGGCAGCGGCACATGGGAAAAGAAAAAAGCACAGGTGCAGCAGGCCCTGCTGGATTGGGCGGCGGAGCTGCTGGAGCTGCAAGCCATCCGCGAAGCGCAGCCAGGCATCGCGTTCCCGCCCGACAGCGATTGGCAGCGGGAATTCGAAGCCGCTTTTCCCTACGACGAGACGCCGGACCAACTGGCCGCTTGGGCAGCCATCAAGGCCGACATGGAAAAGCCGCGTCCGATGGATCGGCTGCTGTGCGGCGACGTCGGTTTCGGCAAGACCGAGCTGGCCATGCGCGCCGCGTTCAAAGCGATGGCAGCCGGCAAGCAAGTGGCCGTGCTGGTACCCACGACCGTCCTGGCCGAGCAGCATTACCGCACCTTCACCGGGCGATTGGCCGAGTATCCTTTTCTGGTTGCCTGCCTGAGCCGCTTCCGTAGTCCCGGGGAACAACGGGAGATCGTGCGTCGTCTCGCCGCAGGACAGATAGATTGCATCATCGGCACCCATAGACTGCTGAGCGACGATGTGCGGTTCGCCGATTTGGGACTGGTCATCATTGACGAAGAGCAGCGGTTCGGCGTCGAGCACAAAGAGAAGCTCAAAAAATTGCGGCATACGGTGGATGTCTTGACGATGACGGCGACGCCGATACCGCGCACCTTGCACATGGCCCTCGTGGGCTTGCGCGACATCAGCAATCTGGAGACGCCGCCGCGCGATCGGCTGGCCATCGAGACGCGCATCGTCCGTCGCGATCCCCGTCTGATCCGCGAGGGAATCGTGCGCGAACTGTTGCGCGACGGGCAGGTCTATTTCGTCCACAATCGGGTGCACACCATCCACACGGTGGCCCGTGACCTACGCACGTGGGTGCCGGAGGCGCGCGTGCTCGTGGCCCACGGTCAGATGCCGGAAGACGATCTGGAGCGCGCCATGCTCGACTTCTTCGACGGCCGTGCCGATGTTTTGGTCGCCACCACGATCATCGAAAACGGGCTAGATTTGCCGCGCGTCAACACCATTTTCATTGACCAGGCCGATCAGTTCGGGCTGGCCGATCTGCACCAATTGCGCGGGCGCGTAGGCCGGTCGCGACTGCGTGCCTATTGTTATTTGCTGCTCGATACCGATCGGCCCACGACTCCCCAGGGCCTCCAGCGCATCAAAGCTATCGAGGAGTACAGCCATTTGGGGGCCGGTTTTCACATCGCCATGCGCGATCTGGAAATCCGCGGTGCCGGCAACATCCTGGGTACCGAGCAAAGCGGGCACATCGCCGCCGTCGGCTACGAACTCTATTGCCAGCTGTTGGAAAGCGCCGTGCGGCGACTGAAAAACCTGCCGTCGCCGCCGCGGCTGGATGTGGCCATCCACCTCCCCTGGCGTGCCTGGATCCCTCACGAATACATCCCCGACAGTCGGCAGAAGATGGAAATATACCGGCGCCTCAATCGGCTCGTGGACCTCGACGAGCTGGCCGACCTGACGGCCGAATTGACCGATCGTTTCGGTGCGCCTCCGGCATCCGTGACGTGGCTGTTGCGGCTCCACGAACTGCGCTTGCTCGCCCAGGCCTGGAGTCTGGAAACTATCTACCTCGAGCACCGCTATCTGGTCCTGAGATACCGCAATCGCAAACTGGCCAAGGAATTGGCCCAACGCTCCGCAGGACGACTCAAACTCGTGGACCAGACGACCCTCAGCGCCCGACTGACCACCGAAGATCGCACTCCCGATCGGCTCTACGGACTGGTCAAATCGCTGTTGCAATCTCCGCACCCACAGGTATAAGCGCCCAGGCGGACGCGATATCGGCTCCCTTCGCGTCAGGAGCGTCCTCTGCCAGGGAGGAAAGGCATGGCCTGTAGGTTCTCTGTTTTGTCGCAGAACACAGGGGGTTCGCTCCCCAGACGGAACCTGGACTGGCGACGATCCGGGACCGGACGGCGGGTGCGATCGCTGTATTGGGCCTTGAGCAGCACCGCGATCGCTTGGTGCCTTTCGGGCTGTGCGCAGCTCGACGGCAGCAGTGCCGTCGCTATCGGGCAGCGGATCGCGGCACGGTCGAACGAGCCGGAGCGATCGGAGCCGGCACGCAAGCCGGATGTCCGCTCCGCCGCCACCAAAGACTTCGGCTTGCCCGAGCCGAGCGGACCGATCGTGGCCAGCGTCCTGGCACGCGTCAACGGGCAGCCCATTTTGGCAGAAGAAGTCCTCAATGCCGCTTCTGCGCGTCTTTGGGAAGCGCATTCGCAAACGCCTGCTGCTCGATGGAACGAGGTCCGAGCCAGGATCTTGCGCGAAGAACTCGAAGAAATCATCAACCGGGAGTTGATTTTGCAGGACGCCGAGGCACGCATCCCGCCCAAAAACATGGAAAAAGTGCGTCAGATCGCTCACAAAGAGTTCGAATCCATGCTGCGCAAGCGCAAGAGTCAGCTCAAGCTCCACTCGGACGACGAGCTGCGCGCTTATATCGAAAGCCAGGGGCTGTCCCTGGACGAAATGCGGCGTCAATACGAGCGCACCTTCATCGCCGGCGAATACGCCCGCGCGCGCATCCGTCCGCGCCTCGAAGCCATCGCCCGACAGGATCTCTACGACTATTACCTCAAGAACCCCAAGGAATTCGAACAGCCGGAACAAATCCGCTGGCAGCATATTTTCATAGACGTGGACCGCTTTGCCGATCGTGAGCAGGCGCGTGCCCACGCGCAGCAAGTTCTCCAGGAAGCCTCGGGCGTAACGCGCGACGAAGAATTCGCTCTTTTGGCACAGAAGTACAGCCACGGCCCCAGTCAATACCGCCAAGGTCAAGGCGAAGGAACGCAGCGCGGGGAAATACGCCCGCCCGAAGTGGAACCGATCTTGGAGACTTTGCAACCCGGGCAGGTAGGGCCGCTGGTCGAGACGCCGCGCGGCTTTCATATCGTCCGTTTGGTGGCGTACCAACCCGCCGGCAAAGTGCCTTTCGAGCTCGCTTCGCCGCAGATACGCCGCAAGCTCCAGGCGGACCTGTGGCAGAAAGAATACAAAGAGTTCGTCAAGGAGTTGCGAGCCCGGGCCTATATCGAAATGACCCAGCTGCGCTGAAGCGCGCCGACGAAAAAAGCCGCGGACGCCCGCTACTGCGAGCGCCCTGGCATCGGGCATCTTTTTAGGACAGCGCCTGTCCGGTTGCAAGCCGGCTGCGACAGGCAGCCGACACTCACTGTTCGTCCAGAACCGAGCGGCCAATGCCCTGGGCGCGCCTATGCTCTCGGTCCATGTGGTAGAGCCGAAGGGACAGGACCAGACTCCAGGCATTGAGCGCCGTGGGCACGAGGAAGAGGCCGGCGTGCAACACCAGGTACAAGCCCCACCCTACCACCGGCATGATCAGGCCGCGGATGCCTTGGAAGACGCTGGAAATGCTTTCGTACAACGCTGCCCGCTCCGGGCGCAGGGAGAAGTACAAATTGCCTGCGGTGGTCGCTACTTCTGCAGCACCCAGGACTAGGCCGCGCAAAATGGCCCCGGCATAGGCCAGCGACAGCCAGCCGAACATAAAGCTGCCAAAAAGCGCTAGATAGGCTAACACTCCCAGCCAGGCAAAGGCGACACGCCCGGCTACCGGCGAGGTTTTGTCTATCAGCCACCCCCAAGCCGGCGACGTCACCGCTCCCAACAAAATGGGCATCACTTGTACCAGGAGCGTCATCTCGACTTGGGACACCGCGAAATGCTCGCGCAACAGATACAGCCAAATGGGACGGCTCATCAGGAATCCGGCACCGGTCAGGAAAATGGTCGCCTGGAACAGCCGGAAATGGCTATCTTGTCGCAACACGAGGCGCATGCTGCGCCACGTGGCACGCTCGCTGAAGCGTCGGCGCCCCGCCGGGTCGTCCCCAGGGATGCGCAGCCGACTGTAAAACCAGATCCCAACCAGGGCCAGCGCCGCTGCGCCTGGAAACAACACGGCACGGAACGACACCTGCCAGTCCAGCAATGCCGCGCAGCCGAGCATCACCGGCATGGCCACGCCGTTCTGCACCAAACGCAGCCAGCCGATGATACGTCCACGGTGGCTGTCGGGATAGGTGTACCGATAAAGACTGGGGACAGCCAAGGCATTGGCACTGGCGGCCACGTAATACAGCACGACCAGTGCCGCACAGGTCCAGGCATCGTCGGCCCAACCCAACAGGGCCAGGGGGGCCAACCGCAGTGTCCCGGAACAGAGCGCCAGCGTTTGCAGACGGACCCGGCGCGCAGCTTCGGCCCACAGCGGCTGCAACAGCGAAGTGCTGGGCAGCGCCGCCGTCATCACCATGGCGACCTCCGGTCCTCCGCCGAGCGCAGCCACCACCATGACTTGGGCCAGCAAGATCAAGCCGCTCACCAGCCCCGCGGTCACCGCATAGACCGACTCGTGTGCCAGGTTGTACCGCACTGACGCGGGTAGCACTCCCAGCCCCGGCCAGGAGCGTCCCGCTACGTCCCCGGCGCGCACTGCGTCGCCGAGTGGCACAGCGGAGGTAGGTAGGTCTTTTTGCATTCCTGGACGCATTGTCATGCGTACCTCGAGTCGTAGATGCCTCCCTGAGCGATCCGACTGGCACGGCACCTAACTAATAGTATTACCTCTGTGGTCGGCACATACTGGTAGCCGACGGATGACTGGACAGCCGCACCGGCGCGCACCTAGATTGACTACGACCCCGAAGAGGCGCGACCGATCCGGTGGCCTGGCCGGTCCTGGTCGCACTCGAACCGAGGCGAATCTGCCATGTTGGCCAAGCGCATCATCCCTTGCCTGGACGTAGATCGCGGTCGTGTAGTCAAAGGGGTCCATTTCCAGAATCTGCGCGACGCCGGCGACCCCGTGGAGATCGCGCGTCGCTACGAAGCGGACGGTGCCGACGAATTGGTTTTCCTCGATATCACCGCCAGCCACGAAGGGCGGCAGATCATGCTCGAGGTGGTGCGCCGCGTCTCCGAAGAGCTTTTCATGCCTTTCACGGTCGGCGGAGGCGTCCGCACGCTCGAAGACGCCGTGGGCCTCATCCAGGCAGGCGCAGAAAAGGTCAGCCTCAATTCGGCAGCAGTGAAAACCCCCGAGCTGATCACGGCGATCGCCCGACGGTTCGGCTCGCAGGCCGTCGTCGTCAACATAGATCCGCGTCGTGTGCGCAAAAACGGTCGAGAGATATGGGAGGTGCATATCCACGGCGGACGCCTGCCCACCGGGTGGGAAGCAGTGCCGTGGGCGCGTCGTGTGGAAGAGCTGGGTGCCGGGGAAATCGTCCTGACCTCGATGGATACCGACGGCGTCCAGAGCGGTTACGATTTGGAGATCACGCGCGCCGTGGCCGAAGCGGTACGCATTCCGGTCGTTGCCAGCGGGGGGGCAGGCCACCCGGAGCACATCTATCAGGCTCTGACCCTGGGCCGAGCCGATGCCGCTCTCGCCGCCAGTATCTTCCATTTCGGCACCTACTCCATCCAGGAGGTCAAACGCTACCTGGCTGCTCGGGGCGTCCCAATGCGTTCGTGATTTTCCCCTTGCTTTTTGCGCCTGCATAGTCGAAATTGGATTGAAGACAGTTCGGTCCGCAGTGCTTGGACCGGCGCATACAATAAGGTGACGGTTTTCGAGGCTGTCGGGGGACGTGCGCCCAACGGGAGCTGGGCCTGGATCGCCGACCGAGGCCGCACGCATGGGTCTCGGGGCTCGTCTTGGAGGGTAGTTCCGATGGCAACGGTAGAAGTTCCGGTGCCGGCAGAAGCGCGCAAAGAACCGGAAGTCAACAAGCTTTTTCGTATGGTCATGAAGTACGAGGCTTCCGATTTGCATCTCAAAGTCGGGCAGCCTCCGATGATGCGGCTCAAAGGCGTGATCCGGCGCATGGATATGCGCCCCTTGACCCAGGAGGATATGGAGCGCTTACTCTTCCCGGTCATGAAAGACCACCACAAGAAAATCCTCCAGGAAACCGGGGGCGTGGACTTCGCCTATATCGTCGGCGACGAAGAATGCCGCTTCCGTGTCAACCTTTTTTACCAGCGCGGCAAGCTCAGTCTCGTCGCCCGACGCGTCAATACCGTCGTCCCTTCCTTCGAAAAGTTGGGCTTGCTCATTCCCGAGCAGGAAAAAATCCGCAAACCCGGCGAATTGCCCACCATCGAAAAGTTGTGCCACTTTTATCAGGGGATGATCATTCTGGCCGGGGTCACCGGCAGCGGCAAAAGCACCACGATCGCCGCCATGCTGGATTACATCAACGAGCGCGAACAGGTGCACATCCTCACCATCGAGGATCCCATCGAGTATCTGTTCACCGACAAAAAGGCAGTGGTCAACCAGCGCGAGGTGGGCCTGGACGTCAAAGACTGGCACACGGCGCTCAAGCACGCGGTGCGCGAAGATCCGGACGTCATCCTGGTCGGCGAAATGCGCGACCGCGAGACGTTCGAGGCGGGTATCCACGCGGCCGAAACCGGGCACTTGGTCTTCGGCACCATCCACGCTTCCAGTGGTCCTAGCACGCTGGGACGTATTCTCGACCTGTTCCCTGCCGACATGCACCCTGCCATCCGCCAGGCACTGGCTTTCAACCTCAAAGCGGTCATCTGCCAAAAACTATTGCCCAGCATCAAGCCGGGCAAACAGCGCGTCCCGGCATTGGAAATCATGATCGTCAACCCGATCATCCGCGAGTTGATCATCCGCGGCGAGGACAAAAAGATCGCCGATGCCATCCGCATCGGCTACCAGGAAGGGATGATAGACTTCAACGAGCACCTGCGGCAGCTGGTGGAATACGGCGAAATAGATCGAGCGACGGCTCTGGAAGCATCCCCCAATCCGGAGCAGCTGAAAATGGCGCTCAAAGGGATCCGTGTCAGTCAACCTGGCATTTTGTGAGCCTGCGGGCTAGCCGCCGGATCTGACGCCGCTCGCGCTGCTGAGGCCTGGCTTTCTGGCCGGTCGGATTCGACCCGTGATGAGCCAAGGAGATGCACCCAATGTCGTAGCCCGGCTGGCCACGTTGGCTGCGCCCGCAACGGCCGAGGCACAACGGGGCAGTGGTTTCTATCTCAATCTGGCCAGTTTCCTGCCGGTGTTGCTTCTGTGGTGGATCTGGATCGGCCTTTGCTCGTGGATCGAACGCGACGCCCGACGCTTGCACTTGCCTGCCACTTCGTGGCAGCCGCTGCTATGGGCCGGAGGGGTCCTGGGCTGGCTGGCCTTGTGGCTGGTCCCTTTTTACTGGCTGGGCCTAGCTTTGCAGGCTGCCTTTTTCTTCGTGCCTCCTGCATGTTATCTGTGGCTGCGCAATACCCGCTTGCCGGCGGCCCGACGCTTGTTGACGGCTGCCCATGTCGAGCGCGTGCTCGCGCGTTGGTTCGGTAGCACCGCATCGGCCAAGGAGGAAGCCGAGGGCCCTCTGCTCGAGCTGCAGGCTACAGGCCGCGGCGAAGAAGCGCACGCGCGCTTGGCACAGGCCGCGCGGCAGCCGGCCTACGAGGCTTTGTGCGATGTGCTCACCCAAGCTGTCCAGCAGCGTGCCAGTCGTCTCGTCCTGGAGCCGGTGCGCGACGCGTTCGTGGTCCAGTTCCGCATAGACGGCGTGGAGCACAAGGTGCGCTCGTTGTCGCCGGCCAGCGGGCAGAGCTTTGTGCGCACGCTCAAACTCCTGGCAGGCCTCGATCTGCGCGAACATCGGCGCGTCCAGCAGGGGTCTTTCTACGGCCAATATGACGGCCGCAAGTTGGAATTCCGGATCACCACTGCCGGCACTCTGACCGGCGAAAGGGTAGAACTTGTCGTCGGCGACCGTTCCCAGCGTCCGCTCGGCCTCGGCCAGCTGGGACTACCCGATCCGCTGCTGGTCGAGCTACAAAAAGTCGCCCAAGCCGAGCGCGGTCTGTTTTTGGTGTGCGGTCCTGCCGACAGCGGGCGCAGCACCACCGGCCACGCGCTCCTGTCGGAGATAGATCGTTTCCAGCGCAATGTCGTAGCTATCGAGGCGTCTTTGCGCACGCCTGTGCCCAATGTCAAACTGGTTCGGGTTGCCCCGGGCTCGGGACAGACCATCGTCGGCGAGTTGAGTCAGCTTATGCGCCAGGACAAGCCGGACGTCCTCTACGTCGAAAGCGTGCCCGACCGGGAAACCGCCCAGCAGCTGGTTTCTTTGGCCTGCAAGGATACGCTGGTATTGGCTTGCAGCGAGGCCGAGGGCAGTCTGGCGGCCTTGTTTCATTTGGTGGACTTGGGGCTTTCCGGTCCGCACCTGGCACAGGCATTGCTCGGCATCCTGAGTCAGCGGTTGCTGCGCATCCTGTGCCCACGTTGTCGGGTACGTTATCGTCCGAGCAAAGAGACGTTGCGGCGTGCCAATCTGTCGCCGGAGCGCGTGCAATACTTGTACCGTCCTCCCGAGCCGCACGAGCGGCCGCGCGACCAGTACGGGCGTCCCGTCCGGTGTGCCCATTGTTTCGGCTTGGGCTATGTGGGACGCACCGCCGTTTTCGAGTACCTGCGTATGACCGAGGGACTGCGGCAAGCGCTGAAAAAGTCTTCCGCGCGCACCGTAGTGCGGCAGGAAGCCTTGCGCGCCGGCCTGCGGACCCTCGAAGACGAAGCCTTGGCACAGGCGGTTGCTGGCACGACCTCGATCGCCGAGATCCTGCGCGTGCTCCCCGGGCACTCAAAGGAGTTGACACGATGACCGTGGCCCCGTGGCTGCTGTTGGAAACGCTGCTTTTGTGCGCCGGGCTGGGTGTTTGGTGTGCCTGGCAAGGGGCTTTTCGCGCTCTCCTAGTCTGTGTCCACTTGGTGTTGGCTGGTCTGATCGCTTTCAATTTTGCCGAGCCGATCGCCGCCGGACTGGCCTCGTTGGGGGGCGATATGGAATACCTGGCCGACGGTCTGGTGTACGGGGTGCTGTTTTTAGGCGCGTTGGCTGCCTTGGTGGGCATGGCCATGTTGCTGATCCAGGAGGAACCGAGTCTGGCACCGACTGCCGATCGCGTGACGGGAGCAGTGGCTGGGGCCGTGGCGGGATACTTGCTCGCCGGCATTTTGGGCGCTGTCTACCAGACGCTTCCCGGCGCTTCGTCGGCTTGGTGCTCGGCACCGCAGGGCCCAGTACAGCCCTGGATGCCTGACCGTGTCTGGCTGGGTTTGGTGCGGCACGCCTCGGAAGAGGTTTTCGATTACCTCGACCCCAATCCTTTCGACCCGGACAGGTATCTGCGCTATTACTGGGACCGTACAGGCCGCGGCAGCCCGGTGGAACGCCCTGCCCAGTGACCGATCCGGCACACCTGCTTTGTGTGCAGCCCGACAGTGCGTCGAATAACCGTCGGCTGCTCGATAGCTCCGGCGTCCGGAGCATTAGGCGAGCATCTTGCGCACGATCGTGCCGCCCACATCGGTGAGCCGAAAATCGCGGCCCTGGAAGCGGTAGGTCAAACGCAGGTGGTCGAGGCCGAACAGGTGCAGGATGGTGGCATGGAGATCGTTGATGTGGATCGGGTCCTCGACGATGCCCCAGCCGAGATCGTCGGTTTTGCCGATGACCTGTCCGCCTTTGATGCCGCCTCCGGCGAGCCAGATGCTGAAAGCAAAGGGATGATGATCGCGGCCGGTGACTTTGTCGTAGCCGACGCGGTTTTCTCCCAAAGGCGTGCGACCGAATTCGGACAGCCACATCACCAGGGTCGTATCCAAAAGGCCGCGCTGTTTGAGGTCTTTGAGCAGCGCGGCGATGGGCTGATCGGCCATACGGCAGTTGAAGCCCAGTTCGGCATCGAGGTTGCTATGATGGTCCCAAGAAGCATGGAAAATGCTGACGAAGCGCACGCCGCGCTCGACGAGCCGGCGCGCCAGGAGGCAATTGACCGCGAATTGATGGAACTGCCCACGGCCTCCGCCGCGGTGCGCTTTGATGTTGTCGTCGTGGCGTCCGACGCCGTACATCTCCAAAGTGCGCGCGTCTTCGCCGCTGAGATCTATGAGTTCCGGAGCAGCCGCTTGCATGCGGAACGCCAATTCGTAGGCGGCGATACGACTCTGGATTTCCGGATCGCGCAGCGCGTCGTACCGGTGTTGGTTGAGCTGCCGCAAAGCGGCGATGGTGCGCTCCTGCATGGCCGGTAGTAGACCAGGTGGATCGGTGAGGTTGAGCACTGGGTCCCCCTGGTTGCGGAAGAGTACACCCGCATACGAGGACGGCAAAAAGCCGCTGGTCCAGTTGGTGGCGCCGCCGCTGGTCCCACGGCCCGCGGTCAGTACCACATACCCGGGCAGATTGTGCGACTCGCTCCCCAAGCCGTAGGTGATCCATGCACCCATACTCGGTCTGCCGAACATGGGCGAGCCACAGTTCATCATGAGCTGCCCAGGATGGTGATTGAACTGATCCGTGAACATCGAGCGGATCAGGCAGATGTCGTCCACGCAGGTAGCCAGGTGCGGCAGATAATCGGACAGTTCCATGCCGCACTGCCCGTGCTTGGCGAACTTGCGCGGACTGCCCATGAGGGTCGCCGAGTCTTTGCGGATGAAAGCGAAACGCACGTTTTTGACCAGCGAGTCGGGCAGTTTTTGGCCGTGCAGTTCGTTGAGCTTGGGCTTCGGATCGAACAAGTCCAGCTGACTGGGGGCACCTTCCAGATAAATACAAATGGCTGCCTTGGCCTTGGGAGCGAAGTGCGGGGGTCGTGGCGCCAGGGGATTGAGTGCCCGCGACGGCTCTTGTGCCAGCAGTCCGTCTTGTTTCAGCAGAGACGCCAAGGCTACCAGCCCCAGGCCACTGGCCGAGGAAGTCAAAAACGCCCGCCGCGATAAAAGGACCTGTTCCTGTATCGGATCCATCGGACTACCTCCGCTCGCACTCCTGCCCGGACACCCCTTTGTCGCCCCCGTGTTGCTCCAAGCTACCCGTCCCGCTTGCCGCCGCGAGTACGCTCGATCGTTCTTTCGGGCGGCAAGGGATACTTGGCACCCTATCTACGGCGCGCTCGTGTCTCGTAACGATAAGCCATTATGGCGGCGCTTGGGCTCGCTGCCGAACCGCTCGGCAGAGGCCGCGGCACGAGCCACGGCGCGGGCATCGGCTGCAGCACGGGTGGACCAGGGCGCTTACTCCGACAGTAGCCGGGGCAGCGTCCCAAGTGGTTGCGGGCATGACGTCACTCCCGTGTCATGAACTCGTCGAGGTTGAGCAAAGTCCTGGCAACGACCACATAAGCGGCCATGTCGGCAGGCGGCATGTGTTCCAGCTTGCATCCCTGGGCGAGTTGGGCGACTAGGTCCGGCTTTTGTCGTGCCGCCGCCAACGTCTGCTCGAACAGTGCCAACAGGGTCTTGCGTTCGAACTCGTCCGGCTCGCGCGCCAGGCACAAGCGGAAGCCATAGCGGATGTGGTCCGCAGCCGCTGCGTGTGGCTGGTCGCTCACCATGCGCTTAGCCAGTGCCTGAGCACACTCGACGAATACCACGTCGTTGAGCAAGGTCAATGCCTGCAAAGGCGTGTTGGACCGCTCGCGCTTGACGCAGCAGACGTTGGAGTCGGGCATATCGAAAGTCATCAGCATGGGATACGGGCTGGTCCTCTGGAACCAAGTGTACATGCCGCGACGATACCGATCCGGCCCCTGGCTTTCGATCCATTTAGCGCTGCCGGCATAGGTAAGCTCGGCGATACCTGCGGGCTGAGGGGGACGCACACTCGGGCCGCCGATACGGTGCTGGATCAGACCGCTAGCTGTCAGCGCGCAGTCGCGCAGGATTTCTGCCTCCAGACGCAAGCGTACCTGCCGCGCTAGCAGCGTATTCATGGGATCGCGCGCGGCCAAGTCGGGCCGATACGCGGACGACTGCCGATAAGTGGCCGAGGTAACGATGAGCCGGTGCATGGCCTTTAGGCTCCAGTTGCGTCGGATCAGTTCGGTGGCCAGCCAGTCGAGCAGCTCGGGATGGGATGGTTTTTCGCCGCGGGTGCCGAAGTCTTCCACGGTCGCGACCAAACCGCGGCCGAAGTACTTGCTCCAGATCCAGTTGACGGTGACACGCGGAGTCAAGGGATTGGCAGGGTCCACGAGCCACTTGGCCAGGTCGAGACGCGTGGGCTTGGCTGGATCCGCTGGCCGGAACGGGTGCAGCACGGCCGGCGTGCCAGGTTGCACTTCGATCCCTGGGCGCAAAAAGTCGCCGCGGATCAGGACGTGCGTCTTGCGCGGCGTGGCCAGCGCCAGCGTCTGCGCGTGGGTCAGCTGCGGCTGACGACGCGCATGATCGGCGACCGCCTTTTCCAGCTGCTTCAGCTTGGTGTCCTGTTTGGCAAAAAAGTCGGTCAGCTCTTTCTTGTGCGCCTCGGTGCGGCGTTCAGGCTCCTGGAGCAAAATGACGCGGATGGTCTCCGGGAGTTTGCGCAGCTCGGCCACTTTCAGCTGAGCTTCCCAGGCAGCCAGCGCTTTGGGCAACTCTTCGCGACGATACCGGTCCACGGCCGCTTGCAGCTCGGCATGGCGTTTGTCGAACTCGGCTTTCTTTTTCTCGAACTCGGGCACCTCCCCGGGCAAGGGCGCCGGGATGTCCACTTCCTGGTCGCTGTTGAAGAAAGCAAAAAGCTGATAGAACTCCTGCTGACTGATGGGATCGTATTTGTGTTCGTGGCAGCGGGCACAGCCCAAAGTCAACCCGAGCCATACCTGCCCGGTGGTGGCGACTCGGTCCACCACGGCCTCGACGCGAAACTGTTCCTGGTCCACGCCGCCCTCACGATTGGTGAGCGTGTTCCGGTGGAAACCGGTGGCCACTTTTTGTTCGGTCGTGGCTTGAGGCAGCAAGTCGCCGGCCAGCTGCTCGATGGTGAACTGGTCGAAGGGCAGGTCGCGATTGAGGGCGTCTATGACCCAGGTCCGATAGCGCCAAGCCCAGGGCCGGCCGAGGTCTTTTTCGTATCCGTCGCTGTCGGCATAACGGGCCAAATCGAGCCAGTGCCGCGCCCAGCGCTCGCCGTAGTGGGGCGAAGCCAGCAGCCGATCTACCAGCCGTTCGTAGGCATCCGGCTGTCGGTCTTGCAAGAACTGGTCCACTTCCTGCGGCGAGGGAGGTAGGCCCAGCAAATCGAGATACACCCGTCGCAGCAAGGTGATGCGATCGGCTTCCGGCGCCGGGGCCAGTCCTTCTTTTTCCAGACGGGCCAGCACGAACCTGTCTATGTCGTTGCGCACCCATGCCGGATCGCGTACCGCCGGCGGAGTCGGTCGGCGCGCAGGAATGAACGCCCAGTGCGTTGTCGCTGGTCTGCTGACTGCCGTCGCTGTTTCGGGCCAGGGTGCGCCCTGAGCGATCCAGCGCCGCAAAAGTGCTACCTGCTGCGACGTCAGCCGCTCCCCTTTGGGCGGCATTTTCACTTCTGCATCCAGACCGGCAACCACACGCCACAACCGGCTTTTATCGGGATCGCCTGGGACGATGACCGGCCCCGAGTTGCCACCGCGCAGAGCGGCTTCTCGACGGTCGAGACGCAACCCGCTCCTTTGCTTCTCGGCGCCGTGGCACGAATGACAGCGGTTTGCGAAAATCGGCTCGATATCGCGACGGAAATCAACCTGGTCCGGCACGCCCGCCGCGGAGGATTGCCCGTATATGGCTGCATCATGCCAGACGAGAGCGGCGAGCAGCGCTAGACCTGCCACCGGCCCGAACCGTGTGCCGCCGGAGACACCTGAGATGCGCGATGGGGAAGACACCCCCCGGCGCAACGAGTTTTGGCAGGTGAGGCGTATGCCGAGCCACCTAGCGTAGTGCATGGCAGAAAATCCTTTCAGGCGGGACAAACGGCGCCGCCGGGCCGCAGTAAGTCGTACGTCATCTTAGCGGCGGCTGGCACCGGGGGTAACAATCCTAGCTCAGCGCGTACACCTCGGCATGCGGTATAGTTCGCTCACCGCGCAAAGCGGTGCTAACAATAAAACTACTCGGCACTTAGGCCTCTGTCAAGCAAATCGGCAAAAGCATCGAACATAATCTGCAAGAGCATGAGACTATGCAGCGCACAAGCCGCTTCATCGGTCGGCTGTGGGCTGTTTGCACGCGCGTGTTCCGCCCCGAACAACGCCTGCTGCCGCGGGCTAAACGCCTAAGCCGCCAGCTCAACCGAGCCGGGTCGGAGCGTGAAAACGCTGCTCTGCTCGAGCCGTTGCCGGCCATGGGTGCTAAATTACGCTGGCCAGGCCCCTGGGGCAGCGACTTATCGAACTCTCCTAAGCGGCCCAGCTTGTGCATCTCGGCACGATCAGGATTGCCCTTGTAGTCGGCGACCGCGCAGGTATAGTGCAGCCGCTCTGCGTTGTCAGACTGTCCGGGTAACGGCTGAATGCAGGCCTAGGGAGCTCTACGCCTCATGAGTTCAGCGCGGCATGTGCCGGTCATGGTGGCAGAGGTTTTGCATTGGCTCGACCCCCGCCCGGGAGAGACGGCACTGGATATGACCTGTGGAGCCGGCGGGCATGCGCAGGCGATTGCAGTTAGGCTCGGAGCCGATGGGTGCCTGGTCCTGCTCGATCGCGATCCGAGTATGCTGGCGATCGCGCGTCGCCGCCACTATCCGTGCCGCGTGCATTTTGTGCAGGGCAACTATGACCGAGCGGGCGAGGTATTGTCCCAACTAGGCATCCGGACGGTGCAGCGGGTGCTGGCGGACCTGGGATTTGCCAGCGACCAGATGGACGACCCAGCCCGTGGCTTCAGCTTTCAGCACGAGGGACCGTTGGATATGCGGTACGATCCGAGCCAGCCGCTGACGGCGGCGGATCTGGTCAATCAGCTGCCAGAACGGGAGCTGGCAGATGTGTTCTGGAGATACGGGCAAGAGCGGCATAGTCGCGCCATTGCCCGGCAAATCGTCCGGGTACGTCAGCGCTCGCCGTTGTGCACCACTACGCAACTGGCCGAGCTAGTCCGCAGCGTGGTGCCCCGACGCGGACGCATTGACCCTGCGACCCGGGTTTTTCAGGCCCTGCGCATTGCCGTCAACGACGAGCTCGGCGCGCTGGAGCGCATGCTCAGGGATCTGCCTGCACTCGTCGAGCCCGGCGGCCGGGCCGTGGTCATCAGTTTTCATTCGCTCGAAGATCGCCTGGTCAAGCGAGCTTTCCGCGATCGTGCTCATTGGCAGGTACTGACCCGCAAGCCGGTCACCCCCAGCGATACCGAGAAATCTCTCAATCCACGATCGCGCAGTGCCCGGCTGCGGGCGGCGCGCAGGGTGGCCGAGAGGGTACAGGACCCCACGTAGGAGACTACGCCGTGAAGCGTGAAACGCGCGTTGGACTGTTCTTGGCTTTCGGCTTTCTCGTCCTATTCGGTGCCGTTCTGGGCTACAAAATCTGGTACGCACCGGACCAAGCCGCGACTTCCGCGGGACCGACGGGGACACCCTCGCAGACGGGGAAAAAGGATGCCGCTCCGCTGGCACGAGCGGACGAGCCGGCTGGCAAAAAAGAGGACAGCGGGCGCGTCAACCCCGAGAACACGACAGGTCACACGCAGGGGACCGATGCGCGTCGTGCGACAGAGGAAGACACATCGGGGCCACCGGTGTTGAACGGCGCACCTGGCCCTGCCGATCCGGTTACGCCTGTGCCCGCGGCCAGCGACACGCCGGCACCCGAGAAACACGATGCGCCTCCCCCGCCGGAACCACCGCTGCCGCCTGCACCTCGAGAAGAGAGGTCCGGCGTGGCGGCGCCTGGTCCTGGGAGCGCGCCGGCCGTGCCACCCCGGGACGACACGCACGAGATGCCGGCGACCGATCCTGCGCCGCCGGCCGCACCTGCTGGGACCGGCTCCACGTCGCCGGCGGAGTCGGTTCGGCCACCGGCTCCTGCCGATGTGCCGGCCCTGCCCGATGCTTCCGGTGCGTCTGTGTCTCAGCCTCCTCGAATGCCGGCTCTCCCTTTGCCGTCCAAGAGTCCTGTGCAGCGCGGCGAGTCGTCTGCTCCTGCCGGGGGTGAAGGGCGACAGGACCAAGCCGGCACAACGTCCCCGCCGGCGCCTGCGCTTGAAGATCGGCCCAGCCCACAGGCGCCCATGCCCGCAGGGGATGCGCCGCACGAGGGCGCGTCGCGATCTACTTCGGTACCGGCGATGCCGCCCCAGGGACCGCCCGATGTGCCCCCGGAAAAACCCAGTATGGCTCCCGACCCTGAGTCGAAGAGTGGCAGACGGGGCGATCCTGAGCGCTGGGACGTGCTGCAAGGCAAGGACCAGTTGGCGACACCTGCCTCGGTCGGCGCCGGTCGAGACAGCGGACGGTCCGTACCGGCTCAGCCGGCCACGCTGCCGCGGCCCGATACGTTCGATCGCCGCTACGATCCTCCCGCGACGCTGGGGCGTCCGGTGACCCACCGCGCAACGGGTGTGCCGGTGGCTGGCACGGGAACAGGCCGGGGAGCAGAAACAGTCAGCGACGCGGGGATCCCGCTGCAGATCCGCAACGTGCCGGAGCGCCCGCACGTACGCAGTCGCGATGTACCGCTGGTGCCCACGCCTGCGGCTCCCCGCACGCCGACCGTGCGCAGCTTCGATGTGCGGATCCATCAGGTCCAGCCAGGCGATAGTTACGAGCGCGTCAGCCAGCTCTACTATGGTTCCCCCCGGCTGGCGCAGGCACTGGCCGCTTTCAATCGAGATCGGGATGCTACCGATGCCCCCTTGGCACCAGGTCGTAAGCTGTATATTCCGCCGCGTGAATATTTGGAGGCAGAGTCATCCGGCAGCGGGGGTTATGCCTCGGCGCCCGATAGGAGGCCTGCGGGCACTGCAATGCAGGCAGCACCTGGTACTGGCGCCCAAGCAGCGCGTGCAGGGTCCTCCGATGCCACGGCAGGTGCAGGCCCGTCGGCCAGCACCCAAGCGGCTCGTCCATCGGCCGTCTCTAGGCCGGCACCAGCGGCGTCCGGGGGATACAAGACCTATCGCGTTCAGCCTCAGGATACGATCTGGTCCATCGCTAAGCGTACCCTGGGACGCGGCGAGCGTTGGCCGGAAATTGCTCGGCTCAATCGGGACCTGTTGCCGGATGTCAACCGATTGCAGCCAGGCATGACTTTGCGACTGCCCGCAGATGCCGTGGTGGAGCAGGAGCAGTAACTGAGTGTGCGCCAGCGGGCAAAGCCATGACCAAGGGCACCAGACCATGCGGCCAGCCGATAGTTGGACATGGAGCGCTCTAGCGTTAGGACTGGTTGGGTGTGCGGTGGTCCCGGCGATCGCCGACACTACGCTGCGCGATTCTTTCGAGGGACGCGAAGTCCAGTGGCAGCGCAGCCTCACGGACGCCCAGTATGAGTTGAGCCGGCACGAGGTGACCCAGCGCACGGCTCATTCGGGGACGCAATCCGAGTTTCTGGCGTTGCAGGTGCAACGCGGCTCGCATCTGTACTTTGCCTATCCGCTCGGTCGGGCGGAACTGTCCGAAGAGCTGGCCCTGAGCCTGTGGGTGAAAGCCAATCGTCCAGGCATGCGGTTGGCCGCGCGCGTGGTTTTGCCGCGCGAACGGCATCCGCAGAACTTGCAGGAAGCCTACACGTTCATCGTGACCGGCGACAGCTACGAATTGGTCGGGCGCTGGCAGCGTCTGGAGTTGCGCCACCCATGGCAGCGTGCTCAGGAGCAGCGTCAGCTCTTGCGTGCCGAGTGGGGACGCGAAGTGTCGTTCGAAGGGGCGTACGTAGATCAGGTGCTGCTCGATGTGTACGCCGGTCCCGGGTGGACCGAAGTGTGGCTCGACGATCTGGAAGCTGGGCCGGTCCAAGAGCCGGCCGCCGCGCGACGGTCGGCGGTGGCAACGCCGACGGCACGCGGAGAAAGGCCCCAGCCCCGCGCTGCCACGACCTTATTGACTCCCCGGTCGGCTGTGGTGGATGTGCAGCAAAACCAGCTGCTGGTCAACCAGCACCCGTACTTGGTCCGAGCTATTCGGCCCACCGGTATGCCTCTCGATGTGCTGCGTCAGGCCGGTTTCAATGTGCTTTGGGTGGACGCCGATATCCCGGCTGCGCAGGTGAGCGAAGGCATCCGGCAGGGATTTTGGCTGGTGCCGGTCTTGACGGTCGAGGGTCAAGATCCTTCGGTGCTTCGGCAAGCGGTCGCCGAGCAAGTGCGACGCTATCCGTATGCCGACGCGGTTTTGTTCTGGTCTTTGGGAGAAGGGTGGACGGCGGAGCAGACGCCGCTTCTGAGTTTGCTGGCCGACACAGTGCGTAGCACCGATCCCTATCAAGGAGCCGGTCGGCCGGTGGCGGCCGGGCTGTGGGACGGGTGGCGTCGCGCCTCGCGCAGCGTTGCCCTCCTGGGAATGCACCGGTGGCCCTTGGGTACGGCACTGGAACTGAAAGAGTATCGGCACTGGCTGGAAAGCCGGCGTCTGTTGGCCAGTCCTGGGGTGTACTGCTGGACCTGGATCCAGGCGCACCCGCCGCGCTGGCTTCTGGATGCTGTGCGCAGCGAGGCAGGCGCCGACTGGGATGGTCCGCTGGGGCCGGCGCCCGAACAGCTCCAGTTGTTGACCTATCTGGCTTTGTCGGCTGGGTGCCGCGGACTGGCCTACTGGCCCGAACCCCGCATGGCCGACAGTCGTCATGCGCGCGACAGGCTCTTGTGCCTGGCTTTGCTCAACAGCGAATTGCAACTCCTGGAACCGATGTTAGCCAGCGCCGGCGAGGTAGTATGGGTGCCGACCAGCCACCCGGAGGTGCAGGCAGCTGTTTTTCGCTTTCGCGGCGGCGTGTTGGCCATTCCTATGTGGCTCGGCCCGGGTGCCCAATATGTGCCTGGTCAGATGGCAGTCAGCCCGCTCAAAGTGGTCGTCCCGCAAGCCCCCGAGGACGCTCAAGTTTGGGAAATCACTCCCGCCGACGTACGCGCGCTGAAACGCAATCGCGTCGCCGGCGGCATCGAAGTTACGCTACCCGAATTCGGCCTGTATTCTTTGTTACTGCTGACCTCCGACGTGCAACTCATTGGTTCGTTACAGGACCGTGTGCGTGCTCTGCAGCGGCAGGCTGCCCAGTGGGTCTACGATCTGGCACTGGAAGAGTATGGCAAAGTACAAGAGATCCACGCCCAATTGCAAGCCCTCGCGCCGGCACCGACGCCCCTGTCGGCACAGCTGCTGGCCGAAACGCGCAAGCGGCTGGAAGAAGCGCGGCTGGCCTGGCAGCGGGGCACGCCATCCGATTATCGCGACGCCTGGATCTACTCTCAGCGGGCGCTACGCGCATTGCGACTGGTGAAGCGGGCTGATTGGGAGCGGGCAGTGCAGGGCCTGGACACTCCGATAGCCAGTCCGCTGGCAGTCAGCTTTTATTCTTTACCGGCGCATGTGCGGTTTATGCAGCAGGTCCGTCAAGCGCAGGCACTCCCCAATGTGCTGGAGACCGGGCATTTCGAGGGTTCTGCAGATCGGTTCGCCGCCTGGACTCTGGAACAGGCGGCACTCGACGACGTCGAGCCGCCGCGTGCCGAGCTATCGCGGCAGCAGCCCAAACAAGGCCAGCAGTGCCTGTGTCTCACGATCCGTCCGCGCGCAGACGGGGTCAAAGAGCCGATCCCGGCGGCACTGGATCGCACCTTCGTCGCTTTGCGCTCGCCGGCAGTGCCGGCCCAGCCGGGCTCTCTGGTGCGCATCAGTGCCTGGATACGCATCCCCTCGGCGCTCAGCGGCAGCGTGGACGGGGCTTTGATCATGGACAACGCCGGCGGGGAGCCTTTGGCTTTTCGGAGCCAGGGGCCGACTCCCTGGCGGCAAGTGACCTTGTATCGGCGTGTGCCGGATTCGGGAACGATCACCGTGACCTTGGCTCTGACAGGACTGGGACAGGTGTTTTTCGACGATGTGCGCATCGAGCCGCTGGTGACCAGTGCGACAACGTCCGCTATACCGGCGCACACTCCGGCGACGGGCCCGCTTTATCCGCCCAGCCCGTATGCCGCAGGCAAAGAGCATCTGCCCCGGCGGTAGGCGCTGTACCCGTGCTGCTCTACGTGCCTAGCGCCGAGTGCTTTCATTGATTCCAGGCAGCGCAGGCAGCTTCGGCCAGCTGACGCGCGGTTTCGGCGCCGACCGCCTCGGCGATGATGCGCACGATCGGCTCGGTGTTGCTGGGACGGATGTGGACCCAGCGATCGGGCCAGTCGAGACGCAGTCCGTCGGCACGATTGACGCGTGCTTCTGGCCACTGGCTCTGGAGACGCCGGTATACCTCCGGCAGGGACTCAGGGAGCACAGGCCGCCGCATTTTGATCATGGTGTAGTGCGGCCAGTCGGCGGTTATGGAACTGAGCGGTCGGTTTTCTTCGGCCAGCAATTGCAGGACCAGGGCCATGGCGACGAATGGATCGCGCACCCAACCGATGCGCGGATCTATGACACCGCCGTTGCCCTCGCCACCCAATAAGGCGCCCTGCTCGCGCATGGTCCGGGCGACATGGACCTCGCCTACGGGTGTGCGCACAACCTCTACTCCGTGCCGCGCGGCGATGTCCTCGATCAGCCGCGAGGTGGACAGATTGACGACGATGAGCCCGCGTTGCTGGCGCAGTCTCATCGTACAAGCCAGGGCCAGAGTCCATTCTTCGCCGATATAGTGGCCGGTCTCGTCAATAAGAGCCAGCCGGTCGGCGTCCGGATCGAGGACGAAGCCGATCTGGCAGTTTTCCTCAGCTACCTGTTTTGGCAAGTCCCCGAGGTTCTCTGCCAACGGTTCCGGCTCGTGCTCGAAGTGGCCATCGGTCTGGCAGCCGACGCGCACCACCTCGCACCCCAGTGTGGAAAGCAGGAGCAGTGCCAAGGGGCCGCCGGCACCGTGGTTGGCGTCCAAAAAGACACGGAAGCGCCGCTTGCGGATCGCTTCGGCGTCCACATATTGCAGGATTCTCTGGAGATGGTATGTGGATGGGTTGAAGCGGCACAGGTGCGGCTGCCCGACGCCCGAGTAGGATGCCGACTTGAACCTTTGCTGCTGACATAGTTCCAGCACCTGTTGGCCGGCGGCAGGGGGCAGCACCATGCCGTCGGCCCCGAAGAACTTCAAGCCGTTGTAGGGAGCAGGGTTGTGACTGGCAGTGATTTGGATGCCCCCCGCGGCCTGCAACGCCGGTATGGATACGCCCACGGTAGGCGTGGCCGCTATGCTGAGGTGATAGATGCTACAACCTGCAGAAGCCAAGCCGCCGGCTACCAGGTCGCGTAGCATTTCCCCCGACGCCCGACTGTCTCGGCCCAGCACCACCGATTGCCCGTCCATATACGTGCCGAAAGCGCGCGCCAGTGCGAGCACGACTTCCGGCGTGAGGGTTTCGCCCACGATGCCGCGTACGCCCGATGCGCCGATTATCAATCCCTTGGGCCAGTCCATACGCTACCCTCGGTACGGGCAGTCAGTGGCTCGCAACGCCTGCCGCACAGCCGTGACTGCAGTATCTCTCAATCTTAGCGTATACTGCACGCTGGCGATCCTGACGACCGGTCTGTGCGGGTGCAGTAGCTGGCGCGACCAAGTGCGGCAGAAACTCATGGCGTTGCCGCCACCGGCACCGGCGGCAGACCGCTATCGTATCGGCCCCGGCGACATATTGGCTCTTTCTTTACCCGGGTCGGTTTTGCGTGTCGAGGTGCAGGCCAGTGGCTGTATCGAGCTGCCCGCGGCAACGGCCGTACGGGTAGAAGGCCTGACCCCTGCACAGTCAGCGCACGTGTTGGCCGAGGCGCTAGGCCTGAGCCCCCAGGAAATCGGGGTAAGCGTGGTCGAATACCGTAGTCGCATGATTTACGTCTCCGGGGAAGTAGCCGGTCACGCCCGGGCCGTGCCGTATCAGGGGCCTGAGACCGTGTTGGATTTCTTGCGCCGCCTGGGTGGACTGACGCCCGAGTCGGCACCGGAACGTGTCCAAGTCATTCGATACCCAGCGGAAGGCACCGGGCCGCCCGAAGTGTATCGCGTTGACTTGCGCGCTATCCTGCTCCATGACGACCAGCGGAGTAACATCGTTCTGCAGCCTTACGATCGCGTGTACGTACCGGAAACGCGGCAATCCGTGGTGGAACGTTGCCTGCCGCCTTGGCTGGTGCCTGTATGGCGGGTGATTACCTTCGGCTTTTGAAGCGATGGGCGTCGCCGGTCGGCAGCGGCCGATCCGCTCGTCCGATCGCATCGGGTGTGCCGATTGCAGCTGTTATGCCGACTTGTCCCGGATGGACCGGCGTCGGCTGGGCTTGCGGACTACACAGGAACGGGATATAGACATGCCGCCGGTGCCAGCATCGTATTGGGACGCTAGTGGCGTCTCGTCGTTTAGCCGAAGATACAGGGAGGGAAGCGATGACCAAGCGACCCCGTGCGCACCATGCGCTTGTGGCGACGTGCCTCTTGGGCGGTCTGGCGTTGGTGGCCGTACCGAGCGGTGCTGAGCCACCGAAGGGATCCGGCAGCGGCCAACCGGCAAGGACTCCGCAGGCACACGACAAGACAGCCGCCGACCCGGAAGTGGTCGCCTATGTCAACGGCCAGCCGATCACTCGACGCGAGTTAGGCGAAGAGCTTATCGCCCGCAAGGGGAAAGAACAGCTGGAGTTGCTCATCAACCGGCGGATCATCGAGCAGGCCTGCCAGAAAGCCGGCATTACCGTTACCGACGCCGAAGTGGAGGCAGATCTCAAAGAGGTCCTGCGCAGCTTCAACATGAACAGTCCCAAAGAGTTCGAGCGGGTAGTCCTGCGGGCACGCAACACCAATTTGTACGAGTACCGTGAAGACGTCATCCGTCCGGCGATTGCCATGCGTAAGCTCGCCGGCACGCGCATCCAGATTACCGAAGACGATGTACGTCAGGCTTTCGCAGCCCGCTACGGAGAAAAGATCCGTTGCCGCGTCATCGTATTACCCGACCGTGACTTGCGCGTGGCGGAGCGCATCTATAACGAAGTGCGCGACAGCGAAGAAGCGTTCATCCGTCAGGCCAGGATGCAGACCAACCCTACGCTGGCCGCCGTGGCCGGGGAAACGCTCGTCCACCGGCAGTATCCTCTGCCCAACGTCGAGAAAGAAGCGTTTGCTCTCAAGGACGGGGAAACCAGCCATATCCTGCAAACGCCGGAGGGACTGGTGATCCTGCGGCGCATCGAGCGGTTGCCGCCGGATACCTCCCGCAAACTCGAAGATGTACGCGACGAATTGGTCCGCGAAGTCCAGGAGCGCAAACTGCGTCAGGAAATTCCCAAGTTGTTCCGCGAGCTACGACAACAGGCAGACGTGCAGGATTTTCTCAACAATAAATTCGATATCAAGCATCTGCTCCGATCCGCGCCGTAAACACCCGCGCCGCAAGAAGCATGGGCGCGTATACCTTTCTGAAGGCAGGCACCGCGTACTCGGCGAGCGGTGTAACCGCGGTGCCAGCTCGCCATTATCGGACAGACCGGTGCAGGCCGAGAGTGAGTCGTTGGGATCTATGGGAACCATCCTCGATGCCATAGTGGCAGCGCGCAAACAGGACCTAGCGGCGGCGCGACGGCAGGTGCCGGAGGAGGAGCTGCTGCAGCGGCTCGTCCAGGCGGCACCGGTGCGGCCCTTTGCCCAGTCCTTGGCACAGGGCCCTTTTCCGGGCATCATCGCCGAAGTCAAGCGGCGCTCGCCCTCGGCAGGCGTGCTCCAGGACCATCTGGCCGCCGACCGGCAGGCCCGGGCCTATGCCGCCGGCGGCGCCACCTGCATCAGCGTGCTCACCGAAAGCAGGCATTTTGCCGGCTCTTTGCACGATTTGTCCTTGGTGCGACAAACGGTGTCGTTGCCACTCTTGCGCAAGGATTTCATCGTGGATCCCTATCAAATCCTCGAGGCGCGTGTCTGGGGGGCCGATGCCATCTTGCTCATCGCCGAAATCCTGGACGGTGCGCAACTGGTCGAACTGGTAGCGTACGCGCGCCTACTGGGCATGGATGCGTTGGTAGAGTTTCACGAGCCGCAGCAACTCGACAAGGTTCTGGCCAGCGGTGCGCACTTGATCGGCATCAACAACCGCAACTTGCACACGTTTCACACCGACATCGGCCACACGCTGGCCTTGGCCCCGGCCATACCAGGCGACCGCCTGCTGGTCAGCGAGAGCGGCATCCGCTCGGCCGAGGACATACGCCGGCTGGCTCAGGTGGGGGTACGCGCCTTCCTCGTGGGAGAAGCCCTGGTACGCGCTCCCGATCCCACTGCCTGGCTGCTCTCCTTGCGTTGCGCTTGAGAGCAACGGCTGCAGGAACGCGCAGCCGCCGCACTGAGGACTGCCCCCCTGGTAGCGATCTGCCTGGAAAGGCTCGGGCACCCAAAACCACGCCGCCGATGGACTGCGGGCATCAGTTGAAAAAAACCATGCCCAATGTCGCTATGCGCTCAGTCCGCCCCCACATAAGCGGCACAGCAAAACCAGGCGTCAAAACCCGCTTTTTTCAACTTTTTCCCCCAGGTTGCCGAAAACTATCCTAGCTACATCGGTACAGGAGCCGGTGTCCGAAGGGTGGAGGATCGAGCATGGTGGACAAAAAGTGCCAGAAGAAGATGCGGGTACTGTTGGCCAAGCGTCGGCAAGTGCGCACCCAATTGCACAAAGTAGAAAAAGAGATCGCCGCGCTCCGAGGCGTCATCGGTAAAGCAGTGACCGCGAAGCGCAAAGCAGCTTGATGCCCTCACAGTCTAAGAAGCTGCCCCTGCCTGTCGTGCCTGCTCATAGTCGGCTGGCGTATTGATGTTGCGCAAGCTGGCCAGCTCGGGATCCACGTCCCGCAGCTGGTCGGCAGGTACGCGCAAGCTAGGGACATACGCCAGGAGCGCCGCAGGCCGTCGCTCGCCTGTCTGCAAAAGCCGCTCGACCTGGGGCAAGATGTGCACACGATACACTCCCGCCAGCGGATGCACACGGCCATCCACTTCGGGCAGGCAGATGCTCCAAGTGGCCGAGAGCTCGATTAGCCGGCGCACGAACGCCGGGCGTAGCAACGGCACGTCGCACGAGGAAACGTACACGGCGTCGCATTGCTCGGCCAGTGCGCTCAGTGCCGTGTGGATGCCGCGCAGCGGCCCCTGGTAGGCTATCGGGTCGCGCACCACCGCGATGTGCTGCGGTAGCGGCGGAACTGCCTGATCGGGCGCGGCCACGACGATCACCGGCTCGACCACCTGGGCCAAGACAGTGGCTGTGTGCTGCACCAGGGTGGTGTCGCCCCAGGGAAGCCAGGCTTTGGCTTGCCCCATGCGGCGACTCCGACCCCCGCACAGCACGGTGCCTCCTACGCGCATCTTCGGTCCGTTCTCCACCCCGGGGTCTCGGCGAGCATCTCGACCACTATGTCCGGCGGCAGCCATCCTTCGTCGCTCCATCCGCGCAAGCGGTAGTACGCCCGTCGCATGGCTTGGAACCGTTCGCGCGTCAGATATCCTGTAGCGATGCCCTGCGTGCCGCTCCCTGATTCGGCGCTGCAAAAAAAGCGCTCGGGCAGGGTATCGAGTTCCGGCGACCACCCGTGCTGGGCGTTGAACAAACGTCGCACGTTGGCGATGTGCGCTGCCGATGTGCGCAGCGTCTGTTCCCTGACGGTCCACCCTGTGACCGCCTCCAACATGTTGGCTACATCGGCGTAAAAGTCGGTCAAGGTCTTGCGCAGGAACTTGCACAAGATCAGCGAGTCCATGAGGGCGGAACGATCTTCGCAAGCGACGACTTGGGCGGCGATCTCGTCGGGGGTACGTTCCCCGGAGTGATAGGCAAAATCCGCATCGTAGGCACCGGAGCGGTTGTGATCGGCTCCGCGGGCATTGACTGCCAGCCCTAGGGCCAGCGCCGGCAGACGATGGAGGGCATAGCCCGGCAGTTCCAGTCCTTTGACATGCATGGCCCGGCGCAGCGCCTCTGGACCCAGTTGGTGTGCTGCCAGCCGGGTGCCTTCGGCCAGAAGGGCCCCTAGCCCGCGCCGATAGGCTATATCTTCGATGAGGCCGAGCAATGCCCTGGCATGGCCGAAACGCACGCCAGGCGCCGGTAGCAGGCCGGCTTCAGCACATTCCATAGCCCAGGCGATGGTGACCCCCGTGGAAACGGTGTCCAAGCCCAGTTCGTCGCACAGGCGTGCCGCACGCAAGACCGTTTCGCTATCGCTCATGTCGCAGAGCGGACCTAGAGCAAAGGCGCTCTCGTATTCCAGACGCACCGTATCGCTGTCCGTCCGGTAGCGATGCTCGCAGCCGATGGTGCAGGCGAAGCACCCTGTGCGTTCCACCCGCTGGGCTTGCAGCTGATCGTGCAAAAGACGCGACGAGCTGGACCCCTCGCTCTGGAAATGCCGCGTCGGCAGCAACCCGAGCCGGCCGAACACTTCCAGATTGCCGATGGTTCCCAGGAGACGGTATTTATCGGTGTGTGGGCCGAGGGAGCGTATGGCCAGGTCGCGGGCCAGGCTGGCGACACGTTTGGGATCAGCGACCGCGGGAAGCCGCGTGCCTGCCACGCCTATGGCCTTGATGTTCTTGGCTCCGAGGACTGCGCCGAGGCCGCCCCGGCCGGCGTGACGTCCTTCGTGGCTGAGATTGGCATACCGCACCCGCTTTTCCCCCGCCGGGCCGATCACCAGGAATTCGTACCCTGGGTAGCGTCGGCGCAATTCCGCCTCGGCATCGCTCACAGGCAGTCCCCAGAGTGTACCTGCAGGGTCTACGACGGCGCCGTGCTCGTTCACCAAGAGCACGCTGGGCTCGGCCACCTGGCCGCAGATGGTCAGCGCATCGTAGCCCGTGTACTTGCAGTGCAGGGCAAAGCGCGAAGAAACGACCGCATCGCACAAAAAGCCCGTCAACGGGGAGCGTGCCAGGACCGCTAGTTTCACGGTCGTGGTGAGCGGCGTGCCGACGAGCGGCCCGCTGACCAAAATGAGGCAGGCATCGGGTGCCAGGGCATCAGTACCTGGCACCGACTCGCGCAGTAGCAGCCAGGCGCCCAGACCTGCTCCCCCGATGTATCGTCGCAGGACAGGCTCGGCCAGCAGCGACTCCCGAACCCGGGCTTGCCCCGGTCGGTCCACCTGAATGCGTACCATACGCCCGTGATAGCCGTACATGGTCAGCCGGCTCCTCGTCCGCTTATACCTGGAGTTGGTGATCCGGCGTGGTGCCGCCGGCATGTTTTTGCACGATAGGATCCACCTCGCTGAGCAGAAATTCGTCCACTTGTTCTGGGGCACGACCGAGGAAAGTCTTGGGGTCTGCGAGGTCGGCGAACTCGACCTGCGCGAAGGCAGGCTCGCGGCGCAGTCGTGCCAACAAGTCGTTGTCGGCGCCGCTGTGCATCCGCTCGGCGACCGCTCGGCAGTGCCGACGCAGCAGTTCGTGGAGCATCTGACGATCGCCGCCCTGGCGTACTGCCCGCATCAGCAACGGCTCCGCCGCCAGAAAGGGCAGGTACTCGGCCACGCGTCGGCGGATTGCCGGTTCATGGACCACCAGCCCGGCGACGATATTGTGGTAGAGCCTCAGTACCGCATCGGCGCACAAAAAAGCCTGGGGCAGAACCAGTCGGCGCACGGCACTATCGTCCAGAGTGCGTTCCAGCCATTGCGTGGCGGCAGTGTGCGCCAGCATCTCGGGCAGACCGAGCAGATAGCGGGCCAGGGAACACAAGCGCTCGGCGCGCATCGGATTTTTTTTGTGCGGCATGGCGGAAGAACCGACTTGTTCCGACTCGCTCGGCTCTTCCAGTTCCCCATCGTGCTGCAGCAAGCGCAAGTCGGTGCCGAATTTATGGGCCGACACTCCGATGCCTGCCAGCGTTTGCAGGACTTGCAGATCCGCCTTGCGGGTATAGGTTTGCCCGGTCACGGGATGGACGCGCTCGAAGCCCATTTTCTGGGCTACGCGCCGTTCGAGCTGGCGTACTTTCTCGTGGTCGCCGCCAAAAAGCAACAAGAAGCTTGCCTGTGTGCCAGTCGTTCCCTTGACACCACGCAGACGCAGCTCGTGGTGACGCCGGTCCAGTTCGTGATAGTCGAGGACCAAATCGTACAGCCACAGGCAGGCGCGCTTGCCGACGGTAGTCAGCTGTGCCGGCTGGTAGTGGGTGGAACCGAGGGTGGGCAAGTCGCGCCAGCGCCGGGCGAAGCGTGCCAGCTCGCGGATGCAGGCAGCCAGCCGTTCCCGCAGCCAGGCCAAGCTTTCGCGCATCAGAACGATGTCGGCGTTGTCCGTGACATAACAGCTGGTCGCCCCTAGATGGATTATGTCCCGCGCTTCGGGACACACCTCGGCGAAAGCTTGGATATGGGCCATGACATCGTGGCGCACGCGTCGCTCGTACTCGGCCACCCGTTCCAGGTCTATATCGTCCAGGTGCCGGCGCATGGCCTCCAGCTGCTCTGCGCGTATGCGGGGCGTAACCCCGTCCGGTCCGGTCAAACCTAGTTCGTGTTGGGCCTCGGCCAGGGCCAGCCACAAGCGGCGCCATAAAGCATACCGATGCTGCGGACTCCAAATACGCACCATCTCCGGACTGGCGTAGCGTTCGATCAATGGATCCGACCATACGGGAGACGGCGTGCTTGTCTTTCGGTCCATAAGTGCCACTCGTTTCCCTGGGTGCGCAAACTGCCTGCCCGACAGCCGGCCTGTTGCTATTGTACGATCCCCCTTTTCGGCGCGCTTTGCCCAGAGAGCAATTTCGTTGCAGTTTGGCGCCGTCGCAGCATGTTCTGGGCGCGATCTTCCTGCGGAGCGTGCCCGTGTCGGGTATAGTTGCAGCAGGATGCCGTCCGCGCCGGCGCTCGAAGGAGCTGAGCGCGGGACCAGACGGTTTCGACGTCGCTACCAAAGGAGACAGCCATGAGCCGATTGCTGCTAGCACTAGCCACCGCAGCCGCGTTGCTGATTATGGCGCCGAGAGCATCTGCCCAGGTGCCGGATATCCAACGCTATTACTACTACCCCTACGTCTACTTCCCGCAAAGCTATTGGCCGACTTATTACCGGTGGCCTGATGCGCGCATCCCGTTTCAACCGGCGCCCCCGTATATGGCGTATCCGTCCAAGCTGTACCACGGATATCGCTACGAGTTTTTGGCGCCGCAGCGGTACTATCGGGGTTTTCACTTCTGGCTGGATCAGTTTTAGGGTGACGGGCACGCGCGCCGAAGAGCGACCATTGGGCCAGTGCGCGGGTCAGTCGTAGACAGACGATGCCGGCCCATGCACGCATGGGTCCCGCTACACGCCGAGTCGGGCTGGCGAGCCACCTCCCTCGCCGGCCCGAACTTTTTGCTGTCTCGATATAGGACAGATATGCTCAAAGCACCGGACTATCTGTCCGCGGCGATGACGCGTTGGGTCGCTGGCCTGCTCAGTTCGGCGTATTTTGATTTGGGCGTATTCTGTGCATGGGGCCGATCGCTCTCTTAGCCGGCGTTGTGCAGGCAGCTTGCCGTCGGCTTTACAGGGCTATACCCTACTGGTTGTTTCAGCGTCCAGAGTTCCGGAGTTGTGAGTGCAGTTCGTATGCCGATGTTCGCACCTGACTTACTGTCGCAGCCGGAGCGTCACCGGGTGAGCAAGATTGTTTCCGGCGGTCAGACCGGAGCGGACCAAGCTGCTCTGGATGTTGCCAGGGAGCTGGGCATCGAGCACGGTGGTTGGATTCCCAAAGGCCGCTGGACCGAGGCCGGCCCGCTCGACGTGCGGTATCGGCTTCGGGAAACGCCCTCGACCGAGCCGGAACAGCGCACGGAATGGAATGTGCGCGACGCCGATGCCACCCTGATCTTGGCCCATGGCCGGCCGCGAGGGGGCACAGCACTCACTGCCCGCTGGGCCCGACGTTATCGCAAACCGCTCCTCTGCCTCGACCTGCGGCGTGTTTCCGAGACCGAGGCCATCGAGCGCGTCCGGCAGTGGCTGGACACAGTGCGCCCCCAGGTGCTCAACGTAGCCGGCCCGCGCGCCTCTACGGATCCGGACATCTATCGCAAAGTCTATCGCATATTGCTCAGAGCCCTCATGTGAGCGAGCCGCAAAAGCTCTCCCGACGACGCATACCGAGCGCATCGCTGGGACGGCCACTGGCACGCGTCCGGCGCCGACCTATGCCGGCGCTTGGCACACGATGCGGCAAACAAAAAGTCCTGCCCGGAAAGTCTCCAGCTCCGGCGCTCGGGACCAGCGTGCAGACAGTTCCCGGTGCTATTGAGCCAGCTTGATCAGTTCTTCGAGCTGCTGGGCGGTGATTTCAGCGCGCAACGCGGCCACGTTGTTTTGGGTTTCCACTTTCGCGGCGTTGATGATGTTGTTCAGGATCGGTCCGGCTTTTTCGTTTTGCAAAGCCGCCAGGGTCAGGAAAGCTTTGACCTGATCGAGGATGAGCTTGGCCTTGTCGGCGGATGCCCGGTCTTTCATATGCATCCCCAGTTCGACGACGATGTTGCTTTTGACTGTGGCGGTGAGGGTGAAAGCCTCGAGTTTTTCAGCCAGCTCGGCGGCCTGCGGGGAGGCTTTCATCAGGTCGCGGAGTTGATCGGGGACCGCCATAGCAAACCAGGCCGTAGGCTCGCCGGATACCTTGCGCACGGCGCTCTGCAAATCCTTGTTGACGCCTGCCTGCTTTTTGCCGGCGAGGCAATCCTCGACCAGATTCCGTTTGTTACTGAGGACGGCAGCCTCTTTGCCCACGAAAGCCGCAAACATAGGTTGTTCGCCATCTTTGGTTTCGTAGATGGTGTGATTGCCGCTTTTGTGGGTGGTCACCCGGTCGGGATGCTCTTTGGCCAATTCGTCGAATTTTTCGGGCGCGAACTTGCCCCGGACGATCACCGCCAGCGACATGCTCTCCAAGGGATTGCCACCGCCGACGTTCTTCAGCTCGCCGGAGAGGGCCACGGTCAAGGTCTTTAGGTCTTTTTCCCAGTCCAAGCTGAGCTGACTGAGGATTTGTGTGGCTTCAGTATTGGTTTTGATGGCGTCTTTGATACGGCCCAGCGCGTGCTTTTTGACAGCCTCTGCTTGTATGAGCCGATCAATGTTCACAGTCATGACCATGACAGCGTCTTTAGGCACCAAGGGGTCTACTTCTGCGGCTTGTGCGCACAACGGCGTCAAAGCTACCCAGAACGCTGTCAAGGCTGCGCTCATTTGCCAGAACAACTTGTTCATCAAATTTACCTCCCTTCTGTGGCCTAGTGTGTGTCCATATCGCTTACGCCCATAAAGGCGCCAGTGGCCTATACCCCACAGGCGAGCTTGTGGTTTCACTCGCGCATTTTTTGCTTGTGCTATTTCGCATGCTCCTGGAGCACGCGCCCAAGACGGCTTGTCACCGTCGAGGTGTCTCCGTAGCCGAGGTAATAAGCCATAAGATGTAGCAGACTATGGCTGCTAAGGGAATACCAGGTGCTGCTAGGATGCCCGCCGGAAACGAGGCGGGCAGACCCGGCGGGGTGCCTTTTTGGCAGACGGAGAGCGCGGGCATGGCCGGTCCATCGAGTACCATCGTGCGTGTGTGGGCGCGGGAGATCCTCGACAGCCGGGGCCGACCCACGGTGGAGGCGGAAGTACACACCAGCGACGGGCAGATGGGGCGAGCTAGCGTGCCTGCAGGCGCCAGCACCGGACGTCATGAGGCACTCGACAAGCGCGACGGCGACCCCCATCGTTACGCGGGCTATGGCGTCTTACATGCCGTAGCCGCGGTCCGTGAGCTTATAGCACCCGCGCTGTGCGGCATGCCCGTGGACGCTCAGGAGGAGATAGACCGGCGCTTGCGGCAGCTAGACGGGACACCGTCCAAACAACGTCTGGGCGCCAATGCGATCCTGGCCGTGTCGCTGGCCTGTGCGCGTGCTGCCGCAGCCAGTCACGGACACCCGCTTTTTGTGCACCTGGGTGACCGACAGTGCGTGCCCCTGCCCATGGTGAATCTGCTCAGCGGCGGCTTGCATGCCGGCGGCAAACTCGACATCCAGGATTTTCTCATGATCCCTGTGGGTGCCACGTCGCTGGCCAGCGCCTTGGAAATGACGGCACACGTCCATAATGCCCTGGGTCGAGAGCTGGCGCGTCGCGGGTACGAAAGCTATCTGGTCGCCGACGAAGGGGGCTACGGACCCGCTTTGCGAAGCCACGAAGAAGCCTTTGCCATCCTGCTCGCCAGCATCGCAGCTGCCGGCTACACGCCGGGCAAAGATGTGGTGCTGGCTGTGGACCTCGCTGCCAGTCACTGGTACCGCGACGGCCTGTACCATTGGCGGCTGGAGCAAAGCGCCTTCAGTGCATCCCAGCTGGTACGCCGGCTCGAGGACTGGGTTCGTCAGTACCCAGTGGTCAGTCTCGAAGATCCCCTGGCCGAGGACGATTGGTCAGGCTGGCAGACGCTTACTCAGGCATTGGGCTCCCAGGTACAACTGATCGGCGACGACCTTTTCGTGACCGATCGAGCTCTCCTCGAGCGCGGCCTAGCGGCCGGCGTCGCCAATAGCATTCTGATCAAGCCCAATCAGGTGGGTACGCTCAGCGAAACGCTGCACGTCCTCGAGACTGCCCGGGCGGCAGGATACAACACCATTGTTTCGGCACGCAGCGGGGAAACCGAGGATCCGTTCATCGCCGACTTGGCCGTGGCGACCGGCGCAGGCCAGATCAAGATCGGATGCATCGTGCGCGGCGAGCGGCTGGCCAAATACAATCAGCTTGTGCGCATCGAAGAAACCTTGGGTGCATCGGCGTTTGCCGGCGACCAAAGCCTGCGGCGCTTCGCCGCCTATCGCCGTTGGGCGCAGAAGGAGTGAGCCATGTCCTGCACGTTCGTTGGCGACCGTGCGCATCGCTCGGCACACGGAGCCGGACCGCAAAGTGTGTGGCTGGTCTGCCTCTCGATCTCGGCGTCGAGTTTGCTCAGCCTGCCCGGCTTGGCTCAAGACCTGGGGCATCAGCTCGTGCCTTTGATCGAGGCCCACGCCGGACAGGTCGCTGTGGCCGTCAAGCATCTGGATACCGGCCGCAGCTTCTTTTATCAGGCAGATCGCATCATGCCGACAGCCAGTCTCATCAAGGTGGCGGTGATGCTGGAGGTCTATCAGCAGGTCGAAGAGGGCCGCATCAGCTTGTCCGAGCCGGTCACATTGCGTCAGGAAGATAAAGTGCCGGGCAGCGGCATCCTGACCGAACATTTCAGCGTCGGCGCCCGCTTTCCTCTGCGGGATGCCGTGCGGCTGATGATCGCATTTTCGGACAACACGGCGACCAATATGGTGCTGGACCGCGTGGGCTTGACCGCAGTCAATAAGCGCATGGAGGCCTGGGGCTTTGCGGAAACGAAAATCCACTCCAAGGTCTTTCGACGCGACACATCGCTTTATCCCGAGCGCAGTCGGCGTTACGGCTTGGGCTCGACGACCGCCCGCGAGATGCTCGCACTTTTAGAAAAGCTCCACCATCGGCAGTTGGTCAGTGCCGCGGCCAGTGCGGAAATGCTGGAACACTTGAAAAAATGCACCGACCGCGACAAGTTCCCGCGCTTGCTCCCTGCCGGAACGACCGTGGCACACAAAACAGGATCGGTGAGCGATGCACGCAACGACGCCGGCATCTTGTACACTCCCGGCGGGCCTATCGCTTTGTGCGTGCTGACCGCGGGCAATCGGGATACTTCCTGGACGCAGGACAACGCTGGGGATGTGCTGTGTGCGCGTATCGCTCGCGTCGTTTACGATGTTTTCAACCCGGGCAAAGCCAGTCCCCCTGGCACCATAGAAGGCCGGCCAGCTGGCGGTGTCGTCCCGAGCGCAAAGTAGCGCGCCTGGGCCTGTGGCGTGCCCGTGAACGCACGAGCGAGCGGCTGCTCGCGTGGTTGCACAGTTTGCCCCCGGCGGCACCGCGGGTGGACGTGCGGCCTACTCAGCCTTCGGCAGCAGCGTCGTTACCGTAAGCAGCCTGGTAAAGTGCCAGAAGCTCGGCGTCACCGACCGGTCGTGGATTGAATTGGGCAGTCCATTGCTCGGCGGCCCACGAAGCCAGCAGGGGCAGATCCGCTTCGACCACTCCCGCCTCGCGCAGAGTACTTGGCAGTTGGGCCAAATCCAGGCACCGGCAAAGATACCGGGCCAGCTTTTCCCCAGGCGTCGCGCCTTGACCCGGGAGGTGGGCGGCTAGATCCTCGTACAAATCGGACACGACTAGCTCGTTGTAGCGGATGACCGATGGCAGAACCAATGCCACGGCCAGCCCGTGGGTGAGTCCATAACGGGCGGTCAAAGGATTGGCCAGGGCATGCGCAGCCCCCAGCATCGAGTTTTCGATGGCCATGCCGGCTAGGTGAGCGCCCAGTTGCATGTAGGCGCGTGCCTGGAGGTTGCCCGGGTCGGTCAGTACCGTCGGGAACGCACGGGACAGCAGACGCCAGGCTTCGCGGGCGAACAAAGCACTGATCGGATTGCGTACCCGAGTGACGTACGACTCTACGGCATGCGCCAGGGCATCCAGCCCAGTCAGCGCCGTCACCCGTGCCGGCTGAGTCATGGTGACCAACGGATCCAGTACGGCAATACGAAACGCTGCCTTGCTGTCGCCGCAGGCCATCTTGCGATGGGTCGCCGGATCGGTGATCAAGGCATACGACTGGGCTTCGCTGCCCGTGCCCGCTGTGCTGGGAACCGCCAGCGAGGGCAGCATAGGCAAGCGGGCTTTGTTCTTGCCCCAGTAGTCGTGCATACGACCACCGTTGGTGTACAGGAAGTTGATTCCCTTGGCACAATCCATGGCGCTGCCGCCCCCTACGGCGACGATCAGGTCGGGCCGGAAATCTCGTGCCAGGGCCACGCCGGCGTCTACGTGTTCGGTGGTGGGATTTTCCTGCA
This sequence comes from Gemmataceae bacterium, assembly GCA_040289265.1. Classification (GTDB taxonomy): domain Bacteria; phylum Planctomycetota; class Planctomycetia; order Gemmatales; family HRBIN36; genus PSKW01. The sequence goes on from PSKW01000003.1 coordinate 366,506, forward strand.
GGCCATCGAACACGCAGACCTGCAGGCCGGCCTGTCGCAAGCAGGTGGCAGCCTTTTGCGGATGACCAGCCTGTTCCAAGCCGGGATCGGTTACCAGCAGGGCACGACTACCGCCCAGCTCGCGGGCCAGTTCGCCCACGCGCTCCAAACTGCCAGGGCCGAACACCGCACGGGTGCGTGGCTGATAGTCGAAGGCGGACAGCTCTTGTATACCTTCCACGGTAGGTCCTCTCGCGCTCCGGTGCCCTGGTGTGCGTAGTGCCGAGGCAGGGAACCGCTCGGATGAGCCGCTCGTTCGGCAGGCATCCTGTGCCGGTCTCAACCAATCTTATGTGCCACTGGCAAGGAGGCAGCCGGCTGGATGGCGCAGGGCAGCCACAGGACTAGCCGCTGGGCAGCCAAGTCGGTTCGTGTGTGCCCGGGGACCAGAGCCATCCTGGGGCCTTGTCTTTGGCTTGCAAGTGACGCGCCAGCACAAAAAGCAAGTCCGACAGCCGATTCAGATACGCCACGAGCGGAGCGCCGATCCGGGCAGTACGCATCAAGGCCACGACCTCCCGCTCGGCACGTCGGCACACCGTTCGCGCCAGGTGACACCAGGCGACCGCCGGCGTGCCCCCCGGCAGCACGAAACTGGTCAAAGGCGGCAGGGGTTCGTTGAGCCGGTCAATGAGGTGCTCCAGCCGCTCCACGTATTCGGCACCGACCCGCAGCCGACCGGGGTCGTGTTCCTCTTCGGGAACGCATAGGTCGGCGCCGACATCGAACAGATCGTTCTGCAGCGACCGCACGAGTTGACGTTCCTGCTCGTCCCGCAGATACTCCACTAAAAGGCCCAGGCAGGCGTTGAGTTCGTCCACACTCCCGTAAGCGACCACCCGCGGATGGTCCTTGGCCACACGACGGCCATCGCCTAGGGCCGTTTCTCCCGTGTCCCCAGTGCGCGTGTAGATACGCGACAGGTATACCATGATCGTCCCCTCCGCGTGCTTCATCCGGCTCGATGGGCGTCCTGCGTCGGTAGCAATGCCGCCAAAGCCTCGGCGAGCCGTTCGATTTCTAACTCCTGTGTGTAAAAATGAGTGGAAATACGCAGCAGACATCCTTGGGGTCGCTCGATCCAGGGTACCTCGACACGGTACACGTGCCACAAGTCGTGACGCCAGCGCTCGACCGGTCCCGCCGGTGTCCAGTAAGCGGTCATTGCCCCGCGCAACTCGGCCTGCTCAGGTGTGGCGCATCGCAGGCCCGGCAGGCCCGTCAAACGCTGCCGCACATAGTCGCCCAGCTGCAGATGCCGCCGACGGATGCGCTGGGCCCCCCATTGGCGCCAGAAACCGATGGCCGCCGGGATGGTTAGCCACGGACACGGATCGCGCGTCCCCCAGTGCTCCACGAAGCGCAGCCGCGCCGTCGAGCCGTGTACATCGCGACGGTCCGGCTCCTGCCAGGGGTCGTGATAGCCCCAGCTCACGACCAAAGGCGCCAGACGATCGCGGTTGTCCTCGCTGAACCAGAGAAAACCGCTGCCGATGGGAGCCAGCAGCCACTTGTGCAGATTGGCACAGTAAAAATCGCAGGGGATCGTCGTCACATCCAGGCCGATCATGCCAGGCGCATGCGCTCCGTCCACCACAGTCACGATGCCGCGCCGCCGTGCCTCCTGGCATATCCGGGCCGCAGGCAAAACCATCCCGGTTGTGTACAGTACGTGGCTGAAAAACAAAAGGCGCGTGCGTGCCGTCAGCCGGCAAACGATAGCCTCCAGCAGCTCGTCTTCGGTGCGCGGATGTTCTGGTAGCGGGGCTAGTCGCAGCGTCAGACCTGCCCGCTGCGCCACACGCTCCCAGACATAAACCATGGCCGGATATTCCTGATCCGTCAGGACGATCTCCCCAGGCGTCGCCAGGGTCAACGATTGAGCGACCAAATTGATCGCTGCTGTGACGTTGGCGGTCAAAACGATACGCTCCGGCCGCGTGTGCAGGAAAAGCGCCAATTCCTGGCGCGCTTGCCAGAGCAACTCGGGCATCTGCCGCCACAAAAAGTCCACAGGCTGCGCGGCCAGACGCCGCCGATAATCCAGCAATTGTTCCACAACCGGCCGTGGCGTCGGTCCGTACGAGCCTGTGTTCAGGTAGGCTACGCCAGGCTCCAAAAGCATCTGGTCCCGGGCGCGCAACCAATAGGCACGCCACGCCTGTTCGGATAGCGTCTGGCCGTCCGTGCGCGAGATGGGTATCCCTTGCATGTGGACCAATGTACGGCTCCGCATGCCCGCTGGCCAAAGCGCCCTGCAAAAACAGCGCGTGCCTGCCGATGCAACCAGCGCTCTTACGAGCGGCCTTTGTGACCGCTCACGGTATCCAAGGCACTGCCGTTGGCTACCACGGTTCGGTCAATTGCGCACCGCTATTGCGTAGCGCTTCTGGATGACATGGACGATCCGCCGGCAATACTCCAAGTCGCGCAACATGCAGTCGGTCAAATAATATACAGTCGCACTGTCGCGCGCCCATTGTAACTGTTGAAGGCAGCGTTGCAAATGGTCCAACCAATCTTTGATCCACTGACTGTTCTTGGCATCTATCATCGTTTGCCCTCCTCCTTCCAGCTGGACACTGCGGCCCACGTCCAGTCATTGTCACTGGCAGTCATCGTCGCTGGTCTGTCCAGTATCTTCTCGTGCGCCTAGTTCAGCCAGCCACCTGTGTACATATGCTCATATGAGCAAGCAACATGCCAAATACTGTACCCTCGGGAGTGAACAATCGAAGCTGCCACAAGTCTGTGTAGAGTAATGGCGTGCGAATAATCACGGAGAAGTGACACGTGCCTTATGTCCCACTTCGTCGCCAGCGGCGGCGAATCCAATCCAGTTGTTACAATCGTTGTTACAAGCGCGATACATTCCTATCGCGTTGGCAGGACGTACTGAGGCAGCGTCCGAGATAGGCTGGCGCTTTTGAAACACTGTTCGTCGGCGAGGCAAGAGGAAGCGGAGGTTTGCCCGAGGGAAGCACGGGGACGATGCGACGGTCAGAACAATTTCTTGATAAGGCCTTCGATATTATAGAGTACGATGATATTGCAGATGGCGCCGCCGAGGCCGAGGATAAGAGAAACGATCGTACGGACAAGCCCGCGCAGATGCGTGGCAGTAAGGAGCAGTCGTATCAGTGAAACAACACCGAAGAAGAGCACTAGGACGCCCAAAGCTGCATGGTACCAGATAAAAACAGTGACGAAAAGTTCGGTAGTTTTTCTTTGATCGAGCGCGAAGGCAAAGGTACATATCAAGCCGATAGGCAAGAGGGCCAGAAGGGCCGTAAAACTGGTCAAGACACTGAAAGCTTCGGTGCCCACAGGCAGAATGAAGCGCAGGGCCGTGGGGCCATCGGCTTCTTCGGGCAGGGGCTCGGCGGCTGGGGCTTGCTCCGAGTCGAGGAACTCACCGCAAAAGCGGCACTTGATAGCCTCGGCCCGGATGGTTTCGCCGCAGAAAGGGCAGGATTTGGTCTGATCGGCCACGGCGTCACTCCTGTCGGTGTTCTGCAGGTGAAGTCGGCACTGGGGCACTCGGGCGCGGGCTCTCGGCGGCCGGGGCTGGGGGCGCAGCCGGCCGCGAGCCGGCACCGGCATCCGACGGGCCCTGTTGTCCTGCTGGCACCGGGCCGGTGCTGGCGGCACGCAAACGCCGGCGCAGCAATTCCTTGGCCCGAGTCAACACCGGCCCGATGCTATTGACCGGAATATTCAACTTGCTGCTGATCTCTTCGTAGCTGCGCCCTTCGAGATAATAGAGCCGGACCACTTCTCGCGTTTTTCTCGGTAAGCGCGCCAGCAAGCGCTGCACCTCTTCGATGTGTTCCAGACCCGACTCTCTTTCGGGCGCGGCGGCGGCTTCCAGCTGTCGCTGCTCCACGGTGCGCAAGCGGGCCGCTGTGCGTTCGGCCAGTTGCCGCACACAGATACGTCGCGTGACGACGGTCAGGTACGTGGCCAGACTACTGCGGCCACGGAACTGACGCAGCAGGGCGTAATCGTCCGCCACCAGTTTGAGCAAAATCTCCGCCGCGATGTCTTCCACTTCTTCGGGGCGCAGGACGACACTGCGCGCATGAGCCGTATGGTGGATGACGTGATAAATGACACCCAGAAAACGATCTATGAAATCGTTCCAGGAGCCCGGCTCGCGATTCAACAGGCGCTGCAAAAGCAGCCTATCTGCCGCTGTCAGGGCCACGCCAAAGAACTCCTCTGCATAGACACAGTGCGCCCCGCTGCTTCTGTACGTCATTGTAAGCGCCGGCACGGATAGGGGCCAGGTGTGCGTGACGATGGCTCGCTCGAGCCCGTAAGACATGCGTACCTGGCGAGCGTCCTTAAAACTCCATGCGCCGCATAAGCAGGGCAGCTAGGCAGGTACAGACCGAGGTGAATGCCAGCGTCGTCGAGACGTAGATGCCGAGCGAAAAACTGGCTACTCCCGCCTGCATCCACGCGGGCACCCCCAAGTGCGTGTGGCTGCCCAGTGCTTGGAAAAGCGCCAGCGTCTGGTCGGCGGGCTTGGGTAAAAGATAATACGTTACTTGGCACAAGGTCCGCGCCGCGGACGAGAGCTGACCCGGCTCCAGGCTGCTGAGCATGTACCAGCCTGACGAGGCACCCCAGCAGATGAGCCAGAACACGACGGTCGCCAGGGAGGCGGCTGCCGTGCTACGCGTGCCCGCCCCGAACAGTGCCGAAAACGCATAGAACGCCGCGAACGAAAGCACCCCCACGGGCACTGGCAGCCAGTAGCCGGTCCAGAAGATGCCGGTGCGCATGCCAGCGGTCAGCCAGGTGCAGCCGACAAAAAGGATCAAAAAGCAGGCATACAGCGTGACGACGGCCAGATACAACGCCACCAGCCAGGGGGCGCGTCCCCACGGTCGGCTCACGAGCTGGACCGCATGCCGCTCCTGGAGCATCTGCGGCACGAAACCGGCGGTCCACAGCAAAGCCAAAAGCAGGCCCGGCGCGTCGGCCGCGCCTCCTACCAGCAGGAGCAAAACAAGCCGGACCGCGTCTCGGGCATCCCGACCCAGGGGCATGCGCACGAAGCCGAAACCTATGGACCATTCTCCCTGGGCAACTTCCACGCCGTGACGCGCCAGGTGGGCTGGACGCTGGGCCTCCCGATCGTGCGATGGCACGAACTCCAATACCTCTTGGTCCTCCGCTGCCAGTCCACCCGTGACACGCAAGCTAGCGCATAAGGCACAGCCTACCGTCAGCGCTGCCGTAGCCAACCACAGCAGCCCGGACTTGCGGGCCAGAGCCGCTACAGCTCGCAGTTGTCCGAAATAAACCAGTGCAAAGGCCGACACAAGCTTCATAGTTTGTCTTTCACAAGGTGCTGGCGGCGAGCAACGGTCCTTCTTGCCTGCCGACGCCGACGCACACGGTCGAACCGCTGGCACGCCCGCGCTCGTATGCGCGTAGGCCCGGCACAGCGCCGCAGTACACCAGACGGCCGTCGTCCAAAAGCGCCACCCGATCGCACTGGCGCTCGATTTCCGCGCCGTTGTGCGACACGAGCAGAACGCTGCCACCCAGGGATTTGTGTCGGGCGATGGTGGCACGGAGCCACTCCTGCCCTGAAACGTCAAGCCCTTCGAAAGGCTCGTCCAGGACAAGCAGTTCGGGTGTGCCGAGAAGTGCACAGGCCAGCGCTAGCCGCACCAACATGCCCTTGCTCAGTTGATCGGCAGACTGATGAGCTACCGCCTCCAGACCGCACTGGGCCAGGACGGAGTCGCGCTGCCGACGAATGGCCGCGGGCGGCAAACCCAGCAGACTGCCGTGCATCGTCAGGACGTGACGCACCTGGAGCGGCAAGGGGATCAAGGTATGTTCGGGCACATACCCGACCCGAGCCAAGGTGTCGCGTCGGTAGGCCGGCTGCCCGAACCGCCATATGCGGCCTGTGCTCGGCCAGCACAGGGACAAAAAGAGTTTGATCAAGGTGGTTTTGCCGGCACGATTGGGGCCGACCAGTCCGAGGACTTCGCCCCGCTCCAGGGTCAGCGATACGTCGCACAAGGCCTGTACCCGCCGGGCGCTAAATCCTTGGCGATACCATTTGCTGACGTTTTCGCAGCGAAGTGCTGACTCGGTCATGGTCCGTGCTCGTTAGGTCACTCGATCAGGGTGACTTGGACGCCGTCCTGCATGATGCGCCGAAAGGCTTCTTGCAGCTTCTGGATACGTTCTTCCGGTGTACCGACGATGCGTTTGTACTCGGGAAGCGGATCGGTGGGATGGGACTGAGTTTTTCCGCGGTACTGAATATTTTGCAGTAACTCGAGTGCTTGATCTTTCTCCGGCGTGGTCGTGTACGGCTCGAACAAGGTGCCGAAGGCCAGACAATGGATGATGACCGGCTTTCTTTTGGTGGAATAGCCTGGCGATGGCGCTGACTCCAAGGCCACTAGCTGATCTACGACCTGGTAAATCTGGGTTTCCACCGCCCCGGATTGCGCGGGGTACTCTCCAGGCTGACGCACGCGGTAGTACGACATGTGCGGGCCAAGGTTGACGAAATCGGCATAAGCGGGGGTGTTGGCCATCCCATCTGTTTCCAGGATGACCAATTTGGCAGCACCTTTGCGACCGAAGCCGCCGGCTTCGCCGACAGGAGACGGAGACGGAGCATAGGTGCGTAAACTGGGATTGGCACTGAACTGGTTGTAGGCCAGCATAAAGCCCATCACCGGTGTGGTAGCGCCCATAGCTCTGGGAGCTTCCAGCATAGGTCCATAGTCGTACGGGCGCAACTCGGTGCCTGGGTTGTCCAGCGTGCTCGGCGGATAAAAAAGTGCGTCCACAATGCGCCGGTAATTCCGGCCAAGAGGCGCCCGAACGCGGTTGAAGCGTCCGTGGATCGGAGTGTCAGGTCCGTTCTGCGGCGAGCTGAAAAGGATCAAGCTCACATAGTCGTTGGGATGGTTGTTTTCGATGTCGCGTATGGCCGACTGGATGCCTACCTTCAGTTGCCACAAAGGAGATTCATGGCAGGTGCCTGGCCACCACCAGTGTTTGCGATAGTTAGGCGCCGCGACAGGGCCGAGATTGTAATTACCCAGGAAATCTATCAGCGTCATCGGGCCGAACCAAAAGTGCAACAGCGGACGACGCGGGTTGTCTTGCGGGTGCACGCGCCACGTGGGCGCCGTCGAGTAAGGGCCGTACGGGCCGCTGATGCGCACACTTCCCCAGACAAAATCGTCACCGTAGCCCGTGTACGGGACGATGACCTGCCAGGTGGTCGCGCTCGCTTGATACAGGCCCAATACGTAATCAATGTAATCCTTCCAGAAGCGCTGATTCGGGTCAGCAGGCGGAAAGGTGCCCGTGTCTATGGTGTCCGGGATGGCGTCGTAGTAGAGGATGCGTCCTGCACGCAAGCGCGGGGGGAAAGGATCCGGGCCGGTTTTTTTGATCCACTGCAGAATGGCGGCGTAATTGATGCGATAATTCTCCGTACTGCCCGCGCGCGGCGGCTTCCAGGTGCCGCTAGTGTCCCACAGCCTGCGGTTGTCGTCCACTCCCTGGCCGGTGGACGGGTCAATGAAGAACTTGCGGCGCCAATCTTTGGCCGGGTCAGGATCGGGCGGCCAGATAAAGAACGTTTTGCCCCAATAACGCGGCCCCAAGGTATATCCCTGGAAATTGCTATAACCCGGCATGGGCGGATCCGTTTTCGCGGCGATTTGCGAGTTAGTGGCATTGGTGATTTCCTGGACTGTTTTGGCATAGACGGTGGTCGAGCCATACTTGAACTTGTAGTTGTCGCCGCCGGGCACGGTTTCATAGGAGTCCGGCGCTGGATAAAAGGCAGGTATGGGACTGCTTCCCGCCGAGTTTCGATAAAAGTCGTTGACGATTGCCGGACCGGAATTGGTGGAGACGGTGACGTTGGCCGCGCCGTAGACCAGGCCGGCGATGGTGGTAAACGGGTTGGGATTGTACAGTTTGGAGGCAGCATCCGCATAGTGGCCGAACCTGGGATACACCGGTTCGGGGTTGTTGGACATGGTCCGCGCGCCGTAATAGGGAATGCCCAACAAGCTGTCGAAGCGCATGGAACCCGAGAAGTCGAGGATGACGGCCACATCGCGCGGGCGGTGCACCGCAGTGGCGCTGGCCGCTACATCGAACGAGTTGATGCCGAGGATACGCGCGAAATAGGTCGGCTGCGTGGCCGCGACACGCACACGTGCCAAGGTCCAACTTTCGTTGCTCAATTTGGGAATGCGTTGGATGAATTTGCCTTGGGTATCGTCGTACGTGTACGAGCCGAGGCTGACTTGAACCTGCTCCGGGCGGACCGGTTCACCGAGGATGGCATTGGCCGTGGCTATGGCCAGTGCTGCCGGAGCAGCCGCACTGGCGTTGTTGTCGTTGGCCACGTCGCCGTTGAGCGCCCGACCGGCAGCCACGGCCGCGGCATCCGCCACGTTTTGACATTGGGTGCGCGCGACCGCTACTAAACCCAGGTCCACCGCCAACGCCACGAAGCCGAAAAGAGCCACCAGGCAGACGACTGTCAAGACAATGAACCCGCCTTTGCGACCGCTCGTAGGCAAGCGCTGGGTATCCCCGGGCACCTGCCTGTGGAGTTGGCTGCGACCTATCGTTCGCTGCGTCGGGTCAAAAATGTCTCTCGTCGTCATCTGTCACCTCCGGCGATGTGCGCCTGGCCGAGCTGGGCATCGCTCTGTGCATTGTCCTCAAGATCCGATCGGCAGCCCATCAATTGGCTTCGCTGTACATGATGCACCGTGCCCGAAGAGGCATATAGCTGGGCATCAGCAGCAACACCGGGAGTGCCGGCTGATAACTAGCCTCGATATCCACGGCGATGCATTCTCCAAAAGCCGCGTCTTTCCAGTCGCCGATGTCGGCCCCCGTGGTTGGATCGGCCTTGTAAAGCTTCACCGAGACGCCGGTCAGACTGTTGCTGACGCCGCTCAGGTGTTCCAGTGCTTGCGTCACGACTTCCGAGGAGGTCTTGTCGTAGGTGTGGACGACGGCATAGCGAGCGCTGGCCCGCGCCGCATGGTCCATGACCTGTTTGACCATGATCAAACGGCCGTACTCGAGGATGCCGAAGAAAAATAGGAAAAACAGAGAAGCAAATAAAGCAAATTCCACGATGTAGGTGCCTTTGCGAGCGGCGGCTCCAAGTGTGCCGATTTGGCCTGTCTGACGCGGGAGTTGTACCGGCATATACGCGATCTCTATTCCAAAGGGAGGTCGGGGTTGATTTCCAGGGGAATATCCGCCATGGCGAACCAGTCGGCGCGTGCGCGCAAGTTGGGGTGGCTCACAATGCGGTAGGGCAAGATCCAGGCGATCGTTTCCGGGTCCACTTGAACCGTGACGCGCAGATGGTCCATTTGTCTAGCATCTATCGGGTTGGAGCGGGCCGGATCAGTGAGATTCTCGATGGTCACTGCCACGCCGCTAGTCGGTATCCCGGCGCGCAGCAAATAGTTATTGACAGCCTCGATCACCTGGTTGGTTGTTTTGGCGGCTGTGGCTGCCTGCCTGGCTCCTTCTCGTGCAGCATTGCTCACGATCTGCTGCACATGTACTAGCCGACTGGCTTCCCACAGCCCAAATAGCAAGGCAATGAAAAGCGGCAGCAACACGGCCATCTCTACGGCGGCGGCACCGCGCCTGATGCCGCTGCGGCCTTTGACCATGGGCCTTGCAGATACGCCGGCAAATCGTCTCGCCTCGAACAAACCGATATGCGCCGTATCTCCGTACATGGCTGTGCCTTGCTTCCCTCGCACTGTCGCTGGCCGTGCAGTCACACAGCCGATAAGGTGCATAATTCCTCGACGAGCCTGACAAATCTAGATCATAGGGTGCCGCTTGTCAAAAAATCCTGGCGGAACATTGGGCATTTTCGTCAAACTCAGCACACATCCTACGGCCCGAACAACATGGATGGTTGCAACGTTTTCCGATTCCACCCATTTTGCGGGCTCAGGCGCGAAAGATCTTGATCGCAATTGCGAAGGAAAATAAACGTAGGCCGCCTGCTGCGAATGAGTAGTGCCAGTGCCGATGGTCGGCAGCTCGTTGGCCCAGCGGCCTATGCACTGTGCCTGCTAGGGATTGACGCGCCCAAATCGAGCTGCCATCGCAGGCTTTGGGTGGGCTGCCGTCAGCCAAGCCGAGTCGGAGGAAATATGGATCATCAGATAAGTGGTTGGTGGACCGTGCTGCTTTTGACTGTGTCCAACGTGTTCATGACGTTTGCCTGGTATGGACACTTGAAATTCAAGCAGTCTCCCTTGTGGCTGGCGGTGTTGGCAAGCTGGGGCATCGCCTTTGTGGAGTACTGCTTTCAGGTGCCGGCCAACCGAATAGGTCATTATCACTTTACCGCTGCTCAGCTGAAAATGCTTCAGGAAGTCATCACGCTGGTGGTATTCAGTGTGTTCTCCGTTGCCTATCTCGGCGAGGAGTTTCGGCTCAACTATGTCGTTGGCTTTTTGTTTTTGCTAGGCGCGGTGTACTTTGTCTTTTACACCTAGGGACAACCCGCGGACTGGCCGTGTAAGCACACTGCAGGGGCAGCCTGTTGGGTTGGCTGCACAAGTCCCCAGTCCTGCGAGGCGAATATGTGCGCCATTGCTTGGCAAAGCAGCGAGCTCCATGTCGAGTTGCTGCAGAGGCGACACCCGCCGTAAGCGTTTGTCTGGTAAATTGTTGCGCCGCGATGCCAGGAGGCGCCGTGTGGCATCGGATCGTTTGTTTGTGATGATTTTTGCAGCTAGTTGGCAAAGGGGATTTCCTTTTTCTGGTGCATTTGTTACAATTTCAGTACTGCGGTTGGCGGCGTCTACTTTTCCTTAGAGACGACGAACAGGTCGGCCTAGTGCATCAGCCAGTGTGTATGTCGCCAGAGCAGGGAAGGTGCCTGCTTTGCCCGGGCGGACCTGCCGTTTGTGCCTCGCGCCGTGGTGGTTATGGAGTCAGCCGGATTGCAAACTCAGACAGAAGCCAAAAAAATCCGCATTTATGAGTTTGCTCGCGAGTTAGGTATCGAGAGCAAACAGGTAGTGGAAATCTGTAAGCAGGCTCAGATACCTGCCAAGAGCCAGCTCAGTACGCTGGATGCAGAGCAACAGGAACTGGTAAGGAAGTTTCTGCGCGAAGGTCCTGGGCCGAGCCGTCCGGCAGGTCCCGTGGAGAAGCGGGCCGAGCCGGCTGCGCCGAGCGCACCTGTGGCCGGGCCGAGTCCGACACCTGCGGGCACGGGTACTCAAGCGGCTCCAGCCACGGCAGAAACAAAGCCTGCGACTCCCGCTACAGCACTGCAGCCCACGCCGACCCCCAGACCGCACACCTTCGCGTCGTTCCGACCCATTCGCGATCTATCGCGGCATGTGCGCGGGACCAAGACGCCCCAAAAGCCGGCCGAGCAGGAAGGCAAGCCTGGTGCGCGCAAACCCGAGCCGAGCGGCAGGCCGCTGCCTGTCGTTGCCCCGGGCGTGTTGCCGGGCGTGGCTGTGCCGCCCAAGCCCAAAGGGGGCACCGTCGAGAAAAAGCCGGAGCCGGAAAAGGCGCAAAAACCCATTGCCCGCCTACCGGAACTGCTGGAAAAGCGACAAACGATCGCCGCCAAGGATGTGCGTGAGCTGACGCAGGCCATCTTGAAAAAAAGTTTGGAACAAGAACAGCCGGCGGTCGCTGTCGAAGAAGACGAAGAAGAGACGCCGCGCAAAGGCCGGCCCGGGGTCGTCAAAGGCCGCGAAGAACGGCATCGCAAACGGGTCCTGCGCGCCAGAGATCGGCACGATTTCGAGGAAACGGTCGAGCCGGAGAAGTTGCTTCTGGAAGAAGAGCAGCCGGCCCTGCCTGTGATCCGGCGTGTCCGCTCGCGCGCCCCGGCGGCTCGGCCTGTGGCTCCCCCGCGCAAGGGAAAAGTGACCGTGGAGCCGCCGCTGACCGTACGCACCTTGTCCGAAGCTCTCGGTATCAAAGCCAACGACATTTTGCGCAAGTTGCTCGATCGCGGGCAGCTGGTGAACATCAACGCTCCCCTGGCCTTCCAGTTGGCCGAGGAATTGGCACTGGACTACGGCGTCGAGCTGGAAGTGAAAAAGCCAGCCGATCCGGAGGAACAGCTCCTGGCAGAGTATCGAAAACCGGACCGCCCAGAAGACCTGGTGCCGCGGGCACCGGTGGTCACGGTCATGGGTCACGTGGACCACGGCAAGACCAGTCTGCTCGACCGGATCCGGGAAAGCAACGTAGTCGCCACCGAAGCCGGGGGCATCACCCAGCATTTGCGGGCCTGGCGCGTCCAGCGCGACGGACGCTTCATCACGTTCCTGGACACGCCGGGACACGAAGCTTTTACCCAGATGCGCGCACGGGGGGCACAAGTTACCGATATCGTCGTCCTGGTGGTGGCAGCGGACGATGGCGTCATGCCCCAGACCGAAGAGGCCCTCAACCATGCCCGCGCTGCTGGGGTTCCGATCATCGTTGCCATCAACAAGGTGGATCTGCCCAATGCCAACGTGCAGCGCACCCGCAACCAGCTGTACAGTCTGGGGCTGATCCCCGACGACATGGGCGGAGACACCCCCTTCGTCGAAACGGTTGCTGCCCCGGATCGTCCGCGCGGTATCGGGGAACTGCTCGATATGATCCATCTGGTCGCCGAACTGCGCGAGCTCAAAGCCAACCCCAACAAACCGGGGCGCGGCACGTGCTTGGAAGCGCGACTGAGCGAGAACGAAGGCGTGGTGGCGACCTTGCTGGTCCAGGACGGCACGCTCCGTCGCGGCGACGTCATCCTTTGTGGCACCGCTTACGGGCGCGTCCGTGCCATGTACGACGACTTGGGCCGTTTCATTGACGAGGCCGGTCCCTCTTGGCCGGTGCGCGTCACCGGTCTCGACGAAGCACCCCAGGCCGACGACAAATTCATGGTCGTGCCCGATCTCAACTTGGCCCGCACCGTCGCCGAACGCCGCAAAGAACGGCAACGACTGCTGGAGCCGGTGCGCAAAGCCACCTTCCGGCTCGAAGACCTGGCCAAGGAAAAAATCGCAGAGATCAAGGTGATCCTCAAAGCCGACGTGCGCGGCTCGATCGAAGCCATTCGCAAAGAACTGGAAAAGATCACCCACGAAGAAGTGCGCATCCATGTGTTGCACAGCGGCATCGGTGCCATCACCGAAAGCGATGTGCAATTGGCTTTGGCTTCGCCGAGCGATACGCTCATCATCGGGTTCAATGTCGTGCCCGATCCGCAAGCTCAGGCCCTGGCCGAAGCCAAGGGGGTTCAGATCCGTCTGTACGACATCATTTATCAGTTGGTGGACGACATCCGTGCGGCACTCGCCGGCAAACTGGCACCGCAGGTGCAGACGGTCCATCTCGGGCGTGCCGTGGTCCGCGAGACCTTCAAAATCAGCAAGGTGGGTACGGTCGCCGGCTGTTACGTCACCCAGGGTACCATCGAACGCTCGGCACGGGTGCGCATCATCCGCGACGGTGTAGTCGTCTATCCTCCCGCGGACAAAACGGCATCCATCGAGTCGCTGCGCCGCTTCAAAGAGGATGTACGCGAGGTGCGCGAAGGGTTCGAGTGCGGTATCAAAATCGCCGGCTACGACGATATCAAGGTCGGCGATGTCATCGAAGCCTTTCGCATCGAGGAAGTGCAGCGCACTTTGTGAGCTGAGGCAGCGTCTGCCGAAGCCGGTCAGCACAGGCTTGACTGATGGACTATGCTGGTGGGAACCCTGCAAGTCAAATTGGTCATCCGCGAGGCACGCAGCCTGAAAGACAAACGGCAAGTGATCAGCAGCATCAAGGACCGTTTGCGCAACCACTTCAATATCTCGGTGGCCGAAGTGGATGCCCAGGACCATCGGCAGGTCGCCGTCTTGGGCATCGCCATGGTCAGTAACGAAACGCAGCACCTGCGCAAAGCGCTCAGTCAGGTGGTCGAGGCGCTCCGCTGCCACCCGACAGCGCAAATGGTAGACTACCGGCTGGACGTATAACGACGGCTCCGAGGAGACAGGCCGTGAAGCCATACCGCGTGGCTCGCGTGGCCGAGGCTATCCGCGAGGTGGCCAGCGAGACCATCCTATTCGAACTCAAAGACCCGCGCGTGCGCCACGTGACTGTGACGCGCGTAGAAGTGTCCGCGGATTTGCAGCACGCCCGGATCTACGTCTCGGTCATGGGCTCCGAGCGGGAACAGAAACTGTGCTTGCAGGGATTGCGGCGCGCCGCCGGCTTCGTCCAGCGGCGGATCGGCCAGCAGCTGCGCATGCGCTATACCCCGGAAATTACCTTTGTGCTCGACCAAGGGGTCAAAAAAAGCATCGAGATCAGCCGTTTGCTCGACCAATTGCGCAGCCAGAGTGATCGCAGCCCGCAGACCATCACGGAGGAGTCCGGTCCTGCTCAGACGTCTTGCGCAGACGAAGACGATGCAGCGGACCAGGAGTGAGGGGCACTATGGTCCAGGAACGCGTCCGGAACAAAGTGGCGGTACGAAAAATCCTGGAGTATGCCGAGCGCAGGAAAGCGACGGCACCGCCTGCTGCCGCTTCATCCCTCTTCGAGCAAGTCGTGTACGCGCTGTGCCGCGAAAACGCACCACGGTCGGCGGCAGACCAGGCTTTCGACAATCTACGCAATCAGTTTTTCGACTGGAACGAAGTGCGCGTCAGCAAAGCCCACGAGGTGGCGGCTGCGTTGCAACCGATCGGCGAGAACAGGTCGGCGCGTATGCTGCGCGCCCGCCGCATCGTGCGCTTTTTGCAAAAAGTCTTCGACAGCCAGTACACCTTCGACCTGGCGGAGTTGCACAATCGCACGCTCAAACAAGCCCAGCGTCAACTCGAACGGCTCCTGGACAAGAACGAGTTCGCAGTGCATACAGCCTTGCGCATAGGATTCGGCGTGCCGACAATGCCCGTGGATGCGACGATGCGGCGCGTGCTCGAGCGTTTGCGCCTCGTGGACAAAGGAGCGGCCCCGACGACGCTCCAGGAACAATTGCAAAGCCTGGTGCCCGAGGCCAAGCGCCCGCTTTTTTGCGAAGCCTTGGACGGTATCGCCTGGGAGTACTGTGGCGACTCCCCCGCTTGCCAAGCCTGTTGCCTCAATGGGATCTGCCCGACCGGCCGTGCCCACCTGGCACCGCGCAGAAAACAGGTCACTCGGTCGTCGCGCTCGGGCGGCAAAAAGACGCAGCGCGCGCGCCGGCAGGCCGGACGCGAATGATGCGCGGCACCATGTGCTGCGCCATCGCTTTTACGGACTAGGGCTTTTCTTGGGTGCCGGTTTGACTTCGGCGAGCGGTCGGATATGCCGGTCTATAGCCGCTTCGTCGCTGGGTGGGGGTACACCGGCAAAAAGCTCCCAGCGCTCGACGTGCTGCACTACGCCGCCGGGCTTGACGTTGGTGAGCGGTCCGAGTGTCTCCATCTCCAGCATGTCTTCGTTCGTGAAGGTTTCGTAATTGACGCCGAAGTCGGGGTAAATGCGTCCTTCCGAGTAATTGAAGCGCTTGACGAAAAGCAGCCCGTCGTTCCAGTAGGCGGCCCAGCCGAGACGTAGTGCCAGGCCGATTTTGGTCGGGCCACGTGTGGCATCCTGTTTGAGCAGAATGTAGCGTGAGCCGAAGGTGTAGCGCGGATCGCGGAAATCGAAGTAGCTCCACAAGGCCAGGGCTTGGTTGGGTGCGAAATCGGCAGGGGATTTGGCGTTTTTCGGGCTTCCGGGATGGGGGCGTTTGTCGGGCAACGGTATGATCTCGATGCCTCCTGGTGCCATGACCGTGATGGCCCAGGGAGCCAAGCGCGTAGGCTCCTGGGCCGTGTTGCGGATGCGGTGGGTGACGGTGACGCGCGTGCCGCGAGGTGCCAGTGCCACTTCTATTTCCTTGCGCACGCCGTACGGTTTGTCTTCGGCAGGCAACAGACGCACCGTCCGCTTGTCGGTTATTTCGTGCTGGATCGGACTATTGTCCAGAGCGTAGGTGCGGGTGGTGTCTTCGGGAGCGGTCCACAATCGGTGGCCGCCGCGGATCATCCACTCGGACTCGCCCGCTTTGCCCATCTGGTCGGCGTATTCCTTGAAGGCGTTTTTCTTGCCGATGAAGCCATAACGGATAATGCGCGGACCGACGTCGAGGGTCATGATCAGCTCGACGGTGCCGTTGGACAGTCGGAGGTTGTTGTTCCAGCCGCCGTATGGTACGCGGCTGACCTCCACTTCTTGCGCGGGTGTGGCAAGGAGCGGCCAGAAAACGATCAGGCCGATGGGGAAACGACCCGCCGAGACGCGACCGAGTCTGTTGGGGATCATGAGCGGTCCTCTCCTTTCTCGCTGTTGTCCGCTGCCGCATTGCTTTTCGACTGCGGGCACGACACCACAAGGTAGTGGCAGGGTTGCTGCCGACGTCGCACCAGCCAACCGAACTGGTATTGCCCGCCTTTGCCGACATACAATAATGCCGAGCGCCCTGGAAAGCAACGGTCGGCTAGGGGCCGGCGGGAGAAAGCCGCCGCAACGGAAGCCCGGAGGGATAAAAAGGTCAGTCCGCCTCGTGCACGAAAGGAGCAAATCCATGGCGGCGGTCTTTCAAAGGTTCGAACGGGATGGGTTGCATTTCGAATATCCCGAAAACTGGCAGATCGAACAGTCCGAAGCCGAAGACGGCTGGGCCGTGATCGTGCAAAGTCCGGGGACCGCTTTCATGCTGGTCAGTGTCCATGACCAGCGGCCGAGCGTCGAGGAATTGTTGGAAGCCTCCCTGGTGGCGCTGCGCGAAGAATATCCCGACCTGGAAATGGAAACGGCCACGGAAACCATCGCCGGCTATCGTGCCCCCGGGTTCGATATCCAGTTTTTCAGCATGGACCTGACCAATTCGTGTTGGACGCGCAGCTTCCGCACGCCGCGACGTTCGGTGCTCATCCTGTGTCAAACCAACGATGCCGAGCTGGAAGAAGTGGAACCGATCTTCCAGACCATGCGGGAGACCATGGAGGTGGCGGAAAAAGGCAGCGGCCGACAGACGGGGCCGACCGCCGAGGAGCAAGAAGACTAAGGTGGTGCACATCTCCGTGCCGAATCGGTGCGCAGCACCGGGGATGCCTGATCCCATGGCGCAACGCCATAGGCCAGCCAGGCACTGCGCAGCGCTTGCCGTTCCGCGGGCGTGAAGTTTCCCGTCCAGATGTGCTCGTGTGCGTGCTCGAGAGCCTGCCGGGCCGCGGACAAACGCCCCAACCGATACAGCGCGCACGCCAGATACCAGCTGGCGCGACCCTGTTCGGGGTCGAGTCGCTGGGCAGTCTGCAATTCGCGCACGGCACGCAGCAACAGCGCCGAGGCACTGGGACTGTCGGAGTCTGTGGGCTCCTCGCTGCGTCGGCGTGCCAAAAGCAACAAGCCGATACCGCGATGCAAGTGCTCCTGATAGCGATCGCCGCGCTGCCTGGCAATATCCAGCAAACGGCAGTGGGCATGCACTTGGGGGCCGGTGTTTTCCGTGCCGGTCATTTGCACCTGGGCCAGGAACAGCTCGAAGTGTCTCTGAGCCCGGTCGAGATCGCCCATCAGGTAATACACTTCGGCCAGGCGCAGTCCCGTGTGCGGGTCGTGGGTGGCCTCGAAGTGATCGGCCAGTTGAGCAGCTAGCCGCGGCAGGAGA
>PSKW01000003.1:384309-436109 GCA_040289265.1 Gemmataceae bacterium
GGCCGCCGAGTCATTGGTCATGGGCGCCGCAGCCACCGCTGTCGTTTGCAGGTCGCTTTCATGGCGTTCAGTCAGCGCCTGGCAACTGGCACAAGCCAGGCCTACGAGCCAGCACAGGTATCGCATGACACAAGCCCCTGGGTCTGGGCTGGTGCGTCGTGCCCTGCCCTCCTCGTTAGCTATGTATCGCCTGAAACGGCTGCCGCGGATGAGAGAAAGCTGCCGCCGGCAAGCTTTTTTCCGCTCGCTGCCGGCGCCCGGCGAGCCGAAAAAGGATACAATTCCTCGAGCCGTGCGCAAAAGCCGGCCACCTGGTGTACCGGGGAATAGATCCGGAGCGTCAGGCCGTTGCGCCCCGGCGAGGGCAAAAATCGGAGAGCGGACATGGCCAAGGTAAGCGTCATTTTGCCGGCAGCAGGCAAATCGTCGCGCTTCAAAGATCGCGAGAAAAAGCCTTTTGCTTTGCTGGATGGTCGTGCCGTGTGGCTGCGCTGCGCGGAACTGTTCGTCACACGGGACGATATTTGCCAATGTCTGATCGTCGTAGCTGCCGAGGATCAGGAAACCTTTCGCCGGCGCTACGCCGCCAATCTGGCGTTCATGAACGTACAAATCGTAGTCGGAGGCAAAGAGCGAGTGGATTCGGTGGCCCGGGCGCTGGAACAAGTCAAGCCCGAGGCCGAATGGGTAGCGATCCACGATGCCGTGCGCCCGTGCTTGACTTCGGAACTGATAGATGCCGTTTTCGCCGAGGCGATGGCCCACGGGGCAGCGGTCTTGGCCGTTCCGATTGCCGACACGGTCAAAAAGACCGATGGTTCCGGCAAAGTGGAAAAGACATTGCCGCGGCAGGGACTGTGGCTGGCACAGACGCCACAGGTTTTCCGCAAAGACTGGCTCATGGATGCTTATGGCAAACGGACCAAAGTCGCCGGCGAGATCACCGACGATGCCCAGCTCGTGGAAGCCGCAGGTTATGCGGTTCGGGTGGTGGAATCGTCCCCATTGAATATCAAAATCACTACCAAAGCCGATTTGGCCTTGGCCGAAGCCATTCTGAAATCACGCCCGCGTCCCAAGCCGACCGGTCCCGTCCATCCCTTCGCCGACGAAGCCCAATGGTAGGGCGGAGACGTGTCTATGTGGCATACGCTGATATTGGAGCCGTTCTTTCGGCCCATGCCGTGGGGCGGGGAGCGGCTGCGCCATTGGTTCGGCCCGCGTTTTCCCGAGCGGGAGCAGATCGGCGAAGTGTGGCTCGTGGCGGACCATCCTGTACACGCCAGTCGGGTCGGCACTGGGCCCCTGCGGGATCATACCCTGGGGCAATTGCGTGCCCGCGATCCGATCGCTCTGGTTGGCAAAGCGGTAGACCGCTTTCCCCTTTTGGTCAAGATGCTGGACGCCAGCGAGCACTTGTCGGTCCAGGTCCATCCTGACGACGAGTCAGCGCGCATCTGGGCACCCCAGGAAGGTGGAAAAACGGAAGCCTGGTACGTCCTGGAGGCGGCCCCTGGCTCTTTTCTGCTGCTCGGCCTGAAACCAGGCGTGGATCGCAGCCTGGTCCAGCGCGAGCTAGCCACCGGTACTCTGCCCATGTGTCTGGAACGGTACCAGCCCAAAGCGGGCGAGTGCTATTACGTTCCAGCCGGTACGGTGCACGCCATCGGCGCCGGCCTGGTATTGCTCGAGGTGCAACAGACCAGCGACGCGACCTTTCGATTGTACGATTGGGACCGACGGGGTGCAGACGGTCGGCCGCGTCCGCTGCATATCGAGGCCGGGCTGGCGTGCTTGCGCGAGCGAACACAAGCGGGGCGTGTCTGGCCACCCCCGGTAAGGTCGGCCGATACGGTTTCGGTGCCGCGCCCGCAGGCTCCGGGCACCCGCCGGACATCGGCGCCCGTCGCGGGTGCAGGCGATGCACAGCCGGCTCGGGACCAAAGTGCCAGCTCCATCCAGCTCCTGGCCTGTCCTTATTTTGCCCTGCATCTGGAACAGGCCGAGCGAGCTTATCGGTGGCCCGCACCGGGCTTGGGCGTGCTGCTCCAAGGCGCCCTTGCGCTCGACGACGGTACGGTCCAGGCCGACCTCGAGCCAGGAGCAAGCTGGTTGGTGCCGGCAGCGGCGGCGCTTCCGCTGCTGACGCCGCGCATATGCGCTACCTGGATGCGTATCACCTGGCAATGAGCCTATTTTTCCTCGGGCAGGGGAGTGGCGCCGGGCGGCGGCTGGCCGCGGCCGGCACGGATGTAAGCGGCTCGCTGCCGGGCATAGGTTGCTGCATCCAAACGCTCCAGGGAAGCGACAGGGTCGCCCTGGCCACAGGTGGAGCGAAAGATCTTCTTCAGAAAGGGTATACACCAGCCGCACCCGGTGCCGGCGCCTCCGCACTCGGCAAGCCGACTAGGTACTTGCGGCTTGGTGATCCGACAAAAGTGGATCAATTTGCGCCAGGTCACGTGGAAACAATAGCAAATCTCGTCGTCCAGGTGCATTGATCGCTCGTCTTGTGACAGGCCGCCGCGGGCCAGCCAGGCCGGCAGCGACCGGCTTATTCCTCTGCAGGCGCACTGTAGCCGAAAGCCACTTCGAATTCGCTCAGCATCGGTATCAGCATGGCGGCGATGGCAAAACCGAACGAGCCTGTCAAAACCAAAAAGGGCCACAGCGGATCGCTCGCCTGGGCGGTATGCGGATTGCCCACCAGGATGTTGGTGATGGCGTAAAAGACCGCCAGCGGGCAAATCCACGAAGCCACCGTGATGGCTACCGAGGGGCGCTCCCCTCCCAGAACCAGCAGCAGTCCGCCGATCCCTATCGCTAGGAAAAAGATAAAGCTCGTCCACTGATACTCGAACTGCCCACTGATGAGAATCAAATACAGGCACAAAAGACTGCCCACGAACAAAAAGAAGACCGCCCCCTGGCTCAGGCCGATGGCGACCCGGCTATTGACTGTGCGCAAGCCGATATGCAGCCCCAGCACTGCCGCAAACAGGGCAAGCACCAAGGCAGCGGTTTGCAAGAACAGGTACCCTTCCGTGCCGAGAAAACCCCAGACATAATACACACCTATGAGCGCAAAGGTGGGCAGCACGATCTCTTTGCAATTGTAAAAAGTGCCGAGTAGCTTGCCCAAAACGAATTCCCGCGGCGACAAGTCGCTGACCAACAAAAGCTCCAGCGACTTGCCATCGCGCTCGGAGGTCACGGAAGTGACCGCCTGGGCGTTGACGATGAGCAGGCACAAGACCAGCACGGGGGTCAGTCCCCAGGCGGGCCAAAGCCGGTCGCTGGATGCCGCCGCCGCACCTTGCCAAATCCAGGCTACGATCAAGCCGAAGACCAACAGAAACGCCAGTTTGACCAGAATGGGCCGACGGCCGTAGCCGCGCGTGCGGACTTCGCGCCAGAGGATAGGATTGGCCCAGACCCGGCGCGGTTTGCCCGGGGCGGCATGGACGTTGCGCTTGTGACCGGCCAACCTTTCCAGCGCTTCGTCGCTTTCCTCACGCTGGACTATTTGGTCCCGACGAGGGTTCCACACGCGCAACTTGGCCACAGCTACGAGGGACAGGATCAGGCTCAGGATCACCATGGCGGCGACGAAGCGCAGCGGTCCGGTGAAGCCTTGCAGCAGACTGGTTTCCGGATCCATCACCTGCGCCAGGGCACGGTAGGGACTGAGGCTCTCGCGCGCTGAGCCGATCGCTGACAGCACACGGGTCGCTCCCAAAGTGTCGGCCCAAGCCCAGCCCGATACAGCGGTCAGAGGCTCCAGCAATTCCACGGCCAGCACATACAACACAAGCCCTAGAACAGTCAGGACCAGCGATTGGAAGGTGCGATCGCGCCAGAAAGCGATGAGCGCCCCGAGACTGCCTGCCCCCAGACCGCTGCCCACCAGAACCAGTCCGGCTTGCACCACTTGCGGCCAGCCCACGCCCCCCAACAACAGCAATGCCGCCAGCACCGGCAGGCTCGCCAGCAGCAAAAGGGCCACATGCAACAGACTGCCCAGGAATTTCCCCACGACGATTTCCCAATCGGTCAAATCCGTGACCAACAGCAGTGTCAGAGTGCCCCGATCCTTTTCCTGCGCCACGGCACTGGCAGCTAAAAGACCGGAAAAAAACAAAACCAGTGTCAGCTGCAAAAAGCACAGTGCCTGAAAAAGGAGGGTGCCGAAAAGGGCGGCGTCGCCGACGGTGAATGCCTGACCCCACCCGAAAGCTGCTTGCCAGCCGCTGAGCCCTACTACCCACAGCGCAAAAATATACACCGTCCGCAGCACATAGTGCCGCCCGCGCCGCGGAACAGTACGCCACTCCCGCGCAAAGATCGGTCCCAGCATCGCTCCCGCCACGCCCCTCGCTTCCCGGGCGCCATCTCCTCGTCAGGTCTTGTGCTCGCCCATACAGGCTTCGGCAGCTCGGCCGAGGCCCTTTACCAATATTATGCGTTCGACGGCGGGAGCGAGTGCGCTGCAAAAGCCCTGCGCTTGGCCGCAGTCCATTCCACCCGTCCGGTGAGCACTAAAAAACGGGCCTTCCCCGAGAAATACAGCACTAAAGCCAGCAGCGCATAGACGATCACGCCGACGAGTATGCCCGCGCTCACCAGGCCCAGTGGCTTCGGGGACGAAAGAACATCGCGCATTTGTTTTTCAGTGCATGGCAGCAGACCCATGACCAGAGTCGGGTTGAAACCTAACAGGAACCCAACGATGTCATGATCGAACAAATCAAAAATAGGAATAGGAATGAAGGCGAGGAAACAGGCGCACAGACACCAGTAAAAACCTAGGCTGAAAAGACCGGCCAAGATCGTTAGCGTCAGACTGCGCAGAAGCTGGGTGCTGGCGCACACCATCCCTAGGGAGGCCATAAAAATAGCGTACGCGGCAAAGGCCGCCAACATCAGAGGCACCAGTGGTGGCCATATGCCTCCGGTTGCCACACCGAGCCCCCAAACGATAGCCAGCAGGATATAAAGACTTTTAGGAGCGGCCAATGACCCAAACCATTTGGCAAAATAAATCTCCGAGGCCGGCAGCGGCGTGAGCATCAGACTGTCCCAAGTCAGTCGCGTTTTTTCATTGGCCACCGTACTAGCTGCCCAGTAGCCAATGGCGAGAAGCGCGAGTAACTGTACGCCTGTTCCACAAATACGGGTGTACCAATTCATTGCTTCCGCCAGTTCCTGCGGCTCCCAGTGCTGGGGGTGTAGAAAAAGCACGAAAAAGAAGGCGACAGGCGTCAATGCAGTCAGGAACACGACGACGTTGAAGAGACGGTGCAGCCAGGTGGTTTTTCCCCTGGCGAAAAAAAGCTCTTTCCAGATCAGCGGGTGCCAGTGGCCGAGTGCCGGGCGCCATATTTTCCAGGGGTGCAGCCGCGCTGAAGTGGTGCGCTTGGCGGCAATGCCATACCGTTGCCGCAAATAGACAGCACGCACACGCGCTACCGCCCACATAGCGGCCACAACTGCCACGATCACATGAAAGAGCGCATAAATCCCCAGTTGGCGCATCACTGCCTGGGCGAAATCGGCACCGCGAAGAACCTCCTGGGCCACAGTCATCATGCTCATGAAAGGATTGCCCGCTTCCAGGGGCACCAGGACATAGATCGAAATCCAGTCGGCAAGGTTTTTCGTCTCCGGATACGCGTCGAAGTACGCCCAGATCCACCGTCCGAAGAGCCACAGGAAGCCATAAAAGAAAAGCAGCCCATAAGTGCTCCACAGCGCAGTCACCGTCCGGGTCGCATACACTGCGCACAGCATCGTAAGCGACCCCAAGGACAGGATGGTGAACAAAGTTGCGGCGAAGAAGGCCAAAATCAGCACCGGACTCAGTCCCCCCAGAAGTTGCAGCGCGGCAAAGACAGGCAAGCTGACGAGCACAAAAAGGAGCAGATTCAATATCCGCGCGGCGAATTTGCCCAGCACGATTTCTTTGTTGGTCAGATCAGTGGTCAAGACGTATTCCAGCGTCTGGCCGTCTTTTTCTTCGCCCAGAGCACCGGCAGTGTAGGCGGGAGTCAAACAAAAGATGGCCGTCATTTGGATGAAAACGATGACGTAAAAGAACTGCTCGGACACGTCGGCAAGCGCTTGTGCCGATTGGCGGGCCCTCCCTGACACATAGTCGCTGAAGAAAAGGAGCATGAGCAAAGAGGCCAGAAGGACGCCGTACGCCGTGCGCAAGACGAAATAGCGGCGGCGACGAGCCAAGCGCACAAGGTCGAAGTAAAAGACGGGACCCAGCACTCGCGGCAGCCGAAGGGTGGCCATCGAAGTTCTCCCTGCGTGTGATTGGGGTTTATCTGCGCCAGAAGCTAAGCGAACACTCTGCGACTGTTCTACTACGGTGTCGGTTCATTGGTGTCCAGGGGCTGGCGGCTGGCCAGCACGTTTTTGGATTTCCTCGAGAGCTTTTTGCTTGGCACGTTTGAGACGGGTGGCGAAGTCTTCGGCAGGGCCAGCTGGAGGAGCTGGCGGGGTAGGAGCGGGGGCAGTCGGCTCGGGACTTGCTGCCTCTGGAGTCAAGACCGTGGGTGCAGTGCGTTGGCCGACGGCAGCCGCCGCTTCCCGCGCGGGCAACTCGGGCCTGCTCGGCGCTGTCGGCAGCCCGTGTGCCACTTCGGCCTTGCGCCGGCGCAGGCGTGCCAGGAAGTCGTCTTCCTGGTCCGCGGTCTGTGTGCCGCGCAGACGCCGCCATATGCGTTGGCCCGAGGCGATGATATCGCGCACGTGGATGGCCAGCCGACGCACGGCAACGTCGAAGAACAGCACCCAAGCTGCCAAAAGCAGCAGCCAGTGCCAGACGGGCAGCAGTCGCATGAGCGGTGGCTGATCGCGCAAGAACAGGTCGGTCTGGCCGAGGGCGTCTTCGC
Organism: Gemmataceae bacterium; assembly: GCA_040289265.1. Lineage (GTDB taxonomy): Bacteria > Planctomycetota > Planctomycetia > Gemmatales > HRBIN36 > PSKW01. Next base: position 391,212 of record PSKW01000003.1, read on the forward strand.
TCAAGACGCGGCCGCCGGTGCGCTGGGCCAACTCGGCCAGCAGTCCTTCGTTGCTGCGCACGGCGGCGAACTCGCGCCCGCTGGGCAAGGTAACCGCCCCGCGCAACAGGAAATCTTGGGACTTGGAGCCTTCTTTTTGCCGGGTCACCAGCGAGCCGCGTACGGTGAGCATATGTGTTCCTTCGGCGGCCAGATCCACAGTCCCCTCGTACACGCCGGCACTGGTCGGGGTCAGTTCCACGGCGATAGGCTCTTTATGACCTGGGGACGAAAGGAGCGCCTCCAGACGGCCGATCGGCTGCTGCTGCCGTGCCGGCAGCGGTCGGTCGTCCAAGACCGAGATCACGACCCAACCCTGCTCCCAACGGGTTTGCAACGTCAGCCCCTGGTCTTCGATCGAGCGCATGGCCCACTCGACGATCCGTTGCCAAAAATCCTGATAAGACTCCTGCATGCGATCGCGCCAGGGCGCCGCCCAGGTACCGGTGCTGCAGACGTCGCTGGTAAACGCCACCACCCGGCCCAAGCCATATTGCCACTGTACCAAGAGCGGGTTGACGTCTTCGTCGGGGACCGGGGCGCGCCACACGAGCTGCACCAGCGGGGACGACTTGGGCATGGTGCGCACGTACCCGTGCAATTCGGGAAGTGGATACTTCCAGGTGCGCAATGGGTCGCCGCGCTCGACCCATTCCGGAGCGAAAGTGCCTTCGTAGGTGTAACTGCGCGTAACCAGTTGCGTCTCGCGGATGTAGATGGCGGGCAGCTGCCGCGCATCGTTGACGGCATAATGCCGGCCACCGACAGGCATGCTGATGGCAGCCAGTCGGTCCTGAGCTGCCGGGCCGTGGGTGGTAATGCCCACCGTCGTCAGGGTTACCCGGTCGCGTTTGAGCAGCTGCAAATAGGAGAAATCGGTGAGCAGGCCGTGGTCGCCGTCGCTGATGAAAATGATATGCCGCGTTGCCAGAGCGCGCTTGGGATCGGTCAGAGCTTCGTGGGCCATCCTCAAAGCCGGATCGAATTGCGGCATATCGCCACTGACCATGCTGGCGATGCTGTCGAGGATCTGCTGGCGATTGGGCCCGACCGGTTGCAAGGGGATGTGCCACTCGTGACCGGATCGGTAGCAGATGACACCTACTTCGTCCATGGGCCCGAGTTTTTGCACGGCAAGCTTGGCCACTTCCTTTTCCCAGTAATTGCCCTGGGGATGTTCGCCGGCGTGCATGACCAGCACCAGGCCGCCTTTGAGGCGGGTGCGAACGGACTTGAGGCTGGTATCCACTGGGAAAGCTTCTTCCAAAGGTTCGCCCTGCCAGCCGCCTGCGCCGAAGCTTTCGCGGCCGCCGATCACGACCAAGCCCAGTCCTTGATCGCGAACGGCCTTGCGCAGCGCCTCTTGCTGCTCGCGCGACATGGTCCACGCGGGTACATTGCACAAAACGACGCAATCGGCACTGTACAGAAGCTCCAGGCCGGCCGCATTGCCCTCCGCCGGCAGATGCGCTGGCTCCACGACGTGCACGTTCCATTGCTTGGCTACTGCTGTTTTGGTCGGCGCCGTCAAAGCCTGGAGCAGCGGCTGGTGTTGGCCCGCCGAGGGGTTCGGGGCCACCACGAGGACTTGCCGGTCGCGACGACGGACCAGGACCGCCGTCCAGGTTTCGTTGTTTTCGGCACGGTCTTCGGGTAGGCGATCCGGAACGAAAAAGGCACGCAAGGAAAACGAACCGGCACGGGTTTGCTCGCCGGGCCAGCGCCATTGCAACACGTTGAGGCCAGGATCCAACTGCACCCGATTGTGTGTGCGAAAGATCCGATCCCCCTGGTATTGCCACAGATGCAGGGTGCCGGTGACGGGGCTGTCGCTGTAATTGCGCACCACCAGCCGCAGGGGTACGTCGCGGCCTGGCTCGACCAGGGAGGGCGGATCGAGTCGCTCCAGGGCCACTTCGTTCCGCCTTTCATAGCGCGCAGGTACCACGTCTATCGGGATGCCGCTCAAACGTGCTACGTCGGCTTCCTGGAGCGCATGGCCGGCGTTTTCGTTGCCGTCGCTGACGAGGAGGATACGACGGGCAGTAGTTTCCGGAAAGGCAGCCATGGCCAAGCGCAGTGCCTGTGCTATATCGGTGCGATACCGGTCCTGGGGCAACGTCATGTACTCGAAGTTCAGATCGCGCATCATGGTAGGGGGGAACTCGAGGCGGGCGTCGCCGGCGAACAGGACGACTCCCACGCGATCCTGAGGGGATCCGTAGCGCAGTGCCTGACGCAGGGACTCGGTCAAACGCTCCCAGCGACGATCGCGCCAGCGCTGCTGCTCGGCGCCGGGCACAGCCTCCTCGCTGGGGGACTTGCCCTCGACAGGCTGCAATTCCTGGGGCATGCTCAGCGATCGGTCTAGTACGATCATCACTGTGAGGGCCTCCTCGGGCTGCCGAATATGCAGATCGGCCAATGCCACAACGAGGAGCACGAACAGTATGCCGCGCAGCACGGTCGCCAGGATCCTGCGGCCGCGACCGAGCACTGCCAGAGGACGCCAGCTCCAGAACAGCAGGGCCGCCCCCGGGATCAAGAGAAGCATGGCCCAAGGACGCCCCAAGGCCAGTGCAAAGCGCGATGGGAGCATGGACGCGAATGCCCAGATGCCCAGACCTAGGCCCGAGCCGACCAACAGGATCAGCAGGCTCCAGACACTCAGACGCCGGCCCGTGAGCCGGCGTGTCCGCCGCCGGACGCTACTCACAACAGGTCACTCCGGTACGCGTACGATGCGGTGGTTTTCCGTGTCGGCAACGAAGACCGTACCGTCGGGGGCGACACAAAGGCCCCAGGGAGAGGCCAGTTGGCCCGCAGTGCGCCCGGGGCTGCCCCACAGCCTTTTGCTGATTCCTGACGCGGCAAAACGCTGGACTCGGTGGTTGCCGTACTCGACTACGTACACGTCCCCATCCGCGGAGAGCGCTACGTCGTAAGGATACATCAGTTCGCCGGCACCGTGGCCAGGCCGGCCGATGATGCGCACCAGATGCCCCTGCCGATCGAAGACCTGGACGCGGTGGTTGCAGGCGTCGGCCACATAGAGCAAGCCATCGGGGCCGAGGCACAGGCCGCGCGGGCGGGCCAGTTGGCCCAGCGCCGATCCGCGGCCGCCCCAGGCAGTTACGAGTTGTCCTGTGGGACTGAGCTTGCAAATGCGGTCGGTCTCGCCGCATTCGGCTACGTAATAATACCCCTCCGCGTCCTGGACAACATCGCTCACATAATCGAAAGGACCGGTGCCGCTGCCAGGCGCCGCCCCGATCCAGCGCACTAGCTGACCATCGGCAGAGTAGACGAGGATGCGCCCATAATGCGAGTCGGCGACCAGGACTTCGCCTCCCGGGCTGAGGCTGATGCCCGAGGGTTTTCCCAGGTGCGATTCGGGAGTTGCCCAACCGGCGATGTACTGGCCCGCAGGGGTGAAAACCTGGATGCGTGCTGTGAAATCCACGACGTAGATGCGTGGCGGATGGCCGCCTGCTGCCAGAGCGCGCGGCCGCATCAGCTGGCCGGGCAGAACCCCGCGCACACCCCAATGGGTGGCTGACTCGGTGCTCTTGTCACAGCCCAGACCGAGCAGGGCTATAGCCCATGCCAACGCCATCCCCGCCGAGGCTGGCACCCTGCCGCTCGCGGCTCGGCACGCTACGCGACCTTGTCCGGAGCAAAATGCTCGCTCCTCCGATACGTCCGCGTCGTCGGGGGCCATACGTCCAGGCCATTTCGACACCCGCATATTCACGTCGGCTCGAAATCTACCCCTGCTCACGCCTTTGCAGGCCGGAACGGGTACCGATTGGATCAGTGTACAATTAACCCTGTCGTTTGGGTAAGTCAACGGACTGACCGCCGGAGCAGCGAGCGCAAACGCCTTTTGGAGCGTGGGAGCATGTGCATGGCAGGCAATGACGAGACCAAGCCGCCGGAAGGAGATCCCCTGGCGGCTTTTTTGCCTCCGGTAGCATATTGGTTCCGTGAGCGTCTGGGTGAGCCGACGCCGGCTCAAGTTCTGGGATGGCCGGCGATCCGTGCCGGGCACCACTGCCTGATCAGCGCGCCTACAGGATCGGGCAAGACATTGGCGGCCTTTTTGGCATGTTTGGACGCTGCCTGGCGTCTGCCGGGCGGAGGGGGCGTGCACACTCTGTACATTTCGCCGCTGAAAGCCTTGGGCCAAGACATCCATCGCAATCTGCGCGAGCCGCTCGCGGGTATCGTGCGGCAGGCACACCGGATGGGTATCGCGTTGCGCCCTTTGCGCTGTTGCGTGCGCACCGGGGATACGCCGCCGCACGAGCGTGTGGCGATGCTGCGACGGCCTCCGGATATCCTCATTACTACGCCCGAGTCGTTGCATCTGCTCTTGACGTCGCAAGGGCGCGAGCTGTTTAGGCACCTGCGTTATTGCGTGGTGGACGAAGTGCACGCGCTGTGCGGCAACAAGCGCGGCGTGTTTCTGGCCGTGCTCATGGAACGACTCGAGGAGCTGAGTCCTGGGTACGTGCGCATCGGCTTGTCGGCGACGATGCGGCCGCTGGCAGAAGCCGCCCGCTTTCTGGGGGGACTGACATGGGAACCTGAAGCACCGACCGACGCGCACGAGCCAGCCGCGGGTGCTCGACGGCGGGCAAGCGTGGACCGGAACGAGCGCTTGGTTGCGCGGCCGGTGCACATCCTGGATGCCGGCTGGCGTAAGGATATGGTCATGCGGGTGCAGGCACCGGCGCTCGGCAGACCGCGGGCCGACGCCTCCGTTTGGCCCGCGCTGGAGCGCTCGGTATACGACCTGATCCGCGAGCACCGCTCCACCATCGTTTTCGTCAACGATCGGCGCACGGCGGAACGGCTGGCACGCGCGCTGTGCGACTTGGCAGGCAGCGACATCGCTCGCGCCCACCATGGCAGTCTGTCGCGCGCGGCCCGTCGCGCCGTGGAGGAAGAGCTCAAAGCCGGCCGCTTGCGCGCTGTAGTCGCTACCGCTTCCCTGGAACTCGGCATTGACATGGGCAGTGTGGACCTGGTTTGTCAAGTGCAATCCCCTGGGGAAGTGACGCGCACGCTGCAGCGAGTCGGTCGGGCAGGCCACCTGTTCGGCGCGCACAGCAAAGGATACCTGATAGCGACGACGCCCGGCGATCTGCTCGAGCAGGCGGTGCTGGCGCAGCAAGTGCTCGCAGGCGCCGTGGAAGAACTGCGCGTCCCGCAGAATTGCCTGGATGTTCTGGCGCAACAGGTGGCGGCCCTGGTGGCGCACGGCCCGCGCCCCGTGCAGGAGATCTACCGGCTGGTGCGACGCGCCTATCCCTATCATGCCTTGCCGGCCGATGCGTTTCAGCGCGTGCTGGAGTTGTTGGCAGGCGCCTATCGGGGCCAAGGGTTGCACATGCTGCGTCCGCGCATCTTTTGGGATCGCGTGCACGATACGCTGGCCCCTCTGCCCGGCACCCGTACTCTGGCTCTCCGAGCTGGGGTCATCCCCGACAGTGGACAGTATCCTGTCACGCTCCATGGGCAGCCGGCGCGGCTGGGCGAGCTGGATGAAGAGTTCGTGTACGAGCGACGGGTCGGCGACTGCTTCGTCCTCGGCTCGCAAACCTGGCGCATCACACGCATCGCCGACCAGTATGTCGAAGTAGAGCCGGCGCCCGCGGCAGGGCCTGCCACGATGCCTTTCTGGCGCGGGGAAAAACCGGGCCGCACTCCTCTTCTCGGCCAGGCCGTGGGGTGTTTCCTCGATACATTGGTCGCCCGGCTGGAAGATCCACACTGCCAGGCATGGCTGGAGCGCGCCTACGCCCTGGAGCCGGAGGCAGCAGCCGCCTTGCGGCACTACGTGTCCAGGCAATTGACCAGCGCCGGGTGCGTCCCCTCGCGGAGCACCGTGCTGCTCGAGCTTTTCCCCGATCCGCTGGGCGATTGGTTTTTGGCCCTCTTGTACCCCATGGGCGTGCGCTTGCACCAGGCACTGCGGCTTGTACTCGATCGGCTGCTGTGCCAGCGTTGCGGCATACGACCGCAGAGCGTAGCCAGTGACGACGGTCTTTTGATGCGGCTGCCGGCACTGGATGCCGTGCCCCTGGATGTTTTGACGCACCTGTCCCCAACTACAGCGCGCACCTGGTTGATCGAAGAACTGGGCAGCATGCCTCTTTTCGCCGTGCGTTTTCGCCAGAATGCATTGCGTGCGCTGCTGCTGCCCCGTCCTGCACCCGATCGGCGTCTGCCTGTGTATTTGCAGCGGCTCAAGGCCCGTCAGTTGTTCGAAGCAACGCGCCAGGCGCCTGATTTCCCCATCACCGTGGAGACTTTCAGGCAGTGCCTCGAAGAAGACCTGGACGTGGCCGGGTTGGAACAGCTCTTGGCCGATATCCAGGCGGGCAAGGTGCGCGTCGTGACGCGTGAGGCCGATGCCCCTTCGCCTTTTGCGGCTCAGCTGGTGTTTCGTTTCACTGCGGCCTACCTGTACGAAAAGGACCGTGTCGGCGCAAGCGACGCTGCTTACGGCTTGCGTATAGATACTGAACTCTTGGATCGGCTGATCGGCGTACGCCCCGCTGTGGACGGGGCAGCAGTCCAGCAACTGGAAGCGCACGTGCGCCGGCAGTGGCAAGCGCCGCGCTCGCCTGAAGAGGCCGCTGCGTGGCTGCAACGTATCGGGGACCTCGCCGACGACGAAGTGGACGACCGGTGGCGTGCTTGCCTCGACGTGTTGGCAGCCCGCGGCTTGGTCCAACAGATCGTAGTACCAGGTGCAGTGCGCTGCCCCCGACGCTGGATCCTCACCGAGGAAGCTCCTTTGTACGCCACTGCTTTTGCCTTGGCTGACCTACAGACCCACGATGTGTCTTCGAGATCGGCCACGAGCCTGGCCGGCGTGACGCCTTTGGAAGCAGCGCGAAGGGTCCTATGGCGTTTTGTGCAGACGCGTGCCTTGGCCGGCGTCGAGGAAGTGACCGAGCGCTATCCCTGGGATGCTGCTTGGGTCGGTCAGCAACTGGCCGATGCAGCCTCCGCGGGCCGACTGGTGGCTTGCACGATCGGGCCGAGCCGCAGCGTGTGGGGCCTCCCGGATCGTGTCGAGCGTCTGTACCGGGAAGCGCTGGTCCTGGCACGCCGCCAGATCGCACCTGTCCGTATGGATCAGTTCGCGCTTTTTCTGCTCCGCTGGCATGACATCCAGTCGGCGACGCGAGCCCTACCCGTACAGCGCTCGGCATCGGCTGACGTCAGTTCATGGGTGGAGCGACTGGAGCGCGTTTTCGAGCGCCTGGAGGCCTCCTTTTTCCCCGCGGCGCTGTACGAAACGGCTCTCTTGGGGCCGCGACTAGGGCACTCTCTGGCTGACCAGCGGGTTCTGGACCATCTCGGTGACAGCGGGTGGGCATGGGTGTTACAAGCGCGTGGGTCGGCGCACAAGCTTTGGCTGGCACCGGTGCAACGTGACAAAGTTCAGACATTGGCCAAGCCGCCCGGTACGCTCGGAGCAACGCAGTCGGCCACAGATCGGTCGTCTGCACGGGCCGAGCAGGCACGCGCTACCGGCAGCCAGGCGGTCGGCAGCGCGGATGCAGACGACCTGGCCACACGGGTTGAGCAGGATTTGCAGCGTCACGGCGCTTCCTTCGTGCACGAACTGGCGCGCCGGCTGAACCTGCCCCCCACGCGCATTCGGCATGCTTTGTGGGATTTGGCCGAGACCGGTTCGGTGACCAACGACATGTACCGCACCCTCGTGCGCGGCCGTCCACCGGATGCGCCGATCACGACGGCAGCTCGCACAGGCAGCTCGGCGTCGCGTCGTCTGCGGGCACTGCCCGAAGGACGTTGGAGCTTATTGCCTTGGGGACAGGCACCGATCGAGGAGCAACTTCTGACTTGGGCCTATATCTTGCTCCATCGCTACGGGGTCGTCGAGCGGAAGCTGGTGGCCAGCGACCCGTGGGCGCCTCCTTGGCGACTGCTTTACGATGTGTACACGCGCCTGGAGTGGGCCGGGGCGGTCTGTCGCGGTTATTTTGTCCAAGACGGAGCAGCCGGCCAGTTTGCCTTGCCGCAAGCAGTGGATCTGCTCCAGCAGACGTGTTCGCTGGTGTCGAACGAATTGTACGTCGTGCATAGTTGCGATCCGGCCAACGTGGTTTACGCCGGCGGCCCTTATCCAGGCACCTGGCCCGAAGCCACCAGCCCGGCACGCAGGACGGACACCTGGGTGGTGCTCGAAGCCGGTGTGCCGCTAGCGTGGTTGGGGCGCGACGGCCAGGACGTCTGGCTGGCTTCCACTGCCGACCCTGACCGAGCAGCCGAAGCGCTGGCGACGGCAGGTCAATACCTTCTGACCAAGCTCTTGCCTCAGCGTGCCGGCATGCGCATCCGACGCATCAATGGCCAGCCCGTCTTGGGATCGTCCCTGCGAAGCAGATTGCTAGCCAGAGGCTTTGTTTCCGATGGCCGCGGGCTGGTATTGTGGCGCTACCCCCGCTGACAGGTGGCAGCGATCGCACCACAGGCTTGGATAAACTGCCCACCTCCGTGCGACCACCGCCCGGCCAGATGGCTCAAATCCAGACGTGCAACCGGTCGCGGAGCGACTCCGGCAGTTTTTTGGCCAGGTAGCGCTTTATCTGGGGGGCACGATAGCGCGTGCTGAAGTGCGCGCAGATGATCACTTCGTTGCGGAAGCGGTCGGCGCGCTCGAGCAGATCGTCCAGATGCATGTGTCCGAACTTGTGGATCCTTTCCTTGCGATGCCCCGGTAAAACGAAACTGAGTTCTGTGATGAGGATTTTGGCCTCGTACAGAGGCGGGTAGTTGTCCAGACCATCGGGGCTGGTGTCTCCGGTGTAGGCGACCAGAGGCGTGCGCACTTCGCGCGTGACCGGGACGCCTGCCAGACGCAGATCGCGGATTTTTTCCCCGGGCAACCCGTGGTATTCCTCCTTGAGCTTGTGGCGGCGGTCCCAGACGACATACCCGACCGCGGGGACCGTGTGCGCCGCACCGAACACGGTCAGGACATGTTCCCGCGACAGCTCGATCTCGTCGCCGGGCTGAACGCCGACCAGCTGGCCCAGCAGTCGGCCGCGATCGAGACGTTGCCAAATGAGCAAGAGCTTGCGCAGGTCGTCGCTGACCGCCGCTGGATAGTACACCGTCGGCGGCTCCATTTTCATCATGCGGCGACGCGCCAGGTATACGGGCAAGCACGCGGCGTGATCCAAATGCATATGCGTCACGCACCATGTGGGTGTGGCCATGAAGTCCCACGGTTGCGCTCCCAGGTCGAAGCCCATTTTCAGCTCCGGGATGCGCCAGTAGGTCTGTACGGCTGCGCGCGACCACCCCTCCACGGTCAGACCCCCGTGCTGCAAGCGCAGCACCGGGGCATTGTCAATAAGTGACGGTAAGGCGCCTTCTTCGGGAGTCATGCCCCTGGTCCTGTTTTGCTGTGGATCGGACTGTACCACACACCTGCTACATCCCCGCTAGGCACATATTTCTGCCTTTTATAGCTTACCGCTACAGGCTGGCCCCTCCGGCGATACGTGCCCGGTCTACCGCTTGTGCGCTGTGCGACCTGGGGCGCGTTACCCGCTGCTATGCCTGGATGCAGCGTCTACCACCCGCCCGCTGGCACAGCGGCCGGCGTTGCGTCAGACAGGCGGCACAAGGAGCATATGCGATGGGGTACGTTCCCGACTGTTATTCTCGTCCCGACTGTTATTCTCGGCAGCACGGGCACCCAAGCCGGGAATCATGTTGACCAAAGCCAAGGCAGCCAGGATCAGAAGGACACCGTCCAAGGGCAAACGCGGGCCGTGCAATGTCTCGGCGTGACTGAGCACATAAGGAAGCGGTATCCAGAACAGTGTCGCCTGCAAGGGGACACTGCATTCTTTGAAAGCGAAGGACCAGCGCCAGCCCAAAGGAGCCAACAAAAGTAGCGCCAGCAGACCGGCGAGTGCTCCGCCGGTAAACCCGACCTCGTCGGCATTGATACCCTGAGCGCTGGCGTTGCCCAAAATGCCAGCGCTTCCTTTAGTCAAAAAGTCGTGGCCGAGGAAAAAGGCCACGCCGGCACGTAGGCGCCGGGCCAGAGAAGCCGGCGGATCACGATACCACTCTTCGACTACCAAGTTGTACATCCAATAATAGCGCTCGGTTTGCGGCTTCTCGGCCAGAACTTTGACATTGTCCAGGAGTTGTACCATATCCTCGCGGAAGGGGCCGCCATCGGCACGCGAGTTGTTCCCCACCCACAGGTGCCACCCACTCGAGCTGGACCCTGGGATCACACTGCCAGTCTGCCGGTACAGATACACGAGCCACGGGGTGGACGTGCCGCTCAGCGCCACGAGTGTCAGCAAACTGCATACCCAGCCCTGGGGTAGATCGCGGCAGCGCCATAAAAACCAGAAAAAGGCAACCAAGACGAAAGGCACCCAAGCACCTCGCGTGAGCATCGCTAAGCCGAGCAACACGCCATAACAGAAACAAGTCCAGGCGCCGCCTTGTTGCCCAGCACGAATGCCCAGGACTAGCGTAGCCATGAACACAAAAGTAGCGAAAACACCGTCTCCGAGCTCAGCGACATTGACAATCCACAGGGGATAAAAAGCCGCCCCCAGACCTGCTAGCAGGGCTATCGGCAAGTGGTCAAAAGCGCGCCGTGCCGCCATGAAAACCAGGACTGCCGTCAGACTGCCCAGGACGGCGAAAGTCCAGCGCAGCCATTGCTTGGGTGGCACGTCCACGTAGCTGGCCACTTCCTCCCACAACACGCGGAATACTGGATAAGCCGGTGCCAGGTACGCAGCGAATTCATCCCGCGCCGCCAAAGGAGCGAGCGTTTTGTATCCCTCCAACATGCCGATCAGGCCGCGGTCCCGCAGCGCCTGACGCAGATGCTCGGTCAGTCTGTCCAGTTCTCTCTCGTCGGGAGCTTCTCGGGTAGCCGCCCACGTCCGGACCGATGCCGATTCCCCTTGTGCTTGCCAGACATCATCGCTTTGCCCGCACTGGGCGAATGTACACAGATACCACGCTCGTGTCGCGATAGCCAGTACCAATACCAAGAAAATCGAGAACCAGTCCACTGCGCGATAGGGTTTCATGGCCGGACTCCTGGGCTAGTTCGGGACTGCAATTGCTTGCGCACAGCGATTATAGCTGAGCAGGCACAGCGGCGCTAGCAAAAGTTTCGCTATTTTTCCGCTATTTTGCCTAGCTTACTCGCTTTAACTCGCATTTTGCTGACCATCCGACTCTACGATGTGGCTGGCGGAGTATTCGTTTGGCCACAGACTTGCAACCTTTTCGAGCAAGTGGAAGGCGCGCGTTCGTCGAGCAGTGCACCGGAACGCCGGCGTGCCTATGGCGAGAGCGGGACGGATGTCAATCACGCGACAGGTAGTTGCCAAAGGAACAAAAAGGGACGCCGCATAGCGGCGCCCCCGGACTGTCAATTCGTTAGGCATCGGTCAGCGCAGGTTTACTTGAATTCCACCTTGCTGACATGGATGTACTTTTTCTTTCCCTTTTCGGTGACCGTCCCGACGACCGTGCCCTCTTTGCCTTCCTCGCAAATCTCTTTGTGGTACTTCTTGTGGGATTTGGCGTCGAAGTAGTAGATCACTTGTTTGTCACCGTCTTTGACGACCAGTACGGTCTGGCAATCCTTGGCGTCCTTGAGCTTCAGCTCGCACTTGGCACAGGTAACCTTGCCCTCGAGCGTTTGCTCCTTTTCCTGGGCACTGGTCGAACCGGCTGCCAGCACTATCGCTGCGACCAGCGCCACCGTCACCGTCGTTTTACGCATCGCCTGCCCTCCTCACAAGGTGCAACTGAGCACGACAGAGCCCCGGCAACCGCGCCGGAGGTCCCCCCTGTCGTCGTTCGGCTGCTAGTGTATCCATTTTTGCCGGCGAGTCAAATGCTCGACCGCACCCGTTCGAGGGCTGGCAGGTTTTAGCGCATGAAGAAATCGCGCGGGCTGCGGAAGTGTCCGTTGTATAGGTACAGCCCGAAAGGAGGCGGCCCTATGCCGCTGACCGGCTGCAAGCAAGGATAGATGGGGTCGGTCAATCCCCAGATTTGGTAGCCTGGCTTGTGCAGGTAGGTGCAATGGTAAAACTGATAAGGGGCGTGCAGGTTGCAATACGGGTTGGGGGGCAGCCAGCGCGTTTGTGCCTGGGCATTGGCCGCTGTGACCAAGCTGAGAACCAGTGCCACGAGTCCAGCCCATTTCATGATGCTTCCTCCTGGTGTCCAAGGATGTAAACGGGAAACCGCGGCGGCTCGGAGTGTGTCGCGGCGTCACGCTAACCCATTTTTCGACATCTCGAGGCTGAGGCAACAACGGAAGTGCCGCTTCGACAGACGCGCCGACCGCTCGCTGACTGCATACGCCGCCTGTGCGGAAAAAAGCGAAACCGGGTCTGCTGGGGGCAGACCCGGTCTCGGGTTCGGCGAGGCATTCGGCTGGCGGATGCACGTACAGGGCGCTTACTGGCCGGCGTGAGGTGCACTCGCGGGCACGGCCCACTGAATGGTCGGACTGACGAACACCGGAGCGTATTGCGGTCGGCAGCACGGACCGTAGGGCCCGTACATCCCTGTGTTGATCATGTACCCGTGGAATTTGTAATAAGTGACCCAGTCAATATTGTCGAGCCGGTCATAGTAATGCTGCAGTGCGTCGTAATAGTCGTGCCAGAATTTCTGCCAGCGCTCTTCGTCGCTGCAGGCGCTGGAACGACTCCAATGCCGTGTCCAAAAGGCCCACTTGGGCTGGTACCCGCCGTAGTGCAGCGTGCCCCAGTCTGCCCAAGCCGGCGACGCCATCCCCAGCATCACCAGCGCCAACACCGTCAACCGTTTCATGGCAACTCCTTTCGTGATGGCCTTGCTCAGTCAGGCTGGCGTGCGTCGGCCTTGTCTGGCCAGCCTGTCCCCCGACCATTTGCTTTTTGCTTGTCCTCGTTACTTTCCGCCGGTGTCTCGGCTTCCTTGCCGCCGGCATAACTATAATCGGCCACTTCTCCTTCAAAATCCGAAAAAATCGGCAGTTCCACCAGCCGGTAGAATCTGCTTTGCTTACCTGTTTGCGTCTCCTTTCCTCGACCCATTGCGGTCATGGCGAGCGGGCACAGCAGGACTCACGCCTTGGGCACGACATCCGCGACGTTGCCGCCAGTCCCCGCAGGAATATCCGCTGGCCCGCAACTTTCTTTGTGGACAGGCTGATCGCTCATCTCGAGCCCAGAAGAACGCGGGCTCCCGGAAGGGCTGATCCGAAGAGCGCGTGTCAATAAAGGGGGATAGCAAATACTCTCAATGAGCACAGGACGGTTCCGCACGCGCGCTTCTTCGAGCACCACACTCTTTGCGTTAGCGCCTCCGTGATGTTCGATAGATTTGCTAGCAACGGTGCCCCTGAACGGCCGGCGGTCGCCGAGCTGGAACCAGCCGCTACTTATCCTAAAGGTGCATGCGTCCAGAGTATCGTGTAGTGGCTGGGCAGCTAGGTCAATCCGTGACGTGGCAGCTTGCGTTTCCGCTTGTCCGCCAGCGGGATACCACGGAGGACCACGAACTACCACCACCTCTGCCGTACCTCGGCTTGCGTTTTGCGCTGTCCGCAAGCGGGATACCACGGTCCGGTACTCGGAAAGGGGACTAGCGTGGGCGACACAGCGCGTACTGGTTTCCTACGCTCGCCGGGGTAAACATACGGGGCGCCGAGAGTAATCGCACAATGTCGCTCTCGGGCCGTGCGCGAGTTGCAGACTTTTGTGCCGATTGCCGGCCGATTGACGTTTCGCCGACCGCCCATAATGATACAATTGTTCGGTGATCGTGTTCGACGTGGACAGGTAGCTCAGTTGGTAGAGCGAAGGACTGAAAATCCTTAGGTCGCCGGTTCGATTCCGGCCCTGTCCATTCTTGTATCATGTCAGTGCCTGCCGGCGTGAAAAATTCCTGAGCGGTGCTGTGGCTTCTTACCCCAAGTTGACAGACAGGGGATCCCTGGCAAGAATAGAGTTGATTGCTCCTCGCAGTGCCGGCATGTTCCTGGCTGCGGGGAGGGTGGCTTGCGCCGGCGGTGTGCGTCGAGGCGGCCGCGATTCGCACTCGGCGGCTAAAACTCCGCCGGGGCAGCAGCCTGGGAGTGAGCCCTCTGAGTTGGCGAACAGTCCCGAGAGTTCCTACATTGAGGGCGGGAGAGCGGATCGGTCGAATGTCGCCCGTTATGAAGGAGTGACGATGGCTAGCGCGCGTGCATGTGGCAGATGGCTAGTCCTTTTGCTTGTCTGTGCCCTGAGCGGTACTCAGGCATTGGCTGCCGAGGAACGCACTTTGGGGGTCATCATCGGTATCAGCGAGTACCAGGACTCTTTGGTACTACCGCGACCTCATGCCGAGGACGATGCCAAGGCGCTTTATGATTTGCTGACCGATCCGGAACGCGCCGCGTGCAAGCAAACGCGCTTGCGGCTGCTCCTGGGCAAGGAAGACGCCAAATACAAGGCGCAAAAGGCCACGCGCGACAACATCTTGGCGGCACTCCAGTGGCTGGACCAGGAGGCAAGGCAAGACGACACGGTAGTGGTTTGCTGGATAGGGCAGGGAGTGCCCTTGGGCGATCGTGCCTGCTACTTAGCGTTGGACTCGACCATCAAAGAGCGGGCCAAAACGGCCGTGACCGCCAGCGACATCGAGCATTTTGTGGATAGTCTCAAAGCGCGCCGGCTGGTGGTGCTACTGGACGTCTATTTCCTCGGCTACCACCGCGAGGCGAGCGAGGTCTCCGGATCGCTCGAGCGCATTTACAGCGAGTGGGATGGATCGGATGACAGTTCGCAGCATCCCGAAATGCTGTCCATCTTGGCGTCCGGGGACGGCATGCGCTCGCCGCTGGTAGAAAAAGGGCACGGACTGTTTATGGAGCTCGTGCTCGAGGGGCTCAGCGGCCAAGCCGACCGAGAGGGAGGCCAAGCCGATGGCCACATCACTTTCGACGAGTTAGCGGTCTTTGTAGGCAAGGAAATGCCCAAGCGCTCGCAGGCTCTTGTGCCGGAGGATAAAGGTCCCTCCCGCGCGTATCGCCCGGTGGTTCTGCAGCAGGGCGCTAGTTTGACCCTCCTGCGCAATCCCGCGGTCGCGCGCAAAGTTGATAAAGACATCGAGCGCTTCCTCGAGCTGGCGGGCAAAGCCAAATTCGCCCCTGAGATCGTCAACGAAGGCAAAGAACTGCTGACCCACATGCCGAAACTTGCCAATCAGCGCAAGCTGCGCGATTTGTACCAGGCATTGGTGGCTGGCCAAATTGCCCCCGAGGAGTTTTTAGAGAAGCGCCGGATCTTCATCGAACAGTTTTTGCGGCTCGACCCGCAAGTGGCCGAAAACTTTGCCGCCGATGTCCTGCGCGTAGCGCAACTGGTGCAGAGCAGTTATGTGCGCGTCGTGCCTCTGGATTCTCTGGTCGCCGAAGCGATCCGTGGGTTGTATCAGCAGGTGCAAAAACAGCTGCCCGACGATCTGAAAGCCAAGCTGGCTCGTATCACACCGCTGGAAAAGGCTTTGCAGAATCGCAACAGTGCCCCGCCCGAGTCCGGGCTATCCCAGGAAGAGCTGCGGCACCTGTTGATTGCGGCACGCACCGATCTGGGTAAACGAGAAGATTTGGACCGGTCCAGGGACGTATCCGCTGCACTCAATTTCATGCTCCACAAGTTGGATCGCTATTCTAGCTTCATAGATCCCGAGGAGGTCGAGGAGTTCAAACGGCAGACCCAACAGGCCTTCATCGGCGTCGGCATCCAGATTCAGAAAGACACTTCGACCGAATACATTCGGGTTGTGACCCCGATCCGCAACAGTCCGGCTTATAAAGCCGGTATCCAAGCCGGCGACCTCATCGCCAAGGTCATCAACCTCTACGACAAGAACGGGCAGAAATTGGACCAGCCGGAAGTGACCGATACCAAGCCCCTCAGTACTGCGGAAGCCGTCAAAAAGATCCTCGGCAAAGAAGGTACGCCTGTGAAACTGGTTATCGTCCGCAAAACACAGGAGGGGGATACCGCCCGCGAAGAACAGAAAGAAATCGAAATCGTCCGCGGCGAGGTAGAGGTGGAAACCGTCTTGGGTTTTCGTCGTCGCAGCGACGACAGCTGGGATTATTACATAGATCCGGCTCATAAAATCGCTTATATTCGTTTGACCCAGTTTGCTCTGCATACGGAGCGCGACTTGCGCCTGGCGCTTGAGCAACTGAAAAAGCAGGGATTGAACGGCTTGATACTCGACTTGCGTTTCAACCCAGGCGGCTACCTGGACAGCGCCGTGGATATCGCCGACATGTTCATTGACGACGGTGCGATCGTGACCATCAAGCCGCGCAGGGGCCAGCCCCACACGTTCCGCGGGCACCGCGAAGGGAGCTATCTCGGTTTCCCCATGGTGGTATTGATCAACAATCTCAGTGCCAGCGCCAGCGAGATCGTATCTGCCTGCATCCAGGATCATGGACGGGGCATCGTCATGGGCGAGCGCAGCTTCGGGAAGGCGAGCGTGCAGAATATCAATGGTGTTCGATTGAGCGTTTCTGGCAAGGACCAGCAGGACCAGAAAGAAGAAATCGGCCAGCTGAAAATCACCACTGCCACGTTCCACAGACCGAGCGGCAAGAACTTGGATCGCTACAGTGCCGACAAGGAAAAAGACGAATGGGGAGTCAAGCCGTTGCCGGAGCATACCATCACCCTCGACCGTAGGGAACGGGAAGAGCTTTTCGTCCACCTGCGCGAGCAGGAGGTGATCCGTCACGAAGCCGCTACCAAGCAGGAAAAAAAGGACTCCAAGTTCGTGGATCGGCAACTGGAGGCCGCACTCAAATTCTTGCAACAGCAAGTTGCTGGTACCAGTGCTATGAAAAAGGCTGGCTAGCCAGCCGGGGTCCGTCGCGTCCGGGCGCTGCGTTCTTGCCCTCGCTTCTTTCCGACAAAAGACGAGCTCTTGCCCACCCTGCTAAGGCCGGCGTATCCGGCACTCCATGTCTAGCAGGACCAATCGGCGCCAAACAATTTTGCTCTGCGCTTATTTTGTAGTTTTCTCCTCAAGAGGGTTTGACCCCGCCGCAGCATAGGGCAAGCTGATTATGTAGGTGCACATGTGGCGCAGCCGGGCTGGTAACAAGTGGACCGAGCCAAGGAGTGGGTCATGAAAAAGAGCAGATATGTATTGGTGACGTTGGTGCTGGGTGCTGCGGGCTGCTCGTGGTCGTTGCGCGATCATCCCGTACTGGGCCGGTTGTTGCCTCCGCGCCGGGTGTACGATGAAGCGGTAGTAGCCGGGCCCGTCCTCAATGGGCCGGCTGGGTGCTGCGGCGAGCCGGTCGTCGTCGAGTCGCCGCCTTATCAAGAAGCTCCGCCGCCGCGGCCTTTGCCCCGTGCCGACACCGCCAAGCCCATGCCCTATGTGCCCGACAACAAGCCGGAAAGCAAATAAGGCTGCCTGCAGCAGTCTGCCTAGTTCATTTGGAGCTGCCAGAACACAAAGGCGTATACATCGGTCAGTTCGTCCAGGATTTTACCGCGGGGCTTCCCCTGGCCATGGCCGGCGCGGGTCTCCAAGCGCAGCAGGATAGGACGTTGGGCAGGATCGCTGGCTGTCGCTTTTTGCAAGCGTGCGGTCATCTTGCGGGCGTGTAACGGATCCACGCGACTGTCCGATTCGGCAGCGAGGATCAAAGTAGCTGGGTACGCCTGCCCGTCGCGCACGCGATGGTAGGGAGAATAAGCGTACAGCCAGCGGAATTGCTCGGGATCGTCGGCGCATCCATATTCGGGGATCCACAGACGGGCGATCAAGAACTTGTGATAGCGGAGCATATCGAGCAGCGGCACGTGACAGACGACGGCGCGAAATAGATCGGGACGCTGCGTCAGGGCCGCTCCCACCAGCAGTCCGCCGTTCGAGCCACCTTGGATGGCCAGGCGTTCGGGACAGGTGTAACCGCTCTGGATCAACCACTCGGCGGCGGCGATAAAATCGTCGAACACATTTTGTTTGTTGCCGAGCATGCCGGCACGATGCCAGTCTTCGCCGTACTCGCCTCCGCCACGCAAGTTGGCCACAGCCAACAAGCCGCCGCGCTCGAGAAAGACGAAGCGATGAGCGCTGAAGGCCGGAGTGAGACTGATATTGAACCCGCCGTAGCCGTACAAAAGTGTCGGCACGCGCCCGTTTTTATCCAGCCCCCGACGATGGGCTAGAAACATGGTGACAGGCGTGCCGTCCCGCGAGCGATAGCTCACCTGCTGCACGACATACTCGTCCACCTGCAAGTCGCTGTCTATCCGCGTCCACAGCGCAGTCGAGCGCTTGGGCAGATCCACCCGGTATACGCTGGGCGGCACCGTAAAAGATTGGAAGCCGAAGAACAGCTCCTGGCCGTTCCATTCCCCGGCGAGTCCACTGACGGAGCCGAGCGTGGGCAGTGGGATGGGAGCCAGCAATCGGCCCTGGGTATCGCGCAATTCCAGACGCGAATGGGCGCGCGTCAGGTATTCCAAGATCAGATAACCACTCACGACAGCCACATCTTGCAGGACGTCCTCGGCTTGTGGCGCGACTTCTTGCCAGTGGTCGCGTCGGGGACGCAGGGGATCCACGCGATAGAGCTTGTAGCGCGGCGCCTGATGATTGGTGCGCACATACAAAGCATCGTTGCGCGGGACGACTTCGAACACGGCTTCTACTCCTTCCACGAGGGGCTGGAAGGGGCTTTCAGGGTGGGACAGGTCTTTGAAGTAGACTTCGCTTTTGGCCCACCCTTGGTGTTCGGTGACGACCAGCCAGCGGCCGTCGGGCGACAAAGCGACCGTGGGCATATCTTCCGGCGGCCGCCCGGAACCGAAAACTTTCCGGTCCGTAGCCGGGTCATCCCCCAGACGATGGAAAAACACGTGCCGATGGTAGTGCTCTTCGCCGCGCGGTACTTCGCCGGGACGGGGGTAGCGTGTGTAATAAAAGCCAGAGCTGTCCGGCAGCCAAGCGAGCGAGCAATAGCGAGTCCGCTCGATGATGTCGGGCAAGTCCCGTCTGCTGACCACGTCACGCACGTACAGCGTCGAGTATTCGCTGCCGTCGCGCGAGATCCCGTAGGCTACGTACCGGCCGTCCGGGCTGGGATACCACCAGTCCAGTGCTACCGTTCCCTCGGCGGACAACCGGTTGACATCGAGCAAAACCTGTTCGGCGCCGTCCAGTCCGTGACGGACATAAAGGACGGGCTGATTTTGTTTGCCTTGCCGGCGCAGGTAAAAGTAACGGCCCTGGCGCGGTATCGGGGCGCTGACCGTGCCGATGTCCAACAGCCGGTCCAAACGGTCGCGGAGCGCTTTGCGTCCCGGGAGCGGATCGAGCCGGGCGCGCGTGAAGGCATTTTGCGCTTCGGTCCAGGCACGCACTTCGGGATCGTCGCCGTGCTCCAGCCAGCGGTAGGGATCGGCCACCTCTACGCCATGCCATTTTTCGACTATCGGGACCGCACGCGTCGGCGGATAGTGGCTACCGGCGGGGGTGACCGGCTCGCCCCGCATCTGGACGACCACGATCAGACCAGCCCATCCCAGACAAACTCCCAGCCATCGCATACAGGTGCTCCTCATGCGTTCTCCTCGCTCCGCTGTGTGCACCTCGGAACATACCTGGCGCAGCGACGGCGCCCGCCTGTGTTTTTATACTTATTACGGACAGTCGCCCGGCGGAGATTGCTGCGCGATGGGGACCTAGCTGCCGCCGACCGACGGGAATCGGCCCGCGGTAGTTGTCCGGAGGCGCGACCGTGCGCAAGGCGAGTATCTGCCAGCGAGTAACGAGCGCCGAGCATGGTGGCAACGGCAGCGGGCGCCGCGGCGAGCATTGGAGAAAGAGCGGTGGATATCACCTCGGTACAGAGGCACTTGCACGAGGCGGGCATTGATGCCTGGCTGTTGTACGATTTTCGCGGGTCCAATCCGCTGGCCCGACGCGTCCTGGGGCTTCCCAGCGAGGGCGGCTCGCGACGCTGGTTTTACTTGATACCGCGGCATGGTACGCCGGCCAAACTGGTGCATCGCATCGAGAGCGGCGCTTTGGACTCGCTGCCAGGAGACAAGGTGGTCTATTTGCGGTGGCAAGAACTGGAGCAAGGACTGGCGCACATCTTGCGCGGATGCCGGCGCGTCGCTATGGAGTATGCTCCGCGCAATGCCATCCCCTATGTGTCGCGGGTGGATGCCGGGACGGTCGAGCTGGTGCGCAGTCTGGGGGTGGAAGTGGTTTCCTCCGGCGATTTGGTCCAGCAATTCGAGGCGGTTTGGGACCGAGAGCAGTGGGCGATGCATCTGGAAGCGGCCGAGCATACGCGTGCGGCCCTCGAAGACAGTTTTGCTTTTATAGCCGAGGCGCTGCGGCACAAACGGCCGGTGCGCGAGTCGGATGTCCAGCAGCGTATCCTGGCGTACTTCCGTCGGCACGGGTTGGTTACTTGGCATGCGCCTATCGTGGCGGTTGGACCGCACAGCGGCGATCCGCATTACGAAATCACGCCTGCTAGCGATACGCCGATCGTCGAGGATGCACTGGTGCTGGTGGATCTGTGGGCCAAGTTGGACCGGCCGCGGGCAGTTTACAGCGATCTGACCTGGGTGGGATGGACCGGGGCCAGTGTGCCGGACGAAGTGGCGCGTGTGTTCGCGGTGGTAGCCGCCGCGCGCGATCGGGCTATCGAAACGGTCCGGCAGGCCTTTGCCCAAAAGCGCCCCATTTATGGCTACCAGGTAGACGATGCAGCCCGGGGTGTCATCGCTGCCGCCGGACTGGATGCCTACTTTGTCCATCGCACGGGGCACAGTATCGGACAGGAAACGCACGGCAACGGTGCCAACATGGACAACCTGGAAACCCACGAGGCCCGCCAGATACTGCCCGGCACCTGTTTTTCCATCGAGCCGGGCGTCTACCTTCCCACGTTCGGCATCCGCAGCGAGGTCAATGTCTTCGTGGACTGGCACGGGCAAGTACATGTGACCGGCGGGGAGCCGCAACGCGACATACCGGCACTACTAGCCTGAATCGCACGGGTGCGGCCGAGACGCGGAGAACCCTGGCGATGTTGCCCCGAGAGGCAGAGTGGTTCGGTGCCGTCCTGTCTGTCTGTGCCGATGCCGAGCTGTTTCCGTTCCTGCATGTGGGCAGTCAATCGGAGCATTTTCGTTGCCGGGTGCAGCCTTGGATCGAGCAGGCCATTTTTGCGCCCCTGCGTCGCCGCGGCGGCCCCATCGTCCATCTCGATCTGTACCCAGCGCCGGGGGTGGATCTGGTGGGCGATATCTGCGATCCCCGCCTGTTGCAAGAGCTCGAGCGTACTCGCTGGCAGGCGATCATGTGCTGCAATGTGCTGGAACATGTGGGCGCGCCCCGGAGCCTGGCCGAACACCTCCTGAGGTTGTTGGCACCGGGCGGCCTGCTGTTCGTTTCGTGTCCCTATCGTTTCCCCTGGCATCCCGATCCGATAGACAACGGCCTGCGTCCCGATGTACAAGAGTTGGCGGCATTTTTCCCCGGGACCGATATGGTGCACGGAGCTCGGGTGGCAGGCGGCACCTTGACCGGTTATTTGCTGGCGCGCGGCTGGTCGTGTGCGCCGGTCGCTGGGGGCGCGTCCCACGCTCAGCCCGGCAAGAGTGTACCGACGTACAGTGAGCGGGTCAAACACCTGCTCGGCTCGCTCCCCTGGCTCGTGCGGCAGTTCTGGGTGAGTTGTTTGGTGGTGCGCAAGCGCTAAGGCCGTGCCGGCGTTCAGGCCAGGATGTCGGTGACCACACGACCGTGGACATCGGTCAGCCGGAAATCTCGGCCGCCGTAGCGGAAGGTCAGGCGTTCGTGATCCAGTCCCAGCAGCCAAAGGATGGTGGCGTGCAGATCGTGCATGTGGACCGGATGGAGGACGGCTTTGTGGCCGAAATCGTCGGTGGCGCCGAAGGCATAGCCCGGTTTGACTCCGGCGCCGGCGAGCCACATGGTAAAGCCTTGCGGATTGTGATCGCGGCCGTCTTTGCCTTGGGCCATCGGGGTACGACCGAATTCCCCGCCCCAGAGGACCAAGGTATCTTCCAGCAAGCCGCGCGCCTGGAGGTCGGTGAGCAAGGCGGCGATAGGCTTGTCCACTTCCAGGGCGTTGCGGGCGTGGCCGCGTCGCAGGTCACCGTGCTGGTCCCATTTGAAGCTGTGCGAGACCTGGACGAAGCGCACCCCGGCCTCGATCAGTCGCCGGGCCATCAGGCACTGACGAGCAAAATCGTCGGTGGGCTTTTCGTCCACGCCGTACAGTCGGCGCGTGGCGGCCGATTCGCGCGACAGATCCAAAACCTCCGGTGCTACGCGCTGCATGCGAAAGGCCAGCTCGAACGATTGGATGACGCCTTCTAACTGATCGTCCGGTCCGGTCCGCTGCAGGTGCCGCGCATGGACTCCCTGCAAAAAATCCAGCTGCAAGCGCTGCACATCGCGAGGCGCATAGGGGTGATGCAGATGTCGGATCTGCGCGGCGCTAGCCGGAGTGCCCGCGTGCCCGAGGGCCGTGCCCTGATAGATCGCGGGTAAAAAGGCACTGCCGTAATTCTGCGTTCCGCCGTGACCGCGCGGGGGACAGATGGTGACGAAGCCCGGCAGATTGTGATTCTCGGTTCCCAGTCCGTATACGATCCACGACCCCATGGACGGGCGCGTCTGATTCTCGCTGCCTGTGTGCAGCATGAGCACGGCCTGGCCGTGACTTTGGCCATCGGTGTGCATGCTGCGGATCACACACAATCGGTCGGCATGACGCGCCAGGTGGGGAAACAGTTCGGAAACCCACAGACCGCTGCCTCCGTACTGCCGGAATTTCCAGGGACTGGCCATGAGTTTGCGGCCTGTTCCCTGCGACAAAAGCTTGGTGAGCTGGTAGGGGATGTCCTGGCCATCGTACTTGGCCAGCATGGGTTTGTAATCGAAAGTGTCCACGTGCGATGGCCCGCCGTGCATGAAAAGGAAAAGGACGCGGCGCGCTCGCGGCCGGTGGTGAGGCGGTCGAGCCGACAAAGGACTGGAGGTCACATGCGCCTGTGTCGCCAGACCGGCCAGGGCCAGGTAGCCGAAGCCACACGCCGTCCGGCACAGCCATTCGCGTCGCGTCATGATGTGCATCGTCGTGAGCCCTCGCGCGATCCCTAATCCAGATAGCGAAACTCCGCACTGGCCATGAGCGCTTGACACAAGGCGGTCCAGGCTTCCAGAGTCGGATCCCGGCCTTTGGGCAGCGACTGTGCTGCCCGCTGCCGGTAGTTGTGCAGGAACGCAAGCGCCGCGCTCAGCTCCTGCTCGTCAGGCGGCCGTTGCACCAAACGCAGGTAAGCGAGCCGAATCCGCTCGGCATCCGGTGTCGTTGGCTCGCTCGTTAGGATGCGTGCGCAAGCACGCGCCTGTTCTATGACGAAAGCGCTGTTGAGCAGAAAAAGCGCCTGGGCCGGGACATTGGTCACTTCGCGCCGACCCGTCGGCACATCGGCATTGGCAAAGTCGAATACTTGAAACAGCGCAGGTAGATCGTTGCGGATCACCGGCAAGTACACGCTGCGGCGGCGTAGCTTTTCCGGATCGGTTCGCGAGCGCGCATTGGGGCCGACGGCCCACTCGGAGAACTCGGCGACCGTGGATCCTCCCATGGTCAGGTCCAGCTGATCGCTCGCTTGCAGCATGGCGTCGCGGATGGCTTCGGCTTCCAAACGCTTGCGCCGGGCTCGCCACAGGAGCGTATTGTCCGGATCGCGCTGCATATTGGTTCGCACCGTAGCCTCGGCAGAAGCAGGTATCCGACTGGACAGCCGGTAGGCACGGCTCGTGACCAGCAGACGGATCGTCTTTTTGACCGACCAGCCCTCTTGGATGAAGCGCTGAGCCAGATAGTCGAGCAATTCGGGATGCGTGGGGCGGTCGCCTGTCGTGCCGAAATGGTCCACGCTGGCTACCAGACCACGCCCGAAAAGGTGGTGCCAGATGCGATTGACGGTCACGCGTGCCACCAGTGGGGCGGCATCGGTGGTCAGCCATTGGGCAAGTTGCAGTCGGCCGCTGCTGTCGTCCGGGATCGCAGGCGGAGTGGAACGCGTCAGCGCCGCGATGAAGCCGCGCGGCACTTCCGGTCCCAGCTGTTCGTGACTGCCGCGGATATGGATCCGGCACGGGCCGGGTTTGCGGGCCTCGCGCACACTCATGCACATAGGGGGAGGCGCAGGAAGCTCTTTTTGCAGCGCTTCGACCTGTCTCTGCAGCATGCTTACCACAGCCTGCTGCTCGGCCAGGCGGGTATCGGCGGCAGTTTTCGTGCCCGAAGTTGTGTCGGTCTGGGCCTTTTTCAATTCGGCCTGGGCTTTTGTCAGCTGCTCGCGCAGGGCTTGCAGCTTTTTGACGGCTGCCTGATAGCGTTCATAGCGCTCGGCGCCGTCCGCTCCCAGAGGCCGCTCTACCCACCCGGAGATGACTGCATTGTTGCCCTTGATGCCCTCCAGGGTAACGGTGCTGGTGAAAATGCCCGCCAGGGCGTAGTACTCGCGGGTGGTAATCGGATCGAATTTATGGTCGTGGCACCTGGCGCATCCGAGACTGAGCCCCAGGAAGGCTTTGCCGATGGTGTCGAGTTGTTCGTCTACGACATCCATGCGCAGTCGCGCTTTGTCTCGTTCGGCGAGCACTTTGGGGCCGATAGCCAAAAAGCCGGTAGCCACCAAGTACTCGTCGCGTTGCTGTGGACTGCGAGCGGGCAACAAATCGCCGGCGATCTGTTCGCGCAAGAATTGGTCGAACGGTTTGTCGCGGTTGAAGGCAGCGATCACATAATCGCGATAACGCCAGGCGTGATAGAAAGTGAAATCCTCGTCTTTGCCGTTGGAGTCCGCGTAGCGGGCGACGTCCAGCCAGTGCCGTCCCCAGCGTTCGCCGAAACGAGGAGAAGCCAGGAGCCGGTCCACTACCCTCTCGAAAGCGTCTGGACGAGAGTCGGCTAGGAAAGCGTCTATCTCTGCCACCGTGGGTGCCAGGCCGACCAGATCGAAGGTCACGCGCCGTAGGAGCGTATAGCGGTCCGTCTCGCCGATGGGAGCGAGCCCTTTGGCCTCGAGGGCCGACAAAAGGAAGCGATCTATGTCTGTGAGCGGCCAGCTCGTGTTGCGTACCGGAGGTACCGGCACACTGGCCAGGGGTTGAAATGCCCAGTGTCCGCGTCCGCGGTCTGCTTGCAGGACAGGCACATCTTATGCTGGCAAAGGCGCGCCCAGCCGCACCCAGTGTGCGAAGTCGGCGATTACCGACTCGGGCAACTTCTTCTGCGGCGGCATCTCCAGGCCATCGTGCCTGAGGGCACTGATGAGCAAACTCTCCTCGACATTGCCCGGCACGACAACGGGACCGGAAGCGCCCCCTGCCATAATACCTGCAGGGGTGTCCAAGCGGAGCCGCCCGCGGAGCTTGCGCGCCTGGGCGGAGTGACAGACGTAACACTCGGCGGCCAGCACGGGCCGGATGCGCTTCTCGAAAAACTCGACCCCGGCACGCGTCGCCGGCACCGCCGAACGGACCGCCGTTTCGGGCTCGACCGCCCATGCTGAAGCAATCGTGCCCGCCCCTAGGTACCAGCTCAGCACAATACACACCCGGCGAGTCCAGTCGGCCATGGCAGGTGCTCCCGCGAGGTCAGTGGCAGTATTTGTTTTGTGCGGTATCGGTTCTACGGTCGGATTGTACAGTTATCTATTGTAAACTAACAGACAGCGAGTGCAAGCGGCTACTGACGAACGCCCCGTGCTTCGTACTTCGCTGTAGCTAGGCAGGACGGCATACGATGCAAGTATGGGTCGGCACCTCCGGGTATTCTTTTCCGGATTGGGTGGGCACATTTTACCCTGGAACGATGACGCCCGGGCGCATGCTCGCCTATTACGCGCATCATTTTCCGTTGGTGGAGGTGAACTACACCTTTTATCGGGTGCCGGCGGGTAACGATCTGGAGAGGATGGCAGCGAAAACACCCGCGGGCTTCAAGTTCACGGTCAAGTTGCACCAGTCGCTGACTCATGAGCAAGACCTGCGCGAGGCAGATGCGTTTCGACAAGCGCTCGAGCCGTTACAAACGCGCGGGCGATTACTAGCTGTGCTGGCACAGTTTCCGCAGCGCTTCCATTGGCAATCGGCGCACGAAGAATACCTGGGACAACTGGCCGGCCGGCTGCAAGGGACCTTGCTGGCAGTCGAGTTTCGGCATCGGTCGTGGGCGCGTCCGTCGGTGTTGCAGCGCTGCGCCGAAAAAGGAATGTGTGTCGTTTCGGTAGACGTGCCGTCTATTCCTTCCCTCTTTCCTGCTGGTTTGGTGCAAACGTGTCCGACTTTGTACGTGCGGCTGCATTCGCGCAATGCCGACAATTGGTACGGGGACGAAAAGACGCGCTACGATTATTCGTACAGCGACGAAGAACTGGGGGAGTGGATCGAGCGACTGGAAAAGCAGGCCCCGTTGGCGCAGCGGGCGTTGGTGCTGTTCAACAATTGTCTGCGCGGGCAGGCGGCGGCCAATGCCCGACGCATGCAGGAGCTTTTGCGCAGACGGGCCCATCCTCTCCTGGAAGTGATCGAGCCGGTTACCGCACAACCGCCGCCCGGTCATCTCTTCTGAAATCGGCGTCGGGGCGATTTTTCGACTGTGCAGGAGTTTTTGGCTGGCATTGTGCGAGCGAGCGTGTTAGGCTGGAAGTGCGACTTAGCTTGTCGCTGGAGCTATGACCAGCCGAGGAGGGACGAGCGGTGGCACGAAAAGCTACGGGCAAACACTGGCAGGAGGGCGAAGCGAACCAGTCGGCAGCCACGGGGCCTAGCCAGGAGCCGGTGATCCGTCTGGAGCGGCACGGTGATATCGTGGTCATCGTGCCTGCCAGCGAGGTCGAATCGTTGCAGTGGGGCCTGATCGAACAGGCAGCAGAGATCGTCTTGGCTCCATTGAAGCGGCAGCCGGCCAGCGGCGTGATCGTGGATCTGAGCCAAGTCAGCTATTTCGGTTCGGTGTTTCTGTCGCTTTTGTTGCGCTGCTACAAGTTGATCCGGCAGCAGGGAGGAGAAATGGTGTTGGCAGCACCTAGCGAGTGCGCCCGCGAATTGCTACGTCTGACTGCCTTCGACACCATCTGGCCCATCTACGAAAGCCGGCAGGAGGCGTTGGTGGCGTTGATAGATTAAGCCGGGGCCAGAGCGCCTCGGCGCACGATGCCGAACAGCCGCTCGAAATCGTCGGTATTCTCGAACCAGACGACCAACTGCCCACGATCCCCCTCGTACACGCGGATCTCGACCCGCAGTGCCAGCAGTCGCTTGAGCTCGTCTTCCAAAGATTGCACGTGGGCCGTTTTTTCCCTTCTGGGCACAGTCGGAGGCTGGCTTTCCTTGCTGGGCCGCTCTTGCCGGACCAAGGCCTCGACGGTGCGGACCGATAGTCCGCGGGCGACGATGTCGCGGCACAAAGCCGTCTGCCTACCTGGGTCGTCCAAGGTCAGCAGACAGCGTGCATGGCCGGCACTGATCTGGCCGCGCCGGACAGCATCCTGCACTTCCTCGGGCAGATCGAGTAGGCGGATGAAATTGGTCACCGTGGACCGATCTAGGCCCAAACGCCGGGCCAGCTCTTCCTGGGTGACGCCGAAGCGCTGCAAATAGTCGCGGAAGCTGCGGGCCTTTTCGATCGGGTTGAGGTCGGTGCGGTGCAAGTTTTCGATCATGGTGGCTTCGAAAACTTGCTGGTCGTCGAAATCCACGATGCGGGCCGGGATGTCGAGCCACCCGGCCTGCCGGGCGGCACGCAAGCGTCTTTCCCCCGCGATGAGCTGGTATCCAGTCTCGATGCGCCGCACCAAGATCGGTTGCAACAAGCCGTGCGATTGCAGGCTCTGGGCCAACGCGGCAATTTCCTCGGCATCGAAATCGCGTCGCGGCTGGAACGGATTGGGCTGGATGTGCTCCACAGGCAGTCGCGTCACCTCCCCAGGAGCCACGACCACTTCGACATCCCCCAGGATCGCTCCCAGTCCGCGTCCGAGTCTGCGTTTCTCACCGATATTCACGATCCCCCTCCTTCGTGCTCCTCCGAGACGGCGTCGCGGGCGACCGGAAGCGCACCCATAGCCAAGATGGCAGTTTCGTGCAATGGCAGCTGGCTCGGACAGCACCAGCCGGCACCAGGGTCCGTGACTACCGAGCGGTAAGGGTGTTAAGCGCCTCTGGGCGGCATGAACAGGACGAGCCGGTACCAGGGTCCCTCGCCGCACGTCCCTCTATGCTACATCGGCAGTGCTCGATGCGCCATGGGAGTTGCATAGGCCGAAGCAGGGGGGAGCCGAATGTGCGGGAACGGTCATGGAGTCGGTAGGTTTCACGTGAAACCTCGGCCCCCCTCTAGCTCGGCACCGACGTCTGCAGAGCCGTGCTGATCTCGACCGGATACACTTCGTCCCCTTGGAGATGCTTGTACTGTTCTGGCAACTCAGCGAGCTGATGCTGGCAATACCGCTGCACGGCGTGCAGGTCGGGCCACGGGTAGACCACCTGGCCCTGGCGCATGACTGGGACCAGCAGGGGCTGCCAATTGCCTGTGTCCGGCGGCGGCTCGGTCGCCAGCGCGATGCGATCCCCAAGGAACTGCCCCTGCGCGTCACGCTGCCGGTACACTTGTTTGGCGTGCGGATACGTCCTTTTTTCCGGGGACAGCTTGAAGCGGCCAGCGTGTCCGTGGGGCGTGTCTATGGCTACCAGTTTGTAGACCACGCCCAGGGTGGGATCGTCCCGACTGGTGACCATCTCGGTACCGACGCCGAACAGGTCTATGGGCGCTCCCGCACGCACCAGCTCTGCGATGCGGTACTCGTTGAGGTCGCCACTGGCGACGATACGTGCATCCGTGCGTCCTGCCTCGTCGAGGATGCAACGTACAGCGCGGCTCAAAGTCAGCAGGTCGCCACTGTCGAGTCGCACTGCCTGGAACGGGACGCCGCTGGCCAGAGCATGACGCACGCCCGTCAGCGTGTCGTAGGTATCTATGAGCAAGGTGCACGCCTGGGGGAACACCGTGCCGAAGCGACGAAAGGCTTCCGTCTCGTCGTCGTGAGCCATGATCCAGCTGTGGGCTTGGGTGCCGACTGCGGGGATGCCCAGCCGACGTGCTGCTTCGACGTTGCTGGTGCCGCTACACCCGGCGATGAAACTGGCACGCGCTGCCAGCAGGCCCGCTTGCGGGCCGTGGGCGCGTCGCGAGCCGAAGTCCACTACCCCGCGCCCTTGGGCTGCCCACACGATGCGCGCCGCTTTGGACGCCACCATCGTCTGCATGCTCAAGGTGGTCAGCAGATACGTTTCCACGATCTGGGCTACGTCCAAAGGCGCCTCGATGCGTACCAGGGGCTCCCCGGCGAACACCACCGTCCCTTCGGGCACGGCCCAGACATCGCCCTCGAAGCGGAGCGTCCGCAAGTAATCGAACCACGATTGCGGCACATGAGCGAAAGACGGATGTGCGCGCAAATAGGCGATTTCTTGTGCAGTGAAATGCAAGTGCGTCAGATAGTGGACGGCCTGCTCCAGACCCGCCGTCACCAGATAGCGGCGACAACCGGGCAAGCGGCGTACCCACAACTCGAACGTCGCGGGCCAGCGGGCCATCCCTTGCACATAATAGCCTGCCGCCATGGTCAGCTCGTACAGGTCGGTCAGCAAGCCAAGTTGCTCGTCGCTGGGGAACAAGCCGTCCATGACGGCACCTCCCGGTCGTGTTCGCCGTCGGGGGCATCATGCTGTGCGCTCGGCTAAGCGCGTGAGCTGGTGGAAGCGCTCGCGCAACGCCGGGTACACCTGCCGATATTCCGCGTAGAGTGCATCGTAGAACTGCTGCCATGCGGGGCGCGGCAGGATTTCTTCGGTGACACGCAAGGTTGCCTCGCATGCTTGCGGCACGCTGTCGTAGGCACCGGTGCCGACCATGGCCAAGAGGGCCACCCCGAACGCCGGACCTTCCTGAGCGTTGACTGTGGCTACCGGCGTGCCGTAGATATCGGCTTGCAGCTGCCGCCACCAGGCGTTGCGCGCTCCCCCTCCCGACAGACGTATTTGTCGAGGAGCGATGCCCATCGTGCGCATGACTTCCAAGCAATCGCGCAAAGCCAGGGTGGCCCCTTCGACGACCGAGCGTGCCAGATGGGCGAACCCGTGACGCACCGTCAAGCCTATCCATGCGCCGCGGGCAAAGGGATCGGCATGCGGATGCCGTTCCCCGGTCAAGTGCGGCAAAAACAGCAATCCTTCGGCTCCCGCAGGCGCCTGGGCTGCTTGGGCCAGGATCAAATCGTAAGCATCGGCGTGACGCTTGCGCGCCAGGTCCATCTCTTCGGTGGCCAGGTGATTGCGCAGCCATTGCAAGCTGCCCCCGGCACTCAACACCACTCCCATCATGTGCCAGGCACCGCGCACCGCGTGACACATGGTGTGCACGCGCCCCTCGGGATGCGTGTCCGGTCGTTCGGCGTGTGCGAAAACCACTCCCGAAGTGCCCATAGTCGCGCTGACGATGCCGGCACGCACGATGCCGCTGCCCACCGCGCTGGCTGCCTGATCCCCGGCACCGCCGACCACAGGAATACCCGCGGGCAGCCCCAATTCTGCCGCCGCCTGGGCCGTTAGCGTGCCGGTAACTTCTTCCGACTCGTAACAGCGAGGCAAAAGCCCACTGTCTATTTGTAAGCGTTCGAGCAACTCCGCGCACCAGCGCCTTTGGTTGACGGCCAGCAACAGAGTCCCCGATGCGTCGCTGACTTCCGTGGCATACTCGCCGGTCAGGCGCCAGCGGATGTAGTCTTTGGGTAACAGGATACGCGCGGTCTTCGCGTACACTTCCGGTTGGTGTTTGCGCACCCATAAGATTTTCGGCGCCGTGAATCCGGTGAATGCCGGATTGCTGACCAGCTGGATTAGCCGCGCTCGGCCGCCGGCGCGCTCCTCGATTTCGCGACACTCTTCGGCGGTACGCTGGTCGTTCCAAAGCAGTGCCCGACGCAGCACCTGCCCCTGACTATCCAAAAAGACCGAGCCGTGCATCTGCCCACTCAAGCCGATCCCGCGAATTTCTTTGGCCTCTATCCCGCTTCGCCGGAGTGCCGCGTGCACGCTTTGGACCGTGCTGCGCCACCAGTCGGCAGGGTCCTGCTCGGACCAGCCCGGCTGGGGATGGTACGAGGGATGTTCTGCTTGTCCGGTGGCTACGATTTCGCCAGTGACACGGCAAAGGACCGATTTGGTGCCGCTCGTCCCGATGTCTATACCCAGATAGATGCTCATAGGTGCCTCCTTAAGCTCGACTGTTTCGTGTCCGCACGCCCGGGACAGACTCCACTACCTGTCCATCGCGTAAGGATGATACTATGCCATGTCCCAGCGAGCAAGCAGCATGACATCGTGCTATTGCCCAACGAACCCAGGGTGCCGACTGGGGGCGCACACCGGAATAACCGGGCAGATAGCGACCGTTCCTCCTTCAGGGTGGGCGCCGAAAGGATCCGGCGGCTGTTAGGCCGGTGCTTGGCCGCGAGATGGAATCCGGTACACACGGTGAAGGCAACAGAGCTGGACCCACGAAAAGTGCTCTTTTTTTCTGCGCGAGTTGCGTTATGATACCGCCGCTCGATGGATCCTGACGGACCAGGATCGGGCGCCAGCGCAAAGGCAACGGATGGCCGGCGACGGGCGCGACTGCTCCTCCTATTGGCCTTCCGCGGCCTCGGGCTGCGTCAGTCCTGGCACAGTCCCCAAGGTCCCTGACACGGAACAGAGAAGATGAATCGAACACCGGTCCTTTTCCGCGTGGACGGTACGTCTCGTACCGGGTGGGAACGTCTCGGGCGCTGTGTGGCTTTTGCCAACGCTTTGCAACGACGGCGTCGGCCCTGCCATTTTCTGAGTCAGCTCGATAGTCTGCCGACCGCCGCCTGGATCCGCAAAGGCGGCCACGAATGGCTGGCCACCGATACAGCTCCGGGATCGGCCCACGATCTGGAACGCACACTCGCCGAGATCAAAAGGCTGGCCCCTGCTGCCGTCGTCGTGGACCACCCCGATATAGGCCCGGATTATCTGGCAGAGCTGACGGCGACCGGCGTACTGGTGGTCCATATCGAACACGCACTGCATTACTGCACCAACGCGCATGTGCTCGTCAATCCATCGCTGGGAGTGACTTGGGAAGACCACGAGGTGTGCCCCGGCACACAGGTGTTGTGCGGGCCGCGCTATGCCGTGGTGCGGCCCGAAATGAGACGTCTGCGTTCGTTGCGGGCACAAGAGCCGCCAGGACACAATCGCGTGGCGATCGTTTTGGGGGACGACGCCCGGCATCTGGCCGGACGTGTAGCCCAGCAGCTTGTAAAAATGCGCCAGGTCGAGCACGTAGATCTGATCGTATACGCTCAGCATGAACAAGTCGGTGCCTGGCGCGAGCTCATGGGCGCCCATTTGAATAAACTGGACGTAGTCACCGATCCCGTCGAAGCCATAGCTCGAGCGGCTCGCGCGCACGTGGCCGTGGCGGACGGCAACGCCTGGTCTTTGGAACTGGCCTGCCTAGGTGTGCCGCTCGTCTTGGTGGTCGAAGAGGAGGGATACTGGAAAACTGCGCAGACGCTTGAAGAAGAAGGTGCAGCCATCTGCCTCGGCTGGTACGAGGACTTTACCGACAGTGCCCTGCGTCAGACCGTAGCCTGCCTGCTGGAAGACTGTCGCGAACGGCAAAGTATGGCCCGCGCCGGACGCGGGCTGATAGATGGCCGCGGTCTGGACCGGCTAGTATTGGCCCTGGAATTGATGCTCCACCGTGCCGTTACCCCGCCTTTGCGCGAAGCCGCTTGAATGCGTCGCCGCCTGCTCGTGCCCCGCTGGCTGGTCCTGTCCAAAGTATTGAAGCGTGCAGCCTGTCATTTATAATGTACCGGCGATTTGCAAGGTACCGGCGGTACGGAGCCAGGCTGTTGGCTTCAGAGCAATGGTGCACGCAGGGTGAGCCATGGCCACGTCTCGAGAAAAGCCTGCGGGCGCGCACATGGACAAGCACCACATTGCGCGCATCCTCGATCTCATGGGAACGCTCTTGGAATTGAAAGGCGAGAATCCTTTCCGCTGCAACGCCTATCACAATGCCGCTCGCGCTGTGGACCAGTTGGAGGGCGACATAGGAGATTGGATCGCCAGCGATCGTCTTCGAGACGTGCCAGGCATCGGCGCAAGCATGGAGGAAAAAATCCGCGCTTTGTACACCACCGGGCGGCTCGAAGCTTACGAACAACTGGTCCGGGAAGTGCCGGCGGGTTTGGTCGAATTGTTGCGCATTCCTGGCATGGGCCCCAAAAAGGCCCAGGCGCTTTACAAAGAACTGGGCATAGATAGCTTGGCCAAATTGGAAGAAGCGTGCCGCACGGGCCAAGTGGCCAAACTCAAAGGGTTCGGGGAAAAAACACAGAGCAAGATCCTGGAGGCGCTGGCTTTTCTGGAACAGGCCGGCCAGCGGGTCCTTTTGATCCATGCGCTGGAGCTAGGCGAGCCGCTATTGGAGGTGGTCCGCAAACATCCAGGAACCATACGCGCAGAGTTGTGCGGTAGCGTCCGCCGCAGAAAAGAGACCATCGGCGATCTGGATATCCTGGCCAGCTCGCGGCAGCCCGAAGCCCTCATGGACCGGTTCGTGCGCGCGCCTGGCATCCGCCAGGTGGTCGCTCGCGGCGAAACCAAATGCAGCGTCACCCTCGACAACGGCTTGAACTGCGACCTGCGTATCGTCCCCGACGAGGCCTTCCCCTTTGCCCTGCAGTATTTCACCGGCAGTAAAGAGCACAACATCGTTTTGCGCAGTCGGGCACAAGATTTCGGCCTGAAACTGAGCGAATACAGCTTGAGCGGCGCCGACAAGGATATACCCTGTCGCGACGAAGCCGACATCTACCATGCCCTGCAGATGGACTATATCCCGCCGGAGTTGCGCGAAAACACGGGCGAAATCGAGGCTGCCATCGAGCATCGGCTGCCGCAGCTCATCCAAGCCACCGACTTGGTCGGTACTTTCCATTGCCACACGGATTGGAGCGATGGCCGGGCCGATGTCGAGTCTATGGTGCAGGCAGCTCGCAAACTCGGGTTGAAGTATTTGGGTATTGCCGACCATTCTCAGTCGTTGAAAGTCGCCGGCGGCCTTTCTCCCGAGCGCGTGCGCCAACAGCACGCGCTGATAGATCGGCTCAATAGCACACTCAAAGGCTTTCGTATTTTCAAAGGCACGGAGTGCGACATCCTGCCCGATGGCTCTCTGGATTATCCGGACGAAGTGTTGGAGCTCTTCGATTACGTCGTGGTCAGCGTCCACAGTCATTTCAACTTGAGCCAGGAAGAGATGACGCAACGGCTGCTGCGGGCGCTAGCCCATCCGCGCACGACTATGCTCGGTCACGCCACCGGACGGCTGCTTTTGCGTCGCGAAGGATATGCTTTGGATGTGGATCGTGTTTTGCGCGCCTGTGCCGAACGAGGCGTGCTGGTGGAAATCAATGCCCAGCCCGATCGTCTGGACCTCGATTGGATCCACGTCAAACACGGAAAAAACATGGGGGTAAAGTTCGTCATCAATCCGGACGCTCACAGTACCGCCGAACTCGGCTATCTCCGTTTCGGCATAGACGTCGCTCGTCGCGGCTGGCTGGAAAAGGACGATGTCTTCAATACTCAGTCGCTGGCCCGAGTCACCCGCTTTTTGAGTGCACGCCGATCGGCAAGGTAGTGGTCCGGTCATTGGCTCCGGCAGCGCGTACGGCGCTGCGTGGCCGGTGCGTGCGGCGGTAGAAGTGTCTCGATCCCGTCTGTTGCGAGCCTGTGCGCGTCGAGGTAGGAAATCCCACTCTGACGAGGAGGTATTTGACATTTGTTCAAGAGCCGGGTACACTGTCTCTTCAGCCGAGAGCAGACGCGAAGGAGCCGCTCATGCATCTGGTCGTCAACACCCACGGCGCGGTCATCCGGCGCACCGGAGAACGTTTCGTCATTTCTGTAGAAGATCGCAAAATACACGTATCGGCGCACAAAGTCCAAAGTCTGGTGATCACGACCGGCGTGTTGATCTCCAGCGGCGCCCTGCAGTTGGCCAGCGAGCACAGTGTGGATGTGATCCTGCTCGACCGCTTCGGCGATCCGGTCGGTCGCTTCTGGCAGACCCACATAGGCCATACTGCCCGCATTCGACGACGGCAATTGGAAGTATCGCAAGATGCCGAAGGCCTAGCTATCGTGCTCGAATGGGCCCAAGCCAAAGTGCGTCACCAGATCGAATTTCTGGAAGAACTGTGGCAGCGACGCGCCGAGGCAGACGCACTTTTTGCCGAGCCGGTGCACACGTTGCGCAGTTGCCTGGCAGCCGTCGGTCAATTGACCGGCGACCTGGCCGGTCAGCGGGGTACCCTCATGGGCCTGGAAGGAGTCGCCGGTCGTGCCTATTTCGGGTGCCTCGGTCGTCTCATGCCCGATCCCTTCCGCTTCGAGGGGCGCAGTCGGCAGCCGGCGCGCGATCCCTTCAATGCTATGCTCAATTACGCCTACGGCGTGCTGTACAGTCTCGTCGAAAAGGCTTGCTTGCGTGCCGGCCTCGACCCGTGCATCGGCTTTTTGCACACCGACCAGTACCACCGAGTGTCGCTGGTGTACGACATGGTGGAGCCTTTTCGCATCATCGCCGATCGTACCACGGTTCTCCTTTTCACTGGCCGCCGCGTGCGGCAGGAGTATTTCGACAGGGTCAAGGGAGGTTACGCCCTCAATAAGGAAGGCCGCGCTCTTCTTTTATCGCACCTGCACGCACGCCTGGACAAAACCGTGCGTTATCCCGTTCAGGGGCAGCCGCACAAGACACGACGAATCAAACAACGAGATGTCATCCAGTACGAGGCTTATGCGTTATCCAATCGGTTGCTAGGTCGGCAAGATACCCCGCGTATCGGCAGCACCGAGCATCTGTGGAGCGAAAGCGCTGCCAACGGGGATCGGACAGGCAGTCCCGACGCCGATACGCCTGCATCGGGACAGGACCCTCCGTCTGCCTAGGAGAGGGCCATGCTGACTTGGGTCGTTTACGACATCGGCGATGACCGCAGACGCACCAAGATCGCCAAGCGGTGCCTGGATTTCGGTCTGTATAGAGTGCAAAAGTCCGTATTCTGCGGCGATGTGGACCCGAACCGCATCGAAGAAATCATTTTGTTCAGTAGCCAGCTCCTGGATCTGACTAGCGATTCGGTTTACGTGTTCCGCATGTGCCGCGAAGACTTCGACCAGGTACGCATCGTCGGGCAAGGGTTCGATCGTCGTGAGGTAGCGAGCGAAATCCTGACCAAAGTGATTTGACATGAACCACTTTCGACACGGCTGGCACCGAGAGGATAGCGCCATGACACACGACAGCGAGTGCAGGGTGCATATCGTCGAGTATCGGCTCCGTTTGGGCCGCGGGCTGTCCCGTGCGGAAACAACACGCCTGCGTGGGTATTTCGGTACTGTGTTCCGCGACGAGGTGCTGTTGCATCATCATGATCCCAGCGGCCGGCTGCTCTATACCTATCCGCGTGTGCAATTCAAAGTCTTGGCGAAAACGGCCCACGTAGTGGGCATTGCCGAAGGCGCTCCGGTAGTCGAGCGTCTGTGGCGCGAAGTGGACTATGCCCGTATCGGCGACCATTTGCTGCCCATCCGCGAAGCTACCCTCCTACCTCGTTGCGACCCCTTCGGCCAGGCTCCCCAGATGCTCGACTATCGGTTTTTGACCCCTTGGCTCGGACTCAATCAGGACAATTACCAGCGTTACTGCCGGGCGGCTGACCCGGCCCTGAAGCGGCAGATCTTGCAACGCGTCCTGGTGGGGAATTGTTTGTCGCTGGCCAAATCCCTAGGCGTGCGGGTCACCGCCCAGCTGATCGCCGAAGTCGGACTGTTGCGTCCGCGCATCTGCCGTTTCAAGGGGCTGCCTATGCTCGGTTTTCTCGGTCGTTTCCGCATCAATTTTTATTTGCCGGCCCGCTTGGGCTTAGGAAAATCGGTGTCGCGGGGCTTCGGTACAGTCGTCCCGCTATAGGGAGATCTGCATTATGTTCGTTGCCGATCTGATACGTTTGGGCGGCTTCTTGCTCGCGGGCGGCCTCGATCCTCGAGAAATCGTTCGGCTTCTCTGCGACGCCGAGCGCAATGAGGCCCGCAAATTTTACGAGCATGTTTTCGTGGTGCACATCCCCGGCGAGCCGAGGCCCATCCAGGCGCTGCCCATGCAAGAATTCGGCGAATGGCAGACACAAGGCAAAAAAAAGGACTTTCAACCCCATCGGGAAAAGGCACTGGCGGCTCCCTTCACAGTGCCCGTCGGCGGTAATCCCCGCATTCGTCAGGGCTACTATGTCTCCGCCTATATCTGTTATGGCAAGGACCTCGAGCAATTTCCCAGATCAAGGGAGTGCCTCCGTAAGTTTTTGGAAGACCGGTTCGATTTTACCGTGGCCATGACTCTCGACGAAAGCAGACGCGAAGAACTAATCGTGGAGCTTCACCGAGAGATGGCCCGCAGGTCTTTCGACAAAAAGGACTACGGCCTCATCGTGCTGGCGTGCACGGGCCCGGACGCGTGTTATTCTCTCGTTCCCAAAAGCGCTTACAGCCGCTTCGACTATATCGGAGCGTTGGACGATCTCTATATCGTTCCCAACTACGAACGCCTGGCTGAGCGGCTCTTCGAGGCCAAGCTCCGCGAGGGGAAAGACAAAGGCACGCGTACCGGTCCGTGCACTTTCACCGACGCCAGCGGCGAGGTCCTCGCCCCTTACAACAAGGCCTGGACTTGGGCTTTGCCAGAGTGGAGTTGCCCCCTCCCGGGCGGCAACGAAGAGAAGCTCGTCGAAGGCTGGGGCATGTCACCGCAAGCTTACAAGGCTTTGACTCTCGGCGCCTCGATCCTCCTCAAAAGACTGTCCAAACCTGTCTATCGCGACGTCACCCGCGAATTGTTTGCACCCGTAGAGGACCGTTTGGGCAAGGAGGCAGTCAGCGCAAGCAAGCGCTTGCCTTCCTTGTTTGGCTCGGCCTTCCTCCTTCCCATTCACGACCGCGCTCTCCAGGATCGAGACACGCGCGACGAGTTCGTCAGGGGTATGCGCGGTATCTGGGAGAGCAGTCCAAACGACCCCAATATGACCGAGCGGCATTTACATGTGGTCGTCGGCTTCGATGTTGTCTTGCCGGAGGAATTGGAAAAGGACGACTATCGTTTGTCGCTGCTCTACTATTCAGGCGACCCTTCGTGTGGCGATGTCCATATCCGCGCTTATATCGAGGATGTCTTGCCGAGCACGCTCCGTACCGTCAAGGACATCGCTGAGCGACCGACTCCATTGAGCGAAGACGTCGCCAGCCACTTGCTAGGCCAGCAGGGCTGGGCAAAACGCAGGCGCACGTACTTATCCGTGCCCCAACTGTTGGCCCGGGCCTACGGCGGCGCCTTCCTCTGGCAGCAACTCGATACGCTGTTGCACCGCCGGCGACTGGATTTCGAGCGCCCGGTCGCTCATACCGCCCACCGGCTGCTCAGCTTGGTACCGAAGTGGCCCGAGAGCAAAGCCAAGGTGCGCGAGGAAGTCTTCTTTTTCCTCTACCTGATGGATTTTGTCGAGCGCGTCAATAGCACACTCGCCCCGCGTAATGGAGGTCCGGCTATGCCTTTACGATCGTGGCCCCAACTGCTGGCACTGGTTAGAAACTACTTGCGCGACAACGACCCAGCGGCTCTCGAACGACTGGCCGACCTGGACGATCCGGCGGAATTAGGCTTCCTGTGCGGCACGGCCGTGCGTCGCTTCAGCGATCGCTATTATCGCTACAAAAGCGAGCTGGAGGGTTCCTCGACCAAGGCCGATTTCCTCCGCGATCGCGTCCTGTCTTTCGGTAGCTGCTTGCGTCCGGAAACGGTGCGCAAGGCGTTGCGCTTCGTTTGCGAACTGCCCAGGAAACTCCCGCGATTCGCATCCAGTCCCAGGCTCGAAGCGCTGGCCGGCGCCTGTTTACACGCCCTGCAGCGCTCCTGGGAGCAAATCCAGCGTAAACGAGACGACTTCATCGTCGGCTTCTGGTCCGGCTACGCTTTGTGGGGCTACAAGCGTGAGCCACACCAGCCTCAGCCGGCCCAGTCCGTTTCCTCGGCTACGGATCTATCACAAAAGGAGGTTCAGTCATGACCCAGACCCTGGTCCGCAGCGGCGAACTTGTGTTCGTCAAGTGTGTCAAGGATGGTATCCCCAATCGCGATCCTTTGCGCGAGAGCGATGCCCGCCGCGTCTTCGGCGACGACGACGGCCGCATCTCCCTCACCGACGTCAGCATCAAACGCGACGTCCGCGACTATGTCCTGGCTCGCTTCGCCGACGGCGGCAAAAATCCCAACTACCACGTTTTCGTCCAAAAAGTCCTCACCCCCGAGGGCAAACTGCTCGGTCGCGGCGGCCTGGCAGACCGGATCCTCGAAGCCTACCGCCAGGCCAGGCCTGCCCCTTCGCCCCCGCCCGAAGAAAAACTTCCCCGCAAAAAAGGCAAAGCCCCAGATACCGCTTCGGACGACAAAAGCGATCTGTTGGCTGCTGCCTTCGACATGCGCGTCTTCGGCGCCGTCTTCAGCGTCAAGAACAAAAGTTTCAGCCAGACCGGCCCGGTCCAATTCGGCTGGGCCCATTCCCTCCATCCCGTCGAAACCAAATACGTCCAGGGTACGGTGTGCATGCCTTCTGAAGAGGCCTCCGCATCGGCAGCCGAAACCGAAGCATCCTCAGCCGGCAAAACCGCTGGCACCATTTGGACTCAGTATTATCTCCCCTTCGCCGTTTTTGCCATGCCCGGCGTGATCAATGCCAAAATCGCCGAAGATACCGGCATGACCGAACACGATGTCACCGTGCTGCTCGAAGGACTATGGCAAGGCACGCGCCACCGTCAGGCCCGCGGTCGCGGCATCCAGCGGCCCCTCTTTTTGCTCCACGTCGAATACCATGACCCCTTCTTCCGCATCGGCTTCCTCGACGAAGCCATCAGCTTGATCCCCGGGCGCGACGCCGATGGCCGCGCCCGCTGGCTCGGCGGCTCCCCGCCCACCGATCTGGCCCACGTCGTACTCGACGTCACCCAACTAGCTGCCCGCCTCCACAAATATCGTCAGGCCATCGCTCGCGCCCGCTACTGCCTCGAGCCAGAGTTGCGACTCCAGGGCTCACTGCCTGACTTCGTGCAACTGACTGAGTTTGCTGCCCCGGGAGAGTGACCCATGGACGAAGTGCTGGTCTTCGACTTGCGCGGCTCTTTGGCCCACTATCGCCGGCCCGATACTTTGCAAACCCAGGCCACGTACCCGTTCCTTCCCCGCACCGCCCTGCGTGGACTGATCGGCTCCGTCCTCGGCTTGCCTTACCGCAGCGATGCCGATATCTTGCCCCCTGACTGTCGTACCGGACTCCGTCTGTTGGCCCCGCTTCGCACTGTCACCCAACAGCTGACCCTCCATGGCAAAACCTGGATGGCTGGCCAAGGCCGTAAGGACAATTTCCATCGCCTCACCACCCTCGAATTGGTCGTCGCTCCCCACTACCGTGTCTTTTTCTCCGGCCCCCTCGCTCCCGAGTTGCGCCGCCGCCTCGAACAGCGCCATACGCACTTCCACACCTACCTCGGCAGTGCCTTTTGTTTGACTTTTCCCGAATGGGTCGGCGCCTGCACCCCCACACCCGTCCCCCGCGACCGCTCCCCGCTCACCTGCACTACCGTAGTCCCCTTGGATGCCATCCGCCACTTGCACCCCACCAATGGCTGCCAATATGCGCGCGTTACCATGCACCGCGACCATATCGGCGACCGTCGCTTTCGCGGCTCCCTCGCCGTCGTCTACGAGGTCTCGGGCAGGCCCATTACCTTCGACCCCGACTGGGCCGCCCAACCTTTTTGGCACTTTTACGACCTACCCGAAGAGGGCACGATATGTCTCTGGTGATTCCGCTCCAGGAGTGCATTGCCCGACCCCCGACCGACCGCTCGTTCGGCCTGCTCGAGCATCTCCTCGCCGTCGCCCGCGGCTGCGGTTCCCCCACCGGGTCCCCAGATCACAAGCTTGCCTTCTTGGCAGGACTGGCTCACGATGCCGCCAAAGCCGCGCGCGACTGGCAGGAGTACATCCGCTCCGCTGCCTCCCCTCCCCCTCGCTCCCCCTCGACCGATCGCAAACGCTCCACCCCCCATCAGGGCCCGCCCCACGCCCCCCTCGGCGCTGCCCTCTTCGCTTTCTGGGCCCACCAGCTCTTGCCCATCTGGGCTCCCGACCGCTCCCAGCGCGAGTGCCTTTTCGATCTCCTCGTGGACTGGACGCGCCTCATCTACAACCACCATGGCCAACTCGACGACCTCGACCCAGACGGCCCGCCGTGGCATCGCTCTTTTTCTGTTCGGTCCCTCGCCGATCGGCTCAGCACCTGCGATGCCCAGGCGCTCGATGCCCTCGTGCGCCAGCATTTCCCAGAATACTCCGGCTCCCTCGACCGTTTTCCGCAGTGGCTCGATTCCTTCGCGAACTGTTGGCGCCGCTACTGCCGCGTCGTCCGCCCGGACCTGCTCCGCAATTCCGACCCCTCCTCCAGTGCCTTGCGCTTGCCCGATCTCGGTGCCCGTCTCGTCTATGCCGACCGCAGCCACGCCGCACTCTGGCGTCCGTCACATTTCTCCCCGCGCCGCGCACGCCGCGCCATCGCTCGCTTCCAACGCTATTGCTCCTACCTCGCCCGACGTGATTCCGACCGCCGCGCTCATCCGCACCTCGTCGAAAAACGTGCCCACTTGCAATCTGCCGCGCTCGACGCTTATCGCCGCTCCCCCGATGACCTCTTCTACGCCCTCCTTTTGCCCACAGGCTATGGCAAAACCCTCGCCGGGCTGCGCGTCGCCCTCGAAGCCATCCACTCCGGCCGCTGCAAAAGACTCATCTACGTCGCCCCCTATATCAGCATCCTCTCCCAGGCAGCTGCCGTCCTCCACCAGGCTACCTCCCTGCCCGTCGTCACTCATCACCACCTCTCCATCCTCGCCTCCACCGCCAGCCCAGCTACCGATTGGCAAGCTGAAGACCACCAGCCCTACGACCTCCTCGACTCCTGGCAAACCCCCATCCTGGCTACCACCTTCAATCAGCTCTTCCGCGCACTCTTCCCTCAGCGCGCTCAGGACTGCTTGCGCATCCCCGCGCTCGACCGCGCCTTCCTCTTCATTGACGAACCCCAAATCCTCCAGCCCTCGGTCTGGGCTCCCTTCCTGCGCGCCTTGCACTGCCTCGCACGTCAGCGCCTCTGCCAGGTCCTTTTCACCACCGCCACCTTGCCTCCGCTCGATCCCCTCGGCATCCAGGTTCGCCACTTGACCGATCCCGTCTCTCCCATCTGCCCTCGCTACCGCATCTCCTTCCTCGACCACCAGCTCACCGCCGACCACGTCGCACGCCAGACGCTCGATCTGTTCCGTCGCACCGGCTCCGTCGCCGTCATCCTCAACACCATCCGCGACGCACTCGACGTCTTCCGCCGACTCCTCACCCTCGCCCCTGCCTCCCACCGCTCCTTCTTCTTCCTCTCTTCCCTCATGCTCCCGGCACACAAACATCGCGTCCTCGCTCGCCTCCGTAAGCGCCTCCGCCTCGCACTCCCCACCGCCGTCGTCTGTACTCAGATCCTCGAAGCCGGCGTGGACTTGAGCTTTCGCTCCCTCCTACGCGCCCTCCCAGTCTTCCCTTCCCTCGTCCAGGCCGCTGGCCGCGCCAACCGCCACGCCCATGACCCCGACCCTGCTCACGTCCTCACCTTCCCCTTCCTCCGTGCCGACGACCCAGACTCCCCCACCGATACCCGCCCCTTCGTCTACCGCGACCCCGTCGCCCGCAACGTCACCGATCACCTCCTCCAAACCTCCCACCACTTGCTCGAAACCAACATCCCACAACTCCTCGACTCCTTCTTCCGCCAATGCTGGCAACAAAACGACCATACCGCCTCCTTCCAATGCTTCCAGCACGCCGCCTCAGGCGCCTGGTCCGCACTCGCAAACTTACAACCCTTCGGCGACGATATCCCCAAAGCCTCCGTCTTCCTCCCCTTCGCCCACCGCTTCTTCGATCCCTCCCTCCTCGCCCACCTCTCCAGCTTCCAAGCCACCTCCGCTGCACACGTGCTCTCCCTCTACCTCGACCGCTCCACCCACATGCCATTCCACCGCCGCAAACACTTATCCGCACTCATCCAGCAATGCACCGTCCCAGTCCCACTACGCCTCGCAGACACCATCGCCAGACCCGTCCAAGATATCCCCTGGCTCTACACATTGCGCCGTCCGTTCCGCTATGACAAAAAAACCGGCCTCGCCCACGCCCTCGCTCCCCATCTCGACGACTCCGACACCTCCCTCACCCTCTTATAACCCTCCCCTCCGCCCCCCGCGCCCCCCGCTCGAACGCGATGTCCGATGCGATCGCCCGCATGGCCTTGTAACCCTCCTCTCCGCGCCCCCTCCGCGCCCTCTGCGTGCTCTGCGGTTGACTATTACCCGCTTGCCGATCCCTCTACTATGGCGTTGCCGCCTGACGATATGTCTGGTTGTGATTTACCAGAGCTGCCATGCCGGCCCCCTCCCTTGCTGTGCCCCTTCTCATGATTACTCCGCGCCCCCTCCGCGCCCTCTGCGTCCTCTGCGGTTAATATAATTCCCCCTACCAAACAACCGAAAGGAGCCCCCATGCCCCAACCCGATTCCCCCGCACCCCCAGACTTCAACGACTTCATCCGCCTCACCGTCACCCAGATCCGTAGCTACCTCTTCTGCCCTCGCTTCATCTACTTCGAGCATGTCCTCTGTATCCCCCAGCACGCAGAATTGCGCTGGAAAGTCCAACAAGCCCGCCTCGTCCACCTCCAGCGCCGCCGCATCAACCCCAAATATCTCCGCAAAAAGCTCGGCGTCGTCGCCCGCCAATTCGACGTCCCCCTCTTCTCCCGTTCCCTCGACGTCCGCGGCGTCGTGGATGAGCTCCTCACACTCGCCGACGGCTCCATGGCCCCACTCGACTACAAATTCGCCCTCACCCCAAAACACCTCTACCGCGGCCTACGCTATCAGTCCATCCTCTACGGCCTCCTCATCTCAGATACCTTCTCCGTCCCAGTCCACCGCGGCTTCATCTGCTTCACACGCTCCAACTACCAGATCGTCGAGGTCCCCATCTCCGACCGCGACCGCCACACCGTCC
The DNA here is from genome assembly GCA_040289265.1 of Gemmataceae bacterium. Lineage (GTDB taxonomy): Bacteria > Planctomycetota > Planctomycetia > Gemmatales > HRBIN36 > PSKW01. The sequence goes on from PSKW01000003.1 coordinate 435,751, forward strand.
GTCGCCTCGTCCGCAATATCCTCGACATCATACGCACCGGCTTATTCCCAAAAGCCACCCGCTGGAAAAGACGCTGCGCCGATTGCTGCTATAAAAATATTTGCGTCCAGTGACCCTTGACACCTAACCCCTTGGCCCATATAATCTAATGCGATTTTAATGTCGCGAGATTTCCGCTTTTTCGCCCCTTTTTGACCGCCACAACGGCGGCCAAAAGCCTAAAATAGCTGTTTGAAAATCACCCTCAACCCGGCCACCAGCAAGCGCTTACGGCGCAAATACAGATCTGATCGCCCCTCCACAACAACAAGGATTGAAACATGGACCGAGCGGAACAGGTGCTGGCGAGCTTCGATGCC
>PSKW01000018.1:0-24374 GCA_040289265.1 Gemmataceae bacterium
GATTTTTTCTTGCCACAGGCGTTGGTTCGGCTATAATGTGGAATAGCCGGAGGACTGCAACGGGACTTGACGCTGAGAGGGCGACAGTGTCGGGTTCCTAGTCCTTCGGCTTTTTGCTTTAGATGTGGATGCGCAAGGCAACTGTCTTTAGTTAGCGGCTGCCGCGCGTTAGCGTCTGCCGTTGGTCACCGGCCGCCGTTAGGCTGTTCTCGAACGGTACGCAGCAATTCGCTTTCGAGGACTCTGACGCGAAATGGGAGGGGGGAGCGCCAGCCAGGCAGGCCTGGTTTGCCCCCGCTTTGGTATGCGAAGCCGGCGAAAATCCAGATCTCGCCCGGTTGGCGCTCGAAGAGGTAGGGGTAGCTGAGCTGGCCGCCCGGTTGGCGGGCGATGACGAGCGGCTTGGTCCAAGTTCGGCCATCGTCCTGTGACAGCGTCAGCGAAAGTTCTTCGCGATGCCAGGAGGCGGCGGCTTGGCTGTGTTGTGGCAGGTGGATACGCGGATAGCTGCGCCCTTCAGGATCGGCACGATTCCAGGCCAGAGCGAGACGGCCACTGCGCAGCCTGAGCAGATGTCCGGGTGCACTGCTGGCGGACAGCGTACTGGGCAGCACGGTGCGCCAGGAATTGCCGGCATCTTCGGACCAGGCTTGCCAGAAGCGGCCGAGATTGGTGCGCATGAGCATGAGCAAGCGTCCGTCGCTCAGTTCGGCTACGGTCGGCTCCGTGGCCCCGTCGTGATGGCCATGCCCGCCCAGGTCTATCCAGTTGCTGCGTTTCCAGGTTTTCCCCTCGTCATCCGAGTAGAGGGAGCAGACTACCCAGCGGCCGGGGTCGGATACGAGATGTTCGACGCTAGCCACGAGCCGGCCCTGTGACGTTTGGATGAACCCGAAGAAGTTGGCATTGTAACCGCCCAGCAGCCGCTGACGATCGGCCCATGTTTTGCCCTCGTTCAGGCTGCGGATCGCCCAGATCTCTAGCCTGCAGTCTTCTTTTGGCTCTTTGCGGGCGGCGTCCCAGGAAAACTTGTAGTTGGAGAAGTCGAGATAAACCAGCACCAGCGCGCCGGAGCGGGTGCGCACCAGATGGTACGACGCAGGCTCTTTGTCGTTGATCCCCGGGCAAATCGGGATCGGCTCGGACCAGGTTCTGCCGTCGTCGTTGCTCACGCGAAATCCTTTGCTATCCACCGTCGCCAGGCGACCATCCGCCAGCTCTACGAACGGACCGTGACCGTTGACCGGAAGAGGCTGGCAAAGCGGATGGATCCAGCGCCCTTCAGGTGCCTGCCATGCCAGACCCAGTGCCACGATCCAAAGACCGACTTGCATCGTCGCCCACCGTCCTTTGTTGGGCCTGACCCGTTATGCCCCAATCCGGCCAGTCTCGGCGTTGCTTGGGTCCGCGCTGCAACAAAGGGGGCCGAATCTCTATCGTGCCGGCTAAAGCAGTGGCCGCATAGCGCAGTGGCCAGGCGCTGCCTGAGCACAAGGTGGCTCGAAAACAAAGCGGCGACGGCACGCGCCGCCAGAGACAAGGGTAGCAGTTATGCACGCAGGCGGCCATAAAAAGCTGCGCCGGGTACCGCTGTCCCAGTGGTCCGAGTGCCTCGAATGCGGGTGCCGCCCGGCAAGACAAACGCACAAGCGGCGGGTAGAAATAGGACGATGTGCCGATGCATAAAGACTGCCAGCTCGTGATCCAGGATCGACGCACGTACAAAAAGGGAGGGGGAGCCGAAGGCACCTGGGTGCACGCGGGGGAAGGTACAGCACGGCGTCGAAGCAGACCGACATGAAACTCAAACAGCAGCCGGAGGATTTCGAGGTCGAGGAACTGGTCCGCGATTTGGAACTGGGCTGGGGACCGTACGCCGTGTACGAATTGGAAAAGAAAAGCCTGGGGACGCTGGAGGCGATCGAGGAAGTGGCACGGCACTGGCGGCTTGCGCCGGGACGGATCGCCTACGGTGGCTTGAAAGATCGGCATGCCTGGACTCGGCAGCATGTAACGATTTATCGCGGGCCGCGAACCGATGCGTGTCTGCCTGGCGTGCGCATGCGCTATCTGGGGCAGCGCCAAAAACCGCTCAGCTCGCGCGACTTGCTGGGCAATCGTTTCCGCATCGTGGTGCGCGATCTGACGGCGTCGGATGTAGCTTGCGCCGAGCAGGAATTGGATGTCGTTCGCCGAGAAGGTGTGGCCAATTATTTCGACCAACAGCGCTTCGGCTCGGTGACCAGTCAGGGGGAGTTCGTGGCCAAGGCTATGATCCAGGGGGATTACGAGCGGGCTTTGTGGCTGGCGCTGGCAGCGCCGTACCAATTCGACCGCGCGGCGCAAAAGACTCAAAAAAGGCTGGTGCGCCGTCTGTGGGGGCAGTGGCCCCTGCTCAAGGATTCGTTGCCCCGCGGGTCGGTACGCAGTCTGGTTACCTACCTGGCCGACCACCCCCAGGATTACCGCGGTGCCTTACAGCGGATGCGCCCGGAGTGGCTGAGCCTATACCTGGCGGCGTATCAAAGCTACCTGTGGAACGAGCTGCTGGCAGAATATTTGCGCACGCATCTGGTGCCCGAACGGTTGATAGCTATGCCCCTGCGCACGGGCACGATCGTGTTTTTCCGTGGACTGGACGAAAACGAACGGCAAGTGCTGCATCAGGTCGCTTTGCCCTTGCCCTCGGCCCGACTGCGTCTGCCCGAGGCCGATCCGCTGGCGGCACTCGTCGAGCGCGTGCTGGCACGCGAAGGACTGACCCTGCGGCAGATGAAGCTGAAACACTTTCGGCGGCCTTTTTTCTCCCGGGGCCAACGGGCCGCGGTGTTCGTCCCTCACGACCTGACATGGCATGCCGGCGCGGATCTTCTCAATCCGGGACGGCGCGCGCTGACCTTGCAGTGCGTGCTTGCGCCGGGTAGCTATGCGACCATGCTGATCAAGCGCGTGCAGGCAGTATGTTTCGGCGCACAGCACGGAAGCTAGGGCGTCATGGGGCGGCGCCGCGCACGCGCTGAATGGCCGCCGGAGGAGGTGGCTCCAGACGTGCCAGGTCTACGTCTTGCACGCCAGGCAATCGTGGTCGCTGAAACAAAGTGGGATTGTACTGGCCGGCGACCAGACCGTTGAGGCGGCAGCCGTCCAGCTTGAGCCGCAGTTCGAGTTTTTCTTCCGGGCAGGCGATAGTGACTTTGCGGGGGATAAAGACGGCGCCGACGTTTTGGTACTCTTCGATATGAGCCGACCACAAGTCGCGTCCGGTGTTGGCTCGCAGATGCAAGCTGCGGATACGCCCGCGTGATGGGCCGGACATGGCTACGACGATCCATTTCTGCAACGGCTGGCCCTGGGGCGTGGTGGCCGCTGTGAGCAAAAACAGGGCATCGTCTTTCTGCGAAGAGCGGTAGTGTTCCGGGGGCAAAAACTCTTGTAGGCACAACGCTTCGGCGACCCAATCGGGATGCAGTGGGATGCGCAAGCTGTGGCAGCGGGGCAAGTCTTCATACGAGCAGTAGTACAGCGCCGGCGGGTCGGCACGCTTGAGCCAAAACCAGAACTCCTGGTCGTTCGATCCCAGGTCGGCCTGGGTCGAGCCGGCAGCCGTGGCCAGGAGTCGGAAGTTTCTCGGTTTTTCGTAGGCCAGCATACCGTTGAGACTGAAGGTTTGCACACCCTGCCGCACGGTAATGCTGACGCGCTGGCACTCCAAGGAGCGGACGGCCTGATTGTTGGCATTGAGGTAATGGACCACCTGTTGCGGGGACAGCCGCTCGCTCGGGGTAGGCGTTTGCCGCGCCAGGGGACCGCTGGCACATCCTGCCACGAGCGCTGCCGCCAGGCAGCATCCAGGCGCCAGCACTGCGCTCGATAACAAGGCACCTTGTGCCGGTTTCATAACGTGGTCAAGCCCTTACATCGGGCGCGTGTGAACACCCGCGGACCGCACGGCACCATTCACCCAGACGGTGCGTCGGTCATGTCTCGGCGCCCACCAATTGGAGCAACTCGTCTTCGATCGTTTGCAGCTCGTCCTCGGTCAGCCGCGGCTCGGGCACTGTATAAGTTTTCTGGCTTTTAGGATCGAGGAGGATCAGCATCTCCTGGCCGTCGAGGCGCTGCGTGCCGTGCCATTTCAGATGTCTACGTCGCACTAGCCACAGGGCCAACACATAGCGCAGGCGCAAGCCGTACCGGTCCGTCGAGCTAGCGAGCCTCTCAAAGGCCTCTCTGAGGACGTCTGCGGGCACGTACCAGCGTCGGGGCCGATCGGCCGGCGGCACCACACCGGTCCAGCAGGCAAAAGCCTGCGCAGGGGGCCCGGTCCAGGCTTCGTCACTGATGTCTTCGCGGACGAGCGTCCCATGACGTTCGTACAGCACGCTGTGGTAGCGCTCGCCTGGTGCTAAGACGCGGCCCGTACGTGCACAGCGGCGCGTACACGGCTGGATGCGATACTCCATCGTCCTTCCGAGTTCGTCAGGGCCGGCCTATTCGCCAGCCTGCGCGGGACCCTTATGATAATATGCCCTGCGACGGCATCAGATCAAGTCAAAACCGGTCATCGTCGCCGGTCGGAACGCGGGTCGGTTGGCTCATAGCCGGCACAGAGCCACCGATCAGCGCACGGCACGGATCACGCTGGGCATAGGCTTCTGACTCGAGCGCAAGTCTCTAGTCAAAAGGACAGGAATATCTGGCCCCCATCCGGTGTGGATAGCACGCACGATACCCTCGGCATCCACGATCACAAAGCGCGGGGTGGCGTCTACGGCGTAGCTGTGCCGCAGGCCGCGAGCCGCCAGTTGGGGAAAAGACAGACTGTAGCGCATTTGCAGCTTGTGCACGACCGTGGCTTCGTCACTCATAGCCATGCCGACGACGACCACCGGCGGATCTTTGGCTTGGGCAAGGGTCTGGGCAAAGGGTAGTACGTCGTCAGCGGTGACGGCGCCCGGCAAATAAAAGCACAAAAGCACTGCTTGCCCGCGCCATTTACGGATGGAATAGACCGTGCCGCTTGTCAGGTCGGTGAGGACGAACTCGGGCGCCGGCCGGCCTACGGTCAGTGTCCGCGGTAGAGCACTATCTCCCGGGCGCACAGGCGTTTGGCCGCGTCGTGCGGCTTCCAGCTGTTGACGGATCTGTACCAGGGCGGCTCGATAGGGGGTGCCGGGCGTCCGTTGCATATGTTGGTCCAGACGGGCTAGCAGGTTTTCGAACGGCTTGCTCCCCACGCGGCCCACTTCCGGGAGCAGCTCGTCGAGCTTTTCCTGGAAAGCAGCAGCCTGTTGCACTTCGCGGCGCAGGTCTTCGAAAAATGGTCCTTCGAAGCGCAGCGTGCTGTCCAGTTCGTAGCGTGTAGTAAGACGCCAGGTAGGTTCTTCGCGGGCGGGGGTGCGTCGCTCGATGATCCGTTCCACGCGCTGAGCCAATCCGTACCGCGTAGAGAGCCAGACGGTTTCCTGCCGTCGCCAGGCCGATTGGTCCGCTCGGGGTTGTTCCCAGTCCTCGGATTGTTGCAGGCATTGGATTTTTATGCAGGAAACTTGCTGGACGGTATCGAGTCCCAGGACGCGGCACGTGCGGGGCGGCCGATCCGGTTCGGCCAGCGTCCAGGTTTGCTCGCGACGCAGACCGCCTGCCGGAACTTCCAGGGCAAAGCCGATTTCCAAAGTAGTCGGACCATCCAGACTGACCGCCAATGAGGTCTGGCGCTCGGGAACCAGCTTGCCTTCGGGGGTGAGACGAACCAGTTCCAGACGGGCTGTCGGCGCGTTTTTCGACTGGTCTTCCTGCCGCGTGACCTTGGTGAGCAGCGCTATGCGGAAGCCTTCCGGCGTCACTTCGTAAACGAAAAGCCGAGTTTCCATCAAATACTTGTGCTGGTAGATCACTCCTTGGTCGTTAGTAGATTCCTCGATGGTGCCGCGGTAGATAAGTTCATGGCCGCACAGCAGTTTCGGGACTGCCGGCCAAGGCTGCTCCTGCGGGTACAGAGGCAGTATCGCTATGGACAAACACAGTACCGAAAGCAGCGCACCGATTCGTTCCGGCTTCATAATCAGTCTCTCGGACGTCCTAGCAAACGAGTGCGCCGATTATAGCGGCTATCTACAGCCGCACAAGTCCGGTTGGCAGGATCGCTTTCGGATACTTGGGCCGAGTGTCCTTGCTCTTTGCTGGGCAAACGGGGAGAATTAGGGAGGCTACAGCCCGAGGCGAACCAAGGTGGGAGGGAATGACTGTGTTGATCCTCAAAGCACTCGTCTTGGGTGTGGGACTGGTGCTGGCTGTGTACGGGCTGGCGCGTTTTTTGCATGCCATGTTGTACACGGAGATCCCGGCGGATCTGTACTGGCGGGCACCGGCTGCCGCGGGCATTATGTGGTTGCTTACGCTGGCCCTTCCCGCGGGCGTGGACTATAGCGGAGGCTTCGCATGGCCCGTCACCTTCGCAGACATTTTTCTCGTCACTGGCGACTCCGAAGTCATCGAGTTCGATTATTTTCTAGTCCCGGGTGCAGGCGATAAGCAGATCCGCTACGATCGGCGCAAGACGCCGCGCGGGGTCGAGTACCGGGATAGCCAGGATCGGCCGTTGCCGGCTTCGGTGACGAGGCTGATCGGGGTCGCTCGGGACGGCCGCAAATATGAGCTGGAAGTGGTGCGCGATGCCGAGGGATATATAGACCGCAGTCGCGGCGGCAGTCCGCGATTTCGGACGCCGGAGGGTCTGGAAATGACAGGCGAGGACTTCGGGCGCATCCGCATCAGCTCGCCGGCGCCGGTCTTTGCTTCCGCCATCGCTTTTTTGTGGGGCTGGGGTGTGTGGATGGCCTGCGCTGCGTTGCTGTTGGAATTGCAATTAGGCCATGCCATCGGGTACTCGCTGGTGGGATATTTTTGTTGGATCGCGGTACTGGGTTTTGTGTGGCCGTGAAAAGCCTCGCACCGGGTCGGCCAGGCGACCAAGGGCACACACCGCAGCCGACGACGGCACGCGGCACCCCTGGTACAATAGTGAGCAGACACAGGGGGACTGCAGGCGCCGGGAAATGAGTCGGTGCGGGAGCGCCGGCGATGAAAAGCTACGTGGCTGCATGGCTCGGTAAAGCGCGCGATGTGTTGTTGCAGCGACAGGCCGAGGGTGCCTGCGGACAGCTGGCACTGGCGTTCTTGCTGGGCGTAGTGACGTGTGCGGCCCTGGAACGCATGTATGGGCGCTGGCTGACGCCGACGCGCCCTGTGGAGGTGCGCGAACGCAGCGACGCACTCGGAGACGCAGACGCCACGTATCGGCTCGATGTCAATTTGGCCGGTGTCGAGGAACTCGTGCAGGTGCCCGGTATCGGCCCGGTGCTGGCCCATCGCATTGTCGAGGAGCGCGAGCGCAACGGCCCATACCGCTCGGTGGACGATTTGACCCGTGTGCGCGGGATCAAGGGTAAGACTTTGGAAAAATTGCGTCCTTATGTGACGGCACAGCCGACACCGAAGGTCCAAGACGCCAACCGGTGAAGGACAGATCGGCGATGGCCCGTTTTCAGCTGGTGAGCGACTATCAGCCCGCCGGAGATCAGCCCCAGGCTATCCGCCGATTGGTCGAGGGGTTTCGCGCCGGGCGGTGCTGCCAAACGCTACTGGGAGTGACAGGCAGCGGCAAAACGTTCACCGTGGCGCATGTCATCGCCCAACTCGGTCTGCCCACTCTGGTAATGTCGCCCAACAAGACCTTGGCAGCACAATTGTATGCCGAATTCCGCGAATTCTTCCCCCACAATGCCGTGCACTATTTCATCAGCTACTACGACTACTATCAACCCGAAGCTTACATCCCGCAGCGGGACATTTACATCGAAAAGGACGCCAGCATCAACGAAGAGATAGACCGGCTGCGACTGGCAGCGACCAGTGCGCTGGTCAGCCGCGACGATGTCATCATCGTGGCCAGTGTGTCGTGCATCTACGGGTTAGGCTCGCCCAGCGATTACCGACGCATGATGGTGCCCTTGCGTTGCGGCCAGAGTGTGGACCGCGACGATCTGCTCTTGCGGCTGGTGGACATCCAGTACCAGCGCAACGATGCCGTGCTGACACGGGGCCATTTTCGTGCTCGCGGCGACGTCCTGGACATCTGGCCGTCCTACGAAGAATACGCGGTGCGGGTGGAGCTGTTCGGCGACCGTGTCGAACAGATCGCCCTGATCCATCCGGTCACTGGCCAGGTGTTGCGCACGGTAGCGGAGTTTTTCGTCTATCCGGCGCGGCATTTCGTCACGCCGGAAGAGCGCATTCGCGCAGCCGTCGAAGGGATCGAAAAAGAGCTGGAAGACCGGCTCCAGGAGCTGCGCGCCCAGGGAAAACTGCTGGAGGCGCAGCGGCTCAGTGCGCGCACCCGATACGATTTGGAAATGTTGCTCGAATGCGGCTACTGTTCCGGGATCGAAAACTACAGCCGCTGGCTCTCCGGACGTGCTCCCGGGGAACCTCCCTATACGCTCATGGATTTTTTCCCGGAAGACTTTTTGGTCATCGTGGACGAGTCGCATGTGACCGTTCCGCAAATCCGCGGCATGTTCGCGGGCGACCATAGCCGCAAACTGACGCTGGTCGAGCACGGCTTCCGTTTGCCGAGTGCGCTCGACAATCGGCCGTTGCGCTTCGACGAGTGGGAAAAAAGAGCGCGGCGTGTGCTCTTCGTCTCGGCTACGCCAGGGCCTTACGAACTGGAACGGTGCGGCGGTGAAGTGGTCGAGCAAATCATTCGCCCCACCGGTTTGGTTGACCCGCTCATCCACGTGCGCCCAGCTCGAGGCCAAGTCCAGGACTTGATCCAAGAAATCGAAAAAAGAGTGCAAAAAAACGAGCGCGTCCTGGTCACGACCCTGACCAAGCGGCTGGCAGAGGACCTCAGCACCTACCTGCGTCAGGCACAGGTGCGTTGCAAGTGGCTCCATTCCGAGCTGGACGCCATCGAACGCTGGCACATCCTCAAGGAACTGCGCGAGGGCGCCTTCGATGTCCTGGTCGGCGTCAATCTCTTGCGCGAAGGCTTGGACCTGCCCGAGGTATCCCTCGTGGCCATCCTGGATGCCGACAAAGAAGGATTCTTGCGCTCTGAAACATCCCTGATCCAGACCATCGGCCGCTCGGCGCGCCACATCCATGCCGAAGTGATCCTCTATGCCGATCGAGTGACCGAGGCGATGCACCGTGCCATCGAGGAGACCCATCGCCGCAGGCAGTTGCAGATGCGCTACAACCAAGAGCATGGCATCACGCCGGAAACTGTTCGCAAGGCGATCCGTGCCGGCATCGAAGAAGAAATTGCCGCGCACAAACTGGCCTATGCCGTCATCCACCGCGATGACGATCAGGCAGTGGCTACCGAAGAGTACTTGGAAGAATTGCACCAGGAAATGCTGGCCGCCGCCGAAGCGCTCGACTTCGAGCGTGCTGCCCAGATACGCGATCGCATCCTGGCTCTCAAAGGGCAGGCTCCCATGACGGAGCAGGTCAAAAAGCCGCGCAGGGGACGCGCCCGCAGACGTCTCTGATCATCGCGGCCTGTTTACGTCCTTCAAAGTCCTCGGACTGCCCTCGTCAAAAAGCGATGCACCTCTGCAAGCAAAACAGGGACGGGCCCGTTGTAGAACCCGTCCCTGCATGCGAAAGGAGGACAACCATGCTCCCGGGCCTTACCCGTGGCCGGGAAAAGCTCGCGTTCAACGCCTGGAAGCGCTGGCCTTTGTTTCCTTGTCCGATCCCAGCTCTTCGAAGGCTACCCGTACTTCGGAACCGGCACGGAACACCACCCTTTTGTATTCTACAACACGTTTGCCGTCGCGCACCAGCTCCGCACGTAAATCATAGAAATATTCGCTGGCCGGGTCCAGTTCCGGCGTCACAAAAGCGCGTACCGATCGGTCGCTATGGCGCGTGGGTTTGTCATCAATATAGAGTTCCGCGCCTTCGGGCACTTGTACGAAAATACGGGCCCGACCCGGCGTCTCCGATTTTTTCTCTTCTTTTCCTTTGGGCACTGCCTTTACCTTTTCCGGTTCAGCAGGGACGGCGGGCTTATAAGCCGGGCGCGCGGCTCCGCCGTAGCACCCATAACATCCGTAGCAACCATAACAGCCATGGCATCCGTAGCACGTGCCGTAACATCCCCCATAGCATCCGCCGTAACAGGACCAGCCGAAACAACCGGCGCAACTGGCCCAGCCTCGGCAGCCGCCATAGCAACCATGGCATTTCGAGCTGAAAAACCACGTAGGCGTCGTCGGACCTGTGGATAACGCCGCCATTAATACGATACTGTACATCCTCTTCCCTCCTGATTGCTTGTTCGTCCATCAGTCCCTTGAGAATGAGCAAGATGCACATTCTGGGTTAGATGATAAGTCTGGATAAGGACATTGTCAAACCCTTTTTGCTTCCTGAGGCGTTTTCGCCAGATTCCCCAGTTTGATCGGACAGACAATTTACGCTTGGCTGCGAAAGCAGCCTGAACTCGAAGGACGGAACCGATGGAGAGACTAAAAGGCAGCCGACACTCACTCAACGGTGGGCGTGGATGTAGATGATTTCTCTGTCTTGGACCAGATACCCTTTGCCTTCTAGGCGGCATAGTCCCTGGGCACGGGCAGCCTTCATGGAGCCAGCCCGGCGCAAGTCGTCGAAGCCGATCACTTCAGCCCGCACAAAGCCGCGAGCGAAGTCACTATGAACTTGCGCCGCGGCGTCCAATACTGTTTGCCCCTTGACGAGCGGCCAAGCGCGACACTCTTCTTCGCTCACCGTGTAATAAGTGATCAGCCCGGCAGTTTCCCACAGCGTATGCAACAGTTCGTCTCGATGCAGGCGCTCCCAGCCCAGCTCGTGCAGGAATACTTCTTGCTCGGGCGGGGGCAATTGACTGAGTTCCAATTCTAAAAGGGCCGGCAGGACAAGGGTCTGGCCCACCTGGGCAGCGATCTGGGCCTGTTGGGCGTGTTCGAGTTTGTCGGCAGTGTTGACCAGTCCCAGCCGCGGCTTGAGGGTCAGCAATTGGAAACTGCGCACCAGCTTTTCTTGGTCGGCAGTCAGTTGCAGGCGACCTGCATCGCAGCCGGCCTCCAGCTCGCTTTTCAGACGCTCGAGCACTTGCAGCTCGTGGGCGTCCTTCTCTTTTTCGCGTGCGGGGCGTGGTTTGCGCAGTTGCTCCTGCAGTTTGTGGATGCGGTTTTCCAGGATCGCCAGATCCGAAAGGATGAATTCTTCGCGCAAGCGGTTCCATTCTCGGAGTGGCTCCGAGGAGAAGCCGTTGAGCACCAAACACAAAGCGTCGCTTTCGCGCACCAGGGCCAAACGACGGGCGTTGTCGCGGGAATCATCGAGTGCAATCCCAGGTGTATCGTACATTTCCAGCGCCGGGTAGGTCGTTTTGCGGGGATGATAGAGGGAGGCCAACCAGTCGAGACGCGGGTCAGCCAGGTGGGCGACCGCTAGCTGGCCGCGTCCGGTGCTCGCAGGGTCTGGGGCTATGCCGGTCAGCCAGTGGAATACCGTGCTTTTGCCGCTACCGGAAATACCTGCCAGTCCGATGCGCATGGCCTCCGCTCCACGTTCCTTCGATCTGGGGCGCAGCATGTTCGTCTTGCAGCTGTTGTAGCGGATTGCTTGTGGGTAGGCTGAATACTGCAACGATCCCCATCGAGTACGCACGGGGGCATCGCCGTACGGCGCTGCAGCATGGGATCCGGCTGGTGCGGGTATCGGCTGCTCGTTTTGCGGATTGCCCTTGTCACAGGCGCAGACCGTAGCCCACAATGGTATCGGGGGCACCGGCTATGGAATGAAAGGCCGCTGGCGTGGGCGGAATACACCGGACGGACCTGTGGCAGCCACGTGCGTGCATGAGTGCCTCATTCCCTTGGTCCGAGGAGGTCCAGGCCATGTTCAAGTCGGTTCTGGAAGCTATCGGTCGAACACCTCTGATCCAGTTACAGCGTGTGGTAGAGGGGCTGCCGTGCCTCGTCGCCGTCAAGCTCGAGGCACAAAACCCTGGAGGAAGTGTCAAAGACCGGGTGGCGGCGGCCATGATCGAGGAGGCCGAACGACGCGGCTGGCTGCGCCCTGGGGGTACGATCATCGAGGCCACGGCAGGCAATACAGGCATCGGCCTGGCTATGGCCGCCGCGGTCAAAGGCTACCGCTGTATCTTCGTTTTGCCCGACAAAATGAGCCGCGAGAAGATCCTATTGCTCAAGGCTTACGGTGCCGAAGTGGTCATCACGCCTACCAACGTAGCTCCCGACTCACCGGAGAGTTACAACGGGGTAGCCGACCGATTGGCCCGTGAAATTCCCGGTGCCTGGCGGCCCAACCAGTTCACCAATATGGCCAATCCGGAAATCCATTATCGCACCACCGGTCCGGAGATCTGGGAGCAAACCGAGGGACGCATTACGGTCTTCGTGGCGGGCGTGGGTACCGGAGGAACCATGACAGGGGTGGCCCGCTATCTCAAGGAGCAAAACCCCGACGTCCGCATCGTGGGGGCCGACCCCGAAGGATCCGTTTTGTCGGGCGGAGCGCCCAAGCCCTGGAAAGTCGAAGGCATCGGCGAAGATTTCGTCCCCAAGACCTTCAACAGCCAGTTGGTGGACGAATGGATTCGGGTCAGCGATGCCGAATCGTTTTACACCGCACGACTGCTGGCACGCCGCGAGGGACTGCTAGTGGGCGGGTCGAGCGGCACCGCGGTCGCCGCAGCCTTGCGGTATGCCCGTCGGCTTACGTCGCGCGATCTGGTGGTCGCCCTTTGCCCCGATACGGGGCGCAACTATCTGAGCAAGTTTTACGATGACGAATGGCTGGTCCAGAACGCCCTGCAGTATACGCCGGCACAAGTGCACACCGTAGGCGACCTGCTGCGCAGTCGAGGTCCGCGCCGCTTGATCACGGTCGCACCCGAGGCAACTGTCGGAGACGCCATCCAGCTTTTGGAGACCTACGGCATTTCACAATTGCCGGTGATGCAAGACGGACACTCCCTAGGGAGTATCCACGAGGTAACGCTCGCCCGGGTCTTGCACGACGAGGAAAACGCCGCCGACTTGCCCATCCGCGAAGTCATGGCGCGCCCTTTGCCTGAACTGGACGAACACATCCACCTGGACGAGGCCTACCGACTGCTTTTGGCAGGCCACACCGGCGTATTGGCCACTCGCAACGGCCAAGTCGTGGACATCATTACCCGCATTGACCTGATCGAATACTGGAATCGTCGCCGGCAAAAAGAAGGAACCCAGTCGTGACCCTAAGTAGGCTGGCGACGCTGCTAGCGGGACCGGCGAACCGACCGCTCTTCGGCGACAGTCAGGCCACATTGTCCGTCACGAAGTTGCTTCCGGCAATTGCTCCATGTGTCGGCGCACAAAAGACACCAGCCGCGTCTGCATCGGCGCATCTATAGCCACAGCGATGAGCTGACGACTGCTGGCGCCGGTGCGGCCACGTGTCGGTCCAGTGAGTCGCCGATCTGCGCGAGCTCCTGCCTCGAGCCGCTCGTGGCGATGCATACTACGCTGCGAAGGCCCGTGGGGCATCGTCGGGTGAGTGGGGCATCGTCGAGTGAACTGACATCTGGTACCTGGTCGGGGTAATGCTAATCTAGTAAGTGCAGCACAGGAAAGGAAACGAGTCATGGAACCGAAGGCAGGGCAGGGTTTTGCCACGCGCGCCATCCATGTCGGTCAGCCGCCGGATCCGGCGACCGGGGCTATAGTACCCCCCATTTACGCGACCAGCACTTTCGCCCAGGAGGCGCCTGGCAAGCACCGCGGTTACGAGTATTCGCGCACGGGCAACCCCACGCGGACCGCTTTGGAAACCTGCCTGGCATCGCTGGAAGAGGCCGAGCGCGCTTTGGCCTTTGCCTCCGGACTGGCAGCGACGACGGCCGTTTTTCAAGCGCTCCTGTCGCCGGGAGACGAAGTGCTCGCGCTAGCCGACTTGTACGGCGGTACTTTTCGGCTGCTGGAGCAGGTTTTGCGCCGCTGGGGATTGCAAGCACGCTATGTAGACAGCACCAGTGCCGAGGCCTTCGGACAGGCGATCTCGACGCATACGAAAATGATCTGGGTCGAGTCGCCGACCAACCCCCTGTTGCACATCGTAGACCTGAAGGCAGTGGCGGAAGTAGCGCATCGGGCGGGAGCGCTTTTGGTAGTGGACAATACCTTTGCCTCCCCATACTTGCAACAGCCCTTGTGTCTCGGTGCCGACCTGGTGGTGCATAGCACGACCAAGTATTTGGGGGGCCACTCGGATATCGTGGGCGGTGCCGTAGCCGGACGCGCTGAACTGTTGAGTCCCATCCAGTTTTTCCAGAACGCGGCCGGCGCTGTGCCCAGTCCCTTCGACTGCTGGCTGGTCCTGCGCGGTCTGAAAACTTTATCCGTACGTATGGAGAGGCATTGCGAAAATGCTCGCCGGCTCAGTCGCTGGCTGATCCAGCAACCTTGGGTAGAGAAGGTGTATTATCCCGGTTTGCCGGATCACCCGGGACACGAGGTCGCCAAGCAGCAAATGCGCGATTTTGGGGGAATGATCAGTGTGCGTGTGCGCGGGGGCCGCGATGGTGCCTGGCGTTTGGTCACGCGCACTCGGGTGTTCAGCTTGGCCGAGAGCCTGGGCGGCGTGGAATCGCTTATTTGCCACCCTGCTACTA
The DNA here is from genome assembly GCA_040289265.1 of Gemmataceae bacterium. Classification (GTDB taxonomy): domain Bacteria; phylum Planctomycetota; class Planctomycetia; order Gemmatales; family HRBIN36; genus PSKW01. Next base: position 14,723 of record PSKW01000018.1, read on the forward strand.
TGACGCACGCCAGCATTCCCCCGGCGGTGCGCGAGGCCAGGGGCATAGACGAAGGCTTGGTACGCTTGAGCGTCGGCATCGAGGATTATGACGACCTCGAGCAAGATCTTGCGCAGGCCATGCAGCCATGAGCCTCGGCCTGAGTGGCTGCGCGTCGAGACGGCCGCTCGTTCGACACAAGGGTCCGCGCTGCCGCCGCCAGCAAAAGGACCGAGCTGCCTGAGAACCGGGCATAGCAGGTGATCGGCCCGACGCTGAGTACTGGATGCGCTTTGTGCGCAAAAGCGAGGTCGCCGGAAAGGAGGGTAGGATGCATGGGTGAAACAGCAAGGTATCGCTTTACTTGCGGGCCGTGGAATATCCATCCTGGTGCCGATCCGTTCGGCCCCCCGGTGCGTCCGGAGGTTGCCTTCGATGACAAACTGCGACTGATCAAGGCCGCCGGAATGGACGGCATCCAGTTTCACGACGACGATGTTTGCCCGGCGGATTGGGATTGGCCGACGACACAAAAGGCGGTACGCGACGTCAGAAAGAAGCTGGACGATCTCGGCCTGTTCGTGGAGATCATCGCTCCCCGTTTGTGGGAAGATGCGCGGACGATTGACGGCGCCTACAGCGCCAACGATCCCCAAGCCCGTCGCTATGCTCTCGAGCGCTCCAAGCGTTGTATTGACATCGGCAACATGCTGGGCTGCCGCAATGTCGTCTTGTGGCTAGCGCGCGAAGGCACCTATATCCGCGAGGCCAAGGATCCTATCGCCAGCGTGGGCCGTATCCTGGACGCCGTCAATGCCCTGCTCGAATACGACAAAAACATCCGCATCCTGGGAGAAATGAAGCCCAACGAGCCGATGGACCAAGCCTATTTGCCGACGCCCGGGCATTTTCTCGGTTTGGCGTATCGCACCAGCGACCCGTCGCGGGTCGGCGTCTTGATCGAGTCCGCCCATTCCATCCTGGCCGGCCTGGACCCCGCCGACGACATGGCCTATGCCCTTTGGCATGGCAAGCTTTGGAGCGTTCATCTGAACGATCAAAACGGGCTCAAATACGATCAAGACAAGACCTTTGGTTCGGTGGACCTGCGGCGGGCATTCAACATTGTCTGGGTGCTCGAGCGCGGCGGATACGGAACTCGGGGCGAATGTGTCGGCCTGGACGTCAAGGCCATGCGCACGACCACACCCGACAGGCAAACCCAGCACCTGATCAACAGCCGCGATATGTTTTTGCGCTTGGTCGAGGTGGCACGGCGCCTGGATGAAAAGATTGTCGAGGACTTTCGCGCACGCCGCGATTATGAAAGCTTGGAGCTCTATATCCTGCGTTTGCTGATGGGTCGCGACTAGTACCCCGACGGGCGCTCTATACGGCTATGCGAGTCAGGGCAGGCCATTGCCTCGGTGCTGCCCAAAACGCACCGGTCCTATTCCTTGTCCGGACTGACTAGCCGGCCCATGAAGAGAAGTGCGCCACTTTGCCGCTCGACAATAGCGAACAAAAACGGATGGTCGGCGACGAAGACGGCTGGCTCAAAAGGCTGGACCGATGTCACTTTGACGCCGATGCCTGTGGCGGCTGCTGCCTCGGTCCCTTTTTCGTTGACCTCGACAAAGGCTTTGTGCACTGCCACGCTCACGAAAAGTTTCCGCGTATCGTCTATGCCACTCAGATCTGCTTGCCCGGGCACGAAAAGCGACTTCATGCCCAGCTCCATGAGCGTGTCTTTCAAGGAGAACTCGCTCAGCAGGCGGAAGCGCGGGATACTGACTTGCACCGGACGCGAGCGCAGTGCGCGGTACACTTTGTTCCATTCTTCCCAAGTCAGCGCTTGTTCCAGGTCGGCCAGTCCATCGCGCCGGCGCGGCAGGAGAATGACCATGGACAATTCATTGCCCTTGTACGGCATCGCCAGGGCCTGCAAACGCTCGTCTTCGAAGTAGAGCCAGCGCTCGTCCAGCAGTCGCATCATGGGAGTGCGCACCGGCCGCCGACCCTCGGCGTAAAAAACTTCTTCCTTGGTCAATTTGGCATCGAATTGTTTGGCCCACGTCCCCTTGAAATAAATGGCGTTGACGAGCACTAGCCGGATATCGGGATCGAGTGTACCGGGCTTGAACAACTCCTTGATCCGCTGTTTTGTCTGCTCTTCGACCCATTGATTGATGCGAAGACGAGCCTGCTCCGGGGCACTGGTGAACGAGGCGGGGAAAAGTTGTCCCCGATAATACTGGGCGATCGTCTGCACGTACTCCCGTCGGAACGGGTACCCCTCCTGCAGCCACAGGGCATTGGCGGTAGACAGCTCGTACGGCCTGTCGGCGCGCTGCAGCGACGCGACCAGTTGGCCGAAGGCCGGGTGGACGGTGTCCGGAGTGCCCAAACGGTCCAGGTGCATGGTCTGAGCCATTTCCCGAGCGGTGTCGCCGCGGGCACCGGCGTAAACCATCGCCAGGGCCGTGCCGATGCTGTAAGGCGAATAAAACAGATTGCCAGGCCGTTTGCCCAGCTCGCGGTACAGGTCAAAAGCCAACGGATTGATGGCTTCTCGAGCCAGAGAAGGACTTTTGTCCGCTGCGCTCGGCAGTGATTTCCCGGACAGATTTGGCTTCAGCATAGCGATGCATCCTAAGCCGATGGCGCCGACGAGCACGAGGATTTTGCGTCCATGACGGGTGAGCATGGGTACATCCTCCTATTGGTGTCCGCGTCGCCCCGAGGTGTCAGCATACGGTTTTCGAGCAAGTCGGCTAGCCAGCGACACGGTAAGGGCACAGGCAGTGCGAGGCTGGCCGAGAGGGTGTACGTTGGGTCCTATCAATATTTGGGTAGGACTTTGCGGATCCCCTCGTCGAGCGGCATACGATCCGGCCAGCCGTCGGTTTCTTTGAGCAATCGCTCGAGCGTGGCCGACAATTCCCGGACACGGTCGGCATATTTGGGATCGTCGAAGAGGTTGCGTTGCTCGAGCGGATCGGTCGGGAGGTGATACAACTCAGCCCTATGGCGGTCCGGCGCGCCATCCCCGTGGGGATAGCGAATCAATTTCCATTGGTCGGTGCGCACGCCGCGCACATTGGGTGTATAGGGAAACTCTTTTTCGTAGTTGTACTCGTACAGCCAGGCGGTGCGCCAGGAGACAGGCCGGTTTTCCAGCAAGGGGACCCAGGACAGCCCGTGACACTTTTGCAAAGGGGGCGCCTGACACAGCTCGAGGATACTCGGGGCCAGGTCAATATTGAGTACCATGTGCTCGATCTGCGTGCCTGGTTTTATCCGCCGGGGATAGCGCACTAGGAGCGGCACGCGGATACTTTCTTCGTACATGGTTCGCTTGTCCACACGTCCATGCTCGCCCAAGGCGAAACCGTTGTCGCTGGTGAAAACGATGACCGTGCGGTCCAGTGTCCCTGCCTGTTCCAAAGCAGCCAGAATGCGCCCCAGGCTATCGTCCACGGAGACCAGAGTAGCCAGGTAGGCCCGCACGAAGCGGGAGTAATCCTTGAGGCCGTACAGCGGTCCTGCGATGCCGTGCCAGGTATCCCGGCACTGGCGCAACCAGTCGGGCTTGCCGGAATAGTCGTCGGCGGTCACCGGCCGTGCGATGGGCTGACTGTCGAAGATGCGCTCGTAGCGCGGCTCCGGGACGATCGGCCCGCCGTGCGGAGCTTTGTGGCCCAAGATCAGCAAAAACGGACACGAGCGAGGGCGTGTGAGCCATTGCACGGCCGTTTCGGTCACCACGTGCGTATAGTAGCCCTTGAGGATATGCCTCTGGCCATTGATATTGAACTCGTTGTCGAAATAGTTGCCCTGGCCCCTATGGCTCATCCAGAAATCGAAACCCGGGCGTGGCCGATCTTCTTGTTCGCCCATATGCCATTTGCCGATATAAGCCGTTTCGTATCCCAGCTCCTTCAGGTGCCTGGGGTAACTGGGCAAACGGTTGGGGTAATCGGTAAAATTGTCGAGCACGCCGTGGGCGTGGGCGTACAGACCGCTGAGCATGGAGGCGCGACTGGGAGAGCACAGCGCCGTGGTGACGAAGGCGTTGCGAAAGCGAGCTCCTTCGCGGGCCAGCCGGTCCATGTGCGGCGTCTTCAAAAAAGGATGCCCAGCGCAGCTCATGGCGTCGTGCCGCTGGTCGTCGGTGACGATAACCAAGACATTGGGCCGCTCTTGGGCCAGCGCCTGATGCCAGGCGAGTGCGCCGAGCAGACCGAGCATGCTGATTCCAGACCAGCGTAGATGCATGCGTTGTCCTCCGCTTCGGTGTCGTTCGATTTATATCGTGTCGCTGCGATTGTAGACGTCCGCACGTCGTTTACAATATCCCAAGGACTCGGACCGATGTCAATCGCTCAAGTAACGAAGGAGAGCGCTGTGGCGACAGGCGTACCGGCAGGGGAACAACTGGCGAGAATCCTCGATCAATTCAGCGAAGCGCGAGCGCAGATGCTGGAACAGTTGCGCCGCGTCATCGTCGGTCAAACGGAAGTGATCGAGCAGATCCTGGCGGCTATCTTTACACGCGGTCATTGCCTGCTGGTGGGCGTGCCAGGGTTGGCCAAGACGCTCATGGTCAGTTCCATCAGTCAGATCTTGGACATCAGCTTCAAGCGCATCCAATTCACGCCGGACCTAATGCCCAGCGACATCACGGGCACGATGGTGCTCGACGAAAACGAGCAGGGGCGGCGCGAGTTCCGTTTCGTGCACGGTCCCATTTTCGCCAACATCGTGCTGGCCGACGAAATCAACCGCACCCCGCCCAAAACCCAGGCAGCGCTCCTGGAGGCGATGCAGGAGCGGCAGGTGACCGTGGGGCAGACGACGCACAAACTGCCCGAGCCGTTCTTCGTTATCGCTACACAAAACCCTATCGAGCAAGAAGGCACTTATCCCCTGCCCGAGGCGTCGCTCGACCGTTTCATGTTCTTCGTCAAAGTGGACTACCCCTCGCTGGAAGAGGAAAAGCGGATCCTGGCGACCACGACCAAAGACGAGACGCCGGAACTGAACAAAGTCCTCTCCGGCAAGGCCATCCTCAATCTACAGAAGCTGGTTCGCAGTGTGCCGGCGAGCGATTACGTGATAGATTATGCCGTGCGCCTGGTGCGGGCGACCCGTCCGAAAAGTCCCGAGGCTCCGGCCTTTGTGCGCCAGCTCGTGGATTGGGGCGCCGGACCCCGTGCCGGACAATACCTCATCCTCGGGGCCAAAGCCTTCGCCGCAATGGAAGGTCGCTTCAGCATCTCCATCCAGGATATCCGTCGCGTGGCGCTCCCCGTGCTGCGGCACCGCATCAGTACCAATTTCCAGGCACAGGCCGAAGGCAAAACTACCGACGATATCGTTCGTCAGCTCCTGGAAACCGTCCCCGAGCCGGAAGTGCCGCGTTACGAAAGACGCCGCTAGAGGCGACGGGGCGATGGCAGCCGTTATGCCTCCTTGTGGGCACTCGCCCTCTGCGGCAGCCGATCCTGAGACGACCGCCGACCGAGGACATCGGGAGATGAACGCATGACTGCAACCGAGAGCACAACTGGCTGGATACATGCAGGCCGGGTTTGCGTAGCGATCGGGTGGTGCCTGGCGGCCGCCTGGATCGCTGCCGCCCGGGTGCCGGAAAGCAAGCTGCGCGTGGGAGCGGCCGCTGTCGAGTTAACAGCCGACGACTCGATGGTCATAGGTGGCGGCATCCATCCAGGGCGTGCTCAGGGTCAGGAAGGCAAACTGCGCGCCGTGGCTATCGTCCTGGAAAAGCCCCAGGGAACGCGCCTGGCCCTGGTCGCGTGTGACGTCCTCATGCTGACGCGCGACTTGCTCGATCCGGTCGTCGAGGAGGTGGAAAAGACCGCCGGCATCCCGGCAGCTCACATCCTGATCCATGCCACCCACACCCACCACGCTCCCAGTACCGTCACTGTTCACGGCTATCAGCGCGACGAGGTCTTTTGCCGACGGGTACAGCGTGCCATCGTGCAGGCAGTGAACCAGGCCGTTGTGCGGCTCGACGAGGCCGATCTGTATTTCGCCCTGGGCCAAGAGGCCTCGGTAGGACAGAACAGCCGTCTGCTTTTGGCCGACGGCACCATCTATTGGTTCGGGCCCCGGGACGACGCTGTGCGCCCCACGGGGCCTTTCGATCCGGAGCTGCCGGTGATCGCTTTTCGCAAAAAGGGCCGGTGGGACGCCCTAATCTTCAATCATTCCACGCATACCATCGGTACGCGTAAGCCAGGCGTGCGCTCGCCTTCGTTTTACGGCTTGGCGGCACAAGAGTTGGAAGCAGAGCTGGGCGCTACGGTCTGCTTTCTCGCAGGTGCCTCCGGTTCTACGCACAATCTCACCGTCCCGTGTGCCGAAGCAGTACAGCGCATCCAACAGGCGGTGCGCGAAGCACTCGCCGAAGCGCGGCCCATGCCCGTGCCTCGGCTGGCCGCTCGCAAAGAACGCTTCGCCTTTCGCGTGCGTCACTTCGACGAAGCCAAAGAAGACGCGGCCGTGACCGCTTACTGCCGCAAACGAGTACCCCAGGCTGCCGACGGCATCATCGAGGTCTTCCGCCGACAAAGACGCATCCTGGCTCCGCAGCAGGGCGCCGAGCGACAGACCTGGATCCAAGTCCTGCTCCTCGGCGACATCGCCGTGGCGGGAGTTCCCGCGGAGTTTTTCACCAAACTCGGCCTGCACATCAAACGGCGCTCCCCGTACCGTTATACCTACGTCGCCGAGCTGGCCAACGACTGGATCGGCTATCTTCCCGACCGGCAGGCCTTCGACCTAGGCGGCTATCAGACCTGGACCGGCTTGCATTCCTATGCCGAGCCAGGCACCGGAGAACGTGTCGTCGAGAGCGTCGTGCGCATGCTCGAGCAGTTGGCGCACTGACCGACCTGCTCGCGGCCAAGACGCACTCCTCGCGGGACCAGACTCTTGCTGCCCTGCACTGGACGCATACCCCTGTCTTTTCTCATTTGACAGGCTCCCTATCGGCGAGTACAAATCACGTCAGAGGCTGTGAATAAAACTGGGGACGAGCCGCCATGATGAAAAGCCTGCATATTGTGCCGGACCGGTGCACAGGGTGTATGCAATGTGAGCTGGCCTGCTCGTGGGTGCAGACGGGCCTGTTTCAGCCGTCCCGATCGCTCATCCGCGTCCATATCTTCGACGAAGAAGCCAGTTATGCGCCGTACACTTGCTTGCAGTGTCGAGAGGCGTGGTGCATGACGGCCTGTCCGGTGAATGCCATCGCCGTGGATCCGATCTCCGGGGCCAAAGTGGTTCTGGAAGATGTCTGCGTGGGCTGCCATTTGTGCACCATTGCCTGCCCCTTCGGGACCGTGTTCACCCTGCCTACGACGGGCAAAGCCAGCAAATGCAATCTGTGCGGGGGCCAGCCGGCTTGTGCCGTCGCGTGCCCCACGCAGGCTATCGTATGGGCTCCAGGGAACGGCACCGGGCAGTGGCTGGACGCCTGGGGGGACCAGGTCGCCCAGCGACACGCCGAGGCATTCGGCCAGGGCGTTTACGCGGCCAGTGGCGTCGCCTGACACAAAGGGCCGTACCGACTTCGCTGCCGCACAGCGACGGGGTCGTCTCAGGGAGATGCGCCGATGTACGGATGGACCGGTAAGCTCTTGCGCGTGAATCTGACGCACGGTCAGTGGCGGATCGAAGACATTCCTGTGACGTGGCTTCAGGATTACATCGGCGGCCGCGGCGTAGCCGACCGCTATATGTGGGAAGAAGTGCCTGGCCATGTGGACCCCCTGGGTCCGGAAAACAAGCTCCTGTTCGCCACGGGCCCGTTGACGGGTACACCGGCCCCGTGCGGTGCCCGCTATATGGTGGTCACCAAAGGGGCCCTCACCGGGGCCATTACTACGTCCAACTCGGGCGGTCACTGGGGCCCAGAATTGCGCTTCGCCGGGTACGATCTGCTCCTCGTCGAGGGGCGTGCCGACCGGCCCGTCTACCTGTTCGTGTACGACGACCGGGTCTCTATCCGCGATGCCCGCGGCTTTTGGGGCAAAACAGTTTGGGAAACCGAGGAAGGGATCCGCGAGGAACTGGGCCTACCCACAGTGCGCGTGGCCTGCATCGGCCCCGCCGGCGAAAAGCTCGTGCGCTTTGCCTGCATCATGAACGACAAGCATCGTGCCGCCGGTCGCTCCGGCGTCGGTGCCGTCATGGGCAGCAAGAACCTCAAAGCGATCGCCGTGCGCGGCACCCGCGGCATCCGCATCGCCCGCCCGGACGAATTCATGCGGGCCGTCTGGACCATGCGGCGCCATCTCGAAGAGTCGCCCGCACGCAAAGAAATGACCGAATTGGGTACTGCCTCGACGATAGATCTGACCAACGCGTTCGGCGGCTGCCCGACGCGCAATTTCGCAGCCGGCCAATTCGAATACGCCGACCGCTTGAACGGACACGCCATCCGCACTACGCGCATGATCACCAACAAGGCCTGCTTTGCCTGCACCATCGCCTGCGGACGGGTCACGCGTCTGCCCGGATCCGCCGCCGACAAGTACCTGGTCACCACCCACCCCCGCAACTGGCGCATCGCCGGCGAAGGCCCAGAATACGAAGGGGCTTGGGCCCTGGGGGCCGATACCGGCGTAGGCGATCTCGATGCCGTCATCAAAGCCAACTGGCTGTGCAACGACCTGGGCATGGACCCCATCTCCATGGGGGCCACTTTGGCCGCTGCCATGGAACTGTACGAGCGCGGCATCCTCGACGACCGCATCACCGGCATGCCCCTGCGCTTCGGCTCTGCCGAGGCCCTCGTCCGCATGGTCGAGGCCACCGGCTACCGCGAAGGTTTCGGCCACGAACTCGCCGAAGGCGCCTGGCGCATGGCCCAAAAATTCGGCCACCCAGAGGTCTTCATGGGCGTCAAGGGTCAAGAATTTCCCGCCTATGACCCACGCGGCTTCCAGGGCATGGGCATCGCTTACGCCACCTGCAATCGCGGCGCTTGCCATCTCCGTGCTTGGACCCCGGGCTGGGAAAGCTCCGGCCAGGTGGACCCCCATACGCCGATCGGCAAGGCCGAATGGGTCGCCAACGAACAAAATCGCTCCACAGCTCACGATAGTTCCGGCTTGTGCCTGTTCACACTCGGTACCGGCGCTCCCTTGGAAGATACCGTCGCCTGCACCGCCGCGGCCACCGGCGTGCCTTATACCCTCGCCGATTTCGTTCGCGCCGGAGAACGCACCTGGAACCTGGAGCGGCTCTGGAATCTGCGTGCCGGCTTTTCCTCGCGCGACGACTCCTTGCCCGATCGCCTGCTCAAAACACCCCATCAGTCCGGTCCCGCCAAAGGCGTCGTCGTCCGCCTGGACCAAATGTTGCCTGTCTACTATCGCGTCCGTGGCTGGGACGAGCACGGCGTGCCCCTGCGGCCCAAACTCGAAGAATTGGGCCTCGCCGCACTCGCTTGAATCCGCAGCTGCCTCTTTGCGCCAACGCACCTGCCGCCGATCTCTTGCCACAAGCTCACTACCATGCCGGAGAGACCGTTTTACCTACCGAGGACTGAGCCACGGCCCAAGCCGACTGGCAGCTTAAGTTCTTGATCCGGCTGCGCGCTCGGGTTAGGATGAGCTTATGCGCCGGACGTTTCTGC
>PSKW01000023.1:0-2244 GCA_040289265.1 Gemmataceae bacterium
CCCCGTCCACAATTGGTTGCAGCGGACGGTGCTAAAGCGTCGCCGCTGAATAGGAGCGGTTGGGCGGGGTGTGGTTTTGAAACGGAAGCATCTAGACGAATCAGTGGTGATTATGAAACGAGGAGCATCGTGACTCGCTTGACGAATGCCATCATCATTTGCGCTCCGAGCAACCTCGGCCTGCGCCCGGAGACCGATGGACATGAGCCAGGAACATGGGAGGCTCCGTCAGTATTGATGGCGGAGGGACTTCAGGCGGCCATTGGCGCGGTGGAAGTCGAGTGGCTATCTCGGCCCAAATATCGCTTCGATGCTGAGAGCGGCACGCGTGTCCGCAACGGACATGGGATCCGCGATTACAGCGTAGAGCTTGGAGGCGCTGTCGCTGCACACCTAGCCGCTGGCAATTTTCCAATCGTGGTCGGTGGGGACTGCAGCATCCTACTCGGATGTCTCCTTGGCGCGAATGCTGCCGGTCGCGTTGGCCTGCTTCATATCGATGGGCATAGTGATTTCTTCCATCCTGGAAACTACGACACACAAAGCCGCCTCAGATCGGCAGCCGGGATGGACCTTGCCCTTGCAACCGGGCGCGGAGAGGCGTTGTTAACGCAGTGGCCCGGTATAGACGGGCCGCTTGTTCGAGAGGAGGACGTAACGCAAATAGGGGAGCGGGATGCCCTGCGTGCGGAGTACGCCCAATACTACGGGGACATTCGCGATACAGCGATCAACCGAATCATCGTTCAGGATATGCTTCGGGATGGGATGTCAGCGACAGCGAAAAAGGTGGCTGAATGGGTGTCCCGTCGAGAAGTTTCGCGATTCTGGCTTCATCTGGATATTGATGTTCTTTCAGAAGCAGTCATGCCTGCGGTGGATTCGCCAGGAGAGCCGGGTCTGACTTTCGATCAGCTATCTCAGCTGATTGCCCGTTTGACGGTTCAGCTGCCGATCATCGGAATAGACGTCACGATCTATGATCCTGAAAAAGATCCTGACCGTCACTATGCTAGGCAAATTGTCGAATGCCTTGGTAAGGCGTTGAGTTGACCGAGCCGTCGGGCTCGAAAATGGCAGCTCCTCCCCGTGAACATCGAAAAGCGCGGCGCTAATAAAGAGCTTGTTTCCTAAAGCAAAAGGAGTGAAGCAATGGACTCAGTATTCAACTCAAATCCTTGCAGTTTTCTGGAAGGCCTAACCGCCAACGGCCCGGCTGCCGAATACGCCGACCGGCTCATGCTGTATGGGCAATTTGTTGGGGATTGGTTGGGGGAAATGGCGGAGTTTGGACCAGATGGAGCCGTCACCATGTCGCGCTGGGATATTCGTTTCGATTGGGTGCTCGAGGGTCGCGCGATCCAGGATCTCTGGATCACCCCGGTACGGGAAGGCAGAGAGGTAAGTTGGTCAGAGCCGGGGAATCGCTACTCGACAACGCTGCGTGTCTACGATCCCAAAATTGATGCTTGGCACATCATCTGGATTAATCCGCCAGGCGGGTACATCACGAGGCAACTCGGCCGCAAGGTGGGTGATGAGATCATTCAAGTGGCCGATGTAGACGCCTCCGGATCACTGACCCGCTGGGTTTATCGTGACATAACACCGAAGAGCTTTCGATGGTGCAATGAACGGTCCGTCGACCAGGGAACGAGCTGGCGATTGGCGCAGGAGATGCGGGCGAAGCGCCTGATTGGCGGTGAACGGCAATGAGCGAACACGACAGATCTCGTAGGCGAGCACTGGAGCTGTACCTGCAGTTGCTAGACGCGTGGAACCGTCGGAGCGCCGACGATTTTTCCGAACTATTCGGCGACTCGGGAAGTTGCGCCGGTTTCGACGGTTCTCCGATGAACGGAGCATCCGAGATTGCGTCCAGCTTGCGCGCCATCTTCGAGCACCACCCGACCGCAGCGTACGTGGCGAAGGTGAGGGAGGACACGTGAATTCCACGCGGATTACCTACCACATCAAGGCACCACGCACCGCCGTCTACCGCGCTCTGCTGGATGCGCAGGCGGTGGCGAAATGGAAAGTGCCGGACGGCATGACCTGCCAGGTGCACGCCTTCGATGCGCGCGAAGGCGGCGCGTTCAGGATTTCGCTCAGCTACGATGCGCCGACCGGTACCGGGAAGACCACGGCGCACACCTGGCAAGGCAGCCGCGAGATGTTGCTGGCGCAGTTGGTACGGATTGTCGAACAGTTCATCCGCTCCGATCGCATCGTCATCAAGCCGCC
>PSKW01000004.1:0-104699 GCA_040289265.1 Gemmataceae bacterium
GACAGTACCCGCAGGCAAAGACCTTGCGTCTGCGGCACCGCTGGCACATGCCACTCACGGCAAGCCCGGACGGAAAGCAGCCCAGCCTCGATTGCGCGAGAACCCTGCTAGCGTCTCGCGCAGCCAGTTGTAATTGGCGCCGTTCTCTAGAAAGAAAAGCAGCCAGTTGTAGACTTCAGGGAGATGATGCTCTCTATTTGCCATGTTGTGCACCTAAGACTGCCATGTTGTCAAAAGTCGCAAAACGTGCATCGAAGTATGCATCAACTGATTTTGGCAAATGACGTAACTTCCGGCACAGTAAGGTATTATGACATTCGTGGCGCCCCTGCTACAATGTGCACGGTCTCGACTGCGTGTGCCTGGAACGAAAAAAGGTATGAGCCGGGTCGTACCCCTGGCGGTGAGCAGCAGCATCGGCAGTAAGCTGCGTCCGATTCCAGATGTGGAACCTATGGCAATGTACGAAGCGAGCCAGAGCATGCGCACGAGGGTGATCGGAGCGTGGCTACTTTTGGCAATAGTTTGCGCACAAGGATGCGGCGCCGGAGGGGCCAACCGGGGCCCCGAGGCCGGATCGAAGCTCAAAGAAGCATCTGAGGCACACGTGCGGGCCTTTTGCTCCGCCTGTCATGCTTACACGCCGCCGAACTTGCTGCCCAAAAGCATGTGGCCGTCGGAAATCGAGCAGATGTACAGACTGTACCAGGAGTCCGGCATCAAAGTGCCGGCGCCCGACATCGAGACGGTAGCGGAATATTTTCGGCGCCGCGCGCCGGAGGAATTGCTCGTGCCGCAGGTGCCCGTAGCCGCTGCTGGTGGAGTGCAGTTCGAGCAGCATTTGATCGGGGCAAACGATCTGCCCATCGCGCCGGCGATCTCCAGTGTCCAGTACGGCGACCCCTGCGGCAAGGGCCAGCCGGGACTCATTGTCTGCGAAATGTTGCGAGGGCAGATTTATTTTGTACTTTGGGACCGAGAACACGCGAATTTTCGGCTGCTGAGCACCGAGGTCTCGCACCCGGCGCGCGTGGAGATCTGTGATCTGGACCGAGATGGCCTGCCCGATATGGTGGTGGCCAACTTGGGGGCCTTCCGCCCAACCAATGACCGAGTCGGTAGCGTCGTATGGCTACGCAACCTGGGAAATGGCACCTTCGAGGGCCGCGTATTGGCCGGCGATATGGGACGAGTCGCCGATGTACGTGCTGCGGACTTCGACGGCGATGGCGACCTCGATCTGATTGTGGCAGCTTTCGGCTGGCAGACAGTGGGAGACATCATCTATCTGGAAAATCGCACGACGGATTACCGTCAGCCGCACTTTGTGCCTCGTGTGCTCGACCCACGACACGGGGCGATCCATGTTCCGGTGGCAGACGTGAACGGTGACGGCAAGCTAGACTTCGTTGCGCTCATCAGTCAGGAACATGAGACGATCGTCGCCTACTTGGGGGACGGTCAGGGCCATTTCACTCCCCAGACCATCTTCACTGCTGCTCACCCGGCTTATGGCTCCAGTGGTATCGAATTGGTGGACTTGGATGGCGACGGTGATTTGGACGTGCTCTATACCAACGGCGACCCCTTGGATAAAACGCTGCTGCGTCCTTATCACGGGCTCGCCTGGTTGGAGAACCGTGCCGAGTTTCCCTTCCTTCATCATCGGCTCGGCGACGTCTGCGGTGCGCATCGGGCACTGGCTGCCGATTTCGACGGCGACGGACGCTTGGATATTTGCCTGGCCTGCCTTTTACCCGAACCGGGCTACACCGTGCTGCGAGAGCGCCACAAACTGCCTGCTATGCTCGTCTGGGAGCAACAGACGCCCCTTCGTTTTGTGCCACATGTGTTGGAGTCCCGCTATTGCGATTATTGCTCGGCAGTCGTCTGCGACTTGGACCGCGATGGTCGCCCGGATATCGTCGCGGGTAGATTCAGCTTCTTGAGTTCGGCGGACAGTCCCCTACCGCGAAGCAAAATGGTGCCTAGTGCTGGAGAAAGCTGGTTGAGCGTCTGGCTCAATCGCACCCCCAAGAAAGCCAAGTGAAAAGTGCACTAACCTATAACAAGCTGCGTCTGGACCGCAGCTTCCTGATCGGCGTGCTCGCAAAATGCTCAGCGCCGGTCTGGATCCTGCCCAGAAAACCCAGAACGGGCACTAACTGCCGTTGACGCCACGAAGCGTCGGACTAAGATAAGGGCAGGCCGATCAGTCGGCACGCCGGAATGACTTTGGCTCGGGCTGGGGTGCGTCGGCTGTTTTTGACCAGCACTGAAACCTCGACCAGTCAGGTCGAGGTCTTTTTGGGCACGACTTTGTGAAATTTGTCACAAAGTCCAGGGGGTGGCCATGGATGAAGCACTAAGCCCATTTACGCCGATCCTGCTTTTCGCAGGGGTCCTGGTCCTGTTTGTCGTATTCGCCATTGCCTTTGCACATTGGATCGCCCCGCACCGGCCGCGCCCTGTCAAGGATATGCCTTATGAGTGCGGCATGGATCCGATCGGGGACGCCCGTCGGCAATTCGATGTCAAGTTTTATCTAATTGCCCTACTTTTTATCTTGTTCGACGTCGAATTGCTGTATCTCTATCCCTGGGCGCTGGTTATGCATTCACAGGTGGGTGAATTGAGAGCGCTAGCCTTCTGGGGCGGCTTGGCGTTTATCGGTCTATTGCTTGTCGGCTATATCTACGAGTGGCGCCGAGGAGGGTTCCGATGGCGCTAGGTATCCCTGAAAACGTGTTCTTGTCGCGACTCGATGCCCTAGCCAACTGGGTGCGCAAAAACAGCTTGTGGCCGATGCCTTTTGCCACAGCGTGTTGCGGCATCGAACTGATGGCGACCGGGGCCTCCAGGCACGATATCGCCCGCTTTGGGGCGGAAGTGATGCGCTTTAGCCCGCGCCAGTGCGATCTCATGATTGTCGCCGGTCGGGTCGTCATGAAGATGCTGCCCGTGTTACAGCGCATCTGGTTGCAGATGCCGGAACCCAAGTGGTGCATCTCGATGGGCGCTTGTGCCTGCAGCGGAGGCGTTTTCGATACCTATGCGGTTGTTCAAGGAGTTGATCGTTTCATCCCCGTAGATGTCTATGTGCCAGGATGCCCACCGCGCCCGGAGCAGCTCACCGCTTCGGTGATTGCCTTGCAGGAACGAATCGAGCGCACTGGCACTCTGACCGGCAGGGAGTTCGCTCAAAGGATCACGAGCGACGGGCCGCCTGTTGTGCAGCCCTTACCCGACAAAGCCATTGTTGCACCAGGCGATGCCCTGACATCCACGCGTTTGTGGCAAGTGGATCTGCCGCCTTTGCCGGGAGGTGTCAAAACAGCCTTCCCGGAACTGGAGGAGGATCAGGATTCGTGAGCGATGTAACTGGCGATCTGCAGAATATCCTCAGCGCTTTGGCAGAGCGCTTCGGCCAGGCCCTGCGCAGTATTTCGTCCTTCCGCGACAACACCCGACTCGAAGTGAGCCGTGATCGCATATACGATGTGCTACAGACTTTGCGCAGGGAATTCGGTTTCGACATGTTGATAGACGTTACGGCTGTTGATTATTTGTATTACCCCAATGCTAGGGATCGCTTTGCTGTTATTTATTGTCTGCTCAATGTTACAACTGGCCAGCGATTGGTCGTAAAAACATATCTCAACGAGCCTGACTTGGTTTTGCCCTCGGTCTTCAGCCTCTGGAAGAGCGCCGACTGGTTAGAAAGAGAAGTGTACGATATGTTCGGGATCGTTTTCGAAGGTCATCCGAATCTGAAGAGAATCCTTATGCCTCAAGAATTTACGGCGTTTCCATTGCGGAAAGATTATCCTCTACGGGGATTTGGCGAGCGCCATAACTTTCCTGTGATTACTCGAGCTGAAAGCTAAAATGCCTTGACTGTCTGCGGACACGTTCCGTGACCTTGTAGTAGGCTCATAATTATTAAAGGCTACGCACTATGCCGCTAGAGTTGATCGAAGCCCAGCAAGAGGAGGACGATCGCAGGGAATACTTGTGGACCCTCAACTTCGGCCCGCAACACCCAGCGACCCATACTACTTTGCGCCTGATTCTCACCCTGGACGGGGAGACCGTAGTGCGCGCTGAACCTGATATAGGCTTTCTACACAGTGGCTTCGAAAAGCTCGGTGAGCACCTCGATTATAATCAATATGTCACCATCGTTGATCGTATGAATTATATATCTCCGGTCGCTAACGAAATTGCTTGGCATCACGCAGTTGAAAAGCTCTTGGGCGTGGAAATAACTCCGCGCTGCAAGTATATCAGAACCATCCTCGCGGAGTTGATGCGCATCCAGGATCATTTGCTGAATGTCGGTACCTGCGCTCTGGACCTTGGGGCATTCACTGCTTTTCTGTACGCTTTTTATCAGCGCGAAAAGATCTATGACATCGTCGAATGGGCTGCAGGACAGCGATTTCACGCCAGTTTTACCCGAGTCGGGGGATTGTTATACGATGTGGACGACGCGTGGATCGGACGTGTGCGCGAGTTTGTACGCGATTTTCCGCGCGCCCACGGCGATATAGCCCGACTCCTCGATCGCAATCGGATCTTCATCGAACGGACTCACAGGATCGGTGTTCTGCCCCGCGACTTGGCCATTGATTTGGGATGTACAGGTCCAGTGGCCCGCGCCAGCGGAGTGGTGCGCGATCTGCGCAAGGACGAACCGTACCTTGCTTATGCCGATCTGCGCAACGCCTTTCAGGTGGTCTGCTCCGACGAAGGCGATTGCTATGCGCGCTATTTGGTGCGCATGCAGGAAATGCTCGAAAGCCTCAAGATCGTCCAGGCTGCCGTGGAAAACCTGCCCGGTGGCCCAGTCAATATAGCTGTGGATTCCGATGTGGTGTTGCCTGATAAGGTTGCCACTTATCGGACCATAGAAGGTCTGATACAACATTTCGAATTGATTATGACCAATCGCGGTTTTCAGGCCCCAGTTGACGAGATCTATGCAGCCATCGAATCGCCGAACGGAGAACTAGGCTATTATATAGTCTCCGACGGATCGCAGACAGCTTATCGTGCCCGCACCAGGCCTCCGTCTTTCGTGCACTTCGCCGTTTTTCCTTATTTGATAGTAGGCCATCAATTGAGCGATGTAGTCGCAGTTTTGGGAAGCCTCAATATTATAGCTGCGGAATTGGACCGGTAGCGGAAAACTATGCAGCAGACGAGCAAAAATGCGATCGCTAGCCCGCGGGCGATGGGCGCAGAACATGTAGCCGAGACACTGCAAGGTCTTGAGCGTTTCTTGGCGCAATTGGCGCCCCGCTATCCGTCGAAACAGGCACTTGTTTTGCCGGCCCTACATTTTGTGCAAGAGCGCTTGCGATGTGTGCCCATTGCGGCGGTGGAAGCCATCGCCCTACACCTCGGCCTCCATCCGGCGCAGGTGCACGATACCATGAGTTTTTACGGATTTTTCCGAACCGAAAAAGATCCCCTAGGAAAGCACCGCTTATGGGTGTGTCGCAGTCTAGTATGCATGTTGCGGGGAGCCGATGCGGTGCTGCAAACATTGTGCGATCGCCTGGGTATCGCACCAGGCGAGACCACAGCCGATGGCACTATCACCCTGGAAACCGCTGAATGTCTGGGTGCATGCGAGGGCGCCCCATGTATCCTTGTGAACGATGAGCACCGGTTAGCCGTTACCTGTGAGCAGGTAGCCACGATTGTCGAAGAGTTGACTCGGACGGCTGGCTGATGTCGGCGGCAGAACAAGATGGAAACGACGCCTATGAGTTACGAGCCAGTTCTTTTGAAACATGTCGGTTGTCCTGACTCGCAGACTTTGGACTATTACTGCCGCCACGGCGGCTATCGAGGTCTGCGCAATGCACTCGAGATGTCGCCCTCCGAAGTCGTGGAAATGGTCAAAGCTTCCGGATTGAGAGGGCGGGGGGGCGCTGGCTTCCCCACCGGATTGAAATGGAGCTTTTTGCCCAAGGATCATCCCGGTCCCATTTACATGTGCGTGAATGCCGACGAGAGCGAGCCAGGTACCTTCAACAATCGTATCCTTATGGAAAACGATCCGCACCAGGTCCTCGAAGGCATTATCATCTCATGCTATGCCACCCGGGCGACGACCGCATATATATATATTCGTTATGAGTATGGACGTTGCTATAGAGTACTCGAAAAAGCTATTTCCGAATGCTATGCCGCTGGCTATCTGGGAAAAAACATTCTGGGCAAATCGGGTTTCGATCTGGATGTCTACCTGCATCGGGGCGCTGGTGCCTACATTTGCGGCGAGGAGACAGGCTTGATCGAAAGCCTAGAAGGAAAACGCGCCTGGCCAAGAATCAAGCCTCCCTTTCCGGCTGTCGAGGGTGCCTTCCGCAAACCGACGGTGGTGAACAATATCGAGACATTGGCCTGTGTCACCCATATCCTCGCCCGTGGCGTCGACTGGTTCAAGTCGCTCGGCGTTCCTCCGGATCCGAAGAACCCACGCGACCTCGGTAGCTACGGGCCTAAGCTCTACTGTGTGAGTGGCCATGTCGAGCGCCCGGGCTGTTACGAGCTGCCCTTGGGCATCACTGCCAAGCAGCTCATCGAAGAATACGCAGGTGGCGTGTGGAAAGCGCGCCGCGCCAAAGCGGTGATCCCAGGCGGCTTGAGCATGGGCTTTCTCAGCGCTTCGGAATTGGACACCCCGCTCGATTTCAACGGTCCTGTCAAAGCAGGCTGCTTGGGATTGGGAACGGCTGCCGTCATCGTTATAGACGATGAAACGAGCATGATCGATGTGCTGTATAATAGCTGCCGTTTCTTCGCCCATGAATCTTGTGGACAGTGCACTCCTTGTCGGGAGGGCACAGCATGGAGTGTCAAGATCCTCGAACGCATTCGCAGGGGCAAAGGCACACGAGACGATCTCGATATACTGCTCGAAATTGCTAACGGCATTGGCATTATTCCCGGCACAACTATTTGCGGCCTAGCCGATGGGGCGGCTTGGCCGATCAAAACGGCTCTGACAAAATTTCGCGAGGAATTCGAAGACGCTGTCCGGAAAGGCGTGAAAAGCAAGCTTGGACAACAGTCGTTTTCTGTCGCTACAAGGAGTGAGATACTATGACGATACTACGGTATATCTTGTGGCTTATATTGCTCGCACTCGTCGGCTGTAGTTCCAAAGAATCCTCTACTGCTCCGGATACCCCCGCAAAACAAAAGGTGGATAATCAGCCTCCGCAGAGTATCATCGGTAAAACGCGCGAAACGCAGATGCGATTGGTATCGCAAAATAACCTGCGCAACATAGGTATTGCATACATGATCGCTGCCCAAACGGGTCCGGTCATGGGACCTGCCGATCTGGGTTCGGATGTCAAGCTCGTTTGTCCGCGGGACAACCAGCCGTATGAAATAATCTGGGGTGTAGACGTCACACGGCTACCGAGTGGCGGCCGTCATCTGTTGTTGGCCTGGGAAAAAACACCGGACGCCGATGGTGGCCGCTGCGTTTTGATGGCAGATTGTACTACTGTGAGTTACATGACCGCACAGGAATTCGCCACTGCACCGCGTGCGCAGGGCAGGAGGTGAGTATGGCCGTTGTCGTGGTCAATGACCGCGAAGTCGAGGTTCCCGATGACCTGCGCCTCAATTGTATCCAGGTAGCTGCCCGCGCAGGCGTGGAAATCCCTCATTATTGCTGGCATCCGGCGCTGAGCGTCGTCGCTAGCTGCCGGATGTGTCTGATCGAGGTCGGGGAAAAAAAAGCCGATGGCAGCATCACCATGCAGCCCAAACTGGTACCCGCCTGCCAGACGCCCGCCCGACACGGTACCGTG
The DNA here is from genome assembly GCA_040289265.1 of Gemmataceae bacterium. Taxonomy (GTDB): domain Bacteria; phylum Planctomycetota; class Planctomycetia; order Gemmatales; family HRBIN36; genus PSKW01. The sequence goes on from PSKW01000004.1 coordinate 7,842, forward strand.
ATCGTTTCCAACAGCGAACGCGTACGGGCCGCACAAAAGGCAACTCTGGAATATTTGTTGCTCAATCACCCACTCGACTGCCCCGTATGCGATCAAGCAGGCGAGTGCTATCTACAGGATTATAGTTTCCGATACGGACGGGGCTACAGTCGCCTGCGTGATGAGAAAATAGTACATGCTGACAAGGACTATATAGGTGACAACATTGTCCTTTTCACCGATCGCTGTATCATGTGCAGTCGTTGCGTCCGATTTACGAGAGAAATAAGCGGAACGGCAGAATTAGAAATAGTCAATAGAGGAGCACATGCCGAGATAGATATTTTTCCCGGAAGACCGTGTAACAACAAACTCTCCGGCAACGTCGTAGACCTGTGTCCCGTGGGCGCTCTCTGTAGCAAGGACTTCCTCTATAAGCAGCGGGTCTGGTTTTTGCGAAGCCATGCATCGGTTTGCCCGTTGTGCAGCACGGGTTGCAGCATCTGGATTGACGAAAACAAGGGTATTGCGTACCGCATCCGGCCCAGGGTCAATGAAAAATCCCAGGGCTACTTTATTTGTGACGATGGACGCGGCTGCCACAAGTTTGTGAACGACCGCCGGCGCATCTTGACGCCGAGACGCAGGCATGGAAAGCATTGGGACGAGCTTAGCTGGGAAGAATGCCTCGATCAGCTCCGCGGGTTGGAACGGAAAAAACGCCGAGCTGTTCTTGTATTGTCCCCTTGGCTGACCTGCGAAGAGATGTGGCTCGCTTGGCAGTGGGCACATCGGCTCGCCGACGAGTGCGCGGTCGTTCCGGGACCGTCACCTGTATCGGGAACCGACGATGCTTATCCGAAAGGCCCCGGCGGCTCTGCTCCGCCTACTGGAGCGGAGCGGTTCGTCATCCGCGCGGAAAAATGCCCTAATGGCACTGGACTGCGCTGGCTTATGCAGCGGTTGCGCCGTCTTGAGAATTTCCAAGCATCGTTGAGCTCCTTGGGCTCTTTAGAGGGTGCTAGCCTGATTGTATTCGGCGGTTACCTGACACCTTGGCTCGATTCCAGCATGCTGAAGTCGCTACGCGAGGCTGACTATTTGGCTGTCTTCGAGCTATTCCCTAACGAACTAACCGAATCCGCAGACCTGTTGGTTCCAGCAGCGACCTTCGCCGAAAAGGAAGGCACCTTTATCAATTATAAAGGGCTCGCCCAGGCAATCACGCGAGCCATTAGACCTTTCGGCAATAATTTAACCGAAGGAGAGATCCTTTGGCGGCTTTTGGGCCGCCAAGGCCTTTATAATGCGTCCGAAGTCAGAAAGGAGATGTCCATTGACGACCAGTGTCCATTGCTTCCAGACGTGATTCCGCCACAAGGTGTCTTTGTATCGTACGGTAGGGAAGGCTAGTAGTAAGAAACGCGTATATTAGCATGATATACGAACCTGTTTTCACGTTACTCCTCATTGTTGTGCTACTTGGCCTGCTGCAATTGGCTTGCGCATATTTGATATTGCTGGAGCGCAAAATGGCCGCATGGGTTCAGGATCGGCTTGGTCCCAATCGTGTCGGGCCCAAGGGCCTTTTTCAGCCTGTGGCGGACGGTCTCAAGTTCCTCCTCAAAGAGCAAGTAGTCCCTGGTCACGTGGATAAGCCGGCCTACTTCGTTGCTCCGGCCATTGCCGTGGTGGCTACCACGCTGGGATTTGCAGTGGTGCCCTTCGCACCTGTTGCGCCTGGGGAAGAGCGTGGGCTGCGCTTCATCATCGCTCCCGATCTGGATATAGGGATCTTGTTCTTCGTAGCGGCGGGAAGCCTTGCCGTTTACGCCGTGTTATTGGCGGGGTGGTCCTCCAACAATAAATACAGTTTCTTGGGCGCTATTCGCTCGAGCGCTCAGTTGGTCAGTTACGAGATTCCATTAGGTTTGGCCATATTAGGAGTCGTTTTCGCCGCTGGCTCGTTCTCCATTAGCGATATGGTGGTTCAGCAAGTCCGACAGGGTTGGAATGTACTGTATCAGCCCATTGGATTTGTGGTTTTCTTCCTAAGTGGCCTGGCTGAATGCAATCGTTTGCCCTTCGATCTTCCTGAAGCAGAGCAAGAACTTGTGGGTGGGTACCATACCGAATACAGCGGCCTGAAATTCGCCTTCTTCTTTTTGGGCGAATACACGCACGTGATCAGCATCAGCTTTCTGTGCTCTTTGCTCTATCTAGGCGGCTGGCATCTTCCAGGGATCGGTAGCGCAGTCCTTAGCGGATGGGGCGAGTGGTTTCTCGCCAGCTTGATTCTTTGGATGAAGGTCACTTTGTTCGTGCTCGTGATCATGTTGGTGCGGTGGACTCTACCGCGTTTCCGATATGATCAGCTTATGGATATGGCATGGCTTGGCTTGATGCCACTCGGACTTGCAAATATCGTGATACTGGCCGTCGTTGCATATGGCGAAGTACAGCCAGGCTGGAGTGGTTTGGTTTCGGTGGTGTTTTTGGCAAGTGTCGGCGTAGGTAGGGCACTCTGGTTCCATCTCCAGCCTGAGGAAAGTATCCGCGTGCTCACGCAAAATGATGGTGTGAAAACCGGTGTCCAAGGAAATGGTAGTAGCCATGCCCATAGCGCAGTATGAAATAAAATGGGTACGTAGGGGCAGACCCAAGTTGATGGAACTTCTTTATGTCAGTGCCATCGCTGAGGGCTTCGGCACTACGATAAGACATCTTTTCGAAAGAAAGGTGACACAACAGTATCCAGAATCCGAGCCCAACCTCCCACCGCATTACCGTGGAGTGCATCGGTTGAACAGGGACGATCAGGGACGGGTTAAGTGTGTAGCCTGCTATTTGTGCGCAACAGCCTGCCCAGCACACTGTATAGATATCGTGGCTGCACCAAGCCCTTGGCCCGATCGAGAGAAGTATCCCGAAGTGTTCGTCATTGACGAGTTAAGGTGTATTTATTGCGGCATGTGCGAGGAAGCGTGCCCGGTGGATGCTATAGAATTGACGACCTTGTACGATCTCACTGGCTATACCCGCGAGGAAATGTTGTTCGACAAAGAGAAATTGTTGAGTGTATTCGATCGGACAGTGGAGTTTCCAGGCGAGGGTGTTCGGACGCAGCGGGGACGGCTGGGACCGGCCAGCAAGGCCGCGCATAAAGAGGATTCCGGTGATTAGATGTGCTGTGAGCGATAGGGTTGTAATTTCTCTACCAAGTGCACAAGAGAACTCAGCGTGCCCATGGGAGTCGGTTGCGCTCCTGGTGAGAGAGAACTATCGGAGTCCTATTGAGGGCAAAGGTTTTTAGATATGGACTAGGCCTTTTACAGATATTGCGAGTTGCGCAGAGGGTGACTGGGAGTAGAAATGAGCGTAGCGGAATTTGTGGCATTGCTGCCGGTGTTGGCGGGGCTGGGCGGAATGGTATGGCTGTCCAGTCCTGTCTACGTAGCCATATGTTTCGGCGGTATACTTCTTGTAATCGCTGGCTGGTTGGCAATCAATGGAGCGGAATTCATTGGAATAGGGCTGGTAATCATTTATGCCGGTGCCGTCGTCGTGACATTTTTGTTCCTCATCATGTTGGCGAACCAAACAGGACAAGCCGAATACGAGAGAGCCCCTAATAGACCCGTATTGGCCTGGGCAGCTGGAATCCTTTTGTTTTTGATGATGTTGTTCTCTACCGTTTGGCGAGAGGGTGTCCCAGGGCTGGTGAACCGCAGTCAGATGCAGGCCCAGACAGGAATTGAGAAGATAACGAGCGACCGGCGACATGTGGATCAGCAAAATAGGGCGCCATTCAGCCGTACTGCAAGACTGTCCGTGGAGCTCTTCAGTCGCTTTTTTTGGCTGATCCAAGGAAGCGCACTGTTGCTGACGATCGTCATGATGAATTGTGTCGTGATCGCGCGGCTACAAAAGGACCGCCGGGGAGATACCAATGACTATTCTAGTGATTAGTGCTTTGCTTTTCTGTACAGGGATAGTGGGGTTTTGTCTCAGAAGAAATGCAGTGCTCATGTTTATATTCAGCGAGCTGATGGTTCTCGGTGCGGTAGTGGCCAGTGTCGGGTACGCACTGTTGTGGGCTGAGGAGAAGGGGCAGATACTCGGATTAGTATTGCTAACGACGGCTGCATGTGAAGCCGCTATGGCATTGCTGATCATTGGAAGGATTTACCGTACTAAGCGGACATTGGATATCAAGCTCCTGTCCAGCAGAGGTGAACAGGAAGAATGATTCTTGCACGCGGTTAGGATGCGGCTGAGCAATCGTGGTGTGGACGCATGGTTGATTTACCGAGGATTGGTCACCAATGGAATTGGCCGAAGTAGCCGTGTTAGGTTCAGTATTGGCATTGTTCTTGACCTCGGCAGTTATTGCGGTGTTTCCTAGGCGCTGGCAAAGGTGGAGCCATATCCCTTGTGTATTGGCTCTTTTCGGCAGCAGCATAGCATCCTTGGCTGCCATATGGGTCGGCATCGAGAGAGAGATGAGGATACCGTGGCGGTGGCTGGATTTGCCGGGCCCAGTGACTGAAGTGGTTTTGCAGTTCGATGGTTTTACACCATGGATGCTAGGAATAGTCAATCTTATCGCCATGTTGGTTGCGCTTTATTCGATGACTTACATGGCGGGCGACGAAGGTTACAGGCGCTATTTCAGCATTTTCACGCTGTTCGTGGCTATGATGAGCATGCTTGTGCTGGTGGGCAATCTGCTGCTGCTTTACTTATTTTGGGAAGGTGTCGGATTGTGCAGCTATCTTTTAATAGGCCATTACCGAACGCAACGAGCTTCTACGGCTGCACGTAAGGCCTTCTTGGTCAATCGGGTTGCCGATGTTGCTTTGCTTATAGCGATTATCTTGTTAGCTTGGAATTGGGGTACTCTAAATATTCGCGACCTGATCGAGCAAGTAACGGTGAAAAGAGAGGAGGCATCGGCTACTCTGCAGATAGTAGCGGTGTTGCTGGTGATAGGGGCAATGGGTAAATCGGCGCAGTTGCCCTTCCACATATGGCTTCCAGATGCCATGGAGGGCCCCACGCCGGTCAGTGCGTTGATCCATGCGGCGACAATGGTCGCGGCTGGCGTGTACCTGCTAATACGCATGTTGCCTGTGTTGGTTGTGTCGCCTGTGGCTCTGATGCTTGGTTCTTGGGTCGGGACAGTGACCGCTGTTGTGGCTGGCCTGTTCGCGGTGGCAGAATGGGATTTGAAGCGAGTCCTTGCATATTCGACGATCAGTCAGTTGGGATATATGTTTGCCGCGGTGGGCATTGCAATCAGCGGAGAAAGCAACTTTGCTGGATACGTTATGATTTTTCACCTGATCACACACGCTCTTTTCAAGGCTCTGCTTTTCTTATGCTCGGGTAATATCATGCACGCAACCGGTGGCGTCATAGATATGAGCCGGCTAGGCGGCCTGAAGAATCAGCTAGGAGTGACGCATTGGCTTTTTGTAATAGGCGGTTTGAGTCTCGCTGGCATAATTCCCTTCGCGGGCTATTGGAGCAAGGACGAAATCCTCATCGGCCTAGCAAAATCAGGGGGAAACAGCGGGGGCTGGGTGATCGTCATGCTACTGGGTGTTGTCGGACCATTGCTGACGGGTCTATACATTGGCCGCGCTTATTGGTTGACATTTCAGGGCGACGGTGCGGAGGTCCCGAGGGAGAAGGACAATGAGTCGCTTTGGGAGGTAGTGCCGCCGCTCGTGCTGGCTACTGGAGCAGTTTTAGCCGGCCTGGTGCTTGGGCCAGGCAGAGTACTCGCTGGAGGGCTGGGTATAGGCCTCCCAGAAGAAGAGGGCGTATCTTTTGTTCCAGCCGTGGCTCTTGCCTTCGCTGCGCTAGGGATAGTGAGCGGCATGATGATGGGCAGGAGGGCGAGGGGTGGAACTCCTAGCGGCTGGCATGCATGGTATGGGGTGCGGAAGGCGATAGAGAACGGCTTTTATTTTGACTATGTATTATTTCATGGGCTTGGACACGTGCTTGGCGCCATGGGAAAGGCGGTCAAGTTAATAGACGAAGTAGTTATAGATGGCGGCCTTAGTGCTATAGCCGCGGTGAGCTATAGAGTTGGTAACTTTATAAGGCAGATCCAAATAGGAGAGATAGGTTTCTACGCTGTTTCTATCGGATTGGGCATACTAGTGATTTGGGCAACATTGTTGCTGACGTTCGGAATGCAGTAGTCGCCGATAAAACCGTGTGATGGAACCATGGCAGAGGCGCAGGAATTAGTAGCGTTTTGTATTTTGTCTATGGTGGCATTACCCCTGGGCGTGGGCATCGGTTTCATAGTGCGACAGGGCAGCGCGAGCAATGCAGGGATGTGGATAGCGATGAGTTGCTTTGGCGCAGTAGTTGCGTTGTGGTTAGCGATTATTGTGGCTATGCCAACAGTGTTCAAAAAGAATGGCGGGGAAAATGAATTCGAGGCTCTGGTGATAGTGGGACTGAGCGAGAGTGCCGGCCGGTCCGGGTTCTTCGACGGGGTTCTACGAGTGGATAGAGTCAATATATGGCTGGTGGGAATGACCAGTGTTTTGAGTTTGTGTGCAGCGTGGTATTCGCTATTCGGGGAGGGGCAGAGGGTGCTCGATTATTATGGCTGGCTATTGGTACTGGAGAGCGGCGCTCTTGCGACGTTTTTAGCGGAGAGTCTGCTGGTATTTTATGTGGCGTTCGAGTTTACATTGGTGCCGCTCTTGTTCATCATCGGAATGTGGGGGGGGCCGCAGCGGCGGCAGGCGGCGTTAAAATTTATGATCTACACACTTGCCGGTAGTCTATTGTCTCTGATCGGCATTGTCGCTGTGGCGTATGGATTTTCGGGAGTGACCGGCAGAGCGCTGACTTTTAGCATTAGCGATTTGCTCAACTTGTCCTCGAGGGGAACACGGCTGCCTCTGGAGCTGCAGTATTGGGCTTTTTTAGCCCTGGCGGTGGGCTTCGGAATCAAAGTGCCGGTGATTCCTTTGCACACATGGTTGCCGGCGGCGCACGTCGAGGCGCCGACAGCCGGCAGCGTTCTTCTGGCGGGTGTCATGCTCAAGCTCGGGGCGTTCGGTTTGCTTCGCATGGCGGTGCCTTTACTGCCCGACGCTACGCGCGTGGTCGGCATGTCTGTGGGAGCGGTAATGGCAGCAGGGGGCATTGTCTATGGGGCGCTATGTGCAGGAGCGCAGGAAGACATCAAAAGGCTGGTGGCATACAGCAGTATCAGCCATATGGGACTTTGCGTTCTAGGTTTGGTTTCAGGTACAACGCTCGGCGTCACAGGGGGGGTAATGCAGATGATCAACCACGGGTTGATCACTGGGGCGCTGTTTATCCTAGTCGGGTGCGTTTACACTCGCGTACATAAGCGAAACATGTCCGAACTGGGAGGACTGGCCAAAGTAGCGCCGCGATGGGCTGGCTTTTTTGTGTTCTTTTGCCTGGCAGGCTTGGGATTACCGGGCTTGAACGGTTTCGTCAGCGAGTTGCTGACTATTTACGGGACCTTGATCAGCGCCAGGGTGCAGTGGGGGGCTTTTTTTGGCCTGGCGGGCATCGTACTTTCCGCTTGGTACCTGTTGACCATGGTCATGAAGGTGTGTTACGGAGAAACGAGGCTTCCAACAACTGCTTCGGTTAGCGATCTCAACAAAGGCGAGTTCTGCGTGTTGATGTTGCTGGCTTCGCTGTGCATAGCGATCGGTTTGTTCCCTGGGTATCTGATCCAGGAATTAATGCCGCAGTCGAGGGCCATAGCCGCGTTGGTTTCGGGCAGCAGTCCTTAGGCCATTGCGCTGTCGGGAACGTTCACAAAGATCGGCTAGGCCACCTAAGGAAAACTCAGCGCGACAGTCAGAATGTTATCGAAGGGTCGCACAAGGACGAAGTTAGCATATGGCAAGTCAAGAAACAATGCGAGAATTCGCTTTGGAGTCAGGCACACTCATACTTCCAGAAGTTGCGGTGTTTGTGTCAGGCATCGTGTCGTATTTGCTGAGTGCTTTTGGTTGGAAGACACGGTGGCTAATCGGTTTAGGTGTCTTATATCTCGCGCTGGGCTGTACCCTGAATATATGGCTTTTAGTCGAAGAAGTTTCTTCGACGTCGTTTTTCTTCTTCAACAGGGTCATCGGTTCGATGGCGGCTGCTGTCTATGTGGCCTGCATCGGATATCTATGTATGGGTTGGCGAAACGTTCCTGCGGACGTCCTCGGAGAATTTGCGGGCAGCATGGCAGTATTTGCCGGCGGTTGCGCGCTGGCGATGAAGGCCAACGACTTGATAGGTTTGTTCGTTTCGCTAGAGCTCGTCAGCATGAGCGTGTACTTTATGCTTTATATCGTTCGGCCAAGTCGGCGAGGACAGGAAGCGGTGTTGAAATATTTTTTGCTGAGCGTCTTCGCTGGGGCCTTTTTGGCGATGGGATTGGCTCAGCATTATGGGTTGTCCGGCGCCACGAGCTATGAAATGGTCGGGAAAGTTGTGCAAAGTGTGGGGCCTGGCGCCAGGGCAATAGGTCTGGTGGCTATACTCTTCGTGGTCGCGGGTCTGGCGTACCGGATGGCGGCGGTGCCCATGCATTTTTATGCACCGGATGTATACCAGGGCAGTGCAACGCCGAGTGTGGCGATTCTGGCTTGGGCCGGTAAAGTCGTAGCGTACGTAGTGCTAGCTAGGTGTGTGACCGAATGGTGGTGCAGCGGCGGCACTAGAGGCGACCCACTGGCGGAAAGTGTAACCTTGGTGCTGTGGCTGCTAGGTATGTCCAGTATATTGGTAGGCAGTTTGGCTGGACTGGTGCAGAGCGAATTGCGCCGTCTGTTGGCATACTCTGGAATTATGAACAGCGGTTTTATACTGATCCCTATCGCAGCAATGTGTGATGCCAGTTCCCAGGTGGAAGCGTTGAAGTCCCTTGTTTTGTTTATCGTCAGCTATGGTTTACTGATAGTGGGGCTTTTTGCCACATTGACCCATATCGAGGGCAGAGGCGATACGATAGACTTTGTCGAGGAGTTGGCGGGATTGGCAGAAAGGCACAGGGGATTGGCGTTGATGATACTCGTTTTCTTACTGGGACTCTTGGGTGTTCCGCCGACGCTGGGGTTCTGGGCGAAATTGAATGTGTTTTTGGTAGCGTGGGGTACGCACAGGCCGATTGTTCAAGCACTTGGAATTGGCTTACTTGTAGGGTCGGTGATAAGCGCTTGGTATTATTTGCGGATTATAAACGTTATGTACTTTCGTGCTGCCATAAAGCCGCGAGTTGTGGATGCGCGTTGGTCCGCATCGCTGGGCGTTGCTATAGTGTGCTGTGCGGCGGTTGTCGGATTGTTTTTCGGAATCAATGGTGTGGCGTACGTCTTGGAACGAGTAGTGGAATAGGATAAAAGCGACGGAAGGACGAGTAAGGCTCTGGCAGTCCAGCGGGGAAGGCTGCGCCGGGTCGCTGGCGGGCACGGTGTGAAACAGGGGAGAAAAGGCCTGGCAATTCGCTGGGAGACGCGAAGATGATGGGAAGAAGCATGGGGCCGCGTGATTTTCTAAAGCAGGTAGCTGGGGTGTTCGAAAGGGTGGACGTCGAGCAGATACAAGCCTTGGCCGATGCGATTTACGAGCGGTATGTGGAAGGGCGTTTTGTTTTTATTTGCGGCAACGGGGGGAGCGGATCGAATGCCTCGCACTTCTGCGAAGATCTGGGAAAGGGAACGCTTCGGCGGGAAGATTTCGACAAGGATGGCAAGAAGCGACTGAAGGTCCTGAGTTTGACAGACAATACGCCCTATATTCTGGCTTGGGCCAACGACGAAGGGTTCGAACGCATTTTTGTGGAGCAACTCAAGAATCTAGCGAGTGCGGGCGATTTGTTGATCGGCATCAGTGGCTCTGGAAACAGTCCCAATGTGTTGCGCGCGATCGAGTGGGCCAATGCGCACGGTGTGGAGACGTTCGGTTGTACGGGATTCGATGGCGGACAGCTGAAAAAAATAGCCAAGAAGAATCTGCACGTGCCTATTCATGATATGGGTATTGTAGAATCAGTGCACCTCACTGTTTTCCACTGGGTGCTGGACCATCTCTATGCGCGGATCAACAGTGAACATATGGGGCGAAATTGATCTCGGTCGAGTCCGAGAGAAAGCCAGACAATCGGGATTGTAATGTAAGAAGAGGGCGAAGCAGAAGTAAAGGTCCAGCGCTAGGGAAGGTCACAGTGATGACCGATATATTGTGGAGAACATTTTAAGTCTCGTCAAATTTTTTGCCTGTCAAGCGTTCGTAGGCTTCGATGTATTTGGCGCGTGTTTTGGCGACGATATCCGGTGGCAGGGGCGGCGGAGGACTGTTTTTGTCCCAGCCAGTTTGCTCTAGCCAGTCGCGAACGAATTGCTTGTCGAAGGAAGGTTGGCTCGTACCGGGGCGGTAGTCGGCGAGCGGCCAAAAGCGGGAGCTGTCGGGGGTGAGGACCTCGTCTATGAGGATGATGTCTCCCGAAGGCAGCCGGCCCCACTCGAATTTGGTATCGGCGATGATGATACCGCGTTGCCGGGCATAGTGTGCGGCGCGGGTGTAGAGGTCGAGACTGCGGCGGCGCAGATCGTGAGCGACGTCCTCGCCTATCAGCCGGCACATTTCGTCAAAGGATATGTTTTCATCGTGGCCACTCTCGGCCTTGGTAGCTGGGGTGAAAATCGGCTCGGGTAATTGCTGGCTTTCGACCAGTCGAGGCGGCAGCTGCACACCACACACGGAGCCGGATCGGCAATATTCTTTCCACCCGGAGCCGGCCAAATAGCCGCGGACCACGCATTCGATGGGGATGACTTGGGCTTTGTGGACGAGCATTGCGCGGCCTTCAAAGTCGGCGCGCCGGGCTACAAAAGCTGGGCCCATGTCTTCGAGGCGCAGGCTGATGAGATGATGGGGGACGCCGAGCCAGTCCAGCCAAAAGGCGGTCAGTCGGGTCAGGATGCGTCCTTTGTCCGGAATGAGTGTAGGCAGGACCCAATCGAAGGCGCTGATGCGATCCGTGGCGACCAAGACCAGGCGGTCGCCGAGGTCGTAAATATCCCGAACTTTGCCCTTGCGGACGGGGAGCAAGTCCGGTTGCCAGCGAAAATGCGACATTGACAAACTCCTGTCTATTCCCTCGGTTGCCGATGGCGACTCCGGTGTGCCTTATGCCGTGGTCCAACTGCGGGTAACTTGCACCATTTAGGCAGTCGAGCGTTGGTTTTATATAAAAAGGCCGATATGCCACAAGGTGCAGCGATCGCTTACAGCTGCGCTGAGCAAACGAGGTGACGTTTCGCGGGCGTCGGCACCAGGCGGCGCCAGGTGCGTCGAGAGCGGAACGATCAAGGGTGAAAAGCCATGAAGGTGCACGAGTACCAAGCAAAAGAACTGCTGGCGGCGGCCGGGGCCAATGTGCCGGAGGGATATGTGGTCAGTTCGGTCGCCGAGGCAGTGGAGGCTTTCGATCGGCTCGGCAAAGAAAGTGCGGTCCTCAAGGCCCAGATCCACGCGGGAGGGCGTGGCAAAGGCCATTTTCGCGGGGCCCAAGAGCCGATCGGAGGCGTGACCTTGGTTCACTCGCGCGACCAATGTCGCGCCGTAGCCTCGATCATGTTGCGCTATCCATTGGTGACGCGGCAGACCGGGCCCGAAGGACAAATGGTGCGGCGCATTCTCGTGCAAGAGGCGGCCGATATCGCTCGCGAAATCTATGTGGGTATGGTGGTGGACCGGAGCAAGCACACACCGGTCTTGATGGCATGCGGCGAAGGAGGGGTGGAGATCGAAGAAGTAGCCGCGACACGACCCGAGGCGATTTTGAAGGTCGCGGTAGACCCCGACCACGGGCTCTACCCTTTCCAGGCGCGCCGGCTGGCTTACGAGCTGGCATTGACCGAAGAGCAAGCGCGACAAGCCGAAAAGAACATCATGGCGTTGGCCACCGTGTTTTTGCAAAAAGACTGCAGCCTGGCTGAGATCAATCCCTTGGCGGTGACACGGGACGGACGAGTGATCGCCTTGGACGCTAAGTTGAATTTCGACGACAATGCGCTGTTTCGTCACCCGGAGATCGAAGCTTTGCGCGACGAAGAGGAAGAAGACCCTGCAGAGCGGCGTGCCGCCAAAGTCGGGCTCAGTTATGTGCGGATGGATGGCACCATCGGTTGTCTCGTCAATGGCGCAGGCCTAGCCATGAGCACTATGGACATCATCAAGCTACACGGAGGTGAGCCGGCCAATTTCCTCGATGTAGGCGGCGGCGCCAGCCAGGAACAGGTCACCGAAGCATTTCGTATCCTCCTCGGTGACCAGCGCGTGCGGGCAGTGTTGGTCAATATCTTCGGCGGGATTATGAAGTGCGATACCATTGCCAGCGCCATAGTGACAGCGGCCAAGGAGGTCGGCTTCGAGGTCCCGCTAGTGGTACGTCTGGAAGGGACCCATGTGGACAGAGGACGGAGGATTCTGGAAGAAAGCGGGCTGTCGCTTATCACCGCCAGCGATTTGACCGATGCCGCACGCAAGGCGGTACAAGCAGCCCGTCAAGCGGGTCACTAAGCAACGCATAGAGGTCACTGCTCGTGCTCAGCAGACGGACTGCCCAGTAGTTCGGCGCGGGCGCCCACAGGAGAGGCCTTTCCCTACACGTGCCATGAGCCGGCCGAGTCGCGCCGATAGGGACTGAAATAGGGAGTGAACAGCCTGAGCGGAGTAACTTGATACCTCTTTGGTGGGCAGTGCCGTATCATGCCGGCGGTCTGCAGCCTCACACAGGACCGAGCCTATACGGTTTGCGATACTCGTAGGACAAGTAGCGGTTGGCCTCTGGGCAGTTGGCGAATTGTTCGCGGTCGGCATCCCATTCGAGATACCTTTTGAGCTTGTGGGCGATGTTGGCGATCAGCGTGGCAGTAGTGCTGCGGTGTCCTGTCTCGATGTCGCAGTGGCATTGGGCACGCGAGCGCACGCAGTCGAGAAAATTACGCACGTGGGCGACCGTCTCCTGATGCCCAACTCCTTTTTTAGGCTCGATCATAGGTTTGGCACCCTGACGATAGCGGCGTTCCAGCGAGCGATCCAGAGGCGTGCGCGCATAAAATTCGTGGGGTGTAATGACCTCGGGAACTACCTCGTAGCCGCGGGAATAAAGATACAGTATGCCCTTGGTGCCGCGGAACTCGATGTCGCACGAGCGGGCACTGGCCGGTGCTGCCGAAGCATTGAACTGGGAAAAGGTGACCAGTGTGTCGCCGGGATAGTGCCACATCACTTCCAGAGTGTCGGGGACCTCGCGGTTGTCGAAGTTGACGAATTTGCCGCCCATGGCGACGACAGCCTGGGGAGCATGAACACCCAAAGCCCAGTGGATCATGTCCAGATAATGCACGCCGAAGTTGGTCAGTTGGCCTCCGGAGTAGTCGTAAAACCAGCGAAAGCGGTAGAAAGAGCGGTTTTTGTTGTACGGCCGGTACGGGGCCGGCCCAAGCCAAGCGTCCCAGTCGAAATCAGCAGGTGGCTGACTATCAGGCGGCATACCGATGCCCTTGGGCCACTCGTTTTGGATATGGAAACAGCGAACGACATGGATCTTGCCTAGGTAGCCTGAGCGGATCAACTGGGCGGCTTCGCGACAGAAATCGGACGAACGTCGGTGTATGCCCACCTGGACCACGCGACGATACTTTTGAGCAGCCTCGACCATTTTGCGCCCTTCGGCCACGCACAGCGAGAGCGGTTTTTCCACATAGACATCTTTGCCCGCCTGGCAAGCGTGGATCGTTTGCAAGGCATGCCAGTGATCCGGCGTGCAGATAACCACGGCGTCTATGTCTCGCCGATCGAGGAGCTGCCGATAATCCTTGTATGCCTCGGGAGCTGGCTGCTTTTGAGCCACTTTACTGGCGGCGAAGCGAACATAAGGGGAGTAGATGTCGCACACTCCCACCACTTCGCAGTCGGACTGTTGTAGAAAGGCGTCCAGTACCTGGTCGCCGCGATTGCCCAGCCCGATAAAGCCGACGCGGATGCGTTCGCCCGCAGCGCAAACGCGAGCATAACTGAGCGCCGTCAAGCCGGCGATCGAAGACTTGGTGAACTGCCGACGGTCGAGCTTTTTCATCGGTTCGATGCTCCTTTCTGGGGCCAGGCGGGTTAGCTCCAGCGCAGCCCTACGGTTCGCTGCCAACTAGCCAATAGCCGACTTTTTGAGGAAGGAGCGCTTTTCCGTGCGCATGGTGCTGGCGATCCCACGTGCATTAGTTTAAACATCTTGGTGCCCATTGTGCAAGTTCCTTGGCCCGCAGAATAAGCAGCCGGGCGCGGACGACATGGGCACGCCGGTGACAAGAGTTTGTCACCTCCAGGATCGCAGCTTGGGTTTCGATCGAGGTAGTGCCGCAAGGTTGTCTGCGACCGCGGGATAGAGTAAACTGGGCCGCATAACGGTAGCCGGGTACAAAAGAACCAGGTTGCGCGCTCGAGGAGCAGCGGCTTATGGCACGCGATGTCTTGCTGGACCGTCGGCAGTTTCTAGGACTGGTTAGCGGTGCCGGAGCGGCATACGCATGGGCCGCTCCCAGTGACCAAGGTGCGTTCCTTTACGTGGCTTGTCCGGGGATCCGCAACTACCTGGAATTCGGTGGCGCCGGCATCCTGGTTTTCGATATTCGAGCGAACCATGCCTTCGTGCGGCGGATCGTCACGCCAGCTAGCCGACAGCCTCGACCGGAAAATGTCAAAGGTATCTGCGCCAATGCGACGACAGGCCGACTGTACTTCACTACGTTGTCGCGCCTGTACTGCCTCGATCTCAGGACAGATGAAACGCTTTGGGAAAAGGCCTTGCCGGATGGGTGTGACCGCTTGGCCATACATCCTAGCGGCAAGACCCTCTATGTTCCTACCTTGGAAAAGGACCACTGGAATATTGTTGACGCGCTGACCGGCGATCTGACGGCGCGCGTGGAGACAAAGAACGGTGCCCACAATACGATTTGCGGTCCGGATGGCAAGCGAGTTTACATGGCGGGTCTCAAGGCGCCTTATCTCTTCGTGCTCGATACCGAATCGCTCCAGGTAGTTCACAAGGTGGGCCCATTCAGCGCCCCAGTGAGGCCCTTTACTATCAACGGACGGCAGACACGTTGTTACGTTTGCGTCAACGAGTTACTCGGCTTCGAGGTCGGCGATCTTGTAACCGGCCGTTTCTTGTCGCGCGTGGAGGTCAAGGGTTTCGCACGTGGGCCTGTCAAGCGTCACGGTTGCCCGAGCCATGGGATCGGCATGACGCCCGACGAAAGACAAATTTGGCTGTGCGATGCTGCCAATCAAGCGCTGCACGTCTTCGAAGTGGCAGGAGATCGGTTCCGGCAGATAAACCACATCCGGCTGCGTGAACAGCCGGGCTGGGTCACCTTCAGTCTCGATGGCCGTTACGCCTATGCTTCGACCGGAGAAGTTATTGACGTACGCACACACAAGGTGCTAGCAGGACTGACGGACGAAGCCGCTCGTCAGGTGCACAGCGAGAAAATGGTCGAGATACGAACGAAAGACGGAAAGCCTTACCAAGTAGGCGATCAATTCGGCATAGGCCGGTTGACAGATTGACGTGCACTTTGCTGTGCCGCGCTTGTTCATTCGGCAACTGCGGCAAAGTCGCTCGATTTGCATCGCCGAGCATTTTGTTCTCATTTAGGCACGTCAGCCTGACAAGCTGGACTTGCACTGCCTTCAATTTAGTGGAAAAGTTTTAGCGATGGCAAAATTAAACAGACTGATCGAACTTTTCGTTGGCCGACGGCCTTTTTGAGGCTATAACTGCCTGGAATAGGATGTCTGCAAGGGAACAAAAGGCGACGACTGCGTCGAACGTGTGCATCGGTTGGCGTTTAGCGACTGCATCGGGCCCGCAATGCGCTTTGAATTGATTGATGGAGTCGAGAGCTTCGAGGCGGGAAAAAAACTGGTCGCCTGGAAAGGTCTGACATTGGGCGAGGAGTACCTGGCAGACCATTTCCCGGCGTATCCAGTAATGCCTGGAGTGCTTATGTTGGAGGCGCTCAGCCAGTCCGCCGCTTGGTTGATCCGCGTTAGCACTGGCTTTGTTTATCCCGTGGCGGTGTTAAGAGAAGTAAAAGGTGTAAAATACGGGACATTCGTCGAGCCTGGCAACAGGCTGCGACTGGTTGTCGAGGTGTCGTCGCCTTCGCCGGATGGCGAGAGTTGCTGGGCTTTCAAAGGGACTGGGTTTGTAGACAAACAGGTTGCGGTCGCAGGACGGCTGAAACTGGCAGCGTATAAACTAGCTGACCGCATGGTGGAGGGGGATAAGTACGACCGAGATCTGGTCGAGTACCTTCGTCGAAAGTGGACTTGGCTGACATCAGGACGGTTAACATCAAGGGTGGATCCGGCATTGCGGGAGCCTGTTTAAGTCGTAAGGTGCTTTGGAATATGTTATTTAAGGACAAGGTGGCGCTCGTAACTGGCGGCAGCCGCGGAATAGGTAGAGCCATTGTGACCGCATTCGCCAAAGAGGGTGCCAAGGTAGCCTTTGTTTACCGCGGCAGTGTCGAGGGTGCTCGAACACTTTGCGAAGAAGTTCAACAGACGGGATCCGAGCCGCTGGCGTTGCAAGCAGATGTGGCGGAGTTTCAGGCGGCACAAGAGTGTGTCGCCAAGACGCTCGACAGGTTCGGCCGATTGGACATCCTCGTCAATAACGCCGGCATCATCAAGGACGGCCTTTTCTTGCAAATGGACAAAACACAATGGGATTCGGTCCTGCAAACGAACCTGGGAGGAACGTTTAACTTTTGCCGGGCAGTCGTAGAACCGATGTTCCGTCAAAGGCGGGGACGCATTATCAATATCTCCAGTGTGGCGGCCGACCGAGTGAACCGGGGCCAAGCAAATTACGCAGCTAGCAAGGGAGCCATAAACAGTTTTACCCGGGCCCTGGCTGTGGAACTGGCCAGCCGAAATATCACAGTCAATGCCATAGCCCCAGGATTTATCGAAACAGACATGAGCGAGCCGGTACGGGCCATGGCCGGAGACCTCATTAAAAAGGTGATCCCCATGCGCCGCTTCGGCACGCCAGAAGATGTGGCTCGTGTAGCCCTGTTCCTTGCCAGCGACGACAGCGCCTATATCACTGGTCAGGTAATATTCGTGGATGGAGGTTTGAGCTTAGGAGTGGGAGGGGCGGGGTGAAGCGCAATTTTGGGTAACTTCCTTTTCGGGTCCATGAATTGGGTGGAGGCAACCGGCGTAGACGGACGGAGCACAAAGCCCTTTGAGTCCCCTGTGTGCAATTGGGTAGGGTGACTCAGGGGGGACGAAAAGGCCAACGAATGCTAAAACTTTTACCGTTGTTTTGAATTCCGATTGCAGTACACTGGCAGAATGGAGTTGCAGCGTCGGGCAAGGAGGCAGACGCAGCGACACAGGATAAAAGCCGAGACGGTGGCTGGCCGGAAGCGACACGTGAGGGAAAGGGTCAACGCAAGGCCGCCCCGTCCCAGTTTAGGAGGAGGGTGTGAGATGCCTAGCCAGACTGAGATTTACGAGAAGGTGGCGGCTACTCTGGCCGACTCCCTGAACGTGGATCCAGAGGAAATCCGCCCCGAGGCTACTCTTCAGGGCGACCTGGGCGCCGAATCCATTGACTTCCTGGACATCGTCTTTAGGCTGGAGCGCGAATTCGGCATCAAGATACCGCGCGGAGAGCTTTTCCCTGAGTCCATCTTTCAAGGAGACCCCCAATTCGTAACGCCGGATGGGAAAGTAACCCCAAAGGGACTGGACGAATTACGGGCTCGTCTGCCTTTCGCCGACGTCGAAAAATTTGCCCAAGATCCCCAGGTTAGCAAGATTAGCGACTTGTTCACGGTACAAATGATTACGCGCTATATCGAGGGGAAGCTCAACGGTTCCCTCAATTAGTGGCTCGCACCTGGCGGATCCGCTACGTGGCTTAGCCTTTGGGCGCAGGCTGATATTGTAGCTCGGCAAGCATAGGACCCTGCTCGTGGTCCTGGTCTGCCAAAGTCGGTCATCGAAACGCACAAAGGTGCAGCCAGAAGTAACCGGCGCTTGTCGCAAAGGATAACGCTGGGGACGCTATGCGCTGGATTTGGATAGACCGGATTGTGGACCTGCAGCCTGGTCGTAGCGCCCGAGCGGTGAAGAATCTTAGCTGCGCCGAGGAGGTTTTTCGGGATCATTTGCCAGGATACCCTATCATGCCAGCCAGTTTGATCTTGGAAGGGCTGGCCCAGACAGGCGGCATACTGGTAGGTCACGCTAGAGATTTCCGGGAACAGGTGATCCTCGCGAAGATCGGACAGGCACGCTTTTTTCGGGAGGTACAGCCAGGGGAACAATTGACGTTCGAAGCCAATTTGCTCGACTTGCGAGCCGAAGGCGCCACCGTGTGCGGTCGTGTGTTTTCCGCAGAGGAGATGGTAGCGGAGGCCGAGTTGATGTTTGCCCATGTTGATCCGGAACGGACCAAAGCACTGACCGGCACGGACAACTTTGTGTTTGCCGGCGAGCTGCGCCGGCTTCTGGGCTTGTCGCGCTTAGAACAGCGGGCTGCGGCCCCCGTGAGCGACTCTCGGATAGGGGAGTCGGGCGGACAGGTGGAGCCGGATGCGGTCGCGAAGGCCAATACGGCGAGTTGCTAAAACCCATATGGCAGTCGTTAAAAGCGCCGGAAGCATAGTAGGAGCTGGCCCGACGGAAACGACGAAATGAAAAAGCAGGCGCCACGGGTAGTGATAACCGGAGTGGGAGTCGTTTCCCCCCTGGGCATCGGACGCCAGGCTTATTGGGATGCGCTCATGGCGAACAAGAGCGGCGTCCGGGCGATCAGTTTGTTCGATGCTTCGGGGCTGCCGATTCGGATCGGGGGAGAGATAACCGACTTTGATGCGCGCGAATATGTAGACAAGAAAGACCGCAAAAGCCTCAAAGTGATGTCCCGCCCTATCCAGATGGCCGTGGCGGCGGCAGCATTGGCTTTGAAAGATGCCCATCTCGATCCTGCGCACGTGGACCCGACGCGCTTCGGAGTCGAGTTCGGTGCCGGTCTGATTGCCAGCGAGCTGGATGAGCTGGGCGAGGCCGCGGCTCACTCCTACGATCCCGAGCGTCGCCGAATTGACATGACTCGCTGGGGCGAGGTGGGACTCTCCCATATGCCCCCTCTGTGGATGCTCAAATATCTACCCAACATGTCAGCCTGCCACATTTCGATTCTGTTCAACGCTCAGGGGCCCAACAATACCATTACGGAGTCCGATGTCGCTCCGCTGCTCGCTTTGGGCGAAGCATGGCATATTCTGCGTCGAGGTCACGCCGATGTCATGCTGGTCGGCGGCACCGACAGCAAGATCAATCCGCTCAGTTTGACGCGGTGGAGTCTTTTTGCCCAGCTCACCGAACGGAACGACATTCCGGAAGAGGCGTGTAAGCCCTTCGATCGTCATCGAGACGGCATTGTCCCAGGCGAAGGGGCAGGAGTGGTCGTCCTCGAAACATGGGATCATGCCCGCCGGCGCGGTGCGCCTATCATTGCAGAAATGATCGGCTTTGGGGCAGCGTGCGATGCGCACTTGACGGGAGAAGGACTGGCTCGAGCTGTGCGCGCTGCCATGGCCCAAGCCGGTGTAGCCGCGCATGATTTGGATCATATCAACGCTCAGGGTTTTGCTACGCGCGAGGACGACATCTGGGAAGCACGAGGATATTGCTTGGCCTTCGGCGGGATCGCTCAAGTGCCACGCGTCACAGCGCTGAAAGGTTATTTCGGATGCCTGGGATCGGGCGGTGCCGTCGTCGAACTCATTGCCAGCTTGCTGGCCCTGCTCCACGGCAAAGTACCGGCGACACGCAATTACGCGACTCCCGATCCGGAATGCCCACTGCCTGTAATTGCCGGAGCGCCCCAGGACCTAGTACGCCCGACGTTCGTCAAAACAGCCTGTACGGATATGGGACAATGCGCCGCTGCAGTTATTCGTCGCTGGGAGACCGACGGAGCGCTCTGACTGCGTATAAGGGAAGGTGATTGACCCGACGAGGGAGCGAGTGTGGTTTGCCCGTGTAGTTTGGCCTAGATTGCCACTATGCGTAGACGAGTTGTCATAACTGGCATGGGAGTGGTCACCCCGCTTGGGGACACCGTGGAGAGTCTGTTCCAGTCTCAAATCGAAGGACGCAGCGGGGTGTCCTGGATTTCGCAATTCGATGCGCGAACGTTTCCCACACGATTTGCGGCGGAGGTCAAAAACTTCAACCTGGGGAAATATCTCAAAGAGGCGCACCGCTGGGACGCTGCCGGCCCCAATACCCGGTTTGCCATAGCCGCCGCCAAAATGGCGCTGGAAGATGCAGGGCTTCTGGGCGACGGGCGCATAGATCGCACGCGCTTCGGCGTCTACCTGGGTGCGGGAGAAGGCAAACAAGATTTCGATGTTTTTACGGCGCTGATCGCCCGGAGCTACGACGCACAGAGCCGGACGGTACGGGCAGCCGAATTCGCCGCGGGCGGACTGCGCGAACTGCATCCCAGACGCGAACGCGAGCAGGAGTCTCATACTTCTACGGCCCATCTGGCTCGCTATTTCGAGCTTTTGGGTCCCAATTACAACTGCTTGACGGCTTGTGCTGCCAGCAGTCAAGCCATAGGCGAAGCGGCAGAAATCATCCGACGCGGAGAAGCCGATCTCATGCTATCGGGTGGGGCCCACAGTATGATCCATCCGTTCGGCTTGACCGGCTTCAACCTGCTGACAGCCCTGTCAACGCGGAACGACGATCCTACCAAAGCTTCGTGTCCATTCGATGCTCGGCGAGATGGTTTTGTACTGGGGGAAGGGGCTGGCATCGTCGTTTTGGAAGAGCTGGAGCATGCGCGGCGCCGTGGCGCCAAAATCTATGCCGAATTGACTGGGTACGGGTCCACTGCCGATGCGTTTCGTGTCACTGATAGTCATCCCGAAGGCCGGGGCGCTATCGAGTGTATGCGCCTGGCCCTCGAAGATGCCGGTCTGGCGCCGGCCGATATCGGGTACATCAATGCGCACGGTACCAGTACCCAAGTCAATGACCGCGTGGAAACCCTGGCGATCAAAAAGGTCTTCGGCGAAGAGGCCTACCGCATTCCCGTATCGAGCAGCAAAAGCATGCTCGGACATCTGATCGCAGCTGCAGGCGCCGTCGAGTTGATCATCTCCGTCATGGCGCTACGGGAAGGTATACTGCCGCCCACGATCAATTATGAAGTCCCCGATCCCGAATGCGACCTGGATTATATCCCCAACGTGGCACGAGAAAAGAAAGTTCAGCATGTACTCAGCAACAGTTTCGGGTTCGGCGGGCAGAACGTTTCTTTGATCGTCAGTAAGTTCGAGTAGTACTTGGCAGAGCGGCGAGTGGTGCGCGGCCAGGTCCCATTGGGTCGCGCCTGGACCGGCTGCTCGCTACGGGCAGTGGTAAGACTAAAGCATAGCTACCTGACGAACTGAGAGTTGACGGTAGTGACTTAGAGCGTTTTGCCTTTGGGTAACACAGCGACTAGGGAGGTGCAGCGTGGCAGAATGGCTCTGGTGGGTAGGTGTCGGCGCCGCCGGTGCGGTAGCCGCGGCGGGGATCGCCTTGGGGCTGTTCCTGATTTGGGCTCTGCATCGCTATCTGGGCGTTATCGTACGCATTTTCGAGGAAAAGCCGCTTTTTGTGGTTCCGCGTGGCGAACCTCCGTCCGACGCCGAGGAAGTCGAGTTCCGCACTGCCGACGGTCTGCTATTGCGCGGTTCGTACGTGCGCGCTCGATATGGACAACGCCGTGGACTGGTGCTTTTCGGTCACGAATTCGGGTCCAATCGCTGGTCCTATCGGCACTATGTGGCGCATTTGTTGGACAACGGTTTCGATATCTTTGCGTTCGATTTTCGCAATCACGGCGACAGTGACGGCGAAAAAGAGTACGAGCCTTTGCAATGGGTTACTGATCGAGAAGTCCAGGACTTGCAGGCAGCGCTGGCTTATGTGAAGACGCGGCCGGATTATCCAGCACAAGGCGTGGGGTTTTTCGGCGTAAGCCGAAGCGGTGGAGCAGGTATCTGCGTGGCCGCCCGCGATCCTGCCATCCGATGCCTGGTCACGGACGGGGCTTTTGCCACCTGCACCACCATGATACCCTACATGCGCAAGTGGGTGCGCATTTATAGCGATCGGCTCAGACTCCAGCACTGGCTGCCAGAATGGGTTTATCGTTTGGTCGCTATGATTGCAGTACGGCATATCGGTCGTCAACGAGGGTGCCGTTTTCCGAGCGTACGGCTTGCGTTGCGCAAAATCGCTCCCCGCCCTATCCTCATGATCCACGGGCAGGCTGATACGTACATCAAACCTGAAATGGCTGCGAGCCTCTTTGCCTATGCCAGGCCACCCAAGGAGCTCTGGTTGGTGCCGGGGGCGAAGCACAATTTGGCATGGCACGTTGCGCCTCAAGAATACCAGCGACGCACGCTGGAGTTTTTCGAAAAGCACTTGGCGTCCGTAAGCCCTGGCACGCCGTCACCGGCTTGGATGGCCCGACGGTTGCGGCAGCGCGCAATGCGTGTCTGAGTGTGCCGAGGGAAACATGCTGGGCTGGTTGGTTCGCAAGACGATCGCTTATTTTGCCACAAGGCAGGCGCATCGCTGGGCCGCTGCATTCCGCGAGGCCACGCGCCGACCGTTCCAGGTGCAGCAACGCTTGTTGCAGTGGATCGTGCAACGGCAAAGCGCCACACGCTTCGGCCGAGAGCACGGTTTTGCCTCTATTCGCACCCTCGAGGACTATCGCCGGCAGGTGCCTATCCTGACTTACGAGGATCTGGAGCCGTATATCG
The DNA here is from genome assembly GCA_040289265.1 of Gemmataceae bacterium. GTDB lineage: Bacteria > Planctomycetota > Planctomycetia > Gemmatales > HRBIN36 > PSKW01. The sequence goes on from PSKW01000004.1 coordinate 30,764, forward strand.
CTGAGGTGCGCAAAGGGCAATTCGATGCTTTGTTGGCGGACGATCGAGTACTTATGTTCGCCATGACCAGCGGCACGACCGCCTCGCGCAAATTCATTCCCGTAACGCCGCAATACTTGAGCGACTATCGGCGTGGCTGGACGATTTGGGGCATTGCTGCTTTCGACGATCATCCCCAGGCCAAACTGCAGCCCATCTTGCAGCTGGTCGGTGATTGGCAGGAGTTTCATACCGAGGCAGGCATACCCTGCGGCAGCGTCAGCGGTCTGACGGCACAGATGCAAAAGCGCATCGTCCGCAGACTGTATTGCTTGCCTCCGGTGACCGGCAAGATCAAAGATGCCGAGGCCAAGTACTATGTCGCTTGTCGCTTGAGTATCCATCGTCCGGTGGGTATGATCTGTGCCGCCAATCCTAGCACTTTGGTACAGATCGCGTGCACGATGGACCGGGAAAAGGAAACCTTACTGCGAGATCTTTACGACGGCACGCTGAGCCCGCGCTACGATATTCCTCGGACAGTGCGCGAAGTGCTGCGCCCCTGGACGCGGCGCAAGCACAAACGCCGAGTGCGCGAGCTGGAAAAGACGTTGCGTCTGTGCGGCGGGCACTTGTACCCGATCGCTGTCTGGCCGACCTTGCAGCTTTTGGGCAACTGGACCGGAGGCACCGTCCGGGCCTACCTGAAGCTGTATCCGCGTTACTTCGGTACCACGCCGGTGCGCGACTTGGGCCTCATAGCCAGCGAAGGGCGCTTCAGCATTCCTCTCGAAGATGGCAGCGCTAGCGGGGTGTTGGAGATTACCAGCCACTTTTTCGAGTTCGTCCCGGAGAACGAGCTGAATTCGCAGCGCCCCGTGGTGCTCGCGGCTCACGAGCTGGAAGAAGGCAAAAACTATTTCATTTTGCCCACCACGGCATTCGGCCTGTATCGCTACAACATCTGCGATTTGGTGCGGGTGACGGGATTTTACGAGCGCACACCGATGATCGAGTTCCTCAACAAAGGCGCCCATTTCTCCAATATCACAGGGGAAAAGCTTTCCGAATACCACGTGGTGACGGCGGTGGACAGAAGTGCTCAGGAGTTGCAGCTCACGCTCACTGTCTATTCGCTGGTGCCCTGTTGGGACGAGTCGCAGCCTTTTTACGGTCTTTTCGTGGAAGAAGGCGATTTGGAGAATCTGGAACAAGCGCGTCGCTTGGCTGCCCGCGTAGATCGAGCTTTACTGCAGCTCAATGTCGAGTATCATGCCAAACGCCAGAGCCGGAGGCTCGGCAGCATCCGGGTCATGCTGTTACCTCGAGGTACCTGGACAGAGTGGGATCGGCGGCGTTTGGCACGCACAGGCGGCACCGTCGAACAGTACAAACATCCCTGCCTGATTCCTGACCTGAACGTGCGCGAGTCGCTGCCTGTGCTCGAGCAGATACCCGCCGATGAAGACCCAGTCGCACTGCCAGCGGGCAGTCAGTCCGTGGCCTGACTGCCGGGCCACTTGACCCTACACCGACTCCGGCGGCAACGGATTGCAAACGGAACAGAGAAGGAGGGATGCACGGATGCTTTCTGCGACCCCTGCTATCGCCCTGGCGTTTCTCTTTGCCTTGTCGGATCAGCGTGGTGGTTCGCTGGGAATCAGCTCTGCTCGCGCGCTGCCCACACAGCGGACCCTGCCCAACGGTGCTCGGTCTGAGCTAGCGCGGCCTCGACTGCCTATTGTGCCGGTACTGCTTTGCGACTGGGCTTTGGAAGCCAAGAGCCTGCAGCAGACGCCGCCTGCACCTGAGAGCACCGACGGTTTTCAGACAAGGCAGCCGCTTTTGCCGTCGGACCGTAGCGCATCTGCTAGCGATAAACCGGCCGAGAGTGCAGCTACTCGGGAGCGTTCAGCAGCACCGGTTAGCCCACTGGATCGGCTTGCGTCGCCGGTGGCGATTCATCGCCTGGCCCAAGAACGCTTCGCCACAGTCGAGGATTATATCTGTCGCTTACGTAGAAAAGAGGCCATCGGCACACGTCAGTTGCCCGAAGATCTGCTGCTACTGCGTTATCGCAAACGGCCTCGCAGCCTCCATATGAAATGGCTGGGGGATTCTCCTTTCCGCGGCAGAGAAGTGGTCTATGTCGAGGGTAGCAATCCTCCTTTCGTCCACGTTCGTACCAGTGGCGGCGACGGTCTCGCCGGGCTGCAGGTCAAACTCAGCCTGGATTCTCCCAGGCTGACAAAAAACACCCGCTGGCGCTTGGACCAAGCTGGGCTCGACAAGCTCGTCGAACTTTTCGGCGCCGTCGTGACGGATCAGCAGGCCGGCTCATGCCGCTTGGGTACGTTGCGCCTGATCGGCTATGAAACACGCTCCGAGTATCCGTTTCCACTTGTGTGTGTGGAGCAGAAAATACCGCCCGGAGCGGAAAAGTTTCTGCCCGATGGGGGCGTGCGCAAATGGTACTTCGTCCCCAAGATAGACGCGCCGGAGTTCGGTTTGCCCGTAATGGTTACAACTCTAGACGCCGCCGGGCAGCAGGTGGAGTATTACGTGTACGATCGAATCAACTTCAATATTGGCTTGGCTGACGCTGACTTCGATCCACTATGCCTCTGGCGCTGAACTTCTGCGCTCACCCATTGCCAAGTGGTCGGAGCCGTGCTCGCTAGCAACGGATTATAGCAAGGTGACTATCGTATGGTGGCCTGCCCACAACCTTTGCCGACCGCCGCAGAAATGGCTAGATTAGGTGCATCTTACTGCCAAAATGGCAGATATAGCTGTGGGCCTTAGCAATACAGAAGACGGTGCGAGCGAGCACAAGGACGACCTGATCAGATGCGGCAGTTGCGTGCGCGTCAGGGCGTATGATTGAGATGGCACTCGACTTGCAAACAGAGGCAAGACGTTGATACGCTCGCGGCTAAGAAGGAGTTCGAGTCAAGGCTCGATGCAGTCTGCCGTCGGCGTATCGCTAGCCTGCTGGCGGCGCATAAGGCAGCGGCAGATCACGGGACAGTATTGCGCAGGAGTCGGGTCATGGTTTTGCAAGACCCGAGTCGTTACTCCATTCTGATCGCTGACGACGAGCGGGAGTGGCGCGACGTATTGCAAGAAGTCTTCCTCAAGGAAGGCTTTCGCACAGAAGTCGCTCAAAACGGGGAAGAAGCGCTGGAGATCCTACTGCAACGCTGCGTGCATTTGTTGCTCTTCGACATGCACATGGGCAGGTTGTCCGGTCTGGATACGTTCCTCATCGTGCGGCAGCGCAATGTGCTGGTTCCTTGCATTCTGCTGACAGCCGACATCAGCGAGCGTTTGATCCGTGATGCGCTGGCTGTCCGGGTTTACAAAGTGCTGGCCAAGCCGGTTAGTCGGCAAGTCCTAGTTCACGCTGTCGCCGAGGCGCTTGCACGGACTTACGGGCCCGGCATGCCCTAGGCGCCTGGATGACTGCTACCCTTGACGCCTAGCGAGCGACCAGTCTATAAAAGGATTTCGTGAAGGGTTCGTGCTCGATTTGCGGCATGTGCTGGACAGTCTTTAGCGGTTGAGGGTACCGCCCAATATGGGCGACCGATGGCTTGATTGCGTAGGGAGGGCGCAAGCACGACACCGTGCAGGAGTTGCAGCCGTGAAAATCGTACCGCTTGGAGATAAGTTGATCGTCAAACGTATCGAAGCAGAGGAAAAGACGGCAGGTGGCATTGTCCTGCCAGATACCGCGCGGGAAAAGCCGCGCCAGGGCAGGGTACTCAGTCTCGGCGACGGCAAACTGCTCGACAATGGCAAACGGGTTCCCTTCCAGGTACGCGAGGGCGATCGCGTTCTTTTTTCCTCGTGGGCCGGTACCGAAGTGCGCATTGACGGTGAGGAATACCTCATCATGAGCGAAGACGATATCCTCGCCATCGTCGAGTAGCCGCTGATCGGCGCCTAGCCGAGAGTGCCCGCCGCTAGTGGACACCACAGGAGGATGCTGTGGGAAAAAGAGCAGCGTCGGTCGCGTTTTAGCGGTTGACTTCGGTTATGTCACGGATGGGGAATCATGCGAGTGAGCCAATAGGCTTGCGCGGTTACGAGCAGGCCCATGAGCAAGGCAAGCACCAGACTGTGCCAGAAGACGAAACGTAAGATAGATCCTTCCTGACCGGCTTGCCCGGTGGCGACGGCGGACACGACGATGCTCTGGGCGTCTATCATTTTGCCCATCACGCCTCCGGTACTGTTGGCAGTTGTGAAAAGCACTACTGCCTGGCCTGGGTCGAGTGGCACGACTCCTCGCTGGACCAGTCCCAGGGCCGTTATTTTTTGCAGGCCGCCGAACAGCGCATTGGACGAAGTATCGGATCCCGTCAGGGCGACGCCCAGCCAGCCGAGCAAGGGTGAAAACACGGGGAAAAGCACGCCTGTATGGGCACAAGCCAAGCCCAAAGTGGCATCCATGCCGCTGTAGCGTGTGGTGAAAGCGATAGCCAACATGCACCCGATGGTGACCAGTGGCCAGCGCATACGGAACAGTGTCCGCAAGAAAATGGCCGTGGTTTGCTTCCAGGTCAGTCGCAGGAAAAGTGCGGTGAGCAGTGCGGCCACGAAAATGCCTGTCCCGGTCGTGGCAGCGAGGGGCAGTTCATAGACTGCCTTTTCGATTTCGCGCTGGGGCACCACGGGACGGTCGCGAGCGATGCGCTCGTGCAACCAAGGCAATGGCCAGCGAAAAGTAGCCAGCGACTGCAGCCGCTCTTTGACTGGCGCCCATCCCCATGCAAACACGCACAAGCTCAATACGAGCCACGGCGTCCAGGCGCGAACTGTTTCTCGGCGTGTGGGCTTGTGAACCGCCGTAGCACCTTCGTCATGCGCAAAGCGCCAGATCCTGGCCGGCTGCCAAAAACGTAACAGGATGACCACTGCCAGTAGCGACACCAGGCCGCCTAATACGTCTACCAGCAGTGGACCGTGGTAGTTGGCTAGCAGGAATTGGACCAGGGCGAAACTGCCCCCAGCCGTGACGATGGCTGGCCAGACCTCCAGCAGACCACGCCAGCCGGCGAGAACCCATACTAGCCACGCCGGAATGAGCAGCGAAAAAAACGGCAGCTGCCTCCCCGCCATGGCGCTCAAGATCAGGGGGTCTTGATCTGTGACTCGAGCCAGCGTGAGTATGGGCGTCCCCAAGGCGCCGAAAGCCACCGGGGACGTATTGGCCAAAAGCGCCAGGCCTGCTGCCAGAACTGGCGGAAAGCCGGTGCCGACCATGAGCGCCGCGGTGATGGCCACCGGCGTTCCGAAGCCCGCTGCTCCTTCGATAAATGCGCCGAAGCTGAAAGCAATGAGCAGCGCTTGTATGCGTCGGTCCGGTGACAAACCCACCACTGACCGTTTGACGATCTCGAATTGCTCGGTTTCCACAGTCAGGTTGTACAAAAAAATAGCCGACAAGACGATCCACCCGATGGGGCACAGACCGAACAGTGCACCATACAGTGCGGCGGCAAAGACCGTAGGCGCCCAGCTAGCTACCCGCTCGGGAAAAGTCACCGATGGGTCGCCCATGTCGGGAATGTACACCAAAAGTGCCAACGCGAGCGCTGTAGCCAGCCCGCAGCCCGCCGCTAGGGGAGTAGGCACACGCCCTGTGGCCAAAAGCCCCAGCAAAACCACAATAGGCAAGGCGGCCAGGCAAGCGGAGCCGATCATGCAGCCCAACGGATCGTATACCTGCGTCCAAGTCATTTTCTGTGTCCTTGCCTAGCACCGCGTCGGCGCGGTTGCACCCAGACTCATCCTGCGCCTGCCCGAGGAAATGACAACCGTGCCAAAAGGCTGCCAGGAGCACGGACCTCTGCCGTTGCGGTCAGCCTAGCTTGGCCCATGCAAACCCAACCTTTGCAACACCTCGGCGGCGCACAAGCCGACTACGAGAAACTGCTTGGCGCAACTGGTCGCCCCACGGACTAAGCGAAGACGTTGCGGTGCGATCTGCAGCAGCTCCGCCAAGATGGCGTGCACTGCTCTATTGGCCCGCCCTTTCTCTGGCGCGGTGGTCACAGCTATTTTGAGTGCCCCGGCGTAGATACCGACCACGCCGGCGTGTTTGGCCCGTGCCTGGACACGTACTGGCAAAAGGACGCCTTGTGGCACGTCGCGTAGCTGGAGATCAGTCATGGGCAAGCTCGCCGATACCTTCGTACAATGCCGAGCCGATACGCACAAGTGTGGCTCCTTCTTCGATGGCGACTTCGTAATCTTGGCTCATGCCCATGGAGAGTTCGGTGAGGCAGTGGGGCGGCGGCACGCGTGAGCGCCAGGCATCGCGCAGTTCGCGTAAGCGTCGAAACACCGGACGCGTCGTTTCCGGATCGGAAGTCACCTGGGCCATAGTCATCAACCCGTACATGCGCACGTGCGGCCAACGCAAAGGATCCTCGAGAACTTCTTCGGCTCCCTCGATCGTGAATCCGTGTTTGGTCGCTTCTCCGGTCAGATTCAATTCCAAGAGCACGTGGACTTCCGATCCAGCACGAGCAGCTTCTCGCTCCAGGCAGTCGAGCAAACGCACGCTGTCTACCGAATGAATCAGCCACACGAGCGGCAATGTCTTGGCCACCTTGTTACGTTGTAAATGGCCTACCAGATGCCAGCGGGCATGAGGTAGATGGGCTGCCTTATGCCACAGTTCCTGCGGGCGGCTTTCGCCTAGGTCGGCCTGGCCGAGTTGATACAAAAGCGCCGCCACTGAAGCGGGAATATATTTGGTTACCGCCACCAGAGTTACTTCGTCCGGGCTACGGTTGGCTCGGCGGCAAGCCGCCGCGATGCGCTCGCGTACCCGCTGAAGGTTAGCTCGCAGTATTTCTTCCATAACGTCCCTGGAGCAAAATGCTTCCCACCGGAGCGCCCAAACTGTGCGCTATCAGTCGCGTGCCTGGTGCCTTGCCCATCGTTCAGTGCCTGTGGCTATTCCTGACGTATCGTTGTGGCGCGCACCACCGACTACCTGGGCGTCCGATAACGCATGTCCCTTGTGCCCGTCGCTGGTCGCACAATGTCTTGATATAAGTAAAACAAGCTCGCTGGGACACAAGGGGTTGCCCGATAGCAGGATCGCGAGGTATGCCTGAGTTGCATCCGTTTCGCGGCTGGCGTTACGACCTGGCACACGTAGGGACGTTGGCAGCTGTCACTGCTCCGCCCTACGATGTGATTGACCGGACAGTGCAGGATCAGCTGTACAGCCGCAGTCCCTACAACATCGTCCGGGTCGAGTTGACACGACCGGAGCCAGGGGAAGATGCCGAAGCAAAATACGCCCGTGCTGCCCGATGGCTGCAGCAGTGGCTCAAAGAGGGGGTTTTGCAGCAAGATCCTCACCCCTGTCTGTACGTCTACCATCAGGTTTTCGAGCACGAGGAGCGCCGGCTGACGCGTCGCGGCTTTTTGGCACGTGTGCGCTTGTACCCTTTCGAGGCGGGAATCGTTTTCCCCCATGAAGCGACGTTGAGCGGGCCTAAAGAGGACAGGCTCAAGCTTATGCGTGCCACGGGCATGAATATCAGCCCTGTTTTCGGTCTTTATGCCGATGAAAGCGGACAGGCTCAGGACACCCTGGATCGGATCGTGAGAGCTTGGCCACCGCTGGAAGTACGTGACGACCAGGGTGTAATCCATCGGCTGTGGGCGGTCAGTCAGCCGGACGCGATTCGTGCTGTGCAACGTGCTCTGCATGCGCAGCCAGTCATCCTGGCAGACGGACATCACCGCTACGAAACGAGTCTGGCTTATTTGGCAGAGCAAATAGCTGCACGCGGCGGGGTTCCCGAAGACGACCCGTGCCGCTTTGTCTTGATGGATTTGGTACGGCTTCAGGATCCTGGCCTGGTGATTCTGCCCACGCATCGCCTGATCCGCGGCATACCCTCTTTGAGCTTGCACCGTTTGCGTGCTGTGCTCGCGGTCCATTTCGAAATCGAAGAGATCCGAGGGGAGCATGCGGCCGAAGAAGCTTGGGAATGGCTGTGCTCTGGGGATCAATCGTTGTTGGCATGGGGCACCGCGGAAGGCCCCTGGCTGGTGACACGCTTCCGCTCACCGACGCTCATGGAGCATTTGGCCCCCCAACACAGTCACGCTTGGCGTTCGCTGGCGGTCAGCATTTTGCATGTCTTCGTGCTGCCCCAATTGCTCGGCGCAGCGCTCGGCGGTGTGCCCGAATGCGACTACGTGCACCGTCTGCAAGACGTGACCGATGGCCTGCGGCAAGGTGCTTGCAACATGGCGGTCCTGGTACCGCCTTTGTCGGTGCACTTATTGCAAACTATCGCCGGCGCCGGCGAAAGATTACCGCCCAAGACAACCTATTTTTATCCCAAGTTGCTGACCGGTCTGGTCCTCAACTCGGTGCGCTGACTCATCCTGGGACGCATAGCGTCTGCGGAAGCATCGCCGGGCACCGCTGGGGAGCTCGCCGACGGCTACTCGCCGCGATGCACATTATGGCAGGCCATGCAGTTGCTGGCTTTTTTGAGTGCGGCGAGCGCCTTCTTATCCGCTGCGTCCATGGTCAATGCTTCAGCTGCATTGACCAAAGCTTCTGTTTTTTGCTTCCAGCTCTTCAAATCACCTCGGGGCGGTTTGTTGGCGGCCAGCGCCCGGTAGTATTCCAAAAGATTGTCGCGATCCTCCTTAGCTGCCTTGCCGGAAAGGACCTGCTTGAGCAGGCCGCCTTTGTGGGCCTGTTCCATAACCTCTTTGATGGTGTACTTGGGCTTGTCCTGAGCCCAAATGCAAGCCAGCCAGACAGTTCCCAACAAAGTCGCCAGTCCAGTGAGTGTCTTTACCATCTGTAACTCCTCCAAAATAAATACCCGAATGACGCTAGGCAGCTGCACTCGGACCGCAGTCGTACGAGCACATAATTGAACACAGCGGTACAGAAGATGTCAAGTGAAAAATCGGCAAATCCGGCAACTGACATCCTGAATAGGGCCGAACGATCGTGGAGAAATCAAGGACCTGAAGGCAGGGCAGGATACAAGCATACGGGCGTTGTTTCGGCCTGGCTAGTCCAGACGCGCAGCCCCGGAAAGTGCTGGGCGAGCCGACGTGCTAACTCCTCGACGCCGGGCCGTTCGGTCTGGTAGTGGCCCGCCAGAAGGACTGTCAACCCATGCTGCCGGGCACGTACTTGGTCATGGAAGCGCATTTCGCCGGTCAAAAAAGCCTGGGCTCCTTGTGCCAGCGCATCGTCCAAGTGGGCTGCCCCGGCGCCGCAGGAAACGGCCACCCATTCGATCCGGGTCGCTGCGGATGCGATCAGTTCGAGGCCCGTCAGCGACAAGGCTTGGCAGACATGTGCAGCGAGTTGTTCGGGCGACATGGGACGGGGTAATCTGCCCAAGCGTCCGGCGCCACCCGTCCCGGGCAGACCACGCAGGGGATAGACATCCACCGCCGGCTCTTCGTAGGGATGCGCCCGGCGTAGCTCCTGCAAGGCTCGTTCCAGGGTGGATTCGGGGCAGATCACTTCCAATCTGTGCTCGGCGACTTCTTCACGACGTCCCTTCTGGCCCACGGCCGGCTGTGTGCTTTCCGTTCCGAAAAAGGTTCCTGTTCCGGACACGGTGAAACTGCATTCTCGATAAGCTCCGATGATGCCGGCTCCGGCTGCGAACAGCGCTTGCCGCACGACTTCTAGATGGCTCGCAGGTACGAAGACCACCAACTTGTAATGCGGCAGGTTCGCTGGGCGCAGTGCTCGGCGCGACTCGAGCCCGAGCCGATCGCACAGCAAGTCGTTGATGCCTCCCGGCGCGTTGTCGAAGCTGGTATGGGGCGAATAGACAGCGATGCCTTTTTGCGCCAGGGACAGCAGCATTTTTCCCTCTTCTGTTGCTGCCGTGATCCGTTGAACCGGCCGAAACAGAATCGGATGATGGACAACGATCAGTTGGGCTCCCTCGTGGATGGCCTCCTGGGCTACGTCAGGCGTGAGCGTGAGGCAGGTCAGTACCGCCTTGGCCTCGGTCCGGTCGTCTCCCCACAGCAGGCCGACATTGTCCCACGGCTCGGCCAGTTGCAGCGGAAACCATCGTTCCAGCACGTGAATGATGTCGCTGATCCGTATCATGCCAGTGATCGAGTTGGGACCGAACTATTGATGCTTCTGGCGGCACTCGGCGATCCGCCCAAGTCATGGTCATCGGTGGCTAATTACGATGGACCGTTCACACAGCTCCTCGGTTATCCTCTGCGAGCGTGACGCTCGGGACCTGGGACAGGCCCATCGCGGCGCGTGCTCGGTCCAGTGCTGCCACCAACCCGTCCACATCGTCTCGTGAGTGCGCGGCAGTGACCCCGATACGCAGGCGCGAGGTGCCGGGCGGCACGGAAGGAGGACGAATGGCCGGCACGAAATAGCCGTGGTGCCATAATCGCTGGGACAGTGCTACGCTGGCGCGCGCGTCGCCGACGAGCACGGGCACAATATGCGCCTGCGAGCTGCCGATGTGCCACCCCGCTTCGCGCAGTCTGCCGCGCAGGTACGCAGCCAGCTCCAGCAAATACTGCCGGCGTGCGGGATCGGTTCGGACCACGCGGAGGGCGGCACGTGCCGCTGCGCACGCCAAAGGCGTCAATGCCGTCGAAAAAATGTAGCTGCGGGCGCTCTGGACGAGCCAGCGCACGAGCGACCAGTCGCCGCACACAAAACCGCCCTGGGCGGCGAGCGCTTTGCTCAAAGTCCCGACGCGCACCAGCCGCCCGTGGTCTGATTGCTGGTCGTGTGAAGACAGGACCAGCTCGCAGACACCGCGCCCTTGGGAACCCAAGACGCCCAGGGCGTGGGCTTCGTCCACGACCACCAGAGCGTCGTAGGCCTCTGCCAGGCGCAGTAGTTCACCCACAGGGGCCAAGTCACCGTCCATGCTGAAAAGGGCGTCGCTGACGATGATCCGGCGCCGCGCTTGGCGACCGTAATGACGGAGTAATTCTTCCAAATGGTCCATGTCGGTGTGCCGATAGACATACACCTGTGCACGCGACAGCCGGCATCCGTCTATGATACTGGCGTGATTGAGCTGGTCGCTGAACACGGCGTCGGCACGCCCGGCGAGGGCTGTCAGGATGCCGAGGTTGGCATGATAGCCCGACGGAAAGACCAAAGCGGCTCGCGTACCTTGCCAGCGGGCAAGCTCGCGCTCGAGCCGACGATGCAGCGCTGTATAACCGCTGATCAGTGCCGAAGCGCTGCTGCCGCATCCCCAACGCTTGGCTGCCCGCACGATGCTGCGCACAACCTGGGGTGCCGACGCCAGCCCCAGATAATCGTTGCTAGCAAAATGGATCAGCTTGCGTGTGCCCATGTACACAGCCGCGCCGTGGCGTGCGCGTACGCGCCGCCGCCGGCGGTACAGCCCTCGTACTCGGACCTCGCGCAGCGCTTCGTCAATCCATTGCCAGGCCATAGGGCCCTCCCGAAAAGCCTTCAATCGAGCACAGGCAGGGGTATGCCCCTGCGTGGCTCTTGCGACTCGGTCGAGAAATGGGGGGCAAAAGTCCACGTGGCGAGCTCCTCGTCTGGCGGTCCACTGTCCGCTTCGAGTTCCAGGTCGCTGACCATTTGCCAGTCTTCTTCCGGAGCACGACCCAGGGTAGCCAGATAATTGCCGATGATGGCACTGGTGGCGCCAGCATAAAAGATCCAGCTCTGCAGATCGCGTAGATTTTTTTCCCGTCCGCCGGCGACTTTGATTTCCTGACGTGGCAATACCAGCCGCATGACGGCGATGATCTTGAGAATCTCCAACGGCCTCAAGGGAGGCACGTATTCGAGCGGTGTGCCTGGGATTGGATTGAGGAAGTTGAGGGGCACGACTTGCGGGTTGATATCGCGCAAGGTCACAGCGATGCTGACGCGATCTTCGAGCGATTCGCCCATGCCGAAGATGCACCCGCAACACAATTCCAACCCAGCATCGCGGGCAATGCGCAGGGTACGCAACCGGTCCTCGAACGTATGGGTGGTGACGATGTGCGGGAAAAATTCGCGCGATGTCTCGATGTTGTGGTTGATGCGCCGGATGCCGAGCGCCTTGAGTTCGCGGGCCTGCTCAGCGGTCAGTTCTCCCAGGGTCGCACAATGGCACAGCCCGTCTACTTCTTTCATGGCTTGCAGGGCGGCGCGGATCTTGGGCCATTCGTGTCGCATCGGTCCGCGGCCGCTGTTCACCAACCCAAAGGCACTGGCTCCATTGGCACGCGCCGAAACACATGCCTGTTTGACCTCTTGCGGCTCCATCATCGGATGCGGCTGAATGCCCGTGGCATAATGCCCGCTTTGCGCGCAGAATTTGCAATCTTCGCTGCAATTGCCGAATTTGCCGGCGACGATACTGCAAAAGGTGACACGGCGCCCGTGAAAATGCCGACGCACTTTGTGCGCCGCATAAAGCACATCGTACGTTTCGTCCCCTTCGACCGCGAATAGCTGCCGGATGGTATCCCGCTCGAGCACTTCTCCCGCGATCACCCGACGCGCCAATTCCAGATAGTCCAATTCCCTTTGCCACATGCTTGCGTCCTCCCTGTCATAGCGCGTGCCAGGTGCTTGCCGAAACCGGCGCCTGGCGCACATGGTTCAGGCCTGTTGTACGAGCTGCTGCTCTCCCCACGGTAGAGCCATGTAGCTCACGAGCTTTGGCGCCTGGTGGCCAGCAACACCAGGACGAGCGCCCCGGCCGTGACCAGCAGTCCTATCAGTGCCGAAACGACCTCCGCTCCCTGCGAGGCGACAGCCCAAACTGGTGTCACGACCGACAAAACCACTGGGTAGTGGGTCGAAACCATCGCCGGCAGCACCTTTGGCCCTACCGGAAGCCACATAGCTCCTGCTGTTATTCGCTGGCCTTTTATATGACTGTGAAGGACGCGCGGATGCGCAAAGTTATTTCCGAGTCGCTGGAAATGCCGGACAAGTATGATCGGCGACGGCTAGCACCCGAACGTGCCTTGCCGTCGGCGCACACGCAATCGCAGGCACGGAACGGATGTCAGCACTAGCCGGCTTTGCGCAGCGAAGCAGAAGAGGCGCCGCTCTTTTTTTGTTTGTACTCGTGCCACTCTTTGCGCCAGTTTTTCCACCAAGCCAATAACCGTTCGGAGCTGTACTGAGTCACGACGCCCAACAGGACCGCGCCCCAAAAAAGGATGTGCACGGTCTGGGAATCGGGGGCCGCCCAAACGCCGTTGTCGCCACCCAGCAGATGGCCGATCAGACCAGCCCCAGCGTGGAGCGCTATCCACACGCCGAGCACGCTGGTCAACAAGACCAGACATAGGCGGAGGAAGAGCACGCTAGCTAGCCCACCTGCGACGATGAGCACGATCGGCTGCACACGGTCACCCAAGACGACTTGCCCGAACTGCCATACGACCCCCCCGAAGAGCAAGAACAAAAACACACGAAGCAGTGCCAGAGCCAAGCTGCCGCAGCCTATCGCTACCAGCAGTCCGATCCAGATGGGATGCCAGCCCATATGCAAGGCGAGCTGCATACCGGCCACGCCTCCAGCGAGCGTGGCAAATACAGCTGCCCAAAAACGATACAAGCGCCAGCCACAACTCCACAGGCCCAGGCCGATCGTTAACAAAAGCCCTGTGACCCAGATTGGCAATTGCGCCAGCTCGCGTACCAGTTCGGCGTCATAAACTAGCATTTTTCCAATCCTTGCAGTCCGATCTTTGCAGCAAGCAGACCAGGCCCCAGCGGGCCCCGCGCACAGGACAACCCTTGCACTCTAACTCCGGCCGTTGTTCAGATCAATCCATAATTGATTGGCATAGTATTTGCTTTGCACCGTTGCGAGGATCTCCCCATTCGGCGATTTTCTAGATTTTTTAGTTGACAACCCGCTTGCCAGGTTGGATGATAAGAACTAGCACAACAGGGGCTTTGTCGTTGTCATGAGCGAGGGCTAACAGAAGCCGCAACACGAGGGGCATTATGACTCGCAACTTTTTTGGTCGCTGGGGGGTGCTCGGCGTAGGGTTTTTGGGCTTTTGTCTCGTTCTTTCCGGCTGTTCGCGGGCTTCTCAGCAGGGCGGACCCACGACGGAGCCGCCTCATTTGACTAAGCTGGGCCGAGTCATTACGCGCTACATGGCCAACAACAAAGGACAGCCTCCCAAAAGCGAAAAGGAATTGCGCGACTTTGTCAAAACCCTCAAGCCGGATGATTGGAAAGATCTTAACATTGACCCCAGCGAGGACATATGGACTTCGCCGCGCGACAAGCAGCCTTATAAGTTTTATTTCGAGCGAGCCGCGGCTGCGGAAGCAGCGCGCTTGAAAGGCGACACCAAAGCCGGGCAAACCGGCACACCGATTATCGCCGCCGAGCAGACAGGTGTAAACGGTAAGCGCTACGTGCTCTATTCGGTCGGCGGCAGCGTGGTGGAAGTTACCGACGACGAATTCAAGAAAATGGTCGGCGGTCAGTGACGGGTACTGATCGCCTTGCGTTATCATTGTTGTGGTGAGGTTTTTGAAGGAGGTGCTGTATGACCAGGTGGAGAGGTCGTAAGTGGCACAGCGGCTTTACGCTCATCGAGCTGCTGGTGGTGATCGCCATCATTGCCATCCTTATCGGTCTTTTGTTGCCGGCGGTGCAGAAAGTGCGCGAAGCGGCCTCGCGTATGCGTTGCGCCAACAACCTCAAGCAAATCGGTATCGCGATCCACAGCTTCCACGACGAGTACAAGCGATTTCCGACAGGCGGGTGGGACTGGTGGTATGGCATTTCCTATGACCAGGGCCGTCCCCGCGAGGTCCCGTGGCAAACGGTCGGCTGGTTGTACCAAATCCTGCCTTACCTAGAACAGCGCGATCTGTATTTCACCGTGTCCAACGATGCTTGGACCAACCCTGGGCCGGTGTCGCGGACTCCCATCAACACGTACTTCTGTCCCAGTCGGCGTTCCCCGCAAAAGTCCCCCAATGGGCGCGCCCTGAACGACTATGCCTCGGCCATTTACGGTTTCAAACGCTTCACTGGGGACATAGATCCTTTCTGGTGGGGCGACGGATATGACCACCAGGGAATCATTGTGCGTACCCATCGGGGTGATTTCAATGCTGCCATCGCGCAGCTGAACGCGGGCAACCCGCCTTTCGTGGGACCCAAGATAACCTACTCCAACATTACCGATGGCTCCAGCCAGACATTGATGATCGGCGAGAAGTGGATCCGACCCGATCGTTATTTGACGAACGACTGGATGGACGACCAGGGCTGGCTGTGCGGCTGGGATCCGGATATTGTGCGCATGACTGCCATTCCGCTGCGCAAGGACCACAATGGGCCGTTCAACTATGGTATAGATGAGTGGCGCCAAGGTTTTGGCTTCGGTGGTGCTCACCCCGCCGGTATGAATGGCCTGATGGGCGACGGTTCTGTGCGCAACTTCCGGTATACCATTGACGAGTGGATCTGGTGGCGCGTCGGTGGCCGTAACGACGGCGTCCAGGTCAATCTCGACGAACAGTAACGTCGTTCAAAGCTGTGGGGGTTACAAAAGCGGCCGGTAACGTCGTGGTTACCGGCCGCTTTTTTCTGACTAGGGTGGAGCGGTGCCACCTGGGGCTGTCCGTCCTTAGAAGATAAAAGCGATGCCTAGGCTGAGGCCGTCGAAGCGCATGAAGCGTTCGTCGAAGTCCGGCGCCAGTCGTCCGACATTGAAGTCCACAGGATGGGTGGAGCGCAAGGTGTTGAAGATGCCCAGAAACTCATAACCAAAACGGACCTGGACGCCGTCAATGGGATACCACCACAGGTAGACGCCGGCGTGGAACATGGGAGAAAGAGCCACTTCATGGTCGTCACGCTTGACGGCGAAAAAAATGTCCTTGCGTTCCATTTTGACTTCGACATCGCGGAAGTTGGCGAACAATCCCACGCGGCCTTCGAAGCTCAAAGCGAAACCGGCTCCGAGGTAGACGTCCCCGCCGATACCTGTTTGCGCGCCCCACATTTGGTTTTCCCATTTGTTGGTGTACAGGGCTACATCCGAGGGCAAGATGTTGCCTTCTAAGTCAGCATCTTCGGCACGCAAGCGGAAACGCTCCCAGACCCAGACCAGACGAGGACCGGCCAGGACATACGTGCGTAGGATGTCGTCTTGATACACGGGCAGTCGGAAGGTCAACTCGCCGCCCCAGGTGCGTTGTTCAAAGTCTATGGAAATGTTGTCTGCGGCGTTCCAGATCCCGAACGCGGGAATGGGGAAGTTGCGAAAAGTGCGCAGGTCCTGTAAGGTTTGCGGATCTATGGTGACCGTGCCGTTGGGGGCCGCCGGTGGCGTGAACGGGAGGACGTTGGACAACACATCGCGACTGGGTCCGGCAAAAAGCGAGGGAAAATTGAAGAAGGGAGCGGTGACAAAGGAATTGGCAAAGTCGTTGAATACATTGAAGTTGGCAGGCAGGATGCCGGCGCTGGCGGTATGGCGGAAGTCTGCTAGACGCCAGAAAACGACTTCCACAGCCAGGCCGTTTTGGAAGCGGTACCCGAGGGTCAGTCGGAAGCCAGGTTCCCACTTGTCGCCGCCGACATCGGTGGTGCTCAGAGCCGGTTCGCCGCTGCCGAAAAAGCGTCCTGGAGGACCGGGAGCGACGAAGAAACTGCCGAGGAATTCGTTCCCGACACCGGACCCACCCACACGGGTGCCGTCGGTGAATAGATCGAAGGTGTCGCCCTGACCGCGGGCGAAGCCGCTTTCGTCGAAAAAGCCGCGTCGTGCCAGCACTTGCGGCCGCAGGGGGTTGTCCAGACGCCAGGCAAGACCTTCGAAAGCAGTGTAAAAGCCGCTTTCACGGTGATCGAGACGCAGCGGCAATGGAAACTCCCAGGAGGGGGCAAGATCGCCTCGGCCAAAGTACTGCGCCCGTGCCGACGCCGGCGTCCATAGACATGCCCCGATCAGCATGTACGCCAGCCATCCGCTCCGTGTAGTCATGGAACCCTCTCCTCCTGTGCCGTGAGTCAGGTTTCTCTGATTTTCCCCCGGTGCCTGCGGCAACATGCGGTCAGCGTTCAGTCGAGCCCAGCCTGGCAACGCCGGACGCATCCGTAGATCCTCCGTCTGGCAACTGCTTAACTGTGAATCGGCCCTTCTTACGGCAGACTTGAAGCAATTGGAACAATCGTCATAGCTGACAAAGCTTGACGAAGGCAAAAGGATTGGCTGGTCTACGTGGATTGCCTGCCTTCACGCTCTCCGAAAGGCTCGAACAACCTGCGGTATTCTTCCAGGGCGTAGCGATCGGTCATGCCGGCGAGGTAATCGCCGACGGCACGGGGTACGCCGTCGCTTTCACAGCGTCTTTGGTATTTGGGGGGCAGCAGCGTCGGCGAGCTGGTAAAGGCTTCGTACAGCGCCCGAAGGAAACGTCGGGCTTTGGTCGCCATGCGCATGACGCGATAGTGCCGGTAAACGCGCTCTTGCAGGAACGATTCCAGCTCGCGACGCCAGGCGCACCAGCGATCGCTGAAACCGATCAGAGGCTCCGGGTACGCCCGTGCTTCTTCGACCGTGTGGATACCGGCCTCGTCGAGCCGACGCTTGCTCGACGCTAGCAGATCGCTTACTTGCCAGTCTATGAGTGTGCGCACCAAAGTAGGCTGCCAAAGCTTGGCAGGTAACTGCCCGTAACGCTCCTCGATGACGCGCGCAGCCTGGCGACAGACCGAAACTTCTTGCAGGTGTGCCGGCGCGATCAATGCCACGCTCAAGGCATCGTCCACATCGTGGGCGTCGTAGGCCAGACTGTCGGCAGCATCTACCACCTGGGCTTCTAGCGTCGGTTGGGGAGTGCTGAGCAGAGGGGCCACATCGGGCGCTGCCCGGTCCTTGCTGTGGTAGGCCAACGATTCCAGCACCTCCACGCTCAGGTTCAAGCCGTCGAAACCAGGATAGCGCTCTTCCAAAATCTGGACCAGTCGCAAACCTTGCCGATTGTGTTCGAAGCCGCCGTGTTCGCGCAAGCATTCGTTCAAGGCTTCCTCGCCGGCGTGGCCGAAAGGCGGATGGCCGAGGTCGTGCAACAAAGCGATCGCTTCGGTCAGGTCCTCGTTGAGACGCAGGCAGCGGGCGATGGTGCGACTGATTTGGGCTACTTCCAGGGTGTGCGTCAGTCGTGTGCGGTGGTGGTCGCCGTAATGCGTGACCAGCACCTGGGTTTTGTACATCAGGCGACGAAACGAGGCACTGTGGACGATACGATCGCGGTCACGTTGATAGAGGGTGCGATAAGGATGCGCCGGCTCGTTGTGCAGTCGGCCCCGACTGAGTCGAGTCTTCATAGCGTAAGGCGCCAGGTACGTTTCTTCCCAGCTTTCCCAGTCGGCTGGCTTCGCTACCGGCGGCAGCGCCACATCGTAATGATCTGCCATAGTCACTCCAAACCTCGGGCAAGACGACATGCACGAGCGCTCGAATCGGTTTCGACGCGCATCTGGGCCTCGGCCGGCAGCGCCGCATCCGACGACTGGTCCAGTCGCTGACGCAGCAGATCGTACAGAGCATCGAGGGACTGAACGATCACTTTGGTGTCGGCGAGTACCGGCATGAAATTGGTATCGCCCGACCAGCGGGGTACGATATGCCAGTGCAAATGGTCGGGCAAGCCCGCCCCGGCGGCACGGCCCAAATTGAGTCCCACATTGAAACCGTCCGGATGCAGCAGCGCTTCGAGCGCTTGCACCATGTGGCACAGGACCCCGTGCAGGTCGAGAGCCTCTTCGGCGCTCAAAGCACACGGATGCGGTTTGTGAGCTTTGGGTGCCACCAAGAGATGGCCGTTGTTGTAAGGGAATTTGTTGAGCAGGACGACACTCAGCCGGCTGCGGTGCACTACCAGATGCTCGCGGTCGCGATCGGCGGCGAGAGCGAGGCATATGAAGCACGGATCGTTGGCCTCTGCAGGTTTCGGCTGAGCTACGTAGGCCAGACGCCAAGGAGCCCACAAATGCCGCAGTCGGGGATCCATCGCCGGTGTCTCCTGCCGATAGGTGCCCGTGCCGAGTGCACGGACGGTCCTTGCACGCTGCTAGCGGACTGCCTCGCCCGCTGCAGGTGGGTCACACGCCGTTTGCTGACAACTCTACGAGCAAGCTGCGCCGATTCCAAGTCCCCGCTTCGGGTCGCTGCTTGTAAGCGGCGGCGCGGATTTGTTACAATGTGACTAGTGCTGGTGGGCAAAAATCGGGGGCCATACCGATGGATTCGGTAGGTAGAAGGAGCCGACCATGTTGACGATTTGGGGGCGGGCGCGCACGTTCTGCGATGCCGTCACACGCCGAGACGTTTTGCGGATCGCTGCTTTGGGGGGTGTGCTGTCGTTGGCTGACCTGTTGCGATTGCAGGCAAGCAGCGGCACAGTGGCCCGCAAGCGCAGCGTGATTTTCATTTATCTGCCGGGCGGGCCATCGCATATCGACACCTACGATCCCAAACCACAGGCGCCGGTGGAGTATCGCGGGCAGTTCAAGGCCATCCCGACGCGTCTGACCGGGGTGTATCTGTGCGAGCACATGCCTTTGCAAGCTGCCCGCATGGACAAACTGGCCGTAATCCGTTCGGTGGTGGGCGGCGTAGACGAGCACTCCGATTCGCAGGTAATGACTGGGTACAGCGAGGCCCAAAACCGCACCGCCCAGCGGCCTTCGTTGGGGTCGGTGGTTGCGCGGCTGCGATCCGATTCGGAAGGAGTGCCACCCTTCGTCAGTTTGCGCGGACTGATGCGCGGCTTGGAGCCCGGGTATTTAGGAGCTGCCTATCGCGCTTTTACGCCGAGCGGGCCGGGGATGCGCAATCTGAGTCTGGCACGTGGCATCACGCTCGAGCGTTTACAAGACCGCCGATCGCTGTTGAATGCGTTCGACCGATTGCGGCGGGACCTCGAAGTCTCCGGAGTGCTGGACGGCATGGACGCGTACGTTTCTCAGGCTTTCGACATCATTACTTCGGGCACGATGCGTCGTGCCCTCGATGTGAGCCGGGAAGATCCGCGCGTGCGCGACCGCTATGGCCGGGCGACGCAATTCCTCCTGGCGCGCCGCTTGATCGAGGCAGGGGTCGGCTGCGTCACGCTGGCCTTCGGGGGCTGGGACACGCACAGCAACAACTTCCGGACTCTCGAGCAACAACTGCCACAGCTGGACCATGCCGTGGCGACCTTGCTGGACGATTTGCACCAGCGTGGCCTGGCGCAGGATACCCTGCTTGTGATGTGGGGCGAATTCGGACGCACGCCGCGCGTGAATGGCAGCGCCGGACGCGATCATTGGCCGCGCGTCATGTCCTGCTTGATCGCCGGCGGGGTACGCACGGGTCAAGTGATCGGCGCCACCAACAGCCGCGGGGAGTTCGCCCAGTCCCGTCCGTGCACCATCCAGAATGTCCTGGCTACTGTCTACCGTTTCCTCGGCATAGATCCGGCCATGACCTTCACGGACCACAGAGGACGGCCGGTGCATTTGTTGGACGACCCGCAGCCGATCGCCGAGTTGTTGTGATCCGCTCCCAGGCATGGTCCTTGGACCCTGCAGATCGAACGGGCCGAGCACACCTGCGAGGGGAGGCGAGAGGCACACCCTGTGAGCAACGCGGCGGACAGCAAACGGCTGTTGGTGCTGGCGCTATTCTTCGAGGGTAGTCTCGTCGTCAGTGCCTTGTTTTTGGCTTGGTATGTCGGGCTTGCGCTCAGGGAGCAATGGCGTGTAGAGGCAACGGCTTGGCCGGAGATCGGCCTGTGGGCGTTGCCGCCGGTGGTTTGTTTTTTTGTACTCGTCCATGTGCCCTGGGCCCCTTTGCGCCGGATCGAAGCGCTGCTCGACGAATGGTTCGTGCCCCTGCTTGCCGAGCTGAAATGGCACGAAGTCGGGCTTTTGGCGGCCCTAGCGGGGATCGGCGAAGAACTTCTGTTTCGCGGCGTGCTCACTCCTTGGGCCATGGATCGGCTCGGTGTCCTGTGGGCCTTGGTGTTACCCAATGTGTTGTTCGGTCTTTTGCACCCAGTCACCCCGACCTATGCAGTGCTTGCCTTTGTCGCCGGCTTGTATATGTCCTGTGCTTGGTATTTCACCGGGGGGCTCCAGGGCGGGCTGGTTGCGCCGGTGATAGCCCACACGGTGTACGATTGGGTGGCGATGTGCTATCTGACGATGCGTTACCGTCGCCGCGTGGCCGGCAACACCCCTGGGGCGTGCGGCGATGTTCCTCCCGTTGCGGAAAAACGCATCGGGTCATAAATCTATGCAGACAGGGACGGACTGCGCCTGCCTTGCAGGTTTTTTTCCGGGTCCGATAGCGACG
Source organism: Gemmataceae bacterium (assembly GCA_040289265.1). GTDB lineage: Bacteria > Planctomycetota > Planctomycetia > Gemmatales > HRBIN36 > PSKW01. The sequence continues at coordinate 52,127 of PSKW01000004.1, forward strand.
TGGATAGTACCCGAGCCATGAAGAAAATTCTGGTGGCCAACCGCGGCGAAATTGCCATTCGCATATTCCGCAGTGCTCACGAGTTGGGCCTGCGCACGGTGGCCATTTATTCTCACGAAGACCGCTTCGCTCTGCATCGCTTCAAAGCGGACGAAGCCTATCAAGTGGGGCAGCCGGGAGAGCCTATCCGCGCCTATTTGGACATTGAGGGCATCCTGGCGGTGGCCCGCGAACATGGGGTAGATGCGATTCACCCTGGGTACGGATTTCTTTCGGAGAACCCGCGGTTCGCACAAGCGTGTCGGGAAGCAGGGTTGACTTTCATCGGGCCGCGCACCGAGCTTTTGGAGCGATTGGGAGACAAGACCGAAGCTCGTCGGCTGGCCCAACGGGTGGGCATACCGATCTTGCCCGGGACGGATCAGCCAGTCGCCGATCTGGACGAGGCGTGCCATCTGGCAAGTGCCATCGGTTATCCGGTACTCATCAAAGCTGCCATGGGAGGAGGGGGACGCGGCATGCGGATCGCCCAGGACGAGCCCACTTTGCGCCTGGCCTGGGATAGCGCGCGCCGCGAAGCAGAGGCAGCTTTCGGCGTACCCGATGTCTTTCTGGAAAAGTACTTGCCGCGGGCCAAACATATCGAAGTGCAGCTCCTGGGCGATCACTATGGGCAGGTCATCCACCTCTACGAGCGGGATTGTTCGCTGCAGAGACGCCACCAAAAAGTGGTGGAGATCGCGCCGGCTTTGGCACTCGACCCGAAAGTGCGGCAGAGCATCCTCGAGGCAGCGGTCGCTTTAGGGCAGGCAGTCCACTTCGACAACGCCGGGACCGTCGAATTCCTCTACGATTTGGACTCGGGAAGCTATTACTTCATCGAGGTCAATCCGCGCATCCAGGTGGAACACACGGTCACCGAGGTGATCACCGGCGTGGATATCGTCAAGTGCCAGATCCTGATCGCCCGCGGACTGCCCCTGAACGATCCGGAAATCGGCTTGGGTAGTCAAGAGCAGGTGACCACGCAGGGATTTGCCATCCAATGCCGTATCACCACGGAGGATCCGGCCAATCACTTCATTCCGGATTACGGACGGCTGAGCCATTATCGCTCGTCAGGCGGCCTGGGCATCCGGCTGGACGCGGGATCTGCGTTCAGCGGTGCCGTTATTACGCCCTATTACGATTCGCTGTTGGTCAAGGTCACAGCGTATGGGCGTCGTTTCATAGACGCCGCCCGGCGCATGGAACGATGTTTGCAAGAATTCCGCGTGCGTGGCGTCAAGACCAACATTCCATTCCTCATCAATCTGGTTACGCATCCGCGATTCTTGGCCGGCGAGTTTACGACGCGCTTCATTGACGAGACGCCCGAGTTGTTTCAATTTCCAGTGCGTCAAGATCGAGCGACCAAGCTTTTGACGTTCATCGGCGAGGTGATCGTCAACGGCAATCCGCACGTGCCAGAAGAATACCGGCGACGATCGTGCAAAGAGTTGGGCATTCCGCGCGAGCCAGCGCCGGTGCCACCGCTGAGCGCCGGTAAGCGCGCGCTCGGCGAGGCACGAGCCTATCCGCCGGGAACACGTGACCGCCTGAAAGAACTGGGTCCGGAACGCTTCGCTCGCTGGGTGCGCGAGCAAGACAGGCTCTTTGTCACGGACACGACGTTTCGCGATGCGCATCAATCTTTGTTGGCGACGCGTTTGCGCACCTACGACATGTTGCAGATCGCGCCCTTTTATGCACAGGAGCTTTCGCAGCTGTTTTCCCTGGAAATGTGGGGCGGGGCAACGTTCGATACGGCCATGCGTTTTTTGCGGGAGGACCCCTGGCAACGACTCGCCGAGCTGCGGGCGAAAATCCCCAATATCCTCATGCAAATGCTGCTGCGCGCCGCCAACACAGTGGGTTATACCAACTATCCCGACAATGTCGTCAAGGCTTTTGTGCGCGAGGCTGCCCAGGCAGGGATAGACTTGTTCCGCGTGTTCGACGCTTTAAACTGGGAGCCCAACTTGCGCCTGGCCATGGAAGCGGTCCTGGAAACGGGGGCCATTTGCGAGGCCGCTATCTGCTATACCGGCGACATCCTCGATCCGCGCCGGAGCAAATACACGCTGAAATACTACGTCGAGCTAGCGCGCCGACTGGAGCGGATCGGGGCACACTTTTTGGCGATCAAAGACATGGCTGGTCTGTGCAAGCCCTACGCCGCGCGAGAGCTGGTGCGCGCTCTGCGTCAGGAAATTGGCATCCCCATCCACTTCCACACCCACGATTGTGCCGGCGTGCAAGCGGCTAGTTTGCTTTTAGCGGCCGAACAGGGCGTGGACGTCGTGGATGCAGCGATGGCGCCTCTGTCCGGACTTACCAGTCAGGTCAACCTCAATTCGCTGGTCGAGGCACTGCGCTTTACCCGGCGCGATACCGGGCTTGCCAGTCAACCCCTGCAGAGCGTCGCCGAGTACTGGGAGGCTGTGCGTCGCTTGTACCGTCCTTTCGAAACCGGCCAGGTAGCCACGAGTGCCGATGTGTACGTGCACGAAATGCCGGGCGGGCAGTACACCAATTTGTACCAGCAAGCACGAGCGATGGGGCTGGAAAAGCGCTGGCACGAAGTGACGCGCATGTATGCCGAGGTCAATCGGATTTTTGGCGACATCATCAAAGTAACCCCTACCTCCAAAGTGGTGGGGGACATGGCCCTGTTCATGGTGGCCAACAATCTGTCGGCGGACGATCTGCTGGACGAGCGCAAAGCCCTGGCCTTTCCGGAGTCGGTGATCGAGTTTTTCGAGGGACGGCTGGGGCAGCCCCCGGGGGGATTTCCAGAGGCCTTGCAAAAGCGGATTTTGGGCAAGCGCGTGCCGTTGCAAGAACGGCCTGGCGCGTTGTTGCCGCCTGCCGATTTTGCCCAAGCCCGCGAGCAACTCGCCCGGCGTTTGGGCAAGACCGTTACCGAGCGCCAGGTCCTTTCCTATCTGCTCTATCCCCGCGTTTTTCTGGAATTTGCAGAGCACCAAAAGCAGTATTCCGATGTCAGTGTGTTGCCCACGCCGGTATTCTTTTACGGCATGGAGCCTGGCGAGGAAATCAGTGTGGACATCGAGCCGGGCAAGACCCTGATCATCAAGTATTTGACCACAGGCGATCCACATGCCGACGGTCGGCGGCTGGTGTTCTTCGAGCTCAACGGCCAGCCGCGCGAGGTGTTCATCGAGGATCGCGCACTGGCAGGTGCGATCCGCAAACATCCCAAGGCCGACCCGGACAACCCCATGCACGTGGCCGCGCCTATGCCCGGCTTGGTGACCCAGCTGTTGGCTGCGCCTGGGGAACTGGTTGACAAAGGCCAAAAGCTCCTGACCCTCGAGGCCATGAAGATGGAGACCACTTTGTATGCCGAGCGCCCGGGCAAAATAGCGCACATACACGTGACGGCGGGCACCCAGGTAGAGGCAGGAGACTTGCTCATCACCCTGGCGCCTGCGTGAACGGCAGATGCCCCGGTTGTTCCCTGTAACGCTCGGAGCATCCGCACGATCTGGCACATGGCGCAGTGCATCCGAGCGAGGAGTTGACCGATGAGACATGCATTGGCTGGTTGGGCTTGTGTGACCCTATCCGTTTTGTGTGCTCGGGCACAGACGCCCACGAGACCGCACGTGGTTTTCGTGACCGGCGATTGCGAGTACCGTTCGGAAATCACCATGCCCATGATCTCCGAGATTTTACAAAAACATCACGGCATGCGCTGCACGGTCTGTACCGCCCGCGATGACCGAGGCGAGTTGCGGCCGAAATACTTGCGCAATATTGTGGGACTCGAAGCGCTGCGTCAGGCGGATCTCGCCGTCTTTTTTATCCGCTACCGGCAATTGCCCGACGTGCAGCTGCGCTCGATTCTCGATTACGCTGCTTCGGGCAAGCCACTGGTAGGCCTGCGCACTACTACGCATGCGTTTCGTTACACAGCCGGCCCGCACATGCGCTGGAACGACGGTTTCGGGCTGGATATTTTCGGCCAGAAATGGATCCGCCATCACGGCCACGACTCGAGTACGCGTGTCTATCTAGCGGTCAAAGACCATCCCATCGCGCGCGGGCTGGCCCCTGAATTTCATTGCCGCTCGTGGCTGTACCACGTGATGCCATTGTCGGGGGATTGTCATCCTCTGCTCCTAGGGGCCGCCGTCAAGGGGGATAAGCCGGACGGAGCGATGTTCGGCACACCCAATCCTGTAGCGTGGACCAAAACGTATGGCCGTGCCCGCGTGTTCTTCACGACGCTCGGGCATCCGCAGGATTTCGAAGTAGAATCCGTTCGGCGACTGCTGGTCAACGGCATCTACTGGGCACTAGGGTTGGAGCAAAAGATACCTCCCGAGGGTACAAAAGTAGATTATGTCACGCCGTACGTCGCGCCGCCTACTACGCGTGCAGTACCCGATCCTACATTGCCTCGGTCCGCCACGGTTACATACGTCCCAGAAGAAGAAGGGTACCCTGGCGGCGCATCATCGGGGCTGCGCCGCTGAAGGCGGTTACGACCGGTCGCCGGCGTCTTGCAGTGCGCTCGTGGCAGCTCGCCCACAATCGGATCGGCCTGAGGGCCACAAGCCATACTGGACCAAGGCATGCAGCCCCTGGTCGAGTAGTTCCTCAGGAGGCCTGGAAGTATCTACGGCCACCGTATACCTGCTCGTGGAGCTCGAAAGTGGTTGCCAGCGAGCGCTGGCCTGAAGGTACACTTGCCAATCGGCATCGCTGACGTCGCCGGACCGGTTATCGAGCCGTTGCCGTATGACTTCCGGAGGCGCCTGGCATAAAAGCAGCAGGACCGGAACGCCCCAGCGGCGAGCGACTTGCAAGAACTGCTGGCGACGCTTTTCGCTGGGAAACACGGCATCTACGATGACGCGCCGGCCGTCGAAAAGACAGTCTTCGACCCGTTTTTCCAGCTCTTCATAGGTTTTTTGGGTCCATGCAGCAGTGTAATACTCTTGAGGAGCTTTGTGGTGCGGCGATATTCCTGCCAGTTCCTTACGCACCACATCGGAGCGGAACACGGTGAAGTGTGCGCTCTCGGCGAGCAGACGCGCCAAGGTGGACTTGCCCGAGCCAGGCAAACCGGCTACCAAAACCAGGCAGGGTTTGCTTTCCGGGGGTTCGAGTTCGCTCAGGGCCAAAAGCCAAAACGATCGAGCTCGCTGGCAGGCGCGGGCACGCGCATAGTCGCCCAGCTCCGGCTCTTCCATTGACAAAGTCTCCACCTTGCCGCGCACGGCGGCACGATAGCCCACATACAGCGGCATGAGCTGGTCTGCGTCGGGATCGGGCCGCAGCGCGCGATACCCATCGAACAAAGCGTCCGCCAAATCGCTGCGTGCCTCCCACTTTAACTCCATGGTCAGAAACGCCACATCGGCGAGAGGGTCTATGTAGCGAAAAGTGTCGTTGAATTCGATGCAATCCACGATGGCCCAATGCTGACTGCTGGCCTGATGGGCCAGGTGATATATATGCTCCAGGCGCAGGTCGCCGTGCACGTCCCGTACCTGGCCTTGCCGATGCCGACGATCAATGATCGGCGCCGCCGCCACGAAAGCGCGGTCCAACGCCCGAACCAACCGCTGCAGGACCGCAGGTCGGATCGTCGTCCCCTCGTGAGCGAAAGCTTGAGCCAAATTGTCTTGGAGGTTTTGCGCGACCACCAGGGGCGTCCAGTAAGCGTCTTCCGGCGGGCGGGGAGCCTGGATATGCAAGCGGGCAATCACTTGTCCGATTTCGTTCATTTCTTCGCGCGTGGCCAGATCCGTCTCGACACGGAAACGAAGCGTCCCCGATTCAGGCAATCGCAGCATTTTCACCGCGTACTCGACAGCCTCGCCGTCCTTCTCGAAGCAAAGCTGCCCGCCGTGCGCAACCACCGGCACCACGTCCAGGTACACGAAAGGCGCCCAGCGCCGATTGAGCTCGATCTCGCGCCGACAATAATAACGGCGCTTGTCCAGTGTGCTGAAATCAACGAAACTGAAGCGCACGGGTTTTTTGATCTTGTAGGCAAATTCCCCAGCGAGAAAGACTACGGAAATGTGCGTTTGCCGTACTTCGACCTGCTGGACGGCGAAAGGATATGCCTCCGGACGACTCAGCTGCTGGATAAGCTCCTGAATGGTCATGGCGGGTAGTCATCCAGACGAACCACCTGCGGCACCTCCCCTCGGGGCGACACGGGGATCGTGGAACCATGCGAGAAAAAGGCACGCGCCAAAGCGATCAGCGCTCGAACGATTTTGTGGCCCGCTAGGGTGCGTATTTCTTGCGCATTTTGTCGAGGAACTTTTTGCTGTCGGCTGTCACTTCCCAGGCATTGGGCCAGAAACACAGGTCCACGCACCACCAGTTGTGTGGTACGCCGGCCTTTTGGATCGCGGGAATCAGCTGGTCGAAGTTCAAGGTCCCGGTGCCGAAGGGATTGTGGGTGCTGGTGTTGTGTTCGTTGAGCGTGCCGTCGGAATCTATCAAGTGCACATGGGTAATGCGGCCTTTGAGTTTTTCCAGCAACTCCAAAGCGCCGCCGGGGAGAATCTCTTTGGGCTCGGTTTGGTTGGCACCTACCGCCGCACACATATGGGCATGGCACGTATCGAAAAGGACGCCGAAGTTTTTGTTACCCCGGGCGCGTATCTCGTCCACGATGCGCACGATTTGCGACGGCTTGTTGAACACGAACCCCGGTTCGAATTCCCAGCAGACATTGAGTCCGTAGTCCGCTGCGATACGACTGCATTTGTCCCACACGGCGACCAGTCGTTCCATGGCTTGCTCTGGCGTCAGGTCCTTGCCTGTGCTCTGGAAAAAGTTAGGCGGCTCGACTGTGTCCACACGGATCGTTGCGATACCTAAATCGGCTGCGAAAGCCGTGAATCCGAGAAAGGCCGCCACATAGGGTACCGGATTGTCGTCGAACAACGACGGTCCAGGTCGTTTGAAGCTCCACAGGTCTACGGCGATGCCCGAAAAGCTCAGCCCGTGATCCTCCACCTCGCGCCGCAGTCTTTGCCGGTCGGCTTTGGTGGGATGTGAAACCGGAGTGGGATGCGTGCCGAAGCTTCCCAGCTCCACTCCGTCATAGCCGAGGTTTTGCAGCCTGTGCAGAATTACGTGGAAATCGTGTGTCGGCTGCTCTTGATTGAAAATGTACGCCCAACTACCGATGGAGATACGCGCCTGTACCATGTGCTCGTCCTTTCCAGTAGTTGTTAGGTGCCCTGTATGTAACCGTGGTCCTTTTCCAAGTTATCCAGTGCGCAAGGCCAGGGCGGGCTTTTACCACCAGCGTCTGGCAGGCCCAGCAGATGGTTGGTCGCCGCTCTCCTGGTCTGGCACGCCGACTGTCCCAGCGTGCCCGTTGAAATCTCCCACCTGGTACTGTGCCAACTCTACCGGTATGTCCACGCACACCGAGCCGTAGATCTTGCCGAAGTACTCGACGATTGGCTCGGGGTGCAACTGCAATTGCATGGCCAGAGTCAGGGCGCGCAGCGGCGAGGCTCGGCTCCACCGGTAGGACCCGACCAAAGTACCGACTAGCAGCGTATCAATACATGCTGCGCAAAGAGCTCCCAGCGGATGTGCCTGCCCGGCTAGGCATTCGGCCAGTACGCCCACGGTGCCCAGAAGCATAAGCGTCAGGATCGCCAACAGACCGGCACGCAGATAGGTGAAAAACACCGACTTGGGACTGAGTGTTATCGGCAATCCCCAATGGCCGTGCAAAGGCGTCAGTCGCCAAGGCTGCCCGTTGGTTGCTTCGGGCACCAGACGCCGTATGTTTTGCGGATGGATCACCACATAGGATTGCCACGGCACCAGGGGTATGAAGTGCAAATGGACAAAGTAAGTGACCACATGAAAATGGTCGGGTACCTGGTCCACTTTGCCGTAGGCTATCGTGCCCAACATGGTGCCCTCGGACTGCCATAGAAGCGCCGGCCGATACTGCCTCGAGTGGTGCACGTAACGGCGGTGGTCCGTGATGCCGAACCCGTGGACTCATCGTCCGTTTCGGCGCTTGTAATCGCCCACTTCCGGTGCGTCTGGGTTGGTATCCGGCCCGAAGTAACGCAGGGTTACCAGCGGCTCGTTGCCAGTGTTTTCGAAAACCACTCCGGCGCGCGCTGCCTCCTCGGTAACAAAGACTTCGTCTTCGGTCAGTTCTCCGAAGCGAATCATCGCCGGTGTTTGCAACCGATGTTTTCCTATGCGTCCACTCCCCTGCACGGTGATCAGCCCATAGGCGCCGCGATCTTTGATGGTCACACGCACGCCAGGCTGAATAGTCAATTCCTTGGCCGTGAACAGCTCCTTGCCTTGGACCTTGCCGTAAACTACCCACAGGTCTTGGTATCCTTCGCTGGCGGTGTCAGCTACTGGGATCGGCTCCAGATAGTGATGCTCTTTGAACTGCGGGTCTACATTGGCCTCCCAATCCAATTGGTTCACTAAGTAGTCGAGGTCGCGGTGGTATTTCTTGGGCACATCTTTGACGAGCAGGTCCCAGGGGACATATCGGCCCTCGACCATGGATTGATACATGGCGAACACGTCCGAGCCCCACTGTGGCTCGTAAGTTACCAGAGACCCGGGTGCATGCAGCACACAAGGCGGCACGAGCCAGCCGGTCCCAGGCTTGAGACGATAGGCTTTGCTGTGATCGAGGATACCGTTGTCGCCTTGGTCCCAACGCTCCAGACAGCGGCGCACGTCTTCTTTGGTCGTGCCCGGTTCTAGACCGAAGAACGTATAAGGAAAGTTGTTACCGATGCTGTTGAGTTGTGGCGGAAAATAATAGGCCTCCGGTTTGCCTTGTTGGCCTACGAGAGCAGCTTGGGTGTCGTTTTGGTGCATGTGGTGCGGGATCGGTCCCATATTGTCGAAGAACTTGCTGTAAACTGGCCACCGGCGGTAGGTATTCCACAAACGTGCACCGATGATGCGCGGTCCTTCCAGTTCGATAGCCTCTTTGAGGGTAAAAGCACGCTGGCCTTGGTACACGACATAGCTAAGCCCTTCGTCCGGCGGAGCGCCTTCGTTGGCGGCAGGCGTCGTCGAGGCAAACCAGCGCTCGTCAATCCCGCCGCGATGGGCTCCTAGGGCGTAGATGTCGTTGGGATGCAGCTTGAGTCGGCGCCCGGGGGTCAAAAACGAGCGCGGTACCCACGTCGGACCCAAACGCAAGATGCCTTCGCCGGCTTCTAGGGCTTGCCGAACCAGTTGCGCCGAAACTTTCGGTAATCGAGTCGGCACACGGGTACGGGTGGCTTGCTTGGCTGGCGCTGTCGGAACCCTTTTCGCCATGGTTGCAACTCCTCTATAGGTGCCTCGTTCGGCCGCAAACCAGGGTCTCCACATCCTTTTGTAAGGCCCGATGCACGGCGTGTCTATGGCCACGTCCAGCATGTTCCGAGGTGCTAGCACCGTTCGTTTCTAAGTCACCAGCATAAGGCTTTTGCAGGTAATTGCAACAGGATGCAGGCAAATTTGCCCTGCCGATCTGGCCCGTGTGGCGAGCGCTAAAAACTGCGCGGAGCAGGGAACAGGGGACAAAAATAGGTCCTGCCTTTGGCCGAGGCAGGACCTAGTGTATTTGCCGCATGGCCTTTGCCAATTCAGCTAAGGTCAACGGCCAGCCTTGTCTGCCGGCTGCGCTGGAGGTCTTCTCTCGATATCTGGCTTTTGCTGGGGTCCTTGCGGCGCGGGGGGGGTGCCGGCGGGAGCACGCGTCGCCCCAGCAAAGCGACTCGGAGCAACACCCATGCGGATCAAAAATTTGCGCAGTGCCACGATCTCGATACCGTGTTTGCGTGCTTCTTCTTTGACTTTTTCGGACTCTTTTATATAGGAGCCGACCGGTTCGGGGCCGACGATAAGATAATCCACGGCGTAATCAACTTTGCCCTTCAGCGTGTTGTCGGCCGGGTCGAGGTAGGCAACCACATCGGCGCCTGTATCTTGCAGAAACTTTTCGAATATTTCGCGGTCGTCCAGCCCGTCGCCATCTATGTCGAAAATACCGACGAGCGCCACGCGAACACGCTGGCCCGGATCCCAGGCCGGATTGTAGATCAGGTCGCCGGCAACCAGTGGCTCGCGAATGCGGTAAAACTGGCTCGGCTCGCTGATCCAGTAGGTAGGGCTTTCCGGGCGCAGGTCTACGTCCCAGATGGTCGGTCGGCGTGCTACTTCGGTAACCCGCGCCAGCGATATGCGCGGACCTTCTACTGCAACCACTTCCACTTTGGCTTTCGGATCCTCGATCGGCCGTCCCTGCCGATCAATCCCATGCACGGCGAAGGTCAGCCCCGGCCGCACGAATTGTTCGGAGCCGACGTCGAGATAGACATATTGGGCGTCTCGGGTAACGCGCACGATGCGCCCCTTGGGATCGTCCAATCGGACGATAGCTCGCGCCTCGAATTTACGCTTCAACTCTTGTTCCAGCTTGCCCAGCGCTTCAACTTTACCGTTGTAATCTTCGCGAATGCGCTGGATTTCCTGTGCGGCTTGTTGCTGGGCGTCGGCCAGGAGTTTTTGATGTTGCTCGTTGAGCTTGGCGAAGCGGTCTTGCAGCCCTTTGAAAGCGGCATCCTTTTCCGCCAGCTTCTCGTTCAGATCTTTTCTGTGTTTTTCTCGCTCTTGCTCGACGGCGGCATTGACCACATCGGCGTTGTATTGCTTCTGATAAGTCTGGAAATCATCTTGCACCTTTTTCAGGGCGCTGCGCGTTTCGTCGAGGTATTGCGTTTGTTTTGCCAGTTGGTCGCGCAGATTCTTGACGATCTCCTGGTAGTTTTGTCCCGGGCCGGGTTTGAGGTCTGCTTCGATCGTCTTTTCCAGTTCACGGAACCACTGCGGACGGATATCGCGCCCCGAGGCTGCATCCTGCAACACCCGGTCTTTGGTTTGGTCGAGACGGTCCGACTCGTCTTTGTTGAGTTTCCCAGAAAGCCATTTGCGCATCTGCATTTGGAAATAATCGCGCTCTTTTTGCAATTGCTCGTCGAGACTTTTGCGCTCGTTGTTGGCTTTCTTGGCGCTTTCGTCAGCCTGGAAGCGCTTGTCCCTCTCCAGGTAATACAGCACCCCCAGCAAAATAGTCACCAAGGACATAAACACCAGGGCAATGATCAGCGCGGGATGAGGCTGTCCATTGGTCCGCGTCGGAGTAGCAGCTCCCCTGGGCCTGGGCATTGTTCGAACCCCCTACAAAAGATGCGGCTTCTTGTCGGAGAAGCAATCCGGCACCGCTCGTACCATCTACCGCTCAGGCAGACGCCTGGGCAGAGGCTATTATCCACTTGTCCACGCTTTCCACACTTTACCAGTTTAAACCTTTATGCGGCGCTGTCAATGCTTTACATCCGCATTGTGTACGATCCAGCCTGGCGCCTTTTGATTGTTTTTCCTGTCGAGCCTGACACACGAGTAACTCCTGGTGTGCCATTTGTGCCGGTTGCAGCGCCGCTAATGCTTGAAGACGAGCGCCCGGCCGAGCCTTCATCTCGGCGATAATTTGGGCCATTCCAGTTCGATGCCTTCGCGCACGAGCAGTTTTTGAAACTCTGCGAGCAATGTCCTTTTCTCGCGCACTGCATGCGGGACGCCCCGCTTGTGCAGGCAGAACGCTGCTAACAGGCCGGCGGCTTCTCCGGTGTTCCATTCCACGGGGTGTAACCTGTAACAGCCGTTGGTGATGTGCGTGACCCCCAGGTTTTTGCAGGCCGGCAACAAATTGCGCACGCGCACCGGAAGCAGAGCTCCCAGTGGGATCTGGAAGGGCAAAGAGCTTATGTCAATGTAATTGTTGCCGCCTGTGCTCGGATGCAAATCTATCCTATAACTGCCGATCCCCACGGAATCGAAAAACGGCTCAGCAGTCAAAGTTCCGGTCTTTCCCGAGAACAGCTGCCGCCGGGCGTCCGTGCCTACGTGTTGTTCGCGCACCGTGAACACGGCGCGGATTCGGCGCGACTCGCGGATATACGGGTGTTTGGCTAGACCATCCTGCGTTCCGACGATGTCCGGGCGCAATCGCAAACCTGGCCAACCTGTACCGCCGTCGGGTCGAGGCGCCTCCGTCTGGAGCCAATAAAGTAGCGACAGACTCAGCTGTTTGGCGCGCCGCAGGTGCTTTTGTGCCTCGGATTCCTCGATCTCGTGGATACGTCCCAGCCAGTAATCGTTCTGCGGCCAGTTGACCAAAGTAAGGTCGCTCCTATAGGAGCCAGGCAAAAAATGGTTGCGGTCTGCGATGCGCCGGTAGGTCCAAAGATTGAGGCCGGGCAATTTGCTCTGGCCAGTGGGATCGAAGTAAACCTGCCTAGGCTCGAGACGGATGGGATCGGTCATGTGCCAGCTCAGGAGTGGCCCGGGCCAAGGTGGCGTGAGCTGCGGCACATATCGCCGCCAGAACTCGTACTCGTCAGGCCGCTCGATGACGTGATTCTCCTCGGGATGGTAATCCATGACGAAGCAATAGGTGAAAGCCTGAATATTATGGGGCTGTGCTTGCGCGGGGGCGTGGGGTTCGCCTGTCTCGCGTTGCGATTCGAAGCCTGTTATGTATTCGGTTCCCGTAAGTGGCAACAGGTCTCCCTGTTCCGTGGCGTCGAGAAAATAAGAGGCTTTTAGCCAGACGACCTTTTTGTCGGACTCACGTCGGACCGCGACTGCCTGTACGCTGTCACCTGCACTGTCCGCTTGGCATGATTGGCACTCCAACAACAGCCGCAATTGCCCGGAGGCCAGATAAGGCCAGAGCATGGCTTCCAATACAGCAAGGGCAACACGAGGCTCGTGGCAAAGCCTCGACACTCTGCCGTTACCTGGGTTGAGATACTCCTGTCGGCGGGCTGCCTCCGTCAGAGGGGCCCACTGTCGGTAGTAGTCCCGAATTGCTCGACGCAAACTTCTGTATCTGCGGGTACACCCGAATTGTTCGATCCACGGATGCTCGTCGGGAGGAACTGCCTGCTGAGTCAACTGGCCACCGATCCAGTCGGTAGGGTCGGTCATCACGACTTGGAAGCCACTTTGAAGCAGGGCAAGGGCGGCGGCGCAGCCTCCCAGCCCGGCGCCGATCACGGCAACGTCCGCCTTCAGTTCGTCACCATCACGCATGGGAGCTTGCCCAGCGAGAAGGACGCTCCCGTGCAGGCTAGCAAGCGTCCCGCTCACCACTACCTCGAGGAAATCCCTGCGGCTAATGGACATTGTTTTGCACTCCCGGGAAATCCGCTCCCTTATGAGTAACTAACCAAACTGCAGACGCCAGCCTCTTTTTGCCCTATTTTTAATGAATCCTCACTGTACGCAAGTTCAAGTGCTGAAATAGCTTACAGATTTCCGAAAAAATCAATAATAATTATCACTATCTTTCTTGCCACTACCTACCTATTTTGCTATAAGTGTTCATTGGGCGAAGCGTAGACCGGCGGCTGATCAGGGGCGTTTAACTCGATAGCCTGCTGGGTTACCATTTGAGCGCCTGATACGTTTTGGGCTGCGCTTTCGCAGCTCCGAGTGTTACAGTACTCTCGGTTGAGACATTTATTTATCGCCGAGCTTTTTGGCACTGCACGTGGATCTAGGATTTTTTGCACTGTGCCGGTTATGAGAGATTGGGTGGGCTTGGAGCAAGCACAATTCGAGTCCTCGAGACGCGAGGTGATTTAGATGAGCAAAGCCGCGAGTGCGCCTAAAAGAAAAAAGATCCCAAAAGAGTTGGCGGTGGTCAACGCAGACAATTGCACCGGCTGCGAAGCGTGCATCGAAGTTTGCCCAGTGGACTGCATCTTCAAAGTGCCAGGCGAAGAGCTTCCCACGGTCCAATGGTTCGTGGACATTGACCTCGAGCGCTGTATTGGATGCGCTCTGTGCGAGCGATGGTGTCCGTGGGATGCTATCGAGATGGTTCCGACGCCTCAAGTCGCCGAGGCGGTAGCCCGTAAGGGCGGCCCCCCCACCTACGTCGAAAAAAACCAGCCGCGACTGGTGCGCGTCGCGCAACAAATCGCCCAGCTCTATACCGAATCGCAATCAGCGAAGAGCCCGGCACGTGCCGAAAAGCGCGAATAAAGTTCCCTGTAGGTTTTTTGCACGCCGCTGATCAGAGGTATCAGCGTGTACACAAGATGCAATGGAGCTTATTGGCCGAACAACCAGGAGGTACGACCGATGCTGCGCTGGACTGCTTTATTGATGTCGGCAGCGGCTTTATTATGGATCGGCGGATGTGCCGAGGTCAAGTCGGCGTCGTCCAGAAAGCCGCCGGAGCCCCGGCGTTCTACGCAGACCGACGAAAAAGCGAGCGTTGCCGCGGTGGCGGACGCAGTTAAGTCGGAATCGGAGCCGCCCGATCCGGCCCTGGAATATCAACTGCCTTCGGAACAAGGGCGCTTGCCTTTTGCGCAAGACGTGCCTATCGTGTTCGTCAACCGCAGTCAGAATCAGGCTGAGTGGGACAAGCTGACCCAGTTCTGGAACGAAACAACAGAAAAGGCGGTAGATCCGAAAACAGGCCAGCAGGTTCAGCGCAAGGTCGTCAAGATCAAAGTCCCCCTGGGGCTCACACAAAATCCGCCCGTGCCGGTGGAGAATCCGCTCACAGTAGCTAAATGGGCGCTCGGCAAAAGACTTTATTTCGACAAAATACTATCCTCGGACAATACCGTGGCCTGCGCTTCTTGCCACGACCCGAAAAGGGGATACACAGATCAGGCACCTGTTTCTACCGGTATCGCGGGCAAGAAAGGAGGCATCTCGGGGCCTACCGTTATCAATTCCGCCTACAACTTGCTGCAGTTCTGGGATGGACGGGCCGTTTCTCTCGAGGATCAGGCTCAGGGCCCTGTCCAAAACCCCGTCGAGATGTTCGACGGCGTGGGGAACGCATGGAATCGCGCCGTGCAACGCGTGCGTGCCAAACAGGACTACGTACAGCAATTCCGTTTAGCCTTCGGGAGCGAACCCACTCGGGATGCTATCGCCAAGGCAATCGCCTGTTACGAGCGCACGGTACTGTCCGGCAACTCCATCCACGATCGTGCTGACTTGGCTATGAGGAAAAGACTGGAGGAGACCGGCGGTGCGGATTTCACCATCACTGCCGAGGACTATCAGACTGTTTTGCGCGAGGCATTCGGTCGCAAAGACCTCCATGCCCTCAAAGCCCTCGGTCTCGATCCTGAAAAAGATGCTGCGCGTATTCCCGAGCTAGCTAAGAGCCTGGCCAACGGGCGTGCACTCTTCTTCGGTAAGGCACGCTGCAACACGTGCCACGCCGGCGATAATTTCACCGACAATCTTTTCCACAACTTGGGCGTCGGGGCCGACAAAGACGGCACGCTTCCCGCCGGCAGCGAAGGGCGCTTCGCGCGACTCATCCTGGGCCACAAAAACCCGGAACTGTTGGGAGCCTTCAAGACTCCTACCTTGCGGGCGCTGGCCTCCACTGCGCCTTATATGCACGATGGCAGCGAAAAAACCCTGGAGCAGGTCATCGAGTTTTATGATCGCGGTGGCAACGCCAACGAGTTCCTCGATGTCAAAATGCGCGACGTCGAAAAAGAACAGCAATACGCTCGCGATCCGAAAGCTTACAAAGGCCCAGAAGTAAAGCTCTTGGGCCGAGACAAAAAGCCTATTGTGCCGCTCCGTCTGCAGCTCACTGCGGAAGAAAAAAGGGACCTGGCGCTGTTTCTGCGGGCCTTGGAAGGCGACCCTATAGATCCCTACGTAGCTGATCCGGAGCAGTGGCCGCCTGTCGTCAAGGAAGTCTTCAAAAACGCTTGGCAGTGAGCTGGGGCTACCCTTGTCAAAGCCCTGGGGCTAGCTAAGTCACCCACAGGAGAGCCAGGCCTCTGGTAGACCGAGCTGGTCTAGCTGCAGAGACTGGTCCGAGCGCCAGCTCCGATCGTCACCGTGCGGAGCGATGGCTAGAGGCGTGCTTTTGTTACAATTGGGGACGCCCGAGGCGCCGACTGCAGAAGCGGTGCGTCCATACTTGCGTCAGTTTTTGAGCGATCCCCGCGTCATCGAGCCTCCGGACCGCTGGTTGCGTTATCCGCGTCTGTGGCGCATCGTGTGGAAGCTCGTCCTTCATGGCGTAGTGCTCAGAAAGCGACCAGCGGAGTCGGCACACAAATACCGCCGGATCTGGGACCGAATCCGCGGTATGCCGCTTCTGTATTACACCCGGCGGCAGGCAGAGTTGTTGCAAGCGTCCTTGGGATCTTCCTATGTGGTGCGCTTCGCGATGCGCTATGGACGTCCGGCTATTTCCGAGGTGTTGCACGAGTTGCTCGCCGGCGGTACCGACAGGCTTGTAGTTGTCCCTTTGTACCCACAGTACTCGGCCACGACCACTGCTTCTGCACTGGATGGCCTTTTTGCAGCATTGATGCGCGAGCGTGTGCTACCCGGCCTGCGCATCGTCGAACCGTACTACCGTCACCCTGCTTATCTACGGGCCCAAGTGGATCTTGTGCGCGCATTTCTCGCTGGGCTGTCCGAGCCGCCGGAGTTTTATCTGTTGAGTTTCCACGGCATGCCCGAAGCCTATGTGCGCCGAGGTGATCCTTACCCGCAACAAACGTGCTGGACCGCCGAGCAGATTGCTCGGGAGCTGGGCTGGCCTCCCGGCACGTGGCGATTGACGTACCAATCCGTTTTCGGGAAAGACCCGTGGTTGCAGCCTTATACGGAAACGACTTTGATAGAGCTTGCCGAGCGTGGTATCCGTCGCGTATTCGTGGCGACGCCCGGCTTCGTCGCGGACTGCCTAGAGACTATAGATGAAATAGGCAACGAAGCGCGCGAGGCGTTCCGCCGGCATGGTGGGCTGGAGCTGTATCGTTGCCCATGCCTGAACGAGACACCGCAGTGGATCGAAGCATTGCGTGAACTTGTCCTGGAGGCCGACAGCCAGAAGCCCGGTCCAAGTTGAGATAGGACATCCTTGAATTGTGCCCTGCCGGCAGCCGGGTTGGTCTATCCCCTTACGGCCGAACACCCTTTCAAGGGGCAGGCAACGGTGCCCTCGGGTTCTCGGAGGCGGGATGCATCGGCTGCCCTTGTTCTCGCAACGCTTGCAACATCTTCTGCGCAGGGACATACTGGGGCTCGGCGCGCAGCGCCAACAACAAATATCGTTCGCATTGGTCGGGCTGTCCGAGGTGGTTTTTCATGAGCGCCAGCTGATACCAAGCTTCGGCTTCTGGAAGCAGCCGACGAAACACTTGGAGACTTTCTTCGTCTCGGCCCGCGCGGGCATAAACGAATCCCAGGTGTTGGGCATAGCGGCGATTGTGAGGATCGAGAGCAGTCGCTTTCTGCAGGCACTCAATAGCTTGGTCCCAATCTTTTTGCCGGGC
Organism: Gemmataceae bacterium; assembly: GCA_040289265.1. GTDB lineage: Bacteria > Planctomycetota > Planctomycetia > Gemmatales > HRBIN36 > PSKW01. The sequence continues at coordinate 69,571 of PSKW01000004.1, forward strand.
GTAGCACATACCCAAGTCGTACCAGATGGACGCTGAGTGTTCCTGGAGTTGCAGGGCCCGGCGATAATGCTGCAGCGCCTGATCGTATTGACCTTGCTTGTCGTATACACGGGCCAATCCGAGATGAGCTGGTACACAGCGCGGATCGAGCTCCAACGCCTGGCTGTATGCTTTGCATGCCAGGTCGTAGCGTTCGCGTCGCGCTGACGAGTCTGCAGGGGCACCGTCGGCGGCCTGCTCGAAGCACTCCCCAGCGCGCACACAGGTCATGGGTTTGGGTTGGCGCCGCCCTCCGGATGGGCTAGTCGCCGAAGCCTGTCCACCTCCGAAAGCCTTTACACTCGGTTCCGATCGGTGCTCGACGCTCGAGCACCCGACAGAGGTCATACCCCAAGCCAGACATGCCAGCGCCGCCGTGGAAAAATACACAGTCCTCATCGTTCGTTCGCTCCTCCGTGGCCTCGGTAGACTCAATGGAATTCGCAAATAAAGCTTCTGGCGGCCTCGGCGATCAATGCCGGCGTCAGTTTCAGGGGCATCTTGCGGAATCGGCAAATGGCTTGAACGATCTCGAGTAAATCGCGACAGTCACTGGCTCGAGGACTGCGCCCGCAATTATAGTAGTGGTCATATAGATAATCTATGGCGTCTGCGCAAGGAGCGAATCCTAGGCGACGGCATACCATATTGAAAATCTGCTCGTATACCTCGCGACTGGGAGCATCTATATGCACTTTGTGACGGATACGTCTCAGAAACGCATCGTCTACGAGTTCGGCAGGATCGAGGTTCGTCGAGAAAATGATCAGCTCCTCGAAGGGTACCTCGAATTTTTGACCGGAAGCTACGGTCAAATAGTCATGGCGCTCTTCCAGCGGCAGAATCCAGCGGTTGAGCAATTCTTTGGGACTGACTAACTGCCGGCCGAAATCGTCAATGAGGAAAACGCCACCGTTGGCTTTGATATGCAAGGGTGCCTGATAAAAGTTGGACTCGGTATTGTAACGTAGGTCGAGCATTTCCAGGGTCAGTTCGCCGCCTGTGATGACGACGGGGCGACGCACGCGCACCCAGCGCGCATCGGGGGTCTGCGCGTTGAGCAGCCGCCGCACAGTGGCCTCCGTTTCATCGAGCGGCTCGTCGTCGAATTCGGTCGCAGGCTGATGGAGGGTCGGGTCGAACACTGTGACGATGTTATGATCTACCAAAAAAGCATACGGAACGTAGATGGCCCCGCCGGCCCGTGTCATGAAATCACCTATAGCACGGGCAATAGATGTCTTGCCGTTGCCCGGCGGCCCGTAAATGAACATAGATTTCCCGCTGACTATCGCCGGACCTAGCGCCAAGAACAAATCTTCGTTGAGCACAAGATGCGAAAACGACTCTTTGAGAGATTCGGGAGTACAATGAATACCGGTCACCGCTTGTCTGTAGACCTGTTCGACATAATCGTCCAGCGGAACGGGTGCCGGCCCGACGTATTTACAATAGTTATATAGCTCGCGGGCACGATCACGGCCGCGATCGGTAAGCGTGAAGCGGTACGATACCTGACCGATGAGGTCACCGCCGGTCACTTCGATGAGTTTTTCCTCTTTGAGGAAGCGCAAAGACTCTTCTACGACTTTGAATGGTAGACAGAGCGTCTTGGCTAGGTCCAGGCCGAGCATAGAGCCGCGGACAAGGAGGGTGCGCAGCACCATATCGTTGAGGAAACTCAAAGGCAGGCCGGCCTCTTTCAAGTTGGCCGGCGAAGGGGGCGCGTCCGGCACGTGGAGGCTTTCCCACTGAAACGTCGAAGATTTGCCTTGAAGCTGGCTCGTAAAGTGGGTTTTTTGATCCAAGGTCATCGTTGCCTCACTCGATAGCTCCAACGTTCGTCCGGGCCATATGCGCAAAGAACCGGTGCTCGCACTCGGATCTCTCAACGTCGCAGCAGCAAATACAATCCCAAGCAGACGCCGACGGCGCATACCTGTACGAGCCGCTGCCGATTGCGCAGGGAGGTGGACAGATAGTCCCAAATACCGCTGGTCGTTCGTTGCCAAATAGTGCCGTGGGACAGGCACGGTGCCGAGTCGGCGCTAGGTGCCCTTTCGTCCCCTCGGCCAGTTTCCACGGCTGGAACAATTGTGCACGGTAGGCATTGGATACAGGGTACTGGGGTCGGCGGCGTATATGCTGCGCCTGCCTCCGTGCCCTCCATAGGCAAGAAAAACCCGCAGAAAGCCATGACCAGGCAAAGGTTTACCCGCATGGTGCGACATACCTCCTTACACAGGGCCGAGGGCACGGGCTGCCTTTTTCGACGCAACGATGCAGCGATGGCCTGAGCCCGTGCCCTGCGGCCGGCTTGGACTGAGTGATGCGTTCGCCGGCAGCCGGCGAAGAGATTGTCTTGGCTATTGCGATCGCTCATATCCCGATGTCCGCGAGGACGAACTGTGCTCACCTGAGCTGCCTGCCGGCATGCTGGACGCCGGAGCCGACCCCGTCATCCGACCCGTGCCGGACGACTGCATACTGCGGATAACGGGCAAAGCTTCCTGGCTGCTCATGCCGACCGGCGCCGGGTCGTGGACCGAAACCTGAAAAGACACGTCCGGCCGCACACGGGCAAGATAAGCGCTTACCGCTTGCACCCGTTGGGCATCCAACTTGGCACGCTCTGCAGCAGCCGGCGCTGCGGCTTCCGCGACCGGTACATCGTGTGCTGCCTGCACAAAGACACGCTCGATCGGCTGGGGCCGCCGCCGCGCCAAACGCTCCAGCAGTTCGCGCCCGGCGGGCGTCAGCTCGGACGTGCCCGGCCGAAAATGGTGATTCCACACAGTCTGCTCGAGATACAGGCCGTTGTCGGCTTGACCGCGAAAAGGCACCGAAGCTTTGTGACGGGCTTCGGCGACGTACCGCTGCGGCCAACACGGGTCCACTAGGGTGCTGTAGCTGTAGGTGCACCCAGCAGCGCTCACAAACAGCCATCCTAGCAGGGGACAGAATCCTTTCATGACTTTGCTCCTTTTCGTGTAGACTGCCTTTATGGATTCGAAAACCACTCCGTCTACTTGTCCGAAACTTGTTCGGCCTCGTGGGGCGTCTGTCGTCCACACCGACGTAGCGGTCTTACGCTTGTGCCGCTTCACTTGAGCATGTTGTTGGCGATATTGATGGCCGCCGGTCCCACCAGCACCACGAAAATGCCAGGGAAGATGAATAGGACCAGCGGGAAAATCAGCTGCACGGCGGTTTTCGCGGCTTTTTCTTCGGCCAATTGTCGGCGCCGGGTGCGCATGGAGTCCGATTGCACGCGCAGCGCCTGGGCAATGGACGAGCCGAAGCGATCCGCTTGGATGAGGATGGCAGCAAGACTGCGCATGTCGTCCACACCCGTGCGCACGCCTAGATCGTGCAGCACTTCGCGACGCGGCCGTCCCATCTGCAATTGCAGGTTGGCCAACGCCAGTTCTTCGCAAATCACCGGCGCATGCGCTTTCATTTCTTCACACACCTTGCGCATGGCTGCATCCAATCCCAAACCGCTTTCCACGCATACCACCATCAAATCGAGCGCATCGGGTAAGGTCAAAAAAATCGCCTGCTGGCGTTTGCGGATCATCCACCAGAGGAGGATTTCCGGAAGGAAATAACCGCAGCCGCCCAAAATGACCACGAATTGCAACGCTTTGAAGGTAAATCCGTATTTGAGCCCGAAAAGCGCCAAGCCGAGGACTACGCCGATCAATAAGAAGATCATTTTCAGACCGAGGAAGATAGCGGCGGCATGTTCGCTACGGAAGCCTGCGTGCGCCAATCGCAGACGTAGCTTGGAGCGCTCCAGCTCGCTTTGCGGCATGAGAGGCTTGGAAAAGGCCGAGGCTTTTTCCAAGAGGCCCTTGAGGGCTTCCGAGGCGCCTCGGTCGCGGTCTTTTTCCACAGCGGCGGCCGGATTCATATAGCGGCGCAAGCGTTCCTGCACCCGGCTGTGTCGCTCCGCCACCAACGACAAAAGTGCGAAGACGCCGAGCACGATCGCCGCGAAAATAAGCACAGGCACGAGCTCTGTCAGTCCGATGATGTCCGTCACGGCAGCTACCTCACACCTTGATGTTGACGATTTTGCGGATGACCAAGGCACCTAGAATCTGCATGATCAAGGCGCCGATGGTCATTTTGATTCCCGCTTCGGTGGTCCACAGCACCTCGACATATTTGTAATTGAGGTGCATGACCGCCAGGAACAGTACGAACGGGAGAGCGATAAGGACGATACCGCTCAGGCGGCCCTCGCCGGTCAAGGCCTTGACTTGCCCGAGGATACGATAACGTTCGCGGATGACGTACCCGATTTTGTCGAGGATTTCCGCCAGGTCGCCTCCGGTTTGCCGCTGGATCGCCACGGCGGTCACAAAAAAGCGCAGATCCAGGTTGGGCACGCGCTCGCACATGGTTTTCATGGCTTCCTCGAGCGGAATCCCCAGGTTTTGCTCTTCGTAGACGCGCCCGAACTCCTTGGCGATAGGCGCGGGCATCTCTTCGGCCACCACATGCATACCGGCAGCTAAACTGTGGCCCGCACGCAGTGCCCGAGCGACCAACTCCAACGCGTCCGGCAACTGCGCAGCGAAGGTTTTCAGGCGCTGCCTGCGTTTGTACAGCAGCCACAACAAGGGCAGGCTCAACATGAACAGCCCCGGCACGGGCACTAGGATCAAAGGCACGCCGCTGAGCCAACTGACGGTGATACCTATGCCAGCGAGTACGAAACCGATGACCGCTAGAGTACTCGCCGGGATGCTGACATCGGCTTGTTCGAACAGACGGTGCAAACTGGGGATTTTCGGCACCAGTTTATCCAGAAGGCGGCGTTTGTCCGATTCCAGTACGGCCTGTTTCCAGATGTCGGCTTGCTCGGCGGTCGCTGAACGTTTCCGTCCTGTAATAGTATCCAGTCGGCTTTCCGCCCGCGGTCGGCGCAGATCCATGACCAGGAAAGCGCCGGCAGCCAAAAAGGCCGTCACGCCAGCGATCGTCAGCACGCTCAGTAGCAGTGGACTCATAGTTGGTACCTTTGCTCGACTCCACCTGGTGGGCCGTGCAGGGGAACCGTTTGCACACAGGCACGCTCCCTGCACGGCTGCCAAGCTGTTTTGGCGCGCGGTTCGCGCAATCCTCCGATACCTCGCGGGACGGGCCATGCGGCGCTCAGTCGCGCAGCAAAACCCGTTCCTGGAACAAGTTGGCGGGCAGCCGAATGCCCGCGGCTTCCAGACGCGGCATAAAGGTCGGCCGCACTCCGGTAGCCTCGAATTGGCCGAAGGCCCGTCCGTTTTGGTCAATTCCCAGTTGCCGGAACCGGAAGATGTCCTGCATGATGATGACTTCCTGTTCCATGCCGACGACTTCGGTGATACTGGTTACTTTGCGCGGTCCGCCCTGCAGACGGTTGGCCTGGATGATCAGGTCCACCGCTGAAGCGATCTGCTGGCGCATGGCTTTGACAGGCAGTTCGAAACCGCCCATCATGATCATGGTCTCCAAACGTGCCTGGGCGTCCCGCGGACTGTTGGCGTGGAGCGTGGTCAAAGATCCTTCGTGGCCGGTATTCATGGCCTGCAACATGTCGAGAGCTTCAGGACCACGGCACTCGCCGATGACGATGCGGTCGGGACGCATGCGCAAGGCGTTGCGTACCAAGTCGCGAGTAGTAACTTCTCCTTTCCCTTCGATGTTGGGCGGTCGTGTTTCCAGGCGCACCACATGTTCTTGTTGCAGCTGCAGTTCGGCGGCGTCTTCGATGGTTATGATCCGCTCGTCGGGGGGAATGAAACTCGATAGTGTATTGAGCAGTGTCGTTTTGCCGCAGCCGGTGCCGCCGCTGATGATGATGTTGAGCCGTGCCTTGATGGCAGCCTCCATGAGCATGGCCATTTCCGGCGTAAAGGCCTTGTAAGCGAGCAAGTCCTCGAGTTTCAAGGGATTGGTGCCGAAGCGCCGGATGCTCATGCTGGGGCCGTCCAGCGCCAGGGGAGGAATGATGACGTTGACGCGCGAGCCGTCGGGCAGTCGGGCGTCCACCATGGGCGATGTCTCATCCACCCTCCGGCCCACCTTGCTCACGATCCGGTCTATGATCTGCAGCAAATGCTGTTGATCGCGAAAACGGACATCGGTCTTTTCCAGCTTGCCGCGGCGCTCGACATAAACCTTGTACGGCCCGTTGACCAGAATATCGGAAACAGTGGGGTCTTTCAAAAGCACTTCCAAAGGCCCGAAACCGAAGGTTTCGTCGAGCACCTCGTCAATGAGGCGCTCGCGTTCCATGCGGTTCAGGAGGGGGTTTTCCGTATCGCAGAGACGCTCCACGACCAGCCGGATTTCCTTGCGCAGGGTATCTCCAGCCAGGTCGCTGACCTTGGACAGGTCCAGCGTTTCGACCAGTTTGCTGTGGATGAGCCGTTTGAGCTCATCGAAGCTCTTGCTGGCCGTGCGTGGCTCCGCAGGGGCCACCGGCCTGGGCGTGTTCGGCGTGAGCGTGCCTCGACTGAAACGGGTCATAATTCACTCACCGATATTTCTTCACCTCTGGTGCGCACTCCTGACAATTTCGTTGTCAAGCACAAATCGCTTGCGATCTTGCTTTTCGTCATGGCCCACGGATGGGGATGCGGCCGGGCAAGCGCCGGCCGCTTGCCGTGGCTCCGCTTCAACTACTGTCTCGACGAAACAAGGAAAATCCTTTGCGCGGGCGTTCGTGGCCGTTGGCTGCGACTTTGTCGTTGTTGAACAAAGCGCGTGCCAAGTCCTGCAAACTTTGGCACACTTTGGAGCGCGGCGCGTGCTGGATCAAGGGTACGCCCGCATTGCGGGAAGCCGCCATGGTGCGCGGATCGTTGGGAATTTGCCAAAAAATAGGCCGCCCGATAGTTTCTTCGGCCTTTTTCAAACTGATCTCGTCATCTTCACAGCCGACGCGGTTGACGACTACCCGCAAGCGATCCAGCAGTCCCTCGTGATTACCCAGACACATCTGCATGCGCACGGCGTTGCGCAAACTGGTCAATTCCAGCTGCACCACGAGCAAAATGATGTCGGCCAGTTGCATTGCCAGCAGGTCCGTGGGACGGAAACTTTTGCTGAGATCCAACACTACATGCGTGTAGCTGGCGCGCAACAGCCCCAGCACGCGCTGCAAATGCTCGTCGCGAATGAGCGCGATATCCTCCATTTGCACCGGATGCGGCAAAATGGACAAGCCGCAGGCGTGCTTGCTCAGCGAGCGACGCAGAAAGGTCATGTCCAGCCGGTCTATGTTGGCGGCCACATCGGCCAGGGTATAATCGGGGATGAGATCGAGCCGGACATCGGCGTCACCCAGGGCCAAGTCGAGATCCATGAGCGCAACTTGATGGCCTGCTTGCTGGGCGAGGATGCAGCCGAGGTTGACGGCGATACTGGTGCAGCCGACTCCGCCGCGCGTGCCCACCACGGCGATGACTGTGGAGCTTGCCTGGGTGATCGGGCTACTTTCCCCAGCGCTGCGCAGCTGCCCGCGTACACGTTGCAAGGCCGCCAACAGTTCGTCGAGCGCCACAGGGAGCGTGATGAATTCGCGCGCCCCGCTGCGCAGCGTTTGCAGGATGAACGGCCCGTCGGTTTTGGAGCTGGCCGCCAGCACCGCCAGATGCGGAAACTGGGTCGCCAGTTGACTGATCAATTGCAGACCTTTGGGCGCATCGGCGTCGAGGGCTACGAGCGCCACATCAGGTTTGGTTTGTTCGATGACGTCCCAGAAAAACTCGTAGCGCGATGACTCGGCTTCCAGCCACAAGGACTCGATCCCCATGAGCGCTTGACGCAGCGCTTCTCGGGTGGCGTCGCAAGGATCTACGAATGCTAAACGCAGCGTTTCTTGATTCATGAAGCTGTCGGTCTTTGTGTCTTGCGTTGTGTCGAGTCATGGCCAGTCAAGGCATCCGGTCGCCCTCGGGGTGGGCGGAGCTGTCTTGCGCGTCCTTGTCCGGCACCTGGGCCGGTTGGCTCGACTCGAGCTGGCTCTTCGATTCTGTTCGAGAGTCCATCCGTGGTACCTGTGCAGACTTTTCCTGGTGCGTACCCTCGCATGGGGAGGCGGACTGAGTGTCGGCATCGCTGGGTTGCCGGTCCAGCGAGGCCGGCGCGACACCTGCACCTGACGAAACGTCGCCCCGTTCCGCATCGGCTTGCATCGGCTGCTCCGTTGGCTGCTCCGTCGCCGGGGCAACCGACCGGCCGCTCTCGTTGGGCCGTTCTTCTTGTTTGAGCATGGGCGGCTGCACGATGCGTTCCGGTGACGTCCGCGTCGTCTGGACCTCCGTGTGCGCGTGTTTTTGCGGTACCGCCGGCGTGCCCGGTCGAGGGGCAGAGCCGTCGGGCTTGGCCGCGCTGCAGGGCGCGCAAATATCGGGGATTTCGCATTCTGGTCCGCAGACGCCTGCAGCCTGCCAGAACGCCGGCTGATAGTGACCACACGCGAACGGCGTCCGCGGCCCGCGCGGAGCTTCCAGGATCCCTTCCAAGAATAGCTCAAAATCGCTCGGCGTGCGCGTCTCGTGTCCCGGCAAAGTCAGCGGACGCTGGCTTGCGTCCAGCGGATCCACTAAGCGCACAGTGACCAACACGATCAGCTCGGTTTCGCGCTCCTCGTATTGCACGCTGCGGAAGAGCGCTCCGGCGAACGGGAGGTCGCCCAATACCGGCACTTTGCGGGTGGTGCCTGATACCTCGTTTTGCAACAGACCGCCGATCACCAGCGTCTGACCGTTTTCCAGCTCCACCGTCGTGCGCACGCGATCCGTATCGAAACGGAAAGTAGTGCCGATCCCTTGGAGGATCACTTCCCGTGGATTGGACACTTCCGGTTCCACTTCCAGGCGGATCTTGCCATTGCCCAGCACGATGGGCAAAAAGTTGAGGCGTGTGCCGAATTCCTTGTACGTGATACTGGGTGTACCTGTAGCCGACGCCTGCGGCACGGGAACTTCTCCGCCCACCAGGAAGCTAGCGGGCCGCCCACTGTATGCGACCAGGGTAGGTTGTGCCAGCACTTTGGCCAAGTTCTCGTCCCGCAACGCCCGCAAGAATCCGAGAAACGCCGAAGTACGATCGGTAATCCCGAAGAAGATATTGGTCTCGGCCGGGATGAGGTCGTTGCCGGAAAAGGTGCCCACGCCGCCCCGCGGCGCGATGGTCAAGTTGCGGGCATTGATAAGCCCGCCAACCGTGCTGCCGATAAAGTTTTGTTGATCGGCGTTGAGAAAATTGAAACCCAATTGGCGCAGCTCCGAGCGAAACACACGGGCCACGCAGACTTCCAACTGGACCTGCATGACCCCGGCGACGCGAATGCCGTTGATCACCGAGTCGGCACTGCGCGTCTCGGTAAGACCGCGCAAAAAGGTCAAGATGGGCTCGACCTCTTCTTTGGCTTCGACGAAGCCGGTGACAACGATGCGCCCCGAGGGCGCCAGAGAAATGGACAAACTGGCGTGGGGGAATTGCTTGGCCAGCTGCTGCTGGATTTCCAGCAAACGCGCTGCCTCGTCCTCGCGGTTGGGCAGGATGAGGAGGGTAAACGACTGAGTCTCGCCGGCTTCGTCGGTCAGTTGGACTGTGGTCTCGCCCGGGGCGAGCGCCTCGACTTGCACTGCGTGGGGTTCTTTGGGATCGGCAGGCTTGAGACGCACGAGGCTGGGGCGCGTGGCCAACGCCTGCCGGATCTTCTTGCCTGATTTGTGCGACAAGAGTACCGTCTCGCCACGGGTGACGACAACCTCGGCCCGCGCGGACGGCGCACGTCCCGGGCGTGGTGCCACCACCGGCTCGGCTTCTTGGGCCAACGCCCAGGCGCAGCACAGCAATGCCGCGCCCAGCCACATCGGCACGCTCAGTCCCTTCTTCCCGTCGCTCAGCGATCGTGTAAACAGGTGCATCCTTTCACCTCTCCTGAAAGGGGCAATGAATTTTGCTGATGTCCGTATCGCTTAAAGGCACTCTCGGCAGTTCGTGGCAGCGTACCAGAGCTGGCGATCCTCTGGCACCCGCCACGAACTGGCTCATCGGTCGCTATCGAACTTGAGCCGACGCACGCCTTCGGCGTCTATGATGGTCAGCACATGCGGTTTCGGCGCCGGCGCTTCTGTGGCCGCTGGTACAACCGGCTTTGCGGGCGTCGGCACCTCTACAGGGGGTTCGGCGCGTGTCCTGGGGCCTGCTTCGCTGCGCCCGCGCTTTCCCGGGGACGCCCCCGACGTCTTGACCACCTGCTTGTCGTCCGGACGTCGGGGCACCAAACGCAGTGTGCCGGTATCTGCATAGATGCTCAGTAGCTCCACTTGCTCGGGAGTCAGGCGCAGCGTCACGTGATCTGCCGGCTGTGCTACCTTGCCATCGGGCGTCTGCACTTGCTGGTCTATCGCCAGCACTTCTACGTCTTGCAAGATGATTTGCGAGAACGGCTCGTCATGTTCTCCGCGCCGAATCTGGGTGGCGACTACATCTACTCGATCCCCGGGCAGGATGAAACCCGCGGTACCGGTCACCGGCGTAACCTTGACGGTCATAGCGCGCTCGCCTGGTTTCAGTTTCCAGGTGATCGCCTCTTGGCCAGGCGGCGCCAGATCCTCTTCAGCCAGGGGTTTGCCCACGCCCAGAGGATATTTCAGTACTCGTCCCTTGACCGACTCGAAATCGCCGATGAGTTTACTGCGCACCTCGCTTTTGCGGATCATGACCACCTCGAACATCTGGGGGTCTTTCAGGGGCGAATACGCCGGAACCACCTGGCGCGCTATCAGCACCGGCACCCTCTCTTCTTGCGGCGCTGGCGCCGGCCGCGCGCTCAGGTATTGGTTCGTGAGCACAAAGGCTATCAGACCACACCCTATGGCAAAAAAAAGCAATACCAAAGTTTTCGGCCTCATGATGCGTTCCTCCCGTTGTTCCCGACCTGCTCCAAAAAAATCCCGTGTATTGCCCCTGCCCGCGCTCAGCGCAAACAACTAGTATCCAATGCCTAGCGCGTCTTCGTCATCCCACGATTGAATCGTAGCAGATTTACCGAGCCTCCTTTCGCATCACCGCCTGTGCTGTGATCGTTTCCGTACCTAACCAACGCAATGTCGTTGTGGGAAGCCAGCTAACCTGCCCGTATGAAACCGAAACGGAAACAGTTATACGGTCGCCCGTATTGGCCTGCGAAACATCAGGGGTTATGCTCACTATATAACTAGAAATACCGGAGGCCTTGAGATATTCGCCGACAGCGCTGTTAACAGAATTCACAGTTGCTCCAGTTACTACGGAGTTCCTAGCTCCCTCCCTGGCAGCATTGGTGACAACCTGCTCCACCATAAAGAAGCGGCCGAATTCAATAAGACCGAGCAAAAGCATCAATAGCAAAGGGGACACGATGGCAAATTCTACAGTTGCCGCCCCCGTGCGTTTATTTCGTCCAAAATAGAGCGACTTCTTCAATTCTAACGCATTTTGTGAATATGCGGAATCTGACGAACTTACCTGTCGGGTGCCCCGCACCGAACAGTTCCGGGCGCCGTGGTTATTGCTTTCGTAAGGTGCGCATCCACAAGAGGATATGGCAACGTGTGTTTTTGGTCTCGGTCTTGGGGCAAATCCTGCGGAATACCGATGCTTTGTAGGCATGTACAGGGCACGTTTTTGCCTTTCCTGCTGCAAGAGAGAATGTTCGAGAAGCATATATTGCTACCCTCGAATGCAGATCACTGACGCATATTTGTGAGTCTTAGTACTACATACTATATTTGCTGGAACACAAAATAATAAAGGTATCCCAGGAGGCCTATGCACAGTGGGACGCCATAGGGAAGCAATTGCATCTGGGATTTTCGTTCAGCGGCCCGTTGAGCGACTTCTGTAAAGCTACTGGACCACATCCAGTCCGACCATATCGTGACAAGATTGGATAAATTGGCTCGCCACGTACGATTCCAGCAGATCATGCTGAGGGCCATGAGGCCGCCTACTATGCCTGCGATGCAAAAGCCATAAAGGAGGATCCAGAATCCTTCTCGGAGTCCGAAGAGCACACCGATCCAGGCACCGAAGCCCATCTGAAGCTTTACATCGCCGGCTCCCATGCCGCCGACAGCATAGAAGGGGAAGAGCAAGAGAAAGCCGACAGCGGTCAGAGCTATGCTGTCGAGAAACGTACCCGATGGTACAGGAGTCAGGAAAGAAAGGCACGCTGTATAAGCCCAGGCGCTCACCATCATAGGAAAGGTGAGCCAGTTTGGGACTTTCAGTTGCAGAAAATCAATGAGGGCACCGCCGATCATGAAGGCGGATACGACCACGAGCGCAAAGAGATCGAGTCCTGAGAGCATACCGGTCCTCCCGATGGCGACACAAGGAGAACGATAAAAGGCTTTTTGGGAAAAGGCACAAGGCACCGTGCAGGGCAGCGCATGCGGAGATGCGCTGCCCCACAGGCGGGCCTGGTGGGATAGCAGGCTCGGGCCAGCTATCTGCGTTTGCGCTTGCGGCTCGTGCTATCAAGGGCCGCCGATTTTGTTGGCCACGTTTTGGAACGTGGTATTGGCGTTCTGGCCCAGCGTCGTGATAGCCGCGAGGCAAACGACGATAATCAGGGCCAGCATGACGGCGTATTCGACAGCCGTCGGTCCGTCCTCGCTCGTGAAAAAGCGAGCAATCGCCTGTCCCCAACGCATCATACGTGTACCTCCTGACAAAAGGACCACCATATACTTCTGCCTCCACATCGAGGCAGTTTCCGTCTAATGTAAGCTTTCTACCCTAGGATCGAACCAACTGCTTACTTCTTGCCGAAGCCTCCTTCATCCACCAGGCGGGAGAAGGAAGAAGTCGTGGGATCGCCGATGCTGGCAATGGCGGACAAACATACGAGCAAGATGAGACCCAACATGACAGCGTATTCCACTGCCGTGGGACCATCGTCAGCGACCAAAAACCGGACGACTCGATCGAAAAAGCGCTGGCGCGTCAACGGGGCATCCTCCATGTTTGGGGCGGCGGACATGCCGCCTTGGGTCTTCGACCAGAAGCCATGTCTTGCACTGGGGAGATGCCGTCGTCAACGGGATGCTGTTTCGAGCGAATGTATCGAACCGGTCAGTACTTTTCGCTGGTCTTTCCTTTTTGTGATCAACTCTAGAACACTCCCTGCAGGCTGTCAAATCAAGTTCGGTATTTTTCGCAAAGTCGTTACTGCTGCATGCGCACCGGGTGTCGCACGATAGCGACCGGCGAGGGAGAAAGACTGGGCAAAATCCATGCGGCACCGCGCTTGATTTTCCTGTAAGCAGACCTACCCTGTCATCGTGTGTCTGCCAATGTCCGAGGCCGCCTAGAATCCGCGAGGGAAGTCGCAAAAATGCCGGGGGATCTGGTTGTAGCGGTTACGGGAGCCAGTGGCGCACCTTATGCGCTGCGGTTGCTCGACGTCTTGTTACTGGCGGGACGAAGGGTGCATGTAACGCTCAGCCCGGCGGCTGCGCAAGTGATCGAATTCGAAACCGGCCGCACGGTGTCGCTCGATCGCTTCGACGCGTTGAACCTCATCGGACCGGAGGCACGTCCGTTTGCCGATCGTTTAGTCTATCACCATTACATGGACTTCCGCGCCGGCATCGCCAGCGGCACCTTTCCCACAGGCGGCATGGCCATTTGCCCCTGTAGCACCGGTACGCTCGGCGCTATCGCCGCAGGCATGTCGCAAAACCTCATCCACCGCGCTGCCGACGTCCATTTGAAGGAAGGGCGCAAACTGGTTCTGGTGGTTCGGGAGACGCCTCTGAATCGCATTCAATTGCACAATCTGATGCGTTGCGCAGAAGCTGGCGCGACCATTTTGCCGGCCATGCCTGCCTTTTATACACGCCCGCGAACGATCCAGGATATGATTGACTTCGTAGTCGGTCGCATTTGCGATCAATTGGGCGTGGAGCACGAGCTGTTTTCGCGCTGGGGGGGCCACTCGTAGCTATGGCAGAAACGATAGCCTATTTGATTCTCGGCGGCACCGGTCAGCTGGGCAGCGAATTTGCCCGTCGCCTAGGCGGGAGTGCCGTGGTATGGACGCGCCAGCAGCTCGACTTGGCTGATTACGAGACAATAATCCCTAAATTGGCTCGCATAGAAGCGGATGTTCTCATCAATTGTGCCGCTTATAATTATGTAGATCAAGCGGAAGACGACATTGATATGGCTTTTCGCGTCAATGCTTATGCACCATGGAAGCTGGCACAGTTCTGTCGGCAACGCGATCTCTTGTTGGTGCATTTCAGTACGGATTATGTTTTCGGCATAGACACGCAGCGCCGGCGTCCTTACCACGAGTGCGACCGTCCAACTCCTGTCAATGTCTATGGTGCAAGTAAACTGGCAGGCGAATGTCTGGTGGCGCAGGTTTGGGACCGGCATTTGATCGTGCGGACGTGCGGCCTGTACGGGCTGCCGGCGGGAGGAGGGAAGCGGGGCAATTTTGTAGAAACCATTTTGGCGGCGGCACAGCGGGGTCAGCCCTTGCGCGTCGTCCACGATCAGATATGCACCCCCACGAGCGTCAACGATGTTGCCGCTGCAGTTCTGCAGCTCATTGCTGCGGGCACAACTGGTCTTGTGCATATGACGAACGCTGGATACTGTACGTGGTACGAGTTTGCATCCCGGGCTTTGGAATATGCTGGCGTCCGAGCAGACATCCAGCCCATCGGTAGCGATCAGTGGAAACAGAGAGCCACCAGGCCACACTATAGCGTGCTCGAATCAATGCGTCCCGACAGGATCGAGTTGCGTCCGTGGCAAGACGCCCTGCGAGATTATATAAAGCAGCGCATGAACTGAGCTTGTGCGCAACACGATACTCAGGATGGTAAGGGACCCGGCGACGCGCGAAATCGTTCGAACAAGTTTTTTGTAATCCTTTGGACCCGCGGATCGGGGCCTTTGGGATGCGCTCCGTGGGCCGAGGGATGTTTATAGCCTGGCGGAGCGCTCAGCCCGTCGGACCACCATATAGTGGCTGCGTTGAAGACATAGTTGCCGCGCGGACCTGGGTAGATAGTAGCCGTATAGGTCGCCTCGACATTGCGGCTTTTGATTGTGCCCGAGGCCACTACTTCCAAGCCCGGCAAAGGTGCTGGGTTGCCGTGCCACTCCCAGCCGACCAAGCCAGGTATGCCGTCGCCGTTTTTCATGCCGGTGCCTGCGAAGAGCCAATGCTTTTCGTTGACACAAATCCAATCGGCTCCGCCGGTCACTGGAAAGACGCTGGCGGCGCCCATGAGGCGGGCTGCGTCAGGACCCTGATGTTTGAACGAACGCATTTCCGGAAAGGCACGGTAGTCCAAGTCGCTCAGCGGACCGAACACGCCCAGACGAGCCAGAGCGCGATGCGGTCTGCCTTTATAGTTGGGATAAAACTCCACCAGCCCGTAGCACGTATTGCCGCTTAGGAAGGCCACATTGAGCCCTTGCTGGATGGCGCGTTGCACATGCTGGTACATGTCGAGCGTCCAGTATTCATCGTGTCCGACCGATACCAGGGCTTTGGCACGTAGCAGGCCCGGCCCGTCGGCATGAGTGTCTACGTTGCTGATATAGGAAACGTCGTACCCTTCTTGTTCCATCCAAAAGGCCAAAGGGAATTCCCACAGGAGGAACTCGCCGGAGCCTTGTGAAAGCGGAGCGTCGAGAATCTGGCAATATTTCCCATAGGGACGCTCCCAGCTCACCCGCACATGGGGCCCCCAGTACCATTCCTTGACACCGTTGTCGTAAAGTGCCCACTGACTGGGCCAACGATTGTAAGCGTTCCAGGTGGTATCGCTGCACTGGAAGAGGAAATCGCAGCGGCGATCGTCGCGCACGATGAAAATCAAGTAACTTTGCACTCCTTCTTTTTCCGCGGTCAATTTGCCGAGGTAGACGCCGCTGATCCAGTCTTTGGGGATGGTCAGGGAAAAGCTGGGTTCCCAGCGGCATTCGCGCAGTCGCTCGATACCGATGTCCGGGTCGGGTTGGGTTTTGCCCGGCAGCGGACCGAGCCGCACCATATGCCGGCCGCCGGTACCCCCGTAATAGCCCAGACGATAGATATCGAGGACGAACGGCGACGGGGGATTGGTGCTGACCATGATGTCCAGCGTTTCGCCGGCGCGAATGCTGGTGTGCGAGCAGTACCCCTCGATCCAAGGACAACGATAGCGGGTTTTGGGATCCACGCGGGTATTGGTCAGCAGCCACTCGGTGGTGCCCGGGCGCTCGTTTTCGGCACGGATTGTGTCGGTTGTGGCGGGGGTAAAAAGTGTGCCGGCAAAAGCGCAAGAGGCAAGCGCGCCGGTTACACCGGTCGTTGTCTGGACCAACATATCGCGTCGGGTAGGATGCTGTGTACTCACGTCGCTCTCCTCGATTCTACATTTGGGGTGTGGTACATCGTGGCGGTTCATTGATTTGATAGGAACTGAAACGGCACAAGCCAGATGGAAAGTGGCATGGCATCGGGACATGCCGAATCGAAGGCGGCAGCCTATTTGATCCTCAACCTGGCAGCGGCGACGGTGTTATTGCTTTTCGGCCCGCAAATGCTCAGGGAGATGAAATGGCTGAGCCAGCCGTCGGGGCCGCTTGTGTTCCACGATTTTTTGCAAGAGTGGGCCTCAGCACGGTTTTATCGGGACGGGCTGTCTCTTTATACAGACCAGGAGGTTGCCTTGCGGCGCTACCTGGGGGTGGAGCGGGATCGTGGTCAGCCGGTTTTCAACCAGTACACAGCCCATCCGCCTGGGGCGGTGTTGCTGGCTCTTCCGCTGTCCTGGCTGAGCTACGAGCGCGCCTTTGCCGTATGGGATGGCGCGCTCTTGAGTTGTCTCCTGTTAGCCATCGGCTTGGTCGGCTGGCACTTGCGTTGGCGCGC
This sequence comes from Gemmataceae bacterium, assembly GCA_040289265.1. Classification (GTDB taxonomy): domain Bacteria; phylum Planctomycetota; class Planctomycetia; order Gemmatales; family HRBIN36; genus PSKW01. The sequence continues at coordinate 86,546 of PSKW01000004.1, forward strand.
GAGCGTCGGTAAAGCGCTGCCTCTGGCGGCGCTGTTGGTGCTTTATGCACCTCTGCGGCAGGACCTGGTGCAGGGGCAGCTCAATTCCTTCTTGTTGCTATTGACGGTGTGCGCATGGGTAGCCGGGCGCCGAGGGCGTGACTGCGCTGCAGGGATGTGGCTGGGTGTGGCCAGCTCGGTCAAGCTTTTTCCGGTTTTTTTGATTCTGCCGTTCCTCGTGCAACGACGCTGGAAAGTGCTCGTCGGATGGGCCGCAGCGTGCGCTATCGGCCTGGGGGTGACGCTGGCAGTATTCGGCTTAGCCGATCACTTGACCTATGTGGGCGATGTGCTTCCTCACGTTCGCGAGTATCGCAGTTCCTGGGTCAATGCGTCTTTCTACGGCTTTTGGTCCAGGCTGCTGGATCCTGGGGCGCGGGGAGCCAATGTCCAGCCGATCCAGGTGCACCCGTCGCTCGCTCTAGCGACGACAGTCGCGGCGTGTGTTCTGGTGAGTCTTCTGCTCGCTATTTCGGTGCGACGGTATGCTGGGGCGTCGGACGATTTGGCCCTGGCGGCCTCAGTGCCCGCCATGCTTTTGGTGTCGCCGATCACCTGGGATCACTATTTCGTGCTCCTGCTCCTGTCGTTCTGGATCTGGTGGCATTACGCGCCCGGCTGGGTGAAACCTGGACTTATCGTGGCCTACATCCTGGTTTCCTTGCCGATCGGATGGTGGTGGCAGTTGCTTTTAGGGGTTCCGGTGACGACGCCCGGCGGTCAATTGGCGTGGGTCAAGCACCGGGCTACCTTCGGGGAACTCGTCACGGGAATTGCCGTGCCGCACTACCTTTTGCTGGGCTGGTTCGTTTTAGGACTGACGATGTTGGCGGTCGGCAAGCGGCGTATGCCACCCACCTAAGCGGCGCAGGATCCGAGCGTTGCCGACGGAGAACGCTATGTTGGCTCGTCCAACACAAACGCTGCAGGTGCTCGCGGCGGTCCTTTTCACGGGACTGGCCCTGCTGATGCGTGGTCCGACATACTGGCGCGAGATGTGGCCCACGCCCGGCGTTTGGCAAGATTTTTTCCAGGGTTATGCTTCAGCACTCAATTGGCGCAACGGGCAGCCGATCTATACGCCCCACGCCGAGACATTTCCCCGTTATACCGGCCATGCCTTCGAGAGGCGACCGATGCATCCTCGGGTCAACGCGCATCCGCCTGTTGCGGTGGTGCTTATGATTCCTTTTAGTTACCTCGACTACGAGACGGCGTTTTTCATCTGGGGTTTGCTCGGCTTTGCGTTGTTCTGGGCGACTTGTGTCGTACTCGCCAGGTACTGCCTGGGCGGGTGGCCGGCAGCCGGATGGATCTTTTTGGTCGGCTGCTTTTTCCTTGCCGATCCAGTGTTGGAGCAAATCCATTTTGGGCAGATGAACTTTTTATTGATGGGTCTTTTAGGGATGGCGGCGGTTTGTTTGCAGCATAACCGACAAGTGATCGGCGGCGGGCTTGTCGGATTGGCGGCTTCGCTGAAGCTTTTTCCGGGGTTTCTGCTGGTCTATTTGCTATTGCGCCGGGCGTGGCGCGCTGTGGCAGGCGCAGTGGCAGCTGTCGGATTGTCGCATGCACTGGCGTTCGCCATTTTGGGAACCAGCGTATGGGACGAGTATGTGCAAAAGGGCCTGCCAGAGGCGCAGCGTTATGTTCTGTCACCGACCTGCGCTTCACTTACGGGTTTGTGGCCCAAACTTTTCCGAGGCAATCCGCAAGACTTCGGAGTGCATGCGCTGATGCAAAGCTCCTTGCTCGAAATGCTCTTCAATATGGGCAGTATCGTCGCGATCGTCGGCGTTCTGGTATGGGCCACCGTGCGCCTGCGTGGTACGGAAGCCAAAGGGTTGTACGAACTGTACACAGTGGGCATGCTCTTGCTGAGTCCGATCGTTTGGAATCACTATATGATTATTCTGGTGCCGACGTTCATGGTTTTTTGGCGCCTAGCACGGGAGCGAATTGTCCTGCGGGCGATACTTTTCGGTTGCGCACTGTTCTTGTACTCGGACTTTGCCCGCGGGCTGGTGCTGATGTGCATTTCCAAGCTGACGGGTCTGCGTCCGGAAGTGGCCCAGGGCGTATACCCTTGCCAGCTGCTAGTTTTCTGGGCGAGCCTGTTGTACTGCCTGATAGGCCTGTTCGCCGCAGGGGTAGTGTTGGTGCTGCGGAGCAACCGCCGGTGACCCCTGCAGGCAGCGATCATTTCAACTCGACCGTCCAGTAGGCATGATCGAGGAAGGATTTCCAGGATTGATATTTGGCGCTCGTGAGTTTCTGAACGACGACGGGACTGCGGCGTGGTTTTTCAGGCCTGCGAATCAAAGTCATGCCGGCTTGTTTCGGGGTGCGTCCGCCTTTGCGGATGTTGCATTCGAGGCAGCAACAGACGACATTTTCCCAAGTACTCTGGCCGCCCTGGCTGCGCGGGATGACATGGTCGAGGCTGAGTTCGTGGGTGGGGAACTTGCGGCCGCAATACTGGCACTGATTGTTGTCGCGGGCGAAGATGTTGCGTCGGTTGAACTTGACCGTCTGCCGCGGCAGCCGATCGTAGAACAGCAGTCGAATGACGCGCGGGACCTGGATTTCACAGCGAGGCGTGCGCACCCAGTCGTCTTCCTCTTTGCGAAAGTACCGAGCACGGTACTCGCTCACTTCGCGCCAGGACTGGAAATTGTACGAGACGAACTGACCGTCCTCGAAGTGGATCACTTCGGCAAGATCTTTGCATAAGAGGCAAAAAGCTCGCCGGGCCGTGATCACGTGCACGGCGATAAAGAGCCGGTTGAGCACCAAAACGCTGGCATCGAGGGCTGGTACGCTGTTAAGGCCCATGGTCCTGTTCCTAAAAGCCGACGGCTTTTTGTGTATTTTACGTCCTGCAGACCAGAGGGTAGTACCATCAGGTGTTCGCCGCAGCGTGCAATGCCTGGACGACGAGGTCGCCCACTTCGCTGGTGGTATAGCCCATCTGGCCGGCGGCCATGCTTTTCAATTTGTGGCCCGTGACAAAGGCGACAGCGTTTTCGATCCGGCGGGCCGCTCGCTCCTCGCCGACGAACTCCAGGAGCATTTTCAGAGCGAGGATGGCAGCGATGGGATTGATTTTGCCGGTCCCTTTGTATTTCGGGGCCGAGCCACCCATGGGCTCGAACATGCTGACTCCCTGGGGATTGATATTGCCGCCGGCGGCGACGCCAAGGCCCCCCTGGAGGATGGCGGCCAAGTCGGTAATAATGTCCCCGAACATGTTTTCGGTGACGATGGTATCGTACCATTCCGGATTTTTGACCATCCACATGCAACAGGCATCCACATGATTGTAATCGGTGCGAATGTCGGTATATTGAGGCGCCAATTCCTGGAAGACACGCCACCACAGATCGTGGGCGTAAGTCAGGACATTGGTTTTGAGGACCAGCGTCAGTTTTTTTTCGTCGTTGCGTTTGCGGCAGTATTCGAAGGCATAGCGGAGGCAACGCTCGACGCCTGGCCGGGTATTGATCAACTCCTGGGTGGCGACTTCGTAGGGAGTGCCCTTGTGCAAAAAGCCGCCGGCTCCGCAATACAACCCCTCGGTGTTTTCGCGGATAACTACGAAATCAATGTGCTCCGGACCTTTGTTCTTGAGCGGCGTTTCTACGCCCGGATAAAGTTTGACCGGCCGCAAATTGATGTATTGTTGGAACTCGAAGCGTAGGCGCAGGAGTAACCCTCGTTCCAAAACCCCAGGCGGTACATCGGGATGTCCGACTGCTCCCAGATAGATGGCATGGAAGCTCGCCAGCTCTCGCAGAATGGATTCGGGCAGGATTTCGCCGGTACGCAAATAGCGCTCGCCGCCTAGGTCGTACTCGACGGTTTCGTAGCGGAATCCTTCCAATTGGGCAACAGCCCGCAAAACCTTCAGGCCTTCACGTACGACTTCGGGGCCGGTTCCATCTCCGCCGATGACGGCTATGCGATACACAGCCACAGCACCTCCTCATGAGGCCAGACGAACAAAATTTCTGCTTATGATAGGAAGCTCTCCATGGCCTTCAAGAAATCCCTTGGGCCGTTGCCTGGGCGCACGGAAGTACACCTGGCGAGCAGGAAAGAGCATTTTCGCTAGGCCAGCAGTGTACCATCGGCGGCTGAATGGACAGATGCTAGCCGACCGTTTCGTCTACGAGCTCGAGAGTGCTCCACAGGCTTGGGTCTTCCCAGAAAGGGAATTCGGGGCCTAAGCCCAGTGTTTGTTCGCCTAGTTCGGCGTCGCGCACGGTGTAGAAGAAGCCCAGCCGTCTGTTGCTCTCCGGATCGAAACCGTAGAGGACTGCGGCAGGTAGGAAAATCTCCATGCGATAGCCGCCGGTTTGCGGCCGGCAGACGTATAGCAGCTCGTCGGCTGAAGCCAACGGAGCATCTTCGAGCGCTCGGTTGATTTTCCATTGGCCGCACGCCGGCTGATCGCGGTCAGGACCAGCACCGGTCGGTAAAAAATAAAATTGATGGCAATAGCGGGTAGCGCGGTGAATGGTGCGCGTATCTCGCATGTCGAGCCAGATCCAAAAGCCGTCGGAGCTCCGAGGATGGTCGGCGTTACCGCGGCAAGGTCGCTCTTTGCCGCGCACGACCACCTGGAGCCCAAGCCCGGACTCGTTCCAGCCCACGCGGACATCGGCGAAATGCGGCCCGGTCCAGAGCCAGATACGGTCGTCCAAGCGACACACTGCAGGGAGGTCAACAAGCTGGTCGTCGCCGCTCGAAGGCAGCCCCTTCACGCGGTAACAGGGGAAACAAAAGCGGAAAAGAAACTGTGGCGGCAGGATGTGCATGGCACTGTGATTATATCGGTGTTCGGCTCCGCAACTATTTGCACTGGGTCCAACTGTCCTCTCTGCCCCGCTCTGCCACCCGCTCGAGTGCTTTGTCAAGCTGAGCGCCGAGGTTGCCCACGCCCCAGTCATGCGCGCCAAGACGGCCGGTCTTTGCGCCCGTTGGGTCCACGTCGCGATCGGCGAACCCGCTCAGCAGCAGGAGGACCCGCAACAAGCGTCGTTGTTTTGGGTAACTCGGTACTTCTCGCCCTTGGATTGCCGTGGATGCCGTCGGGCAGCTGGCTCGCAGCGGAACGGAGGCGCCTGGTCTAACGGCACCTCGACGCGAGGCGCTATCGGCTCGAACATGCCCCGATACGGCTCGCGCATCAGCAGATGATAGGTTTTGTCGCAGACGGCCATACGCTCGCCGCGGTAGAATACGTGGCCTTCGTCGTCTTCCACTTTGAGGAAGGGACCACGGTAGATAACTGCCTGGTTGCGGTCGAGGCAGGGGCCTGGTGTGCCCTTGTAGGCGATGACAGTGACAGAGCGAAACTCGATTCCCTCGACGATACGCCAGGGCTCGCTAGCGCGCTGGGCCAAAGTGATTCTGTAAAATCCGGCTTCCTCGAAGGCTTTGAGGAACGAGTCTTCGCGAAAGGCCCCGGCGATACAGCCGGACCAGAGCTTGGGATCGGACTGCAAGGAGTCGGGGACATCTTCGTCGGCCACGATATCGCTGATGATCGCCCGTCCTCCGGGGCGCAGCACGCGGTGCATTTCTTGAAAAAGCTGGCGCCGATCCTGGGGGCGCACGAGATTCAATACGCAGCTGGAAACCACGCAGTCCACGCTGGCATCGGCCACGAGCGGCTGCTCGCGACGTAGCTTGTCTTCGAGGGCGCGCAGTCGAAGCCAGTCGGACGCCGTGCGCACTGGCTCTTGGGCCAGCGCCTGCTCGAGTGCCTCCAGGTCCAGGCGCAAATCCTGGATCAATCCTTTCCGGAAGGCGACGTTGGCATATCCCAGCCGCTGGGCGACTGTGGAGGCTGCCCGCCGCGCTAGCGCCAGCATTTCTTCGTTGCAGTCCACGCCCAGGACATATCCCTCGGGACCGACCCTCTGGGCAGCGACGAAGCAGATTTTGCCGGCTCCCGAGCCGAGGTCGAGGACACGTTCGCCCGTTCGTAGCCACGGCGTAGGATCTCCACATCCATAATCTCGCTGGAGCACCTCTTCGGGTATCGCCTCGAGATAGCGCGGGTCGTACGAGCTGGGACAGCAAAGCTCGCGTTCGGGTTGCGCGGCTGCCTGAGCATAACGCTGGTAGGTAGCTAGCTCGACGAACTCTGCGGCACCACAACACTCGATGGTTGGTCTCGGCGACGGGATGGCGCCGGAATCGCCGACCGTCTCGCCGCGTGTCGGATCTGTGCCCATGTACTTCCTCCTGCAAGGTTTGTGGACGCCGGAACACGGAAAACCGGCACATCATGCTCGATACACGGCTGCGAGCGTGCCTGCTTGTCACACACAACTATTGGTCAGCTGGCCGCAGCGGTCCTTACGCTGTTAGGCCTTGGCCAAAGCCCGTTTCATGGTCAGCCCGATCTCCGCCGGGCTGTCGGCAACGTACACTCCCGCGTGCCGCAGTGCCTGCACTTTGCTGTCGGCAGTGCCGCTGCTGCCAGAAATGATAGCGCCGGCATGGCCCATGCGCTTGCCAGGCGGAGCAGTGCGTCCCGCAATAAAAGCAGCAACCGGCTTGGTCATGTGGGTCCGGATGAACTGGGCTGCTTGCTCTTCCTGGTCGCCTCCGATCTCACCGATGAGGACTACGCCTTGAGTTTGTGGATCGGCTTCGAACATGTGTAGGACCTCGGTAAAGGATGTGCCGCAAACCGGATCGCCTCCCAAGCCGACGCAGGTAGACTGCCCCAGACCCAGTTGGGTCAACTGCCAAACCGCTTCATAGGTCAGTGTCCCGCTGCGGCTGACCACGCCGATCGGCCCGGGGCGGTGGATATACCCCGGCATGATGCCTACTTTGCATGCGCCGGGCGTGATGACCCCTGGTCCGTTCGGGCCTATCAGTCGGCATTTCTTCCCCTGCAAAAAGCGCATCACGCGCACCATATCCAGCACCGGAATGCCCTCGGTGATGGCTACGATCAACTCGATGCCTGCGTCGGCGGCTTCCATAATGGCGTCGGCAGCACTGGCCGGAGGAACAAAGATCATAGTCACGTTGGCACCGGTCTTGCGTACCGCTTCGGCGACCGTGTTGAAAAGAGGGAAGCCATCGCGAACTGTGCCTCCTTTGCCGGGCGCTACCCCGCCCACGATATTCGTCCCGTACTCGCGGCATTGCTGCGAATGGAATAGCCCCGCCTTACCCATGCCTTGCGTGATCACACGGCTGTCTTTGCCCACCAAAATGCTCATGATTCAGTCCTTTTGCTCCGCGCACCAAAAGATCGCGGTATCGCCCGCTTACCATGCTATGCAAAACACCGTGCTGATCCAGTGCCAACAGGTTGCTTTTTGGTCATTCGGATAGCAGAATGATAGAGTCCGGGCAAGAATCGCCGCGAACGAGGGAGGATCAGCGTAACGTGTTGCAGGCGCTCAGGAAACGCGCCCTGAGCCTGTGGCGGCGGAGTCGAAGTATGGCGTCGGTCGCAGGCACCCCCGAGAATCTGTACCTCGCCGCCTGTGGTGGCACGGTGCCTGTCGTCTTGCGCATCGAAACACAGGACCGTCTCGAGCCTTACACTGTTACCGTAACTTCTCCAAGTATCATCGTCGGCCGCGACAGTCGTGCCGATGTGGTTCTGGATCATTGGCAAATCAGCCAGCGGCACGCTTATATCCAGATCATCCAGGGCCACCTGTTCTGTGTAGACCTGGATAGTCGTACGGGGACGCATTGGCATGACGGCGCGCGCCCTTACGGCTGGCTCGAACCAGGCCGCGCCCTCCGCATCGGGCCTTACTGGATTCGATGCGTCGCCGGCTGCGCTGATGCCAAGCCCCCTGAGGTTACGCCGCTGGAAAGCGCCTTCACCTGGCAAGGATTGCCGGCGGTAACCTTGGAGCTGGCCAATCGAGTGGATCGGCAGCCTCCCTGGCCTATGAAGCGTGTGCTCACGCTCGTCGGTCGGGCAGCCTATTGTAAAGTCCAGCTTCTGGGGCCCAGCGTATCGCGCTATCATTGTAGTCTGGTGCGTACGCCTTATGGTGTCTTAGCCATGGACCTACTCGGTCGAGGCGGCATTGCCGTCAACGGATCCAGAGTTCGCTGTGCGATCCTCAACGACGGCGATCGGGTCGAAATAGGCCGATTCGTCATCTGCATCCACTACGAGAGCAGTCCTCTGCCAGTGCCCCAGCCGACTTCCACTGCGACTGCAGAACGTGCCGTCCAGCACCAAGATTGTTCTTCAGCCGGCGCAGTCCCGAACGATGTGACGCCGGCCTCGATTGCCGATGGCAGCGAAACTACTGGAACGCAAAACCCTAGCGAAAGCGAATTGGATTTGCCTCCGCTTCCTGTGCAGCCGGCGCCCGTGCAAAGCCGCGAATCCGGCGGTCCGCAGGCAGCGATTAGCTCGATCGAGACGAATGACTCGGCCCAGCCCATCGTTGCATCGGCGCCGACGCTCCCGGGTGCTGAACCGCTGCACGCCGACGCCGAGGTGCCATCGTCGAGCCTGCCATCGGAGCGGGCGGGGCCCTGCGATCCGGTCGGCGTTACTCAGGAGCAGTCGTCATCGGAGCGCCAGGACCGAGACGATGGTTCAGGAAAGGCAGCACCGGATGTTATCCGTGCCGACCGCTTGACCGCGTCTACCGATGTAAGCTCGGATTTAGCGACAGGATGCACCCAAGCCGAAGCAGCCGCAATGACGGAAGCCGCTGAAGCGAATGAGGCTAGCGCGGAATGTGTCCACCCGAAGTCAGAGTCCGACAGGCAACAAGAGCCGGTACCCCCTGTCTTGCCGGACGCAGACCTGCTGCTCTTGGCCGATGCCTCGGCTGACGGCTGCCGACCAGTTCGGTCAGCTCCCTCTGCTCCGACGACAGCGCTTTCCAGCCCCGCGGAGCCGCTCGCACAAGAGCTGGCCTTACCTGACGAGGTCGCTCTGGCTGACGAGGCAAGTCCAGCGGGCGGTGGGTTTGTAGGACCGCCTAGTCCTTTTCGAGAGCTGGCAATCGCCCCGGCTTCTACGCGTGTGCCTGTGGAAGAAGTCGAGTTGAAGACAGAAACCGAGCCGCCCGGCTTGTTTCCCGAGCATGTCCGGCTCATGGAAGAGCCGGTGGTCGGTCGCTTGCCGCAGACTGCTCCCGTTGCGCCGGCGACGAACAGATCGCTGGCACACGATCCGGCGCATATGCCGATCTCCGACGTGCCCGTGCCTGACGTTCCGCTCGATGAGGTTTCCCCAGGACGCAATCCACAAGTGCCGGCGGCGCCAGCTTCTTCGTTGGTTCCTACGCAAGTGTCCCTGGATCTGCGCGACGATGTGCCCTGCCAGACCGTCGAGTCGGATGCCAGTGCACCAACTGTGACGGTGGCACCGAACGGTGGCACCCAAACATCTGAATCGGCCAGTTCTGCCGGCACTCTGGTCGTTATGCCGACTGCCCGCTTGCCCGATCGCCAGGAGGTCCTCGACCAGATCGTCATGCCGCTCGTGCAACAATTCAGCTCGATGCAGCAGCAAATGTTCGATCAATTCCAGCAGGCGCTAGTCATGGTGGTGCAAATGTTCGGGCAATTGCACCGGGAGCAGATGGCCAGCATCAGACAAGAACTGGAACGATTGTGCGAGCTCAATCGGGAGTTGTCTGCCTTGCAAATGCGCTTGGCGGAGCATGAAGCCCAAGTGCGCTCACGTCAGGAGCAACCAACCAGGCGCAAACGCAAAAGGCGCGATAGGACCGCACCGGCGCAGGCTGCGGCAGCCGCACCGGACATACCATCAGCGGCTCCCCGACAGAGCCAGACGACCGGTGTGCCCCCGGTCACGCATGGACTTGGCCCGACGGCACCCCAGGCCGAACCGGAAACCATTGTAGCAGCGTCCGGAGAGCTGGGTCAGCTTGCCTCTGTGGTGGGTACGCCAGCCGCCGAAGCGTCGGGTACGCCCAGCGCAGCGTCCACAGAGCCGGGACAGCCTGCCTCTTCGGTCCAGGCAGCGGCAGCACTGGATGCCAGCGATCGGTCTGCCGGCCAACAGACGACCCAAGAAACGCCCCAGCGAACCGTTCAAAGCGACGAAGACATCCACGCCTGGCTATCGCAACGGATCGCCGCTTTGCAACAAGAGCGGCAGAGCCGCTGGCAAAAAATCTTGCAAATCTTCGCGGGCAAGCACACGTAAGCATTTCTGCCGGATGCCGTCTAAAATGATGGTCGGCGAAGTCCGATACGAGTTCGCATAGGCTAGGAGGGGGAAGGGATGCCGCCACGGTTGGCAATTCTGGGAGCAGGACCGATCGGCCTGGAAATGGCGTTAGCTGCCCGCGCTGCTGGTTTGGACGTGTGTGTCTACGAAAAAGGCCGCATCGCCGAACATGTGCAGCGTTGGGGTCATGTCTCATTGTTCACTCCGTTCGGCATGAATGTCACGGCCGCCGGCAGACGCGCAATTCAAGCCGATTTTCCCCACCATACCTGGCCAGACGATGGCCAGCGAGTCACCGGAAAAGAAATGGTAGAGCGTTACTGGATGCCCCTGGCCAAGACGGCTTTGCTGCGGGATGCGATCCATACAGAATGCGAAGTCGTGGCCGTGGCCCGACGTCAGTATCTGAAGGAAGATCTGCCAGGCAATCCGCGCCGGGCGTCGGCCCCTTTTCGGTTGTTGTTGCGCCACAAGGGGAAGGAAACGGAAGCCGAAGCGGACATCGTATGCGATTGCACTGGCACCTATGGGCAGCATCGTTGGCTCGGCGAGGGAGGCGCTCCGGCACTGGGCGAGTCGGCCATCGAAGGGCAAATCGCTTACGGATTGGCAGATATCCTGGGGGCCGATCGCGACCACTACGCAGGGCGGACGGTCGTGGTAGTGGGAGCAGGCTACTCCGCCGCCACCAGCGTTTGCGCCTTGGCAGAGTTGGCCAAGAACTATCCGCAAACCTGGATCGTCTGGCTAGCACGTCAATCGCGTACGCCCCCACTGCCGCGTTTCTTGAACGATCCGCTGCCTGCTCGCGATCGTCTCGCCCAGGAGGCCAACTATTATGCTTCGCGCAGTGACGGCCCGGTAGAGTTCTATGCCGGCAGCCAGGTCGTGCAGGTGGATAGTTTAGGGCCCGACCGAGGTTTTCGAGTCATCGCTCGCGTCGGGCACAAGCTCCGCACATGGGAAGTAGATCGCATCGTAGCCAATGTCGGCTACACCCCGGACAATCGGCTCTATCGCGAGCTGCAGGTGCACGAGTGTTACGCAACGCTGGGCCCCATGCGCTTGGCCGCCCATTTGTTACAGTCGGCGAACGAGGACTGTTTGCAACACCGCTCGCTGGGACCGGATCTGTTGCGTTCTCCGGAGCCCAATTTCTTTATTCTCGGGAGCAAGAGCTTCGGCCGCCGGTCCGATTTTCTGTTGCAAACCGGTTTCGCCCAAATTGCTCAAGTAATGCAAATGATCCAGGAAAAACTCTAGAGTCCTTCGGCTCGATCGCCTGTATGTCTATCCATGCGGTCTTCGGAGGATTAGGTCGTGGAGTCGAAAACGTCCGCAGACAACATATCCCAGGCGCCTGTGGTGCATCTAGCCCACTTGGACGACGTCTGGTTTCAGGTAGCGGGAACCTTGTGTAATCTCGAGTGCAAGCATTGTTTTATCAGTTGCAGCCCCCACAACAGATCGTTCGGCATGCTGTCCCTGGACAAAGTACGGTGTCGTTTGGACGAGTCAGTGCGACTCGGGGCGCGGGAGTATTATTTCACCGGGGGCGAGCCTTTCCTCAACCCGCAGATGACCGACATACTGATCATGGCGCTCGACTATGGACCAGTAACTGTGCTGACCAACGGGACCGTGCTCAAGGACGATTGGCTGGAGAGGCTCGCCGACGCAGAAGCGCGCTCACGCTACAGTTTGGAGTTTCGTGTGTCGCTGGACGGGTGGTCGCCGGAAACCAATGATCCCATCCGCGGTCCAGGGACATTTGCACGGGCAATGCGCGGTGTCCGCAAACTCGTCGAAGCGGGCTTTCTCCCGATCGTCACAGTCACTCAATTGGACGATACCGTGACCTCCGATGAGCTCTACGAGCAGTTCGTCGAGGTACTCAAGCAGCAAGGTTATTCTCGTCCACGTATAAAAATTCTGCCCGCCTTGCGCCTGGGGGCGGAAATAAGCCGCAGTCGCGCTTATCTGGCACAGGAACGAGTAACTAGCGATATGCTGGCAGGATATGACGTCGCCAAGTTGATTTGCAATCATAGTCGCATCGTTACGGACAAGGGAGTGTATGTTTGTCCGATCTTGATCGAAGCGGAGGACGCGCGTCTGGGCGACGATTTGACACAGGCGCACAAACCGTTCGCCCTGCGATATCAGGCTTGTTATACATGTTGGCTCTATGGAGCGATCTGCTCCAATCCCTCGGCGGGGGCGGTCGAGGCATAACTTACAGCCTGGGAGCGACCGGAGCGGATGAAAGAGCGCATTGCGGTATTCGGCGGCGTATATAGTAACTATCTGGCTTTGCAAGCCGCGCTCGCCGATATGAAGCGGCGCGGGCTGGATGCCCTGTATTGTTTGGGTGACATGGGCGCTTTTGGGCCGTACCCAGATCGAGTGTTCCCCCTCTTGTGGCAGGCGGGTGTGCAGTGCATCCAGGGTAATTACGACCATGCCATAAGCAACGATCTGCCTGATTGCCAGTGCGGCTATACCGATCCGAAAGACAATTATTTTGCTGCCCTCAGCTACCGTTATACCTACGACCATACCAGCACACCCTATCGCGATTGGCTGCGGCAATTGCCGGAGCACATACAGGTTATGCTGGGACCGTATCGCCTGTTGATGTGTCACGGCAGCCCACGGCGTATGAACGAATTTCTCTGGGAATCCACATGCCCCGATCATTTTTTGCACTATTTGCTCGACCGTTATACGTGTGATGTACTGCTGGTGACCCATACAGGCATCAAGTGGCATCGTCAGTTGGCAGGCGACCGACATGTGATCAATGTGGGCGCCATCGGGCGTCCAGAAAACGACGGCCGCACTTGCGTATGGTACACTGTGGTAGAAGTGGAGCACGATGCCTTGGGCGGCGACAGCTTGCGACGTCTGCGTGTGGAGTTCTTGCCTGTCGCCTACGATTACCAGCGTCTGGCCGCCGACATGCGGGCAGAACGACTGCCGGAAGAATTCATCGAGACGATCGTTACCGGCTGGTGGACGACCTGCCTCGAAATCCTACCTAGCAAAGAGAGAAAGCGCGGAAAATACTGATCGAAGCGCCCTGAACCCCGTCGGGACATATGATGATCGCTGAGGACCACTTAGCCGCACCAGATGGCTGTGGGTGGCAGTATGCATACGGAAGCAGTGTATCAGCGATGCATCCGTCCGCAGTGTGGCGCGACGCTGGAAGTGACCAGTACGCGCTTTGCGTGCCCGCGTTGCGGTAGTTTGGTGGACGTGGTATACGAGTGGGATAGGCTGGCCGTACCCCGTAATTGGGCGCATTTCGAGAAAAAATGGGCCCAGCGTCGGCAGCCGCTGTGTTTCAGCGGCGTGTGGCGTTTCTGGGAGCTTTTGCCTTTCGCGCCGCCCGAGCAGGTGTTGACTATCGGCGAGGGCCAGACCATTTTGCAACGTGCCGACGAAGTAGGCCGATACGTCGGCCTCGATCCAGGCCGGCTTTATCTGCAATACGAAGGACTGAACCCTTCGGGGAGTTTCAAAGACAATGGCATGACGGCAGCGTTTACGCACGCCCGGCTGGTGGGAGCCCGGCGTGCCGCCTGTGCTTCGACAGGCAATACCAGTGCTTCCCTGGCGGTGTTCTGTGCGGCGACTGGGCTGATGCGCGGCATCGTTTTTATCGGTTCGGGTAAAATCGCCTACGGAAAACTGGCGCAGGCTCTAGAGCATGGAGCGCTGACCGTGCAGATCGCTGGGGATTTCGACGATGCCATGCAGCGCGTTCAAGAAGTCGCCCACCAGCTGCGCATGTACCTGGTCAACAGCATCAACCCCTTCCGGCTGGAGGGCCAAAAAACTATCATGTATCGGGTGCTGGAAGGATTGGGCTGGGAAGTTCCTGAATGGATCGTCGTGCCGGGAGGCAATCTCGGCAACGCCAGCGCTTTCGGCAAGGCCTTTGCCGAGCTCGCTACATTGGGACTGATCCGGCGCATGCCCAAGCTGGCCGTCGTCAATGCAGCCGGTGCGAATACCCTGCACCAATTGTTCAACCATGTGGGCGTGCGCTGGCGAGAAGGGGATTGGCAAGTCCAGCGGATCGAGGAGTACTACCGACAGGTGCACGAGCAGGGGCGTCGGGCCTCGACGGTGGCCAGCGCTATCGAGATCAATCGCCCGGTCAACTTGCCCAAGGCGCTGCGCGCGTTGGAGTGGTGCCAGGGAGTGGTGTGCGAAGTGACCGACCAGGAGATCCTGGATGCCAAGGCGCAGGTAGGCAAAGGAGGCTTGGGCTGTGAGCCGGCAAGCGCTGCCAGTGTTGCCGGCGCGCGCTTGCTGCGCCAGCGGCAAATCATCGGCGCCGACGACCGTACCGTGTGCATCCTCACCGGCCATCCGTTGAAAGATCCCACCGCTACGGTGGCTTACCACAGCACCGATCAGACACTTTTCGAGGAAGTGCTAGGTAAGCGCGGCGTGCGACGCGCCAGTTTTGCCAACCGCGCCATCCAGGTCGCTAACGATGTCCAGGAGATCGTTCGCGCCATCGAACTGTTCGCTTAGGCAAGGGCGCGCAGTCAGCCGCCTCACAGGGGAAGCGAGACAACAACTATGAAGATCCGACTAGGAGTCAATGGGGCTTGTGGCAGGATGGGGCAACGTATCGTCCACTTGGCACGAGAAGCGGGCGATTTCCAATTGGTAGCAGCGATCGAGTCCCCAGGTCATGCTCGTCTGGGCGAAGATATCGGCACGGTCTGCGGTATCGGTCCACTCGGGGTACTGGTCACCGATCAGTTGCCGTTGCACGTGCATCCCGAGGTCGTGATAGATTTTTCGCAGCCGGCAGGTACGCGGGCCATCTTGAAAACTTGCTTGGAACGCAAAATCGCCCTGGTCATCGCCACCACAGGACTGACTGCTCAAGATCGGGCAGATATCCAGGCAGCCGCGCACGAGATCCCTATTTTGCAAGCGCCCAATATGAGCTTGGCCATGAACGTGCTGCAGCATCTGGCGACCGAAACAGCCCGATTGCTGCGTGGCAGGGATTTCGATGTGGAGATTATCGAGCGGCACCATCGTTTCAAGAAAGATGCGCCCAGTGGTACCGCTTTGCATCTGGCCCATTCGATCCAGGACATCATGGGCCAGACGCTTTTACGGCATGGTCGGGAGGGTCAAGTGGGCGAACGGCACGCTTCGGAAATCGGTATCCACGCCGTACGCACAGGAGACAACGTGGGGGAACATACGGTCATTTTCAGCACGCTCGGCGAGACCTTGGAGCTGACGCACCGTGCCCATACCCGCGACTGTTACGCCCGCGGAGCTCTGAGCGCTGCACGGTTCTTGTGCAATCGGCCGCCGGGCATGTATTCGATGCAAGAGGTCCTCGGTTTGATAACCTGACTCGGCACAAGGGGTGCCAGCACGCTGAAGCGGTGTACCAAGGACGGATCGAGGAGCTGCTTTGCGGTTACGTATTGCTTACATTTTCGCCCTGAGTATCGCAGCGCACCTCGTGGTCACCTCTGCGGATCAGGCGCTGAGGCAAATAGCTGTCCAACGGTTGGGCTGGGGGATCGCGGACAGTTTTTGTTGGACCATGCTCGGCTTTTGCTGGGGGGCGGCGGCGGGTGCCAGCTTGGCCAAACGCCTACAAACACGGCTTGCCGTGGGCGAAGTTTGTATAGGGGCCACCTTTTGGCGTCTCGCCATCGTCGTCATGCTGTGGGTGTTATTGACCAGCCCCTATCCTTGGGAGTTCGCCGATTGGATGCTGGCGCTTTTAGCCGTCGGGCTGGCAGCATCGGCGTGTCTGGTCTTTTGGTGGCGGCTCTTTGCGGAGTCGCTGAGCATGCGCACCCAGCATCACTATCGCGCTACCGCTGCGCTCGCCGGTGCCGTCGCTCTGGCAGCCCTGGCAGGCAGCGTCACCGGTCCTTTTTTGCTCGTCCTGCCGCGCTGGCGCTATTTTTCCGTTCTCGCCGGGACCTATGTGCTGGCTCTGCTTTTGTACTTTCCGCTGGCCAGACGATCCTGGCGGTTATCGGACCCGGTGTCCAGATGGGACGAGCAAGATGCGGTCAGCCGACGCCAAGAGCAACGTAGACGACGGCAAATGGCCACGATCCTATGCTGGAGCATCGTGGCCGGGCTGCTCCTGGCAGCGATCAGCCATCGCGATTGGCTCTATCCACGCAGGATCCTGGCAGATGTGGCACTACTCGGAGTCTGGGAGAGGATGGGCTGGCCTTACCTGGGGCTCGGTTTTTGCATTGCCGCATGCCTTTGTGCTTGGACATGGCATCCCAGGCGCATCCTAGGTTGGGTGCCTGCCGGATGGACCATCCTGGTAGCGGGCACGGCTTGGTGGCTGAGCCAGGTGAATAGTTGGGGTGGCGTCCAACGGGCCGAGAGTCTGTTCGTTTGCGGCATAGGTTTGGGCTGGGTAGTAGTTCCGATATGGGCGGCTTTTTTGGACCAGCCTGCTGGCATCGCCAGCACCGCCTCGATCGGGCGTTCGGTAGCGCTAGCGATGTTGGGCTTTACCGCTGGGCCCATATTGCGCCTGTATCTGCGCACTTGGCTTTATGAGCAGCAGATCGCGCTCGTGTTGTTGGGGACGGCGCTAGCGCTGAACAGCATAGCCGCTGGTGTGGCTTGGCGGCGTCTGGTACGCGAGTGGCTGGAATTGGTGGGCGAAATAGTTTTTTTGCCGGTTTATCGCTTCCGCGTCGTGGGGCCGGGGTTAGGCGAGTTTCCACGGCATGGGCCTGTGCTGGTCGTCGGCAATCATGCTTCCTGGATGGATCCTTTATGGCTGGGCAAAGTGTTGCCCCGGCGGCTGATTCCGATGATGGGCAGCGGCTTTTACGATTTGCCCGTGTTACGCTGCTTGATGCGTCGGGTGGTGCGAGCGATCCGCGTGGAAGAGAAAACGGTTCGGCGCGACGTCCCCGAAATCCAGGAGGCCATCGCCCGATTGGACCAGGGCGAGTGCCTGGTCCTTTTCCCGGAAGGTATGTTGCGGCGCAGCGAAAAGCAGGTGCTGCGTCCGTTTCGGCGCGGTGCCTGGCAAATCCTGCGCGAGAGGCCCTTGACGCCTGTCGTCCCTTGCTGGATCGAAGGCGGTTGGGGCAGCTATTTTTCCTATTGGAATGGACCGCCTTGCAAGAACAAACGCATGGACTGGTGGTATCCGGTCACGATCGTGGTCGGGAGCCCGCTGATCGTGCCAGCGGAAATCTTGGCAGACCAGGTGCGCACGCGGCGTTTCCTCGAACAAGCCGTGCTCGATCAGCGACACTTCCTCCATGCCGATAGTGTACCCCTTCCGTCGCAAGTGGCCGAAGAAAGCGACTGACCCGGGCATGGACAGCGAGCCAGGCTATCGGGCAGGGCGTGCCCTGCCGTTTGCGGAATGGATCATGCGGACGGCTGCATCATGCGCAGCATGGCAAGCAAACGGGCCGTTCGCTGCTGCCGCACGTCGGGCGTAAGCGAGCGGTCTTGCTGGACTTGTTGAAGCTCCTGGCGCAGTCGCGCCGCGTCGAGCTGTTCGCAGGGCCACGCCTGGGGCGTGAGGACGGTGACGACGTTGCGGCGGATCTGTACGAAGCCGCCGTCCACGAACATGCGCAGCGTGGTATCGCCGCGGCGAACGCGCAGGGCACCGTAGCCGAGTTTGCCGACCAAAGGCCGACGACCGGGCAAGACGCCCAGTTCGCCATCGTACAAGGGCAGTGCCACGAAATCGGCGGGACTGTCCAGAAGGACCTTCTCGGGCGTGACCACCAGACATTGCAAAGCCTGTATTTTCTCGGCACTGCTCATTCCGCGTCCCCTGTGTGACTCAGGCTGCGGCCATGCGCGGTAGCGCTCGCTTACTATCTCGTGTCGCCGGCG
>PSKW01000004.1:104799-341635 GCA_040289265.1 Gemmataceae bacterium
CCGGCGATGCCCAATGCGATTGTGCGGCTTTCCTCAACGGTGCGCTAGGCAGCTTGCAAGCGTTTGGCTTGCTCTTCTGCCTCTTCGATGGCACCGACATACATAAAAGCGGCCTCGGGCAGATGGTCCCACTTGCCTTCGCACAATTCTTTGAAGCTTCGGACGGTATCCTTGAGCGGGGTCACCTTGCCCGGGCGATTCGTGAACGCCTCGGCGACGATGAAGGGCTGCGACAAAAAGCGCTCGATGCGACGCGCGCGGTGGACCACTTGTTTGTCCTCTTCGCTGAGCTCGTCCACACCGAGGATGGCGATGATGTCTTGCAATTCGCGATAGCGCTGCAAGTACCGTTGCACTTGCCGAGCCACCGTGTAATGCTCCCAGCCGACGTATTGCGGATCGAGGATCCGGCTGTTGGAGGCCAAGGGATCTATGGCCGGGTAAATGCCCTTCTCGGCGATGCTGCGCTCGAGGTAAATAAAGGCATCCAGATGGGCGAAGGTATTGGCCGGGGCAGGGTCGGTCGGGTCGTCTGCGGGAACGTACACGGCCTGGACGCTCGTGATGGCGCCGCGCGTGGTGCTGGCGATGCGCTCCTGCAATTCGCCCATCTCCGTAGCCAGGGTGGGCTGATAGCCGACGGCACTGGGCATGCGGCCCAGAAGAGCCGACACTTCCGAGCCGGCTTGGGAAAAGCGGAAGATGTTGTCAATGAAAAGCAGGGTGTCGGCGCCGGTGGAGTCCCGGAACCATTCCGCCATGGTCAAGGCAGACAGAGCAACACGCAAACGCGCCCCGGGCGGTTCGTTCATCTGACCGAAAACCATAGCCGTTTGGGTGATGACGGCGCGATCGGTCTTGCCGATCTTGGTTTCTTGCATTTCCAGCCAAAGGTCGTTGCCCTCGCGGGTACGTTCACCGACGCCGGCGAACACGGAATAGCCGCCGTGCTGGCTGGCGATCCGAGCGATCAACTCGGTCAAGATCACGGTCTTGCCCAGGCCGGCACCGCCGAAAAGCCCGGCTTTGCCGCCACGCACCAGAGGTGTCAACAAGTCTATGACCTTGATCCCCGTCTCGAAGACTTCGGTTTTCGGGGATATTTCCTCCAGGGGAGGCGGGTCCCTATGGATGGGCCGGTATTCCTTGGCATGGACTGGACCGCGGCCGTCAATGGGTTCGCCCAGGAGGTTGAAGACGCGGCCCAACGTTTCCGGACCGACGGGAACCATCACCGGCCCTCCGGTGTCCACGACTTCCATACCGCGGACCAAGCCATCGGTCGAGCCCAAGGCGACACAGCGTACACGATTGCCGCCCAGGTGCTGCTGCACCTCGCCTACCAGATGGATGCGGATGCCTTTGTATTCCGCGTCAATGCGCAACGCGTTGTAGATTTCGGGCAGATGTCCTTCGGGGAACTCGGCATCGAACGTAGAGCCGATAACCTGGACGACGCGTCCGATGCGACGATCCGTATCGGCACGGTGGTCGGTTATGGTTGCTGTCGTCATGATCGTATTGCCCTCCACCTGTCGGTCGTATCGCGGTATCGCGGCTCGTGGAGTCGCCGGGGCGTGAGCGAGCCCTGGGCTACTTGAGTGCTTCTGCGCCCCCTATGACTTCAGCGATCTCCTTGGTAATCTGTGCCTGGCGCGCACGGTTGTACTGGAGCGTTATCCTTCGGATCATTTCTTCGGCGTTATCGGTGGCCGCTTTCATGGCGACGCGCCGCGCGATTTGTTCGCTGACGGCGGCATCGAGGAAACATTTGAACAGTTGCACTTTGAAAGAAACGGGCAGAAGCTCCTGCAACAAAGTCGTCGCTGCCGGCGCGAACTCGTATTCCTCGCTGGCCTTCGGTGCCGACGGCGGCGCCGATAGTTCGGCGCGAACGAGAGGCAAAAGGGTTTCCACAACGGGTGTCTGACGCACTGCGCTCAGAAACTTCATATAGGCCACGTCCACCCGATCCACACGCCCGCTGAGAAAAGCTTGCAAATAGCGCTCGGCTATAAGCTCCACATCCTGAAAGCGCGGTTTGTCCTCGAACTGGGTGTACGTGCGCTCGGCGACGAAGCCATAAAAGCGGAAATAAGCAATGGCCCGTTTTCCCGATATTTCCAGGAGGTTGCGTATGCCGCGAGCTTCGTTTTCTCGGATGCGTCCGAGGGCGGTGCGGATGATGTTGGCGTTGTACCCGCCACACAGACCGCGATTGGAGGCGATAACCAACAGCAGGCCAGCCTGCACAGCAGGCCGACGTTCCAAAAGGGGATGGACAGCCCCGGGCACGGACCGAGCCAGATCGCCTACCAATTCGGCGATTTTGCGGGTATAAGTTTCCGCTTCCAGAGCGCGATCCATAGCTCTTTTGAAGCGTGCCGTGGCGATCAGTTCCATGGTGCGCGTGATTTTGCGGATATTGCGCACCGCTTTGCGTCGTTTGATCAGTGCCCGAGCTTTGACCATAGCTGTGCCCGCCGATACCCTTGGAGCCGCTGCCCTTGTCTTAGTGCCTCCTCATGACGTCTATACCGAGCGGTGGAGGTCTCGCTCGCCGCCGGCCCCGGCGCGAATGAGCGCCGATTATGCAGGCGGCTTGAACTGGGGCTGGAAGTATTCGATAGCTTGGCGTATTTGCTGTTCCAGCTCCGGCGTCAATTGCCGCTCGCGAATGAGCCGTTGGCGCACTTCCGGCATTTGTTCGTGCATAAACCGCAAAAACTGATCTTCCCATGCCGATACTTGCTGCACGGGGATACGGTCCAAATACCCTTTGGTGCCGGCGAAGATGATGAGGATCTGATCGGCCACTTGCATCGGCCGATATTGGGGCTGTTTGAGGATTTCGACCATGCGGTAGCCGCGATCCAGCTGGGCCTGGGTGGCTTTGTCCAGTTCGGTACCCAGTTGCGCGAAGGCTTCCAATTCGCGAAAGGCGGCGAGGTCGAGACGCAAACTGCCGGCGATCTGTTTCATGGCGGGAATCTGGGCCTTGCCGCCTACACGCGACACACTGATGCCCACGTCAATGGCAGGGCGCACGCCTGCGAAGAACAGATCCGGCACCAGATAGATCTGTCCGTCGGTGATGGAAATGACGTTGGTGGGGATGTAGGCCGACACCTCGCCCTCCAAAGTCTCGACGATGGGCAAAGCGGTCAACGAGCCGCCGGTGCGTGGCACCTTGACGAGCTTGTGGCCGGGATAGCGGGCCAGTTCTTTTTCGGCCTGATGCTTTTCCAGCGGGCCCTTATAGACTTTGCCGTCCACGCCGGACTGGGCAGTGATGGAGCCGGGGTCGGCATGGTCAGGGACGATAACCCACCATTCGGCTAGCTTGGCCGAACGTTCCAGGAGCCGGGAATGGCAATAGAAAATATCGCCGGGGTAGGCTTCACGTCCCGGCGGGCGACGCATGAGCAGGGACAGCTGCCGGTAGGCAGCCGCCTGTTTGCTCAGATCGTCGTAAATGACGAGCGTATCTCGGCCTTGCTCGTACATATAGTACTCGGCCATGGCACACCCGGCATAGGGCGCGATATACTGTAAGGGCGCCGGATCGGAGGAGGTGGCCACGACCACGATGGTATAATCCATGGCACCGTGCTCGCGCAATTTCTCCACGACCTGGGCGACGGCGGATTCGCGCTGCCCGATGGCCACGTAGACGCAGACGACGTTTTCTTCTTTCTGGTTGATGATGGTGTCCACGGCGATGGCTGTCTTGCCGGTCTTGCGGTCGCCGATGATCAGTTCGCGTTGTCCTCGGCCGATGGGCGTCATCGAGTCAATAGCTTTGATGCCTGTTTGTAGGGGTACATTGACGGGCTGACGCTCGGCCACGCCGGGCGCCGGCGATTCGACCAGCCGGGTGTAGGACGTGATGATGGGTCCCTTGCCGTCGCGGGGATTGCCCAGGGGGTCAACCACACGGCCCATCAAACTGTCGCCCACGGGGACGCGCAACAGCTGGCCGGTGGCTCGCACCTCGTCCCCTTCGGCGATGCCCAGGTAATCGCCGAGGATGATGATGCCCACGGAGTTCTCTTCCAGGTTGAAGGCCAAACCGTGGACCCCAGTACGGGTGAACTCGACCATTTCCCCGGCCATAACGCCGCCCAAGCCGAAAACGCGGGCGATGCCGTCACCTACCTCGAGGACGCGGCCTATTTCGCGCGCTTCCAGTTGGGCACCGTACTGCTCGATTTCAGCTTGAAGTACAGAAACGATCTCGTCGGCTTTGAATCTCATAGCTAGCTCTCGACATCACATCGTGGACCAAGCGCTGCAAACGGGTGCGCAGCGATCCATCGAATAGCCAATCGCGGATGCGTACTTGCAATCCGCCCAGCAGTTCGGGATCTATATGCTGTTCCAGGATCGGTTCGACTTGAAGGATGTGGGCCAATTCTTGACGCAGCTTCTCTGCTTGATCATCTGCCAAAGGCGCTGCCGACACGATCTGCATCCGCAAACGACCGGCTCGCAGTTCCACCAGGTCCTCGAACAGTCTGACCACGAGCCGTACGAGCGGCAGGCGCTCGTGGTCGTTGAGCACCAAGAGCAGATTGACGACCAACGGGCTGAGATGCCCCGCCAACGCCTGGCGGATAACCTGAGCTTTGTGCCGGCGACTGACGATGCCGCTGTGCAGGAACAGCTCCAGTCGGGGATAGCTGGCGAACAGGTCGTCTACGAGGTCGTGCAACTCCTGGCGTACCGTTTCTGTGACGCCGAGTCGCTGGGCAGCGTTCAATAGCGCCTCGGCATACACACGCGCGATACGCTGACTGCCGATGTCGGCCAGCCAGGCCAGCGGATGTTCTTTGCGTTTTCCATCCGACATTGGCTCGGTGTCGTACCTCCGGCGCTTCGGGAGCGGGGCGAGTAGCACGGCCGGTTGCCGCGGCTGACGTGCCGGGCTAACTCAAATGGGCGGCTATACGCTCCCTCCGTTCGGCTTGTGCTGCCTGGCGCAGCTCGACCAGGGCTTCGTCAATGAGCCGCCGATGGTCATCGGGAGTAATCTGCCGGCGCAGCAGCTTGGTAGCGAGCAAACCGGCGAGCCGTACGGCTTGTTGCCATACTTCCTGCAGGGCTTGGTCGCGGGCCAGTTCGATCTCGCGGCGCATGCGCTCGCGTTCGGCGGCGATTTCCTGCCGTGCTTTGTCTTGCATGTCCAGGACCAGGCGCTCGCCATCGCGACGTGCTTCGTCGAGCATTTCCCGAATGCGTCCGGCACATTCGTCCAGCTGCTTTTGTAGCTGCGCTCGTGTGCGTTCAGCTTCCTGACGCGCGCGTTCCGCATCTTCCAAAGCCTGGCGGATGCAAGCCTCGCGCTTCTCCAGGGCCTCCAACATCGGCTTCCAGGCCAGACGCTTGAGCACCCAAAGCAGCAGGAGGAAAACGACCAAGGTCCAGATGCCGAGGTCGGCTACAGGTGTCAGGAAGTTGGGCTGCTCGCTCCCCTGGCCGGCACTGCCGCTGTGGCCGCCCGCAGCGTCTGCGGAAGCGTGCTCAGCGGCCGGTGCCAAGCCCAAAGGCCCCCGGACATCCGTCAAAGCTACGCCCTCGGATTTCGCAGTCCCAGCTGATACCCCGGCCGGGTGCAGCAGTAGTTTCAGACAGACGACCCAAGTCAGGCCTATTACGGCATAACCTCTCACAGTGCTTACCTCAGGCTTTCACGGCCATGACGATACAGACGATCAAACTGAAAAAGGTGGCTCCTTCGAGCAGTGCCGCGATGATAAGCATGGCCGTTTGCACGCGGCCCGCGACTTCAGGCTGCCGTGCCATGTTTTCCAGAGCGGCTTGGCCAATGCGCCCGAATCCCCAGCCAGCGCCCAATAGCGTCAAGCCTGCTCCCAGACCGGCGGCAATCGCAGGTCCATAAAACGGCATCGCTTGACCGGGAGCCTGCGCGAACGCCGGAACCGTGACAGCGAAGAGCATCACAAAAACGGCCGCCAACCAATTGCTCAGCATCCTCATACTGTGCATCGCTCCTCCTATCGACTGTTCAAAGCCCTTACGGTTTTCGAACCTCTTTTCCCGCAAGACATCTTGGATGATTGCGCCCGGTATCTGCACAGTTCTTTCGTCCCGTGTGCATGCTCAGATGCTGTGCGCTCACCGCTTTGGGCACTCCCTGCCGCTCGATCCCGCAGCGAGTGTGCCCGCTCGTGCGGGTTGCACACCTATCGCTCCATCGGCTGCACCATCAGTGTTCCGGATGCAGGACCGAACCGAGAAAAAGGGACGTCAAAAAAGTAAATATAAACGCCTGTAAAAAAGCGACGAACAATTCCAATAAGCTCAAGGCTACTACCCCCAGCACGCTGGCGATTGTAACGATGCTGAAAAGCAGCAACCCCGCGTTTTTGGCCATAACGATGAACGTCAGGATGGTCGCCAAGACCATATGACCGGCGAACATATTGGCGAAAAGTCGCACGGCCAGCACAAAGGCCTTGATGACATGCCCCACCAGTTCGATCCCGACGATCATGAGCACGATCGGCCAGGCAAAAAGCAGCGGGATCCCCGTGTGGGGGACATACGATTGCAGATAGTGAATCGGACCCATCTTGGCAATCGCACTGCCGTGGATGGTAACGAAACTGCACAGCGCCAGGGCGCCGGTTACGCTCAAGCTCCCAGTGGGCGAGCCTAGATAAGGCAACATGCCCAGCAAGTTGCAAAACAGGATGAACAAAAAAAGTGACCACAAAAAAGGCAAGAAGCGATCGGCGTCATGTTCGCCGATGCACGGCCGCGCCACCTGGTCGCGTATGAAAGTCAAGATGCTTTCGAAAGCGTTCCAAAGGTACCCGCGGGGACAGCCGCCAGCTTGAGCGCGCCGCGCCAAAGGCACATAAATGGCCACCACCAGCACGGCCGCGATCACTTCCAGCACCATGAACTTAGTCAATTGAAAGCGATACCCGAGGATTTCGATAGCCGGTAGAGGGATGTGCACGCCGCCGAACAGGTGGTCGAAAATGTGGAACTCCTTTTGATCTATGACGTGATCGAAAGGATTCGCAGCTGCAAACATCGCCTCGTGCACCTCACCGCAACCCGTACAACTCGCTGTCTGTGTTTGTCCACCTGCACTGCGTCGTGCAATTTGTCGGCTGCACTGCGTCGTGCAAGTTATGGTGAACGTTTAGGCCCGGCCTCGGAACCTGTCGCCCACCCTGGAGCGCTCGTCGCCAAATATCCGATCTCCCAAATCAGGCACAGCAAATATAGGAGCGTGACACAGACCCAGTAAGCTACACTGTCCAGAACCCCTGCAGCCCAGCCCAATCCTCCGGCCAATAGAAGCGTACCAAAAAGCCTCACACCGGTAGCGGCTAAATGGACCAGGGGCATGCCCGCCGGCTGCACTGATTTGCTGGCCACCCTAGTGACCAACGCAGCACAAAGGACGGGCGGCCAAACACTGGCCAGCACCCACAGGCACGAGACTTTCCAGTCAGCATCGGAAGCCAATACCACTACGGTAAGCAGCCCAGAGGCAAATGCCAATCCACCTAGGTTACCTACCAGGTGGCCAGCTTTACTGCCCATAGACCGCTATCCCCACCAAGGTACTCACTGGCGCTTTTCGTTGCTCGTCGCGTCGGGCGAAGCGCCGGTCCTCGGTTGACGATTGTCCGATAGTCTTACCAGGTGCCACAAACCGAGAACCAGCCCCAAAACCGCTCCCAATATCGTCAGCCAGGGAGTGGTGCCAAACTGACTATCCAAGTAGACGCCCAGCCCAGGCGGGACAGCCATTTCCAAACCCACCTGAGCGAGTTGCGCATATCTGCCTAAGTCTTTGCTGTCCAAGTAAATATGTCCAGTGTTCGGTCTCCACGGCGCAAAAAACAGCCTTTGACGATCAATTCGAGCCTTCGAGACCGCTTGTTGGCGCGCTACCAACAATGGTTTAGGGAGCTATTGTGTGACCGTCGAGGAAAAAGTCAATCGGAGATTGTGATTTTTTTCACGATCGGCAAGCGCGCCTGGAGCTGATCACAAGTCGGCGTCACTGTGGTACGGAAGTCCGAACCGGTCTAGCAAGCTTATTTGGGGCAGTCCTTTTTGACTGGAGGTGCGCCCGAAACCGCGGCGACCCGCGAGACATCAGCGAATTGTGCCCGGCTGCGTCAAACACAGCCGCCCAAGTTACGGATAGAATAGCGTACAGCATCCGCACGGGAGTACGATGGCGATGGGTATTTTGCTTATCCTCTGGGCTGTAGTTTTGAATCAGTCGCAAATAAACTATGCACTGGTGTCGCAGGAGCGCACCGGCAACGATCGGCAAGCGACCGGTAAGGGGAGACAAGTGACAGCCGATCTGGTGCTGCTGGGCGGTCGTATCTGGACAGGCAATAGCAAGCTCCCAGAATGCGAAGCATTAGCTATCTGGAGTGGTCGCATCCTCGCTGTGGGCAGCGATGAAGTCGTCCGACCGCTTATCGGCGAGCGGACGCTAGTGATTGCGCTCGGCGGTCGTCGCGTGGTGCCTGGGTTTCACGACAGCCACGTGCATTTTCTCGGCGGCGGACTATCGTTGGCGCGCGTGCAACTCAAGGATGCTCCTGACGAAGCCGAATTTGGCCGTCGCTTGCAAGAGTTCGACAGGAAACTACCCCGGGATCGCTGGTTGCTGGGTGGAGACTGGGACCATGACCGCACCTTCGCCGGAAAGCTGCCGGCTGCCGACATAGTGGATCGGTATGTGCCGGCTCGGCCAGTGTTCTTGCGACGCTATGACGGCCATATGGCGTTGGTCAACAGTGTGGCGCTGAAAATGGCGGGCATAGACGCAGCCACGCCGGACCCGCCAGGCGGGGAAATCGTGCGCAAGCCGGGTAGTCGCGAGCCTACGGGGATTTTGCGCGACAACGCTATGGACTTGGTGGCGCGGCTTGTGCCCGAGCCTGCAGACGAAGAAATCGTGGAAGCTCTGCAGGCAGCGATGCGCGAATGCGCACGTTTCGGAGTGACCAGCGTGGAAGATATGGACGGCAGTCCGACCGCGACTCGACGGCGACTGTTAGCTGCTTATCAGCGTGCCGCCAGGGAGCACAAGCTCACGGTACGCATCGGCCTGTGGTGGCCGCTGGCGGAGTGGCAAGCACTTGCCCAGTTGGGTGTGCAGCGTGGCTATGGCAACGACTGGGTGCGCTTGGGAGGGGTGAAGGGGTTCGTGGACGGCTCGCTCGGCTCCAGTACGGCCAAAATGTTCGAGCCTTACGTGCACGAACCGAACAATACGGGTGTGTTCGTCACTCCACCGGCACGGCTGGAGCAGTGGATCCGGCAAGCCGACGCCGCTGATTTGCAGATAGCCGTGCACGCAATCGGCGACCGCGCCAATGCGGAGCTGCTGGATATATATGAACGGGTGGCACCTGGGCCGGCGGCGCGTAGCAGACGCTTCCGCGTGGAACATGCCCAACATTTGTGCACCGGCGATTGGCAGCGTTTCGGGCAGCTCGGCGTCATCGCTTCCATGCAGCCATACCATATTGTGGACGACGGCCGCTGGGCCGAAGCGCGCATCGGCCGCGAGCGGTGTGCCCGCTCGTACATGTGCCGCAGCTTGCACGAGGCGGGTGCGGTGCTAGCCTTCGGCTCCGATTGGCCTGTGGCCCCTTTGGACCCGCTCGCGGGAATCGCTGCCGCCGTCCACAGGCGCACGCTCGACGGACGACATCCCCAGGGATGGTTCCCCGCACAAAGAATATCTGTCGAAACCGCCTTGCAAGCTTACACGCTGGGGTCGGCCTACGCGGCAGGCGTCGAAAAAGATCGGGGCACGCTCGAAGTGTCCAAGGCAGCGGATCTCGTGGTGCTCTCGCGGGATATTCTCGATCCGGCGGAGATCGAGTGCTTGGACCGAGCAGCGGTCTTGCTCACCGTTGTCGGCGGGCGCGTCGTCCATATCGCGGATCCATCGCTTGCACCACGTCCGGCAGCGAGCGCTATTCCGTGATGCTCCTGCCTTGAACGGGGCCGCGACCCAAGGATTTACGAACTTGGTATTCTGGCGCGAGCTTGAAAAGGTGCCAAAGACATGGACAAGGAACGAGTTATTGACGATCAGGATCGCATCGCTTTTTGCACGATCGAAGAGGCGCTCGACGAACTGCGCGCCGGGCGCATGATCGTGCTGGTGGACGACGAACATCGGGAAAACGAAGGGGACCTGGTGTTGGCGGCAGAAAAGGTCTGCCCCGAGGCGGTCAATTTCATGCTCACGCATGCACGCGGGCTGTTGTGCCTGGCCATGGCGCCGCAGATATGCGAGCGACTGGGTCTAGAACCGTTGCCCAGCAATCATCTCGACCCCCAGGCCACGGCTTTCACCCCTTATATTGACGCGCGCACGGGCATTACCACCGGGACCAGCGCTTTCGATCGGGCGCGTACTATTCAGGTGGCCATAGACGACCGGAGTACGCCGCACGATATCATTCGTGGCAAAGGCCACGTGCCGGGGTTGCGGGCGCGTGAAGGCGGCGTGCTGGTGCGGGCCGGACATACAGAAGGGAGTGTGGATTTGTGTCGGCTTGCCGGCCTCAAGCCGGCCGCGGTGATTTGCGAGGTCCTGGCTCCCGACGGCCACATGGCGCGGCTGCCCTATCTGCGCGACTTTTGTCGCCGGCACGGGCTCAAGATGTGCACCATCGAAGATCTGATCAAATACCGGCGCCAGCGCGAAAAATTGATCCGCCGCGAGTTGTCCCTCAAGCTGCCGACCCGCTTCGGCGAGTTCGACCTGTTCGTGTACACATCGGTAGTGGACCCAGAACCGCATTTGGCGTTATGCATGGGCGGTATCGGTGTCGAAGTGGACGGGATGACGCCCGAGCAAAAAGAACCGGTCCTGGTACGCATCCACAGTCAGTGCTTGACCGGCGACATTTTGGGCAGTTTACGCTGCGATTGCGGTCCGCAGCTGCATCGGGCTCTGGAAATGATCGCTGCCGAAGGCAAAGGGGCCCTGATCTACATGCGCCAGGAAGGACGCGGTATCGGCCTATTGGCCAAACTGCGCGCCTACCACCTCCAGGACCGGCACGGCATGGATACCGTAGAGGCCAATCTGCAACTCGGCTTCCCGCCGGACTTGCGGCATTACGGCATCGGCGCTCAGATCCTCGTGGACCTAGGCATTCGCAAAATCAAACTGCTGACCAACAACCCCAAAAAAGTGGTCGGTCTGGACGGATACGGCCTGCGCATCGTCGAGCGTGTCCCGCTGGAAATACCGCCCACGCCGGAAAACGTCCGCTACCTCAGAGCCAAACGCGACCGGCTGGGGCACTGGCTGGAGCAAATGGACGACGGCTGATCGGTTGGCACTTTATTCCCATGCTTTCCTTGCTCCATGGTACGGGGTCCTTTATTGGGGTCTACTGCTTGTTGAGCAGGTGCACAAGCGGCTCTTTGATCGCACGGGCCCATATCTCGTAGCCCTTGGGACTCAGGTGCAATTGGTCGGGCATGATGTCCCGGGGGATCGAACCATCAGGGGCCAAGAAGTGGTGGCCGATATCGAGATACTTGACCGTCTTGCCGCCGTCATCGAGCTTGCTGATGAGGGCGTTGACCTTGCGGATTTTGTCCATTTGCTCTTTGTTGGCTTCGGGCGTTTTGGCGGTATTGCGCGGAAAGATCCCGAGAAGCAAGACGCGGGTGTGCGGCGAGCGTTTGTGAATCTCATGGACGATGGCGATGATTCCTTCGGCGATCTCTTCGGCAGTGTTGTCGTTGCCGTTGGAGTTGTTGGTGCCGATCATGAGCACGACCACCTTGGGACGGATACCGTCCAGTTCCCCGTTTTGCAGCCGCCACAGAACATGCTGCGTTCGATCGCCGCCGATGCCGAAATTGGCCGCCTTGAGAGGCTCGAATTCGCGTTTCCAGACCTCGGTGCCGGGGGCTTTCGGGTGGTGTCCTTCGCCGCCCCAGGCATCGGTGATGGAGTCACCTAGAAAGAGGACTTCGATGCCGCCTCGTTTGGCCATGTCCACGAATTGTTCGTGCCGCTTGAGCCACTTGGCATCGCGGGGCACCGGCTTGACGGCCGAATGCGGAGCACGCTCCTGAGCTGCAAGCGCGCCGATCGCTAGCCCCATCCATACCACACTCCCTAGCAAGTAGCAGCGTGACAACTTCGACATCGGCAACTCCTTTGCGAGCCTCGTTCCCATTTTGCCGATCACTGGTTTGGTTCGACAAAATGCCGTTTTCTCAGGAGGACCACCGCAGCAAGACAGCTCTGGGTGGCAAAAAACCTAGCGCGCCAAAAAGCCTCCGTCCACGACCAGCGTGGTGCCGGTAATATAGCGTCCTGCTTCGCTAGCTAGAAGCAGGACAGGTCCGATGAGTTCGTCGGGCTCGCCCCAGCGGCCCAGAGCGGTGCGTTGGCTGAATTGTCGCTTTTCTTCCTCGGAGAGGAGCTTGCCCGGCAATTCCGTGAGGAAAGGCCCTGGGGCGATGCAATTGACCGTAATACCAAAGGGACCCAGCTCCAATGCCGTAGCGCGTGCCAAGCCCATAAGTGCTGCTTTCGTAGCCGAATAAGCGCTACGACCCTCTTTGGAAATGAAGGCCATGATGGACGCGATATGGATGATGCGCCCCCAGCGACGAGCCTTCATGTGCGGTACCAGGGCACGCGACAAGGCCATAACCGAGCGCAAATTGAGCTCGACCAGTTGATCCCACACTTCGTCCTGGATTTGTTCCAGGTGCTGAGGTGTGTTGCTGCCGGCGTTGTTGACGAGGATATCCACCCGACCGAAGGCGTTGATCGCCTCGCGGGCGAGCCTTTCGACCTGGTCGCGTTGGGTCATATCGGCGACGACCGTGTGGACGCGCACGCCGCTGCGGCCGATATCCTGAGCGGCGTCGAGCAATTCCTCTGCCCGCCGGGCACTGATGACGATGTCGGCACCGGCCTGAGCCAGACCGCGAGCCATGGCGCGGCCCAGCCCGCGGCTGCCGCCGGTGATCAAGGCCACACGTCCTCGCAGACCGAAGTACTGTTCCAGCATGATCCATCCTCACTGTTGTCCTGCCTGTGCAGCGCCTGCCTGTTGCAATTTGTGCTCGATGGCCTGCTTGCGCTTACGGTCGCGGAAGTTGTTCTCGCACAACTCGATGGCTTTGCGCCAGGCGGCGATGGCCTTTTCTTTGTGTCCCAGTTTCAGGTAGACGTCGCCTAGATGGTCGTATATCTCGGGATGCTCCCCGTCGGGTAACGAGACCGCCTTTTCCAAGTATTTCAGAGCGTCTTGGTACTGCTTCTTTTTGTAAAGGACCCAGCCCAGGCTGTCGAGGTAGGCACCGTTCTGAGGTTCCTTGTCCACGGCCTTGCGGATCATTTTTTCTGCTTGTTCGAGATTGCGATCGTGATCCGCCCAAATGTAGCCCAGGTCGTTGTTATAACGTGGACTGTCCGGATTCTTTTTGAGCAGGATTTGCAGGTGTTCGGCGGCTTTGTCCACATTGCCTGCTTCGGCGTAGACGCCGCTCAGGGCATAGTGGAGTGCGTCTTGCAATCGCTCGTTGTCGGTCTTGTCGAGCAGCTTTTCGTAGATTTTGGCTGCCTCGTCGTACTTGCCCTGGAACTGATACAGCCAGGCTTCGGTCTCCTGGGTCAAAACGGAATCCGGGAAAAGTTTCTTGAGCGGCTCCAGGAGTTTCTCTGCCTCGTCCATTTGACCCAGTAGGGCAGTCACGCGGATGAGTTTGAACATCATCAGGACGCGGGCAACACGCACTTCCTCGGTATCTTCAGCGCGGCTTTCGAGGAACTGCTTGGCTGCTTGTTGGGCTTCCTTGTACTTGCGTGTAGCCAAAAGCAGATCGGTCCATTCGTCGAAAGCGCTGGCGCGTTTGTTTTCGCTCTGCAGTTTGCGCGCCGTAGATTCACAAATCTCGAAGAAGACCCTGCCGCTGTCCACATCCCGCACATGACGCGCCACCGACAGAAGTACAAAAGCGGCGTTGTAATTGAAGGCGTCGGCCTTTTCTTTGGCCATTTTGCTAGCCGCGGCCAGCAGCTTTTTGGCACGGGCCGCATCGGCAGTCAGTGCCTCGATTTTGGCTTGGATGGGATCGTCGCCGACGACCAGGTTCAGCTCCTGGAGTTCACGCCGTAAGGCGCTTTCGTCGGCTGCGGGCTTGTCCTGGCCCGCGCCGATGCACGGAAGTAGCAGGAGAGCGACAATCGCCGACATGCATGGAAGTCCGATGCGCTCGAGGTTCATGTTTTTGTCCCTCTCGTGTACGATTGCTTGGCTTTACCGGCTGAAGATATCTTAACGGAAACCAGGTGGCATTCCAGGGTGTATCCTGCGATGGCCACTCGACAATACCTTCGGGGTGCATTCGGTAGCCCCGGCGCAAACCCCTGGGCATCCCCTCGAGGGACCTTCCGGCCAACCCCGGCGATCGGTAAAATATTCTCATGCGCTAGCGTATCGTCGCAGTCCAAGCATTATGGGGCGCTCGCTATGCTCGATGTCGTCAGTCTCGTCCTCGGCGGGGGAAGAGGCACCAGGTTGTATCCTCTGACCCGGCACCGCAGCAAAACCCTGCCGTGCCGGTGGCAGGCAAGTATCGGCTCGTGGATATCCCCATCAGCAATTGCATCAATAGCGGCTTCAATCGCATCTACGTTTTGACGCAGTTTTTGAGTGTCAGCTTGCATCGGCACATCGCCAACACCTACAAGTTCGATCCGTTCAGCAACGGGTTCGTGGAAATCCTGGCAGCGCAGCAAACCATGGAGCGGGCTGACTGGTACCAGGGAACGGCCGACGCCGTCCGGCAGCACCTGTCGAGACTGCAAGAGGACTGGATCCACGATGTGCTCATCCTGTCTGGCGACCAGCTGTATCGGATGGATTTCCGACAGTTTTTGACGACTCATCGTCAGGGAGGAGCGGATATCACGATCGCCGTGATTCCCGTGCGCCAGGACCAATGTAGCGGACTGGGCATTGTCCGCCTGGACGAGCGGGGCCAGGTCGTGGACTTTTTCGAAAAGCCCAAAGAGCCGGCGCTCGTGGAGCGACTGCGCACGCCGGAGTCGTGGATCGAGCACAAAGGCATCGCCGCTCGCGGACGCACGCACCTAGCCAGCATGGGCATTTATCTTTTCAAGCGCGATGTGCTCATCGAACTCCTGAGCCGCGTGCCGTACTACACCGATTTCGGGAAGGATTTGTTTCCGGATACGTACCGGCGCTACCGTGTTTTGGGACACCTGTTCGATGGCTACTGGGAAGACCTGGGGACGATCAGAGCCTACCACGAGGCCAATTTGGCACTGACCAGCGAGACACCGCCCTTCAATTTTTACACCCCCCAAGGGGTGATCTACACGCGCATGCGCTTCCTGCCGGCGAGCCGTATCAACGCAGCTGCCGTGGAGCACTGCTTGATCAGCGACGGGTGCGTGGTCGGCGCGGGTACCAAACTGTGCCGATGTGTCCTCGGGGTACGCAGCCAAATCGGCCGGCAGGTGACCGTGCGCGATACTGTCGTCATCGGCGCCGACCGTTTCGAGACCGACGAAGAAAAACAGCGCAACCGGAGCCTGGGATGGCCCGATTTGGGCATCGGCGACGGCTCGGTCATCGAACGAGCTATCATTGACAAAGACTGCCGCATCGGGCGTAACGTGCGCATAGTGAACGCGCGCGGCGTGACAGAAGACGAAGGCCCCAACTATGTCATCCGCGATGGCATCGTGGTCATTCCCAAAGGAGTCGCCGTGCCCGATGGCACCGTGATCTAAAGTGCCGGTGGAAGGGTCAGCAGGCCCGTAGCATCCGTCGCCACGGGCTCTGCTCCATGCCGCTAGGCGGCCTCCTGCCGCACTGCGCTCATTGCAAAGGCTTCAAATAGATGTTGCGGAAGAATATCTCGGCCCCTTCGGACTGCAGCAAAATTTTGCCCTTGGTGCGTTCGGCGCCGGTACCCTCATTGACCGGTTGACCGTTGATTTCCAGGCAGACGGTGTCGCCCTTGCATGTGATTTTGTAGCGATTCCACTGACCGATGGGGTTCTCGACGTTGTCTTTCGTACGGAAATAGTGGCGATCTATTTTCGGATCGCGGCGCGAGGAATCCACTGTGAGTTTGAAGCCGTCTACGAGCCAAAAATCACCGGCATGGCCGGACATCAGCTGTGCCTCGACTCCTTTGGGCCAGATTTTGTCGGGACCGGAAACATGCACGAAGACTCCGCTGTTACGTCCACGGGTCACTTTGGATCCCCAGCGCCATTCCAGGTTCAGTTCATAATCCCCGTACTCTTTTTCGGTGATGAGGTAGCCGTTGACGCTCCCGTCCACGCGGATGACCCCGTCCTGCACCTGGAAGATGTCTTGCGGTTTGACGTTAGCCTTCGGGTCCACGAACATGCGCCAGCCGGTAAAGTCTTTGCCATTGAACAGAGCGATGGCTTCTTTCTCCTGGGCGCTACTCTTTTGCACGCCGGCACATACCAGCGCCACTGCCAGCACGAAAGCGACAATCCCAAGAACTCTTGCCAGGTTCCCCATTGCTGCCTCCTTTCTGGACATTGCACAACCGCGCGTTTGCAGATGCTCCCCGGCGTTCGGGCGAGCGACCACGCCATCATGATAGACACTGGGCCTACCCTGCGCAAGCATATTCCCCCTCCAGGCAGCGACGAACAGTCGAAGAAGCGAAGGCGGCGAGACAGTATGTGCCGGGCGTGTGCCAGAAGTGTTTGGGCCATGGCCCGGGCCTCCCGAAAAACTGTAGATATGGCTCGGCCGGATCTGGCTGGCGCAACGAGCCAACGTAGGGCGACACCTAAGTTTTCTCAGTCGAGTATTTCGTCGAGGACTCGACCGTCTACGGCGATATTGAGCAAAGTAGCCTGGTCGCGACTGATCCCGACCAGGTGCTGCACGGTAGCGATAAGATCGGCTGGTGTGCAAGGATGGGAGCGGGGATGCTCGGCACGCTGGTCGCTTTCACCGTATGTTGTACCTACTTTGATGCCGGCGCCGGCCAGCAACGCGCAGTAGCAATGCTCCCAGTGATCGCGGCCCGCTTTGTTGTTGATACGCGGCGTACGGCCGAACTCGCCCAGGGCCAAGACCAAAGTGGAGGACAAAAGCCCGCGGCGATCGAGGTCGGCGATCAGGGTAGCGAAGGCACAGTCGAAAATGGTCGCGTGTCGGTCTTGGAGGATTTGGAAGTTGCGATAGTGCAGGTCCCAGCCGCCGTCGCCGGCATCCTCTTCGGCTTCGACATGGTCGCTCCAGTTCACCTGGACGAACGGGACGCCGTGCTCGACCAGTCGGCGCGCCAGTAGGCACGCTTGGCCGAAGCGTGTGCGCCCGTAGGCATCGCGCAGGGCTTCGCGCTCTGTGGATAAATCGAAGACGCGCCGGGCTTGCGGCGCAAGCAGCATGGAAAATGCCTGAGCGCGATAGGCATCGAGAGAACTGCTTTGCGCCCAGGCCGCTACTTGCCTTTCGAGTCGGTCGAGTTGCGTATACAGCTGATGGCGCTGGTCGAGCCGGTCCAAGGTAAGTTCGGCAGGGAGTTCGAGTGCCTGCAGCCGCGGGCCGCTTGCTGCATCCATGATTACGCGGAACGGATCGTATTGGGCCCCCAGCGGCCCGCCGCCTTCGCCGACGATGGTCTTTTTTCCTTGATGCAAACGGCCGCCTAGGACCAGGTAAGGCGGGACAGCTAGGTGGCGTTTTTGGGCACGCGCCACCATGGCCCCGAGGGCGGGTCGCACCGACCCGGCGAGCATCGCGCCCCCCAAATTGACAGCACCGCTGTGACTGCCGGTCAAACCGATGGTGCCTGCCACGCCATGATCGTTGGAAAAGGTGTGCAAGGAGCGAACGATGAGCAGCCGGTCGGCGCTACTGGCCACCCGTGGAAACAGTTCGCAGACGCGGACGCCGGTCACACGGGTCGGGATAGCGGCGAACGGGCCACGATACTCCGCCGGAGCGTCCGGCTTGGGATCGAACGTATCCAGGTGGCTGGGGCCGCCCCAGAGCCACAACAGGATCACCGAGCGAATCTTGGGCTGCAGATAGCCGCCGGCCGAACTGGCACGAGCTTGCAACAAAGCGGGCCAGGACAGTCCCAGCACGCTGGATGCCCCGATCTGCAAAAACGATCTTCGCGTGCACGCAGTGGATGTACCAGGCGCAGCCATTCGCAGCATGGCTCAGGTCCTCCCGACGATGCTCTTCGTACACTGCCCGCGGTCGGGTGCTGGTGGCATAGGGAGTGCAGCCCATCCGGTTATGGTATGCCCCACAGGTTCTTCAGAACACGGCCTGTCGCCAGCGTGTATGGTTTATCTTGTGGGTCGCGCAGGATCGTGTCGGGGGGCACCCCCAGAGCATGATAAATCGTCGCTGCAATATCCTCGGGCGTTACCGGGTCGCGACTTGGGTAGGCCCCAAAGCGGTCGGAGCTGCCATAAACGGTGCCTCCGGGTAGACCTGCTCCCGCCAGCAAGACCGTGTAGCAATACGGCCAGTGGTCGCGTCCGTCGCGGGCCGCACCCGCGCCCGAAGTGACATACCCTAAGCGAGGCGTGCGCCCGAATTCCCCCATGCACACCACCAGCGTCTCGTGCAACAGCCCGCGGTCGTGCAAGTCCTCGAGCAGCGCCGCGAAGGCACGGTCGAAATAAGGGCACAACGACTTTTTGAGCAGCGGGAAGTGCTGCCGGTGCGTGTCCCAAGCTTGGTCAATACGTCGGCCTGTACAGACAGTGACCAACCGCACTCCCGCTTCGATCAGGCGCCGCGCCAAGAGCATGCATTGACCCAGGTGTGGCAGTCCCCCGAAGTGGCGCGCCTCGATGGACCGGTCGGAGCCGCGATCTATGCCGTACTTTTCGCGGATGGTCATCAGCTCATGGGAGAGATCGAAGGCACGGCGTACTTCGGGTGCAGCCAGCATCGCCAAAGCGCGACGTTGCAGACCATCCATCCGCTCCACAGCGGGCGAATCGGCCCATCTCGACCACCGGTCCAAATGCCGGTGTAGGGCTACACGATCCGCCAAATGCACATCTGCGATACCGATACTGCTCAGGCCAGGGATACGATAGTCCGGCAGACTCGGATCCCCGGCGACGAACGGTTCGCAGGAGGGCCCGAGAAAACCGGCCGATTGCCCGGCAATGTCTACGCCGTTGTTGGACATGAACTCGGGGATATGCACAAACTCGGGCAGCGGGCGTCCGGCAGGTCGCAGGCGGGCGAGCACGGCGCCATAAGGAGGAAAATTGGTCGGGCTATTGGCCACGATCAGTCGGCCGCCTTCGATGGGATAGCGCCCGGTGAGCATATAGTATGTGCCCGCATTATGATCGGTAATCGTGTGATGCACCGAGCGGATTTGCAGCAGCAGGTGCATCCAGCGGGCTAGACGAGGAAGATGTTCGCAGACGGTCAGCCCGGGAACGGAAGTGGCAATCGGCGCAAATTCGCCGCGGATCTCCGGAGGCGCATGAGGCTTCATGTCCCACAGGTCAATATGGGACGGTCCCCCTTCCATGAAGACCAGGATGCACGATCGTGCCGGCACACGCCGGGCCGCATTGTGTTTTTCCGCCGCAAATAGCTCGGCAAGAGTCAAGCCCGTGACGGGCGCGAGTGCGCCGAGCCGCAGGATATCGCGCCTCGAAGTCAGTGCCTCTTGCGTGCTAGAACGCTGGTGTAATGCTGCCGGCCAGCCGAACATATCCGCCCCTCCTCGGGAAACGGAGCTGGAGGGATCCGGGCAACGCGCCCCTTCTTGTGGTCGTGGATTTATCGTAGCAGAAAAGCGAGTCTCTGCAAGCAAAATCTACAGCCGGCTGGAGCTGTGTCCTGGCTGGGCCGCTAAGCGCAAACGGACTGCCTGCTGAATGCTCGCCGCAAGCACTCCAAGGCGGCTTGGGCATGGCGGCGTTCGACCACCACTTCGACGCGTATTTCACTGGTGCTGATCATCTCGATGTTGATCCCCTGCTGTGCCAGAGCGCCGAACATACGGCGTGCTACACCGCTGTGGCTGCGCATACCTACGCCTTCCACAGCTACCGTGGCGATGTCCGGATCGGCGATGGCTCGGCCCGACGGATGGATCTCCTGCAGCGCTCGCCGGGCAATGTGCCAGGCGTGTTCCAGATTTTCGCGCGGTACGGTGAAAGACAGTTCCGCGAATCCTTGTCCTTTGGGGTTTTGTACGATCATGTCCACCACGATCCCGGCGGCAGCTATAGCCGAGAAAATATGCGCACATACCCCAGGCCGATCGGGCAAATCCTGCAAGGTAATACGGCCATGGGTATCTTCCAGGGCAATATCGCTGACGATGATGTCTTCCATGGACGAGAGTAACCCAGCCGTGCCGAACAGAGGCGCCGGCACCGTGCGTCGCGGAGTCAGAATGTCTGCCTTGATAGTGTTCCACTCTTGCTCTCCTGGGCGCGGCTCGTGCAAACGAAAGGCGCGATGGATGAGTCGCAGTGCGGTCACGCCTAGGTCCCGGTCTACCAGCAGCGAGATTTTGATGGGGCTGGTGGTGATCATGCGGATATTGATGCCGGCGTCGCCGAGAACCTGGAAGACGCGCTGTGCCACGCCGGTGTGTGTCTTCATACCGGCCCCCACCAGGGATACCTTACAAAGACGCTCTTCGTAGGTAAGGGAAGCGCCCCATTCACGGGCCAACGGTTCGAGGATGGTCAGTGCCTGAGAAAGATCGGATTGCAGGACCGTAAAGCCGATCTCTGCGCGCCCGGCGCTACCCACGTTCTGGGCGATCATGTCCACCACCAAATGGGCATCTGCCAGCGCGGAGAAGATGCGGTGACTGACTCCTGGCAGGTCGGGGACTCCGGCCAAATGCACCCGTGCCTCGTCGCGCACCATCGCCAGACCGCACACAGGCACCTGATGCATCCACGCCGTTTCCGGGACGATCCATGTCCCCTCGGCGTCCGTGAACGAGCTGCGCACGTGGATGGGAACGTCATATTTCTTGGCAAATTCGATGCTGCGCGAATGCATGACCCCAGCGCCGAGACTGGCCAATTCGAGCATCTCATCATAACTGATGGCGGGTATCTTGCGCGCTTCGGGAACCAGGCGCGGGTCGGTGGTGTACACGCCATCAACATCCGTATAGATCTCGCAGTCCACCTCCGGGAAAGGGCCAGCGGGGTCGTGTTTGAGCACGGCTGCCAGAGCAACCGCGGTCGTATCGGAGCCACCTCGGCCCAAGGTGGTAATGTCGAAGTTCTCGTTGACACCCTGGAAGCCCGCCACAATGGCAATATTGCCCTCGGCCAATGCTTGCCGCAGTCTGCGAGTCGAAATGTTCTTGATCCGTGCCCGCGTATGGAAACTATCGGTCACGATGCCGATCTGCGCACCTGTAAAGCTGATCGCCGGATGCCCCAGCGCTTGAATAGCCATCGCCATCAAGGCAATAGAGACCTGCTCCCCGGTCGCAAGCAACATGTCCAGTTCCCGACTAGGCGGCCGGTCGGTGATTTCGTGTGCCAAAGCGATCAATTCATCGGTGGTATCGCCCCGGGCGCTGACCACAACCACAACATGATAGCCAGCTTGTCGCGCACGGATAGCCCGTCGAGCTGCAGCCATGATGCGCTCGGCCGTCGCTACACTCGTGCCCCCGAATTTCTGCACTACCAGAGCCAAGCAGGTAGTCCTCCTAAACCTGTGACCGAGCCCTGTACGCTTCGAGCGGACAGGGGCATCTCGCCTTGCCCTTGCTCACCAGATTAAATGTAGCAAGAAGTCCATGCGGTGCACTCCCCAGATCCTGTTCGCAGTTTTACGGAGCGCCTGGGCCGAGTAGCATCCGGACCAATCTTGAGCAGCAAATTGGGAATTGTGCGGGCGCAGTCATTATTGGGGTAAAGCGTACTGCACGTCGGGAAAAATCAAAGAGGACAGTTGCGCAACATCCCTAAGCATCAGTAAAAAAGACTGGTGGCACGGGGCCTGACCCACGTCTCCCAGGGTCGGACCCCGTGCCCTAGTGCGGGAGGGTCGGGAAGGAGGAACTCGTGCAGCAAGCGCTGGGACTCGCAACCAGCCTTGCACTTGCCCTTCTTTTCAATTCGCGTGCCAGAAATTATTTTTCCATGAAAGTGTCTCTATGTTACTGCCGTTACAACAGTTACGACAGTTTAATCCGTTACTTGCTGTATGCCGGCCTTTTTGTTCTGGCTGTATGATTACGCTTGACTGTGCAATTTCGCTGTAGCATAATGACGCACTCGAGATGTCATCAAGGCCAGCGCTGGGCCGAGCCAACGGATTGGCCTTTGAAAAAGCGATATGGCTGCTGTCGTCAGTTTCCAAAAGGCACAAGCTAAAATCGGGACGCCTGGCAAGCTAAACGGGCTGCCCGTTTGGAAAAAGGATGGAAATTGAAAAGCTAGCGCCCCACGACGAGCCTGTGTTTACGCAAGCGCTTGTAAAAAAATATCGCGAGTGTTAACTTTTGGAAACATCGGTGTTAACAAAATGTTTCCAAACGGAAACATCCGCTGTGGACCTGCGCAGGGCAAATGGTTAACAAAGTGTTAGCAACACTTTGATGCAAAACAACTTACTAAGGTTAATGACGAATTAATCTTTTTTGGCACAGTAGTTGAAAGCGTAAACTTATTAGGAAAGTCTTGGGAGTATTCACTTAGGCGGTGCAGGGTGGCTCCACGTTACTGAGCCGCGCTAAACGGATCCCATGTCCAGACCAAGCCGTCTGGGCATGGGTCCTTTTTTAGAGTAAAAGGGACGCGGATTTAGTTCCGCGTCCCCCGATATAGAGGTATCGGCCGATGCCTCGGCCGGCTAAGCTGTTTCGTCGGATTGTGCTGACTTGTCCGCTTGTTCGTCCTCTTCGCGCAACGGGATGCGGTATTCCTCACTGAGCCATCGGCCCAAGTCAATGGTTTTGCAGCGCCGGCCGCAAAAGGGAAACTCAGGCCGATGGCTAGCCTCGGCAAGTTCCATTTCCTTGCCACAAATGGGACAAGTCACCTTAGACATCGGAAACCTACTTGCTTGACTTTGATGAATTGGCGCTTTTGTGAGTGTCGCCGGAAGCTGAAGAACCCGCGTTGGGCTTACCGGCTGCCTCTTTTTCAGCGCGTGCCGCGGCCTTGTAAGATTCTGAGCGATAATCCGTGATGTAAAACCCCGAGCCTTTGAAAAGCAAAGCAGCGCCGGGACCTATAAGTCTGCGCAGTTTCTTACGTCCACATCTGGGGCACTTCCTGAGCGGCTCTTCGGTGATGTACTGGAATTCCTCGAACTGATGCTCGCAATGGTCGCATACATAGTCGTATGTCGGCATAGCACCTCCTTTGGCAAATGTCTGTGATCGAGCGGATGGAGCTGATCAGCTTGGCATCCGCACGGTTTGGCGCCGCTATTTTCCAGCGATGTCCTTGCTCACCACGGCTGTCATCCTTTCTGACCTTAGCTGGCATTCGAGGCCGCTCGCCTATAAACTGCTGGCCGCAAACCGTTGTCCGCTGGTGATCATGCAGGTCACTTGTCCCGCGGTTTAGCTGGAGCATCTGGACGATCCTCTGCTTCGGCCGCGTTTTGGTTGCCATCGGACGATGGTACGGAGCCAGCGCAGGCCAGAAGGACACGTGCCGGCTTGAGTACGCGATCGTGCAACATATAGCCGCGCTCGACTACCTGGGCGATTGTTCCTTCGGGCATTTCCTGGCTGGCTACGTGACCCACGGCCTCGTGCAAATGGGGGTCGAAGGTCTGGCCAACGCATTCCATCGGGGTCACGCCGTGCCGACGCAGTACTTCCAACAATTGTTTGTAGACCAGAGCTACGCCTTGTTTGAGAGGCGAGTCCTGAGTTGCTGCGTGTAAAGCGCGCTCCAGGTTATCCATAACGGGTAGCAAATCCTTGGCCAATGGGGCAGCTGCAAAGCGTCTTTCTTGCTCCAGATCGCGACGGATGCGCTTTTGATAATTCTCGAAATCGGCGCGCGTACGCTGCAACAGCTCCAGGTACTTGTCTCGTTCAGAGCGTAGTTGCTCGAGATCGGCCAGGACCTGCTGCGCCTCGCGGTCGGGCGTAGCCTGCCCCGTCGTTTCCTGGGTCGTAGCCGTTTCTGTTGCCGGTGACCGCTGGGATTGGGTATGTGGTTCGCTCATTGTTTGTCCTCCTTATGGGCGCCCGGGGCAGCCGAGCTGGTGGGAGTAAACCAGCTTTTGAGCGCCTCGAGAAAGCTCTTGCGTTGTGGGGAGACGTGCTTTTGCTCGAGGGCTGCCAATTCGCGGAACAGTTCCTCTTGCCGCCGCGAGAGGTGCCGTGGTGTTTCGACATGGACTTCGACCACCAAGTCGCCTCGGTCGGAACTGTGGAGGCTGCGAATGCCTTGACCTCGCAAGCGGATGGTTTCCCCGCTTTGTATGCCCCGGGGTATAGTGACGGTTTGGCGGCCTTCCAGCGTGGGTATTTCCAGCTCGGTGCCCAAAGCTGCCTGACTGAAAGTTATCGGCACCTGCACGTACACGTCCAAACCCCGTCTGTGGAAAAGAGGATGAGGGCGCACGCGCAGGAGGCAGTACAAGTCTCCGCGCGGGGCACCATTGTCCCCTGGTTCTCCTTCGCCGGTGATGCGCAACCGGGTCCCGGTATCCACGCCTGGCGGGATATGAATGTCTATGGTGCGACGTGCGTGAACGCGACCCGAGCCGCGGCACTGCGGGCAAGGATCGGTGTTGACGCGGCCGTGTCCGTGGCAGGCCATGCAGGTGGTTTGGATCTGGAAAAAGCCCTGACGCTGAACCACTACGCCAGCACCGCGGCAACGGGGGCAAACAGCAGGTTGACTGCCCCTTCGGATGCCGGTGCCGT
The DNA here is from genome assembly GCA_040289265.1 of Gemmataceae bacterium. Classification (GTDB taxonomy): domain Bacteria; phylum Planctomycetota; class Planctomycetia; order Gemmatales; family HRBIN36; genus PSKW01. The sequence continues at coordinate 129,763 of PSKW01000004.1, forward strand.
GGCATTCGCCGCAGTGTTCCAGCCGCTCTATTTCGACGCTCTTGTGGGCGCCCAAGGCGGCGTCGAGGAAGTCCACATCGAGCACCATTTCCAAATCGCGGCCGCGACGCGGACCCCGGCGTCTACGCGGGCCGAAGACATCGCCGAATCCGAAAAGATCTCCGAACAGATCGAAGATGTCTTCGACGTTCTGGAAATTCGGGAGGACCACGCCTTCCAGGCCGGCATGTCCATAGCGGTCATAGCGTGCGCGCTTTTCGGGGTCGCGCAGGACCTCGTACGCTTCGGCCGCTTCTTTGAAACGTTCCTCGGCTTGCTTGTCCCCGGGATTGCGATCCGGATGGTATTGCATGGCCAGCCGACGATAAGCGCGCTTGATCTCCTCCTCCGAGGCGTCGCGCGAAACGCCCAGAATCTCGTAATAGTCGCGTCTGCTGGCCATAGTCGTCATGCCTGCTCGAAACCCTCTCAATTGTAAGACAAAACGCTCATTAAAAGTGTATACCGCATCGGCCGGCACCGGGGACGGCTTTTTGCGTGCTGCAAGCGTCCGACGCCCTGGTCATCCGACTGCCGCCGACATGTGCGGGGCGCGCAGTGAGAGCGACTGTCGAAGCCACGAGGAACCCGAGCGCCCTCATGATTTTTAGAGCGCGAGCTCGGGTCGGGTGCATGGCCATTGCTCGGTATCGGTACAACCGGCGACGAGAGCCGATCAGTTAGCTTGGAGCGAACTTCCGAGTACAAGGGATCCGGCAGCCCCGTGCAATGCAACGAGCGGTCGAGCTGAAGCCCGACCGCCCGATCGCGGCTGCTTTTCCAAGATACGGTCCGGTCTGTCGGGCGCTTGGGCTTGATATGGCCCAGGGTGCGCTAGCGGACCGCCCCTTCGATCTTGGGCTTTTCCTCTTCTTCTTCGATTTTGGTGACCAGGACTTCGGTAGTCAACATCAACCCGGCGATACTCGCGGCATTCTGCAAGGCGGTGCGGACCACCTTGGTAGGGTCTATGATCCCGGCTTTGAACATATCTACGTATTCACCGGTATTGGCATCGAAGCCGACGTTGACGTTCTTTTGCTGACGCACTTCGTCGGCGACGACGGACCCATCGCGACCGGAGTTTTCGGCGATGGTGCGGATAGGAGCTTCCAGGGCACGGTACACGATTTCGGCACCGGTGCGTTCGTCACCTTCGAGCTTCTTGAGGAGCTTTTCGACCGCTTCCTGGCAGCGTAGTAAGGCGACGCCTCCGCCTGGAACGATGCCTTCCTCGACGGCGGCACGTGTGGCGTGCAAGGCATCTTCGACGCGTCCTTTCTTTTCCTTCATGGCGGTTTCGGTGGCGGCACCCACTTTGATCAAAGCGACCCCGCCGGTCAGTTTGGCCAAGCGCTCGCTGAATTTTTCCTTATCGTATTCGCTGTCGGTCTGCTCCATCTGGTGGCGGATCTGCTCGATGCGTTTCTGGATGTCGGCCTTTTTGCCGGCGCCGCCGATGATGGTACACGTTTCCTTTTCGACGCGCACGGTTTTAGCCTGGCCGAGCTGTTTGAGGGTGACGTTTTCGAGCTTGATGCCCAGGTCTTCGCTGATGAGGGTGCCTCCGGTGAGCACGGCGATGTCGCCGAGCATAGCCCGACGGCGCTCGCCGAAACCGGGGGCCTTGACAGCACATACCTGGAGCACCCCGCGCAGCTTGTTGACCACCAGCAGTGCCAGGGCTTCGCTTTCCACGTCCTCGGCGATAATGAGCAAAGGCTTGCCCGCTTGCGCCACCTTTTCTAGCAGCGGGATCAGGTCGCGGACGTTGCTGATCTTTTTCTCGTGGATGAGGATGTAGCAATCTTCCAACTCGCAGCGCATGGTGGCTGGGTCGGTGATAAAGTAAGGCGAAATGTAGCCTTTGTCGAATTGCATGCCGTCTACGTATTCGACGGTAGTTTCGGCGGTTTTGCCCTCTTCGACTTGGATGACGCCGTCTTTGCCCACGCGCTCCACGGCGTCGGCCAGAAGGTTGCCGATGACTGGATCGTTGTTGGCACTGATAGCGCCGACTTGGGCGATTTCTTCCTTTTTGCTGACCTTTTTGGACAGTTGTTGCAAGTGCTCGACGACGGCTTCGACGGCCTTGTCAATACCACGTTTGAGGGCCATGACGTTGGCGCCTGCAGTGGCACTGCGCAGTCCTTCTTTGTAAATGGCCAGTGCCAGGACCGTGGCGGTGGTGGTGCCGTCGCCGGCTACGTCGCTGGTTTTCTGAGCGACCGCATTGACCAACTTGGCGCCCATGTTTTCGAAAGGATCCGGCAAGTCGATTTCTTTGGCCACGGTGACGCCATCCTTGGTGACGGTAGGGCCGCCGAAGCTTTTTTCGACGATCACCACGCGGCCAGTAGGTCCCAGGGTGATCCCTACGGCCTTGGCGAGTTTTTCAGCGCCCGCAAGCAACTTCTTGCGAGCTTCATCGGTGAACATGAGTTGCTTGGCCATAATACCCGAGTCTCCTTTCGCTCGCTGGAAAAGCCAGAGTCTCTGCCTGCCGATGGCAGACAACTCCGATGGTCCACACCATGTTGCTCCCGACCCGTATGCCGAAGCCTACGGGAGACGGTCTGCGGAGGCACCCTGGCGCCAGGAGCTACTTCACGATCTTGGCCAGGATGTCGGTCTCCCGCATGATTTTGTACTCGACTCCGTCCACTTTGACTTCGCTACCGGAGTACTTGCCGAAGATGACTTCATCGCCCTTGGCGACGGACATAGGGGCGCGCGTGCCATCTTCGAGCAATTTGCCCGGGCCCACGGCGACGACCCGGCCGCGCTGCGGTTTTTCCCGGGCTGTGTCGGGCAAGACAATGCCGCCGGCCGTTTTCTCTTCGGCCTCCAGCGGCTCGATGACGACGCGATCATCCAAGGGTCGAATCTTCATCGTCACCACTCCTTTCTGCCTATCCCTAGTCGAACCATAGCGTTGATCGTGTCGCGACGCGTGGTTTTCCGCGGGCCGAGCGACGGAACCATCCGCACTCAGCCAACCAGGCGTTGGTCGTAAGCATGTTTACATGTCGAGGTCGCCCATGCCGTGCTCGTCACGGTGAGGCGTGGGCGCTTTTTTCTTTTTCTCCGGGATATCGGCGACCAGCGTTTCGGTGGTCAGCAACAGACAGGCGACGCTGGCACCATTTTGCAGAGCGCAGCGCGTCACTTTGACCGGATCCACGACACCGGCCTTGCGCAAGTCGCAATAGCGCTCGGCTTGGGCATCGTACCCGTAGTTCTTGTCCTTGCTGCGGCGGATGTTGTTAGCGACGACGGCACCGTCGAGGCCCGCGTTCTCGGCGATCAGTCGCGCCGGTATGTCCAGGACCGCTTGCACCACTTGCACGCCGAATTGCTCGTCGCCTTCCAAGTGCAGTTTGTCGAGAGCTTTGGCAGCATGGATGAGAGCGACGCCGCCTCCAGGGACGATGCCTTCGGCTAGTGCTGCGCGGGTGGCGTGCAAAGCATCCTCGTAGAGCGCTTTACGCTCTTTCATTTCGGTTTCAGTGGCCGCACCTACTTTGATCTGGGCGACACCGCCGGACAATTTAGCCAGACGCTCCTGCAGTTTTTCCCGGTCATAGTCACTGTCGGTCTTTTCGATTTCCTTTTTGATGAGTTCGCAGCGGCCTTGGATCGCCTCTTTGGAACCTGCACCTTCGATGATGGTGGTGTTCTCGGAGTCCACGCGGACCTTTTTAGCCTGACCGAGGTCGGTCAGCTTGACGCTCTCTAATTGGATGCCGAGGTCTTTGAAGATAGCTTTGCCACCGGTGAGCACGGCGATGTCTTCGAGCATAGCCTTGCGACGATCGCCGTAGCCAGGGGCTTTCACGGCACACACCTGCAAAATACCGCGTAATTTGTTGACGACTAGGGTAGCCAAGGCTTCGCCTTCGACATCTTCGGCGATGATCAACAAAGGACGACTCGCTTTGGACACTGCCTCCAACAAAGGAATCAGCGGCTTGGCCGCACTGAGTTTGTCCTCGTAGATGAGGATATAAGGCTTTTCCAGTTCGCAGATGACTTGATCCTGGTTGGTAACGAAGTGCGGGCTCAAAAAACCGCGGTCGAATTGCATCCCCTCGACCCATTCGACTTCGGTAGCGATTCCTTTGCCCTCCTCGATGGTGATGACGCCGTCGGGACCGACCCGTTCGAGCGCTTCTGTGAGGCGCTCGCCGATCTCGGTCTCATTGTTGGCGGCGATAGTGGCGACCTCGCGGATCTCCTTTTTGTTCTTGATGTCTATCTTTTCGGCCATACTCTGCAGTTCTTCCACGACGCGAGCCACAGCCTTTTGCACCCCGCGCGCCAAGGCCATGGCATCGGCACCTGCGGCGATATGCTTGAGGCCTTCGCGATAGATGGCCTCAGCCAAGATGGTGGCGGTAGTCGTGCCGTCGCCAGCCACGTCACCGGTCTTGCTGGCAGCTTCTTTGACCAACTGGGCGCCCATGTTTTCATAGGGGTCTTCCAATTCGATATCCTCGGCGACTGTCACGCCGTCTTTGGTTACATTGGGCGTGCCCCAGCCCTTGTCGAGGACAACGTTGCGACCGCGCGGACCGAGAGTGGCGCGTACTGCGCGCGCAAGCTTCGATGCTCCCGACAGCAACTTTTGACGGGCCTCGTCCGCATAGGCCAATTGCTTGGCGCCCATTGATTTTTCCTCCTTTCTGCCTTTGCAGTTACGAAGGTATGCTGATTGCCGACACTATATGAACTTCTTGCGCGTCGAATCTACGCAACACTCATGCCATCAGCTTTGTTTCCATAACGTCTTTGTAAATGGACACTTGCGACGTATCAATGGGCTGCACGCTCGCCCCGGGATATGCCATTTTGGCAGTGTAATCTCCGGCAAGGCGCAAATATGTCACCAAACTTTCTGCTGCCATTGTGCAGCGTTTCCAGTAGGAGTGGCAAGCGAGCGGGCGGAAACCCGTCAATAATGCAAGGCTCGAAGGGCGCATCAGTGCACGGGCACGGTGCGCTGATTCGTTGGCTAAAAAGTGAGGGGATGTCGGGGTGTAGTTTGCGGTCCTCTGGAACCGTTTTCAGTTGCGGCTGGGACCTCGAGCCATCTCCACGCTCTAGCGGCAGTCGGAGGTCACGATTTACGGACGGCAAAGAACAGCCGGCCTTTGGGATCACCAATTCGGCGATCGCCGGTTTGGTCCTCGATTACTTCCCACCGATCCGGGCTGGCCAGGATATGACGCCTGAGCAGCGGATGCAGCTCGGCTTCCACCAATATGGCGCGCACCGCGTAGCGGTCCAAAAGTTTGTCCCAACCAGCCGCTCCAGCTTTGAGCGATCGCAGGTCGTCCCAGGTACCTTTGGGGAACAGGTGCGCATGGGTATAGGCGAATATGCGGATACGACCGTCGAGCTCCTTTTGGTGCGGGTCGGGTTGGTGTGCCGCAGAGCGGCCCGGGTGTGTCTGTTTCCTAGAAACGGCGTCAGGTACGATTATAGCCCAGAGCAGGTAGTCGCCCAAAGTCTCGGAAGCAAAGACGCGCCCGTGCCAATGTTTGGTACTGTGCCAATGCTGGAGCAAGGCGGCTTGGCGCCAGGGGGTGCCCGGATGCACAGACCGACTCAATGCCCTTGGCGTGCCAGTCAACAGCCACTGTCCTGGCCCCGACCACAGGAAAGCGACGACGACCGTCATGGCGGCCAAGATCGTGTTTTTCAGGTCCGCCGCAGGAATCTGCGAGCCTCTGGGAGCATCGGTGGCTAACGGGTGAGCTGCATATTCGCCGGCGAACCGAGAGGCCCACAATGGCAAGCTGAGCCAGGGCGTCAACATAATCCACCACGGCATCATGCGGGTGTAACGATAACTCGCGTATGCAAAAAGCGCCAACAGCAGCCAATGTCCAGCTGCATAAGTGCGTCTGGTCAGTACTGGGGTCGAAAGCAATACGGCCAGGCAGATCAGATACCACCAGCCCCAGGAAGTAGCGTCGGTAAAGGACACCGGCTGCCACTCGTTCATGGTCTGGAGGTTAGGATGGCTGGCGAATTGCCAAGTTTTGTAGAGCAGCCACGGCCCGTGTGGGTTGCACAAAAGAGCAGGGAACATGGAGCAGGCCAATGCCAGCAGCCAATGGCGCAACGGCCGCATTGGACCGAGGTGCGCTGCAGAACGTCTAGCGTCAGTAGCTCGCCTGGCAATGGGCACATGCCGCCATAGGACGCGCTGGATCGAGTTACCCACCGCCAGGGTGACTACGAGGACCGGGCAAAGGACATACGACCCGTGCGCGTTGGTCCATACGAGCGACACTCCAGCGAGCCACAAGAAGTGACGCCAGTGCCAGCGCGGCTGGCTGAGTATCCACAGGGTCGCGGCGAACAAGACCTCGGCGAACACTTGCGGGCGCAGTACCGCAATATGAGCCGGACTGAACAGTAAACTTGCTAGAACGCCGGCAGCCGCTAGATAGTTGCATCCTCGATCACTCAGGCCTGCTGATGTTGCCTGATGCCGGAAGGCCAGCCAGAGAAAGATACAGCGCACTACGACACAGAGCGCGTGCAGGGCGCGCAGTGCTTCTATGCCTCCAGCCGAGCGATTCGGCTCGTCGCCGCCGGCGAGCCAAGAGCCTGCACGAAATACGCTGTATAGGAACACTTGGCTCAGCCATTGTGTGTGGATCAGATCCTGGCTTTTGTCCGCCAGGTCGCAGAACGGCTCGCGGTCCGGAAAACGCCCGGTGCACACGATCCAACGCCCATAGCTCATGTGCCCCCAGACATCGGTGTGCCACAAAGGCCAGGCGTTGACCAGCAGAGCTACGGCGGCCAAGCCTACCGTGAGCCAAACTATATGCCGACGTGCATAGACGACGGCGAGCACCGAGTCGGGACGGGCGAAATCAATGCCCGCGCCGGGAAGCCGCTCAGCGGGCTGGTCGTTGGGGCACGGGACGTGCAACATCGTCCGAGGTCCTTTCGGCTGCCGATGATCGGCGCTTCTCGATGGCACCTGCTATAGCTTCGGCTTGTTGCTGCAGTCGTTTTCGTTCCCACGGCTCGAGGACTTCCAACTCGTCTCGCTCGGCTAGTGCTTTGGCCAGCTCGAGCGCCTCCTGAGCCCGTTTATCGTCCAAGAAGGTCAGATAGATGTCGGCCAGATGCAGCCGGAGCCGCGGATCGAATGGATAACGCTGCAGTGCGCTTTCCAGATAGTGCTGGACATCCTGCAACATGAGCAGCTCGTCTTTGTGCTCCTGCAGTTTGGTGACTGCTCGGGCAGAGGCGGCATACGTGTCGAGGACTTCCGCGGGCACACGAAAAGCGGGCATGGTTCGTTGCGTATGCCGGTTGCGCAAAAGCTCTTGCGCGACGCGCAAAGCTTCCTCCGGTCGCTGCAATTCGTACAAGAGCAGCCAGGCAAGATTGTTGCCGATCGCCTGATTCTTCGGGAATTTTGCATAAAGCGCGACCAATACCTTGTAGGCCTGCTGCGCCCATGCGGAGCGCTGAGGATGGCCTTCCTCTAGGGCCAGCAATTGCAGCAGCGCTTGCGCTTGCAGGGCCTGCAGCGATTCGGGACGTTCCACAGTACGTGCTAGGTCGTGCGCTAACTGGACGGCCTTGTGATACGCTCCGGCCTGGATCAGGCCGCGCATCAATGCCAGCGCTCGGCTCAGCTTGGCGTTCTGGTCCGGCAGATTGCCGATCTCTTTGGCCGTCTCTTCGACGTTGGACCAGTTTCCGGCGCGTGCCCACCGGCGAATTTGGGTCTGCAGGACCAGAGGTTCGTCAGGAGCCTGCCGTTTCCAGGTGGCCAGCCACTCATGCGCCTGCTGCTCCTGACCCGTTTTTTCCAGTGTCAAAATCCATGCGTAATAAGCCGGACTGTAATTGGGGAAGCGGTCGAAAAGCGTACGGTAGGCACGTTCTGCTTGCGCTAAGTCGGCTTTTTTGGCCAAATAGGCGGCGTAGGTAGCCAGGGCCTCGGGATTGTCCGGCTCTGCCTCTTGCCAGCGTCCGGCATAATCCAGGGCCAGATCCATTTGGCGCAGGTCCCATGCGGCCTGGGCTGCCAATCGCAAGGCCGTAGGCTGGCGTGGCTGCAGCTTGAGCACGCGCCCAGCCTCGGCCAGCACCACATCGGGTCGGTTGGCCAGTGCCCAGAATTGGGCTTTGGCCAGCGGCCCTGCCAGGGTGGCGGGATCCTCCTGCGCTGTCACCCATTCGTAGGCGTCGAGAGCCGAAGCCATGTCCTCGATCGCGCTCGTCGCCCGCTGCGGTTCGCCCAACTGGTCGCAGTGCAAACAGGCCCAGGCATAGGCAAAAAGAAGCGCCGGTTCCTGGGTGCGGCTCTGCAACATCTGGGCAGCTCGATCGCGCGCCAAGGTGGCGTCCTGCACAGCCAGCTGACACAACGCCAACACCAATCCCTGACGTGCAGCCGGTCGCACGCGCGTATAGTCGAGAGCCAGGAAGAACAGTCGTGCCGCTTCGCTATAATCCTGACGGTCCAGAGCGGCCAAACCGTGCGAGACTTGTTCCAATCCGAGCGTTTCCAGAGCGGCTTCTGTACCGTACAGTTGCGCTCGTTCCTCCGGGGTGGCAACCAGTCGGATCCACACCTCTGCAGCGATAGGACTCTCGAGCTGTTGCAAAATGGCCAGGGCTTGGTCGCGCTGTCCCATCTGTACCAGGGCCAGGGCGCGCAAACGCTCGCGCCGGTCCTTGTGCGCGCCGTCGGCAGCGGTCTGCAAAAACTCCAGCGCGCGGGCGGGTCGTCCCGTGGATACTAGCCATTCGGCCCACAGCAAAGCCACAGCGCCGTCTTGGGGACGACGGCGCAGCTCCGTCAAGATAGGCTCGTCGGCTTGGGTCAGGCAGTAATGCCACCAGGCGATAACTTGTGCTGCCGATTGGACGGCGCACTCGCCCATGCCGCTCATGCTGGCCGGCGCAGGCACCCAGACTATAGTTCGGGCAGCTTCCCAGTTTTTCTGCAGAAGCACGCCGGCCTGCACCAAAACCGCGCGCAGCTCGTCGGGGTGACGCTGGCGCAAGCCGACAACTTCTCGGTAGGCGCGTTCCAGTCGCCCGGTCAGTGCCAGATGGCGGATCCAGTCCAGACGCGCGGACACCGCCGCCGGACTGTCGGCGGGCAAGACCTCGGCATTGTCCAACAGCTTGCTAGCGCGCTCTTCGTGGTACGCTAAGGCACGCAGGTGTTGTTCGCTCGTCTGCCGTGCCTGTCCCAGCTGCGCACGGCGGATGCCCAGCCAGCTTTTCTGCGCTGCCTGCAAATGGGCGCGCACTTTCAGGCGGGCGATCTCGGCCGGCGAGCCAAGGTAGGTTTGCAGCCAGAGTTTTTCCGCCAGAGGAGCCTCTTCGGCACCCCGCTGGAACAATTCGATGCGTTCCAGACTGTCCAGGGCCTTTTCCGGTCGGCCCAGCTCCAACTGCACCCGTGCCAGAGCCGTATAGGCCTGCATCGCGGTGACGCCCGTCGCTACGCGGGCGGCAGCTTCCAGCTCCTGTTCGGCTTTTTCCAGCTTGCCTTCGCGCAGGGCAGCGACCCCTTCCAGCAGTCTGCGCGTCGCCACCACCGAAGCGGCATGGCTTTGCTCCAGCACGTGCAGATGCGGCTGCAGCTCGGCCAAACGCTGCCCCAGCAACGTTTTGACCCGAGCTGCTAGTTCGTGCAGGGACGCCAATTCTTCTCGGTCGGCCTTGCGCGCTTGGGCCAGCTCGATACCGCGCTCGATCCAGCGCAGTGCTTGCTCGCACAAGGGATGCCAGTGCTCTGGACTGCCTTGCTCCTTCGTACGACGCAGGCGCTCAGCTTCGCCCACCAGGGCCAGAGCCAAGCGCATATAGTGTTCGCTGCTACCGGCTTTCTTTTCGTACACGGACTCAGACAGTTCCAAAGTCGTGTGCAATGCCTGGTGCCACACCTGGACGGCCTGGCTCAAAGGGATTTGGGTCTCGACCAGCAATTCGCTCAAGGTTTCTGCGGTCACGATCCATTTGGGCAGACTGGCTTCAGGCGTCAGCAAGGCACGACTAGCCTCGGTCGTCAGCCGCAAGGTGTCGGCCAGTTGTTCCAATGCCGCGGGCGTTTGTGCTTCGCGCCATCGGTCGCGGGCGTGCAGTACCGCTAGCCGGTGGATGACGACCACGCCCTCGTGATCCAAGTAGCTGAGTTTAGCCAATTGGGCGCTTTCGCTGCGGGCGCGCTGCAAGGCTCCGCCGGCGTCGAAAAGCAGTCTGTCCAGGCTTTGGGACTCCGTTTTTTGCGACTCGGGTTTGCCCTGGTCGCGCCAGTAGCCGACCATCCAGGCAGCAATCTGTGCTTTCAGTGCCAAGGCACGCCAGCTGGGCGGGTTTTCCAGCGTTTTCAGTTCCTCGAGGTGTTCGCGGGCGCGCAGCATCCGTTCGCGACTGCGTTTTTCCGGCGGCAGTGGTCGGGGCGGCTCGAGCGCTTCCCCGGTCCGCGCTATCGGCTGCTCGAATTCCTGACGGGCCAGCCAGTAATGCGCGCGGATCAGGTCCGCCCGCGTCAGTTTCATCAGCTCTTCCGGGTTGCGTGCCAAACGGATCACCTGGGTAGCCAGTGTGCCCACCCAGCGCCAATCGGGCGGCAATTCCTGAGCCACCACCCGCAAGGCTTCCCGCTGGATTTCTGCGCGGTCCAAGGCCAGTCGCGAGGCGCGCAACAGATGCTCGCGCGCTTCTTTGCGCGCCGCTGCGTCTTCCACGCGCCACAAAGCGAGGAACCTTTCCCCGTCGCGGTCCTCCGTAAAAGCCAATCGGCGTCCGTCTTTGAGTGTTTGTGCATACCACTGATCCCGTCGCACGCGCGCCTTGACCCACAGCGCCTGGCCCTCCAGTTGCCGCCAGCGTTCGATCTGCAGCATGTCCGGCTCTTTGCTGCGCGCTCTTTCCTGGCGCACGTGATCCACGAGCATATCAGCCAAGATCCGGGCTTCGTCCAAGTACTGCAGCGCTTCGTCGGCGCCGCGTACCGATCCTTCGCTGTCCCCTTGCTCCAGGGCGCTGTCGGCTGCCAGCAGCGCATTGAGCGCGCGCGCGTAGGCGCGCTCGCCGCTGTGCAGGTACCTTTCCGGACCCCGCGGCATGGCCATCCACACCGCCAGCACGGTCCCTATCGCCAGTCCGGTTCCCAGCGCGGCCAAATAAACCATCCACCTTTTCACGGCTGTTCTCCTAGAGCCGGCGGCCAGTTAGCGGAGCAGCCGGATATGTGTCCGCTCGCACCCCATCTGCACCTGCTCGGGCAAACAAACACGCCGCAGTGCCTCGTCCCATGCCTCCACAAACTGGAGCACCTCCGGACGCTCCTGCTCGCAGGCCACCTGTACCGTCACGCTGCCCGGCCAATGCCCCAGCCGGTAGCGCAGTCGCTGCACCAGTGTCGGCGTCCCGGCGAAGATCGGTTCCAGCGTGTAATGCCAGTAGTAAACCACCATAGGCCCCGCGCCTGGCGCCTCGAACACATAGCGTCGGACCGGACGTGCCTTATCCCCGCGCAGGTATATGAGCCTCCGCTGCGTCAGGTCTTCCGGCCAGCCGTGGACCTGTCCCAGGCATATCTCGGGGTGGTGCAACCGATCATCTCCCTTTCGAGAATAGGTCACATATGCACTCAGCACAAGTTGCGTGCCGCGATAACGATAGACACACGCCTGGATTTCATCGGCAAATCCGGCCAGCCAGGTGGCGGGCGGCTGCGCCTCACGAACCCAGTATGTCTCGGCGGACGGCCCAGGTAGCGTTTCAGGTAGTTCGGCCAGCTTGTGCCGGAGCTCCGGATAAACCACCTGCCAGCTCGCTCGGCTGCCTACAAGCCAGCTGCAAATCCCTTCTCCAGTATGCACTTGGAATATCGTTTGCCAGCCGACGCACATCCATAATAGCGTCCCTACACTGCCCCACGGCGGCGCATAGCCTGCGCGCATCCCTTCGCTCGCGGCGCTATTCCCAGCTGATTCCCTCTCGATTGTGCATCGGTCTGTGGCCCAACCGTCGAGCAAGTGGCCGAGGATATGCCAATACAGCACATAAAACAGCACGGCGGCAGGCACGGTCACCATAGCAGGCAGGTCGTGCGCCCAGCCGGTCAATCCTTCTTTTTTGCCATACTGCGCCAGAACCAATAACACTATGCGGGCAGTGTTGGCCAGCACGGCAATGGGCACGGCTCCAAGCCATAAAAGCACCTGTGCGTACCATTTGCGCCCGCTCAGATGCCCTAAAAGTGCTCCCAACGCCCACAACGCAATGAGCTGCCTGATCCCGCTGCATTCTTCGCCGACGACGACCGGCTGAGCCAGTCCATGCACTTCCAAAATGGCACCCCGCTGCCTCACCAACGTCCACAATCCCAGAAGACCAGCGCTCGTGCCGGCGACTGCTCGTTGCAGCCACAACGCCAGCTCTTGCGTCCAGCTCGCCGGCAACGGAAAGGCAAAAAAACTGAAGAACAAGGGAAACCGATAGCGGCGGGCTAGCGCAGTTCCGCCCCATACCATGAGCAGTCCGCGGCCCATGAGCACCCAGGCAGCAAAATCCGCTAGCGGCCAGCGCACAAGCCAGGCCCAGACATGCACACACCCGCCCGCTAACACGCTCAGCGCGCCCGTCCATTGCTCCGGCACCGTGGGTGCAAGCACACCCCCCGGCTGCCTTCGAGCAATCCGATATGCTGCCCAAGCACAAATCGGCAGTACAAAAAAGCCGTGTGCCGTGTCGCTATCTTGCATCCATAGGGGAACTACATCGGCCAAGGTTTGGCCGACTAGAAGCGCCAGCGGCGCCAAGCCGACTACCGCAGGCAGGTATCTGGCCAGCATTCCGGTCATTGACCACTGAGAAAACGGCCACAATCTGCCGGCGCGCAGCAACATGACCTAGCCCCATGCACCGATCCGGTAGCAAGACCTTTTCTGGCAATGTCTTTGGACGCCAGAGAGAGGGGATTTGCGGAGGGGCACGAGCAAGTTTAGCACGCGAACGGTCCGCGGGTCGCCGCAAATGCGCCCGCGAGTGTTAACAGTCAGTGTTAACGATCGTTAACATCTACAAATAGCATCCCTTATGTGACGTAATCCTCCATCCTGCTCGCGGCACCGGACAAAAAGTCGTTCAGCTGCTGGGAAATACACGAGTTTTCGCGTATCGGCGCAGCAGCTTCGCGTTTTCGCCTTTCCCATCGGCATCGAGCGATTGGCCAGGGGGTTGACATTGTGTTAACGTTTCTTTACACTGCCGAGCCCTGACCAGGCCGGTTACGGCCTATGGGCACGATTTTTTCGCGGTTTTTTTACTCCCGCTCAGCAACTGGGTGGCATAAGCCTGCAATTACATAAGCAATTGTCAGACAAGAACTTGCTGATTGGCGAGCCGCCATTGCGTTCGCTATGCGATGCGAAAAACAGCGGCTGTTCCCAAATGGGTCCTGGCAATTGGCCCGGAATGTGCAAGTACTATGTCCAAGCAGACGGCTCAGCCGTCGGCGCTGTGAGTGTGTAAGCTAAAAGTGCGGTGCCCGTGATCGAAGTGGATACCCGTGGAGGAGATCATGAAGAGGCCCATCGCGTGCGGATTGTCGGCCCTGGTTCTTTTGGCGTCCTCGTCCTTTGTCCTGGCGGCGTCAACACTGATTGACGATTTCACCACAACGACGAAGTTAGGCAGCCTGCAGTCACGGAACACAGTCGGAACCAGCTCATTTATTGATGACGCTGGGACGAACATCATCACCGGAACCGGCACTGCTGGCTTAGGGTTTAGAGATGTTTTCCTTCACCTGGATGAATTGTCAGGCATTGGTAACGTTACAGTACAAATCGGCGGCGGATTGATCGAATATACTTCTTCCGTTGATTACAAAGGAAGACTTGGCCTAACGTACGACAATTTTACGCCGGGCGCTAACATAGACCCAGGCCCTGATGGAGCGCTGGTGTTTCTTGTCAACCCTGATGCTGCTGCCGTGACCGGTACTGGAATGAAGATTACTGCGAAATTTACCGGCACAGGCTCGCTAGGAAGCGTGACGCTATCCACCACCGTTATAGCGTCTGGTCCACAATTCGTATTCATTCCGTTTACGTCTGCGAGTATTCCAATCATTCAAAGCCTAGCTAAGCTGGAAATTGAATTCGACCCGCAAAAAGCAGGCGATTTTAAGGCTGATGTAATCGGAACGCAAGTTATTCCTGAACCGAGCGCGATTGCGCTAGCGGCGAGTGCGTTGTTAGTAGTTGCCGGCTGCGTCGTCATGAGACGGCGCTTTGCAATCTAAGTTCGTTACCATATTCTATCGAACTCGATAAGCCCCTCCCCAGGCAAACACCGAAGGAGGGGCTTTTAGTTTCGACCGTTCAATGAGTTTTCAAGAATCAATCAATAAGGAAAGGAGCCTACATGCCGACCCCCAATGTCACTCGCAATTTGCGGTTGTGGAACTCGTGCTTGGGCCTCCTCGTAATTGCATCGAGCTTGTGCCTGACCGGTTCGCTGTCGGCTGGCTTGGTGCTCGATGCATTTACTCAGACTAACTTTTCCTGGCCGCAGTCTACCACCAGTTCGGCCACTTTCAACGATGCACCCATAACCGGGGCTTTGGGTAATTCCAGAGTACTGGTACTGACGAGCACCCCGCCTGGGGAGAGCATCTCGGCTGCGGTATTCACTGGTCCTTTTCCGGGCTTCGAGTTTTCTGCAGGTGTGGGCGGAACCGGCGCATTGACCATGCATTATGGGGGTGTAGGGGGAGCAGGGCTCAACGTCAATTTGGCTGCCATGGGACTGGACACCATCAAGCTGGCCAATTTGAAAACTGACCAACCTGGTCTGCAAATCGCTCTTACCATCAGCGATGGCACCACCTCGCAGACACAGACGTTCGTGGACAACACCCCCGGATTCGTTCTTCACGATCTTTTGCTTCCCTTGAGTGGATTCAGCACGTCGCTGTTGTCCAACGTCAAGTCAATCACGTTTATTTTCACGGGTCCTCCGGGGATTGACTTCAAGGTTGGGCAGCTTTTCATCATGCCGGAACCAGCCGCGTGGCTGGTGTGGGGGCTGGTTACTGGGGCCGCAGTGGGCGCTTACCGCTGGAAAAGAGCGCGCACTAGAAAAAGCGCATCGCTCGCGTAAGTGACCGAGCTTGTGGGCTGCTGGGCGAACAAGGGGCTCTTGCTCAATCTTCGTTGGGCAAGAGCTTTTCTATGCTGCGAATACAATCGCGCACATCGTGCAGATTGGGGTTGATGGCGTAAGCCTGCCGGAAGGCGCGCAAGGCCTCGGTGAGCCGGTTGAGTGCCAGGAAAGCCTGGCCCATGCCTGCCAGGGCACCGAAATGATACGGATCGAGCCGCAAAACTTGCTGGCAATCGAGGATGGCGCGCCGATAGTCGCCCCATTCCCAGAAGAGTATGGCCCGCTGATTGTAGGCTTCGGCGAAGCGCGGAAAGCGGGCCAGCAAATCGTTGACGGCAGCCAATGCCCGGCGATATTCGCGGGCAGCGACCAGTCGTCGGACTTGCTGTAACTCTTGTGCCGGGCCCTCGCCGGCAGCGTGAAACCATAGAGTCCACAGAGTCGCTTCGGCCAGTCGGCGGATTTCCGGTTCTTCGTCGTGCAGTCGCTGCACCACTGCCTCGGCGCAGGATAGGAACTGGGCTGCGCGGATAGCCTCCAGCGTGATGCGACGCACGCGCGGCTGCGCATGGCCCAGCAGTCGCACCAATGTTCCTGGCAAATAGCGCGCCCGCACTTGCGCCACGAACTGTTCCACCTGCTGGGCGGGCACGTAGCGGTAATAGAGTCGCACTACCAACGGCTCGCGCACAACATCACCCCGAATACATGACAGCAGGTGCCGCACCCCGTCGCAATCCCGCAAAGTCTCTGGACGATACCTAGCAGTGTAGGAAAGCGTCTGCCGATTGCAAGCAAAATTTGGGCAAGTAGTTGCCCGAGGGCAGGGAGCATATCTTGACATGCCTGGGGTCGAGCGCTATCGTCGCAGGCCCTAGCAAAATCGCCGGGCAGTGGATACCAGGGAGGGCGCCTATGACCGCGGCACTGAGGATAGGACAACCGGACCGCAGGACCTATGCAGTGGCGACGATGACCGTACTCGCGCTGCTGCCCGGGTGCTTCAATCACCTGGTCGTATCGCCTTTCGACAGTCGCGGGCCCCTGGAAGAAGTGGTCATCCGACGGGCTACAGGCTGGACTGCCAAGAAGGTGGCCATCCTGGATGTCAGCGGGCTTTTGCTCAACAGCCGCAAAAGCAGTTTTTTGGGCGACGGAGAGCATCCGGTTTCGGAATTCCGCGAGAAACTGCAGCGAGCAGCCGAAGACCCGCTAGTGCGTGCCGTGGTGCTGCGCATCAACAGTCCGGGGGGCGGGGTGACCGCCAGCGACATCATGTATCGAGACCTGGTTGCCTTCCGCGAGAAGACGGGCAAGCCGGTGGTGGCCTGTCTGATGGATGTAGCCGCCAGCGGGGGGTACTATGTCGCGCTGGGAAGCGATGCCATCTTTGCCCATCCGACGAGCGTGACCGGCAGCATCGGCGTCATCATGAACCTGTACAACTTCGAGGGGTTATGCTCCAAGCTGGGGATCAGTAGCGATCCCATCAAGTCGGGGCCCAACAAAGACCTGGGCAATCCGGCACGTCGGCTGTCGGAAGAAGAGCGGCAGATCCTCCAGCATCTGGTGGACGAATACCATGACAGGTTCGTGAAGCTGGTGGCGCTCAATCGGCACATACCCGAAGCGGCAGTGCGTCGTATTGCCGATGGCCGAGTCTATAGTGCTCGCGAGGCCAAAGAACTGGGCCTGGTGGACCAGATCGGCTACCTGGACGATGCTCTGGCTGCTGTCATGGCGCTGGCCGGACTGTCCGATGCCCATATCGTCACCTACAGCCACAATCCTGAAGAAACCAACACCATTTACGCCCGCGCCGGGGTGCCCCGAGAGATCCAGGTGCAAGTGCACGTGCCGGTTTTGGAAGCCCTGGCGCCGGCGTCGGGACTGGATGCGGCTTTTCTGTATCTCTGGATGCCTGGGGTGGCCCTGCCCTGACGGCCGGTCGCTCCGCGATCGTTGCCCACTTCGACACCGCCGCCGAACGCTTGTCTTCTCAGGCAGGTGTCTGCCGGCTGCAATAATCTGGTGAAACAGACCTGTTGGGAGCCGCCTCGTAGCGGTGGCGCCTGCCTGGAGTAGTGCCTGCCTTAGGCCCCGACCAGAACTTGGAGACGCGGTACACCATGCACGTTCGCAGCCTGGTCCTAGTGGTGTATGTGTTCGTTGCTGCCCAGCTTTTGGCCGAGGAAGCAGAACGAGACGCCGCCTGGTACGAGCGGCATATCCGCCCGCTTTTGGCACAGCATTGCTACGCGTGCCACTCGGCCCAGGCGAAGGTACCGCGTAGCGGGTTGCGTCTGGACGTGCGCGAAGGTTGGCTGCGTGGTGGGCAACGGGGCGCGGCCATCGTCCCCGGCCAGCCCGAGCACAGCTTGCTCATCCGTGCCGTCAAACGCACGGATCCCGAGCTACATATGCCGCCGCGACAGGCATTGACCGAGCGCGAAGTGGCGCTCCTGGAAGAATGGATTCGTCGCGGCGCGCCTGCGCCGGAAACGCCGACTGCGGGCTCGAGGACCGTGGCCTTGGAGCAGGCCAAAAAGCATTGGGCTTTCCAGCCGTTGCGTGCGGTGGCAGTGCCTCGCGTCGAATCAGCTTGGTGCCGCACGCCTATTGACGCATTCATCTATGAGGCACAAAGCCAACGAGGACTTTGGCCCAACGGGACGGCAGAGCGTCGGCGACCGATCCGGCGCGCTTATCTCGACCTACTGGGTTTGCCGCCTAGCCCGGAAGAAGTAGCCGCCTTTGTAAGCGACCCGGATCCGAAGGCTTACGAGAAGCTGATAGACCGGCTGTTGGCGTCGCCTGACTACGGGGAACGCTGGGCGCGTCACTGGTTGGATGTCGCTCGGTTTGCCGAATCGCATGGATACGAACAAGATTATGACCGCCCGCATGCGTATCATTATCGGGACTTCGTCATCCGCGCCTTCGACGCGGACATGCCGTACGACCAGTTCGTGCGCTGGCAAGTGGCAGGGGACGAGTTGGCGCCCGACGAGCCGTTGGCACTCATGGCCACCGGATTCCTCGGCGCCGGGGCTTTTCCCACGCAGCTGACCGAAGCCGAATTCGAAAAAGCCCGGTACGACGAACTAGACGACATGGTGCACACGATCGGCGTGGCCTTTCTGGGGCTGTCGCTCGGCTGCGCCCGCTGCCACGATCATCCTTACGAGGCGGTATCTTCCGAGCAGTATTACCGGCTGGCGGCCTATTTCACGACCACCATCCGCAGCGAAATCGAACTGCCGGCGCCCAAGGACCAAAAGCCCGTGCTGGTGCAGGTGACCAGCGAAGGGTTCAAGCCCATGAAACACCACGCCGACGAGCGGGGTTTTCCGCACTTTTATGCGCAGACTTATATCTTGGAGCGGGGCGACGTGAACCGCAAAAAAGGCGTGGCCACGCCGAGCGTATTGCCGCTGCTGGTGCGAGCAGGGACGAGCCAGGAGCGCTGGCAACGGGCGGCTCCTGCCGGGTGGACGCGCACGCGCTACCTCCGTGCTGGCCTGGCTCATTGGCTGACCGATGTCGAGGCCGGCGCCGGCAGTTTGCTGGCCCGCGTTATCGTCAATCGAATCTGGTATCATCATTTCGGTCGCGGATTGGTGGCCACGGTAGACGATTTCGGGCTGCGCGGCGAGCCGCCGTCGCATCCTCAGTTGCTCGAGTGGCTGGCCTGGGACTTGGTCGAGCACGGATGGCGCCTCAAACGCTTGCACAAGTTGATCATGACCAGCGCCGTGTATATGCAGGGCAGCTCCGTGGAGCAGGAACGCTTGCGTCTGGACGGGGGAAACATTTACGTGTGGCGTTTTCGACCGCGGCGGCTGGAAGCGGAGGCTATCCGCGACTCCCTGCTGGCCGTCGGCGGCCTGCTCGACCGCACCCGCTACGGTCCGGGATCGCTCGATCCGACGATGCGCCGACGCGCCGTGTATACGTTCGTCAAGCGCAGTCAACTGAGCCCGTTTTTGCTGCTCTTCGATTGGCCGGAGCATTTGGTCAGTATCGGGCGACGCAGCGTCACCACCACCGGCACGCAGGCCCTGGCGCTGATGAATCATCCGCTGGTGCGGCAGTGCGCTGCGGGTTTGGCATCGCGGCTGCCCCGAGGCAGTGGCGTCGAGCGGGTACAAGCGGCGTACCAAATAGCCCTGGCTCGGTCTGCCAGCGCTAGCGAAATCCAGCGTGCCCTGGCTTTCATCCAGGAGCAGACCGAGGAGTATCTGCGCGCCCAGAGAGCCGAGCCGCAGGCAGCCGCCTGGACCGACTTCTGCCAGGCGCTTGTGCTATCGAGCGAGTTTATGTACCTAGACTGAGCGAGGGTCGAGGACATGTCCGAGCGGCACCAGGGTATGTGCAGCGGACCGGTAGAGCGTGTGCCCTATCGGCTATGGACGCGCCGGCAATGGCTAGCACGCGCCGGCGCAGGACTGGGGATCGTGGCCTTGGCCAGCTTGTTGCGCGACCAGGGACTGCTGGCGGCCGCTCATCCGCTGGGCGAGCGAGCCCTGCACCCTCTGGCTCCGCAGTCCCCTCATTTCGCGGCGCGCGCCAAAAGGGTCATCTGGGTTTTCATCAACGGCGGCCCCAGCCACGTGGACACCTGGGATTACAAGCCCGCCCTCGAGCGCTGGCACGGACGGAGCATCCGCGAATTCGATACCGGGTTCCGCGACACCACCGGCTTTTTCCGCAATCAGGTCGGTGCCATAATGCGCTCGCCTTTCTCGTTCCGTCCGCGCGGGCAGTGCGGCAAATATGTCGCCGACATCTTTCCCTACCTCGGCGAGCATGTGGACAAAATGGCCTTTATCCACTCGGGCTATACCGAGTCCAACAATCATTCGCAGGCGCTGTTCATGATGAATACCGGCTACACGCGCATGGGGTTCCCGTGTGTCGGCTCCTGGGTCGCCTATGGCCTGGGAAGCGAAAGCCAAAACCTGCCGGCATTCGTCGTGTTGAGCGACCCCAAGGGACGTGGATTGCCCAAAGGCCACGCCGCCAACTGGAGTGCCGGCTTTTTGCCAGGCGTGTATCAGGGGACCCATCTCAAACCTGCCGGCGCGCCCATAGACAACCTGACGCCGGCCATTTCGGTTGCCGCAGCCCAAAGAAGGCAGCTCGACCTGGTGCGGCAGATGAACGAAACATATGCCCAGAGCCACCGTGCCGAATCGGACTTGTCGGCACGCATCGAAAGCTTCGAGCTGGCGTTTCGCATGCAGACGGCGGCGCCCGAGGCTATGGACCTGGACCGCGAGCCTGCCTACATCCGCAGGCTCTATGGTCTGGACGAGCCACGGTGTGCCCATTTGCACGCCAGTGCCTGGTGGCGCGCCGTTTGGTCGAGCGAGGCGTGCGCTTCGTGCAGATTTACTCCGGAGGCATGGAAAATCAGCTCTCTTGGGACGGACATCAGGACATCGCCGGCAATCACCGGCAATTTGCCGGCGAAACGGATCAGCCGGTGGCCGGACTGCTCACCGATCTGGCCCAGCGCGGCCTGCTGGAAGAAACGCTGGTCATCTGGGGCGGCGAGTTCGGTCGCTTACCGATCGCCCAAATCGGCCAAAAACCGGGCCGCGACCACAATCCGCATTGTTTCACCTTCTGGCTCGCCGGTGCAGGCGTCAAAGGGGGCGTGAGCTTCGGCGCATCGGACGAGTTGGGCTACAAAGCTGCCGTCCATCGGGTCAGCGTCCACGATCTGCACGCCACCATCCTCCATCTGCTCGGTCTGGACCACACGCGGTTGACCTACCGGCACAACGGCCGCGATGTTCGGCTTACCGATGTCGCCGGGCGCGTCATCACCGAGATCCTGGCCTAAAGACGCACAAAAAAAGCCCCGACGGCAGCCGTCGGGGCACAGCAGCTCATCCTCTGCGCCGCCCTTTCACAGGTCCAAAAGATTCATCCTCGTGTCGGGCCACCAGGCATCGAAATCGGCGAACAGTCGCTCGGAAGCCCGCAGGTAGTCGGCGAGCGACATGAGGGACTTGCTGGGCAGAACCGGCTCGGCGCTTGGTAAGCGCGGCAACTGCCAGTGCGCCGCCGATCCGCCAGCCCCCGATCCCCGGCCATTGGCAGCGCTATCCGATCCTCCGGACCGAGCCGATCCGAACGGGCTGCTCGGTTCTTTCAGCGTCGCAAAAACCAGGGCCGCGTCCGCGCTCGTGCGCTGGGCAGCAAATCCGGCGGTGCCGCTGATGCCCGTCAGCTCTTTCAGGACGTTGCCGCGGAACGTGTCGAAGACCTTGACACGCGGCCCGGCACTGCGATCGTAAGACCACACTTCGGCGCTCCCGTTCAAATCGAGATCGCCTAAAAAGATGGCATCGTCGGGATCCATGAACCCGTTGTTGTCCGCACCGTGAAAAATCGTGGCGATAAGTTGGAACGAGTCGCGCACGCCGGGCACCAGCGGCCGCGGCTCGAGCACGGCATACGCCGCTTGAGTGCGCGAGCTGCTGTTGACTAGCAACAGCACCGGACGCACCGCGGCGTTGTTGATCACCAGCCCCGACGTGGCTTTGTCGTCCAGCTCGTCGTAGCCGGGGAAGACACTGTTTTCCCCAGGCATGGCAAAATTCCAGTCGAAAAACCGATAAAACCCACGGTACGGCCCGCTGCTGCCGCCAGGCAGTAGCCGAATGGATACCATGCCCACGAACCCGATATTGGTGCTGCGATAATTCTGCGGGTCGGGCACGCGATTGATCAGCACCAGATCGTCGTAGCCATCGAAATTGGTATCGGACACCATCGCTTCGTCGGTGCTGTCTACCCAGCCGGCAAAAATGCTGCCATCGTGATACGAGCTGAAGGTTACCTCGCCGGTGACCAGGTCTATGGTCCTCAGCGCAATCTTGTCCCGCGCGATAGTGCTGCGGTTGAAGAACAGCAATTCCAAGTGGCCGGACGTGTTCTGCGTGAAATGCCCGACAAAGACGGCGTCTTCAGGGTCCACCAACTCGTCCAAAAGCGCGGCGTACGTCTGGCCCCCGACGCTATCGTTGTAATTCCAGGAGCGCACGACCGTGTTGGTGTTGAGGTCGAGGATGCGAATGGCGCCGCCCGTAAGCTGTTCGCCGGCGCTGCCGCGACGATTGACCTGCACCAGTTCCACCAATCCGTCGGCGTTGACGTCGGCAACGAACGACCGATCGTTGGTTCCCAGCCAGGGCAGCCAGCTCGTGTCAGCTACGTAGCGATAGACCCGAGCACCCGTGGACATGTTGTACACGACCAGGGCAGCATCGTTGAGATTGGCACCGTGATTGACGAAAATGGCCTGACTGGTGCTGGCAGAGTTCAAGACTTTGCCCGTCAAGAGCACTTCGCGACCGGATAAGCCATAACCGCCTCCTCCCCCGCCGCCACCTCCACCGCTGCCGCTATCGGTCACGATGGTTTCGACATTGGCGTGGGTCACTTCCGCTCCAGGACCGAGAATCTGCGAACTGTTGTATCCCGTTGCTCCGCGGGCGGTGATCTTGTCCGCTCCGTCGCCGCCGTCTATGAATAACTTCCCGTCCAACGGCATGGTCAGGGTGACTTCATCGTTACCCGCCTTCGTCCGCAGATTGGTCTGGCTGCCACTAGCTGTCCCGTGTACGGTCACTATGTCATTTCCCGACCCCAACAGGACATCCAGGGTCTCGAATTGCGAATAGCCGACCGGATTACCCAGCCCCATCCCTTCGACACTGTTGTTTCTCAGCACGGCGATGTTGGTCGCGGTATCGGAACTGTTCTCCAAAACGAGCCGATCGCTCCCGGCTCCGCCCACGAGAGTCATCGGGCCCTGCAGGGTATTGAGCACGCCGGGGTCAGGCGCCTGACTGGACAAAACGACCGTATCGTCACCGGGGCCGCCGTCCACAGCCAAGCTGAGTGCCGAAGCCAGAGATCGGACATGTACCCTGTCGTTACCGCTCAGTGCATTGATACTGAGACCCTCTAAGCCGCTCACATTGGCAAGTGTCTGGTCGCCCGACAATATCCTAGTGCCGCCGTTGTCTACAGTTACCTGGTCATCGCCGTCCGACAGGCTGACTTCTAGCCGGTCGTTTCCTCCGCCGCCGACGATGCTATAAACGGCACTTCCTGAAGGCTTGATGAGTACTCGATCGTCGCCTTCCCATCCGTCGAAAGTAAAAGATGTGACGCTAGCTGGCAAAGCGCGCACGTCCACAGTATCGGCGCCATACGAACCATAGACCTTGATCGAGGAAATGCCGCTGCCTGTTTCAGGTGCATCGAAGACAAAGCGCGCCGAACTGTCTCGCGTGGCCGGACCGGCGTCAAGGTTCAGCTCGCCCACTTGCTTGATTTCGGCGATGGTCCTCTTGTTCAGCGACAGAGACACATAGCCATCCGAGTTGGAAGCACCCGAGGTAAGATCGAAATCGTTGATTCCATAAACGGAGCCGACATTCAGCCGGTCGAGCGGGCCTTCCACCCGAAGCTGGCCGCCGGCAATCTTCATCTGCATCGGCATCGCCCAACCATTTGGGTTATAAACACTCACGTTCATACTGGTAGTGCCAAAGTATTCCTGCATAATGGTTGGCACAGACACGGGAAAGACGCTGGTCGCAGCTTGCGAAAACCGAAAGACCGCTGTGTCTCCAGGCTGACCGCCCAAATCCGCAGTTATGTTGATAGAACCATTGGCTTTTAGAGGATCTAGTACCACGCGATCAATACCCTGTCCGAGAGACATGTTCAAGGTGCCACGATGTCCCAGGGTCAGCCCGTTGTAGACGACCGAATAAGAATAGCCGCGGTGGACAAAGTAGTACCTGCCAGTTACAATCACCTCATCGTTGCCTTGTGTCCACGTGAGATCTAATAGTCCTGCAGCCACAATGTACGCGTTATTCGCAATGGAAATCCGACTGGGATCTGTTCGCAATCTTAAAACGTTCCCCTCTACATACCCCTGAACAGTCAAGGAACCATTTATCACAACTTCGCCAGCGTAAATGGTCGTTCCAGATAGCAATATCGAGTTGTCAAATGAGATATTGCCAAATGATATGCTGTCGTTGTGGCTCTGGTTGAGGGCAAGAGTGGAACCAGCGATCGAACCCCGCGTAAAAGGAAAAGTAGCCGCATCGTTAGACAGCTGTAGGGAAACGGATACGTTTGCAGTGGACTGAAAATTGTCCAGCGAGAGGTCGCGCGAAACTGTCGTATCTTCTTGACGCGAAAAGTAAAAGGATACATACGGAGTGCTGCCGAGAGTAAAGTTTCGAATGGCTGCCGCTCCGGTTTTTATAAATACTGCAGTACTATCTGTGCCTGAGACGTTAACCGTCAGACCCTCGATTCGGACTGTGTTTTGACGTTCCAAGACCATGTGTTAGAATAAGAAGAACTGAAAGAGACTTCCGAGCGGGAACTGCTATTGTAACCCCCTAGGAGCGTGATCGAATCGAACTTTGTGCTGTAGGCACTCATGTCGCTGCCGTAGTTGTAGAAGTACCTACCTGGAAGCATCCTGATTTCTGGATTCCGGTCCCCAAATTGCTCGGCGATCTGCAAAGCTCGCCTCACAGTGAAGACAGGCGTAGTTTCCCCGCCGAGATTATTGTCGTTTCCTGTCGGCGATACCCAGTAAACCGCCGGGGCTAGACGCTCCTCGAGCGATTCCAGCGATAGCTGATAATGCCTCCTGGTGCGCTGCCGACAGTTCCGAGAATTCGACCTGATGCGCCAACCGAACTTCAGCAGTGAGAGCATGAGCAATCTCCTTCCTCATAGTTCCAGAAAACCCCTGTATGGACATCGAGCCCCTGTAGTATCAGCGAAGCGGCTGAGGCGCTTCACGATCGCTTTTGTGGTAGTGCCGAGATGCGGATTGGAAAACATTGGCCTTGGACCGGAGTGCGCGCCGGCGAGATGGTCTGCCGAGGATGTGCGATACTTTGCTTGGGCCATGGGCGAGCCCGCGTGTTTATCTTTTTCTCCTTATCCCGATGCGGCGATGCTACCCGCCAGCCGAATAAGCGGGTGTGCCAAGGCACCTGCGCACGTGGGATACCGACTATGATGGGCAGATTTCATGCCAGATGTCAAGAAAAAAGCCGAAATATTCTCGGTGCGCCTTAAATAATGGTGGTGCAATTGTTTAGGAGATGATCTGCATATGTAGACAGTAGCGATCGGAAATAGTGGAATGTAAACTTTTGTTAACACTGTTAACATCTAGCGTTAACAAAAGTTAACACAGGCTGGAGTGGATGTGGCGATGCCGGTGCGCCGCCGGGTGGGACGCATACGATAAGGTTGTTGTCCGTTAGCAAGCGGGATGGGGAGCGAAAGCCGAGGGGAAATCGTGAGTGTGGACCGGTTGGTCGAGCGCTTTTGTCGTTATGCACGGATTGACACGCAGGCGCAGGAGCACAATCAAACGCGGCCCAGTTCGCCGGGGCAGGTAGAATTGGGGCGCATGCTGTGTCGGGAGTTGCGCGAGCTAGGCGTCGCCGATGCGGACATCTGGCCGCAAGGCACAGTGGTCGGCACGGTACCGGGGAACGAGCGAGCGCCGGTCGTCGCTTGGATTGCTCATATGGACACGTCCCCCGAGGCGCCGGGTCATCCGGTACGTCCTGTGGTTCGGCCGAAATACCAGGGCGGGCCGATCACTTATCCAGCCAATCCCGATTTGGTGTTGCGACCGGAAGAATGTCCGGAATTGCTGCAGTGCATCGGTCACACGCTGATTACCAGCGACGGGACTACGCTTTTGGGTGCGGACGATAAATGCGGCGTCGCTGTGATCATGGAGGCGGTGGGTTATCTCCTGGAGCATCCCCAGTCGCCGCGGCCGACGTTGCGTATTTGCTTTACCTGCGACGAGGAAATCGGACGTGGCGTGGAAGGGCTGGACCTGGACCAATTGGGAGCGCAGGTGGCCTATACGCTCGACGGTGCCGGAGCGGGCGAGATAGACTGCGAGACTTTTTCGGCCGACTTGGCAGAAGTGGTCATTCGCGGTGTCAACATCCATCCTTCCATCGCCAAGGGACGCATGGTCAATGCGGTGCGATTGGCAGGGGAACTGCTGGCCCGACTGCCGGGGCGCCGACTGGCTCCCGAGAGCAGCGAAGGACGCGAAGGGTTTCTGCATCCCTATCGCATCGAGGGGGGCGTCGCCGAAGCCAGGATGCGTATTCTGCTGCGCGACTTCGAGACCGCCCGGCTGGGCGACTATGCCGAGCTGGTGCGGCACATCGGCAGACATCTGGAGCTGGAACACCCCGGCGCACAGGTCGAGGTGCACGTGACGCCGCAATATCGCAACATGGCCGAAGGTCTGCGCAAAGAGCCGAGGGCCGTGGCGTTGGCCGAAGAGGCGATGCGTCGAGCCGGGCTGGAACCCAAGCGGACCAGCGTGCGCGGGGGCACCGACGGCAGCCGATTGACGGAAATGGGGTTGCCCACGCCCAACCTGTCGTGCGGGGAACATAACCCGCATGCGCTCACCGAATGGACGTCGGCGCAAGAAATGGAAGCGGCGGTGCGGGTGCTGATCGAGCTGGCCGCCGTATGGGCTAGGGAAACCCGGTGAGGCATCTGGGAGACTACCGCGGGCAACGCCAAGTCTGCAGGACCAAACGGGGTCGGCTCGATGAGCCAGGTGCAATAAAGTGGTTGACAGCCGCCGACGTTTTGACGATGATAAATAGCGAGCAGTGCCGAAAGCCCCGGAGCAGCGGGGCCCCGCCTTGGAAGTGAAGCTTGCGCAAGAGCCTGCCTGATGAACTCGCCTGAGGGAGTGCACATGCGTCATCCGAGTATGCGATGGCTTGCGGTGTTGAGCCTGGGTGTGTCGTGGGCGACCAGGGTCTGTGCCGATCCGAGTGCGGTGGTGGCTTTGGAAGTGTATCCGCCGGAGCTGGTTTTGACCGGTCCGCGGGATACGTGCCATCTGGTGGTCGTGGGGCGGACGGCGAGCGGAGAGCGCATAGATCTCACGCGCCAGGCGCATGTGCATATCGCAGGGTCTGCGGTGGTGCGCGTGCAAGCTGCGGTGCTGTATCCGCACAGGGAAGGCACAGGCCGGATCGTGGTCGAGGCAGCCGGTCAGCGGATTGAGCGCACGGTGTCGGTGCGCGGCATGGACGCAGAGCCGCCGGTGGATTTCGTCAAAGAAGTCGTGCCGGTATTGACCAAGCTGGGCTGCAATCAGGGACCGTGTCACGGTGCTCAGTACGGGAAAGGGGGCTTCAAGCTTAGCCTGCTGGGATTCGATCCCGAATTCGATCATGCGCAAATCGTCAAGAGCGCCGAAGCCAGACGGGTGACGCTGGCCGATCCCGAGCGGAGCATTTTGCTGCAAAAACCGACTTTGAACATGGAGCACGGCGGCGGGCAACGCTTGGAGGTGGGATCGCGGGAGTACGAGCTCTTGCGGCGCTGGCTGGAAGAGGGCGCCCCGGGACCGCAAAAAGACGCGCCGACGGTAGTGCGACTGGAAGTTTATCCCCCTGGTCGGGTCATGCAAGTCGGGCAGGAGCAGCAGCTGGCTGTTTATGCCGTGTGGAGCGATGGCAGCAGGTACGATGTGACGCCGACGGCACAATACGACAGCCTCAACGAGGCACTGGCGCGTGTGGACAAAAAAGGCCTGGTGACCGCCCAGGGCCGAGGGGAATCGCACATCATGGTACGTTACCAGGGCCAGGTAGCAGTTTACCCTGTGACTGTGCCCTACCGGGTGGTAGCGCATTATCCGCAGCTACCGCGGCATAATTTCATTGACGAGCACTTGGAAAACAAGTGGCGCAAGCTGGGTTTGGAGCCGTCGCCTCTGTGCAGTGACGAAGTGTTTTTGCGGCGGGTCTATCTGGACTTGATCGGCACGCTGCCGACACCGGAAGAGGTGCGGGCGTTTCTTGCCGATGCCGATCCGGACAAGCGGGCGCGGGTGATAGATGCGCTCCTGGAGCGACCGGAGTTCGTGGATTTCTGGGCGCTCAAGTGGGGCGACCTGCTGCGCATCAATCGCGACTATCTGGAAGCCAAGGGCATGTGGAGTTTTCACAACTGGATCCGTGCGGCGTTGCGGGATCGTCGGCCGCTGGACGAGTTCGTGCGGGAGATCGTCACGGCCCGCGGCAGCACGTATACCGAGGGACCAGCCAACTATTACCGTATCGGCAACAATGCTGCCGACTGGGCGGAGACGACCAGTCAGGTGTTTTTGGGCGTGCGCATAGGATGCGCCCGATGCCACCATCATCCGTTCGAGAAATGGAGTCAGGACGACTATTACGGCATGGCCGCTTTCTTCGCGCGACTGGGGACCAAAGGGAGCCAAGAGTTCGGCCTGTTCGGCCGGGAGACGATCGTGTACCTGCGACCGGTCGGTGAGCAGACGCACCCGCGCAAAGGCAAGGTGGTGCGTCCGCGACCGCTGGACGGTCACGAAGTGGACGATCCCGTGGATCGGCGCCGGGAGCTGGCGGCGTGGATGACTGCGCCGGACAATCCTTTCTTCAGCCGCAATCTGGTCAACCGCTTCTGGGGCTACCTGATGGGGCGCGGTCTGTTCGAGCCGCTGGACGATCAGCGGGCGACCAATCCGCCCACCAATGCCGAGTTGCTGGACGCTTTGGCACGCGATTGGGTAGCCCATCGGTACGATCTGCGGCATCTGCTGCGGACCATCGCCAATGCACGCGCCTATCAGCTGAGTTCGCAGGCCACACCAGGCAACGCCATGGATCGGGAAAACGTCTATTTTGCGCGCTATACGGTGAAGCGGCTGACAGCGGAGCAGCTGGCAGACGCCGTGGACTTCGCGACAGGAACGCAGGAAAAATACCCGGGCCTACCCCTGGGCACACGGGCGATCCAATTGCCCGATCCCAATGTGGGCTCTTATTTTCTCGATGTTTTCGGCAGGCCGATGCGGCAAATCGTGTGCGAGTGCGAACGGACGACATCGCCCAATATCGCTCAGGCGTTGCACTTGCTCAACGGCGATGTCGTCAACGGCAAGATCAGCCGTGCAGACGGGCGTGTGGCGCAGCTGGTTCGATCCGGTCGGCCTGTGCAGGAGATGGTGGAGGAGCTTTATCTGGTGACCGTGAGCCGACCGCCGCGGCCCGAAGAAAAGCAGGCAGCTTTGGCTTGGATCCAGAGGGCGCCGTCGCTGCGTATCGGCTTGGAAGACCTATTGTGGTCGCTCTTGAATTCGCGGGAATTCCTTTTCAACCATTGATCGTGCTCCGAGGCCGCCGGCATGCACTTGCAGAAGCAGTCGGTTTGCTGCGGAGCCTGGTTCGACCTGGGATCGGCGATGAGACAGCAAACACCGAAGCAGCATCTACGAGATCGCTGGGGACGTGTCTGCCGGCCGGTGGACCGATGGCAGCCGCTGCTCGTAGCGTGCGTTTTGGTCGCGGCTCCCAGAGCTTACGGCCAGCAGACGACGTACTGGCAGGATGTTCGCCCGATCCTGCGCAAGCATTGCACAGTGTGTCACAGTCAGAAAAACATCCATGAGCCGGAGGTGTCCGGCGGTATCGCTCTGGACAGCTTCGAGGCCCTTGTCGGTGCCCGGCGCAAGCTTGTCGAGCCTGGCAAAGGAGAGCAAAGTCTACTCTATCGGGTGCTGATCACTCGCGACGAAGACCGGCGCATGCCCAAGGATAGCCCGCCTTTGCCGCAGGAGCGCATAGAGATCGTCAAGCGCTGGATAGATGGCGGCGCCTTGGAAGGCACGCGGCCCGGGACCGTGGCTGCGCGCGAGAGGATTGCCACAAGACGGCGCTACGTGCCGGTAAGCTTGCCGACGCAAGTCCCGGCGCCGCCGGGCATGACCCCGTCGGCAGGCGGCACTATGTCGTTGGTGCTGCCTGTCGGGCCCCTGGCGCCGGTCACTGCAGTGGCTTTCAGCGCAGACCGCCGCTGGTTGGCCGCCGGCAGTTACGGGCAGGTGATCGTGTGGGACTTGCAAAAGGCGGCGCCCGAAAAAAGGCTGACCAATGTGTTGGGTGCCGTCCACGACGTCGAATTCACTCCCGACGGCCAGCGGCTGATCGTCGCTGGGGGGCAGGCTTCAGCGCGGGGCGAGGTGCGCGTCTTCAATTGCCGAGATTGGTCGCTGGAGCATGTATACAGCGGCCACCAAGACGTAGTAGCTGCAGTGGCCGTGTCGGCCGATAGCAGCCGGATGCTGACGGGGAGCTACGACAAAACGGTTCGGCTGTGGCAAGTGCACCCGCCACGCATGCTGGGGGTGTTTTCCGGGCACTCCGATTTTGTGTACAGCGTGGCCATGAGCGCCGATGGCCAGTGGGGTGCCTCGGCCAGCAAAGACCGCTCGGTCAAGGTCTTCACATTGCCAGAGATGCGCAGCCGGCTGACGTTGAGCGGCATGAACGAAGACGTAGTGGCTGTCGCGGTTTCCCCCGATGGCACGACGATCGTATCGAGCGGTTTCGAGCCGTCCTTGGTATGGTGGGACGCACAGACCGGACAAAGACGCAGATCCCAAGGAGCGCACGGCGGGCCGGTGTACGAACTGGCGTTTTCTCGTGCCGGTGACCGCATCGTTTCCGCCAGCGAAGATGGCACGGTGCGCATTTGGGATGCCCGCACGTTCGCTGTCCAACGCACCGTGCGCACCGGTGAAGTCAACTACAGTGCGGCACTGAGTAGCGATGGCACATGGCTGGCAGTCGGCTCCTTCGACGGCAGAGTGCGTCTGTACGATGTCGCTACGAGCTCGTTGCTGGCCCAGTGGATTTCTACTGTAGTCGTCGGGGCCGAGGGCAAAGAAAGCTGGATTTGGCTGGTCATGGTGGAACCGGGGTACGTCAACGGTTCGGAGGCGGTGCGGCAGATCGCTCGCTGGCACGTGGGGACTACCCCGGTCGCCGATGAGCGCGCTTGGGGTCTGCTGGCCGATGGCCAGCGCGTCGCCCGCGGTCTGCGCGGCGAAAAAATCCCCGTGCCGAAGTGGGGTACGCCCTGAGCGATCGTGCGTGTGCTGTGCGAAAGCAACTTCGAGCGAGGGCAAGGCATCATGCGAGCGAACGTCTTGGCCGTGGCGGCGCTATTGACTGTATGGGGCGAGCTGTCCGCGCAGGTCTCTTACCCCATGATCACGCACACACACCCGGTGGCAGTGCAACGCGGCAAAAGCAGCGTGGTGTCGGTGGAAGGGCAGCAGGACTTCGACGGCGCCTACAAAATACTGGTCGAGGGAGACGACTGGTCGGGCAAGCCTGTGGGTGTCGAGGATAGCTCGCGCCGGACGGGGCGATTCCGTGGTGTGCAGGTCGAATTCACCGTTGCCCCTCGAGCAATGCCCGGCGTGCGCGAGTTCCGTGTGGCCACGCGCACCGGCCTTTCCAGCATCGGTCAGGTCGTGATCGTCGAAGAGCCTGTGGTCGTGGAAAGCGGTAACAACAATACGCTGGCCACGGCCCAGTCGGTATCGGTTCCGGTCGTTGTCTGTGGGCGCATCGAAGCCAGTGAAGATGTAGATTGTTTCCGGTTTCGTGCCGAGCAAGGGCAGGTATGTACCTTCGAAGTGTTCGCAGCCAGGCTCCAGGATAAAATCCACGACCTGCAAGAACATGTGGACCCGATACTGGTACTGTACGACGACAAAGGGCGCGAGTTGGCCAGCGCCGACGATGTGCGCTTTGCCGATCCTTTTTTGGCGTACCGCTTCGAGCGCACAGGCGACTATTGCATCCAGGTGCGGGACGCACGCTATCAGGGCGATGCCCGGTGGGTGTATGCGCTGCGCATCACGAATAAACC
Organism: Gemmataceae bacterium; assembly: GCA_040289265.1. Classification (GTDB taxonomy): domain Bacteria; phylum Planctomycetota; class Planctomycetia; order Gemmatales; family HRBIN36; genus PSKW01. The sequence goes on from PSKW01000004.1 coordinate 161,794, forward strand.
GCATGCGACCCACGTGTATCCGCTGGCATTGCGCGCCGGAGCCGAAGAAGAAGTCGAGTTGGTGGGAGTGGCGGTGCCCGCCGGGCAGCGCGCGGCGCGTCTCCGGGTTCCCGCAGACGCTCCCGGCGGGTTTTGCCAGGTCGCACCTGTGCTGCAGGGGGAGACGCTTTATCCTGTGACCGCAGTGGTCACTGACCTGCCGTCTCGTTGCGAGGCAGAGCCCAACGACCGACCGGAACAGGCGCCGGAAGTCAACTGGCCGGTGTGTATCAACGGGCGCATCGCTCCAGCAGGCGACGTGGATTGCTTCCGTTTTCGAGCCCACAAAGGGCAGCGAGTGCGTGTCGAAGTTTTTGCCCGCCGATTCGGCACCGGTCTGGTGGGCACTCTGGATGGCCAGTTGGAAATCCTGGACGAGAAAGGGCGCGTGCTGGCATCGGCGGACGATCAATCGCCTGCCATCAAGGATCCTGGCTTGACTTTCGAAGCTGCTGCGGACGGGGTCTATACCGCCAGGGTGCGGGACCTTTTGGGCAAGGGTGGAGAAAGCGCCGTCTATGCGTTGGAAATCCGGCGCGCCGATCCCGACTTCGCCCTGCGATGCGACGGCGACAAGGCGATGATTCCACGCGGGGGAAGCGTCGCTTGGTATGTACAAGTGACGCGGCTCAACGGTTTCGACGGCCCAGTCGAGGTACAAGTGCGTGGTCTGCCCAAGGGGGTGACGGCCAGTCCTCTGACACTGCCTCCCGGTGTGAGTCAGGGCGTGGTGGTTTTGTCGGCAGCTAGCGACGCGCCTGTGGACGCTTGTCACGTGCACGTGGTGGGTGTGGCCCGGCTAGTCGGACAGGGGGGAACGTCTCGGACTTTGGAACGTCCGGCAGCAGCGATGCAGGAAATATACTTGCCCGGCGGGGGCCGCGGTCGCTTCGAAGTACGCCTGCACAGCGTCGCTGTTACCGAGGCACCCGATATCGAGCAGGTGGCGGTCGAGCCGACCAGTGTCTCCCTGCAGCCTGGCCAGTCGGTCACCTTGAAAGTCACGATCAAACGCCGTTCCGATTTTCGCGGCAATGTTACCCTGGACGTAAAACTGCGTCACCTGGGCACAGTATACGGAGATTGCTTGCCTCCGGGCGTGGTCATGGACGACGGACAAAGTCGGACCTTGCTGGGTCAGGGAAACGAGGGGACGATCGTTTTGCGCGCGTTGCCTGGAGCCGCGCCTGTGGAGCACATGCCCATCAGCGTGGTCGCTTACGTGTCGGTGAACTTCGTAGTCAAGATCGGTTACTCCAGTCCTCCGATACGCTTGACGGTACGATCCAATGCCCGGGCACAGTAAATGGCGGGACCAGGAGGATATCGCACAAACCCTGGCCAGGGGCGAGTTCGTGTTGCCGCCTGGGCAGCAGCGGGCAGCGCCTGGCAAGTGGCCGATCGTCGGCGAGCGGGAACCGGCGGCTACACCGACCGAGTGGATCGTGGAAGTGACGGGCGCCGTGGCACGCCCCTGCGCCTGGACTCTGTCGCAGTTGCACACCTTGCCGTGTGTGGAACAGATCGTAGACGTCCACTGCGTTACCCGCTGGTCTCAGCCGGGCATGCGCTTCGGCGGCATTCCGCTGGCTGTGTTGTTAGCCGAAGCCATTCCATTGCCTCATGCACGCTACGTATCTTTCGTGGCACACAGTGTGCGTCAGCACAGTACTTCTCTCGTCTTGCGGGATGCCTTGGAGTTGGGGACGCTCGTAGTTCTGTTTGCGCAGGGCAGGCCGCTGGCCCCGGAACACGGAGGCCCGGTTCGCATCGTTACGCCGGGCCGATACTTTTACAAAAGTGTCAAGTGGCTGAGACGGATCGAGCTGCTGGAACAGGACCGGCTCGGGTACTGGGAGGCGCAGGCGGGCTATCACAATCGTGCCGACCCCTGGCGGGAAGAACGTTATATGGCGCCCAACCTGGACCGACGGCACGTGATGCAGCTGCTTAGGACCAAACAATTTTCCGGTTGCAACCTCCGGGGTCTGGACGCATCGGGCCGCGATCTGGCGGGTCTGGACGCCCGAGGAGCAATTCTGCGCGATGCCCACTTCGAGCGTGCCTGCTTGAGGGGAGCGCGTTTCGACGGCGCCAATTTGTCCAACGCCTGGATGCATGGCGCAGACTTGCGCTACGCGACGTTCGGAGTTTGGCAAGGCCAGAGGGCCGATCTGGAAGGCGCGAGCTTTTTGGGTGCCGATGTACGGGGCGCGGATTTTCGATCGGCTTCTTTGTTGGCAGCCGTTTTCTGTCCCGTCGCGGAAAGCGCCGCCGTCCAGGAGGAGCAGGGTGCGATCATGGACTCGTCCACGCTGTTTTTGCGCGCGGACTTGGAAGCGCTCATGCCCCCGCAACGTGAGTACGTGGAGAAACATGCCACAGTGCTAGAAGGGGACACAGCTACCCGGGCCGAGCCGCCTGCGGATCCGGCCAAAGAGCCGGGCCGAGGCACATGGTGAGTATAGCGCGGCAGCCGTTATGCGATCCTGCCGCCCGTCGTGCGATCTGTACAATGCACCCCTATGAGCCGCAAACCCGTTGCAGCACACCTCGTGGCGTTTGCCACAGTGGCGATTGACCTTTTGGGATTCGGTATCGTCTTGCCTTTGTTGCCGCTTTATGGCGACCGTTTGCTAGGGGACGTAGATCCTCTCTGGCACGGACCGATCATCGGCTTGCTCCTTTCGAGCTTCTCAGCGATGCAATTTTTGTGTGCACCAGGATGGGGGCGGCTCTCGGACCGGATCGGCCGACGCCCGGTGCTCATGATCGGTCTGGGAGGGTCGGTCGTTTTTTATGGGCTGTTCGCCTACGCATCGTGGATAGAAAGCCTGGCCCTGTTGTTCGTTTCGCGTATCGGAGCGGGGATAGCCGGTGCGACCATCGGCACAGCGCAGGCAGTAATAGCCGATTCGACGCCGCCTGAGCGGCGAGCCAGTGGCATGGCCCTGATCGGTATGGCTTTCGGTCTGGGGTTCACGGTCGGTCCCGTAGTTGGCAGCTTTCTGGCAGGGACGCAGGCTGGCCTCAGTCCGGCGCCGGGTCTGGCTGCTGCTGGTCTGTCGCTGGCGGCACTTCTTTTCGCTTTTATGCGTCTACCGGAGACTCGGCCCGAAGGAGCACGCCCGCGGCGATCGTGGTTGGATTGGGCATCCTGGCGCTCTGCTTTGGCACGCCGCGCCACGGCCGTGCCGCTCCTGCTTTTTTTCACGGCTACTTTGGCCTTTGCCATCTTCGAGGGGACCGTTGCTCGTTTCGCCCGCGACGTGCTGCTCCAAGACCTGGAACCAGCCGAGCAGTTCCAAAGGCTCGGTCTTCTATTTGCCTATATCGGCGTAGTGCTCATGCTCACTCAAGGGCTCCTGGTGCGGCGACTGGCCCCGCGGATCGGCGAGATCGCCATGACACGGTATGGGCTGACCCTGATGATCGCCGGTTTGTTGCTGGCAGCTATCGCTGTCAGCGATCCTGCGGACGTCTCGCTCAGTGTCTGGCAAGGCGGCACGCTGATTATCCTCCTGGCAATGGCCTTGGCCGTGGTCGGATTTGCCTTTTTGACACCTTCGTTACAGGCGCTTTTGTCCAAGCGCACGAGTGCATGGCACCAAGGAGAGACCCTCGGTGTCAATCAGGCTGCCGCCGCCATTGCGCGGATCCTCGGTCCGCTACTGGGCAACAGCTTGTACGGTTCCCAGACAGCCCCGCGCCCGACTTGGCCGCTCAGTGCCGGATCGTTGCTTATCGGTATCGCTCTGGTGGTCGGCTGGAGCCGGCTCGAAGAATGATATTGCCAGGACATCTTGGTGCGCCTGTCGAGGACGCTTTCTTGTGCATCTTTGCCGCATTTTCCGCTCGTGCCAACTATTAAAGTTCCCAGCGCAACCGCTTTGGGCCTATTTACTCCTTGCTAAGTCGGACCCTACGTGGCGATAATAACTAGGGGTAGGAGGTGGATAGCGTCGGCTTTCGAGGTCACGGACCCGTAAGCGGACACACTTTGGTATTTGCCGGCGGAGCTCGTTCGGGGACTGGCAGCGCGATGGAAGTGAAACTGATCGTCAATACGGGGCCGTCAACGGGGCGCGTATTGACTTTGAAACACGACGAAACACTGATCGGTCGGATGCCGGGCTGTGGTTTGCGGCTCAAGTCGCCGGAAGTCAGTCGCCGACACTGCCGGATTCGCGTGTCCGGTGACCTCGTTTCTGTAGCCGATCTCGGGAGCACGAACGGTACCTTTGTCAATGGCCATCGGATAACCCACGAAGTGCGACTGTTGCCCGGTGACCGCCTACGCGTCGGACCCGTGGAGTTCGTCGTCCACTACGTGCGCGAAGTAGAAAGTCGAGGCGCCGAAGCACCCCAGGATGCTTGTAAAAAGGCATCCCCACCTGCCGCCGCATCACCTGAACAGATGGAAATAGTGGGTCCCAAGACGACGCCCGCTGCGCCTGTGGGAGCTGCCTTGACAGAACAGAGCCCGCCGGCTGATGTGGCGGCGGCACGAGGGGAATCGGTCGCCGAGCAGTCTGGACCGCAGGCTCCGTCGGTACCAGCTTCTTCTGCGCCTGTCGGGGCTTCGGCAGACAGGAGCGACTTGCCCTTTGCCGAACTTTTGGCAGAGTCCCAAGTCGGTCCCGAACTGGCTGGGCAGCGCCCGCAAGCGGCCCCGCCCGCGAGTGTTCCGGGTCAGGGAACCGACGCCCCGGCAGTCGTGGCTGGTTCAGGAACAGAGCCAGACACTGAACCTTCGCAAGAGGCTTGGCCCATCTACGAGGAAGTGCCTCCCCCCGCAGAAATAGCTGACGCATCCGAAGGAGTGCCTTTCGCCGAGTTTATCTTGGAAGATGAAGACTCGCCCCCATCCAGCTAGCCGGGTCGTACCGCGGGTCGCGTCTTTTTGTGCTCCATTGCCCAGCGAAGAGTACCGCCGTCGGGAAAACGCTTCTATAATGTCGGCGATTCCCTCTTGGATTTAACCGCAGAGGACGCCGAGGGCGCAGAGAGTGCGGAGAGATTCTCGAGGGTTCTCGGCGGTCCTCTGCGTACTCTGCGGTTTTTCTTTTTCACCGCTGCGCGCCTCGCTACGACTGCTCGTCCTGTCCACAGCACATTGAACCGCTGAGGACGCAGAGAGCACCGAGGCCGACGAGAGATGCTCAACGGCTTGCAGACCTGCCCGCTGTAGGCGGGGAGCACGTATTTAATTGCAGAGGCAGCGGACTTGCCTGCTGCAGCTGGGGGACACGGATTTAACTGCACACGGATTTGACCGCAGAGGGCGCCGAGGGTGCAGAGAGCGGCGAGGGCGCAGAGGACGCAGAGAGCGGCGAGGGCGCAGAGGACGCAGAGAGCGCGGAGAGATTCTCGAGGGTTCTCGGCGGTCCTCTGCGTACTCTGCGGTTTCCTCTTTTTCACTGCCCAGCGCTTGCCTATGGCTCTCCGGCAACGATTCAGCACGCGCTTTTGGTACGGCGAGGGCATGTAGCAAAAGGGGCAATACCCGCAGGTAGAGACCTTGCGCTTTCGGCGGCGCTGACATATACCACTGAAAGCAACCTGCAAGCGAAAAGCGGCCCAGTCGCCGTTGCGCGAGAAGCCTGCCAGCGTTTCGCACAGCCAGTTGTAATCGGCGCCGTTCTCTAGGAACAGCAAAAGCCAGTTGTAGATTTCAGGGAGACAATGCTGCCTACGTTTGAGAGATGCAAACGCCGAGGGCGACGAGAGCACCGAGAGATGCTCAACGCTTCTCAGCCGCCCTCTGCGCACTCTGCGGTTTACTCTTTTTCGCCACAGAGAAGTAGCCATCTATGGCCTCTTTGCATTTGCCTGTCTGTGCGACGGAAGACGGGTCTGCCATCTTGTGCATTGAGCCTGCCATCGTGTCAAAAGTCGCACGCAGCGCATCAACGCATGCGTCACGAGATTGTCTGTGATGACGTAGGTAGCACTATCGTAAAGGTGTGCAAAAAGTGGTGCGGATCCAGAGTTGTCAGTCGGATGGCCTGGGGCAAGAGCTGCGATAAAGGTTTCATCTATGGGTAGACATGCGAAGTGTGCCGGCGCTGTATGCGGAGAGCACCGCCGTTCTCTCGGCCTAGGCAAACCACGGATCTGCTGGCTATTGGTGCTGGTTGTGGTGGCGGTGCATGCGTCCAAAGGTTTCGCGCAAAGGGAATATGGTTTTGTCAACACCCAGCCGTCGGGGCAGTCTTATCTGCCGGCGGAAAAAACGGTGCGGCGCATGCGCTTGGCTCCTGGATGGCGTGTCGAGCTAGCCGCCGCCGAACCCCTGGTGGTCAATCCGATCGCTTTTACCGTGGACGAGAAAGGGCGTGTTTGGGTGGTAGAATGCTTCGAGTATCCCAAGCGCACGCCCCCGGGCAAGCAGCCGCGCGATCGGATAGTCGTCCTGGAAGATACCGATGGCGATGGCTGTTTCGACAAGCGAACAGTATGGGCCGAGGGTAAGGATTTTCCGGTGCCTGCGGAACGGCGCGCCCGTAATCTGGGTGCCTTCGATTTGGCCAGCGGCATCGAGGTCGGGTACGGCGGTGTGTTCCTCGGTGCCCCGCCTTATCTCTGGTTCCTCCGCGACACCGATGGCGACGGCCGTGCCGATCGCTTCGATATACTCTTGCGAGGATTCGGCAGTCAGGATACGCACGAGACCCTCAATACTTTCACCTGGGGACCGGATGGCTGGCTATACGGGTTACACGGTGTTTTCACACAGTCGGAAGTAACAGACCCCTCCGGCGCTCGGCGCCCGGTGGTGCTGAACGCCGCGGTTTGGCGGTACCACCCGACAGCGCGGACTTTCGAGGTGTTCGCCGAGGGGACCAGCAATCCCTGGGGCTTGGATTTCGACCAGGAGGGCAATTGCTTCATTTGCTGTTGTGTTATTCCCCATCTGTTCCACATGGTCCCCGGCGGGATCTACAAGCGGCAAGCCGGCGCGTCGCTCAATCCTTATGCCTTTGGCTATATGCCGGAAATCTGCGACCACACGCACCATCGCGAAAGCGGCTGGGCGCATGCCGGCTTGTTGCTGCTGCAAGGGCGTCACGTGCCTGCAGAGTGGCAAAACAGCGTGCTGATGGGTAGCATTCACGGCAGTTCGATCAAGCGCGATGTATTACGACGGCAGGGCGCCACGTTCGTTGCCAGCCACGCGCCGGACCTGTTGCAATCCGGCGACCGCAACGTTCGGCCCATCCAGATGCGCTGGGCACCTGACGGCTCTATCCTGCTGAGCGACTGGCACGACCAAAATCCTTGCCATCAGGCGCATCCGGACAGCTGGGACTATGAACGCGGGAGGCTGTACCGGTTGCGCGGTCCCATCTCTGCCCCGCGGTCCTCGGGCGATTTGTCCCAAAAACCGCTCGACGAATTGGTGCGCACGGCAATGTACGAAGATATCCCCTGGCGCTGGCGTACCGCGCTACGGCTCGTGCAAGAAAAGACGACTTCCCTTCCAGAAGATGAGCGCCGACAGTTGCTCGAAAAGATCCACAGCGCTAGCGTCCCTGACAGCGCTGCCGCCATGAGAAAGCTGTGGGTCCAAGAGGCTATGGGGATCGTCACGGAACCGCATAGCCATAGCCTGGCTGCAGCACGCGCCTGGGCAGCGCGGACACTCGCCGAGCGTCGTCCGCATGCCGGTACGCTTGCCTATCTGACTCGCATGGCGCGAGAGGAAAAAGATAGCCGCGTGCGCTTGCAGTTGGCCAGCTGCGCCCTCAGATTGGTCAACGTCGGCGATACCTTGCCGCTAGTACAGGCGCTGCTCGATCATCCGGAAGACGCCGACGATCCTTTCGTGCCGCTCATGGTGTGGTATGCCTGGGAGCCGGTCTTGGCGCAACGACCGGCAGTCTGTCTCGAGTGGCTGCGCACGCGGCAGGCCAATAGGCTGGTGCTCGAGCACGTTGTGGAACGCTCCTTTCGACGTCTGGCAGCGGAAGGCCGACCCGAAGCCGTGACATTGTGCCTCACGTGGCTCGATGGCCAGATCGAGCCGGCGGCACAACAGCGTGCGCTCTTAGGTCTCATTCAGGGATTGGAAGGCAAAAAGGTACAGCCGGTGCCTGGGTGGGCCGAAATCGTGCAGCGGCTCCAGAAGTCGCCGGATTCTCGGACGTCTGCTTTGGCTCACAGGGTGGCGCTGCTTATGCGCGATCCCAAAGCTTTGGCCCAGGCCAAGGAGGCTATCCTGGACACCCGTTTGCCGGCTAGCTCGCGCATCGAAGCCATGCAGACCTTGGCCCTGCTGGCGCCCGAGGATTCCGTCCAAGCGCTGCTGCGGGTGCTCGATAGCGATCCTGACTTGGGCGTGCGCATTGCCGCCGCACGCCATTTGTCGGCATCTGCGGATGCATCTCTGGCTGCGCGCGTGCTGGCTCGTTGGTCCAGCTATCCGGCGCAAGTACGCCAGGAGTTGGTCCTGACGTTGCGCAGTCGCAAGCCATGGGCGCGGGCGCTGTTGCATGCCGTGGGCCAAGGACAGGTCGCCCGGACCGAACTGAGCGACAACACGATTTTGGTCATTCGCGGCTGGAACGATGCGGAGCTCGATGCGCTGGTGGAAAAAGTCTGGGGCCGCTACCGTGCCACGCCGCGCGAATTGGAGCACCTGGTCGCCAAGATGCGGGCGTTCGTCAGTGAGGCGCCCGGCGATCCGGTGCGCGGGCGCAAAGTTTTCGAAAAACAGTGCCAGCAATGCCATCGTTTCGACGGCCAAGGACATTCGGTAGGACCGGACTTGGACGGTGCCGAGCGCAGCCTGGACTATTTGGTCATCAACATCCTGGATCCCAACCGGGTCATAGGCCAGCCCTATTACCAGCGGTTCGTGACCCTGCAATCGGGGCGCGTGGTGGTCGGCATCGTGGCGGCGGAAGACGCCCGCAGCCTCACGCTCAAACGCGAAGGGGGCCAGATCGAGGTCATCGCCAAAGACGATATCGAGCAGATGCAGATCGTGGAAAAATCTCTGATGCCCGAGGGCTTGGCCAATCAAATGACCCCCGAAGAGTTCCGCGACTTGGTGTGGTACCTGGTGCGTCGCGAAGCTAAATAGCCTCCGGACCGCGTTCTCCAGTACGGATTCGGATGCACTCGTCGAGCGGCAGGATAAAGATTTTGCCGTCCCCAATGCGACCTTCGGGACCGGTGCGCCCAGCCTCCATGATGGCGTTGACCGTAGGCTCCACGTAATCTTCATTGACAGCTATTTGCAGCTGCACCTTGCGCACCAGGTTGACGGTCAATTCGTGTCCGCGGAAAGTTTCGCTGCGACCACGCTGCCGACCGAACCCGTGCACGTCCAAAACTGTCAGCCGGTAGACGTGCACGTCGTTGAGTGCCTGTTTGACCGCCTCCAGACGGTGCGGCTGAATGATAGCGATAATCAGTTTCATGCTCGCCTACCTCCACACCGGTTTCCTCGAGACGTAGCGCTGGACAAACCGTACGCCCCTGGCAGTCCGATGCCGACGGCGTGCACCGACCTGCTCGGGCCGTTGCTGCGCATTCTGCGGACAGGTACTACGGAGCGATGCCCGCTGCCCGCAATTGGCTTTCCAAACGGGCTACCCGCTCTTGCAACAGGGAGATCAGACGCTTTTTTTCTGCCAGGGCCTCGTCCGCCGTTTGCCGAAGCTGATTGTTTTGCTCTAGCACCTGGTGCAGTGTGTCGGCGAGTGCGCGGTTGTCGTCGCGCAGACGGCAGTTTTGGCCGTACACCAGACCCAGCAACGACCACCCGCTGAGAGCCAGTAGGGCCACGAGACATACGGTGCAATTGGCGCCACGTACAGTCAATAGTTCATCCTCATGCCAGCGCGTGCCGGGGACACTATCTTGTCACTGGGGGATTCGATTCCAAGGATAGGGTATACAGGCCAGCCGGATTGGGGAAGGAGCACACTATGGCGCGCGTGGTATTTGCCTTCAACGGCGATCTGGAATCACGTCTGGCATTGCACTGGCTGGTCCGAGAGGAAGGGCACGAAGTTTTAGCTTTCTCCGCCAATCTGGGGCAGGGGATCTACTTGGAGCCACTCGGGGAATTGGCACTCGAGTTGGGCGCAGTGTCGGCCCAGGTGATTGACCTGCGAGCTAGTTTTCTCGAGGATTTTTGCCTGCCGACGCTGCAGGCGGACGCCGTGTATCAGTCGGGCTGCTTTTTGGCATCAGCCTTGGCACGCTACGCTATCGCGCGGGAACTGGTGCGGCTGGCCGAAGAAGAAGGCGCACAATTCGTCGCCCACAGCGCGGCATCGAAAGGAAACGACCAGGTGCGTTTGGAAACGGCCGTTGCTGCCCAGAACCCGCAGCTGCGCGTCTTGGCGCCGGTGCGTCGCTGGCCCTTGCGAACTATGGAAGACAAGTTGCGCTATGCCGAGAAACACCGGCTACCAGTGGATCGAGTCGGGGCCAGACAACTCAGCGTGGATCGCAACCTGTGGGGAGTGAGCTTGTACCTCGACGAGTTGGTGGATCTCTGGCACGCGCCTCCCGACGATGTCTATCAGATCACGCGCGCCCCCGTGGAAGCACCAGACCAGCCGACAGAAATAGTCGTCGGCTTCGAACAGGGCGTGCCCCGTCGGCTCGACGATCGAGAAGTGTCCCTCGTCCATCTGGTCAGCGACCTCAATCGCATAGGCGGCGAACACGCCATCGGCCGTCTCGATGTCATCGAGGACCGATTGTTGGGGATCAAATCGCGCGAGCTCTACGAAGTCCCCGCACCCACGATCCTGCTGGCAGCTCATCAGGCCTTGCAGGCTTTGGTCTTGAGCCGGGATGTGCTCAATTGGAAGGAGTCGCTCAGTCGTCGCTACGGCGAACTCGTTTACAGCGGGCAATGGTTCAGCGACCTGAGACGCTCGCTGCAAAATTTTATCGCCGAAACCCAGCGCTTCGTCACCGGCGACGTCCGCTTGCAGCTCTACAAGGGTTCGTGTACCGTCACAGGCCGACGCAGCCCTTATTCCCTGTACGATCCGCGACTAGCCAGCGCTTCCAACCAAGAGTTCTTCGAGGACGATATCCAAGGCATCTCTTCCATCTGGACTCTGCCAGCTCGCTTGACCGCCCGTCAAAGACAGGTGGCACGCAAAGAAGACGCCGCCTGGACCGCCCCCTGAAAGCGCATGCCGTTCTTTAGCGAGATGTCGCAAAAGCTATCGTGATGTGCATGATCCCCCAGTAACAGAAGTTGCACGTGGCGAACACTTGACTGACCAGGCCGACCCGTTGCCAGACATAGACTCGTAACGCCAAGATCGTCAGTACCGCGAGAAAAACGCTCAGGTGCAGCACGACAAAGCCCGGCCCCGTAGTACGAACATACTGCCAGAGTCCGGTAGCGCTTTTTGCCTGCTGGTTCAACGTGGCGTTGACAAAAACCAGCCACGCAGAGACATGGATCAGGATCACTAAGTTGAGCCCGTTGGAGCCAGCGAGCAGGCCAGTCGCCAAAAGCAGCAGCGTGCACCCGTACACGATACACAGAGCCCTGTGCGTGTGTAAAAAAGCACGGATCCGCGGCCCGACGCGCTGCCTTTCGGAACTCACTGCTTTTACGAAGCGTACCGTGCTGGAGACAGTCGCTAGCGCGAGCACGGCACCTATCAGTGCGGCCAGCCGCCCATCCACTTTTTCCAACCATCGTTCCGGCGACACAATGAGCGCTCGACTGAGCAAAGTCGCCGCCAGGATCAATACGAGGAAACAGGTGGTCACCCGGGCGAACGCGTCGAGGGCTGCGGAATCCTGAGCGCTCGACGGTTCGTAACGGCGATACAACATAAGTTCGTCCCGTACTTCGTGAGCCAAAAAGTAGCTGTAGAAAAGCAGGACCAACAGCGGGTTCTTCATACCGCCCAAAGAAGCATACACTGCACACAAAACCGTCCCCGCCAGCAATCCGGACGCCAGTCTGATGACCCCGGCGCGGGTCCAACACCGTGGCGATGTCAGCAGAAACAGCCATCCTACTAGAAAGTGACTCAGACCGAAGGCGCGCATAGTGACGTCGGCCGGGTTTTCCACGAAACGCGCGGCGGGCTGCCACCAGTACTTCTCTACGAGATAGAGCAAGCAACCGAACAACAACACGCCGCCGGCAACGCAACACGCCTGCCAGTACCTCCGTAAAGCCTGGCCGGTGCTGTGAGATGTCAAGGCAAGGCTTGCCACTGCTTTTGACTCCTTCTGTCGTCGGCCTGCAGCCAGTGGGTCTTCGCCGCGGACACCATGGGGGCCGGGCAACGCTCCTGGGACAGCATCGCGCGGGCTTAAGCCGATGGCACACGACAACCGGATCGGGAACATAGCGTTTGCCCAGAATCGAAAAAGGTCATTTGTCCGGTCGGTTATGTGTACGGGATCAGCTGACACACAGCTGTAGAAAAAGGTGCGGGCCAAGCGAACTCAGAGAGTGTGGTAAAAAGCACTTACCCGACGAGATGCGGGACATCAATCCACTGCCGCCGGCTCGATAAAATACGCGTCCAGCAACACCTGATTACGCTTCCTGATATGGCTCACTATGTCAGCGAGGAGCTGCTGAATGCGGGCGCGCGATGCATCGTCCAGCCGTTGCGATGTGCCGATTTGGTGGGCCAAGTGGCGCGCCTCTTGACACAGATGGATATCGCCCTGGTACAAACGCAGCAAAGAACGCTGCATGTGCGGCGCCAGCTTGAGGATTTCATCGAGGTAGCCATGCGTGGCTAACAGAGTGTGCTGCTGGTCGAGAACCTGGGCCAGGGACTGCAAAGTCGTAGCCATATGCCGAGGCAGATCGGGGTCGTCGGGCGCCTGCAATAGCTCGCTCGCTCGATCTACCAACTGCCACAGCTCCTTCTGGAGCGCGTGAAGGTAGTTGCACAGCGCCGATGCGCACATGTCGGTCGTCCTCCAGATCCTCCCGAACCCTGGCGCTCGCTTTTATGCGCGGCTGTAGATTTCCTTATATGCACGAAATGGCTGCACTATCCATTATACCAGATGCGCCAATTTTGCAAGGCCAATCGCAATTGCTCGATTGCCCGAAGTTGCTCATGACCGACAAAACCGCTCCAGCCGACACAGTCAGCGCGGCGAGCACAACTCGACTGTATTGGATCGGTTTTCTGGACAGCGATTCTTGCCTACTCGAAATGTTTTTCGTCAGACGCGAGCGATATCGTACGATGCTCCTTAGGGCTCGCGGCTCGAACAGCGACGCCCGTGCAGCGCTAGAGTACCAAGCGAGGTGGATGTCATGATGACCGCGTCTGTCAATAGAAGTCATGCGAGAGCAGTCTGGCAGGCGGGTGCACATCGGGCACAGGGCGGGATCATACTGTGGGCGCTGCTTCGGATGGTCAATCCGATCGAGCTGCTGCCAGGACATCGGCAGTGAAGACGTAGCGGATACCGAGGTGCAATGCCTCGGCGCGGGCCTTTTCCTGGAGAAGACCAGCTTGCGGAACGTCTATGCCTGCGCTGGCATCGTCCACGATACAAACATCCAAGCCTGCCAGCCGCAGATCGCGGGCGGAGTAAAAAACGCAGATGTTGCGCGCCAGGCCGCAGACGAACACGAGCTTGACGCCGGAAGCTAAAAGCACTTGGGCGAACGCTGGATGCTGCGCGGTGACAGCATAAGCTTCGAAATCGGGGTCGAAGCCTTTGCGCCAGATAGCGTGGAAGCGTTCGCTGCGCAATCCAGGCAAAAACTCAGCGCCAGGCGAGCCCATCACACAGTGAGGAGGATAGAGATTGTCTTTGCGCCCCAGAAAGCTGCGATGATCAGGCGGATGCCAGTCCTGCGTGGCATCCACACGGCACCAGCGCAAATCGAGGAGCCGATTGATCGGCTCGACGATGCTCAAAGCATCAGGTACAGGCAACTCCGCCGGACACAGGGGGCTGAAACCCCGCTGAGCGTCCACGACCAGCAGCGCGGCCGAGCTGAGCGAAAACGGCTCCATACACGTCTCGAGTCGTAGGGCCGACGCCGCCAGAGCCAGCGGGCCACAGACGCGATCGGGACCCGGTCACGAGACGGTCAATACTGCACCGGCGCGCCGGATGGTGATCTGGTCGAAGCCCTGCTCCCGCAGCAGTCGGCGCAAGCAAAAGACCGTGCCGCCTCGCGTCCCGGTCTCGAATTCGATCACCACCGGCACTGGGATTGTACGCCGCGTCGGGCCTTCGCTCAACGGGTGCCACTGCTGGTATGCTTGCGCGCATGCCCGGAGGTAGGCTACGACACGTGGTTGGTCCCAGTAGATGTCTACCCAGCGGTCGCCGAGTCGCACGCGACTTTTTGCGTCCACCCTAAAGACCAGCGGCTCGTAAGGATTGGCGAAATCGTAGCGAATGGCTGGTAACCGATCGCCCTCTTCGCACCCGCTTCCACAAAACACTACGCTACAGCCGACGACCACTAGACCGATCCAGTGCTTGGCGGACATACGCCTGTCCCTCCGTCCAACATGCCACTAGATTGCTACGCCATGTTCGCTGGGGAGGGGAAAGCGATGAGCTACGTGTGTGCATTGTACCTCCGGTGACGAGGTGCCGTCGAGTCGAACGATAGCCAGAGCCTGTCATTATTCGCTCCCTCGGTCAGCGGAAAGCGTAAATTATCTGCGGCACACGACGAGCCGAGGCCGATATGCATGCCTTTGGCTCGTGGGTCCGTGCCAGAGCGAAATCAGGGACGCTGGCATGTGTGTGATCCAGCTCCGACGCAGGGATGCGCAGCGGTGGCTAGTATACGTCGCCTGGGGCTGGCGGCGCATGTTGTAGAGACTGCCGGTACTCTCCGTAACGGAAATGCCACCCTTCGACGGCCCGCATGCCTGCGAAATCGTCGGCTTTGAGGCCGTAACGGCTGAACCAGGGCCTGCCCCGCTCGCAGACCAAATCGTGGATCTGGCGCACGCGCGTGGTAGCTTCCTGGCGCACAAAGCGCTGCCTGTCTTCGGTAGAGGCGAAGGTGAAGTACTCTTTCCAGAAAGCACGTCCGCCCAACACGCCGCTGGCGCCTGCACGCAATGCCATCTCGACTTGTTTGCGGTAGTCCGGAAAGTCTACGCCGGCACTGAGCAATACCCACGGGCGGACGCAGGCCTCGTCGAGCCGATGGAGATTTTCCAGCAGCCGATCTTCAGGATCGTGGCCCAGCGTACCGGGAAACTCAGCTTTGTACACGTCGCAGTACCTGCTCAGCAAACGCGCCGTTTCGATGACCGTGCGGCCTTTGCGGGCCAGATAAGTAGCGCTTTTTTTGTCCTCGACCAGACCGTTACGGCGATAGGGGAAACTGACAGTTTCCAAGAGAAGCAGGATATCAAGTCGCCGGCATTCCTCGTGAACCTGTTGGACAAGCGCCAGTTGCTTTTCGGCGCTATCCCATTCCTCCGGCTCGAAGGGGACCAGGAGCTTGACGGCGTCGGCGCCCATGTTTTTGATTTTGAGGACGCTCCATCCTGGCTCGATTTCGGTGAGGGGTGCGCCGACGGCATTTTTAGGGCCGCCGGACTTTTCCAGACGCACCAGCAGTCCGGTTTGCCGTGGCAGGCAGCCGCTCGCCAAAGCGTTCCAGGCGCCGTAATAGGCATCCAAGAGTACGGCGCTAGCATGGGGGGCTAAAGCCCGCGTCAGTTCTAGCTTCGCCTCGACGATTTCTTCATAGCTCGGCTCCCGATCCTGCCCCGTTTTTTTGAAGCTGTCGCGCATCATGTTGATCATGGAGCTATTCTGGTCGAGCGCTACCATGGTCAACGTGCCGTTGGCGTTGCTGATCCGTTGCAGGCCGCGCACCTTACCGGGTGTCAAGCCGATACTGAGAAGCCGTATGACGCTCGATTTTGCTGGATCCTGTGTCATGGTTCCTCCCCAACTGGTCGCCGGTACGACGCTGGACTTGTACTTGTACAGCGCTGTGCCGGCCCATACCGCTAGGCTTTGCCTGCCACGTCCTCCTCGTGCCAGGCGCTTCGCCGTATCTTCATACAGTAGCTGCGATCCAGGACAAGGCAAAGGGCACTTGTCCAGTACTGTGCACATCCGAGTGGGTCGTCGGTATCGCGTACATGGAGCCTGCGCAGCGGTAGGCGCGACTGCACTTGCCGAACAGTTCACTATGGTACCGAGTCAGTGCGACGAGGATGATGCTGAACCGGGACGCAACTGCGCCAACGCCCGCTGACACTGTTCCAGATGATCTTGACATACTTGCCGTTGCAGGCTTGCGGCGTCGAACCAATTGTGCACCGGTCTGGTCGAGGCTATGGCGCGGGCCCGGTCAAGCCACAAACGCGCGGCCTCCCATTGGACGACGGCTTCGCGCCAGTGACGCTCCTGCTCGACCACAGGCCGCCCGGCGCGGGCCGAGCGCTGTGCCAACAGTTCGGCGCGTGTCGCCAAGTCCATCTTGGCCAAGCCCGCGAAATAATACAGGTGCTCGCGGACCTCTTCCGCTGCCCAGTCGTAGCACATGTAGGTGATGACTACGCTGCGTTCTTTCCAGATGCCTTCGATACTGCGCGCCTGCTTGCCGATTTCTTCCTCCAAGATGCGCCAGCGACCTGGATCGTTGCGCGCTCGGTCGCGTTGCTGACTCAATTCCTGGAGCTTGTCGTATTCCTTGACCAGTAAGGGCAGCCAGCGGTCGCGGAAGTTTTCGAACTCTCCTGGGAAGTCGCGATGAAAAATATCCAGTGCCTGGTCGAGGCGCTGATCCAAGACGACGATGCGCTCGACTGCCTGTTCTGGCCGACCGCGCACCAGCAGGTCTCTCGGTCCGCCAGGCTCTGTGCGCACCAGCAGGAACAAGTTGACGAAAGGCTGTACCATAGGCAGGGCATGAACCGGCCCGAGCTTGCTGATATAGGCTTTGGCCCAATCGGGGATGGCGCGCAGGGGGATAATCTGGGGGTTGTCTTCCCAGCGCAGCTGCCGCAGCGGATTTTCGACATAACGGGCCAAAATGGTGGCGGGATAGCCTCGGCGCGAGGTTTGTATGCGCACAACGCCGTGCCGCTCGAACTGCTGTTTCAATGCTTTCAGCGACACGTACAAACGCGGGCGGCTGTCTTCGGCAAGCTGTCCCTCGAGCCATTTCATCCGCGGGGCAAGAGCGGCGAGAGTGCAAGGCAAATAAAGAACCGTCCGGGTGCCCTGGTCCTGGCCCGTGCTGGACTGGCGTAGCGTTCGAAGTTGGCCGCGGGCGTCCTGCGCGGGCCGAGTCGAAGCACAGTCGAACAGATAGATGTCGTCGCCTATGAGTGTGCCTACCAGTGCCAAGCGCTCGGTATCTACATGCTGGCCGGGTGCTTCCTGGCCTACGAGGCAGGCGGGAATATGCAATTGTTCGAGCAAGGCAACGAAGACACGCGCCCGATCGGGTGCACTGCCGGTGCCACGGCGCAAGACTTCCACTGCAGGCCACGGATCGGTACCCGGAGGGTCAGGAGCCAGTGCCACTTGGCGCATTGCCCAATCGAAAGCCAACCGGGCTAGCTCCAGCGCCTGGGCTTGTTGCTCGACTGCAGGCCTGGAGCGGCCGATCGCACCGCCTGCCATGCGTACCAGGGATTGCGAAGCATCGCGGAACAAATAGCACCCGTCCAGATGATATGCATCCAGCAGAGTAAATCGTTCCCGTTCCAGCTCGCTCAGATGGCGTTCTCGATCTTCGCGCAGCAGTGGCCCGAGGATTTCCTTTTCGATCAGGATCCGCTCGTCGGCATCGAGTTTGCCCAAGTCGCTTTCGTTGCGATGCTGCGCCAGGTACTGGTTGAGCTGCAGGATGGCTTCTTTGTAAGTACTGAGCCGGGGCTGGACCTCTTCGAGGGCTTTGAGGGCACTGTGCAACAGTTGACTGCCACCCGCCGCCTCGGCGCCTGAGATCGTCGGCGGCCGTTCGCATCCGGCAAGCGCCACAAGGCCTGTGGTCAACACAACTGCGAGCCTATGTATCTGGTCCATCGGATGTCGTCCCATAGTCTCTGGACCCAGCCGATCGGAGTACCTTTTTCAAGCGGCGCGGCCTACGAATTTTGGTGCCCCCCGAGCCGCTGCCCGTAGGCGGGGAGAGCCATATAATCCAGTTTAGTTCAGTATCCGCACAGTTCCCGTAACCAACCGATCACCTGGCCTGGGACTCTGGAGTCAAAGCGGCCCGGATGCGCAAGCAACTCTGGACCAAAGCAGGGAACTCGTGCAGGGGCCAGCTATTGGGACCGTCGCTGAGGGCACGGTCAGGGTCGGGATGGACTTCCAAAAACAGGCCGTCGCACCCACACGCGGTGGCTGCCCGGGCCAGGTAAGGGATCATGCGACGATCGCCCCCGCTGCGGTCGCCCGCGGCGGCAGGCCGCTGCACGCTATGGGTCGCATCGTAGACCACCGGGCAGCCTAGGTCTTGCATCCACGGGATGGATCGCATGTCACTGACCAACGTATTGTAGCCGAAACAGGCTCCCCGCTCGGTCAAAAGGACCCGTTCGTTGCCCACTTCGCGCAGCTTTTCGACCACCGCTTTCATGTCCCAGGGCGCCATAAACTGACCTTTTTTGACGTTGATTGCCCGGCCGGTACGGCCAGCCGCCTGAATCAAGTCGGTCTGCCGAGCTAAAAACGCTGGGATTTGCACCAGGTCGCATACCTCGGCCACTGGCTGCGCCTGATGGCTTTCGTGGATGTCCGTCGTCAACGGTAACCCCGTCAGACGCTTGACCTCCGCCAGGATCTGCAGGCCCTTTTCCAGTCCGGGTCCGCGAAAACTCCGTCCGGAGCTGCGATTCGCTTTGTCGAAGGATGCTTTGAACACCAACGGCAGCTGCAGGCGGTCGGCCACGTTGGCCAGGTATTCAGCAATCTGCAAGGTTGTTTCCCGTGACTCGATGACGCAAGGCCCAGCGATCCACACCAAAGGTAAACCGGCGCCTATGGCGATCGTATCCGTGATGTGCACGCGCCTGTCCATGGCTTGCGCCTCCGTGCTCCGGCCACTACTTGCTCGTCTAAGTCTATGTACGTTTGCTTCTTGTCCGCGGTTTGCATACCAAGCTGGCCTGCATCGGGGCCCGATCCCGACCGACTGAGAAGCGATGCCGCCTGGCTTATTTGGCCGAGCTTGCTCGCGGCGCCAGCAGCTTAAAATAGATCCCCCCTGCGATCAGCGCTCCCAGAATAGGGCCGATCCAATAGACAGCATGGTCGCGGAACTTGTCCCATCCGAAAGCACCGGCTTCCCAGATGCCCGGGCCGAAGGTGCGCGCCGGATTCATGCTGGCGCCGGTCAGGGGGCCGCCCACCAGGATATCCGCTGCGACTGCCAGGCCAATGCCGAAACCACCGATCCGCGGCGCTCGCTCGTCAACCGCCGTCAAAAGAATGGCAAATACCAGGAACGCTGTGAGCACCAACTCGATGCCGACGGCGGTCGCCGGGACCTGGTATCTTCCCCACAGGCTCTCCGGATTGGACGCCTGCAATAGTGTCGTATTGATATGCGGCGTGCCCAAGGCTGCTGGTTCGGCACTGGAGCCGAAAAGCAGCAACAACACGCCACCGGCTACGGTTGCACCCAGAAGTTGCGAGCCTACATAGGCCAAGAACTCGGTCGTGGTCATGCGCTCGAACATCCAAAACATTACCGACACCGCCGGGTTGATGTGCCCGCCGGAGATGTTCATCGTGGCCGTCACTACTATGGACAAGGCCAGTCCATGGGCCACAGCCACGGCGAGCAAGTTGTCTTGGCCGACGATATGGCCCGTGACAATAGAGGCAGCACCGATAAAGCAAAAGAAAAAAGTGCCCGTCGCTTCAGCGATTGCAGCCGGTAACAGTCGGTCCATGTTGCCTCCTTCCTGCAGCCCGTCCGGCACGGCGGTGTGGATGCGTCCATGGGCACGCCTAGGCCCATGTGCGGCAATAGATACCCTAGCGCCTGTGCGCTCGACACTGTTTGATTATGCTTGCTCGAAAGGTGCGAAACAAGAGGGGAGCAGGCAGGCTGTGGCAGTGCGTGGGTTACAAGAGCACCCAGTGCCGGTAGCGTTCCAGGGCAGCCAGCCAAGCAGTCTGCGCATCTTCTGCCTCGATCTCGGCAGACAAAGGCGCAAGCTCTTCGCACCTAAGCTCGATACGCCATTTGCCGGACTGCAGGGGCTCGACTTTCAGCTGGCACTGGGGTAACAAAGGGCCCTGCAAGGCGACACTATGGTCGCCGCTGGGTACGAGTTGGATTTGCCGCTGCTTGACCCAGTGAGGGATCCAGGTCAGTCCGTCCGTTGGCACCTGCATCGGCTTTCCACCTCTTTAGGTTGCAGAGAGAAGTCCGCGACGGATCCATTATTGAGGGCGCAGGTCGCGGATTTTCAAGTTGAGCTGCTGTAAGGCAGCGTTGACCCGTGTAGCATCTCTGGCCTGACCGGCCTTCTTGAGTTCCGCGGCCCCTGCCTGCAATGCTTCGAGGTCACCAGCGAAGCGGTCGCGTTTGTTCGCCGGGATAGCCTCCGCAGGAAGGGTTTTCATCCTGGCGGCCGTTTTTTGCAAAGCGTCTCCGACTTGCTCGACCTCGTCCCAGCGATCGGCGAAGAAAAACTCCTGTGCCGCGCCCACTTGGCTTTTGGCACGCTGGAACAACTCGGCATAGGTCAAGGGCGTTTTTTCGTCCGGTAGGGGCTGCAGCGCTGCCTGCTCGGGCGATTGGCATCCAGGACCATGTAGGCAGGCGACCAGGAGCACAGCGATCACAAAGCAGCGGTGCGTGCTGAGACTCGATCGGCGTGTCGGGGGGCCGAGCTCATAGGTCTGCATGGAGCTCCTCCGCAGCGCTAACCGTGCGCGCGGAGGCCCCGGCTATCGGCCATGCGGACTCAATTCCGGAGGCTCCACGCGCGACCGTGGGCCCAATTCCGCATCCGGAAACGGGTGCAGGTACCGTGCGCGCCTTTGCTGCTCCGTCGCCGTGAACAACGGATCGTCGGCGCGTTCCTTGCTGCGGGGCTCGAATGGCTTGACGATGGACTGGCATCCCGCCAGCAGGAGCAGAGCCACAAGCATTCCCTGACGCATAAACCCATCCTTTGTGCTGTGGCCCCTGTCCTTCCCCCGCAGCTAGTCTACCATACATTTTGTGCTTTGGACCGGCTCTTTGTCCAGAGGGGCAGCATGTTCTACTTGCTGCACTGCGCTTTGGCGGTGTCAGCGGTAAAGCTTCCCTATCTTGTCGGTGCCGGCGTCGAGCGCATGGGCACAGGCCACTCAGCCGCAGCAGATCCAGGCACTCTGGCATAGCTGGGACACATCGTGAACATTCCGCTATCGCTGCGTAGGCAGGTGCCGTGGCAGTTCTCGGTGTAAATTGTTTGACAACGGGCCTTCGGCTCGTTTAGCATTGCATGGGCGGTCGTGTAATGAGTGGCAGACTTCGCCTGTACTATGGGGCCTGTAGCAGAAAGCGGGACAGAACCTATGTATTGGCCAGTAGTGGCCTGGCTGGCGATCGGTTGGGGATTGGGGGCACCGCAGCAGTCGGCCCGGCTTGCCGAGGAGTTGCACCTGCCCATCAAAGTGACGGTGGCTGGCAAGCCGCTGGACATCGGCAACATCGGCCACGCGGCGCCTTTCGTCGGCGACGTGGATGGTGATGGCGTGCGCGATCTGTTGGTCGGCGAATTCCAGGGAGGACGCATCCGCTTTTATCGCAACCTCGGCAGCAACAAGGCGCCGCGGTTCGACAAGTTCGTCTACCTGCAAGCAGGCGGCAAAGACATTTCCGTTCCCGCCGGGTGATGCATCGGAGCTACTCCACAGTTAGTGGATCTGGATGGCGATGGCCGCACCGATTTGCTCACCGGATCGTAGTCCCCGGGCGATCTGTACTGGTTCCGGCGCTCTGCAGACGGTTCGTTTTTGGCTGGCGAAATCCTCAAAGACGTCGCCGGCAATCCCATCAGGGTCGGAGCCGCCTCTACAGTTTTCGCCGTGGATTGGAACGGTGACGGGCTCCTCGATCTGCTGTGCGGCAATATCGAAGGCGAAGTATATTTGATCGTCAACGAAGGCACTGCCAGAGAGTTCAAATTTGGCTGTCCCCACAAGTTGATAGGGGACGGCAAACCAATTCACGTTGGCCACGACTCCCACCCGGTGGCGGCTGACTGGGACGGCGATGGCCTGCTCGATGTGCTCGTCGGTGACGGCGGTGGGAGCGTCTCTTTGTATCGCAATATCGGCAGTAAGCAAGCCCCCAAATTGTCTCGACGCCAGATCTTGGTCCCCACCTCGTCCATGTTCAGGGCACCAGATACCGAGAATACTGGAAATCAGTCCGAGTACCCGTGGGGGATGCGCAGCAAGATCTGCGTCGCCGATTGGAATGGCGATGGCAAGCTCGACCTCTTGCTAGGCGATTTCCGGCTCGTTCAAGGTAAACCGCGGCAGCTGACCGACCAGGAACGCGCCGAAAAGGACCGAATCGAAAAACGCTACCGCGAAGTTTTCGAAGAGTACACCAAGCGCTTCCGAGAAGCGGGCTTGCAAAAGTATTTCGTAACACCTGCCGACGAAAGTGCAGAGGCCAAAAAGGAGCGCCAAAAGCAATTGAACGAAGCCCTTCAGAAGTTCCAGAAAAACAACCCTCAATTGCTCGACGAGCTAAACAAACTGAGCCAGGCGAGGCAGCGTTTCTTGCCCGAAACCAAATGCGATGGCAGTGTGTGGGTCTTTCTCAGGAAGTGAGTCCGGCTTCCTAAGGGAAAACATAGGACAGAGCGGCCCCGAATTGACGGATATGTCGAAGTCCGCCGGCGGTCCTTGACTAATGATCCCGTCGAACGTACAGAGTTAGAAACTGCTTTTCGCAGCGCTGCTTGCGAAAGCGACGTTGCAGATTGCCGGATGACTTTCTAGCGTCGGAACCTGATGCCGATAGGGTCGAGGGACTGGTTGCCCAGGCTGTGCAGCCGGAGCAGGCACGGCACAGGGAGTGGAGGGGCGCCGAACTTCCCATGGAACTACTGGAACAATGGCGAAGCCAGGATGCCATAGAAACCTATGGCATCCATCATTGGGGCAAAGGGTACTTTTCGGTCAATGACCAAGGACACGTGACGGTCCACCCGACCAAGAGCGAACGCCCGGCTGTAGACTTGAAGGTACTGGTAGATCAGTTGCAAGCGCGGGGCATCCAGCTACCCATCTTGCTGCGCTTTACGGACATTTTGCGGCATCGTATCAGCGAAATCCAGCAGGCTTTCGAACACGCCATCCAGGACGCCGGTTATACCGGTCGCTATGTCTGCGTCTATCCCATCAAGGTCAATCAGCAGCGGCACGTGGTCGAAGAAATCCTCGATTTCGGCAAGAACTATGGTTTTGGTCTGGAGGCGGGCTCGAAACCCGAGCTGCTCGCTGTGTTGGCCCTCACCAATGGCCAGGCAGACACGCCTATCATCTGCAACGGCTTCAAGGACGACGAGTTCATCAAAATGACGATCCTGGCCAGCAAGCTGGGCAAGCGTGTCATCCCGGTGGTGGAGAAGTTCACCGAGCTGGAACTCATCGGGCGCTACGCACGGGAACTGAAAGTGAGGCCCGTGATCGGGGTGCGTGCCAAATTGGCAGCACGGGGTGCCGGTCGCTGGAAGGCTTCGGCAGGTTATCGCTCCAAATTCGGCCTGACGGTCACCGAAATCCTAGCCGCCTGGGAGTACCTCAAAAGGCAAGAGCTTCAGGATTGCCTCCAGGTGCTGCACTTCCACTTAGGCAGTCAGATCACCAACATCCGCAATATCAAAGAGGCACTGAGCGAGGCCGCGCGTATTTACGTCGAACTGGTGCGCCTGGGCGCTCCCATGGGGTACCTCGATGTCGGCGGGGGCCTCGGCATTGATTACGACGGCTCGCAAACCGATTTCGAGTCGTCAGTCAATTACACCCTGCAAGAATACGCCAACGATGTCGTTTTTCGCATCAAAAGTGTTTGCGACGATGCCGGCGTGCCGCATCCCACGATCATCTCCGAGTCCGGCCGCGGGATCGTAGCTTATCACAGTGTGTTGGTTTTCGATGTGCTCGGTGTATCCGGCTTCGATCAATTCGAGTTGCCGCGCGAGCTGCCTGCAGATGTTCCGCAGCCAGTCGCCGATTTATGGAGCGTCTATCACGACCTGTCCAAGAAGAATTACCTGGAGAGCTACCACGACGCCCAACAATACGTGGAAGAAGCGCTCAATTTATTCAAGCTGGGCTATCTGTCGCTGGAAATGCGCAGTTTGACCGAAAGGCTCTATTTTGCTTTTTGCGGCCGCCTGCTCAAACTGGTGCGCGATCTAAATTACGTACCCGAGGAATTACAAGGGCTCGAGGCTTTGCTGGCGGACATTTATTTTTGCAACTTCTCGGTCTTTCAGTCCCTGCCCGACGCCTGGGCCATCAAGCAACTGTTTCCGATCATGCCCATCCATCGGCTTGACGAACCGCCGACGCGGCGCGGCACTCTGGGCGATATCACCTGCGACTCCGACGGCAAGATAGATCAGTTCATTGACCTGCGCGATGTCAAAGGCGTCTTGGAACTGCATCCTTTCACAGGCGAGCCGTATTATCTGGCTGCCTTTTTGCTGGGTGCTTATCAGGAAATCCTCGGCGACTTGCACAATCTTTTCGGGGACACCAACGCCGTACACATCAGTGTCGAGGAGAGCGGCGAAGTGAACGTGGATGCCGTCATCAAAGGGGACACTGTCCGCGAAGTGCTCAACTATGTGCAATACAACGCCGACGAGCTTATGAGCCGCATGCGCAAAGATGTCGAGCGGGCAGTGCGTCAGGGCAAAATCTCCCTGGAAGAAGCACGCTTGCTTCTGCGCTTTTACGAAGCTGGTCTCGAAGGATACACGTATTTGGAAGAGCCGCAATTACCCTGAAGGTCGGCAACCGGGTGCGATTCGGCTCTGGGCATGTCAGCCGCAGCGCAACTCCTGCTGTCAGTTTTCGTCACTACACAGCATTTCCGCTGCGTCGCCGGGCGGCATAGGCTTGACCAGCAATTCGCTCGCAGAACTCACCAGGACCGTATCTTCTGGGGAGTCGGCACGGGCGGACTCGTTGGCGACAAATTCGCAGTCCACCGGACTAGACAATACCGGTACCATAGTCCTGCCGGCCTGCGGACTGGGCGGCACGCCTGCCGCTCCGGCTTGATCTATGCGCACGCGGAAGGCTAACGGACCCACCTGTAAACAGTCGCCGTCTACCAGCTCGACTTCGCCGCGCACAGGTACGCGCCCGTTGAGTATGGTGCCGTTGCGGCTGCCGAAGTCGCGCAAATAGACCTTTCCAGCGCGCTGGATGATGGCACAATGCCGCCGGCTGACCTCCATGCTCACCGGTCGCAAATGACATCCTTCTTCGCGCCCTATGACGAACTCCGTACTGTGCAGCGGGATACACCGCCCGTCATGGACGCCACCCAGCACTGTCAACGCTACCTTCACACTCATGATGTCCCTACCCTGTTGTTTCAGGCGTCAGCAAGGCACCGGAGTTTATTTCCAGACGGCTCTCGAAGCCTTGCTCGCGGGGCATCGCCCGCCGCTGCCATTGCCGGCCCTATTGGAACGCCTTTTTCCTATATTGCTCAGCCATCGCATTTTGCGGCGTCGAGCGATGCGACTCGCCCAAGCTGCGGAGCCGACGCCGTGATCTACAATGTCTGCCATGCACTTGCCTTGGCAGTGCCCTTGCGTTGTTCTCTCAAAAGAACTGGCTACTTAGAGTACACGCCTGCCGAGCACTTTGCAAGCATTTTCTCCAAATTTCGCTTTTTAATAGGTTGGCGGCTTTTACCGGAAACCGGCCACTATGTTCGCTCTGCTTCCTGTGGGGAGGCGGCCACTAGGGAGGCCCTATTGCCTTATGCCGTCCCAGGTGCCATGTCGCCGAGGTCCTGGCCGTAGGGGTCGTCCGGTCAGGAGAAGGGATAATTCGCCTTGTGTGAACCGGCTGAGTGGGTACATTGTCTGCTTGTTGTCTGGGTAGTTGCGTCGTCGCCGTGCATAAAGGACCGTTGAGCCGATATACGCCTGGGTAGGAGCGTGACGGGCATACGGTGCAAACATGGGAAAAAGGCTAACTGCAGGGGAAGTAGCCGCTTTGGTCCAGGGCCGGGTCTTGGGCGCAGAGGATCGAGTCATCACCGGCGCCCGACCGCTGTCGCACGCCGGCCCCGAAGACATTTCCTTTATCGAAGATCCACGGCGGCTGAAGGATCTAGCCACTTGTTCGGCGCAGGTACTTCTCGTCCCCAGGGGGCTGGAAATCCCAGGTCGGACAGTGATCGAAGTAGCCGATCCAATGCTGGCGTTCGTGCGCATTTACCAAGAAATGTACGGCAGCTTGCAGCCGCCGGCTCCGGGGATAGACAGTCGGGCGGCGATCCATCCCAGTGCTCGTATCGGCCGCGATGTGCGGATCGAAGCCTTCGTGTACATAGGCGAGGGAGCAGTCATCGGGGACCGGTGCCGCTTGCATGCCGGGGTGTATATCGGCCGACAGTGCCAGCTCGGTGACGACGTCATCCTCTACCCGCATGTGGTGGTCTACGAAGGCTGCCGCATCGGGCATCGAGTGGTTATCCATGCCCACAGCGTCATCGGAGCGGATGGGTTCGGCTATCGTCTTGTCCAGGGCCAACATGTCAAGGTCGCACAGCTGGGGACGGTAGAGATCGGCGACGACGTGGAAATCGGCGCCTGCACCACTATTGACCGGGGGACATTCGAGCCGACGACCATCGGACAGGGGACGAAGATAGACAATCTGGTGCAAATCGGGCACAACTGCCGGATCGGCCGTCACAATCTTTTGGTCAGTCAGGTAGGCATCGCCGGCTCGTCGAGTACTGGGGACTACGTAGTCATTGCCGGTCAAGCCGGCGTGGTGGACCATGTGCATATAGGCGACCGGGCTGTCGTGGGAGCACAGGCCGGAGTGACCAAAGACGTTCCTGCAGGGGCCTGCGTGCTCGGCTCGCCTGCGCGTCCCGAGCGGGAAGTGAAAGCCATGGTTATGAGTTTGGAAAAATTGCCGCAGATACGCAGGGACATGCGGTTGATCCGCGCCCGGCTGGGATTGGACCAGAGAGATGCCGCTTGAGGCAGCTTGCCCGACCTTGAGTATCACGCCCAAGAGCCCCGAGCCGGTGGGGTTGCTGGCAGGCAGCGGTCGTTTCCCTGTGCTCTTTGCCGACAAGGCACGCCTGCTCGGCATCCCGATCGTCTGTGTGGGCATCCGCCATCACGCCGACCCGTGTTTGCAACGATACTGTTGGCGTTTTTATTGGGCGGGAGTGACTCGCCTGGGGCGCATCGTGCGCTGTTTTCGCAGAGAAGGGGTCACAAAGATCGTCATGGCCGGCAAAATCGCTAAAACCGTCATGTTCACGCCTTGGCGTGTGCTGACCTTGCTTCCCGATTGGCGCGGCGTGCGCTTTTGGCTGAGACGCCGCCGTCGCGATAATCGCGACGACTCGTTGCTCTTGGATGTGATCGAGGAATTCGCCAGCGAAGGCATGGTATTTGCCTCGGCGCTGGAGGTTTGCCCGGAGCTTTTGGCCTCTCCCGGTTTGCTCAGCCTGCGTGCGCCGACCGCCTCGCAATGGGAGGACATCCGCTTCGGCTGGACTATGGCCAAAGAACTGGGCCGATTGGACATTGGGCAGAGTGTCGTCGTCAAGGAGCGTGCCGTTTTGGCAGTCGAAGCCATCGAGGGAACCGACCGGTGTATCCTGCGTGCCGGCGAGCTGTGCCCCGCAGGGGGATTTTCCCTGATCAAAGTATCCAAACCCCATCAAGATATGCGCTTCGATGTACCCACCATCGGGCCCCAGACCGTGCGCTCTATGCATCATGCCGGCGGGCGGGTCATCGCCATCGAAGCTTACAAGACTATTATCGTAGACCAGGCCGAGACCATTCAGCTTGCGAACCAATGGAACATCTCGATTGTCTCTTTAATCCGGCCCGAGACACTGAACGACAAGACAGGCTATCTGTTCGATCTACGTAGCTAACGATTCTAACTGTATTGCTGTGCCGAATGCTGGCAGGTACTCTGCCTGACAAAGTACTCAATGGGCCGCCGGTGCTGAGAGGCAATCCGGCGGTTCTCGTCGTGTGCCGAGTGCTATGCCCAGCTATTTAGTTTATAATTTCCTGCGGGCCTTGGGGACCAGTGGAGAAGGTTTACGCAAAGAGGGAACGTAGCCAGTCCGACAGGCCAGAGCGTAAACTCCCCGTGGGGAACTGCATAGTTCTGGTACGATACCCGTCAGCGGACGGAGGCGGTCCGTGGGTGTGATGCGCTTTGCATTGCCTCCTGGACGGTCGAGCGAGCAGGACCGAGCTCTGGAGCGCAGTTGCATCCAGGGTGGGCCGGATTTCATGCCCTGGCCATCGCACGCCCAGGTGCTCGGCGACGAGTTGATCATCCGCAGAACGACCAATGAAAGTGGGGCCTTGGGCGTGCTCTGGAAGGTGTCTACCTGGCCCACGTGGCTGACCAGCGCTACCTTGGTCGAGAAAAACGAACCATATCATTTACTCGTCGAGGTGCTTCGCGGTCACATCCACTATTTGCGCAGCCAGGCACAGGAGTACGAGAGCAGCGAATGGGTTTTCCCGGCAGAGCAACACGAGGCTTTACAAGAGTTGACCCGGCAGTTCGCTCGGCTCGTGGCGCGCGAGGCGCAGCCCGATCGGTTGTCGGCGTTGCTCGAACGCGGGCTTGCACTAGGCGACGCACTGGTAGAACGCTTTTGCTGGGCCAAATGGAAGGCGTCTGCACAAGCCGATTCAAGGGACCTCGAGGCGCTCGCGGAGCGATGGGGGGTAGTCGTGTGGCATCCGCCGGCCACACCGAGCGAGGAAGTACCGCGGTTTTTCCATGCGTTGCAGATCGCTTTCGATTGGGCACGCATCTGCCCGGCACCGGGAACTTACGACTGGGAGCTAACCGATGCCCTGGTTTCTTGGGCGACCCGACGTACGGGCCCGGACGGCCTGATCGTGGCTGGTCCCCTGGTGGATTGTACCTCGCGTCACTGGCCGCCTTGGTTCTGGACTCTGGAATACGATCAGCGGCGCACCTGTTTACTCGAGTTCGTCGAGACTGTGGTCCGACGCTATGCCGATCGCATCCGGGTCTGGGAGGTGACGCGCGGTTTGAATTGGCCGCAGGGGTTCGATCTGAGCGATGCCGATGCGTTGACGCTCGCGGCCCAGTTGGTGGCTATAGTACGCCGAGTGCACGGGGCGCTGGAGCCGGTCCTTGGCATTACTCAGCCCGGCGGAGAGTACTTGTCCCGTGGCGGCAGGATCTTGAGTCCATTGGTGCTGGTGGACAGTTTGTTGCGTTACGAGGTCCCTGTGTCCGCTATCCACCTGGAATTGGCGGTGGGCATCGAGCCGCGCAGCAGTTATCGTCGGGACTCGGTCCGGCTGTCGCGCTTGCTCGACTTGTACGCTCTCCTCGGGCTGCCGATTTACGTTACTGTGGCAGCACCTGCAGCCAGCGGACCCGACCCTTTGGCCGATGACGATTTGCAGGCCGATGCCTGGCAGGGAGCCAGCCAAGAATTGCAGAGCCACTGGCTCGTCAATACCGGGCTGGTCGCCTGGGTAAAACCTTATGTGCGCGCCGTCTTCGTGGAGCACTGGTGCGATGCTTTCGCGCATCGTTTGCCTCACTGCGGACTGCTCGATGGCCGTCAGCAACCACGTCCGGCATTGCGTGCCCTCGAACGGCTCTTGGCATCCGGCGACTTTCCTGCTTGATGTGCCTATTTCTCTTGCCAGCCTTTGCTAACTTATGCAGACGGCAGCATCGCTAATTTGATTGAACTTGTCCACAAGCAGTCGTCGAACTTACTAACAACCGGCTGTGGGCTCTGGCTACCCGGTCGGCACCGCCGACGCAGTTAGCCCGTTCGAGCCGCTGCCTCGAGTCAAACCTCTTTCCTGGATCGCTCGGTCGGTTGAGTGGAGCGGCGATGATTTATTCAGGTAAAAGCCGAAGTCGCTGTGCGCGCCTGCTCAGACGGGCAGCTATCGCGTGGGCCTATATCATGGTGGCGCTACTGGTCGGGCCGGCATGGGCTCGGGCACAGACGTCTCCAGATGACCCGTTTGCCGAGCGTCCCGGTTTGCTGCCGGCGGCCGTATCGGCCTCCGAGTTGGGCACCGATCTGGTAGGCTTTTTGGCGCCTTGTCCTTTCGACGTCTCTGTGCGCACCGGCCCAGCTATCGTCAAGCATAACGGCGAGTTGGAGCGTGTACTCGACCCCGGCTATACGGTAGATTTGGGAGCGCGGACCTATTGCCACAGCTCGCCGGCTTGGCTGTGGCCCTCTGCGGAGGCAGCCTGGACGTTATCAGGAGGCCTACGTTATACGTTTCACGATGCCGATAACGATACCCAAGCGCTCAGCCGGAGCCATCAGACTACGGTGACGCGCGGGCTCTTCACTCCCAGCACGGTCAATTTACCGACAGACAGCACGTTCGCTGTGAGCGAGTTTCATCACGTGGCGGTATACGGCGGCGCCGGCCGGTGTTGGACTTGGCCCGTTTCATTTCCCAGGGGCGCTCACTTCTGGCTGCAGGCAGACGGGGGAGGCCGACTGGGCCATGTACACGCCAGTTTGCGTCTTCTGACGACCAATATCAGGGGCCTGCAACCTGGGGATCAAGTCGTTGGCGGGCCGCCGCGCAAAATCACCGACATCACTTGGGGACTCTATACCGGCGTGGACATGGGATTCGTGGTGCCTTGCCGCCGGGCCGAATTGCTCCTCGGGGCCCGCGGCGAGCTGCAGCACGATTGGATGGAAATCACCGACCACGACGACCAATTGACCGAGATCCAGGTGTTGTTGGTGGCTGGCGTCCGCTTTTAGCCTTGTACACCGCGTGGGTCCGACATCCGAGTGTATGGCCTGTCTGTATGGGCCTGTATGTACGCGTTTGGACCTCGGATGCGCACGTCATTTCTTGTCCGTGCCGTTACTTTTGCGGCGCTTGTCTTTGCTATCTACAGGTCTGACTTCGCGTCGTTTGATCATGGTGATTTCGTTACCGGTGGTGTTGTGGTGGACCTCGTCCATAAAGGCACGAATGAGGAGCAGGCCACGACCGCTAGCCCTTTCCAGATTGGCTGGATCGAGCGGATCCGGGATTTTGCTGATGTCGAAGCCAGGCCCTTCGTCGCGGACGATGAAACACGCCGCACTGCGATCGAAGCGCGCCTGGAAATGCACGCGGCGCTCGCGATAAAGAGCCAGTCGCCGTCGCTCCGCTACGGTCTTGTAAAACGCATCCGTGGCGTCTTGCTTGAGTTCGCTGCTGATTTCTAGATTGCCATGATAAATGGCGTTGAGCAGGGCTTCTTCCAGAGCGACACCTAGACGGATATTGCCGGTCATATCGCACAGCCCCATGCCGGCTGCCGTCTCTTGCATGCGAGATACCAAAGGCGGGACCAGCGATACGTCGTTGTCCAATTGAAAAAGTGTCGTGCACTCTACCAGGCAGTTTTGCAGTCGCATCTGCGAACGATCCACTTGCAGCCGGGCAATTAATTGCTCGACGATGTCCACCAGCTGGTGGGGCAGTTTCTTTTTGGGGACATACCCGGCGGCGCCGCGCTGCAAAGCCTGTACCGCCAGCTCTTCGCTCCCCTGACCGGTCATCAGGATAGCTGGAATGCCGGGATAGTCGCTGCGCAGGGCGTCTACCAGCTCCAGGCCGTCCATATCGGGCATGAGCATATCGGTGAGAACCACATCTACGTTTTTGCTCTGGAGGAGGTCCAGAGCCTTGAAGCCGTCGGCGGCATATACGACCTCCATGCCGCTTTTTTCCAAGAGCCGACCGGCGAGCCGGGCATCCACAGGGTTGTCATCTACCACCAGGACACACTTTGTGCCTGGAACAGTCGTGGGCCGAGTCGCAGACATTACTTCCGACATAACGCACTCTCCTCTCGGCATGTGCGCAGGGCATCCATGAGTCTTTCGACCTGCTCGCGCAGACTGGTGACCTTGCTGTGCACGTATGCCAAGTCGTCGTTTTTGGCTGCTTGTTCGATTTCCCGCGCCAGCTCGAACACGTCCTGAGCGGCGAAATTGCCTGCCGACCCTTTCAAAGAATGAGCAGCGCGTAGCGCTCGTGCCGCGTCGCCTTGTCGCAGCGCTTCTTCCAGCTCGGCCAAGAGTGCAGGCGTGTTTTCCAGAAACAGTCCGACCAATTCCTTGAACAGTTCCTGATCTCCCTCCACACGGTGCAGAGCGGCCGCTAGGTCGAAAGGCATGGTTCCCTGCGGCTGCTTAACCTCCTGAGGGTCGCTGGGTGGTGCATGCTGGCCCAGCACCAGCGCCATTTCGCGGAAGAGTTCTTCGCTGCGAATCGGTTTGGAGACGTAGCCATCGCATCCTGCTTCCAGGCAGCGTTCGCGGTCTCCTTTGAGCACATGCGCCGTCAGGGCGATGATCGGGATGTGTCCACCTGTTTGCCGTTCTCGCTCGCGGATTTGTTTGGTTGCGTCCAGACCGCATACTTCGGGCATTTGCACATCCATCAAGATAAGATCGAAAGGCTGCGAAGCTGCCAGTTCCACGGCTTCTTTGCCGTTGTTGGCGATGGTGACGGTGTGCCCGTGCTTTTCCAGCAGTCGTACAGCTAACCGCTGGTTGACCGGATTGTCTTCGGCCAAAAGAATGCGCAACGTCGGCAAGGCAGGAGCTGGCGCGCGCGGCGCTTCGGACGCCGACGGTGTGCCCGTTGTCTGACCGTTGCGATCGCCTACTTCGAGCGCCAGGATGGCTTCGAGCAATTCCGACGGCTTGACCGGCTTGAGCAGGACGGTGTGGATACCGAGCGACTCGGCGCGACGCCTGTCTTCGGTGCGCAGGGCCGAGCTGAGAAGGATCATCGGCAGATGTTTCCCGGCTGCCTGCTGGCGCAACCAGGCGGCCAAATCCAGACCGTCTTTTTCGGGCATGTGCAGGTCCAGTAGAGCCAGGGCAAAAGGCTCATGGGCCTTGGACCACGCCAGACATGCTTCGTCGGTGCAGCCGGCTAGCACTGGCTCCATGTGCCAGGAACGCAAATATCCCTCGAGGATGCGGCGGTTGGTGTCGTTGTCGTCCACGACCAAAACGCGCTGCCCACGCCAACGCTCCGGCGAGACGGCTGCCTTCGAGGCTGACTCGGCCCGGCGCAAGCGCGCCGTGAAATGGAACGTACTGCCCCGGCCTACTTCGCTTTCTACCCATATCTGTCCGCCCATCATGCCGACCAGGCGCTGGCAGATGGTCAGACCCAGACCGGTGCCACCGTACTTGCGTGTCGTAGAGCCATCGGCTTGCGTGAACGCCTCGAAAATACTGGTCAGTTTGTCTTTGGGGATGCCGATACCCGTATCGCGCACCTGGAAGTGGAGCAGCATAGCGTCCGCGTCTTCTTCCTGTACGGCTACGGTGACGACGATTTCACCTCGTTCCGTGAATTTGATGGCGTTGCCGACCAAATTGACGACGATCTGCCGCAGGCGCACGGGATCGGCATAAACGTGTTCGGGGACGGTCGGCTCGATCTGGCAGGCCAGCTCGAGCCCTTTGCTGTGGGCGCGCAAAGCCAGGGCCTTGAGCGTATCCCCGATCAAGTCGCGCAATGCTAGTACCGTTTCGTCCAATTCCAATTTGCCCGCCTCGATTTTGGAGAAGTCGAGGATATCGTTGATGATCTCCAGCAAGGTCTCGGCGGAGCTGCGCACCATGGTCAAGTACTCGCGCTGTTCGGCAGACAGAGGGGTGTCGAGCGCCAGTTCGGTCATACCGAGGATGCCATTGAGCGGGGTGCGGATTTCGTGGCTCATATTGGCGAGGAATTCGCTCTTGGCCTTGTTGGCGGCTTCGGCCTGTCGGCGTGCTTCCTGCAATTCCTGGGTGCGTTGCAGCAGCGCCCGCGTTTGTTCTTCGAGCTTCCTGCGCGACTGCTCGATTTCCTGGGCGTAGCGCAAAATGCTCAGCTCGGATTGTTTGCGTGCAGTCACATCGCGGGCGATGACCAGCATCTGTTCTAGACTGACGACCGGCTTGAAGCGTAGCTCGAAATAACGCTCTTTGTTCGCTTCGCCTACCGCAATTTCCACGGTTACCGTCTCGCCGGTGGCGCTGGCCTGCTCCAGGCATTTGCCGATCAAATCTTTGTGCTTCTGCGGCCACAGACTGGCGAACGGCTGGCCGATCAAATGCAAGTGCGCACAGGTCCGGCCGGCGCCGGCATGAAATTCGACCACTTTGCCGTCGCGGTCCAACACATAGTGCATATCGGGCAAGGCTTCGTAGAGTGCGCGCAGCGTCGAGGTTTTGTTTTGCAACTCGCTCTCGATGCGCGATCGCTCCAGGAGTTCGTGCTGCAGTACCCGGTTGCTTTGCTCCAGGTCGGCGGTGCGCCGGGCCACGCGCGCTTCCAGTTCGATGATCTGTTCGCGCAGCATATCCGCCATGCGATCGAAGACGCCGGCCATCTGACCCAGCTCGTCGGGCTTCTTGTCTGCGATGCGCGTGCGACTGGTGGGATGGCGTGCCACTTCGCCCATGACGGCGATGGCGCGGCGCAAGCGCCGGCCGAATTCGAAGTAATAGCCCCCGTACAACAGCGCCGCTCCTACCAGTCCGCTCAGGAGTACGCTGGCAATGATCGGCCCCAGCGCTGCTCGTTGCGCCTGCCGAATATCCGCGACCGGAACCGTAATCATCACCGCAGCGACGATGTCCCCCTCTTGCCATCCGTACCCGTGATCGCGACCGTAGCGGGCCACCAGTTCCGCGGGCGCTCGATCCGGAGAACCGTGGCAGCGCAGACATACGGCCTTGACCTCGATCGGCCGCGCCACGTAGTAATGCTCGCCGTCGTCCTGCGTCCTGTAACCGGTCACTTCCGGAAGTTCGCGGTCGGCGCGGAAGCGCTTGATGAGGGCTGCCTCGAAGGCATCGGCACGATTGACAGGGTTGAGCGGGTCCAGCGCCGTCTCGCGGAAGCGGTATGCAGGCGTCAGCTTGGCCAATGCCTCGAACACGCCTCGGGTCACGCGTGTCGCCGAATTGGCCTCGGGCAAAAACTGCGGCACGTGCGCTTCCACGGCAGGGGAAAGTACTTCGCGGGTATACTCGCGACAAGCCTGAGCGAAGCTGGCAACCAGATGGGCGCGCTCCTGCGCTTCCTGCTCCACGCTCCGCGCTTGCGTCAGTACTGATACCGTACCTATGACCGCCATCGTGACGGCGGTATATAGCACTGCAAAAACCAGAAGTTTGCCGCGAATACTCCGCACCATGACCGCAAGCACCCATTGACCGGACACAACCGCCGACACGAGCCGACGACCTGACTGCGGGATGCAACAAATCTAGCTCGCTGCATCGGACCTGTCAAAAACGCCGGTCTCCTGCATATTGCTCTTGCGCTTTTTGCGTTCCGGTAGAAGTGACTTATACTTGCAGTGCCCCTCGCGTTGCGCTCGACCATCCAGGCTGACGGACTCGCGCCGGCGATGGCAACCGAGCAGACCTCCTACCGTGCTAGGACCTCGACGGACAAAGGCAGAACACGAGACCGTGTCTCAGCCGCTGTCCGGTAAACCGACCAGCGATGCGAAGAGGTATGTCTTCCTTTTGCGAAAGGGAGTACCCATGAAACTGAAAGCGTTGGTGGTGGACGATTCCAAGGTGATGCGTGCCATGATCATGCAGGCGCTGGCCAAGGCACACCTGGGCGAATTCGAGTTCGTCGAGGCCAGCGACGGGCTGGAGGCCCTGGGCCGCTTCAATCTCGCCGAGACCGATATTTGCTTCGTTGACTGGAACATGCCCAACATGAACGGCCTGGAGTTCGTGCGTCAGGTGCGCAGTATTACCGTTGATCCCATCCCCGTGGTCATGATCACTAGCGAGAGGACCATGGGCAAAATGGAGCAGGCGCT
The DNA here is from genome assembly GCA_040289265.1 of Gemmataceae bacterium. Lineage (GTDB taxonomy): Bacteria > Planctomycetota > Planctomycetia > Gemmatales > HRBIN36 > PSKW01. The sequence goes on from PSKW01000004.1 coordinate 197,911, forward strand.
CAACGAGGCGGGAGCCACGGCTTATATCTGCAAACCGTTTACGGCCGAAGAACTGCGTTATAAGCTCGCGCACATCGTCGAGGGCATTCGAGCGCGCAAAGCTACCCACAAGAGCAGTTTTTTCAGCAGGCTGTTCGGGTAGTCCAGCTTGCTCGCGATCGGGTCACGGCAATCCCTCTGGGCCGCACTGCATAACGGAATCGCACGATCGAAAGCTAGAAAACGGAGGCACTCGGTCTATGGTCACAGCCTACAGTGAAAAAAAGAAACTTTTCGACACGCTGATCGCTCCGGTCATGGAGCAGGCGGTGGTGCAAATGCTGGGACAAATCCTGGGGGAGCCGGTCGTTCTCGTGGACCAGGGTCCGGTGGACAACGGCCATTGCCCCCACGAAGGCGAAGATCTGCTGGCCATCATTGCCTTTACCGGAGACATCAAGTGGGCCTACTCTCTGGTTTTGCCCAAGGAAACGGCGACGGATATGGCACGCCGCTTCGCCGGTTTCGACATTCCCTACGAGAGTCAGGATATGGGCGACGTGGTGGGCGAAATCGCCAATGTCCTGGCAGGCAACGTGGTCGCTTTGCTGGACCGGCAGCGTATCCGCTGCCAACTGTCGGTGCCGACGGTAGCTCGCGGCCGCGGGATCAAGATTTTCGGTATCCTCGACGCCTCGCAGCACCGATTGCACTTCGAATATTCCGGGGGGAAGTTCTGGTTTCGGCTGACGGCGGCACCGCACTGAAGCATGTGCCGCCGACTGACTCGTCCGAGGCTAGCGAAAGGACGCCCGCATGACGCAAGAGCAAGAACTCGTGCGCGAGTTTCTCCTCGAGAGTTACGAGAATTTAGAGCGGCTGGACCAAGATTTTCTGGTGCTGGAACAAAATCCGCAAGATCGCCAGCGGCTACAAAGCATCTTTCGCACCATCCACACGCTCAAAGGGACCTGTGGCTTTTTCGGCTTTTCGCGCTTGGAGCGGCTGGCCCACGCCGGGGAAAACCTGCTCGGCCGTTTGCGCGATGGAGAGCTGGACTTGACCCCCGACATGGCGCAAACACTTTTGCACATGGTAGATCGAATCCGGCGACTATTGGCGGGCATCGAGCGATCAGGCACGGAGCCGGATGAAGACGTCGAGCCGATCGTGGCTGAGCTGCACCGGTGGGTCGCAGGACAGCCATGTGCGACTGCCCGTGAGGCCCCGGCTCCTTCCACTGCGGACGAGCATCCGCAATCGGCGCCGGCATCGAGGACCGTGCCTGACGTCCCGGGTACCGAGCAGCAGTCGCCGCCGACCCAGGAGCCTGGGGACACGCAGGCGCTCCCTGTTCTGGAAGACAAGCCGGTTGCGGAAACGGTCCCTTCCCTCGCCGACAGCACCTTGCGTGTGGATGTGGCAGTGCTGGATAAACTCATGAATTTGGTCGGCGAGTTGGTCCTGACTCGCAATCGGATCCTGCAGTGCAGCAACGCAGGCCTCGACGATACGCTGGTGGCGGCGATCCAGCGGCTCGACCTGGTCACCACCGAGTTGCAAGAAAATGTCATGAAACTGCGCATGCAGCCTATCGGCAACCTGTGGAACAAGTTCCCGCGTATGGTCCGCGATATGGCATATGCCTGCGGGAAAAAAGTGCACGTGGTCATGGAAGGCGCCGACACCGAACTGGACAAAACGCTGATCGAGGCTGTGCGCGATCCGCTTACCCATATTTTGCGCAACGCCATAGACCACGGCATCGAAAGTCCGGCCGACCGCAGGCAGGCTGGTAAACCCGAGGAAGGCACCATTGTCTTGCGCGCCTACCACGAAGGCGGGCAGGTAACTATCGAGGTGAGCGACGATGGCCGCGGCTTGGATTGGGAACGCATCCGTGCCAAAGCCTTGGCAGCGGGATTGGTCACCGCCGAACAGGCAGCACGCATGTCCACACGCGACCTGAGCCAACTGGTCTTCCTGCCAGGCTTCAGTACTGCGCAGCAGGTCACGCGGCTGTCCGGACGCGGCGTCGGCATGGATGTCGTGCGCACCTGCATCGAGCGCATCGGGGGCCTGGTGGACATCTACAGCGAAAGCGGTCGTGGTACCACCCTCACGTTGAAGATCCCGCTCACCTTGGCCATCGTCCCGGCGCTCATCGTCGAGTGTGCCGGTGATCGCTACGCCATCCCCCAAGCCAGCTTGCTCAAATTGGTGAAACTGGCAGAAGGACACAGCGACAAATGCCTGGAGTGGGTCCACGGCGCTCCCGCCTTCCGCTTGCACGGACGGTTGCTCCCCGTTGTCTGTTTGCAGCGACTGCTCGGGTTGTCCGCCTGCGCCGACGCGTGCACGGCGCGCTCTCTGGTCGTCCTCCACGCCGACGAGCGCAGCTTCGGTTTGATCGTGGACAAGATCTGCGATACCGAGGACATCGTGGTCAAACCTCTGTCCCGTCATCTAAAAGGCATCCCCATTTACGCCGGGGCCACCATTCTGGGCGACGGCACCGTGGCGCTCATTCTCGATGTCATGGGCATGGCACAAGAGGTGCACCTGGCAGGCAGTGAATACAGGGAAGAGACGCGCACGCACCAAGCATTGGCCGAGCGCGGCCACTGGGTGACGCTTCTGGTGGTGGAATGCGGGGGGCAGCGTCTGGCGCTGCCGCTGGCCCAAGTCTATCGTCTCGAAGAAGTGCCCGCCAGCCGTCTGGAACGGGCCTCCGGCTCGGAGGTGTTGCAATATCGCGATCGGATCATGCCGCTGGTACGCTTGGGGACGCTCCTCGGCGTGCCCCAAACCTTGTCCCAGCGGTTGCCTGTGGTCGTGTGCCGGCAGCCCGAGGGCGACGACTTCGTCGGCCTGATCGTGGATCGTATCGTGGATTTCGTGGAGACCGAGTTGCATCCCGATCTGACCGCCGGTCGTCCCTCGGCGGGTGCGCTGGTTCTAGCCGGTCGAGTCACCGAATTGCTCGATTTGGGCGCCGTTTGTGCCCACGCTGTGCCCCGATCGGCGGCGGCAGGGAAGGGGGCCTTATGAGCGCATCGCAGGCAACGCGGCAGATCTACACCTTCTATCTGGACCGCCATATCTTCGGCGTTCCCGTAACCTGCGTCCAGGAAATCCTGCGTCTGCAGATGCTGACCCGTGTGCCGCGCAGCGCTTCCGTGGTGGCGGGGTTGGTCAACTTGCGCGGCCATATCGTGACCGCTTTGGATGTGCGGGCGCGGCTGCACCTGCCCCCGCGGCCGGAACAACTGTGCCCGATGAACGTGGTCGTGCACACGTCCGCCGGCCCGGTTAGCCTGCTCGTGGATCGGACCGGCGATGTGCTCGACTGCGATCCAGCACAGTGCGAGCCCGTCCCGGACACCGTGGATGCCGGACTGCGGCCTCTGTTCACCGGCGTCCTCAAATTGCCGGACCGCCTGGTCTTGCTTGTGGATGTCGAGCGTGTGGTCACCCTCCCCGAGCGCGTCGGTGCCACCTAGTGCTCCTCGGCACCGCAAGATTTTGTGTCCTGTAGTTCAATCGAACCCCGTCAGCGGCAAAAGGGCTTCGGGCCTGGAGGTGACAACATGCTGAGCAAAGTGAAAAACCTGGTATCCAATTTGAGCCTGCGCTGGAAATGGACCGCTCTGATGCTTGTCGTCGGCCTGGTCCCGTTGGCGGCGGTAGCCACCCTCGTCGCCCACTACGGCTCCGCGTGCCTCATAGAGGAAAAAGGCGAGTTTCTGGAAACCCTCGCCAAGAATGTCTGCGACAAGATAGACCGCAACCTTTTAGAGCGCTATGGTGATGTCCAGGCCTTTGCGTTCAATCCCAAAGCACGGGGCACCCCCGAGGAAATCACCGAGGCTGCCAATTTTTATACCCGGGCCTATGGCATTTACGATCTGATGGTGGTCGCCGACGCCCAGGGGAAAATCATCGCCGTCAATACCGTCAACTACGAGGGGAAGCCTCTGGACACGGGCTTCCTGCTCGGTCGCAGCGTGCGCGGCGAGGAATGGTTCGAGGCCTGCATCAGCGGGCGGATCAAGCCCGGTGAAAGTTACTACAGCGACTTGGCCGAAGATCGGCTCTGTGCCGAAGTGTTGCGCACCCGCGGCCTGGCGCTCAACTTCTCCGCCCCGATTTTCGACGAGCAGGGTAAACCGGTCCGCGTCTGGTCCAATCGTGCCTCGTGGCAGCGGATCGTGTCGGCCATCGTCGAGGAAGAACGGAGCAGACTGAAACATGGCGGCATGGACTTGGAGATGCAAGTCATTTCCAAAACCGGTGTGCTGCTGGACGATCCCGATCCCAAGGCCGTGCGCGCTTTCAACCTCGCCCAGAACGGTCTGGAAGCAGCGCGACGAGCGATCCAGGGCCAAAGTGGATTCATCCAGGAAAAGCACTTGCGGCGCCAAGTGGATCAGATCGTCGGCTACGCTGCTTCTCAGGGAGCCCTGGGGTTCAAAGGCTACGGCTGGAGCGTCCTAGTTCGGCAGGACCTCGAGCAGGCTTTGGCCGATGTGCGTCAATTGAACCGCTATATTCTTCTGGCCAGTCTGGTAGCGGCGCTGGTCATGGGAGCAGTGGCCTTTTTCACAGCGCGACGGCTAGCTACGCCGCTCGTCGGCTTGGCGCAAGCCGCCGAAGCTCTGGCCCAAGGTGACTTGACCGCGCGCGTTTCTGTCCGTTCAGGCGACGAGCTAGGCCGTATGAGCCAAAGTTTCCAGCGGGCTCTCGAGGGGATCCAGGCCGCCTTCGGCTTGCAGCGTGTGGAGTGGCGACGCTTCGGCCAACAGCGTCAGGAAATCGAAAGACTGCGCGGCCTGATCGAAAATGCCTCGATCAATCTCATGTTCGCCGATCCCGACTTGCGGCTGGTATATGTCAATCCGCACGGCTTCAAAAACCTCAAAAGCATCGAAGACGAGATTTACAGAGTCTTTCGCGTGCGCGTGGACGAGATGCTGGGGATGAGCATCCATCGTTTCCACCGCAATCCCGAGAGGGTGGAGCAGATCTTGCGCAACCCGCAAGCGCTGCCCAATGCCACGCGCTTCCAGTTCGGCACCGTGTGGTTCGACACCAACGTCAATGCGGTGCGCAACGAGCGCGGCGAGGTGCTCGGCTACGTCGCCGTATGGCAAGACGTGACGCAGCAGGTGGTCAAAGAGCAGCAAATCCTGGAGGCAGCCGAGCGCGAAAAACGAGCCGCCGAGGAATTGCAGCACAAAGTGGACGAAATCCTGCACGTTGTCGAGGCGGCGGCCCGCGGCGATCTGACCAAGTCCATAGGCTTTGCCGGTGACGATGCCTTGGGCCAGCTCAGCGGTAATTTCAATGGCTTCCTCGATCAGCTCTGCTCGAGCATCGCAGTGATCGCTCAGAATTGTCACCAGTTAGCGGCAGCGGCCCAGGAATTGTCGGCAGTGAGCACCCAGCTATCCAGCAATGCGGAAGAAAGTGCGGCCCAGGCCAACTCGGTCTCGGCTGCCACGGAGCAGGTCAGCCGCAACATCCAGACGGTGGCTTCCAGTGCCGAAGAGATGACGGCCAGCGTGCGCGAGATAGCGCGCAATGCAGCCGAGGCGGCGCGCATCGCTTCCGAAGCCGTGGCGGTTGCCGAAAAAACCAATGGCACCATCGGCAAGCTGGGGGAGTCGAGTGCCGAGATCGGCAATATCGTCAAGGTCATCAACAGCATCGCCGAGCAGACCAATTTGCTGGCGCTCAATGCCACCATCGAGGCAGCGCGCGCCGGCGAGGCCGGCAAGGGCTTCGCCGTAGTGGCCAACGAGGTCAAGGAGCTGGCCAAGGAGACGGGCAAGGCCACCGAGGACATTGCGCGCCGTATCGAGACGATCCAGGGGGACACCAAAGCCGCGGTCGAAGCCATCACCCAAGTCACGCGCATCATCAACCAAATCAACGAGATTTCCCATACCATCGCCACGGCGGTGGAAGAGCAGACCGCGACGACCAACGAGATCAGTCGCAACGTCACCGAGGCGGCGCGCATGAGTTCGGAGATCGCTCGCAGCGTGACCGGCGTCGCCCAGGCCTCGCAAGGGGTGACCCAAGGTGCGTCCACCGTGCAGCAGGCTTCGGTGCGCCTGGCCGACATGGCCGCCCAACTGCAGGAACTGGTCGCACAATTTCACTACGAGCGGCGTCAGAGCGCTAGCTCCCAGGAGACCCTGCCGGAGCACCCTGGACCCGTGCCGGCAAGAACAGATAGGCTGGCCGTCATAGAGCGCGTGCGCAAGGACCGGCGGGCGCGTCCCAACGGAGCCCGTACGCCTTCCCAAAGAAGCTAGCCGGTTCCCGCACACACCCGGAGGACTCGGCACCATGTTGGACCATGACAGGGTACTCGAATGTGCCATGAGCTTGCCGGCACTGCCGCCCACCGTGTACCAACTGTTGCACCTGGTGCGCGAGCCAGAGCCGGATCTCCTGGAGATCGCCCGCGTGATCGAGTTGGATCCCGTCCTGACTCTCAAAGTGTTGCGGCTGGCCAATTCAGCATTTTTCAGTCGGGGCAAGCCGGTAGGACGCATCAAAGACGCGGTGTTGCGCTTGGGCGCCGGGACGATCTTGGGCATAGCCGTGGGTGCAGCCTGCCAGGCGCTCACGCCGCGCTTCATCCCCGGCTACCGCTTGCGCAGCGAGGAATTTTGGCATCATTGTGTCACCGCCGGCGTAGCTGCGGAGCTGGGGCGTGTCTATTGTCGGCAGGACTGGTCGGCCCTGGCATTTACCAGCGCCGTCCTCCACGATATCGGCAAGCTGGTGCTCGGCCGTCTCATGACGGAAGAGCATCTGGCCTTTTTGGACCGTGCCCAACACGAAGGCAAACAGGAACTGTGGCAGGCCGAGCGGCAGATCCTCTCCCTGGACCACGGCGATGTGGGGGGCTTTATCGCCACGTACTGGAATCTGCCCGACTGCATCGTGGATGGCATCAAATACCACCACCATCCGCAAGATGGCTTCGACCTTTTGAGCTCGGTTACTTTTCTGGCCGATGGGATCAGTCATCGGGTGTGCCAGTCGGACAGGTCACACTGGGAAGAGTGGGGGGATTGCGACGCGCTGCATTATGCCTGCCAGGCGCTGGGATTGGACAGGTCGGGATTGGAGCGCTGGTGCCAGGCAGTCCACAACCAAAATGTGTCCCAAGGGACACCCGTTGGTAACGGGCGACAACGAGCCTAGGCCGCACCAGTTCCTGTAGATCCAGTCGCTTACGGTTGACGGCCCGATACGCGACGCCCTGAAAACCCGACTAGGTACGGATAGGCACGTGGAACGAGGGCGGGCCACGGAAGCTGAGGGAATGTACATGGAGAAAACGCGCGTTATGGTGGTGGACGACAGCGTAGTCATACGGCGCATGGTGGCTGAGGTGGTGGCCGCAGAGCCTGATATGGTAGTTTCTGCAACGGCTTCCAACGGCCGGCTGGCTTTGGCCCGTCTGCAACAGGTGCCCGCAGACATCGTCATCCTCGATGTCGAGATGCCCGACATGGACGGGCTGGAGACGCTGCGGGAATTGCGCAAGGAGTACCCCCGGCTGCCGGTGCTCATGTTCAGCACGCTGACGCGCCGCGGCGCATTGGTGACTTTGGACGCTTTGGCACTGGGCGCCAGCGATTATGTGCCCAAGCCGGACAAAGCGCACAGCCTGGAGGAAAGCCTCCGCTATTTGCGCGAGCAGGTGCTGCCGCGGATTCGGGCACTGTGCCAGCGGCACACGGTTACGACCAGCCCGCTGGTCGGGGCCCGGCGGAGCGGTCGCCGGCTGGTCGAGGTAGTCGCTGTGGGAGTTTCTACCGGGGGACCCAATGCCTTGGCCGACATTTTGCCGCAACTACCACGGGAGTTTCCGGTGCCCGTGGTCATCGTGCAGCATATGCCCCCGGTATTCACCAAGCTGCTGGCGGAGCGGCTCGATGCCCGGTGTCAGCTCCGCTGCCACGAAGCAGGAGCTGGGCAAACGATCGAACCGGGCAGCGTGTATATTGCCCCAGGCGATTGGCACCTGGAGGTACGTCGCGCCGGGGCGGGTGTGATGGCTCATTTGCACCAGGAGCCACCGGAGAATTCGTGCCGCCCGGCGGTGGATGTGCTCTTTCGCTCTGCTGCTCGCGTCTACGGTGCGGGCGTTTTGGCCGTCGTGTTGACCGGCATGGGACAGGATGGCCTGCGCGGATGTGAAAAGATTCGTGCGGCAGGCGGGCAGATCATCGTGCAGGACGCGGCCAGTAGCGTTGTTTGGGGCATGCCCGGGGTAGTCGCTCAGGCGGGACTGGCCGATGCCTTGGTCCCCTTGGCGCACATGGCTCAGGAAATTATCCACCGGGTGCAGTCAGGCCGTAGCGCGGGCCATTGGGCATCCTGCGTCACGACCTCCGCCTGCCGGTGATAAAGCGCGCGCACCAGGAAGCCAGTGAGTATCGGCCTAGGAAGGAAGCCAAATGAACGGGCCAGCATTGACCCTACCTGATGTAACCTTCGTGCGTCAGTTGGTCCTCAAGCATAGCGGCATCTCCTTGGACGAAACCAAAGGGTATTTGATCGAGAGCCGGCTCCTGGAGATAGCGCGACGGCATCGGCTGTCGGATCCGGCACAGGTAGTGCACCGGGTTCGCGCAGGGGATGAGTCGTTGCGCCGTGAAGTGGTGGATTCGCTGACGATCAACGAGACCTCGTTTTTTCGCGACGGCGCCCCGTTCGAGGCGTTGCGTTTGCGCGTTTTGCCGGAGCTGATCCGGCGACGCGCTGACGAGCGCAGTCTGGTGATCTGGTCTGCCGCCTGTTCCAGCGGTCAGGAGCCTTACAGCATCGCCATGCTGATCCGGGAGCATTTTCCCCAGCTGCTCGCGTGGCGCTTGCGGATCCTGGCCACCGACTTGTCGCGGCTGGTGCTGCACAAAGCGCGCAGCGGGCTGTACTCGGCGTTCGAAGTAGGCCGGGGATTGCCACCGTTGTATCTGAGCAAATACTTCCAACGTGTAGGCCTGGACTGGCAAATCCGCGACGACATCCGGAATATGGTGGAATTCGCGGAGCTCAACCTCATCGAGCCGTGGCCGCTGTTGCCGGCGAGCGACGTGGTCTTTTTGCGCAATGTGATCATTTATTTTCAAGATTTGTTACGCGGGCAGGTACTAGGACGGGTGTGGCAGGTGCTCAAACCGGACGGGTATTTGTTTCTGGGCAGTTCCGAGTCGCCGGTGGGACTGAGCGAACAGTTCGTCGCCGAAGAAGTGGGCAACACCTGCGTCTATCGGCCCCGAAAGCCGGTCGGGCTGCAGAGCACTTCGGCCCAGAAATGCGTGCGTGCCGTGTAGGTTATTTGCCTGTCGGGCGCGGGTAGCGGCGAGCGATCTCCAAAGCCTGCTGGTCGTAGTCTTTGGGCGGCTCTCGAAAGCCGGTCAAACGCCAGGCCGTGAGCATCTGTCTGCCTTCGGCTGTGGCATCCGCACGCAGGAGATTGTCTTTGAGCTTGTGCAGCATCTCTTCGCGCCCTGGGCTGGCGCGATATACCAATGCCGGCGCCGGGAACAGCGGGGACTCGTGAATCACTTTCAGTTTTTCGTAGCGCACCGGCTTGAGGCCTCGGTACACCTCGGCGGCCAAGTCGCTGACAGCCGCCAGATCGGCCCGGCCATCCACAACGTCATCCATAGCGGCGGCGACGTTTTTGACGGTGACCAGACGAAAGGCCTTGGATGCCGGGCAGCCCATGGTTTGTTCGAGGTAAAAGCGCACATAAAACGACGTCCGAGGAGGCCAGGCCAAACGCTTGCCGCGCAGGGTTTTCAAATCCTCCAGCGGCGCCTGGGCCAGGGCGTTGTCTTTGCGGGTCACGATCAGCAGCTTCATAGCCGCTCGTTCGTTGACGGCGATCACCAGCGGTTTGCAATCGGGGACCAGCTGGCGCAGCCAGCCGTATTCCAATCCGTGCACTGCCGCCAGATGGATGCGGTCCTTTTTCATTTGGTGGGCCAATTCTTCGATGTGGTGTACGAGCAGAAACTCGCCGGTCATACCCATCTGCTGCTCCAGCGTGTCGGCGAAGGGGCGCATTTGATTGAGGAGTTTTTTCTCGTCTTGCTCCTCTTCCTCGAAAAAGGTTTTGAGGATGCCTACTTTCACTTCCGCCTCGCCGGGCTGGGCACTGCCGATCTGCAGGAAATTAAGCGACAATCCCGCGACCAGCGCAAGACGCGAAACAGTGCCGATCCCGCGGCACAGCATCGAGTGCCTGGAGCGTGTCATGAGGAGGACTCCTTGCTTAGCTGCCGGTGGCAAGCGCCGGTGGCTACTTGCTTGTGCCGGCGCGGGGGCAAAAAGCGACTCACCACGTAAGGGGCAGCTTTTCCCGCTCCTGCAGGTATTACGCTCGTGCAAGCCACCAGGATCGCCAGTACCGAAAAGTGCAGCAGACACAAAGCCGGCGGGACGAGCGGTAGCAGTGGCTGCGGAAGTATGCGCATGCCGCTGGCATGTAGCAGCCAGAGCACGGTCAAAGCCCACCCTGCGCCGATCATGCGCAAGGCCCAACGCATAGGCGCCTGGGTGCTCACTACCAGACCGGCGACAGCCAGCCGCCACAGGCCCGACCAAGAGTATTTGCTGGCGCCTGTCGCACGCGGGGGCCGTGTATAGGGAACGCCCACCTGTCGAAATCCCACCCAGGCGCGTACACCGCGCAAGAAATGAGAGCGCGCCGGGAGATTGCGCAGGGCTTGAACCACGCGCCGATCCATCAGGCAAAAATCGCCGGCGTCGGGCGGGATCGGGTAGTCGCTCAGCCAGCCGAGCAACCGATAGTAGGCGGCATAAAGCCAGCGCAGCAACAAAGGCTCTGCGCGTCGTGCCCGTACGGCATAGACCACCTCGGCACCTTGCTGCCAGGCTGCTATCAGATCCGGAATCAGTTCGGGCGGGTCCTGTAAATCGGCATCCATCAAGATGACCGCCCGGCCGCGGGCACGATCGAGTCCTGCGCACAGTGCCGGCTGTTGACCGAAACCACGACTCAGGTGTACGACGCCTACGTGCGCATCGGTCGCATGCAAACGGTGCAGTTGCGCGGCGGTCGTATCGGTGCTGCCGTCGTCTACGAACAAGATCTCGTAATCGTGCGCCCACACCGACAGCACATCGGTCAGCCGTCGGTACAGCACCGGAATATTGTCCGCTTCGTCGCGGCACGGGATGACCACGCTGATATCCGGTCGCCGCTGGCGTATGGTGTTCCTGGCCCGCATGAGGCATCCTTTCCTCTTGCGCCGGAAGACCGCTCGGTATGGCTCGCGTTCGGTACTGAATTCCGTGCGTTTCCGGGGCGTTACTCTGTTTGGACCAGCCTGAAGGCATGCAGCTGAGGCCCGGCTCGGTCGCTTCTCAATTTAGATTGGATAGAGCCAACGAGCAATGTCAGTTCAGCCCTTCGCCGGCGCTGTGCCTCAGTTTTATTTGTAAAAACCATGCTGCTCGAGAAATCAGCAATCCAGACATCGAGGTCCATCGTCGAATAATCAGGGGCCGGTGTACCTTCTGCCCGAATGGTAACGCCGGCTGGGGACACTCGGGGCCTCGACCCCAGCCAGGCCGTCGGAATCGGGCCCAAATGTCGTAGGCATAGGGCCCTACCTGTGCAGGGGCGGCTACCTAGGGCTTTTGATGCGGATGATTGCCGATGGTTGCAATCCGTCGGCGCGCAATTATGATAGAATGATGTCGAGGCGCCTGCTGGAACATCGAGGCCGATTGGGGGAGACCTTTCTATGGCAGCAGAAACAAAATTCAAACAGGTCTGTCCTGCGTGTGGCGGCACAGTGACTATTGCCAGTCGTGATCTGATTGGCAAAAAAGTGGACTGCCCGAAATGCAATAAGCGCTTCGTTGTCGAGGCGCCTGCCGATCAAGAGAGCGCCAAGGAAAAGCCCGCTGGCAAAAAGACCAAGGGCAAACAGCCTGCAGATGCCGCTCCTTTCAAGAAGAAGAAGGAAAAAAGCAGCGGTGTGATTTGGCTGGCGGTAGGGGGTGCGGGCGTAGGCGTATTGCTCCTCGGGCTGATTCTCATTATCGTGCTCAATTCCGGGTCGTCTTCCCCGTCCAGCACTTCGTCTTCCGGCAGCAGTGCGCAAAGCCAGGCACCTACACAGGCCAGCGAGCCGACGTTGGCCGACTGGATCGCCAAGCTCGACGATTCTGCTCAGGGGGCCGAAGCACGCAAACATGTGATGGAGGCCCTGCAGGACGAAAGCAAACGCAAGGAGGCATTGGACAAGCTTTATGACAAGGCGCTCGAGGGTAGCGACGCCGCACGGAGCGTGCTCGAAGAAGCCGCTCGGCACGATAACGAAGCAGTCAAATCGGCGGCAGCCGACAAAATCGCTCAGCTCGACAAAGAAATCGCCAAGCGCGAGGAGGGCATGAAAAACGATCCCACCAACATGCTCCCCAACAATACCCAGGCGCTCGTCAGTGTTCCAGGTCGGGATTTTCTCAATAGCATCTTGGGTACTGCCTTTTTCCGCACGCGCGGCGCCTTCCGAGCATCCGATGTCGAAGCCCGTCTGGGTATCGAAGCACAAAATATCGAGCGCATCGTTTTTTCTGGCAATCTGCAGCACAAACAGGCCTTTGTGGTGGTTAGGACATACGATCCTATCGCTTGGGATGTGGTGCAGCAGCGGCTCAAAGTGGATCCGGATAGCCGCAAGATTGTCAAGGGGAAAGATTATTATCTCGGCAAAGTGGATTTCATGGTGGAGTTGTTGGGGGACCACGTGCCATTGGCCAGTCTGAAAGAGAGTGCTGCAATTTACCTGAAGAACGATCGGACGCTGATTTACGCAGACGAGAAGACACTGGTGGAGTATTTGGAGACGCCTCCGAAATTCAAGTCGCAGCCGATCGGGCCGGCCGCTCCCCGAGGACCTGCGGGCGGTATGGCAGGCGGACCTGGGGCCGGATATCCAGGGGCTCCCCCTGGAGTGGGTCCAGGCGGGCCGGGAGCCGGCTATCCAGGTGCTCCCCCAGGGGTCGGAGCCGGAGGACCAGGGGCGGGTGGAGCGGTCCCGCCCGGCATTGGCGGCGCAGGACCAGGGGCCGGTGGAGCTGTTCCCCCTGGCGTCCCAGGAGGTGCACCAGGTGAAGAGCCGGGCGGACCCGGAGCTGGAGGCGCTGTCCCGCCAGGCGTCCCCGGCGGACCCCCAGGGGGCTTCGCTCCAGGACGTCCTCAGGGCGGTGCCCCTAACGAACCAGCTCCCTATCGCCCCAAGCAGCGCACTTATCTCACCCTCGATGTGGATCTGCGCAAGCTTATTGACCACGTCGAAGGTGACAAGCCGGCTATGATCCTGTTCCTCAAACATGCACCCGGGGGATCAGGAGGCCTACTGGGCGGCTTACTGGGTCGCCGAAGCGGCAGTTCGCCGGTTGACGGCTGGCCCTACTTTAGCCAACTCGGCGATGGGCTCGTCTCGCAGATTCGCAGCGTCGCCGTCGCGGTTCATTTGGATCCCCGCTTGCAGTTAGCCGTGGGCGTCATTTGCAAGGGCCGCAGCGAGGCCCAGAAAATTCAGTCCCAGATGGAAAAGATCCTGGCCCAAGCGGCTAAGGAAGAATTGCGGGAGATGCTCGGCTTCGAGCTGGCAGTGCGCGGCAGTGCACGGGATCAAAGGGCCGGCAGGTTCGGTATGCCCGGCATGCCTGGGGGGCCCAATATGCCCGGCTATCCGGGTTATCCCGGTGTACCTGGAGTGCCTGGTGCTCCGGGTGGACCGATGGGACCAGGCGCCGGATACCCCGGGGCGCCGCCTGGGGTCGGCATGCCCGGCGGGCCAGGTGCAGGCTATCCCGGCGCACCGCCGGGGGTCGGCTCGCCTGGGGGACCTGGTCCTGGCTACCCAGGGGCTCCGGCTGGCGTCGGGGATACCGGTAGTCCCGACGAGGGATCGCCGCCAGGTATGCCAGGCGGTCCCGGTGCTCCCGACGTACCTGGCATGCCAGGCGTCCCAGGTATGCCCGGCCTGCCCGGTGTACCTGGTGTACCCGGTATGCCGGGTATGCCTGGCCAAGGGCCGACCGGCCAGCGACCTGCAGAGCCGGACACGTCCTCAATCGAGATCATCCGTGAGGACGAATACGTCACTATCCTAGCCACCATCCTCGAGCGCACCGACCGCTTCATTGACAAGCATGTCACGCCCAAGATCGTGGTATTGCGGGGCGAAATGGACATCAATGCCGGCGTGCTTTTGTTCGATGTCTTGGCCGCGTCGGTCCAGGGTTATCGAAAGGCCCACAAGGACAGTTTTCCCCAGGGGGCGTTGCCGCGACCATTGCCGCCGAGCCGAGCCAATCGGCCCTGGCCGCCGGACCAGCGGGTGAGCTTCTTGCGCGAGCTCCTCCCCTATCTAAGCGACGATCGTTATCGCGAGCTGTACAGTGCCGTCAATCCGGAACTGTCCTGGCGCGATCCGGAAAACTTGGAAGTCGCCCGTATCGTGGTGCCCGCGTTTCTCAATCCACAGAGTGGCCGCTACCACGTACGCGTGCGGGGCCTGGACGATCCCGTGGCAGCCACGCATTTCGTCGGCATGGCGGGCATCGGGCCCGACGCTCCTTATTATCCCAAGAACGATCGGCGTGCCGGTATCTTCGGCTACGATCGGCAGACGCGGTCGGAAGACGTCAAGGACGGGCTGAGCTACACCATCCTGATGATCCAAGTAGACCCTGTCACAGCTGGTCCCTGGCTAGCCGGCGGCGGGGCTACGGTGCGCGGCACGAGCACCAAAGCCGATCGTGACGTCGGTCAAGTTGGACACTTCCTGTCGCCCACTTATCGGGGCAAGCCCGGTGCTTTGGTGATCATGGCCGATGGCTCGGTGCGTTTCCTGACGCGCGACGTAACGCCGGAAGTTTTCAAGGCTCTGTGTACGATGGCCGGAGGCGACGATCCGGGTAGCCTGGATGCAGTCGCACCGCGCTTCGCTAAGGAAGTGGCCGCTACGCAGCCGAAAAAATAAGCAGAGCGCTTTCTCGAATCCACGAGGGCCGACCGCTGCGGGCGCGTTGCATGCGCCCGCTTTTTGTTATAATGCCGGTAACGGGCGCCTGCGGACAGTTTCCCGTACCGACCCAGAAAGAGCGGTTCGCCTACAGCGGGATTGCGATATGGCTACGACAATGCGCCCCAAACGGGGCATCCCCGAGGGATTGTGGAATCGTTGTCCCAGCTGCAGGGCCATGATTTATGTCAAAGAAGTCAAAGAACGGCTCAATGTCTGCCCCGAGTGCGACTATCACTTCCATGTTCCAGCGCGGGTGCGCATCCAGCACCTACTGGACGCCGACAGTTTCGAAGAATGGTTCGCCGACCTGCGCTCTTTGGACCCGCTGGAGTTTCGCGATCGGCTGCCCTATCCGGAACGACTCAAAGCCGAACAGGCTAAGACAGGACTCACCGAGGCTGCCGTGGTCGGCCGTGGGTATATCCGTGGGCGTCCGGTGGTCTTTTGCGTGACCGATTTTTCCTTCATGGCCGGCAGCATGGGCTCGGTGGTGGGCGAAAAACTGACGCGTGCCATCGAACGGGCTACCGAATTAGCCCTGCCGTTGATCATCGTCAGTGGTAGCGGCGGCGGGGCCCGCATGCAGGAGGGTATCTTGTCCCTCATGCAAATGGCCAAGGTATCCGCGGCTCTGGCGCGGTACGACCAGGCAGGCGGTCTGTACATCTCGGTGCTCACTAACCCCACCATGGGAGGAGCAGCTGCCAGCTTCGCCACGCTAGGAGATATCATCCTGGCAGAGCCCAAAGCCATCATCGGCTTTGCCGGCCAGCGTACCATCTGGGCGACAGTACGACTGGAGTTGCCCGAAGGCTTCCAGACCAGCGAGTTTCTCTTGCGTCATGGGTTCGTAGACCGGGTCGTGCATCGCAAAGACTTGCGCACAGAATTGGCGCGGCTCATTGATTATTGTGAACGCCAGGGAACGAACGTGTTAAAATAGATTGGACCGAGCGGCGTGGTACGGTGCACGCGCACGGCACAATCTGTTCCGCGAGTGCCCTGCGTGGCCGTTCGCCAGATGTTCGGATTGCGAACCATGTTCAGGGAAGTCCTGTCCACAGCCTGAGGGGCCGAACTGGGGAGAATTGCGTGGGCGTGTTTGGAAGTTTTCGCAAGTTGTTTTCTGGATCCAAAAAGAGCACGATCGAACCGACCGACATCAAGGAGCGCTTCGATCTCGAGAGCCGGCTCGGTCAAGGAAGCATGTCGAAAGTTTTTCGGGCGCGCGACCGCAAGCTCGCCCGTACGGTGTGTTTGAAGATCCTGGACAAAGAAAAGACCGCCCGTTTCGAGGAGCGGTTTCTGGGCTTGCAAAAGCCCCATGAGGGCATGATTTGCCAATCTCTGCGCCATCGCAATATTGTGCAAACCTATGAGTGGGGCGTCACTACTGCCGGCGAGCTGTTCCTGGTCATGGAATTGATCGAGGGGGTGGGGCTCAACTTCCTCATCGAAACGCAGAACCGTCAATTGGAAGGACGCCGCATTGCCTTTTTGGTCCAGTTGTGCGATGCACTGGCCTACGTCCACGAGCAAGGGTACATCCACCGCGACATTTGCCCGCGCAACGTGCTGGTCACGCCCAACGGTCTAGTCAAGCTGATAGATTTCGGGCTGACGATCCCTAACCGACCGGAGTTCTGCAAACCGGGCAATCGCACCGGGACAGCGAACTATATGGCGCCGGAGTTGATCAAGCGCTTGCACACAGATCACCGCGTGGACCTCTTCGCGCTGGGTGTGACTACCTACGAGGTATTTACCGGCAACCGTCCCTGGGAAGGAGCCCAGTCGCTGCAAACCATGCTCAGCCACTTGAACAGCCCCGGGCGCGACCCGCGCGACTTCAAGCCGGACATGGATAAAGAACTAGCGGCGCTCTTGATGCGCGCCATCGAGCGT
Organism: Gemmataceae bacterium; assembly: GCA_040289265.1. Lineage (GTDB taxonomy): Bacteria > Planctomycetota > Planctomycetia > Gemmatales > HRBIN36 > PSKW01. The sequence goes on from PSKW01000004.1 coordinate 214,902, forward strand.
GAGCCAAAGGATCGTTTCCAAACGGCTCTCGAGTTCCGCGAGGCACTCAAAGCACTGCCGCGCCAAGACTACTGAACTTGAGCTTGCGCATCGCCAGGACGGTGTTCTCCCCCCCAGCAAGGGCTCGGTCGGTTGCGTTGCCAACGTGAAGGAAGACTAGCGAGCGCGGTCGAGTACGTCCCAGGTTCGAGATGGCCGCACTACCGCTGACACGCGCTGCGTTTGTGGTTTTTCGAAGCGGATTTCGGCCGCACCAGAGATGGCTGCCGGTGATGCTAGCGACCGCTGTCTTGAAATGGTCCTCGGTGTCGTTACCCAGCCGTTTCTAGGGACTCGACCGAAACCCCCAGGCGATCTATGACCAGCCGCACGACGCAATGATCGGTGTGTAGGGTGAGGTAATAGGAGCCAGGACGGTGCAGCGAGAATTGCACGCGCTGCAGGACGTGCCCGGACAAGGCTTCCAGGGAGCGGTTGGCTTGTGCCAAACGTTGCAGCAGATCCTGACCTTGGGGTGTTCGCTCGTAGAGGCGCAGCGCCTGCATTTCTACGTGCGGCCCATAAAGCTGGCGCAGACGGCCGGAGGATAGGGACAATTCCAGCACGCGACCGACGATCTCGAGCGAAGGGTCGGAGATGCGCGCGTGTTCGAGATCGGCAGCCAGTACCCGAAAAGGTTCCCGCGCTGCGGCTGGTGCCAGTCGCTCAGCACAAGCGAGCGCTTCCTGGAGTAGGCACGTAGCCAGAGTTGGCTCCACTTCCATAATGTGTCATTTCCCGTTGCCGAGGGTCAAATCGGTGGCATTGCCGAGGATGGCCTGGACCTCATGTTCGAAGCCGCCGGTTTCGATGGGGCAATGCATGCCGCATTCTTTGGGTGCGTTGACTTCCCACCACCAGCGTCCCGATCGGCTATCTTCGCCGGGCTGCACGGGGCGTGTGCAGGGAGCACAACCGATGCTTTTGTACCCGTGTGCGTAAAGTTTGTGTATCGGTACGTTTTGTTCGCGCGCGTAGTGCCAGACTTCCTCCTCGGTCCAGTCGGCGAGCGGATTGAGTTTGAGGATGCCGCCGTGGTCGTGATCAATTTCTACTTTGCGGATATTGGCACGTGTGGCCCACTGATCGCGTCGTAAGCCGGTGATCCAGGCGTCCAGTTGCTGCAGCGCCCGTTGCAGGGGCACAACCTTGCGAACGTGGCAGCACAGCAGGCGCAAAGGCACACTGGTACGGAACAAATTGATGCCGTGCTTGCGCACCATGGCCTCGACCTGCCGGGTGTCTGGGAAAAGGACTTCGAGCGCAATGCCATAGCGCTGCTGCACTTCTTCCATCAGATCGTAAGTTTCTTGCGGCAATCTCCCCGTATCTACAGTGATTACTCGCACCTGCGGCTGGATGCGCCAGGCCATGTCCAGAAGCACCAGTGTATCTACCTGGAAGCTGGTCACGATGGCCAGTCGGGGATGGTAGCGCTGGAAAGCCCATTCGAGGAGATCTTCCGGCGGGCGGTCGTCGAAGTAGACGGCCCATTCGCCGGCTTCCTGATCATCCATCGGTTCCACATGTCTCGGGGATTCGGTCGTACTGCTCAAGGATATTTCCCTCCCTTTCTTCCAGTCGCTCTTACCCCGAGGCCTGGGGTGCTACTGCAGATCCGTTTTGGCCGCGGGCAATCTCTTGTATCCGCTCATCGGTGAGCCGATTGAAAAAACTCTGGATCGGCTCGTTGGGCGCGCGATTATCGAGCCAGGCGCGGACCAGTCTTTCTAGCACGTACTTGAGTTCCGAACTGGGTATTCGGCGCAGTACTGCTTTGCCGATGGCAGCAGAAAGTCCCAGCCCGCCGCGCAACAGGACATCGTAGGCTTCCGTCTTGCCTTGGGGGGTGCTGAGGGTCGTTCCCTGGATGCCGATGTCTCCGACCCAATGTTGCCCGCAGGCGTGCGGGCAGCCGTCCAGATAAAGACGCAGGTCGGCAATGGCCGAACCGAATTGCTGTTCCAGATGATCCACGACCTCGACCAGCTTGTGTTTCGTTTCCCCGACCGAGAAATTGCAGTGCGGCTCGCCGGTGCACCCGATACTGTGACCACGGATGGGGTTGACTTGCCCATCGAGTCTGGCTTGGTCGCGCAGACGTGCGCGGGCTTCGTCGGCGCGCTCTTGCGGTACGTGCGCCAGGATCAGGTTCTGTTCGCGGGTCAGCCGGATGTCGGCTCCTAGCTCCTCGGCCAGATCGGCTAGCGCCAGCATCTGGTCTGCCTCCAGGATGCCGGGGAAGACCGGCACGCCGATATACACTTTACCGGGCTGTTTTTGCGGGTGGACGCCCATATGATCCGTACGGCCGATGGGGCGCGGATTGGTTTTCAAGTCCGACAGCTTGCGCCCCAGGTGATGCTCGATTTTCTCGCGGATTTGTTCCGGTCCGTAGTCGTCCACCATAAATTTGAACCGGGCCTTGGCGCGCGACATGCGGTACTTCAGATCGCTACTCCATATTTCCAGGATGGCCCGTGGCACGTCCAGCGCCTCTGCCATGGGAACGAAGACTCCCAGCGACTTCGCAATCCGCGGCACCGTCGAAAGGCCGCCGCCGACCCAGACTGCAAAGCCAGGCGCGCCATCTTGCACTGTGCCCACGAGCGCCACGTCGTGGATTTCCGGAGCATTGCAATGATACGGACAGGCCGAGATGGACCATTTGTGTTTGCGCGGCAAGTTGCCATAGTGGGGGTTGCCGCTGAACAGTCGGTGGGCCTCCAAAACGACGGGCGTGGTATCGAAGAGTTCCTCGCGACTGACGCCTGCCACCGGGCACCCGGTGATATTGCGCAGCACGTCGCCACAGCCTCCCTTGGTGCTCAAACCGGCGGCGCGCAAACGGTCCATGATCTGCGGCAGATCGCTGATGCGTATCCAGTGCAGTTGGATGTCTTGCCGCGTGGTGATCTCGCCGTAGCTCCTGCCGAATGTCCGGGATATTTCCCCGATTGCCCGGAGCTTTGCAGGGCTTAGCAAGCCATTGGGAAGCTTGATGCGCATCATCATGAAGCCGACTTTGGGCTTGTCATGGTACAGGCCGAACCACTGCAGTCGGAGCATGTCTTCTTCGGGAATGGCTTCATACGGCGTCGCCGCCAACCGCTGCCAATCTTGCTCGAGCTCGTAAGGAAAGCGCTCGTGTTTGATACGTTCGACAAAATTGCGCTTGCGGACTTCGTCCCAAGTCACTGGACGCTCGGGGCGGCTCGTACGAGCTGCGCTGCTTGCCTGTGACTGCCCTTGTTCGATTTCGTGACTCATGCTTTGAAGTCCGGCTGCTGGCCTTTGTATGTGCAGATCCTAGGCACGCCTCGGTTGTGTCCTCGGCAAAAATCGCCCGGGCCTTGCATAGCTAGTTTTAATCGGCTTCGCAAGCCCGTCGTTTAATTCTAATCATGTTGATTGCTATCGTAAACTATCAGCGGCATAAAGTCTAGGGACTTTGTGCGCCTAAAGCCTTGAAAAATGTCTTTCGTCAACGTATTTGGCGCGTCGGAAAAGACGTAAGGACATAAACGATCTTATGTTACGCAAAGTGGCCAATGTTTTGAGATATTTTGACTAAACGAAGAAGCCGGGCCGAAGGGGTGTTAGTAAGGCCGCTGCCGGCAAGTGCTGGTGAATACTCGTCAGCTAAAACTTTAACCCATTCCAGTCAGAACTTTTTGCACATCTTCTGCCGTTATTGACTTCTCGGGCTTATCCAAGCGGCGTGCCAACCACTGACGGACAATCCGCGGATAGGGTGGCTGGCAGCTTTTCAAAAGCTCCTGGATACGCTGGTCTCTGCGCACGCGCTCGGCAATTTTACGAGGCGCATTACGACTGCGTGCCTCCTTCATTTGCGTTTTGCGAAGATCGAAACGATCCCGTCGTTTGCCCATGGTTGCTCCTTATTGCTTCTCGCAACGCTCGTCGGCGCCTGCGGATCGGCGTCCGATGTCATTGGTCTTCCCCAAGAGGCATCGGGGCCATTGCTACTGGGAGTAGATTGTATATGGCTGCGGGGCTCTGTTTTCAATCGGCATGGGATGGTCCGGCGCCAGGGTATATCTGGCGGCTTTTGGACAACTCGACGACTAGGTGTGCCGTATGACGGGGCAGGATGTCCCCGGCGCATGCTAGCGCCGTCAGATGACCAGCCAGCATTTGCCAACTGCTCTGGGTGTCAACGTCGTACCACACAGGAAGAAGACTCAGTTTCATGCCCAGACTACCGATCCGGCTGGCGATCTGTCCCAGGACATGTTCGGTCCCCCAAGCGATATGGCTCAACAAGTCTTTGTGGAAACGCGCAAGGCCCAACAGATAGAAGCCGCCATCGGCAGTCGGGCCGAGGACGACATCCCGTCGCGCTAGCGTGGCGAAGGCTTGAGCAACGTACTCGACAGGCAAAGTGGGGCTATCGGTTCCTATGGCGACGCAGGCAGCGCGGGCACCGGTCAGATACTGACGGAAAAATGCCGACAGACGAGCGCCCAAATCTCCTGGGCTTTGAGGCTCCAGCTGGCATACAGATCCGGCCAACCGCTCGAATAGATCGCGACTTTCCGCTGGTGCGTAAAACAGCTTGCGCTCGACCTGTAGCGTACTCATGCGTTCCAACGTGTCGAGTAAAAACGCCTCGGCTACGCGCGCACCGAGCTCCAGGGTGTCCGGGAAAAGCCGCGTTTTGGTTGCGCCCGGCTTGGGGCATTTGGCGAAAATCGCCAGGACCTTTTTCATCGCCGCGTTCCACTCAGCGTTCGGCGGTCAAAAGACGCCGCTGGCGACGGCGTGCCGCCCGAGGTACACAGCAGCTGCATCCCTTTTGGACTCATGCGCGGATGCGGCAGCTGTTTTGTGCCGTCGGCACATTCTGTCCTTTGTCAGCTCGTTACGGCCACTGCCTGTGGGCCGCGGGGCTTATGTAGTTGCCGCAGACATTTGCGCAGGTATGCGACGCTTTCTTGCACGGCAGAGTCCTCGTCTTTGTAACGCGGATGCAAGTAGTCTATTTCGATCGCCAACAAGCCGTGGTAACGGGCCTGCTGTAAGCAACGGAGCACTTCCGGGATATTGATGAGGCCGTGTCCTAGAGGCACGCTAGGCCAGAAGGAGAAATCGCGCGGGTCGCCGGGCTGGGCGGTAATGTCCTTGATATGGGTAGCCTGCACCCAGGGGGCTAGCTTGCGGGCCACTTGCACAGGATCCTCGAAAATGCGCAAGTTGTTACCCGTGTCCAGGCATACACCCAAGCGCGGGGAGCCGATGGCAGCGAGGATTTCCAATATCTCGTCGGCTAGTAGGTCCATGTGATTTTCCAGTGCCAAAGTGACCTGGCATTTTTCGGCATGAGCGACACAGTGCTTGAGCGCGGCGAGCAGACGCCGGCGATGCCGCGGCCAGCTGGCGGGCCTGGTCCTGCGATTGCCGCCGACGATACGCATCACGCGCGCCCCTAACTGACGGGCGATGCCGATGTGTTCAATCAGGTCTTTCTCGGCGCGCCGATCGCTTCCCGAGCGCAGCCCTTCTGGGTGCCCCCAAGCCCACACCCGCTCCAAGCCGAGCCGATCGAGCACCTCTCGCAGCTCTTGTAAAAAGTGTCGGTCCTGGGGCAAATAGCAGGCCTCGATGGACACGCCTTGCAGCCGCAACGACTTGGCCCGCTGCAAAAACTCCCAGATGCTCATGCGTCTCCTGGCCGGTTTTTGCAGCCCCGGATAATGCGAGCCGAACTGACGATGGTAGCAATAGGAATCTACGGCGATTTTCATGCACTGCACCTCGGCAGGCGACCATGCAGGCGCCATGGCAATCCAGCCAACCGCGCCCGTCGCTGTGCCGATCCGCCGCACAGGTCGGTAAGGCTGGACTGTTTTGCCTGTGCTTACATCGGACGAACGCCTCAGGGTCTATCTTCGAGACGACTGCGGATATCCGTCGAAGCGGGCAAACTGGGCCCGTAGGCAGCAGGTTTCGACTGCCGCAGTCCCAGAGCCAGCAGACCTATACCGGTCAGCGCGTAAGCCAGGGCAAAGTGTCTGGCCTCGGTCGTGGGGCCCAATCCGAAGCAATTGCGCACCCCGGCACCGGTCAGTTCATAGGCGTGAATCAGTCCGACGAACGAGAGGGCGGCGGCTGCCAAAGTCCACCACCCTGCTTTACGCAAGTCGCGCTCGATGAGGTACACAACGATCGCCGCCAGGATCATGGAAGTCAGCAAAAAGCCCTGGTACAGGGCGATGGCGCCTTTTAGCGCGATGCCGTCTCGCAGCAGGGGTTCGATAACGTGCGTCAGCGGTTTGCCTGCTGCTCGGGCTGATGCTTGTACCAATTCGAGCGCCCAGGCCCCGAGAGCTGGGACCAGACCCAGCGCTACCGCCAGAGCATGGTGCGGCGGGATCGCGGAAAAAGCCTGGGCCGTTATCAGGATGCCAATCCACAACAGGATGCCCAGTGCCGCCTCCAGAGGTACCCACTGAAGCACGAACAACACCGAACCGCTGAGGCATAGAGCGGTCAAAACCACGCCGTTGAGCGCGGAATACCCGGCACGAGCACCCATCGCTTTCCACGCCGGATGCCCGATGTAAATGGTGGTCGGGAAGGGGCTGCCCAGGCACGCGGCGACCAAAGTCCCCAGACCGTTGACGAGCAACGACGGGCGTGTTTCGAAGCGGTCGCCCGCCGCCTCGGCGCTTTCTAGATTCTGCAGCGACCCGATCACATTGAACAGTCCCATAGGGAAAATGATAGGGAAGTATTCCCAGATGCGCTCCCAAAGCGCCGCATCGAGCAGAACCTCGAAGCTGCGGCAGGGCCAGGCAAAAGTCGGCTTGGCCGTCGTCTGCGGCGCGGGCCGATCGAACAGGCCGAGGTAGCTCAAGGTCCAGCCCAAAAGGGTACCGACGACGATGGCTACCAGCCCACCGGGTAGACCCAGAGGAAAACGGGTCCGCGAGGCATAGGCCACCAGTACGATAAGTGCCGGGATCAGGGCTACGCCCGGGGTAGCAAAAATCTGCAGGTTGAACTGCATAGCGATGAAGGCGATGGCCACACCGGCTAGCGCTGCCAGAAGCGCAGCCCGTGGCGTATGCCGACGCACCCAGTCGCCGCAAAAAGCTCCGGCAAGTTCGATCAGCCCGCTGAGCACGCACGCTGCTAGGCCCATCTGCCACGCCAGCGCCGCGTTGTGTGTGTGCTCGTAGACTGGCTTCATGATAAACAGCACGAAGGCAATGAGACTGGGAGTATTGATGCCGTAAGGAAGTGCGGTGACGTCGACGCGGCCCGTTCGTAGAGCCAGCCGTCGCGCTTGCCAAGCATAAAAAAGATTGCCGAAGAGGACCGACACCGCCGCCCCGGGCAAAATGACCTCGCTGATAAACTGGGTTTGCAGGCCGCACTGCTGACACAAAACGGCGATAAGCATGAGTTGCAGCAAATTGTCCACGAAAAGGCCGAAAAAGCCATCGAGATCTCCCCGCACGAACCAAAGAGGCCGCTGCATGGCACTATCCTTGTGTGCACAGTACCGCAGTCGTACCGACCGACGCCGTGAGCAGTCGCGCCCCCTAGGGCCGCCGCCGTGGTATTTCCCCCTTGCCTTAAGTTATTCCTGTGAGGTATGTATGGCGCCCGAACCGGTGACCTGCAAGGAAAAAATACGCCCGAGCCACGGAAGGAGAACCTATGGCAGCTTTTCGGCAACATCTGGCTTTCTCGTCACTTTTGGGAGTGGCTTACAGCGGGGGCGTGGTCGCCCTAGGACACGATTGGAGTCACGCCGCCGTGGCCGGTCTGTTATGCGGGGCCTCCGGCATGTTGCCCGACTTGGACAGTCCTTCCTCGCGGCCAACCCGAGAAATATTCGCGTTTGTGTCGGCTTTGGGACCGCTGTTGATACTCAATCGTTTTGCCGCGGCCGGGCTGAGCGGCGAGGTAGGCTTCTTGGTAGCTGCCGGAGTCTATTTCTTGCTTCGCTTCGGCCTAGCTTGTTTTTTTGCCCGCTTCACAGTCCATCGGGGCATGCTCCACAGTATCCCGGCAGCCATCATCGTCGGCCAGCTCGTGTATCTGCTGCACGATTGTGCCGATCCCTGGGGCAATTTGATTCTCGCCGGGGGGGCATCGCTAGGTTACTTTTCGCACTTGCTACTGGACGAATTGTACAGCGTGGATGTGCAAGGGCTCAGGGTGCGGTTGGCCAAATCGGCAGGCAGCGCCATCAAACTCAGCTCCCCTAGCCTGGGCGCCACGCTTGTCACTTGGTCCCTGCTGGCGGGGCTGACTTATCTGATCGGCGTGCAGCAAGGATTTCTGGATCCTGCCATATTGTCTTTGCCGCACCCTCGGCACTGAGGGGCTAGCAGCTGTGTGCGAACTCTCGCGGATCGGCGGCTCGGTGGTGTCAGCAAACCGAGCGAATACCGCGATCGCGGCTTGCACAAGCCGCTACCGACAAGCCAGCGCATCTGGCAGGTCGGGTGTCTTTGCATAGGTTTTAACTGTTGCCCGGTGGGTCGCTATGGCCGCATAGAGACGGCAACGACGGGTTCGGCTGGCAAAGGTAGCGCGGACACAGCGGACTTTTAGCAGCAATGTTGCCCCGGGCAGGCAGAGGCGAGCAAACGATGCGCAAAGTGCTGATCACTCCCGTGACGCTGGCGGATCGCCAGGGACACTATCTGAAAGTTCTGCAGGATGCCGGCTTCGAGCCGGTGTTTCCCGATCGCCCTGAACAATTGACGGAGGAAGAGCTTTTGGCTGTATTGCCCGGCGTCTGGGCGACGATCGCCGGTTCTGAGCCTTATACTGCCAGGGTGCTCGAACGTGCCGCGGACCTGCATGTGATAGCTCGAGCGGGCGTCGGCTACGATGCCGTGGATCTGGATGCGGCCAACCGATTCGGGGTCGTCGTCACCATTGCCCCAGGTACTAACCACGATGCCGTAGCCGAGCACACGTTCGCTTTGATGCTGGCGCTGGCCAAAGGAGTGGTGCGGCAGCATCAGGCCGTGGTCTCCGGGCAGTGGGGTCGGACGCCGACGATGCCCTTGCGAGGTCAAACGTTGGGTATCGTCGGACTGGGGCGCATCGGCAAGGCCGTGGCTCTCCGCGGGAAAGCGTTTCTCATGCAGGTGGTAGCCTATGAGACCCAGCCGGACGAGGCGTTCGTGCGTCAGCACGAGATCGAGCTGCTGCCGCTGGAAGAAGTGCTGCGGCGCGCCGACTATGTGTCGCTTCATGTGCCGCTCACGCCGCAAACCCGACATATGATCGCGCGGCACACGTTGGCTCTCATGAAACCCGGGGCGTTCTTGATCAATACGGCACGCGGCGCACTGGTGTGCGAGGAAGATTTGTACGATGCCTTGCGCTCCGGGCATTTGGCCGGCGCCGGACTGGATGTCTTCGAGCAAGAGCCGTGCCGGCACAGTCCTCTTTTTTCTCTGGACAACGTCGTGTGTACGGCCCACACGGCAGGTGTAGACCAGCGGTCGCGCGAAGAGATGTCCCTGGCGGCGGCCGCGTCCATCGTTGCTTTGGCCCAGGGCCAGTGGCCCGAAGCGCACATAGTAAATCCGGGCGTGCGGGCTGCTTTCGAGCGGCGCCGTCGAGGAGGCAGCCCTTTGCCCAGACCCTAGCGATACTCTACCAGCTTTACAGCCAGGCCGATGCAGCAAAAAGGCAGGGACAGTTATGCCCATTCATTTTGTCTTCGGCGTCCACAATCATCAGCCGGTGGGCAACTTCCACGGTGTCTTCGAACAGATGTGCCGCGAGGCCTACGAGCCTTTTCTCGAGCTGGTAGCCGGCTATCCGGAGCTGAAAGTTACCTTGCACATTAGCGGACCGCTGCTGGAGTGGCTGCTGGCACATCGGCGCGCCTACGTAGACAAGCTGCGCTGCCTGGTAGATCGAGGCCGAGTGGAAATCCTAGGCGGCGCTTTTCACGAACCTGTGTTGCCCATGATACCGCGTCGGGATCGCATCGGCCAAATCCGAGACTATGCCGTTTTTTTGCGCGACTTGTTCGGTCAGCCGATCCGGGGCATGTGGGTGGCGGAACGTGTGTGGGAGCCTGGGCTGGTCGCCGACCTGGCCGAAGCCGGCGTCGAATATACGCTCCTGGACGACTTCCACTTCCGGCAAGCCGGCCTGGACAGCGAGCTGTTGCTCGGACACTTCCTGACAGAAGACGAAGGGCGTCTCGTGAAAGTCTTCCCCATCAGCGAGCCTCTGCGCTATTTGGTGCCGTGGAAAGACCCGCAAGAGGCCCTAGCCTGGCTGGCGGAAGTCCATCGCCGTCATCCGGATGCTGTGGTCGTGTGCGCCGATGACGGGGAGAAGTTCGGCGGCTGGCCGGAGACGCATCGGCACTGCTATACCGACCGCTGGCTGGCACGCTTTTTCGACCTGGTGCAGGAGCAGCGCAGCTGGATACGTTGCGTCACTCTCGCCGAGGCCGCTGCGCTGCCCGCCGTGGATCGGATCTACCTGCCCGATTGCAGTTACCGCGAAATGATGGAGTGGGCGCTGCCACCGGAGCGGCTCGAAGCCTATCAAGACTTGATCCATTCCCTGGCCGGCGATCCACGTGCCGCGACCATTCAGAGCTTTTTGCGCGGCGGCACCTGGCGCAATTTCCGCGTCAAATACCCCGAGGTCCAGGAAATGTATTGCCGGATGCTGGAGGCATCGGACCGGCTGCAGACCATAGAGCAGCGTCGGACGCACACAAGCGGTGCGCCCGGAGTAACGACCCAAGACGCGGACCTCTTGCGTCGTGCGCGACGGCATGTGTACCGCGCGCAATGCAATTGCGCTTATTGGCACGGTGCGTTCGGCGGTCTGTACCTGCCCCATTTGCGCCACGCTGTGTTTGCCGAGATCATCGCCGCCGATCGGCTCTTGGATCGTCTGGACGATGCGCCGCCGTGCTATGCCGAGGTACGCGACTTCGATCTCGATGGACAGGAGGAAATCTGTTTGCGCAATCCATCGGTCAAGGTTTACGTCCGGCCGAGCGCAGGGGGCAGCGTGTATCAATTCGATTTGCTCAAAGCAGGCGTAAACCTGCTGGGTACACTGTCCCGGCGGCGCGAAGCCTATCATCGCGCCATTTTGGCAGCGGCAACCGGTGTCAAAGCTGAAAGCGCCGTGAGCAAGCTCCTGGAACAGGCGCGTTTCAAGCAGCCGGGCCTGGAACGTCTGCTCTATTACGACCGGTACCTGCGCAAGGCGCTGCTCGACCATTTCTATCCCTTGGCCACTACTTTGGACGACCTGGTCCACTTGCAGGAGCGTGATTTGGCCGATACCGTCGTTGGCGCCTACCACTATCGAGTCGGCGGCGACGAACGCTGTGTCCAGGTGGAACTGACGCGCGACACGTGGGTAGCCGAAATGCCGGTGCGCGTGACCAAGTCGCTCCGAGTGCCATGCGAAGGGTCCGTCTTGAAAATCCATTATTGCGTGGAACCGGCACGAGCGTTGCCGCAGGAAGTTTGGTTCGCGGTGGAGTGGAACGTGGCTGGACTGGCCGCAGGTGCCGACGATCGTTATTACCGCTATCCGGGCCGCCCCCACGCTGGACAGTTACAAACAGAACAGGATGTGCCGCCTGTAGAGTGGGTGGGGGTAGTGGACGAGTGGCTTGGCGTCGGCGTGGAACTGCGGTCCAGGCCGGCTGCCGCCGTGTGGGCGTGGCCCATCCAAACGGTCAGTCAGTCCGAGGGAGGCTTCGAGTTGGTCTATCAGTCGTCGTGTATCGTGCCGCATTGGCGTTGGCAGGGACGTGGCAAATTCGAGGCCGACCTCGAGCTGATAGTGAGCCAGACGGAGCGCGACTTGTAACCTGCAGCCGTACGGTGCATGTCTTGCAGATCGTCGTGTCTTGTAGGGCGACGGCAAGGGTAAGGACTATGCGGGTCGGCGTGTTCGGGGGCAGTTTCGATCCAGTACACTGGGCCCATCTGGTGATCGCCGAGCAGGCGCGCGAACAAGTGGCCCTGGACCGGGTACTGTTCGTGCCGGCTGCGCGGCCACCGCACAAACAAACGCAGCCGCTGAGCACTTTTGCTCACCGCGCCACCATGCTGCGTCTGGCTATCGCCGGCCATCTCGCTTTCGAGGTAAGCGAAGTAGAAAAGGACCGACCTGGTCCGAGTTATACCGTGGCGACGCTGGAAGACCTGCGTCGGTGCCATCCCGAGGCGGACTTGTTCTTAATTTTGGGTGGTGATAGCCTGCGGGATTTTCCCAACTGGCGCGAGCCCGAACGGATCGCCAGTATGGCCACTCTCGTAGCTGCTCCGCGGCCAGGATACCTTGTACAGTCCTTACCCAATTGGGTGCGGCTCCAGGAGATCCAGGTGCCCCTTTTGGAGATTTCTAGCACCGATATCCGCAAACGAGTCGCATCCGGACGCAGTATCCGTTACCTTGTGCCACGTGCGGTCGAATGCTATATCGAGGCGCATGGGCTCTACCGAAATACCCCAGCCGTTTGACTTAAGCCAGCAATATTATCGCGACCGGCTTATTTTTCCTGTCGAACCATATTTTGGCCAGGCTGCCTGACAATGCTGCTTTTGTTAGCTTAAGGGGCTTGCTCCCATCAACTTCCGATGAAGCCAGATCGGCGGATAGGCCGATACCATGAGAGGGAGTCCGCACTGGATCGCTTGTTTCACGGGAAACGCTCGCGATCCATTTCGGCGCCGCTTTATAAGGAGCTCCCGAGCGAATGTCAAGCGCAAATAAGGCTTTTCCCACCGCGCCTTTACCCGTCCCGGAAACGCAGCTGGTGCAGGCTCACAAACTGTTGAACATAGGTTTGATTGCTTCGTCGGTAGCCCATGAGTTCAACAACATTTTGACCACGATCATCAATCAAGCCCGTCTGGGGCTGGAGTACACAGACGGTCGGCAAAAAAACGAGTGCCTGGAACGCATCTTGAAAGTCAGTCAGCGAGCCGCCTCTTTGACAGGCACCATGCTCGGCTTAGTTCGGCGCACTGGACCCGAGAAGCAAAAAGCCGACTTGGTCGCTCTCGTCGAAGAAACCTTGCTCTTGGTGGAAAAAGACCTAGCCAAGCATCGGATTCGCGTCCACAAGGAATACCAAGGCCGTCCCCATGCTTGGGTCTGTCCTGGACAGATCCAGCAACTGTTGCTGAACTTGATCATCAATGCGCAGCAGGCGATGGTCCAAGGCGGCTCCTTGACCCTGGGAGTGCGCGAAAACCGGCCTTTGCACATGGCCGAGATAATCGTCGCCGACACGGGCTGTGGTATTCCCGCCGACAAGCTCAGGACGATTTTTCAGCCGTTTTACACGACCAAACAGCCTAACGCAACAGGACAGGGCGGCACGGGGTTGGGCCTGTGCATTTGCAGGCAGATTATCGAAGAACATCACGGCCGTATTCGCGTGGAGAGTTTGGTGGGAAAAGGCACGACCTTTACCGTGCGGCTGCCACTGGAAGCCGCCGAACGGGCCGGTGACCAAGTGCGAGCCGCTTCTTGACGCGGCCAGCTTTTGGCGGTGCCGTCTTGCAAGCCCAAGGTTTCGTGCTATAATCGAGGGCACAACTTCGCAGCGCGAATCCGCGTCCGATGCGATACCTCGACAGGACTGCTTGTCATGTTGTCGGCAATCGCCAGTACCATTCGTCGAGCGGTAGTGCGGCGCTTGCGTAACTCGGGACGGATCCTGATTTCCGATACCACTTTGCGCGACGGGGAGCAAATGCCCGGCGTGCGCTTTTCCCCTGCGGACAAGGTTACTATAGCCCGTGCCTTGGCCGAAGCGGGCGTGCATTCGCTGGACGCAGGCTTTCCCGCCGTGTCGGCTGAAGAAGTGGAAGCCATCCGCCGGATCGTCCGCGAAGTGCGTGGGCCGATCGTCACCGCATTATGTCGCACGATGCGAGCGGATATAGATCGTGCTGCTGAAGCCCTGGCCGACGCCTGGCCGCACAAGAAAGGTGTCACACTGTTCATCGGCGTCAGTCCGCAGCACCTGGAACACAAGCACCAGAAAAAGCCCGCCGAGGCGCTTCGTCAAGCAGTAGAGGCCATCCAATACGCCCGCCGTTTTTTCCACATCGTGACTTTCGGTCCGGAAGATGCCTCGCGGGCCGATCCGGACTTTCTCGTGAAGATCTATGCCGAGGCAATTGCGGCAGGCGCCACCACCATCGGGTTCGCGGATACGGTCGGCATCCTGACACCGGAACAAGCAGCCGACCGCATCAAGCTGATCCAGGACCGGGTGAGCAATATTTCTCAGGCGTTGCTCGCGGTCCATTTCCATAACGATTTGGGTTTGGCCACGGCCAATGCTTTGGCCTGCGTGCCCCTGGGGATCCATATCGTTCAGGGAACCATAAACGGTCTCGGCGAGCGTGCTGGCAATACGCCTATCGAAGAAGTGGTCATGGCTTTGCATGTGCACGCGGCCCAGTACCGAAGGCGTTGTGATGTGCATCCGCAAAAGTTGTACGCCTTGTGTCAGTTGGTGGCGCGTCTGGCCAAGGTCCCTATACCTCCCAACAAGGCCGTAGTAGGCAGCAATATGTTCCGTACCGAGTCGGGTATCCATCAAGCTGGGCTGCTCGCCGATGCCAGCACCTACCTTCCTTTTCTGCCGGAGCAAATCGGTGGCCCGCCGATTCAGCTGGTACTGGGCAAACACAGCGGCCGTCACGCAGTACGGCACCGCTTTCACGCCTGCCATCTCGATCTCGACGACGCCCAGGTAGACCAGGTGGTGGACTATCTCAAGCGCCACCCGCACCGACCGATGTACGTTACCGACGACGATATCGTGGAGCTGTACCACGAAGTTTTCGACGCCCCTGAGCAATCCTCGCCCACGACTCGACTCGCCGCCGGCGGTTGACTTGCACCCCCACAAATGCCACCATAACCTTGCCGTGCAGCACTGCGGTGAATCGGCCGGTGTCTTCGGTACGTTCCCGAGAAAGGAAAGGTCAAATGCGACTGGGATTGATCAACTCGGCCTGGGTGCAAGCAGGGCGCGATACTGCCTATGGCATTCGTATGACCAAGGAGATCGGCTTCGATTGTATTGACATTTTTACCGATCCGCTAGACATAGACGTCCGCGAGCGCCAGTTGATTCGGCGCGAATGCGCCAAACAAGGGCTCCCTATTGTCAGCGTGTGTTGTGTTGCCGTCGGTTTGACCGATTTCAACCGCAGCGTGCAGCGGTTCCACCGCCAGCGTTGCCAGGCCTATCTGGATTTGGTGTACGAGTTGGAGGCACACAATCTGCTTTTGGTTCTGGGCGAATACATTTGGGAACAGCAGGTCATTGCCCCGACGGAGCAGTGGCAGACCGCACGCGACCAGGTGCGTTGGCTGGCCGACTACGCCGAGGGCCTGGGGGTGAAAATCGCCTTGGAGCTGGAACCATTCCGGCTGTCTTTGCTCAACAGCATAGACACCATGTGCGCTTTCCTCGACGCTGTAGGCCATCCGGCAGTCGGTGCCAATATGGACATCTCGCACATGTATCTGACCCACACACCGCCCGAAGCGCTGTCCCGCTTGCGCGGACGCGCCTTGCACGTGCATATGAGCGATTGCGACGGCAAAAAACACGGCGATCTACCTCCCGGGCGCGGCGTCGTTGATTTTGTCCCCTATCTCGCCCAAATCCGCGACCTGCACATCCCCGGCGCGATCAGCATCGAATTGGAGTATTCGCCCGAGCCGGAGCGCATAGTCGAATGGGTGCGCGAAGCATATCAAGCCGCCGATCGCTTGTTGAGGCACACCGGTTTGCGATGAGTCGAATTTGCGATGAGTCGAACCGAACGCGCACGCGACTGCCTGCCGACGCCGAAGGACTTACTCGCAGAGCCGACTGCACGCGGCGTCTAAGTAACCCTCTGGCGTTTTTGGCCCCGCCTAGCTAGCTGCATTGCGGACGAAGGGTCTTGCCAGTCAAATGCCCGCCTGCAGGTCTTTTTCCGTGAACAGGACAAAGCCCTGGCGTGCCAACGTTTGCACAGCCGTCGAGTGGTCATCTACATGCAATGCCAGCGCCGGGCGCCCCTGCGGGTTGATCATCAAGGGATAGGCGTAATGGATGTTGATTTCAGCCGCGAGCAGTGCTTTGCAGATGTGTGCCAGGGGTTGGGGGCCTTCGGGCAGTTGTACCGCCAGTAAATCGCTTTCCAGATAGGGCAGCTGAGCCAGATCGAAGATCTCCTTGGCTCGATCGGGATCGCTCAAGACCAATCGCACGATGGCGCAATCCGCCGAATCTATCACAGAGAGAGCAACGATGCGGTTGTTGGTACCCTCGAAGCGTCGCACGAGCCCCATGAGGGCGCCGACGCGATTTTCCAAAAAAACGCTGAATTGTCGCACGCTGGGCCAATCGCGTCCCCGCAGTGTCCTCAGTTCGGAGCTGCTACCCGCACCAAAGTCCTGGCTCATGCCCGCTAACTCGTCTTGTCTACGTTACTTATGCGCGGATCTGAACTCTTCTATTTAGCATACTCAGCCTGCGGGGTGCTATCAATATTTGCATGTCCGCTGGCACATCGGCATCCGACGGATGGCTAGGGGGTCGCCGGTGCCTAGCCGGGACGTTGTCCCAAACCGGACCCAATTCTTTATTTTCTGTTGACAAGGGAGAACAGACAAACTAAAATGGGTCTCGAAACCGATAGAGGCTCCGGAGCTTCTATACCACTCTTGCGGCGAAACAGCAGGTTGTGCTCTATGAGTCGGCGCCGGGCGAAGTGGCACCTGATTGGTCTGGTCGCGACGCTGCTTGTGTTGCCTAGCGCGACGCATGCTGATTGCCGCCATGTTTCCGACTGGTCTATGTGGAGACTGGACACATCTGCCGTATCTGCTCGGCAAGCGATCCACCGTCTGGAAAGTCTGATTGCGCGAGTAACGACCGACACACGAGCGCAGCTGCCGGCGATGCCGCTCCGACGCCTGCCGCTGCCCTCGGAGAAACCAGCGGTCCCCTGCATGTATTGCGGAGGCGAAAGCCTGACTCCCCCGCCACCTGCTCCGCAGTGGGAGCGCCAGCCTGCTTGTCTGGATGGGTTTCAGTCGTGCGCAACGTTCTATCCGACGCTGGTACCGCAAGATAGCCAAGCGCTCCATCCGATGTTTCGTCCCGATCCGCTCGATCCCCCGCCTCGATATGTCGGCGGCGATTGAATGAAACGAACCCGCATGAGACGGGTCGCGCGGCTTGCGGCCAGGCCAAGTGCATTGTCTGGCGTGCTGCACAAAGTCGCCGCGGGCTAGCCATTTCGCAGTCAATCAACGGTACAAGCAAGCCCATGGTCCAGGGCTATGACACTCGGCAGGTTCGGGGGTAGTCCGCAGGGGAATCGGTTATGGCCACTACAACGAGTACGTACATGGTAGACCGACGCGGCCGAGTTTACGAACCAACAGTCGGGCCGCGGTTGCGTTGGCTGTTGCGCCTGGTTTTCGTGCTCTTTGCCCTCGTCGGGGCCAACTCGGTGTATTTGTTTTCGCTCAAGCTGCTCAATTGGTACACCGGCCAGGAGTATCGGAATCACTGGTTTCCGTGGATGATTCTGGCCCATCTGGCGCTGGGTATCTTGTTGATGCTACCCGTGATAGTTTTTGTGGCCCTGCATTTGCGGGTGGCTCTCAAACGTCCTAATCGCGTAGCCGTCAAGATGGGCCTGCTATTGTTGACGGCGGCTGTGGTGGTGTTCGTGACCGGTATCTTGATGATGTTCAAACGCGACCTGTTTCCGTCCAATTCTCTATCCGGGCAGGTCACCTACTGGCTGCATGTAGTTTCTCCCCTGGCGATCGTGCTGCTCTACGTGCTCCATCGGCTCGCCGGTCCGCGCATTCGCTGGCATTATGCCTGGGGCTGGGCTGCTGCCGTGGTGGCCTTGGTGGGCGGCATGGTGTTTTTGCACAGTCAAGACCCCCGGCACTGGTTCGTCCAAGGGGCCGGCGAGGAGTATTTCTTTCCTTCTTTGGCACGCACGGCAGGTCACAATGGCCAGAATCCGTTCATTCCGGTCGCTGCCTTGTCCAATAACGAATACTGCCAAAAGTGCCATCCCAATGCTTTCGCTCAATGGTACCATTCGGTCCATCATTTCTCGTCGTTCAACAACTTGCCCTATCGGCAATCCGTTCTGGAAATGCGGCAGGTGCTGGCGGTGGTGGCCGAGGAGGAGGCCAAACGCCTGGGCCTGACGGACCCGGCACAGATAGCTGGTTTGCGCAAGCGGTACGTACAGGCGACACGCTGGTGTGCCGGCTGCCACGATCCGGTGCCATTTTTCAGTGGTGCCTTCGATGACGACCGCTTCTTCGAAGACCTCGAGGTCCATTTTCCCTTGGACGGTAGCCTCTGGAACGACCCATCGAAGAAAAAGCGCCCCGAGGCGCACGCCGGCATCACGTGCGTGTCCTGCCATTCTATCACCAACATCAACAGTGTGCGGGGCAATGCCGACTACACGATCGAAGAGCCGTTGCACTACCCATTCGCTTATTCCGAGCACCCGCTCCTGCAGGCAATCAACGAGTACCTGATCAAAGCCTATCCCGATTTGCACAAGCGTACTTTTCTGAAGCCATTCCACCGCAGCACCGAATTTTGTTCGGTCTGCCACAAGGTGCACTTGCCCAAAGAGGTAAATCACTACAAATGGATACGCGGGCAGAACCATTACGATAGCTGGCACAATAGCGGTGCGTCGGGATTCGGCGCCCGCAGTTTTTACCATCCTGTGCAGGCCAAACGCTGCCAGGATTGCCACATGCCGTTGACCGATTCGCGTGATTTCGGCAACATCGAAGGGAAAATCCACCACCACCTGTTCCTCGGGGCCAATACGGCGCTCCCGGCACTGCGCAAGTATTTCCAGGAGACACGTCGGCTCGATCCGGTAGGAGACGAAGACGATGTGATCCGTTTGCACCAGCAGTTTTTGCGCGACAAGCGGCTGCGGGTGGACCTGTTCGGCTTGCGCGATGGAGGCGAAATAGACAATCCGCTGCACGTCCTGCGCCCCCATATACCGGAGCTGGAGCCTGGCAAAACTTATCTACTGGAAGTGGTGGTCCGCAATCTAGGGGTGGGCCACGAGTTCACTCAGGGTACTGCCGACTCCAACGAGGTCTGGCTGCAGGTGCGTCTGCGCGCACGCGGAGATATCCTCCTGGCTTCGGGCGAACTGGATGAGTACGGGTACGTGGACGCGTGGGGTCATTTCCTCAATGCGCTGATCTTGGACCGTCGCGGCTATCGCATAGACCGACGCAATCCCAAGGACATTTTCGTGCCGCTGTTCAATCATCAGTTGCCGCCCAGCAGCTCGCAGGTGGTGCATTACCGGTTCCGCGTTCCGGAGGGCGTAAGCGGGCCGTTGACTCTGGAGGTGCGCCTGCAATATCGCAAGTTCGATCGCATTTTCCAGGACTTTTTCATGGGCCGGCGGCGGCACCTGCATGCCTCTGTTCTAGCCGCTGTTGCACCTTGGCCAGGTGGCAGTTTATTGGCCGACTTGGCCGGGCGCGCCGGGTGGTATCACGTGCTCGAGCAGAATCGCGGGCCGGAGTTGCCGATCACGACCCTGGCCGAAGACCGCGTGGTATTGCACCTGCGGGGCGAAGAACCACTGCAGGGACAGTCGGCACCGGCGGAACTGTGGGAAAGGTGGAATGACTTCGGTATCGGTTTGCTTTTGCAAGGGGACGAAGGAGCCGAGCGCGGCCTGTTGCGGGAAGCGGAAAAGGCCTTCCAGCAGGTCATCGCTCTGCGTCCCGATTACGCCGATGCCTACCTCAATTTGGCCCGCCTCTATCTCAAGGAAGGACGTTTGCGCGCGCTGGCGCAAGTATTGGAAAAGGCGCGGCAGGTGCAGCCGGCGTATTTCAAAACCGCCTGGCTGCGCGGCGAACTGAACTTGCAAAACGGCCGACTGGACGAAGCCATCGAGGATTTCCGTGCCGTGCTGTCCACGCGCATTCCCGAACGTGGCTTCAATTTCGGCTCGGATCGGGAGATTCGCCGCCGACTCGCCGAGGCACTTTTCCAAAAAGCTCAGGGAGAACCATCGGGCAGTCCAGAGTACCTGGCGCTGCTCCAGGAAGCGGCCGAAGAATTCCACCGCGTACTGGCCATAGATCCCGAAGACCGTCTGGCCCACTACTGGCTGGATCGCGTGTATCGTCTTTTGGGCGATCGGGAGCGATCCGAGCACCATCGTCTGGCTTACGAGACCTATCAGATTGACGACAACGCCAGAGATTATGCGGTACGGACTTTCCGGCAGCGGCATCCGTGGGCCGATCGCGCTGCCCAGGCGGTCATTATTTATGGCCTGCGTCCTATGGGCGTGCCCGACGACATCCCAGTAAACCGGGAACTGGCAGGATTCGGTCCGCGGCGACGGCTGAAGCGCGACGCCGTCACCCGTCCATGAGTTTGCCTTCGACGGATTTCGGTCAGCATGCAGCGAGGAGACTCGTTTGGGCAGCGGCACTGGGTCTCCTCGCTGTGCTCCAACGAGATGAGGAGAAAGCGCATCCATGGATACACCACAAGGAAATCAACTTGCAGGCAATGCTGGGCCAGGCTCGCGGCGTTGGCTGGCTCTGGCTTTATCGTTAGGGTGTGCCGTAGTAGCCGCCGGCGTGGGATTGGTACTGTGGTTGCGTTGGCGGACTGATACACCGGTACCGACGCGCATCGAGCCGCCTGCACATGCCCAGACGCCACTGGCGGAGGCTACCCCGCCTCAGGTGCCTTTCGTGGACGTCACGCGCCGCTGGGGGGTGGACTTCGTGCATGTCCACGGCGGGTACGGCAAAAAGCTGTTGCCCGAAACTATGGGCTCGGGCGTTTTGGTTTTCGACTTCGACAACGACGGCTGGCAGGACATTTTTTTGGTTCAGAGCGGATATTGGAAACATCATCGGTACGAAAAGCCGCCGCCGCGCGTCGGGTGTGCGTTGTTTCGCAACGAGCAGAACGGACACTTCCGCAACGTCACCCAGGAAGTAGGGCTGGGCGACCTGGACGTGTACGGCATGGGGGCAGTAGCCGGGGACGTGGATAACGACGGCTACCCGGACCTCGTGGTCACGTACCTGGGCGGCCTGCGCTTGTTCCACAACGAAAAGGGCAAATACTTCCGCGACATCACCGAGGCAGCCGGCCTACAAAGCAGCGGATGGTGCAGTGCCGCTGCCTTTTTGGATTACGACCGCGATGGTTTGCTAGACTTGTTCGTCGGTCATTACGTGCAGTGGGCTCCCGATAAAGACCTTTTTTGCTCGCTCGACGGTCGGACCAAGGCCTATTGCCAACCGGTTCTGTACGAAGGCGAGCATTGCCAGTTGTTCCACAATCGCGACGGCCTGCATTTCGAAGATGTTTCGGAAAAGGCGGGTGTCCGTGTTTGGGATGTGACCGGCAAACGGCCTGCGTCCAAATGCTTGGGGGTGGCTGTCCATGACTACAACGACGATGGCTGGCCGGATATCGCCGTAGCCAACGATACGACTCCCAATTTTTTGTTTCGCAACAATGGCGACGGGACCTTCACCAATGTGGGGGAGGAGTGCGGCGTGAGGCTGCTCAACGATCGCGGTCAGGCGCGCGGTGCCATGGGGATCCACTGGGGATATTATCGGGACGGACAGACGCTGGGCCTAGCGATCGCCAATTTCGCCAACGAGATGAACGGCCTATTGCGTTACGATCGCGCGCACGACTTGTTCGTGGACCAGGCAATCCGCGAGGGCGTCGGCGGACCGAGCCGATTGCCTTTGAAATTCGGCCTGTTTTTCTTCGATTACGATCTGGACGGGCGCTTGGATTTGTTCACCAGCAACGGGCATATCGAACCCGAAATCGCTCGCTTCCAAGGGGAAGGGCGCTACGAGCAACCGGCACAGTTGTTCTGGAACACAGGTCCCTCGCGCTATGGCTGCTATCGCGAAGTGGAGCCGGTGCACTCCGGGCCGGACTTGTTCAGCCCACGCGTAGGACGAGGCTGTGCCTACGGCGACTTGGACGGAGACGGCGACCTGGACATCGTGCTCAACAACAACAATCAGCCGGCCACGGTATTGCGCAACGACGGTACGTTGCATCAGGTCATCCGCTTTCGATTCCAAGGCAGTCAAGCCAACCGCGATGGCTTCGGGGTGCGCGTACAACTGTGGGCCGGCGAGCGCATGCAACAGGCTGAACTGGCCAGCGGGGGCAGCTATCTGAGCCAGAACGAAGCGATCCTCACGTTCGGTTTGGGGCCGATGTCGCGAGCGGACCGAGTGCGTATCCGTTGGCCGAACCGGCAGCTACATTGGACCGAGCTCACCGACCTGCCTGCGGGCTACTTGTATACGATTCACGAAAGCACGGGCATCGTCGAGCGCCGACCGTTGCTTCCGCGTCGCGCCGGTGACTGAGCGAACAGGCCCCTTGGTCCGCGCCCCGTCGGGTCATATTTTTGAGCAAATGGAGCCGCAGAAAGCGGGAACATGCGAAAACACGGTCTTGCCCACGATTCCTGGCGCCCAGGAAGCATGGCGCTGGTCCTGGCGCGCGGAGCCTCCTGAGCATTGTCGCGGCGCGGTGGTAACTGTCGGCAATTTCGACGGTGTCCATCGCGGACACGCGGCCTTGGTACGAGCAGCCCGGGAGCTGGCACAGCGCTTGCAAACCTTCGTGCTGGCGCTGACCTTCGACCCTCATCCGCTGGCACTGCTCAGGCCCGCCGATTTCCAACCTTTGCTGACTACCCTCGAGGATCGCGTGCTTCTGCTGCGGGCGTGCGGTGCAGAGCGGGTGCTGGTGTTGCAGACCGATCCCGAACTGTTACGACTACCGGCGCGTGCCTTTTTCGATCAAGTCCTGCTACGCCGACTGGCCGCACGCGGCATGGTGGAAGGCCCTACGTTCGGTTTCGGCTATCGTCGCGAAGGCAACGTGGAGCTTTTGCAGCGTTGGTGCCTAGAAACGGGCATCGCCTTTTCGGTCGTCCCGGCTCTGACCGTGGAGGGCGAATTGGTCTCGAGCAGCCGCATCAGGCGTTTGCTCCAATCCGGTCTGGTAGAACAGGCGCGTTCGCTCTTGGGCAGACCATATCGTTTGCGAGGAAAGGTCGTGGCAGGGCAGAGACGTGGTCATACGCTGGGCGCCCCGACCGCTAATTTGCAGGGGATAGCCACGTTGATTCCAGGCGACGGGGTCTATGCTGCCGCCGCGTATTATCGGTCCGATCGTTTGCCGGCAGCCGTGCATATCGGCCCCAACCCCACCTTCGAGGAAACAGCGCGCAAGGTCGAGGTCCATGTGCTCGATTTTTGTGGCCGGCTTTATGACGAAGAGCTGGCCGTGGATTTTCTCGCCAGACTGCGCGATGTGCGCGTCTTCGATTGCCCAGAGGATCTGCAAAAGCAGATCGAGGCGGACATCGCATCCAGTCGACGAATCTACGAGGCCTTCGTCTCGGGTTAGCTCCGGCGCCGCCGACGCGAAGCCTACAGCCGCTGCTCTCCGGCACCCAGCCCTGTGGTCCCCTTTATGCACATAGGATTGACCGAGTGCGGCTCGGCGGCAAAAGCTCGATGTGCAAACTAGACGCCAGTGAAAAACTTCACAATGCCACAGCCCCATGCCACTGCGCCGCCAGCATGCCTAGCGCCGCGCACTATGCGGCTACTGTTGCCACTACCGACAGGGTACGCACAGTCGGCCCATAGGGTTTAGCTTTGGCCGTTGGGAAGCGTACGCCAGCTTGTTCCACCGGCCGGACTACGGTAAGCTGTTGTGTCAGGCGCGGTGCAAAGTATAATCCAAGCTATAGGTCCGAGGATTGACCGGGCCACAGTCCAGGCCGAATTACCGGGCGTGCCGTTGTTTTTGGGCGTGATTGGATTCTGAAAGCGAGCGTGTGCGCTTTCGGCGAAGTCACACTAAACCTTAGGCCGATCAGATGCCATAGTGCAAGAATAGTCACTCGATTTGCATTCAGGAAGCATCCAAGGGGAGCGAGATCAACCATGGCAGGTGACATTGTGCAATGTCCTTCGTGTGGGGGCCAAATGCGCATACCGCCAGAGCTGGCTGGCCGGACGGTACGCTGTCCTCATTGCCAGGGGACATTCGAGGCTCCCATGATCGCGACTCTGGGACTACCAGGCGGCGTCGCTCGGGAGCCGCAGCAACCTGGCGCCGGCTATGCTCAGCAGTTTGGCTCTGTCCCTGGTGCACCTGGCTATGAGACGTATTCCCAGCGCGAACGTGCGCGGTCCGAGCTGATGGCGCCGGCCATTTTCCTCATCATCATAGCGGGCTTGGGATTGGCGATAAACATTTACGACGTGGTCATGTCTTTTCAACCACCCCCAGCACCGGATCCTAACTTGCCCGACTGGCTCAAACAATGGCAGCAACACGCACACGGTCCGCTGGGCTTCGTTTTTGGCCTAGTCGGTATAGCGGTCTGCTCCCTCATTCTGTCGGGCGCGATCGCCATGCTGAGTCTCAAATACTGGGGACTGGCGATGACCGCCTGCATCTTGGCTATCGTCAATTTTCGCAACTGCTGTTGTCTTTTGGGGATCCCTGTAGGTAGCTGGGGTCTCGTTGTGTTGACGCGACCTCATGTGAAAGATGCCTTCTACCGCGAGCGCATGCCGGAAGTGTAGGTGGATGTCGTTACGTTTTACGCCAGCCGGCTTCGGCCAAGCCGGAGCGCACTTCCAGCACGCCGAGGATATC
Source organism: Gemmataceae bacterium (assembly GCA_040289265.1). Lineage (GTDB taxonomy): Bacteria > Planctomycetota > Planctomycetia > Gemmatales > HRBIN36 > PSKW01. The sequence goes on from PSKW01000004.1 coordinate 239,740, forward strand.
GCGCTTGGAAAGGATGCCTACGAGCAGGCCGTTCTCGACGACTGGCAGTCTGGCGTACCCTGTTTCGTTCATTTTGCGCAGCGCCGCCAGCACAAGATCGTTGGGATGCAATACAGGTAGGTTGCCATCGCCGGTGACCACGGCGGCGGCGTCGAGCATGTCCCACTCGTCACGCGGCACGTCTTTGAGATGGTGCAGAGTGAACATGCCCACCAGCCGGCCGTCTTCCACCACCGGATACGCCTTATAGGGGTAACGCAGGAAAAAGTCTTCGAGGATATTCGCCAGGAGTGTATGGGCGGGAATGGCGACCGGTTGACGACGCATAATGTCCCCCACACGGATGCCGCCCAGCAACTCTTCTACCTGAGCCGTGGCGATGCTCTGTTGGGCTGCATTTTGCAAGAAAAGTCCGAGGAAGATAGACCAGATCCCACTCAAATTGCCGCCGATGAGGACGTTGCCCGCACCGAAGAGGATCAATAGCCATCCGAATGCAATGCCCACGTACCCGGCGATGCGCGTGCTGGAAAGATAATTGCCAGTCAGTCCCCAGATAGTAGCGCGCAGTACCCGGCCACCGTCGAGAGGAAAAGCAGGTATGAGATTGAAAACCAGCAGAACAGCGTTTGCCAGTAATAAGTAGAGCAAAAGACGCGCCGATATTGCGCGCCAGCTTTCCAGGTCGGCGGCTCGTAGAACAACCCTACCACTTTCGTCGAGCATCCAAGCCGTACCTCCCAGGAGCACATAAGACAGAAAGGCGGACACGATGAGGAACAGGGTGACGGCAGGTCCGCCTATGGCGACAACAATTTCGTGACCGGGTCGGCGCGGCTCCCCAGCGATCTCAGCCACGCCACCGAAAATGAACAGCCGGATCGAACGTACCGGAATACCCACTTGCAAAGCGATCAAAGCGTGTCCCAGCTCGTGCAGCAGAACGGAGGCGAACAGACCCAGGGCTGCTGCTACGCCCAGCAGGTAGCCAGGGACGGTCCCCTCTAGGTCGGGAAAGAATACCGATGGGACCGACCAGGCGATCAGCAAGACCGCTAGGAACCAACTCCAATGGATGAGGAAGGGTATGCCCCCGATGCGTCCCAGGTAAATATGTCCGCCCATGAGTTCCCGCACCTGCTTTTTTATCGGTCCCGAGGTACGCGGTCGGATCCCGCTATTATTGCTCGCTGGCAATTTGTATTCTATGCCTTACGTTTGGGCTTTTATAGTCAGCGGTCGAGTGCGTAACACAGGTCGGGACAGTGACAGAAACCACAGGCAACCGGATGGTGTGGCTGCCCGCTTTGCGCTGGGCGCTGACGGCGCTGGTCTTGGCGGGTGCAGGATGGGCGCTGGCCGAGCCGCTCGCCGAAGCGATGCAAAAGAGCCACGTTTGGTCGCTTCCCTGGCTGACAGTTGCCGCCGGGGCCTACCTAGTGGGCGTGGCTTTTTCGGCTTGGTATTGGCACATTGTTCTGCGCGCTCTGGGGCAGAGGCCGCGCCTGTGGACGCTGGTGCGGGCATACTACATCGGGCATTTGGGCAAGTACGTTCCCGGCAAGGCGCTAGTGGTCGTTATTCGGGCCGCGTTGGTACGCAGCGAAGCGGTCCAAGTCACACCTGCGGTTGTGGCGGTCTTTTACGAAACGCTGACCTGCATGGCCTCTGGGGCCTTGTTGGGTTTGCTGGTCCTTTTGTGGCTGGATAGCTGGCCGCCCGTGGGGGGCTGGGTAGCGGTGCTGGTGCTGGCTGTGCTTTTTCCGGTCATTCCTGGCGTTTTCAACGCTGCAGTACGCTGGCTGACGCGTCCCTTTGCCGGCCCAGACTGCGACAGTTGGGCACGCCTGCATTACGGCCATTTGCTGGTGGGACTGTTGTTGTGTGCCGTCAGCTGGGTCCTTTGGGGAGGCAGTGCCTGGGCTGTGCTGCGCGGTTGCAGCGAACAGCAGTTGCCGATACCGGCGGAGTGGACTTTGCTGTGCCGCTGTGTGGCCGCTGTGAGTCTGGCGACGGTCGCTGGCTTTGTCATCCCGACGCCGGCTGGCTTGGGCACGCGCGAATGGGTGCTCATGGAATTATTGGCACCGACGGTAGGCCAGGCATCGGCGGCGCTGACAGCCGTGCTGGTGCGGGTGACGTGGATAGTCGCCGAGATCTTGGTTGCCGGCGTGCTGTGGTTGTGGCCCGCAAAGAGCCATGCGGCCCCTCCTGTGCCCGCGGGATGTGGCGAGCGCGCGCCTGCAGAAAGCCAGTCGGCGGCACTGAGCTCCATGCCTTCTCAGGAGTCGGAGCCATGATCTCCATTGTCCTGCCTGCCTGCAACGAAGCCGACAACGTGCCCTTGCTGTACCGCGAGTTGGAGCAGGTGGTGCGCCAGCACGGTCTGGAAGTGGAAATCATCTTTGTGGACGACGGCAGCACCGATGGGACCTGGCAAGCCATCCGCGAGCTGGCCACACAAGATGACCGAGTGCGCGGCATCCGCTTGCGCCGCAATTTCGGCAAGGCGGCAGCTCTCTCCGCTGGGTTCCGCCTGTGCCGCGGCGACATCATCTGCACGTTGGATGCTGACCTCCAGGACGATCCAGCGGAAATCCCCCGATTCCTCGTGGAACTGCACAAGGGTTTCGACGTCGTCAACGGCTGGAAGAAAATCCGACGCGATCCGTGGCACAAAGTATGGCCCAGTCGTATCTTTAACTGGCTGGTCAGTCGGGTCACGGGCGTGCGCCTGCACGATCACAATTGCGGCATGAAATGCTACCGCGCCGAAGTCGTCCGCGAGCTGCGCCTTTACGGCGAGTTGCATCGTTTCATTCCAGTGCTCGCCGATGCCCGAGGTTTCAAGGTGGGGGAACTGGAAATCCACCATCGTCCGCGCCGTTTCGGACAGAGCAAATACGGGGTGCGTCGCTTCGTCAAAGGCTTCTTGGACCTGCTGACGGTGAAGTTCCTGACCGGCTTCGGGGGACGTCCGCAGCATTTGCTGGGCACCATCGGCCTGGTGTCTTTTGCCCTCGGCTTTTTGGGACTGATCTATTTGGCCGTGGTCTGGGTGTTGCGGCTCTGGTATCCCGACGAGTATGCCCCCCTGCATACGCGCCCGTTGCTCGTCTATTCCGCGGCGGCTTTGCTTCTGGGAGCCCAAATGATGTCCATCGGCTTTCTCGCCGAACTGATAACGGCGTATCTCGGTCGGGAGGAGGAAGGATATAGCATTGCCGAGGAGATACCGCCGCGGCGCTCGGGTGCGTAGCGCGGCAGGTTCTGGGCCTACGGCGGGCGGGCCGCGTCCTGACGGGCCTGGTCTTTTTTCAGGTACGGGACGCCAACTCGGTACGCACTACGCGGGCTGCCGACACCATGTTGGCGAGCGCTGGGCGCACTTCCTCCCAGCGTCGGGTTTTCAGCCCGCAATCGGGATTGACCCAAACCTGCTCGGGGTCGAGTACTTGTAGGGCCTTGCGGATCAGGGCCGCCATTTCTTCGACACTGGGCACGCGGGGAGAGTGGATGTCGTACACCCCGGGTCCGATTTCGTTGGGATACTTGCGGTGCACGAACGCCCCCAAAAGTTCCATTTGCGAGCGGGACGACTCGATAGAAATGACGTCCGCGTCCATATCGGCGATGGCCTCGATGATGTCGTTGAACTCGGAATAGCACATGTGCGTGTGGATTTGCGTCTGGTCGCGCACCCCGGACGAAGCCAATCGAAAGCAGCGCACCGCCCAGGCGAGGTAGTCGTTCCAGGCTTCGCGACGCAGGGGTAACCCTTCGCGCAGTGCCGGTTCGTCTATCTGGATGACGGGCATACCCGCCGCTTCCAGGTCCAGCACTTCGTCGCGTATGGCCAAAGCCAGTTGTTTGCAGGTTTCGCTGCGCGGCTGATCGTCGCGAACAAACGACCATTGCAGGATGGTAACCGGGCCGGTGAGCATGCCTTTGACCGGACGCTCGGTCAGCGACTGGGTGTATTGCGCCCAAGTAACCGTCATAGGACGCGGGCGATAAACATCCCCGTAGATGATCGGCGGCCGCACACAGCGCGAGCCGTAGCTTTGGACCCACCCGTGGCGCGTCACAGCGATGCCTGCCAACTGTTCGGCAAAATATTCGACCATATCCGTACGCTCGAATTCGCCGTGCACCAGCACATCCAGACCGATTTCCTCCTGAAAACGAACGGCTCTTTCGATTTCGCGCCGCAGAAACGCTTCGTACTCGTCCCGACTCTTGCGCCCAGCCTGATAGGCGGCCCGTGCGGCACGCACCTCGCGCGTTTGCGGAAACGAGCCGATAGTAGTCGTGGGCAGGATCGGCAATTGCAGACGGCTTCGCTGCAGGGTGCGCCGTGTGGCATATGGGCTTCGGCGCCGATACATGTCTTCGGTCAGCTCGGCTATGCGCTGGCGTACGGACGCGTTGACGATCCGCCCCGACGTGCGTTTTTTGGCCAGTGCCCTGCGGCAGGCTTCCCATTCCTCAGCTACGGCTGCTCGGCCTTCGACGAGAGCGCGCTTGATCACAACCAGTTCGTCCAGCTTTTGTCGGGCAAAAGCCAACCACGAGCGCAGTTCTTCGTCCAGTTCCGTTTCCAGAGCGAGATCTACTGGCACATGCAGGAGCGAACAAGACGGGGCCACCACTATACGTTCATGGCCCAGCGTGCGCTGACACTGCTGCACCAGGTCAACCGCTTTGTCCAGGTCGGTGCGCCAGACGTTGCGGCCATCCACGATACCCAGCGAGATGACCATGTCGCCAGGCGCCTGACGCAATAACTCGTCCAATTCGTCGGCGGCGCGCGTCACATCCAGGTGCAATCCGGCTACCGGTAGCCGCACCGCCCAGGGCAAATTGTCCCGCAGCGGTCCGAAGTAGGTGGTGAGCATGATCCGCGGCGTCCTGGATTGGCCAGCGAGCGCGCTGTAGGCTTGCGCAAACGCTGCACGGGCACGTCCGTCCAGGTCGAGCACCAGACATGGTTCGTCTATTTGTACCCATTCGGCGCCCAGCTGTCCCAGCTCTCCGAGCACGTGCCGATACACCGGTAGCAAATGATCCAGTAGATCCAGCGTCGAGTCGGCGCCGTCGCGCATTTTGCCCAATAACAGGAACGACACCGGACCCAATACAACGGGACGTGTGCGTATCCCCAAATGAAGCGCCTCGGCGTATTCCTCGAAGGGTTTGCGCGACGCCAGCCGGAATGTTTGGCCACGCTGGAACTCTGGTACGATGTAGTGGTAGTTGGTGTCGAACCACTTGGTCATTTCCATCGCCGGCACCTCGGGCCGGTCCGATGCAGTGCCTGCTACGCCTCTGGCCATAGCAAAGTACTGCTCCAGCGTCACCTGGGTGCCTACCGGCCCATAGCGCGCGGGTACTGCGCCCGTCAACGCCACCGTGTCCAGGACATGATCGTAGAGGGAGAAATCGTTGGAGGGAATGAAATCCAGGCCCGCTTCAGCCTGCATCTGCCAACGCTGGCGGCGCAAGTGTGCGCAAGCTTCAGCAAGTCCAGTTGCCGAAAGCTCCTCTGACCAGTAGGCTTCCAGCGCCTTTTTCAATTCCCGCGCTGTCCCAATCCGGGGGAATCCGAGATTAGCCGTAGTCACCATGTGCCGTTCCTCGTTCACCCGCTTGTTGGTTCATGTCCGGACCTGTAGGCGCTGCCGGAACTGCGAACGTGCGCACACCCCGCACATGTCCGCGATCCACGCCGGCGATGTTGCCGCTGAAGACCGCTGCCGGTGTGGACGAGCCGTAGCCGCAGTTGAAATTCCCCATCCGCACGTACGTGCCCGTCCCGTTTAGATAGAGTTTACGTTATCTGTGCCGACCGAAAAGTGCATTCAGTTTGCAGGCAGGCGGTGTGGCCGGTACAAGGCACAGTGCCTCGAATGGGTATACGAACCGACCGGAACTGTCCATCGGCACGGCAACCGCCAGCGCGAAGCGAAGGATTGTACGAACAAAAAAAACCAGCTTCGGATCGTGCTTGTGCAATAAAAGCCTCGGCTTCCTGCACCGCCGGCCCGGCGGATCCGTCCGAAGTATGGGCCTAACAATCCTTTCAATGGCCCCCGGGCAAGCACCATCCGAGAGCTGGAGTCTGGGTTCCCGATTTTGTCAGGGCGCTTTTACTGCGGGCGATGGGACTAAAAAAACAATTCATCCCTGCGAAAGCTTCGCAAAACAGTCAAGGCCTTGCTCGTTTTAACGGGCCACTTTTGCATGGGCCCGGCGACTTTTCGGACAGCGCTGAGCCCCATGACATGGCGCTCAACACCGCCATATTCCTGCTGGGTGTCAGCTTGTCAATCGTTGGCAGCTGCCTTGGTGAAGTCAAAAAATAACAATCCGAGGCTGATTGTCAACAGAAAAATTTTGCAAAACTTTAAAGATTTTACTGAGATTGACAAAGCGGCTTGAAATGACGAGACTTACGGCGACAAATTTTTTGCCTGTGCCGTCGGTTGGCGGCGCTTCGGCCGTCAGGTGATGCTAGCAACACCGTACGTTCTGTCGCCAGTCGCGGTTTGACTGGAACTGGGTAGCGAGTGGCATGTTGTTCCGCTTGGGCGTGCTGGGATATGGAGAAGCTCTGGAGCCCTATCTGGCGGCGATCCAAGGGGACCGCCGCATTGCCATTACCCGAGTTTGGGACGCGGATGGCGATCGTGCACGCCGGCTGGCCGTGGCTTTCCGCAGCTCCTGGTGTGAGACGCCAGAACAGCTCATGCGTGGCCCCGTAGATGCGGTTTTGATTGGATGTGCCGGCGCCGAGCAAGATCGAGCTATTCTTTTGGCCGTCGAAGCCGGCCGCCCCTTTCTGACGGTGCCTCCGGGGGCCAGCCACTTGGCAATGGCGCGCCAGGTGGAAGCCAGGGTACGTCAAAAGGGGCTAGTGGCCACTGTGAGTCACGTTGTGGAATACATGGACGCAGTGCAAGAGGCCAAGGAGTATTTGCGCACGCACCCGCTGGTTTTGGCAAGCATTTGGCTCTACGGCGTGCCACGAGCCGGGCAGTCCGTTTTGGAATTGGTCTGGAACCCTGGGAGCCAGATAGTCCATGCGCTGCGTTTTTTTGCCGGGGAGGTACTGGATGTGCAAGGGATGTGCGGCGACGAGACGCTATGCGCTACCTGCCGCATGTCTACGGGTACCATCGCCCAAGTCGTATGCGCCCGCGCGGGGCTGGCTTATGACAGAATGGAAATGGAATTGGTGGGGCCAGCTTGGCACCTGCATTTTTTTCAGCACATGCACAAGCTGAGGCTGACGGAAAAGGATCGCGTGGTCGAAATAGCGGTGGGCAATCAGCCGCATAGAGCGCACCTGGAAGAGTTTGTGCGCGCAGTCCAGCAGGGCAAGGCCAGTGCCCTAGCCAGCGATTATGCGCAGGCTGTGGAAACGCTGCGCACTTGCCAAGCGATCATCGAGGCAGGATCGGCCGGCCGCATATTGCCCGTAGCCGCCTGATCACGGCTCTCTGTAGTCTCAGCTTTGCCTCGATGCAGTCCGTACTTTCACAGTCCGCTGGCTTGGTATACAGTGCGCGGCGTCACGTCTACCTCGACCGACCCGTTCTTGCGGTACTTGCGTACCTGTACCAACTGCAGTAGGTAGACGCGGTTGGCACCGAACGTGATGCCAGAGTTGCTGACCGAGTAGCCTGGATCGTAATTGTCCAGGCTGATATCCTGGGGGCTTACGTCTATAGCATTGCATTTGACACTCAGGCCAGCATCGGCCAGGTTGCCCCAAGTAAAAGATGACCCGGCGACGATGGAGAACTTGAGCCGATAGCCGTCGGCGTTTTTCTCCAATCGCTGCGTCCAGGTGACGGTCTCGTTGGTGGTCGCCAGGGCGGCGCTACCGTAGCTTTTGTACCCTTTATTGCTGTCGCCATACCATATTTGCACCTGGAGGCCCCATGTGACGAATTGTGATAGCTCGCGATGGTTGATCTGGAAAATGCAGTAGTACGGCGAATCAGGCGCCGGTGCCATTTGCGTGGCTACTTGTGGCGCGGCACGTTCGTTATCCGGCTCGTTGACGGTGAGCACCCAGTCTTCTTCTACGCGGACAACAGTCAGATCGTCCGGTCCACCGATGGCCGTGGGTATAGGGAATATCAGGGCGCTGACGCTGAGCGCCGCCAGTAAAAAGAATCCGATGGCGCCGGGCCGAGGCATATGCCGCTTTGCGGCATCGCCTGGGAGATATGGGCTTGGTCGTCCCTCGGAAGTTTTTTCGGTTGACTTGGTCATGAGCTTGGCTCCTTCTGTTGTCAGCGGGTCAACTGTAAAGGACGGTACACGAATCGGCTCGTTTGCGCGCTGCCGCCGCCCACGGCAGTGCCGTCGAAAACGAATTCCGGTTGGATGGTCACCTGCTTGCTGCTGAGCGCGCCGGTGAGTTTTACATCGGTAACGATCACGCCTGCGAAGCCTACGATGGTGAAGCGAGCATTGTTGCCGGTGCCTGTAACCGGTGGCCGATAAAGTGGTAGGACGCGAGGCTGTCCGATGATACTTTGCAGGGCGTCTTTGAAGCCGGCGCTGATGCCGGTGTCGCCCGTCACTATCAAAGTGCCATCCGCACCCAAGAAAAAGCCGCCTCCCATGCGCTCGAAATCGGCCCTGTTCGGCCCATAGCGGATTTGTCTCTCGATGTCGGCGGTGCTGTTGTTGGCAGCACCGATGTCAATGGTCCCGAAATTGCCGGGGGGTAAAGCTGTCGAGGATCTGTTCCCGGAAGCCCCATTGTTCGACAGCGGGTACATTTTGCCTTCTTTGATGTTGTCGCGGCCGGCACGGACTTGCCCCGTGGCGGGATCGTAAAACCAGTTGTCGTCGCCTTGGCCAGATGCGATCCGATTCCAAGCATTGATATCGAGTGCGAAAGGCAAAAGTTTGCTGGTTTGCGGGCCGGTGGCCGTGATGCGAAAGCCGCGGATTTCTCCTTCGTAAGTGGCCGTGGCCGTGACTTCCAGGTCCTGGGAGCCGCGTCCTAGCACCGGTCCGAAAAAAAGAGCCAAAGGACTGCCATGACTGCGGCTCAATCGGATACGCACTTGCACCGAGTTATAAGGATAGACGTCGGTGCGCAACGTGTTTTGGTGGTCCGCGGGGTTAGGCAGGTAGCCGACGACTACGTCGCCTGCCGGATCGTTGGCGGTATTGGCATCCAAATAGACCGGGCGGCCCGCGACGCGGTTGAGCCCTGCCAATGCCACTGCTTGCTCGCGCGCGGCCGCAATCTCGGCCGATTGATTGGGCTGGCCGGCAAGTTCGTCTCGGTCGAGTATTTGCGAGGCACCGGCCAATGCAGCCGCATCCGCGGCGTTTTGCAGTTCCGCCTTGACCACGGCTAGATAGCCTAGGTCTATGGCGAAGGCTAGCATGCCGAGCAGAAAGACCATGAGGATGGCCGTCAAAGGCACCACGGCGCCATGACGACCGCGAGTTTCGCTACGGGTTGGCAAGCGGAAGACTTTTCTCGACAACACGAAGCGCATGGTGCTTACCTGCTGGGGAGGTGTTTCCTCTTCAAACTTAGGTCAGGTTTTTGTGGCTGTCAAATCAGCACAATCGCTATTTTCGGTACAATTGCAGTGCTTTGACACTGTGTGTGCCGTTTTGCCGGGGGTGCCGAGATAGGGTCGTCCCAATGGACAGTGCAGTCGGCTCACGCCTTGACAACTGAGTTATCGGGTGGCAAAAAGAGGCCCGCGGGTCGTTCGGTGACCTGCTGAGGTTTGTGCACTCCAAACCATTGGTTACGCTTGGTGCTGCCCGTGTGTTTGCCCCTCGGGGGAGGATAGTCATGGACATGGATAAGATCGTAGCGTTGTGCAAAAGAAGAGGCTTTATTTTTCCATCGAGCGACATTTACGGCGGCTTCAATGGATTTTGGGATTATGGTCCTTTGGGTGTCGAATTGAAACGCAACATAAAAGAGGCATGGTGGCACGATATGGTGCTCGACCCACCGCTGGGACCGGACGGTCGCGAGATCACCATGGTCGGGCTCGATTGCGCCATCATCATGAATCCCAAGGTGTGGGAAGCCAGCGGGCATGTGGCTGGCTTCATAGACCTGTTGGTGGAATGCAAAACGGAAGGGTGCAAAGGCCGCTTTCGTGCCGATCAGTTAGCCAGCCTGGCCTGTCCGTTGAAGCCGAGCCGCTCGCCCGGGCAGTACGAGAAATGCCAATTGAGCGAGCCGCGGCGTTTCAATCTGATGTTTCGCACGTATGTCGGTGCGGCCGAAGATGCATCGGCAGTGGCTTATTTGCGTCCCGAGACGGCACAGGGCATCTTCGTCAATTTCCGCAACGTGCTCGACTCGTCGCGTTTGAAATTGCCCTTCGGCATAGCCCAGATCGGCAAGGCATTTCGCAACGAAATCAACCCACGGCACTTCACGTTTCGCAGCCGCGAGTTCGAGCAGATGGAAATCGAATTTTTCTGCCATCCGCAGGAGTCGCTGACATGGTATCGCTTCTGGCGTGACGTGCGGCTGCAGTGGTACTATCGAATGGGCATCCGCTCGGAGCGTTTGCGGGCACGCGAGCAAAGCCGCGACGAGTTGGCGCATTATTCCTGTGCCACGACTGATATCGAGTACCTGTTTCCTTTCGCCGACGAGCCTCAGGAGTTGGAAGGTGTGGCCCACCGCGGCGATTTCGATCTCCGGCAACATCAGGAGTACAGCGGCCGCGACCTCACCTATTTCGACGAAGACGGGTGGAACGCTTATCTGGCGCAGCACAAAACCGCTCTGGCCGGTAACCGCCGGCTGGAAGAAGAAGCCAAGGCAGGCTTTCGCTTTGTGCCGCACGTGATCGAGCCTTCGGCAGGGGTGGATCGCTTCGCTTTGGCTGTGCTGTGCGAGGCCTATACCGAGGACGTAGTGGACGGCGAGCCGCGCACGCTTTTACGACTGCATCCGCGTTTGGCGCCCATCAAGGTCGCGGTCTTCCCCCTGGTCAACCGCGAGGGTATGCCGGAAAAGGCCTACGCCATCTACCGGCTTTTGAAAGAGCATTGGTCCGTATTTTACGACGATCGCGGTGCCATCGGGCGCAGATACCGACGCCAAGACGAAATCGGCACGCCTTATTGCATCACCGTGGACGGTCAGACCTTGCAGGACGATACGGTGACCATCCGGAACCGCGACGACTGCAAGCAAGAACGAGTGCCGGTAAAGGGACTGGTCGAGGAATTGAGCCGTCGGCTGCGCCCGTCACGCTGACGGCATGGGTGGAACGGTGTGTTACTTGGGTTCCGAGGTCGTCGAGGGTTCGTTGGCCGGCATCCGCAAGGGTAGGCCCAACTCCTCGATCTTGCGGTAAAGCGAACTGAGGGACAGCCCCAGACGCCGGGCGGCTTCCTTTTTGTCTTGCGATTCCCGCAGCACACGCTCGATATGGGCACGCTCGAATTGTGCCACGGCCTGGCGCAAATTGTCGGTGCGGCGCATCTGGGCCGCCGGTGCCAAGCCGGGAGGCAGATCGCTCGGTCGGATCAAAGGCCCGGCCCCGAGGATCACGGCCCTCTGGATGACGTTGTCCAGTTCGCGCACGTTCCCTTTCCAAGGAGCCTGGAGCAGGATTTGCATGGCTTCGTGGTCCACTCCCACGAACCGTTTGCCCAACTGCTGCGCGTGCTTGGCGACCAAAAACGCTACCAGGGCCGGGATGTCCTCGCGCCGCTCCCGTAAAGGCGGCAGATGAATGCATACGACATTGAGCCGATAATACAGGTCCTCGCGAAACCGTCCTTCCTCGACCAGTTTGGCCAGATCTTTGTTGGTGGCGGCGATGATCCGAGCGCGCATCGCCACCGGCTCGGCCGCACCGATGGGAAACACTTCTCGTTGCTCGATGGCACGCAACAATTTGGCCTGCGTGGCCAGACTGAGTTCGGCGATTTCATCGAGGAAAATAGTGCCCTCTCCGGCACGCAAAAACACTCCGTCCTGGTCCCGGTCCGCCCCAGTATACGCTCCCTTGCGGTGGCCGAACAACTGGTTTTCCAGGAGCTCGTAAGGAATAGCGGCACAGTTGACCGGGAGGAACGGCTCGGAGGCGAAAGGGCTCTGGGCGTGGATGGCTCGGGCGATCAATTCTTTGCCGGTTCCGCTTTCGCCCACGAGCAAAACGGTTGTCCGAGTGGGTGCCACTTTGGCCACCGTGGAGAAAACCTGCTGCATGGCAGCACTTTTGCCCATGATCTGATCGGGGTGGTACTCGCGATGTAACTCCCGGCGTAGCCATTGGTTTTCTCGATACAGCCGACGGTAGTGCAGCAGATGCCGGATTTTGCTCAGCACCTCTTCGAACAATAGCGGCTTCATCAGGTAGTCGTGGGCACCTTTTTTGAAGGCCTCGACCGCCGTTTCTACGGTGGCATACGCAGTGATCAGCAACACGAACAAATCGGGATTGATATGGAGCAACTGCTCCAGGAGTTGCACGCCGTCCATGCACGGCAATTGCAAATCGCAGATGGCCACGTCGTAGCGTTTGGCCACGGCCAGGCGCAGTGCCTCTTCGCCAGACGCGGCGGTATCTACGCTGAAGCCCTCTTGGTGCAAAAACTCAGCTAGCGTGTGCCGGATGATAGGCTCGTCGTCCACGATCAGCAAGGTGCCGGCCGAAGGGCCGGCGCTCGGTTCCGCTCTCCTGCTTGTGTTCGCTTCAGACAGCATGCGCATGGACGGCTCCCGCGATCGGCAGACGGATGCGAAAAACAGTGTGTCCGGGACCGGACTCGAAACTGACGGTGCCGCCTTGGTCGCTGACCAATTTTTTGGTCACAAAAAGACCCAGGCCGGTGCCGTGCGGTTTCGTGGTGAAAAACGGCGCGAACAGACGCGCGCGATGTGCCGGCGGAATACCTGGGCCGTTGTCCACCACCTCCAGGCATATCTGCTCGTCGCAGGACATCGCGCGCACCACGATGCGTCCGCCCTCCGGCGTGGCATCTATGGCATTGAGGATCAAATTCAGCAACGCTTGCGTCACAGCATCTCGGGAAACGCGTACCGGCGGCAGGAGCGGATCCAAGGCCACTTCCAAGACGCGTCCCCGCAGCGGCTTGTAGTATTTGGCGATGCTGACCGCCTGCTGAATTACCTCGGCCGGCGTTATCCACATCGGTTCTTGCCCGCCTGGCCGGCTGAAATCTATCAGCTCCCGCAGTATGCCCTGGATGCGTCGCAATTCCCCGCGCACCAGGGCCAGCTTTTCCTGGGCATACGCGTCTTGGCAGCGGCGTTGTAAGATCTGCACCAAAGAACTGATGGAAGTCAAAGGATTGCCGACCTCGTGAGCGATCCCGGCAGCCAAGAGTCCAAAGGCCGCCATTTTCTCTTGGTGCAGCATGCAAGCCTGCGCTTCTTGCAGCTCTCGCGTGCGTTCGGCAATTTTGCCTTCCAGGTGCAGCTGATGCTCGCACAGCTGGCGATTGAGCAGACGCAAATGCTCGCCTGCCTTTTTGAGGATGGCGGCCAGACTGTTGGCTGCCCACGCCACCCAGACCATGAGCACCAGTAAGAAAAACAGAGACTCGTTGGCGTTGGGCGCATGGCGATAGTGCAGATAAAGGAGCAGTGCGCTGACCGAATGGAACAGGCACATCACGTAAGGATGCCAGCCAGGATACCGTATCGCCGCTATGACCAGCGACAGCAGATAGTAAAAACGGAAGGGACTGTCGAGTCCTCTCTCGAAATAACACAGGAGGCCAATGAAAACTGCCTCCATGGCACCGACCAGCAAAGGATACGCCGCTAGGAATACCCGGCCTCGCAGGCTGTAATAAGTGTCTATGAGCGTATAAAGGGCGCCCAGCGTGAGGATGGCGTTGAGCGCCGCTGCGTGAGCTTCCGGCCAAAGGCCGGCATTGGCCAGGGCGTATCCCACTGCCAGGCCGAACCATCGAATACGTACGGCGATCTGTTCGCCGGCCAAATCCGTAGTGCTACTCGCTAGCCCATCGTCTGGGACCGCCATAGTGCTTTCCTGCTATGTACCTGGGATCTCGGACAAGATCGCAGTTCGCTTGTGTTGTTTCCCATTAATTCTATAGGGCGGCGGCACGCTACCCGGTGAATTTGCGACGCCTAAAGAACCTGGTCGCGTCGGCTAGCTGCGGCCGCCCGATTGTAATGCGGCCCGCGAACATTTAGACTAACGGGCGATCACCGACGAAGCCACCAGACCCCAGCTCGGGAGTGGCTAAGTGTCGAGGAGCGGGTCATGGTTCCGGATAATCTGCAGGGTAGAATCGAGGAGGACGAGACATGGTGCGTGCGGTGGATGTGCAAGGCGGGCCTACTAGCTGCACACCTGGCATTGCTCTCCGGTGGCGCAAAGCAGCACGGTTGTGCCACGGACTTGCGTACTTGGGCTGTTGTGTGAGTGCGGTCGCTGTGACGCTCTGGATGGCTCGATCACCCCTGACGACACATGCCGTGGCGTGCCATGTTGCGCCGGACAAGCTAGCCAAGGGGGTGGAATCCTATGTGGCCACTTTTTCGATTTGTGCATACGACCCGGAGCGCAAGGAATGGGGAGTGGCGGTGGCTTCCAAATACCTGGCCGTCGGGGCCGTGGTACCGTGGGCAAAGGCCGGCGTGGGGGCAATCGCTACGCAGAGCTTCGCCAACATCACGTACGGTCCGCGCGGCTTGGAGCTACTAGCTAGCGGCAAATCCGCTGCCGAAGTCGTGGAATTACTGACGAGGGACGACGAAGGACGGGACAGACGACAACTGGGCGTGGTGGACGCCGCCGGGGAGACGGCTCATTTCACCGGTAGCAAGTGCCTGCCTTGGGCCGGCGCCAAATCCGGCAAACACTATACGTGCCAGGGCAATCTCTTGGCCGGACCGGAAGTCGTCCAAGAAATGGCCAAGGCCTTCGAGAGCGCGAGCGGTCCTTTGGCCTGGCGGCTCATGACTGCTCTAGAAACTGGTGAGCGCGCCGGAGGCGATCGGCGCGGCAAACAATCGGCTGCCATCCTGGTGGTGCGCGACCGTGCCGGCCCCAATGGGCTCAGCGACCGCTACCTTGACTTGCGCGTGGACGACCACAAAGAGCCGGTCACAGAGTTGGCGCGTATTCTGTCCCTGCGCTTGCGGCGTCCCGGGGGCAAATAATACAGACGCCCCGGTCTGGCACTCATGCTACACGGGGCCTGATGACCGTGCAGCCGATGGGGGCGAGTGCCTGACGCAAGCGCTCGAAGGTGGCATCGTCGGGGCAGATGCCGACGATCGCCCCTCCCGACCCGGCGAACTTGGCACTGGCACCGGCACGCCGAGCCACCTCGACCATCTCCACCTGGGCAGGTGGCAGCCGATAGATGCTGCGGCGCAGGTCGAAATTACGATCCATGAGATAGCCCAGCTTGTGGTAATCGCGGGCACGGAGTGCTTCCCGACCTTCTTCTGCCAGACGGGCAAAGTGCAGCATGGCTTGGACCACTTCCGGGTCGCCGCGCTGAAAGCGGCCGCGGAGGTCGTTGTGGAACACTTCCGTCGGCTCGCCGGCGTCCGTCTTGTACGCCAGATACAGCGGGGGTAGCAGATCCAATGGCAACGGTTCGTAAAACCCCACCTGCAGCCCATGTACCTCACGCATCCGATCGCGCGAAAAGTCCATGTAGACCAGCCCTTCGTACACCTGGATGACGCGATCCTGCAGGCCGGCGGCGATGCCCAGCTCCTCCGTTTCCACCGCCAGCGCCAGCGACGGCTGGACCTCTTGTGGAATGGCTACCTGATAGAAGTCCATAAGACAGCGCAGAGTGGCCACGATAATGGCGCTCGAGCCTGCCAAACCGACTTGCCGCGGAACGGTCGTTTGGTAACGGATGGAAAAGTTGCGGTCGTGCAAACGACAGCCTAGACGTTGGCAAAACTCCACGAATTTCTTGATGGTCGCTTTGACCAGCCGGATGCCCCCGTAATAGCCGTGGAGCTTGACGTCGCGCACCAGTTCGTAGACCGAATCGAAGCGATTGATGTTCTCGCCGCTCCAGACGATTTCGACTTGGTCCCACTCGTAGAGCACCACTTCGGCGGCGAAGTTGCGCACGATCACGGAGATCGTCTTGCCGAAATAGCCGTCCGAGGGATTGCCGAGCAATCCGGCACGTGCGTAGGCGCGTCGGCGTATGATCTGCATGATCGCTCACCTCGGTGCACCGTCCGGTAGGTTCGGGGTCAGCAAACAGATCGGCGGTCGCACGCTTATGCTCCTGCCCGATCAGGGCCGACCGAGCAGCTGGCGCACATAAGTCCGCAAGCTGTCGCCGTAACGCGGGTCGGCGAGAGCGAACTCACAAAATGCCTGAAAATAGCTTTCGAAGTTACCGATGTCGAAACGCCGCTCGCCGGGAGGCAGTTTCACCCCGAGCACCTTGCCTCCCTGGCGGATAAGAGTGCGGATGGCATCCGTAAGCTGGATCTCGCCGTTGCGCCCGGGCGGGGTACGCGCCAAGATATCGAAAATCCCGGGACGGAATACATAACGAGCTGCCACGGCCAATCGGCTCGGGGCTTCTTCCGGCTCGGGCTTCTCGACGATATCTGCCAATTCGCACACAGGGACGGCTGTTGGTCGAGGCGCCACGATCCCATAGTTGCTCACTTGCTCCGGCGCCACTTCTTCTAGGGCAATGACCGCATCTGCGCTGGCTTCCTCGAAGAGCTCGGTCATCTGTGCCACGATGCGCGATTGCGCATGCACCCCGATAATCGAGTCGCCTAGGGCCACGACGAACGGATGCGGGCCCACTACGCCGCGCGCACACAGCACTGCATGCCCCAGTCCCAATTGCCGCCGCTGCCGCGTGTAAAAATATTCGACCTCCTGACGCTCGAAATCCAGCTCCGCCAGCAGCTCTTCTTTACCCGTCTCGCGCAAAAAGGCGATCAGCTCCGCATTGATGTCGAAATGATTCTCGATGGATGTTTTGCCTGGCCCGGTGACAAAAAGAATGCGCCGAATCCCCGAACTGGCCAATTCCTCGACCACGTACTGGACCACGGGCTTGCGGCCTACGGGCAGCATTTCTTTGGGCTGACTCTTGGTCGAAGGCAAAAGGCGCGTGCCCTGGCCAGCCACCGGCACCACTGCCAGATCCACGGTCATGTTCCCCTCCGCTGGTTTGCGCCCGATGTGTCGCAGGCCTGCTCCGCTTCAAGTTCTGCTGCTCTTGCAGACGATGCATTTTAGCAGACACCTGCGAAAAGGCACCGTCACTTTCCGGTGGGCGACACGGGTCCTCCGCCCAGGGGACTGCAGACCGGTGTCGCCTCCGGCGCAATGCTCGTGTCTTCCCGATGTCCGGAGTACCGGAGCTGAGACTATCGGTGAACCAAAGCGCGTGGTCCTGCTTATATCGTACATTATGCTTCTGGGTCCTGGCGAGCGCAGTCGGTGCCCAGTCGGGCTGTTTGCGCCCACTGACCGACCGGCTGGATGCGATCCACGAAGAGCTGCGATCCATCCACGAGCAGCTGCTCATCGCCAACCAGCGATTGGAGCAAACCAATGGCCAGCTGGACGATATGAACAAGCGCTTGCGCCGTTTCCCCGGCTTGGGGGTTCAGCCCGAACAGGATCACTATCCCCCGCACTAGCTGTTCAGAGGTGCAGGGAACGACAAAAAGGCACAGGTCATAAGGCGAGTGGCCGAACCCAGCTCGTGCAGGCGGGAACCGGTTGCCGCGGCGCGTCGAGACGATCAACGTACGATACCCAGCAGCCGGCCGCGAGGTTGCGACAGATCCACAATGACCGGCTGAGCTGTTTGGGCTACGCCGACGTTGCCTGCTCGGTCAACTGCTTCGACTTTGACATAAAATTTGCACGGGCAAGCGGGAGGCGGAGGCACCTGCCAGATATAGCGGCCTGTGTTTTCCAAACCTTTGGCGATTTCGTTCCAGGGGCCTTCTGGCTTTTCAGCCCAAAACAAGGCGATCGGCTGAGGGGCCAGGTTTTTGTCGGTCGCGTGCCAGGTAATGGTGAGGCGTCCCGCCTCGCTGCCACGACCTGGTTCCGGTGGGAAAATCTGCACCATCGGCTTGGTCAAATCTACCTCGACCCAAAGTTGCGGGGGATCGCCGAGTTGCGGGGGACGACCACCTAAGCCTACGCCGCTGCGCACCACCAAGGTCAAGCCGAAGATACCTTCGCCGTTGACTTCCATAGAGAAGGGCGACGTCTTGTCGGCGTCCTCGCCGTAGCGTTGCCAGGTCCGACCGTCCAGCGTGTACCACAATTCGACCGACGAAACGCCCGAAGGGCCCACATCTTCTACCGTATACTCCAGCTGGATGCGCGTGGTATTGACATACTTGACGTCCGGTTGCGCGGGCAGACCTGCAGGCGGCAGCACCCCGTGCGGTGAGGCCAGGGGCTGTCCCTGAGCGGAAGCGCCGGCACCTACGAGCAACGTGCGCTGCGACACGTTGCCGGCTCGGTCTGCGGCCGTGAAGCGTACTTCCCAGGGACCATTTCCATCCGGCACCCAGTATTTTTGTCCGGTGGGAGTCGAGCCGATGGGCACACGTTGCCAGGTGGTTAGAGAGGAGCGGTACTCCAGCTGAAGCGAGGACAGATCGAGGTACTCGTCGCGTACCTCCCAGGCCAGGCCGATTTGGCCGCCGCCGGTCAGTTCGCGCAGACCGATTGCAGGTGCAGCGGTGTCCACGATGACCTGTAAGGCGGGCGTAAGCCGTTCGATTTCTGCTGGGAATACGCGCCCGTCCTGGTCCATTGTGCGTACGGCGAACCAGTACAGCCCATCGCGGGGCGCCTGAAAAGCGAATAGTTTCTGGTCCGGACTCGTGGCTCCGTACATCCTCCAGGTTCGGCCCTGATCTTCGGACACGTACAGCTGCACTTCGCGCACGCGGCTTTGTTCACGAATGTCAATCTGGAAAGGTATGCGAAACTGACTCTGGCGCACGAAGAGTGGCTCGGGCGTCTGAGCTGTACAGATGGTCCAACTGCTCGCGACAACAGTCAGAACCAGCAGTCCCCTACCCAGATGCTTCATGCCCGGTCGGTCCCTTGGGTCTATCGAAGGGCATCGGGTACGTCCAAACCAGTTGGCCCGTGCAGCGATGTCGCTGTACGCCGACATTGCAATCCTATGTCGTCGCTCTCGGCGATCGCCGGAACGACCCTAACGACGCTGCCTCCGAGCCAGCACCATATGGCTTGGCTTTGCCCTCTGGGAGAGCTATCGGCAGACCTAGCAAAGCCCTTACGGCAAAAAAGGCAAGCTGCATAGAGGAAGGAAGCGGCGCAGCATGCCTATCCTGTAAACTCGGGCCAGACGCCACGCGACAAGTCCGCTAGACTCGACCCAGCTTGGCCAGTTTGTACCTCTTCTCACGGCGGCTAGGTTCTTCCTGGCTGACGGCCTAATCGTTAGGCTGCCACGTCATCTGCACCTGGTATTCGCCTTTGACGAGCGCTAGCTGTTGGTTAGGGATTGGAGTACTCCCAGCTCTTAGATAGCTTTTTGCTTCACGTACCTTACCCCGGCGCAGATCGTACAGCACTGATCCGAGCAACTCGACGTCGGCATTGGGGATACCGCCGCGGAATATCACCAGAGCGACATCTGCATCTTTTTCGGAACGTTTGCCAACGTAGGTATATTCGACCTGTACAGAAGGAAGCGACACACTATCTACGGCATCAATGGGGAGCTCTACTTGTGCTGTCCACTTGTGTCCCGGCTGCCACTGGCCGGGCGAGCAATGGGGCAGACAGATTGTCAGCCAGCGTTGCAAGTTAGGGTAGACCAAGGTCGCCGGAGCACGTTGCTGCTCCGGCAGTTTGTTCACTGCCAGTTGTGCCTCTTCTATGGCGCCTGCATCGAAACGCTTGTTCCTCAGAGGCTCGGCTGCGCCCGCGGGGATGTCCTTGCCATCGAGGGCCAAACCGAGACGGAAGTTGTCCAGACTGAACTGCCGAGAGGGAGCAGATTCACGGTCGTTCACATGCACATCGGTCGTATAGTCCATGCGGTAATTGAATCGGCGATTTTCGTTTTGTTGGACGACGACATCGGCGGATGCATCAATTCGATATCTGGCGGCTTGCGTACTGGGCTTCTCGATATGTATCGGCTGATCGAGCCAGGGAGCACCGAGCTTGAAGCTCAAGATGTCGGTGTACTTTGTTTCTTTGTGACCGGCAACCGTGTACGCTATTCTGAAGCAGCAGAACTTGTCCCCAGGCCACTGGTCCAGAAAAAGCTCCGCATAGTCCGCGGCGCCGCGCGATTGCGTCGCAGCGCGATAAGGCTGCGCGGGGGAAGGCGCTTTTCGATCTTCGCTTATCCACCACTCGACTTCTCGCACGTGCAAGCGCTTGACGCCGGCACGCTTCTTGATTTCCAGCGGGATGACCCAACGTGTGGGCGACGTAGCGGTCGTGCCGGTGCGCACCTCGGGCGGTACGCGATGGAGGGTGGCACCGCGACTCGCCGGCGGCATCACGACGACGCTTTCTATTGCACCTTCAAGCAAATCCCGCAGCCGTTCCGCAGCCACCGCTCGGTTGATCCCCGTATGCTGAACGACCCCGCCGATGAACTGCACATTGATTTGCACGGACACGCCTATTACGTGGCCAGTGGCATCAATGACCGGTCCCCCTGAGTTGCCAGGTAACATCGTGCTTTCGCCGCGGATTTCGATGAACCTCACTTGTTTTCCGAGGCTATCTTTGAGGAAGCTGGCTACTTTTCCTTCAGTCACGGCGACGTTGCGACCACGCTCTGTACCCAAGGGAAAGCCCAATACGTAGACTGTCTCGGTTTCGCCGACCATCGAGCTGCTACCGACCGATAAAGGCTCGGGCAAATCATCGCTGGCGATGCGTATCACTGCCAGATCGTCGGCAGGCGCGACTTTGACGAGTTTCCCCGGATATTTTTTTTCGTTCTGCTCGCCACTGTGCACTGCGACAGTAATACTTTGCGGGGAGGCGGCACCCGGCTTGAGCATACCGACGACGTGTGCATTGGTGACGACCAGTCCCGGTTCGACGGCGAAAAACCCGCTGCCTTGGCCCTGACGGTTGCCAGATGTTGCCACTTCTATTAAAACGGTCGCAGCTTTGGCTTTTTCGAGCACTTCTCGGGACAATCGCCCTTCGACATTGGTAGGCTTTGTCCGGTGGGTGCCTGAAGCTGGGGACGCTATGCCTGGATAGAAAACCCACGGACCCATATGCAGTTCGGCGATTTGGGCGCGATGAGCAAGCACCTCGTCAAGGTTTGCACCTGGTTTTTGCAGGAATTCAAAAAGCCAATCTGGTAATTGACGGTGGTTAGAATCAGGCGGCGGCCCAAAAGGAGGCTGTGGCATATCGGCTGCTTGCTGTGGGCTGGGTGGTTGGGCTGGCTGTTTTACAAGGTAGACGAGCAAAAAGGCCACGACGCCGACAATGACCGCGAGAAGCGTCAGAGAACCGAATACGGCGCCGAGGACAGCAGCGATGCTGATCTTCTTCCTTCGGCTGCCGAGCCTCTGCCGGCTAGCTACGGCCGGCCGCGTCGGTGGTACAGATGGCCTCACCGGGCTCGGTACCGTGGGCGCAGGAGGCACCGGTTCGGCGACGGGCACATCCGCAGTGGACATCTTGGCAGGCGTCGGCGCAACAGTTCCCCGGGTCTCTTCAGCGCCCGCTGCCTCAGGCGCCCAGCTGGGGAAATTTGGCGGAAGTGCGATTACAGCCCCACACTGATGACAGCGAATTGTTCCGGTTCCGGTGAGCGCTTCTACGACCGTCTGCTGACCACACGTCGAGCAACGTATCGTCTGCATGATGCACCTCTCGTGAACAGGCGTCAGCCTAGCGACTGCACGGAGCCTGCGTCGGTAGACGAGCACAACTGCGTATGCATAATGGTAAGTTTCTTCGCCTCCGATTGCAAGGTACTGGATAACAAACGCTCGCGCACAGGCATCCAAAATACCGTCGGGGACCAAAAGGGGCCGATCACGGAGCTAGCCAGTCGGGCCGACGCTAGAAAAAAGACGATGCGCCGAGCACTATTGATGGGGTCCGAGCCGCCTGCGTGCCTCGGCGTAGGCGGCCCGTGATCGGATCGCCGGATAGGGTGTATGCAGGCCGGTCGCCGAAGAATCAGTGCTCGCGACGCAGATAGCTTTCCAGGTGTTTGAGCTCGTCTTGGTTGACAGCACAAATGCGTCGTACGGCGGCGAGTTGGTCTTCGATCAACTTTTGCGCTTTTTCCTGGTGCAAACGATCCAAGAAGCGTTGCCCTTCGATACGAGGCTGTCGTGCTGGATCCGGAACGAGGATTTCGCGGTCGAATTGGAGCCGAGCGAGCGGGTCTTTGGGGTCAGGCTCGTAACGCTGCCGCAGCACGAGAACATAGAAATAACGCTGGGGTTCGTCCGCCACGACTAAGGTGTCGCCCGGCTCGCGCAGCTTGTCGAAAGCCTCGTCGAGCAACTGCTTCGGTGGATACTCGAAAAGCCGCGGTAGGGGAGCACGCGTGTAGTTGACGGCTATCGCCTGGGCCAAGCCCGACGCTTGGTACCGGGCCAAGGTGTGTTCCTGATATCCTTCTCGATCACGAAGGATGCGATAGCCATCCGGTCGGGTCTTGGCGGCTTGTTGGGCCAGTTGTTCTGCGAATTCCCGCGCCAGGGCACGTGCTTTTTCTATCTTCCAGGCACGGGCCACCTCATCGCGCACTTCTTCGAAGCGGGGGATGCGCCCTTCTTCTACGTCAGCCTGCCAGTAGACAGCAAAGCGAGTGAGAGTGAAATCCAAGGCGAGATTGGCGCCGGCGAAGAGCGTACCGCTCGGACCCGCTCGCTGCGGCTGGTAGACGGCAAGCTGCGGATTGGTCAATTGATCCAAAATCAGGCGCTCCAACTGCCGCTCGTCGAAATGACTGTCTCCCGTCGCCTTGCGCCAGTAGCGTTCCTCCAACTCGACCAAAAAGGGCTTCAGTATCGCCGACATGGGTGCTTTGCCAGTTTCTCGGAAGAGCTCGTGGCGTGGACGCGGTCGCTCCATGCCCTCGAAAAGAAAGCCACGTCTGTGTGCGAAACGGGCCACCAAGCTGTCCGGCGTCCAGAGGACGGGCCAAAGCGTCGGCTCGACCGCGGCCAGCGCTTGGCCGGAGCCGAGTAGACCGCTCGCCGAACCGATCGCCGCGGCGATCTGTTCTCCGCTCGGAGGCTCCAAAGTGCTGTACCACACAGGCGGCGTAAAAGGGCTCACGCCGCGCTCGCGACTGCGCAAGCGCCGCACTTCCCACTCCGTACGCGCGTGATTGTACCAGCGCGAATACTTGTTCAGTTCTTCCATGAACGAGCTTAGGTCGTGCTCGAGCATTTCGCGCCGTTGCCGGTCGGCCAATTCGTCCGCGATAGCGCTGGCTACCATCTCGAACGGTTCGTAGCGTCGAGAATAGTCCAAGCGGGCGACCGTATCGAGCAAGCCTACGAGAGGCAGCCCAATAGCCAGCGGCCCTGCTGCGTCGAACGGCAGAGGCTGGGGGAACACCCGCACGGCAGGGCGCGCTCGATAGCCTGGCAACAGAGCCAGCGGCGAGCCGGAACTTCCGGCCAAACCGGCACCCAGCCACAAGCCGCAAAGATGCGCCGCCTGGGCTGCTTCTAGTTCGCTGCTCGTCCGAACGGGCAAAGGCAACGGCCGCTCGTACACCGATCCATCCGTAAGATGCACGCCGCCCGCCAGTGTGTTGACCAAGTCCTGAGGTAAAGCGTACCGGTGCCGGTGCGACAAGTAATGGTCCAGACGTTGCAAGGTCGTGCCCCAAGGGTCGAGTGCCTGGAGGACGCTGACCAGACGTCTGTAATAATCGCTGGTCGTGACGTCGCCGTACAGGAACTGGATGCGATACTTGCGCGGGATGGCAAAGCCAGGCACCGGTTTGCGCGGGTCGGGTTCGGTCTCGCCTAAGCGGCGATTGGTCTCCGGATCCACCCGGTCAAAAAAAGCACGCAGTTCTTCTTCGCTCGGCTCTTGGATACGATCGAGGAAGTCCTTGTTGTCCACCGAGATAGGCACAATCCCCACGTCGAGTCGGCTTTTGAGTTGTTTGTACATATCCCACAGATCCGCCGGCGTAATCTGTGCAGCGACCGATTCCGGGGAAGCGTTGAGGAAGAACAGAGAAGGTGACTCGCGCAAACCCAATACGCCTATGCGCACGATCATAACGCGCAGCTCGTCGGCGATCCAACCGAGCAGCCGATGGTAATCGCTCCCTAGACGCAAGGCCATTTGGCGCATGCGCCTGCGGTCGAGGCGCCCGCTAGCCAAATTGCGCAAATCGTCTTCGATGGCTGCCGTGCTCAATTGCACACCGAGGGAATCCGCTTGCTGCCGCCAGTACACAAACTCGATCAGTGCCTCTGCCGAATGGGGCGACGGGTTGTATTGCATCACCAGGGCCGTCTGGGCCCGCACATTTCCCTGCGCCTTGCGCACTTTGCCCATCAGGTCTTGATCTCTGACCAGGGCCGCATAGCGGTCCTGCTGTTCTTTGCTCTGCACGAACTCCGGATAGGCGAGAAGACGCGCATCTTCTTCGGCGACTCCCACTTCGCGCAGCAGTTGCAGAAAACCTTCCGATTGGATAGTGCGCAAGAAACGCCAGGTGAGCCGGCGGTGCTCTGCCAGACCGATCAAATCGTCGCGACTCCACCGCTCCCCCTGGACGCTAGCCACCACATGTTCTTTACTGAACCAGCGGCGGATACGACTGCCCAGCGATGTGCCTCCCCCCTGGCGCATACTCAGGGCGTCACCCACCACGAACAAAAACATGGCCAAAATCGCCAGACTGGCCAAAATGGCCTTCTGCCGTTTGCGAAAGAATTCGAGCGGCTTAAGTGCCATAACTGCCTCTGCTTACGTCAGATGTCCTTGCTCGGCCCGTCGGGCACGACTTGACATCACCCGCCTGCCTGTAATATGGGTTGTCAGGTAAAGTGCCCTTGTCCCCTGGAATTGTAGCGGGCATCGTCGTTTTAACAACAGCAACCCGACTGGATTGACTTCACAAAGCAGGCGCTCATCCGCAAGGATGGGCAGGACAACCGAGCACAATGGCACGCGGGGCGCGAGTCGCCTGCTGCAAGCCCTGTCCGCCAGAGCGGCTGGGGCAATCTCTGTGAGGATCGCAAACGATCGAACAACAAAGGAGGAGTGGCCCATTGCCTAGGTCGCAGTCCACAAAAAAAGCAAAAGAGGTAGTGAAAGCTCGGGGTACACCGGCCCAGGGCGAGCAATCGCCCCAGGAGCTGCCGGCTCGAGGCGGGCGAACCAGCACGCGCAAAGCGAAAAACCTGGTTATCGTCGAGTCGCCTGCCAAGGCGAAGACCATTTCCAAATACTTGGGCCCAGAATTCGAAGTCGCCGCCAGCAAAGGGCACGTACGCGATTTGCCCAAGTATCGCTTCGGACTCGACATTGCCGGCGGGTGGGTACCCACTTACGAAGAATTGCGCGAGAGACGAGAAGTTCTGGAAGATCTGCGCAAACGCGCCGCCCAGGCGGCCCTGGTCTATCTGGCTCCCGACCCGGATCGCGAAGGAGAAGCGATCGCCTGGCACCTCAAAGAAGCTCTGCGGTTACCTGAGGATCGCGTGCGACGCGTGACGTTCAACGAAATCACCCGCAAAGCGGTCCAGGAAGCCTTCGCCCATCCAGGGAGCATAGACATGGACAAAGTGCGTGCCCAGGAAACACGCCGCTTCCTCGACCGCGTCGTGGGCTACCAGCTGAGTCCGCTCTTGCGCCGCAAAGTTACCCGCGGTCTGAGTGCCGGCCGGGTGCAATCCGTGGCGGTGCGGCTCATAGTCGAGCGCGAACGCGAGATCGAAGCTTTCAAGCCGCAAGAGTACTGGACGCTGTCGGCGGTTTTGCGCGTACCTGCGGCCCTGGAGTCCGGCGCTCTGCCCGAGCTGCGCATCCGGCGCCGGGACAAGCCGCCGGCACCCGATATGGCCGAGGACAAAGCGAACGGCGTCTCCCCCGAGGACTTGGCTGAAACCGCTGACGAGGCAGGCGGCGTCGAGGAAGAGACACCATCGGGCGCCGAACGACAGCCGCTGCCTGCCGATGCGTTCGTTGCCAAATTGGAAGAGTGGCAGGGCCAAAAGCCGTCCTTGGCTGACGAGGCCCAGGCACGCCAGGTAGCAGAGCAGCTGATCAGAGCCGACTTTGTGACCGTGCGTGTCGAAAGGAAAGAAAAGCAGGAAAAGCCGCCGCCTCCTTTTATCACCAGCACGTTGCAGCAAGAAGCCAATATCCGCTTGCGGTTCCCGGCGCGCAAGACTATGCTCTTGGCTCAGCAGCTCTACGAAGGCGTCGAGCTGGGCCCGGAAGGCTCAGTCGCGCTGATCACCTATATGCGCACCGATAGCGTACGCATTTCCCAAGAGGCCATAGCGGCATGCCGCGAGCTCATCGCCCAGCGTTTCGGCACCGACTATGTACCCGAGGCACCGCAGACCTACGTGTCCAGCGAATCCGCTCAAGAGGGGCATGAAGCCATCAGGCCGACCGATCTCGCCTATACGCCCGAGCGGGTACGACCCTATTTGAGCGCCGATCAGTGGAAGTTGTACGAACTCATTTACCGCCGCTTCGTGGCGTGCCAAATGAAGCCAGCGCTGTTCGAGGTTACTACGGTAGAGGTGCGGGCCGGGGAAGCTCTTTTCCGAGCGCGCGGCCGAGTACAACGCTTCGACGGCTACCGACGGGTCTACCAGCCCATTGGGCGCCGCGAAGATATGCTCCTGCCTTCTTTGACCGAGGGGCAACGCTTGCTGTGCAGCGAGATCGTTGCTCAACAGAACTACACGCAGCCTCCGCCGCGCTATACCGAGGCGTCCCTGGTACGCACCTTGGAAAAAGAAGGCATCGGACGACCCAGCACCTACGCCACGATCATCAGCAAAATCCAGGAACGGGGCTACGTCGAGCAGCGCAAACGGCGCTTTTATGCGACCCCGCTGGGCAAATTGGTCACCGATCTGCTCGTGCAGCATTTCCCGGAAATCATGGACGTCAAATTTACCAGCCATATGGAAAGCGAGCTGGATCTGATCGAGCGAAGGCGCGCACACTGGCAGGACGTGCTCAACGAGTTCTACGAACCGTTCAGCCAGTCGCTCAAACAGGCCGACGTCAAGATGCAAGCGGTCAAGGGACAAGAGACCGAAGAAAAATGCCCGCAATGTGGGGCGACGCTGGTCACACGCTGGAGCAAGCGGGGCGAGTTCCTCGGGTGCAGCCGCTATCCTGAATGCCGCTATAGCAAGCCCAAAGACGGCAGCGAGCCGCACGTGGAAATGACTGCCTTCAACTGTCCCGAATGCGGCAAGCCTTTGGTGCGGCGTCAGGGTAAATTGGGGGCTTTCTTCGCCTGCAGCGGCTATCCCGACTGCCGTGTCACCATGAATATGGACGCCCAAGGCATTCCTGTACCCTCGGTCGTGCCTACGGAGCACACCTGCGACCGCTGCGGCCAGCCGATGGTACTCAGACAGGGCCGGCGTGGCCCGTTTTTGGCCTGCAGCGCTTACCCCGACTGTAAAAACACGCGCAATGTGGATGCTCAGGGTAACCCGCTGCCTTTAGCCGATACGGGCCTCCGTTGCGAAAAATGCGGCGCCCCTATGGTCGTGCGCACCGGCCGGCGCGGCCCTTTCCTGGCGTGTTCTGCCTATCCCGACTGTCGCAACGCTCGACCGTTACCCGAGGACCTGAAAGCCCGCGTCCATGAGTTCTTGCCTCGCAAGCCCGATTTGTCGGGGGTGACTGTCGAGCGCACGTGTCCTCGGTGCGGCGCCCCGATGAAAGTGCGCCGCGGCCGCGGCAATTATTTCCTGGGTTGCTCGCGTTACCCCGAGTGCCGCGGTAGCGACGAGGTGCCGCCTGAGGTGCTGGAACAGATCCAGAAACTGGACTCCCGGCCTGCGCCCCAGCCACAGCAAACGGCTTAGCCAGCGCCCGGCCCCTCTTGGCCGCGCGAGCACCGGCGTCTCGCACTCGATTGCTCCTTGTGAGCGTGCGCCGAGGACAAATCTGCATGGTTCCCGAGAACAGGCCGAACCTATCGCCTTGCCGGACCTACATGCGCCGACTTATGGATTGCTGGCCTGCCGATCCGTTCGCTCGGGCCTGTCGCTGGCCGCCGAGAGCGCTCGCTCGATGCGTTGCCAATGGGTACCTTCCCAGAATAGTTTGCCACAGCGACGGCACTGGTAAAAGCGTTGACACCACTGGAAACTCCGCGGGGGGATCAGCTCGCGCACGCTGTCTTTGGGCATCTGCTGGAGTTCCCCGCCGCATGTCATGCAACGAGGCGCGCCCAGCGGTAATCGCAGAGTTCGGAGCACGTACCGCAGCTGTTCCAAACGTGTCAGACCGTGAGGGATGCACAGCGACGGAACATCGCCGTCGCGCACGATGCCGATGCTGAGGATGCCACGATCGCTGGTCAGCAAAATGCGGCGCTCGCGGCGAGCCAAGCGGATCAAATCCCAGTCGCGCATGTCGGCGCGCCACCAGGCATCGTATCCGGCAGCGCGCAGCCAGCGAGCCAGTCCGCCGAGCATGGCATCGCACGCAAACCGTATCTCCTGCGCAGGCGTCGGCGTCCGCCCTGCCGGATCCGTTTCTATGGGGCTACCCAATGGGCCGCATTCGCTCATCGGATGGCACGCTCAATTCACCTGGGCGTATGACGCTCCAGACCCTATCGCGTAACGGCAGCGCTTCGCAATGACTGCTCGACCTATTTCCCAGCGCCTGTCATGCCGGCGACTCCCCTAGGGGCACTGTTTCCAGCTCGGGGGCAAAGCCATGTCGCACGGTGTTTTCCGTGACTGTGCGCGGCCAAACGAACTGGAGCAGGTAATCAGGCCCACCGGCCTTGGAGCCGATGCCCGACATTTTGAATCCGCCGAAGGGCTGCCGGTCCACCAGAGCACCGGTAATCTTGCGATTGATGTACAGATTGCCTACGCGATAGTGTTTTTCGGCGTAGCGGATATGACTGGGACTGCGGGAATAGACCCCTCCCGTCAAGGCGTAACGGGTGGCGTTAGCCAGCTCGACGGCTTCCTCGAAAGTGCGCGCACGCAACAGCGCCAAAACAGGCCCGAAAATTTCCTCTTGGGCGATGGTCGCGGTAGGTGGCACGTCTTCGAAAATATGCGGTGCCACGTAGTACCCTTCCTGCTCCAACTCCGCGACGCTGCCGGCATAGATCAACGAAGCTTCGGTCTTGCCGATTTCGATATAGCGGTGGATTCGCTCGCGCGCTTCCTCACTGATCACTGGACCCAGAAAAGTTCCCGGATCCTCGGCGGGCCCGATACGCAGACTGCGGGTGGCCTCGACTAGTCGTCGCACGAACGAGTCGTACACCCCCGGCAGGACGATGACCCGAGAACAGGCCGAGCATTTTTGACCGGCGTAACCAAAGGCACTAACCACCACGCCGTGCACGGCTTCGTCCAGATCGGCGTCGTCGTCCACGATGATGGCGTTTTTGCCGCCCATTTCGGCGATGACACGTTTGACCTGCTCCTGGTCCGGGGCCACTTCCGCGGCCAGCCGATTGATGGCCAATCCGACGGAGCGGGAGCCGGTAAAAGCTATGAGCGAGACCCGGGGATCGCCGACCAAAAGCGGCCCGATGTCTTCGCCCCGACCGGGGAGGAACTGGACGACGCCGGCAGGGAAACCGACCTCGGCGAAAATGCCCATGAGTTGCGCGCCCACGAGGGTGGCAGATTCGGCTGGCTTCATGATCACAGTGTTGCCGGTCACCAAGGCGGCAGTCGTCATGCCGCACAGAATAGCCAACGGAAAATTCCACGGGGCAATGACCACGGCCACGCCGCGCGGTTCGTAGAAGTATTCGTTGCGCTCGCCTGGCACGTGCCGCTTCCTCGGCACCGACAGACGCAACATTTCCCGCGTATAGTATTCGCAATAGTCAATGGCTTCGGCGACATCGGCATCTGCCTCGCGCCACGGCTTGCCGCATTCGAGGACTTCCCAAGCGGCCAACGCGAAGCGCTGGCGGCGCATCGCGTCGGCAGCGCGCAACAGCAGTGCCACCCGCTCGGCTACCGGTGTATCGCGCCAGGCGGGAAAAGCTGCCGTCGCCGTGGCCAACGCTTCGGCCACCTCTTGGCCGCTGGCAGCACACCATTCCCCCAACGCTTTCGATGCGTGCGAGGGATTGCGTGCCACCTGCCAACTGGATCCAAAGCGCGGCTGGCCGACAATCCACATGGGCACCCGAACAGGCACCTGGCGGAGCAGCTCCTCTAGCGCTCGCCGCATGGCACGCTGCACCTGCCGACGACTGAAGTCGGCAGGCGGCTCGTTACGGAAAGGCGCTAGTTCCTCCAGCGGTCCTTCTCGGTGTCTTGCCTGGGGCATATCGGCAGTCCGGTCGTGCACCGCGGCACCGGCGTGTGTCAGCCCGGCTGAGCGGTTCTCCTCGTGCCCTCTGCTTTCTGGGCGCATAAGCAACACCTCTTCCGATTCGTGTTCCAGGAGACTGGCACGCAAAAACGACTGATTGGCCGTATTTTCGAGCAGCCGGCGCACTAGATACGCCATGCCTGGCAAGGCTTCGCCGACCGGGGTGTAAATGCGTATCTGGCACCCTGCAGCTTGCAGCGCCTTTTGCAAAGGCTCGGCCATGCCGTAGAGCATCTGCACTTCCCACTCCCAGGGTGCGATCCCGTACAGGTCGGCGATGGCCAACGCGTGCGCCAGACTGCGCACGTTATGACTCGCGATGGCCGGGCGCAGCCAATGCCGGTGCTGCATCACAAGTCGGGTCAGTCGCTCGAACTGCGCATCGGTTTGCCATTTCTGTGCGAAAACTGGACTAGGCCAGTTGTTTTGGGCGGCAATGACCCGTTCGTAATCCCAATAGGCCCCTTTGACCAGTCTCACCCATACGCACGTCTGTCGCTGCCGTGTCCACTCCAGCAGGTCGTATATGTCCTGTTCGGTATCCGGCAAATAGGCTTGCAAAGCGATGCCCACGTGCCGCCAGCTACTGAACTCGTCTTCTTGGAGCACCCGGCGGAAGATATGCAAGGTCAGGTCCTTGTAGGCGTACTGTTCCATGTCCACGTACACAAAAGCGCCCGATTGTCTGGCGCGTCTCAGGATGGGACGCAGCCGGCCGAGCACGGCCGCGGTGGTGCCTTCCGGATCGGCCGGATCGAATTGACTGTATAAGGCGGACAATTTCAGGGACACGTTGACTGGGGGCATTACTTCGCGGCCGAGCACGGCAGGCTGCTGCGACGCCGGTGGCGCGAAGACGGGGCACAGCTCCGCCAACAGGTTCAGGTAAGCCTCTCGATAGTGCTCGGCTTCGGTCTCTGTGCGCACTGCTTCGCCGAGCAAATCGAGGGTGAAGCCCAACCCCTGCCGGTGCAGTTCCACGAGGGCCGGCAAGATGTCGGCGACGCACGACCCGACGATGAAGCGGTGTGCCAGGCCGCGCGTGGCCCGCTGGGCCAAACGTGCTAGCAGCCGCTCGCAAAAAGCCAGGTGCAGGCCCAGTGCTGGCAGAGCGCGAAGCCAGCCGGGAGCTTCCGCACCGGCCTCGCGGAGGTAATCGCGCAAGTGCTCTACGACAGCGCGCGGCTGCTCGAGTGCCGGCAAAACGTCCACCAGTCGGAAGAGCTGCGCCTTGAGCGTGGGTCGGGTCAGGATGGCTTGCGTCAGCAGATCTTGCCACCAGCGCCGGCTGTAAGCTCTGGGCATGCTGTCCTCCATGTGCGCTAGTAAAGCACGCCCGTAGCGCTGTGTGAGCCTTTCCAGTTCCTCGTCGTTTTGTATGGCCGTATTGCTGCTCCTGGCAGCTCGGTCGGCGCCGGTCATGCGCTTTGCACCCGATCGGTTCTTTGCCCCTGTCCTGGCGCGCACATGCCGCCGAATTGCCCCGCGTGCCGATGCCGCATCGGAACCCCTACCAGCTTATAGATTTACCTAGGACGCCTCGGTGCGATCGTGCGACAAAGCGGGCTGTAGGGCGGTCTCAGCCCGCGACTGGTACCGTTTAGGTACGATCCACACATCGCCGCCCGTACATCGTCTGGTATATTGGAGCAAAAGGGCGTCGCATACGCGACCGCGACTCGGACAGAAAGAGAATGCGCAGCATGGGCAATATGCGTATCGGCTCTTTTCAAGTGCTGGGCACACTCGGTCAGGGGGCCCATAGCACCATCCTGCACATCCGCCGTAGTGCCGACGGTAAACAGTACGCTCTCAAAATCGTTCCCGTGCGGGGCCAGGACGATTTGAAATACGTCGAACAAGCGGAACACGAGTTCCGTGTGTCGCAGCGGCTGCACCATCCCAACTTGATCAAGGTGCATGCGCTGGAAAAACGGTTTCGCTGGCTCTTTTGGGGTTTGACGGAAGTCCGACTGCTCATCGAATTTGTGCGCGGCAAGACCCTCGATCAAGTACCGCTTCTGCCTGTCGTGGTCCAAGTGCAAATATTTACGCGGGTTGCCGATGGCTTGGCACATATGCATCGGCGCGGCGTCTTCCACGCGGATCTCAAGCCCGCCAACATTCTTTTCGGTCCCAATGGTCAGGTCAAGATCATTGACTACGGCCTGGCGTGGATCGAGGGGCAACACAAAGCGCGCATCCAAGGCACGCCGGAGTACATGGCACCAGAGCAGCTCAAGCATCGGCTGGTCAATGAAAAGACCGACATGTTCAACTTCGGTGCCACCATGTATCGTTTGTTGACGGTCAGGCATATTCCGCCTTTGATAGGGCCGAGCGGGCTGGCGCTGGACGCCCGCAACTGGGAAAACGCTTTGAAACGGGTCGAGCAGCTCAATCCGGACGTGCCCAAAGCCCTGGGCGACCTGGTCCATCGGTGCCTTGCCTATCATCCTCACAAGCGGCCCGAAACCATGTCCGAGGTCCATCAGGCACTCCAAGAACTGGAACAAAAGCTGGTGCAGTCGGACGCCGATCGTCTGGACGTGTACGAAGTATGACCGGAAGTGGCTTCGATGCGTAGCTCGCTCCAGCCAGTGATCTGGTGACTCGGCACCGGATTGCCCATAGTCTTTCTCTGATCGGTTCGCAAGGCACAGTGACTCCGGCGGCTCGGTGAACGCATCGCCGGCACCCGTGGGAGACAATGCGGATCGTCACGGCAGGGCCATAGCCCTGGCTTTATTCGATGCAGGAGACCTGGAACGATGCGTGATCAATGGATTGCCGAACGAATGCACCACATCGAAGCGTCGGGTATCCGCCGCGTTTTCGAGCTGGCACGCGATCTCGAAGATCCGATCAATTTAAGCATTGGACAGCCCCATTTCGATGTGCCCGAACCGATCAAAGCGGCGGCTATTCGCGCCATCCAGGAGGGGAAGAACGGCTACACGGTGACCCAGGGAATCGCAGAACTGCGCGAAAAAATCCAGGCAACCGTGGACCGTCGCTACGGCCATGCCGATCGCCAGGTGCTGATTACCAGTGGCACGTCCGGCGCCTTGGTGCTGGCCCTGTGCTGCACGGTCAATCCTGGGGACGAGGTCATTGTTTTCGACCCCTACTTTGTCATGTATCCCCACCTGGTAACACTGGCCGGTGGGCGTACGGTCTACGTGGATACTTATCCCGACTTTCAGGTGGACCCCGATGTGCTGGCACGAGCAGTGACTGCGCGCACCAAAGCGATCATCATGAACAGCCCCGCCAATCCTACTGGTGCCGTATGGACTCGCGAACGGGTGCGGGGCGTGGCTGACTTGGCAGCACGCCATGGTATTTTGCTGATCAGCGACGAAGTCTATCGCGTATTCGTTTACGATCGGCCCCACGTCTCGCCGGCAGAGTTCAACGAAGACACCCTGGTGATAGATGGCTTCAGCAAGGCCTACGGCATGACCGGCTGGCGCTTGGGCTATGCCCACGGGCCGCGTGCATTGATCGAAGAAATGGCCAAGTTGCAGCAATTCACTTTCGTTTGCGCTCCTAGTATGGTGCAATACGCTGGCGTCCAGGCCTGGGACTACGATGTGCACCCATTGGTCGAGGACTACCGGTGCAAGCGCGACTTGATCGTAGAGGGACTGGCG
Source organism: Gemmataceae bacterium (assembly GCA_040289265.1). Lineage (GTDB taxonomy): Bacteria > Planctomycetota > Planctomycetia > Gemmatales > HRBIN36 > PSKW01. The sequence goes on from PSKW01000004.1 coordinate 273,977, forward strand.
GGCATTGTCGAGTTGGTAGCGCCCGCGGGTGCTTTTTACGCTTTTCCGCGTGTACCATGGGGCAGCGGCAGCGACTTCGTGGCTGCATGCATTCGCAGCCGGCTATTGGTCATTCCCGGGGCCACGTTCAGCCGGCGCGATACGCACTTCCGCATCAGCTTTGCCGCCGAGGACGAGACAATTCTACGCGGTATCGCAGTGCTGCGCCAACTGGCACAGCAGCGGCCATGATCCCCTCGCCGAGCGAGCATGCTCGGGCAGTGTCGGCGACCACCGTTGGCCCCTGCACCCCGCTCTTGGGCTTCGCTGGGTCTATGTTCTGTTGGCGCTACTCTGCTTGACACATCGGCTGCTTCAGGTATGCACTTCTACTCGGGATCGGTATCGAAAAGCCTGACGTAGTTCGAGCGGCGCCTGCCTGTGTGGGTATGTGTTCGGATCTCCACGCCGCAACCAAGACTGGATGGCAAACGGATAGGACTTTGGCGAGCGTAGCGTGCGGAACAACGATGCGGGCAATCGTGCTCGATCGCCGCGGCAATTGTAAGCTTTTTGCCAAAGAGGTCATGGGGGCTCGTGCGTAAAGGGTGTGTTCGGATCTATTTTCTTTTTGACCGAGCGCAGGACGGGGGGAAGAATGCAAAGAGAGACGATGGGCAAGCCGGCGAGCGCTAGCCGAGCAAAATCGCAACCGAGCGAACAGGACAAAACGGCCCAAGCAAGTCGGCCAGGGAAAGGACAGCCAGTGTGCAAAGGGAGTTGAGGCTGTGTCTCAGAGGGCACTGATGCTGGGCGTGGCACTAGGGATTCTGGTGGCGGGGTGCGCCAGCTTGAATCCCAAGAACTGGTCGCTGCCACGCTTCGGTAAGAAGCCTCCTCCGGAGCGCGAGACTGGGGGAGCGCCGGAGGTGACGGCTCCGGCTGTCGCCGCCCCCAGCCCGTCGAGCGGCATATTGGCTGGGCAGGTCATAGACGCTTTCGGGCAACGCAAGCCCGGCGCCGCTATCCGTGTCGTGGGTGTGGATGGCGCCGACCAAGGCATCGAAGTGACCGCCAACGAACAGGGGTATTTTGTCATCCAGGGCTTGCAGCCGGGTCGCCGCTACAAACTGATCGCTCGCTACCGACACGACGGGCACATGCTTGCCGGGACAACGTTGGCGACGCCTCCGAACGTGGTCGTGGTAATCCGCGTTACCGAGGAGTTGGTAACTCCGGACACACCGCCGGTACCTGCGCCGCCACAGAATCCCAGTTCCGGGGGCAACCCTTCCGGAATCGGTTACGCTCCTGGAGCGGGTGCTATGGGCGACCCGGCCCGGTCCTCCGAGCCGGCCGGTGCCTGGCCTCCGCCGCACGGTGCTGCCATAGGCGGCAACTCTGCGCAACCGGCCTTGACGGTACCTATCGCGCCGGGGCGTGGGGGAGCGCCAGCTTCGGAGTCGCCGTCGCCGCGACTGCCACCGCAATGGCGCGAGGACCTGCAGACCATTCGCGATCCGACTCAGGCACGCGCATCCCAGGGTGTACCCGCGGTCATCCCAGGTCCGTCCCCTTTTCCTGGGACAGCCGGTACGCTGGGTGCGCCGCTAGCCAATGCTGCTGCACAAATCGGCGCCGCTCAGGTTAGCGCCCCTGCGGCAAAAGCCTCGTCCACTCACGTGGAAACGTTCGCCCTGCGCGATGTGCAGGGACGCACCTTCGCCTATCGGCCACACGGTCGCTTGCTCCTGCTGTATTTCTGGGGTACATGGAGCGCTCCCTGTGTACAGGGGCTCCCACAATTGGCCGAAATGCACCGTCGCTTTCGCGACTTGGGTCTGGATATAGTGGGTATCGCTTACGAAGAAGGCACCTTTATCGAGCAATCTCAGCGCGTTAGCTTTGTCCGGCAAAGGCAGGGAGCCACGTATCCGATCCTCTTGGGCGGCGGCGAGGATTGCCCTCTACGACGGTCCTTAGCGGTCCACACCTTTCCCACCCTGGTGCTTCTCGATGGGCAGGGCGCGATCGTCTGGCGCGGCGAAGGATCGGCCCCAGAAACTTGGCAAGCTCTCGAGCGCGAAATTCGCAGCCGACTCGGCTCCCCATAGTCATGAGCATGCCACCCCATCTGATTGCTCGGCAAGCGGCTTTTCTCTTGGCACGCACTTGTGAGCCGGTTATGCTAATAGAAGGGGCAACAGTCGGCTGAAAGGAGCCTAGCCCAGGATGGAGAATCTGACTGTGCCGATGAGAGCGGTGTGCACACGGATGCTGAGGCGCCAGCGCTGTATCTTCGCCGACGGGCCTGTACGGTCCCGTTGTTCCGTCCGCACCAACGAGGAGGCATACCTATGCGCGGTCTGGAGTGGTCGAGATTCGGTATAGCACTGCTCGTCGCCGCGTCTGCTTTGGCAGTTGCCTTTGGACAGAGCAGTCCGCGGGCACCAGGATCGCAGGATCGTCAGGGAGCCCAAGCACAGGAAAAGCTCATCCGCCAGTATCTGGACATCATCCGCGATCTGCACAAAGCAGGCCAGCATCAAAAGGCCGCGGAAATGGCTGCGTACCTAGCCAGGCGGTTCCCTGATCATCCTCTCGTGCAACAAATGCGCGAAAGCACCGGCACTGCTGGCCGGCTCAGTGAGCAAGGTCAGTTGGCCGGCGAAAAGGCCGCCGGTACCACAGGGGCCTTGAATGAAGTTCAGCGCTCGGCGATTCCTTCGAGCCGGGACATAGAGTACAGCCGCGATTTCGCCTCTCTGTCGCGCAAGCGTCAAGAACGTTACGGCATGGGCATGGTCCGGCTGACGGAACGCGAAAAAGCCATCGTGCGTACTCTGGACGAAGTCGTCGCTCAGCCTGTGGATCTGCAAAACGTCACCTTCGAGAAAGCACTGGACGTCTTGCGCTCGCTGTTCGGCGATCACCCGCTCCACGTAGATAGTCGGGCCATGAAGGAACTGGAAATCACCTATCAGAGCAAGCTGAGCGTCTTCGTCGGCAAAGGAGTCAGCAAGCGTACCTTGTTACGGCGCGTGCTCGGTGAATTGGGCATGACTTATATCGTCAAGAACGAGGCGATCGAAATCACTAGCCTGGAGCGCGCCAAGAACGAAATGACCGTGCGCTATTATCCCATAGACGACCTCTTACCCATGGGATTTCTCAATTTCTTCGGCGGAGGCGTGGGCAACTTCGCCGGAACGGGAAGCGATGGCGATCCGTCCGTGCCGGCGCCTGTGCAACGGCTCATAGATCTGATCACCTCCATTGTGGATCCAGGCAGCTGGGACAAAAACGGCGGGCCCGGCACCATCATCTATTATGCTCCGGCTCGGGTGCTCGTGGTGCGCAACTCCGCCGAAGTCCATGCGACTCTCTCCGGTGGCCTGCGGCGCTGACTCTCCGCCAGGATAAAGTGTTGTCAGCTGCTCGGGAACAGTTGAGAAAACGGGCAGGAACCGACCACACAGGACTGTGACTGCCATGGACGAAGTGCGCGCCGCTCGATACTTTCCCCAGCCCGGCGACTTGAAGCGCCACACGATTTTCCCAGGCGTCCACATCGCCACGTCGTGGCTCGACCGTCTGATGCTTTCCCTGGTGGACATGGAGCCACACAGTGTCGTGCCGGAACATAGCCACCCGCATGAGCAGATGGGCATCGTTTTGGACGGGGAAGCGCTATTCACCATCGCCGGCGTGCAACGTCACGTCCGCAAAGGCGATCTCTATCGCATCCCGAGCGGTACCGTGCATACCGTGACTGCTTTGGCTACGGGTTTTCGTGCATTGGATGTTTTCAGTCCGCCTCGCGAAGAGTATCAGTGACAGGCTGTCGGCACTCACCGGAGCGAGTGCAGGCCGTTGGTGGGCTGCACAGGTTGCTACGATCGTCGCCGGCGCGAGACAAATTACACTCCGGCCAGCAGCGGCATAACGCGCCAGGCATGTCCCTGCCAGGTGACGGGCTGGCGTCGAGGCTGATTCCGATCGGAACGATGCGCGTGTCGGGCTTATGCGGCCTGCGCCCACGTGTGCGAGCTGGTGTGCAGGGAGGTGCATGGACTGTTCAGCATGTGACCGAGCCGGTGGAGCCCTTCGTGCAGCCGCGCTTCGTCGCCGGCATAGCTGAGTCGGAAGTAGCGGTCCCCGGAAGGCCCGAAAAATGCGCCTGGTACGAGAAGCACACGGTGTTTTTGCAGGGCTTCGGCACAGAATTGGCGCGATGACTGCCAGTGGGCTGGTATTGGAATCCAGTAGTAAAAAGCTCCGGCAGGTGGGTACGCATCCAGTCCGCACGCACGCAGGCGATCCGCCACGTAGTCCCGGCGCCGCCGAAAGTCGCTAACAATCCGGTGCACAATCGTTTCGGCACGACTCAGTGCATCCACGGCCAAGTACTGTGACAGGGTGCTGACAAAAGGCACCGTCAACGATTGGCTCAGCAAACAGGCTCGCAACAACTCGCAGGGACCTGCGATCCATCCGACGCGGTAGGCTGCCAAAGCAAAAGTCTTGCTCATGCTGCCCAAAACGAGCGTGCGCTGCCGTATGCTGCGCACGTGCGCGGCACTGTCCCACGGTCGGTCGTAACAGTAGGCCGCATAGACCTCGTCGCACACGACGAGCACGTCCCGGCGGCATGCGTACCAAGCGATCTCTTCGAAGCCCTCCCGGGTGATCATCGCCCCGCTTGGGTTGCAAGGGGAGTTGAGCAGAATCAACCGCGCCCTGCGCATGGCCCGTGCCAGATCTTCGAGCTGGAAGCGGATCTCCCCGGCGACTACGTGTGTAGGCACCCACCGGATGCGCGCTCCACGGTAAGCCAGTGCCAAGGGAAAATGGAGATGACACGGGTCCAAGAGCACCACTGAGTCGCCGCGACTCACGAAAGCGTCCAAGACGACTGCCAGCGCCCCGGTCGCTCCTGGTGTTACCAAAATTTCCGTGTCGGGGTCGAAAGATTCGCGGAAGAAATCGGCAAGAAACTGGGCGATACTTCGACGAAGCTCTGGCAGGCCGCCCGTCGGGGGATAGCCGCGTTCGTCCGCGGCCAGCTTGGCAGTACGCGGCGACAGGCTGTCGAATACAGGAGCTCCCAGGCTTAGGTCTATCACGTCGGCCTCGTGGGGACCCAGCCAGGCTGCCAGTTCTCTTACGGTCCGCACAGGCGTTTGCAAAAGACGGTCGCTGGCATAAACCGCCAGGGGGAGGTCGGCTCCGTAACGCCGGCGTAAAGCCGGTACGAATCTGCTCAACCCACAGCGTGCAGCTAGGCGGACCAGGGCCGGATAGGCAGCCAGAACCACATCTGCTCCTCCGTGAGCGATAGCTTGTACGCTTGCCAGCGCATCGGCCTGCCCTCTGTGTCGCAACTCGAGGACTGCCGAACCGGCGGTGGTACGAGCCAACGAGAAGCTATTGTAAATGACGTCGCGGGTGCGTAAAGACCAATCGCTTGCGGCAAGGATCGAGAGATACCTAGCGCAGCAAGGATAGCCACTGCCGGTTTGGCCCTAGTGGCCGCTCAAGCCGAGCGCAGCGTGAAAGCTTCGCGCTCGCAGGCAAAGGCCGCGCGTACAGGACGCTCCAAGCGCTCGTAGTCCTCCAGCATCATCACGACGGAGTGAAAGTGAGTCGGCCCAGGCAAAGCGACTTCGCAAGCCGGATCGAGATCGGCATCCAAATAGGTGGGTAAACCATAGAGCGAGCCAAAGGCGGGCACAACGCCGAACTCGCAGTCCCGAAACCGCTGGGCGACGGCGAGGGGATCTGCCAGGTGCAGCACTTCGCCGCAGAAAAAGCCGAGAGATTCCAGCTCGATGATTTGCGTTGCCGGCAGCACGGCCAGGAGTGGTCCGTGAATACCCTGCACGAGCACGCCTTTGAGGACCTGGCGCCCGGGCAAGTGCAACCAGCGGGCGCGCTGGCTGGCCGTGTACGCGGGGGGTGCACCAGCAGCCGATAGGACCGGCAATGCCGCGCCAAGAACTGCAACATGCGCATTGTACGCTCTCCAAAAGGACTTGCACGACTTCGCGCGCTCTGGTTTCGCTCCCTACCTTGAAAAGATAGCGCATCTTTTCGTGCCGAGCGGTACACGCCGAGCGCAAAAGCCTTAGCTGCGGCGTCAATCGTAACGAAAACCATGGAAAAAACGGATTTTCTTGAAATGCCGACGGGTAAGGGACCGGACGGTCCGCCCTTGTGCGTCGGCTGGCGTATGGCTTTTGGTCGGCTACGGGAGGTCCTTTTTGTGCAGCAAGCCATGTTTTGCCAGCCGGCTGAGGAAGGTGCTGCGGGGAATACCGAGCAACTTGGCGGCCCGCGCCTTGTTGCCGCCGGCAGCTGTCAAGGCTCTGAGGAGGCGTTCGCGTTCTTCTTCTGCGCGTCGGCGCCGCCACGCGCATTCGGGCGGTTCCTGAGCCCCGGGCAAATGCTCCATACCTGCCGCCGGCACCGTCGTCCGCGACCATTCCACAGCGCGGACGATTTCCACCGGCAAGTCGGCCACTGTGATCGTGTCCGACTCGGCCAACACGACCGCCCGCTCGATGACGTTTTCTAGCTCGCGCACGTTACCCGGCCAGGAATAGGCTTTGAGGATTTGCAGGGCCTCGTCGTCTATGGCCGTGAGTGCTTTGCCTGTGCGACGTGCATAGTGCGCCAAAAAATGATAAGCCAGCTCGTAGATATCTTCGCTGCGTTCGCGCAAAGGCGGCGTGCGGATGGTGATCACATTGAGCCGATAAAACAAATCCTCGCGGAACCGTCCTTCCTGCATGAGCCGCTCTAGATCCTGATGGGTGGCGGCGATGATGCGCACATCCACGCGTACCGGCTCGCTACTGCCCACCCGCTCGAAGGTCATTTCTTGCAGCACGCGCAGGAGTTTGGTTTGCACCTCGGGACTGATGTCGCCGATCTCGTCGAGGAAAAGAGTGCCGCCATCGGCCATTTCGAAGCGGCCTACTTTATCGCGATGGGCGCCGGTGAAGGCACCTTTGACATGCCCGAAAAGCTCGCTTTCCAAAAGTCCGGGCGAAAGCGCGGCACAATGCACTTTGACGAAAGGACGTGCGGCCCGCGGACTGGCTGCGTGGATGGCCCGTGCCAACAACTCTTTGCCCGTGCCGCTTTCCCCGCGGATGAGTACTGCCGACGAACTGGTGGCCACTTTGCGCACCACCTGGATCAGGTGACGTATTGCTGGGCTGGACCCGACTATGCCCCCCGCGACCACTGGCTCCGAGCCAGTCGCCTGAAACTCCGGGCGCTGATCTCCCTGCCGCATGAGTTGGTTTTGCAGAGCCACGATGCGTCGCTGTTGTTCGGAAATTTTCTCGACTTTGGCACGCAGCTCCTGATTGAGTTGCTCGATCATTTGATGGCCGCGCGCACTGTGCAATGCCAAAGCTGCAACCTGGGCAAAACTGGTGAACAGATGCAAGTCTTCGATATCGTAGCGACCTGCCAAGGGCGTACCGACGAGCAGCACCGCCATCAGGCGACGTTCGTGTTTGACCGCGACGGCGACTTCGCCCCCTAGCGCCTCGAGCTCGGCCTGCACCGCGTCCCTGTCGGTCGTAGTACGTTTGCGTACCAACGGGCTCTGCTCCAGGGCCTGCACCAGCGGCGACGTCACGGCAAGCTGCCCGCGCTCCGGAACCGGCCCGATGTGCGCGGCCAGACGAAACGGGTCGCCGTCGCCGGCACGCAAATAAACCGATCCCTGCTGGAAATCGAGCAATTCTGCCAAAGCGTGCAGCAACCTTTTCGACAGCGTCGGCGGGTCCACCAATTGCTCTACTGCTTGGCTCATGCGCTGCAACGTGCGATCCAGCTGATGCTGGGCTCGAAACAGTCGCCGGTCCAACGCCGCCCGGATCCGCCAGCGGAAAAGATCCAGGAGGACCAGCAGCACCAGCGATATCGTGCTGACCCACGTCGCTTGCCACACCGGCGATTGCGGCTGTAATTGACTCCCCAGCAAGGTCCCCAAAAAAATGAGCAGATAATATGCCAATCCCGCCATCACGCTCAAAAGAGCGTATACCAGCCCACGGTTGAGCACCTGTTCTACGCCCATCAAACCGTAGCGCGAGATGCTCACTCCATAAGCCAGCGTAAAGCACAAGGAGGCCGCGAACATCGGCCATGTCGCTCCGCCGATGGCAAAGCGGTCCGGATCGGCAACAGCCAGATAAAAGGTGTAACCGATGGGTCCGGAAGCCAAAACGGCCCCTGTGAAGATCCACTTCACTTGATTGCGTTCCGGCGAGCCTACCGGCGTGGTGACGAAGCTGTGCAGCAGGCTAACGACGCATCCGAAGAATAAAACCGCCGCCAGCAGCAGATAGCCGAAAATGGTATACAGCAGAAATTGACTGGCACGCTCCACTTGTATCGGGTCACTTCCCAGTCGGAACGCCAGCAATGTCCAGAAGTATCCCGCCAGTATGGCTACCAGAAACAGACCAGGCAGCCCATACAGAGCCGTCACGGAAAGACGCGGATAGCGAACCAGTAGGGGCTTGGGCCTGGGAAAAACAAAGTAAAAGTGCAGGCTCACAACTGGTAAGAGTACGCCGCACACCATGAAATAAACGATAAGCGGCGGGGACGAGGCAATGCGTAGCCAATGGTAGCCACCCATAAAAGCTCCCACCGTCACGACACACAGAACAAAAAATCTGCGTGCCGCATCGTCGTGTGGCCTCTTCCAAAAAACCAACGCCCCGACCAAGAACAAGCAAAGTTTCAGGAAAAACCAGATCAGAGAAGGGATAAACTCAGAAAATGAGGGCAGTCCAACACGCGCCCAGCAGTACTCCGGCCTGTCATCGCGAGTAAACTCGAGACGCACTAGGTATTCCCCGGCATCGTTGCGCTTCACCTCAGGACGCGACTTTTGTTCCCAGAGCGCTAAGTGATTGCCCAAATCTTTCAGTAGCCGCAGGTATTGGGGCCACGTTTTAATCGGGTCCGGGCCAATTTGTCGGATCACATCTCCAGGTTTGGGTACCGTGGCTGGCGGATCAGCAATAATGTAATCTCCGTTGACTCGCTGGATTTCAGTGTCAAAGGTACAGGTTATGCCTATTTCTGGCATACTTTGGGCATACCAGATGACTATTGCGCCGTAAAAACAAGTGACTATCCCTAAAGCTATGTGGGAATAAAACTTGAGTCTCGTCATGGGCTTTCTGCTCCAGCGCCTAAGTCACTGTCTAATTTTCGACACCCGTCAACGGAAGTTACTGATATGCGTGAGTAGGTGCCTAGGCAAGCCTTTGTTTGGATTGTTTAGGATTGTCTGGGGTAGATTGTTGCAAACTCAAATGCTTCGGGAATCCTTCAGTATTGCACGCACGTACCGGGTAGAAGGTCATTTTCTTCGGCATTTTCACTATCTTATCCAAACTATGACGGATTTTCGACAAGTGGCGATTTCGGTGACCAATCGGCGTTATGTGCCGACTTTCGACACTAGCTCGCTCGGCTGCCGAATGAATGTCAATTACCTAACCATTTGACTGTGAAAATGATGCGATTTCATTCCAAAATACCCATGCGGCACACTGGTTGCAACTTTATGTAGGGAGCCAGGCGCAAATGGCGCACGTGCTCGGGATGCTTGCTTGGCTTGCTATTCGGCTAGGATCATTCGTGGATTTGGATTATGAACGAAAGTGAAAATTAAGCAAAAGGCTTCAATGGCTTGACCTGCGTCAATCAGTCTAACCTTTGGTAATAGCCTAAAAGGAGAACAGGTGCTCGTCGCTGGACCATGGCTTGCCGACTCCACTTCACTTGTTCGTGAAAGTTACGAAGGGTGGGCTGTATTGCCCTGCTATACGGCCCGCTATGTCAAAGTCGGATTGGGACCGCCTGTCATCCTGGTACATGGGCTTGCGGGAGGCGTGGGCCTGTTGACGCCTTTGATGAACGAGTTGGCGGCATTTTGCCGGACTATCGCTTATCACAGCCGGGGGGAAGATGACCCCTTTATGGTCAGGCGTCCATTCGATCTGGATGATCTGGCTGGAGACCTAGCTGACTTTGCAGACCATTTGGGGCTGGAGCGGCCGATAGTAGTCGGCGTATCGTTGGGCGCCGTGGTGGCACTCAAGTGCGCTGCTCGATTCCCGTTCCGCTTCCAGGCACTGATTGTGGAAGGCGTGGACGTTCGTTTTGAAAAGACGCTGCTACGGCAGATCGCCAGTTATGTACTCCGAGGCTACCCATTGCCTACCAACAGTCCATTTATCAATCAGTTCGTGAACTTGCTCTTTGGCAGCCGACCGCGGGACGAGACGCTGTTTCGTTTTGTCGTGCGCGAATGCTGGCGCACGGATCAAAGTGTCATGGCTCATCGTTTCCGGTTGGCGGAGCGTTTCGATTTACGCGCCGAGCTGTCCCGTGTGCAGGTGCCGGTGACGGTCGTTCACGGCCGGCGGGATGTATTGGTATCGCGCAAAGGACTGCAAGCGTTGCTCCATGGACTGCCCGAAGCGCGTTTGATCGAATTGCCGGATGCAGGCCATCTGGCCTTCGTCACACACGCGGCATCCATGGCTGACATCGTCCGGCGGACGGTCGAGGAGTTTTGCTGATCGTCTTGACTATTGCTAGTTTCCGTGCGAAGACCCTTGCCTCACGTGACACCCGTGCCCCGGTCCGAGGATGGGATCGGGGCACGTGGCTTTCTTCAAGCAGCCTGGGCCGCACGCAATCCTTTTTCGAGTCGCATCTTGATATCCTCGGCGCTTTCGATGCCTACCGATAACCGGATTAAACCGTCGCCGATACCCAATCGGCGTCTCTCTGCGGGGCTGAGAAAGCGGTGTGACGTACTCGCCGGGTGGCTGCAGGTAGTGTCGTAATGTCCTAATGAAGGGCAGAACGGTATGTCCGGTGCCGCTCGCAGGAAGCGGTTGACGGCATCCCGGCCACCCATCAGTTCGAAGGCGAGCATGTTGCCAAAGCAGTCGCCGAACAATGCCTTGGCTAGCTCATGATCGGGATGGGAGACCAACCCGGGATAGATGACGCGCATCACTCCAGGCTGCTTGTCGAGCCACTGTGCCAAAAAAAGGGCGTTGGCCGATGCCCGGCCCAGCCGCAGAGCCAGAGTCGGCAGACTACGTATAGTCAGCCAGCAATCGAAAGGACTAGCCATCCATCCCCAAGTCGCAAGCGTTCCTTGGATCACTGGCTCCTGATCGCCGCGGCCGGCGATGAGGCCCAAGGTGACATCCGAATGGCCGCCGACCATCTTGGTCAAGCTCTCGATCACTATATCGGCGCCGTGTTCCAGGGGCCGAAAAAGCGCTGGCGTGGCAAAAGTATTGTCCACCACCAGGAGCGCGCCTGCCTCATGGCACTTGCGCGCCAACACAGGAACATGCGCTATGCGTAAATCGGGATTGGACAAGGTCTCTGCCACCACGATGCGCGGTCCAGATTGCAACGCGCTATCCAGTGCCGGATCGTCGTGTGACTCGACCAGTATTGTCTGGATACCGAGACGGGTTAGCTCCTGGCACAACAGCGCAGCAGTCTTGCCATAGAGTCTGCGCAGGGCGACTACTCGACTACCGGAATGGCACAAGGCCATCATGGTAGCCGCCAAGGCACCCATACCGGAACTGCACACACAGGCCCAGTCAGCTTTCTCCAAGTGGGCCAAGTGCTGTGCCAGCAGGCGGCCATTGGGATGGCCGTCGCGTGCATAGATGTATCCTTCTTGCTCCCCTTGATAAATCCGGTCCACCTCGTCTAGGTCGCGCAAGACATAGACTGATGAGATCCATATAGGCGGCGCTAGAGGGTCGGTGGTTCCCCAGCAATTCCCAGTCATAACCCTTCTCCCGTGCGGTCGGCAACCAGGCGACCCTGCACCAGGGCATCGCCCGATCTGACAGCGTGTCTTCGCTGCCGAGCTTTCAGCGCAGGGCTGGCCCACAGCGTTCCTAAAGCTCAATCTATGCACAAGCGGCTCCAAGGGGGCGCGGTACGGGCATCAGAGAGGCTTCAAGCAGGCACGACGCCAATCTCATAGACGCGAAAGCCGTCAGCCATTTCCGGTATGGGCGGCGAAGGAAACAGTGGCCCCATCATGCGGAGAAAAGGGCGGTTCGGGCAGCTAAATAAAAAGAGGCAGCGTCGGCGGCAGACGCTGCCTCTGGGAGGGGGATAGCGGACTGGGTCTAGTAGCGCCAGCGGAATTCCACGCGGTACAGGTCGTCGGCCCAGTGGTGCCCGGTGACAGCAAAGGCAGTGCCGAGGCCGAAATCAATACGATCGCAAATGACCAGTCGTATTCCAGGCCCTAGGGTCACGATAGACAAGTCACTGGCTTTGATAGCCACGGGCGCACCTGCTACAGTGTCGGTAAACGCGCCATCCAAGGGGATATAGTGGCTGAATTCGAACAAAGCGACCACCTGCACGTCGGCGAAGGGCCGCCAGATGACATGGTTGAGGCTGAGGTGGTAATGGACGACATCTCCGGCATAATCGGGATCGCCGCTGACCGGTATCGCGTCTGCGACCATTGCCTGCAAGTAGGTATCGGGTGCCAGCTTCAAAGCAGCCAGCAGCGCCGGCTCCAGGGTTACGTGCCCGGTACTCAGGCCTTTGCCTGGAGAGCCGGTAGGGATCACCGTGCGGAATTGAAATGCTACCTGCAGTAGCTCTGAATCCAGCAGCACACTTTTGGTACCCAGACTGATGTCGGCAAAGCCCGCGAAGTTGCCGAAGGCATCTACGTCTTGTGAGCGATAAGGAATCTCGAAGAAAAGGCCGGCCTTTTCTGCGGCGGCCTCGGTGTACAGGGTGAGTTCGCGGTAGCGGTAGTTTCTGGCGAACACCCCGGCTTTGGGGCCGGGGCCTTTGCTGTTACCGTCGGCACGCGCCCAGAAGAATTCGGCGCGATCGGGAAACTCGCCGCCGAAGCCGGAGTCCCAGCGAATACGCATTTGTGTTTTAGGCCGGACGCTGTCGGCAAAAAATGCTGCGTTGGCGGCCGCTATCCACTGCGGCTCATAGCATGGGTCGGGGCAACAAATGGCCTCGTAAAACCCGCCGAAAAGACGCCCTAGGAACGATTCCTCCAGACTCGGGTCGTCGCACGCGCCGCTCGAGCCGGGATAGCATCGCGGCGTGCATGTATAGCACTCCGTGCCTGCTTTGCGGTGTGCTCGGAAGTGGGACAACAAGCCGCCGCACGAGCGGCAGTCCACAGGGACGACCAGGGGATCGGTCGCGGCCTGTTGGTTGCCCTGACTGCCAATTGTACAGTCGGCAGCTTGGCAGTCACTGCACGGTTTGCTGGCCTGGGCCGGCGAGCTATCTTCTCCTGGGTGGGAGACCGTAGGGTACGTGGTGACGATGGGCTGTACTTGACCAAGACCGGTAGCTGCGAACAAGCACAAGCTGGCCAGTGCCGGTATCGCGCTTCGGCCTGCCAGCCGCACGTATGTGTGCGCTTTCATTTCTAGTCTCCTTAGCGATTCGTGAACCTTATGCGCTAAGGACTGGGCCGATAATCCGGACCGACCTGCCAGTTCCGATCCAGACTGCTTACGAACGATCTGCAATCTGCGGTATGAGCATTCGGCGAGCCGGTAACTGTATCGGCAAGAAATACACCGGACTTGAGGCCTGTAGCGATTGGCACATACTGAGCAGTTTGCACGAATGTAAGAATCTGCATGGTTACGCGGACCGGCTTTTTGGGGAACGAGCGCCACTGCGCTTTCCAGTGAGGCAAGGCAATAGCCGGCAATTCCGTTTATCTGGGAAAATCCCTCAAGCTCGTCAAACTACATGCCGAAGGTTAACCAAAGAGCGTTCGGAGCCTGCGGCAAAAACGTCATTATGCGCCGTGCTGGGCCAAGCCAAAGCGAGCACAAAAAGGCGTGAACGAAAACGAGCTCATCCTGCCTGCTACTTGACTGATGGGAGAGAGAAATGAAACGATTACCGATCGTTCTAGGCGGGATCGGCATATTCATGGCCGGAGTGGCTCCTGTGAGCGCACAAGCGCAGGCGCCGCCTGCCGTACCGTCGGCCACTCCTCCAGCCGCTCCTGCACAGGCTGCCGGACTGGTAGGCCTCTGCCAGTACATGGGAGACAAAATCAAAGCGTGCAAGGAGAAACTGTGCGAGATGCCGCTCGGACGAATGATGACCAGCGGCCTGGGGATGATGGGCAACTTCACAGGCGGGCTTTTGGGCTTTTCCTGTTGTCCCGAAGTGAAACCCAAAGAACTGGCCATGCCGGCGGAGTCTGCCCAGGGTGCCTCGGCACGCATCATGAAGGACACCGCCGAGGCCAAAGCGCGGCGTGAAGCTGTCCGCTACCTCGGCAGCGTGGACTGCCACTGGTGGCCCGAGGCCGAAGATGCGCTCATCAATGCTTTGCGTCAGGACCGCAACGAATGCGTTCGGCTCGAAGCAGCATGGGCTTTGGGCCGAGGCTGCTGCTGTACCAAGCGCACCATCGAGGCGCTGACCACAGTGGTCATGGGCAGTGATCGTGACGGGCGTCCCGCAGAGAACTCGCCCCGTGTGCGCGATGCTGCCTATTTGGCCTTGCAGCATTGTTTGGCCTGCAAGCCTCAGGCGGTTCCTGAAAAGGCTCCGGAAAAAGCCCCAGAAAAAGCTCCGGAAAAGAAAGCCGACGCCGGATCCGAGATCCAAGTCGTGGCCTACTACAAAAACAGCACCAAGTCACTGGACCAAGTCCTCGAAGAAGCCCGTAAAGCACTGGCCAGCTATGTGCCGAGCCAAGATTTGCTTCCCGCGGGACGCGACCGCAGCCTGTACGGCATCATTTCGCGCTCCTTTGCGCCTCGGCGAGTGGACAGCAGCTTCATCGGTTCAGAATCTATGCCTCTGTCTCCGCGTCCTGTCAGTGCGGAGCCTATCGTCGTGCGTCCTGCGCCGATCATGCAAAAGTCGGCACAGCCGGAAGCGATGGGCCAACCGACGGAGCCGGCGGGACAAGGCAAAGGCTCGGTGCGCGACGCCGTCCGACGCTTGTTCAGCAAGACGGCAGAAGCTCCTTGATCCTTGCTGCCGGCCTGTGCACGTTATCCTCGTGGTCGGTACGTCGCAAAAGACGTGTCGGTCTCCCAGAGGATAACTTCCGTGACTGGCAGGCCCATGCGATGCGCTTGGTCATAAATATACCGGGCGATGTTTTCCGCAGTCGGGTTGACGTCGAGCAGAACTATGGGCTCGCCGACCGCCTGCAACAGGGGCACCACGGGATCGCTGCGGTGCAAAATCATCTTGTGGTCCAGTTCCTGGTCGAGCCAGCGCTGGAGCGTTTCTTTGATATGCGTGAAATCCACGACCATACCGCGGCGATCGAGTTGGTCAGCCTCTAAAGTCACCAGGACCCGTGCATTGTGCCCGTGCAGAAAGCGGCACTTGCCTTCGTAGTTCAAGAGCCGGTGACCATAGCAAAAAGACAGTTCCCGGCTGACGCGAAACATAGCGGTTCTCCATCAACCCGCGGGTGCCGCATACCAGGTCGGATCGCTCAGGCCTGCTTCGCGGAAGGCGCGCCTGCGCTCGGCACACTTGTTGCACCGGCCACAGTGCTGCCCGTCCTCGGGTTGTATACAGGAAAAAGTCCAATGCAAAGGCAGGTCCCGGCCCAAGTGTAAAACGGCTGCTTTGTCCATGTGGGCGAAGGGTCGCCGAATGGCGATCCTCTGCCCACTGGAAAGATAGATGGCTGTTTCCAGAGCAGCGAAGAACTCCTCTCGCGCATCGCCGAAGGGATTGCCTTTCAGATGCGCCAAGGCGATCTCGGGCACACCGCGTAAGTGGCACCAAATCAACCCCTTGGCCAGTAACAAGAGATTGCGACCAGGCAAATAAACGGCGGTATCTTCCGAACGCGCATCGGGCACATTTTCGCCGCTGATACTCCAGTGATGTCCGTAGAGATCGCCCACCGGCATATCCAAGACTGTCACCGGCTCCAAGCACTCGACCGCAAAGCCGGCGCTGCTATGTTTCAACTCCTGCACATAGCGTTCGAGATAGGCCTGTTCGACTGTTTCCCAGAGCAAGTGCGAACGTATGTACAGAGGGAAGACTCGACGGCCGCCCCGGAGCAGGTGACCGACCAGGATCGCACTGTCGAGCCCGCCACTGCACAGCACAGCGATGGCCTGCGCATGGCCGAGCATGGAGCTATCTTCCTGGAGCATCGAAGAGGCCCGTAGGAAAAACCGTTCAAGTAGTTACCAGAATATGGGAAAAGACACGAGACGGCGACGCCGATGTCACGGGAAGCCAGTCGGTGGCCGAGCATGCCTCGGCCTGGCACAGTATGCTGCCACAAGCGCACCGGTTGCCTGGCACGGGGCTGGTCGCTACTCGATGACCTGATAACGCCAGAGGGGAACGTGAGGTGGCAGCTCGCCTTTCAGGTACGCCTCTTGGCCGATGAGTTCCCGCAAGCGTTTGAGTGCCTGACGGCGCACGGTAATGTAGTAATATTCGCAGCGCGCATCGCGCGCCGTATCCCAGATCTGATAGAGCAGATCCGCCTCCCGCTGGGCGGAAAGAATGTCGGCACGATGCGTGAGTTCGATAGGCTGCCGTGCCTCAGTGCTGTTACGATAGGCGCGATTGTGCACCAACAATTCATTGATCGTCGAGCGATCGGGGAAGCGCAGGCAATCTACCAGAGGAGGTGCATCTTTGAGGTCCTGGTAACGGTCTCGCAAGAGTTTGAGGTCGCTAGCCAGGTCTTCTGGTCGTGCGAGGATGTACCGGGTTTCGCGGGGATCGAGGATTTCCCAATCCAGGGCCAGACTGGTCAATACAAAACGCAAGACAGGGAAATGGGCCTGCAGAAGAGCTGGGTCCTCCCACGCCGGCGGGGCAGACCCCGTCAGTAGTCCCACCGCGAGGATGAGTTCGCCAAGAGGCATAGCCGCACCCACCTTTCGATCCTGGGCGGGATGGACGTGCGCCCATCCAAATTCGCCGAGCACTTACACGATCCTGATCCGATCCCCATAGGTCGTGAAAAATGGCACATAGCTTCCTTTGCACTGTCCTGACTGCAAAGCGCAGGGCTACCCTCGACGCTCTGGTATTTCCAGGCGCCTGCTCTTCGAGCAGTCGGTCATCGGGGGAGTTACCAGCGACCGGACGGCATCAGCCAATCCGTGGGATGAGAGCTACTCGGGGTGAGCCTCGAGCTTGGCCGACCTGATCGCTTGTCAATTGTGCGCCACTTACCCAGGCGCTTCACTGCGGTTTCCGGGCGGCTGGGAAAAACCGCAGCCCCTCATCTATCAATCGGCCGCCTCAGCAATTCGACCGCAATGATTCCCATTTTCACAGGTCAACGACGGCTTTTCGGGCTTGTGCCGTATATGCGATTGGCACCTTACGCATCCGTGCCTGACCTGTCAGCCCCGCCTTTCATATGCGATTAACGCTGGCGCGCCGGTCAAACGACGGCTGTTTTTGTTAGCCGATCCGTGCAACAACTCGGTCAGATGTCTTGTTTATGGTGCCAGATGATGCCCGAGTCGCCATATCCTTGCAAGGGCATTTTTGCCACAGCCAATCCTGCACCTTAGCACAATCTAGGTGACCATTCCAGGCCAGTTGCCATAGCACTGGTCCAAAAAGCGCGCTAGCGCTCATGTGCCATCGCAATTATTTCGCAGCAAACAACTTGAGTTTAGTTAAGCTTGCAGCAACATGTATGCCAATCCTTTGACGGCGGCACTTTGAAGGATGCTCGGACCCTGGCTGGACACCTGGTTAGTAGTACTGATCATTGTCTTTTCTTGCCATTAATTATTGCGCACTAGTAACTTACAACTGAGAGAAGTAGTTTGAGTTGCCGCACCGTTCGTCAGGTGGATAGCAGTCATTTGCCCAAATCCGCTTGCGCCAGGCAGAAGTGCAACTGACAAAGGCCCTCGATGCGTGCCCAATTGGGTGGCGCCGCTGCCAGCATACCAGGCGGTCGAGCGTGCGAGAAATAAAAAGCAAGTGGAATCATCTTCGCCGCGGTTTGCGAGATACACTTGCGTAGTGTTTGGCCATAGGGCAGGGAAGCCCTCAGGAAGTGTGGCAGTCGGTGTTCATAGACAGCGAGACCTTGCCGGCAGGCGAGGGGTGTGAAAGCTGTTCCTCCCCCAGAAGACAGGGCGGATCCATCATGCCTTCGGGTGAATCGTCGGGTCCCGGGCGCGGAGTGGAAGGGCGCTCTCTTCCTGCAGTTGTGGCTCGTGTTTTCGGAGATTTGCGCCTGAGTTTGGATGGCGAACTGGTGGCCTTGAGCTGGCCCGCAGAGGGGATGGTTTGGTCTATCGAGGAGCCGGGTATCTTGCGCTGCTGGGATGTAGCCAATGGGCGGCAGTTCTATCGGCTCGACATCACGCATGACGACCTGGCTTGGGCGATCAGTCCCGATGCTCGTCTGCTGGCCTCCGCCAACGATGGCCTCACGTTGTGGGATGCACTGAGCGGGCATTTGCTGCGCAGTATACCTCGTGTCGGCTGGGTAACGGCGCTCGGTTTTCGCGGGGACGGGCGTATGCTATTTGCCGGCACCGAGGACGGGCGCCTCGTTTTGGTAGATGTCAGCGAGGTCAACCAATACACGTTGCGACGCACGCAAATAGTTTCGGTGGCACGCCGGTCGCTGACTGCAGGGGCTTTCAGTCCCGACGGCAAGCTACTGGCCCTGGCCTGTGAAGATCGGTCCATATATCTGTGGGACACGGCCCAGAGTAAGGTAGTAGGGACATTGCAAGGCCATACGACACACATGAGCGGTTTGCAATGGTCGGGCACTGGACGTGAACTCTTCAGTGCTGGCTGGGACAGCAATGTCTACGCCTGGGATGTCGGCAGAAAGTGCATAAGTTTTCTATACAACGGGCACACCGATCCGGTACTGGCACTGGCCATAACGGCCGATGGTGAATGGTTAGCCTCTGCCGATCGCGGTGGTCAAATCTGTATCTGGTGTGTGCGCGAAAAAAGGCTGCACTCCCGCTGCAAGGGGCACGTCGCGCCGGTGACGCGTTTGGCCTTCAGTCAAGATGGCAGGCAACTGGTCAGCGGCGGAGAAGACCGACGGCTGATCGTCTGGGATGTGCTCAGCGGCCAGCGACACGGACCGGCCGTAGAGCACTTGGGAGAGGCCAAGGGGCTGGCCTTGAGACAAAATGGCCGCCGACTGGTGGTTGCCCGTGTCGAGGGAATCCAGGTATGGGACACCCATCGAGCCGAACTGGTTTTCCGCCGCATGCATCCGGGGCTTAGCTGCTGCGCGTTCAGCGGCGATGGCAAATGGATTGCCACCGGCGACCAGTGCGGTGTGGTACGTTTGTGGACATCGCTGGCCACGCGACCGCGAGCCGAATGGCAGGCACACAAGACCGCCGTCAGTGCCGTGGCTTTCAGTCCCTACGGCAAGATGCTGGCCTCGGCAGGAGGTACCGACGGCTACGTGTACGTCTGGTCCACCGAGTCGCGCAAGCCTGCCTTGCTCATGCCGGAAGCTACCGAAGGTAGTTGTATCGAGGCTTTGGTATTCCATCCATCTCAACCGTGGGTCATAGCGACTGGCGTCCACTGGCTGGCTAGTCAAGGAAACGATGGCTCGACGGTTGTATGGGACGTCGTAGAGCGTCGGCTGGTGGCACGCTTGCCTACCGGCGGCCGCCGACTGGCGGTCCGTCCCGACGGCAAACAACTGGCACTGGCCACCCTCAATGCGTCGGTCCTTTTGTGGAATCTCGAGACTTTCGATCAGGACGGGGAAGTGTGCGGCCACGGGGAGCCGGTCACCGGTCTGGCTTACACGCGTCGTGGCGACGTGCTGGTCACCGGCAGCGAAGATGGGACTCTGCGCCTGTGGCACGCTGGCAGCGGGGAGTTATTGGCCGGCCATTACTTGGGCACGCCTATTCGGGACCTGACCGTAGCTTCCGACCCACATACCATTTATGTCGCCAACGCCAATTTATGTTGTTACGAGGTGGACCTGAGGCTCTGGGACGGCTGGGACTCTCTACCCGACGACCTCCATTATTGAGGCCGACCGGATCGTCGGCACTGCGGTCTTGCCAAAATCGCGCCCCCGGCAACAGGAGGAAAAAGCGTTACTTCGTCGTCGGGCTGTAGCTTGCGACAGCTATCGCGTTCTTGGGACCCGTTGACCATCACCAGATGGACCTGTCCCGCGGCTATGTCGAGATGCCGCAACAAGTCGGCCAAAGTAGCACCATCGGGCAGCTCCAGGTCGAGCGCGTTGCCTGACAACGAGCCCAGTTTGGCTAGTCGGTCACGCAGTGACCCCATACCTCGCACGCGTACTCTCATAGCTCGGCACTTTCAGCCAATTGGGCTCGCGAGGAAAAAACGACCATGCGCGGCTCGAGCGGTGTTCGTTGTTTCATATCAGGGCTTGGTTTCCACATAGGTCGTATGCGCCTGGGGCAGCGTAGGCATCGGCCTGGGCTGCCGGTCGCCGAAGCGAAACTGCCTGGGTACTGCCGGCAGACCTAAAAGGGTCGTCTCCGCCAATTTTTTGCCTACTTTGAGTCCGATAAAGGGCCGCCTGACGTCGAAGGGATTGTCGCGCAGATACTCTTTCCAGGTACCGAACGGGATGCGAGCCTGGATGAGGCCCTTGATCATGCCGAGGTCGTTGAGCATTCCCAAGTTGTCGGCGGCGCCCACTAGGATAGCGCCCACAAGCCGATCACCCTCCCAGAGCAACTTACGATACACCGGCAGCTCAGCGTTGGCCAGCGTCATGGCCTCCAAACTGGTATCCGCCCAGCGCCCGAAGCTAGCACATTGCAAACCGCACACGTCGAGAATGTTCATGAGCAGACTGCCGGAATAACGGACGTCGCGGCCGGCGATATTGGCACCGGCGACACGACCGTGGTCCACGGCAGTCGGCTGGATAGCGTGGACCGCTGGCGGTCCGCCCAGCAAATCCGGTCCCTGCGCTACATCCCCAGCCGCGTAGATAAACTCATAATTCGTCTGCATGCGATCGTTGACGACGATGCCTTGGTCAATCAGGATGCCACTATCGGCCAGGAAGTCTATGTTGGGCCGGATCCCGGTGGCCAGCACCACGGCGTCCACTTCCAGTTCGTCGCCGCCACGCAGGCGCAATCGCTTGCGTGTTCCATGCTCGGCAATACGCTCGACAGTTGTGTTCAGGTGCACACCGACACCTTTGTCTTGCAGCCATTTCTCTGCCATCCGGGCGCTTTCACGATCGAGCATGCGCGGCAGCACCTGGTCAGCGATCTCTATCAAGTGCAACTTCCACCCGCGCTTGTATGCGGCGTTGAGGACGATCAAGCCGATGAAGCCCGCGCCGACGAAGGCGATTTCCGGTCGGGACAGGCCTTGCAGATGTCGCAGCAATGCTTGTGTGTGTCCAAGCGTCCACAAAGGCCAGACGCCGGGCAAGTCGGCGCCGGGAATGGGAGGAATGGTCGCCGCCGACCCGGTGGCGATTAGCAAGCTGTCGAAGTGCATTTGCGTGCCGTCGCTCAATTTCACCAGGTGCTGTTGCGGTCGGACCTCGACAGCACGGGGGCCTATACGCCGCTGCACTTTCAGTCGGTCGTAATAATCGGCGTCGGCAGTGAACAAGTGTTTCAGCGGAATGGTATCCGCCAGATAGTATGGAAGCGCCATGCGCGCGTATGCAGGCTCGTCACTGACCAGAGTGATGCGTGAAGAACCGGCGTCGAACAGACGGATGGTTTCGATGGCGTTGATAGCTGCGGGGCCGCCTCCCAAAATGACCGTATGCGGAGTCATGGGGGTCTGTCCTTTCCTCTGCGCCTGGTGCACTGCAAACCGTCTTTACGGGGGCATCATAAGACCTGGCAAGGGAAAATGCTAGGGCCAGATACAATCCGTCGCGAAGATACTATCGAAGGGTAGGGAAATGCGTCCTGGGCGGTGCAAAACCTCCACATTGCGTCTACCGATAGTCCTTCTTCCTCCGGGCGGCTGCGAGCGGTGCAAAACCTCCACATCGCGTCTACCGGTGCTCCTTCTTCCTCCGGGCAGCTGTGGGCGGTGCCGAGCGGTGCAAAAGCGATTCAAAAAGGTGGAGCGGGCCACGTGCGCTGATCTAGAAGATGCGCATGGTGGTCCCCAAAAGGTTTTGCCGGCTGAAGGCGCCCGCGTCGCTGGCCAAGGTCTACGCCAGGGGCAGGACGCGGATGAGGTCGAAATGACCAAAGAAGAGGCCGCCCGATGCGCGTTTAGCCACCTATTGACGCGACCTCTCCATTGCCTCGCGGCTTCGGTCGGGGAGCCGCTGAGGTGGCGGGACCGAGGGGCGCACAGTCCCTCGCAAAAGCTGGCACGCCTGCTTGACTGACGCCTAGAAGCCTCCTAATGTTCCTTACGGCTTTGGGACGTCGGCGAGGAGATCAGGGGCCATGTTCGACAGGTGAAAGCGCGAGGATGCGCAGAAACTCTGGTCCATCACGGCGAAGATTTTTGCTTGTCCCGCACTGACACATCCCGTGTGAGGCGACGCTAGAGGCGGGGACACGTATGACACAATGTACCTGTGTGGTCGGTCTCCAGTGGGGAGACGAAGCTAAGGGAAAAATCGTGGATTTGCTCGCCGAAGAGCACGATATTGTCGTGCGCTTCAACGGCGGCGCCAATGCCGGGCATACGGTGGTAGCCGACGGCCGCGTTCACAAATTGTCCTTGATTCCCACCGGCATCCTGCGATCCGAGGTAACCTCGGTCATCGCCAACGGGGTCGTCATATACCCGCCACGCTTTTTGGAAGAAGTAGCGCAATTGGAGGCCAGTGGGATAATTGTCGGGCAGCGGCTGTTGGTGAGCGACCGCGCCCACGTGATATTTCCGTATCACCTGGAAGAAGAAAAAGCAGGGGCGGGATGTGCTGCCGAAGTCATCGGTACCACTGGGCGCGGCGTAGGGCCGTGTTATCAGGATAAAGTAGGCCGCATTTCCGCGATCCGCGTGGCCGAGTTGCTCGATGCCGATCATCTGCGCCGGCGTCTGGAAGAAATCGTGCCGCGCAAGAATCGCTTGCTCCAGGCCCTGGGGGCGGGGACAAGCATGTTTTGTGCCGAAGAACTGGCATGCGAGTACGCCGCCTACGGCGAGCGCATGCGCTCCTATGTGGCGGATACAGTGCGCTATTTACATCAGGCGCTTCAGCAAGGTCGGCGCATCCTTTTCGAGGCTGCCCAGGGGACGCTTTTGGATGTGGATCACGGCACCTATCCGTTCGTGACCAGTTCGCATAGCTCAGCGGCCGGTCTATGGAGCGGGTCGGGTGTGCCAGCGACTCGTGTCGGACGCATCGTAGGCGTAGTCAAGGCTTACAGCACGCGTGTCGGGGCCGGACCGTTTCCTACGGAATTGGACGATGCCATCGGGGAAAAAATCCGGCAGACGGGCCGAGAATACGGTACGGTCACTGGCCGACCGCGACGCTGCGGCTGGTTCGATGCAGTGGCTGTGCGCTATGCCGCCGCCGTCTCGGGAGCGACTGAATTGGCAGTGATGCTCCTAGATGTGCTCAGCGAGCTGGAGCAAGTAGCCATCGGTGTGGCATACGAGTTGGATGGCGAGCGCATTGACTATATGCCCGCTACGAGCGTACAGTTGGCCAGGTGCCGGCCCGTTTTGGAGTGGTTGCCGGGATGGAAGCGGGACCTGGGTAGTGTGCGCCGACCGGAAGACTTGCCTGGGGCAGCTCGGCGCTACCTCGACCGGCTCAGCCAATTGGTGGGTCTGCCGGTGCGTCTGGTGTCGGTCGGGCCCGACCGCAGGCAGACGATCCGCTGGTAGGAGGGGATCGCTTGGCCAAGCAGATGCCGTATACCGATGACCAGATGCGGATGCTTGGCTTGGACAAAGGCCGTCTGCCGCGGCATGTCGCCATCATCATGGACGGCAATGGCCGCTGGGCGTGCCGGCAGGGGCTGCGTCGCATCCAGGGACATGCGCAGGGCGTGCGCAGCGTACGCGCCGTCGTCGAGGAATGCTGCCGCCTGGACCTGCGCCAGCTGACTCTCTATTGCCTGAGCGTGGACAATTGGAAACGCCCGCGAGAAGAACTCGACTTTTTGTTCCTTTTGCTGCGCCGCTACCTGATCGAGGAGCGGGCCGAAATCATGGAGCAAAACATTCGCTTTGCCAGCATCGGACGTCGGGATGGCTTGCCTCCCGAGGTGCTGTGGGAGCTGGACGAAAACACGCGGCTGACCCGTGACAATACCGGCCTGACCTTGTGCCTGGCGATCAATTACGGTGGCCGGACGGAATTGGCCGATGCCGTACGCACGATCGCCTACCGCGTGCGTGCTGGCGAGCTCGATCCCGCAGATATTTCCGAGCAGACACTGGCACAGTACCTGTACACGCGAGATATGCCGGATCCGGATCTGCTCATACGCACCGCCGGGGAAATGCGCATCAGCAATTTTTTGCTATGGCAGTTGTCGTACACGGAGATTTGGGTCACGGACAAGTGTTGGCCGGAATTCACGACGCAGGACTTACATGCGGCGCTGGCCGATTTCGCCAAGCGCGAGCGTCGCTTCGGAGGCTTGAGCGAGGGGTGACTTGCACCGCCAGCGGCTGCTGTACGGGTCTTTGCTCGTCGCTTTGGCCCTGATCGTTTTCCTTTT
The DNA here is from genome assembly GCA_040289265.1 of Gemmataceae bacterium. Classification (GTDB taxonomy): domain Bacteria; phylum Planctomycetota; class Planctomycetia; order Gemmatales; family HRBIN36; genus PSKW01. The sequence continues at coordinate 298,696 of PSKW01000004.1, forward strand.
CGATCCGGCACCGGTTTTCCCGGTGCTCGCTGTGGTCACACTGGCGTTGACGCAGCTGGCCTGTAAGGAGTGGCTCATTCTGTGCGGCACGCCTGCTGGGTATCGCTGGACGACCCACGCGGCGCTGGCTATGGTCCTCGTAAGCAACTGGGCTCCGGTGCTGTATGCGCACTGTGTCTCCGCCGACTCCTTGGACCGAGCGAAAGGCCAGGCCTGGCTCTGCATCGGTGTGGCGCTGGCACTGGCCTTGATCCTCTCGCTGGCCCACGAAAGCTGCCGCTTCCGCGGGCCATCGGGGGTCTTGTCGCGTCTCGGCCACGACGCCTTTGCCATCATCTATCTGGGCTTATTGCCGTCTTTTCTGGTGCAGTTGCGTCTGACGCACCCACACGGAGCATGGGCTTTGGCGGCGGCGATCTTTATTCCCAAGGCCAGCGACACAGGCGCCTTCTATGTGGGTGGCGCTTTGGGCCGACATCGAATGGCCCCCGTGCTCAGCCCCAAAAAGACTATCGAGGGAGCGGTAGCAGGCGTGGCCGCGGCCATCCTCTGCGCTGGCTTGTTACACGTAGCCGGATCGGCTTGGGCTGAAAAGTCCCTTTGGTCTTCTCTACCGGAAAGCCTCGTGTTCGGACTTGTCCTGGCTGTCGCCGGCCAAACGGGCGATCTTTTCGAGTCTTTGCTCAAACGCGATAGCGGGGTCAAGGACTCTTCCAATGTCCTGCGCGGTATGGGCGGTGTCCTGGATGTACTCGACTCGCTCGTGTTGTGCGGACCTGCCGCATATCTATGGCTGTGCAAACCTTGGGGCTAGCGAAAAAAAGCACGCAGCTTGACGACCCCAGGCGACGCAGACCATCCGATGAAACAAATCGGCACGGGGCTTGCGCTTGGATACGTCCTGGACTAAACTATAGTTCAGTACCGGCAGCCGCACGCGGGAACTTGCGCAAGAGAGTACGCGGGAGCTTGCGCAAAAGAGTACGAACGGGTCCTCGATCATCATGTGGTCCAGCGCTTTCCATGGGTCATAGGGGGTTGTACAGCCGTGAGCGATAGCACTGCGTCCACGTGCGCCACCGCGCTGCGCTTGCAGCGACGGTTTACGAGCGCGGGTCAGGATGTGTTCGCAAGTGTCGAGTGGGAGCGACGGCGTGCCGAGATCCGCGACGAAAACGGGCAAGTCATTTTCGCTCAGGACGACTGCGAATTCCCGAGCTTTTGGAGCCAACTGGCCACGGACGTGGTCGCCAGCCGCTATTTTGCTCCCGTAGCCGATGGGCAGCGCGAACACAGCGTCAGGCAATTGATCCATCGTGTCACGCGGACCATCGCCGACTGGGGCTTGCAGGATGGCGTCTTCGCCTCGCGGGAGGATGCACAGATCTTTTATGACGAGCTGACCTGGCTGATCCTGCATCAGTACGGCACGTTCAACAGTCCTGTGTGGTTCAATGTCGGGCTGTACCAGCAATACGGCTTGCGTGGGGAGTGCTGCCAGTACTACTGGGATGCGCGGGCCGGCCGGGTGCTACAGGCGGAGTCGGCTTACGAGTATCCGCAGGCGAGCGCCTGTTTTATTCAGTCCATACGCGACGACATGGGCGCAATCATGGACCTGGCGGCCAGCGAAGCACGTGTCTTCAAGTTCGGTTCGGGCACAGGCACCGACCTTTCTCCTTTGCGGGCCAAAGGGGAGCCACTATCGGGGGGCGGGCAGGCCAGTGGGCCGGTGAGTTTTATGCGCATCTACGACCAGGTGGCAGCCGTGGTGCGATCCGGAGGCAAAAAGCGCCGCGCTGCCAAAATGCAGAGTCTGCGCGTGGACCATCCTGATATCGTCGAGTTCATCTGGTGCAAAGCCCGCGAAGAGCGCAAGGCACGCATCCTGCTTTCGCACCACTATGACGATCATTTCGAAGGAGATGTCTACAACTACATCTTGTTTCAAAACTCCAATTTGTCGGTACGTGTGACCGACGATTTCATGCAGGCCGTGGAGAGCGACGGCCTATGGCAAACGCGCTGGGTGCGTTCGGGCCAACCGGCTCGCACCTACAAAGCGCGCGAGCTTTTGCAACAAATGGCCCAAGCTGCCTGGGAGTGCGGCGATCCTGGTTTGCAGTACCACGATACGATCAATCGTTGGCATACTTGCCCGCAGGCAGGGCCGATCAACGCCAGCAATCCCTGTTCGGAATTCATGTTCCTAGACGACACTGCCTGCAATTTGGCTTCGCTCAACCTGCTCCGCTTTCGCCGCCAGACGCGTAACGCGGGACTTCTGCCTCTGGAGTGGGACGATTTTGCGCATGCCGTGCGTCTTTTCTTCATCGCCCAAGAGATATTGGTAGATCGTTCCAGCTATCCCACCGAAGCCATCGCCCGCAACAGTCACACGTTTCGTCCGCTGGGGCTCGGCTATGCCAATTTGGGCGCCTTGTTGATGACCCTGGGGTTGCCCTACGATGCAGAAGAAGCACGGGCTGCGGCAGCGCTGCTGACGGCATTTATGACCGGGTGCGCCTACAGCACCAGTGCCGAGCTGGCTCAGGTGCGCGGGCCCTTCGAGGGCTTTGCCGACAATCGCGAACCGATGCTGGCAGTTATGGAGCAGCATGCACAGGCTGTAGGTAGTATCCCCGATCACTGGCCGCAGGACAAGCAGCATGTGGCCGGCGTCTGGCAGCGCTGTCTCGAACTGGGACGCCAGTACGGCTATCGCAACGCCCAGGCCACTGTGCTTGCCCCCACGGGCACGATCGCTTTTATGATGGACTGCGACACCACAGGGATCGAGCCGGACATAGCGCTCGTCAAGTACAAGCGATTGGCCGGAGGCGGGCTCCTGAAAATCGTCAACCGCAGTGTGCCGGCGGCCCTGGCAGCCCTCGGCTACGATGCCGAGCAGCAAAAAGCGATCCTCGAGTATTTGGAGCGGCACGAACGTATCGAGGATGCGCCAGGCTTACGGCCCGAACATGTGCCGGTATTCGATTGTGCTTTCCATGCGCCCGGCGGCTCGCGGGCCGTTCGGCCCGAGGGGCATTTGCTGATGGTGGCGGCCGTCCAGCCTTTCCTGAGCGGTGCCGTCTCTAAAACCATCAATGTACCCAATCGCACGACGCCGGAGCAAATCATGCAGGTCTTTCTCGATGCTTGGAAGTTGGGACTGAAGGCGGTCTCCGTCTATCGCGACGGCTCCAAGGCTGTCCAGCCCTTGGCAACCAAAAGACCGACGCAAGCAGCGATCGTTGCGCAGCCGCAAAAAAGACGACTGCCGGATACGCGCCGCTCTATCACCCACAAATTCGAGATCCAGGGTCACAAGGGCTATATCACCGTCGGCCTGTACGAAGATGGCACGCCGGGGGAAATCTTTATCACCATGGCCAAGGAGGGAAGCACCATCGGCGGCTTGATGGACGCTTTTGGTATCGCCTTGAGCGTGGGCTTACAGTACGGCGTGCCCCTCGAAGAGCTGGTGCGCAAATTCGTGCACGTGCGTTTCGAGCCCTCGGGCTTCACGTCCAACCCGGACATTCCCATAGCGAAATCCATTGTGGATTACATTTTCCGCTGGCTCGGCCGGCAGTTCGTGCCCGGATTCAAGGAAGAAGAGGACCGGAGTCGGAGCGGGTCTGCCGAGCCGTTGCCCGCTTCGGCGAGCGGACGGGCGCTCCCCCAGCCCGATGGCGCCGGCGGCCAGGACCAAGGCACAACAGTGCCCAGCGACCGTTTACGGCAAGTCGCCTACTATCAATCGGATGCCCCAGCTTGCGATTTCTGCGGCGCTTTGACCGTGCGCTCGGGGACCTGTTACCGCTGTATGAATTGCGGCAACAGCCTGGGATGCTCCTGATGCTCCGCTGCGACCATAGGTCGTATCGCCGTGGAGATGGAGCCAACTCGAAGCACCAGGCGGGCAGGTCACCCGGTTCGAGCGACGCGATGCACGTGTGTTTCGAGCCCGAAGAGGCTGAACAGCTCTTCCTGAGTAAGGCCCGAGGAGGCCGTTTGGCGGTGGAGAATTTGCTCGGACAGCGCCCGCTTGCGCTCGAGGATGGCAGCGATGCGGCTTTCGACCGTGTCCGGCACCAGGTAACGCGTGACGATGACCGGATCTTTTTGTCCGATCCGGTGCACACGGTGGATGGCTTGTTCTTCCACGGCAGGATTCCACCAGCGGTCGAACAAAAAGACATAATTGGCGCATTGCAGGTTCAGTCCCACACTTCCGGCGCCGTAACTCATGAGCAGTAACGAGTAGGCCGAGCTGTCGCGGAAGCGGCGCAAGATCTGCTCGCGGTGCGCAGGAGGAACGCGGCCGTGGTACACGAGGGGACCGAACTCGGCCAACTGGCGCGCCAAAACCTCCAGCGGCTCGACCCATTGCGAAAAGACGATCGCTTTGCGCCGATGAGCGACAACTTCCGCCAGATCGGCACGCAGCTGCTCCAGTTTGCCGCTTTCCCCAGTGGCGGGATCGAAATTGCAGATCTGCTTGAGCCGCAAAATCAGCTCGAATACATGCCGGACGGTTATGAGTTGGCCGAGACTGCCCAGCCGAACGATGCCCTCCCGCTCGGCCAACTCGTAGCTATGGCGCTGGGCCGGCGTAAGTTCCACGTAGGTATCGCGATTGACCCGTGGCGGTAAATCGCTGAGCACATCTTCGCGTACACGCCGCAAAACATAGGGGGCAGTCATGGACTGCAACTCTTTGGGGCCGATAGAGGGAGGAAGACGGCCCGGGTCGAGAAACTCGAAGAGACTTACCAGGTCGTCGCAATGGTTTTCGATGGGCGTACCTGTGAGCGCCCAGGAACGCAACCGCGGCAGCTGGCGCGCTACCTGCGCAGTGCGCGAGTCGCGATTCTTGATGCGTTGCGCTTCGTCCAATAGGACCAAGTCGAAAGGATGCGCTAGCCTAGCGATGTCGTCGGCATCACGCGTAAGCAGCTCGTAATTGACGAGCTTGACGGGGCAATGGGACAGGTGCCACACTCGGCGGCGCGTTTCGTAGTCGCCGCTCACCACTTCTGCGGGAACTTCGGGCGCCCAAAAGCTCAATTCGCGCAGCCAATTGGTAACCAGCGGCTTGGGGCAGACGATGAGTACTCTCCTGGCCGCTCCCATGTGCAAGAGGATCCTGAGGGCCACTATCGCCTGCATGGTCTTGCCGAGTCCCATTTCGTCTGCTAGCAGTGCGCTACGACGCGGTACCAAAAAGGCAACCCCAGCCAGTTGATAGGGATACGGTCGAGCGGGCAGACACAACGCGGACGAGGACAGCATTTCCTCCAAAGGCGGTTGCAACAAATAAAAGAGCTGCTCGCCGACCGTCACGTGTTCGGGCGCCGGTCGCATGCGCGTACCCCCTGCGCGTCCCACCGAGGTTTTCTCGCCACGATCGCACGATGGCCGTCTCCTGTCCGCGTTGCAATGCTTGTGGGTGCAAGTCCCGAAGGAATGCGCCGGTTGATGGAAGCGAAAACATCGTACCCGAGCCTGCAAATGGATCAACCTGAGCGATTTGATCCCCGGAGGCGGTAGATTCAGCCGGGCACTGAGGGTCTTCGCTGTCAAAGTCAATGGCAGCTCTTTGGCGGCGATAGGACAAGCGTGCGCGACTTGGTCTGCGATACCAGGGGTCGGCCACAATGGTCTCGGGCCTGTTTTCTCGGCAAGGATTCGCTCAGGCATGCCCTGTCGCCCCCATTTTGCATGCTAACGACAGGGCTTCCTGGACCCGGCGAAATGGTTCTCGCAAGTCGCGCATCTCGCATTGCTCGAGCAAGTTGGCGATGCTCGCACCATCGCTCGGAAATTGAGGATGGTAAAAAAGCGGCCCGGCACAGGTGAGGCAGGTGGGTAAACTGAGTCCTTCGCCTGCAAGTTCGACAGACAAACCTACGGGTACGGAACAAAACAGGCGCACATGCACAACCGCTGGGCAATCAGTGAGGATAAGATGAGGCTGGATCCCCGCACGGTCAATGAGCGCACGTCCGATGACTTCGCTGCAAACATAGGTTTCCAGCGTGGGTCCGTAAAGGATTTGATGGATGCGTTGCGGCTGGACCCAGGTGGTCAGCCGAAACTCCAAAGGACGGCCCCAGTGGTTGGTAATCAGGTAGCCGCCGAGAAAGCTGGAAGATTCTTTCAATACAGTGATGAACCCGTAACTCTTGGTTCGGTCCAATGTTGCGTCCATTTTCAGGTGTCGCTCGGCCTGCCGGAGGATTGATTCGGTGGTCCTGCTATTTTTCGAGCGACCAGCCGGTGCGGCTTTAGCCAAGGCGACAACCTTGTGCGCAGCCACAGCTTGAGATCGCGTTGTTATATCGGCACATGCGTGCGGAGGTAGGTCGCGTCCGGCAATCGAATGCCAAGCTAGCAAATGGTGTGGAAACCGGGCTGGTAAGCTATTGATTAGGGCGTTCGATGACCTGCCTTCGATGGGTCCGATGCGAGCACGCATGTCAGTACAGTCCGCCGACCGAGTCGGAGGGCAAAGCCGTGAGCAAAAATCTGGGAAAACTTAGCTAATCCTCTGTACATATTTGACTTTTCGGCTGTATCGGCCGTAGAGTTGTAATGGACGTGCCTGGAGAAACGCGTCTGGTGACGTACCCGCCCAAGGATGGCTCCAAACCCTTGCTGGCTTGAGTCTTGTGAACGGAGGGGGCCATGTCGAGTGAAGTTGTGACCCACCCGGCTGAAAAGCTGGCTCAGGAAATATTCGATTTGGTACACCAGTTGCTACTCTTGTGTGGACGCGGATCGCAACGTCTCGGGGAGTTGACCGAGAGCGAATTCTTGACGCTAGCCATTCTAGGGCAGAAAGGCCAAATGGGTGTGAGCGATCTCCAGCGGCAACTGCGTGTTCTGCCGGCGCAGATGTCGCGTATTTTGAGGCGTCTGGAGAGTCGCAGGCAGCCGCTGGTCGAATGCCGCATCAACATGGAGGATCGGCGCAAAGTAGACGTGCGTCTAACCGAGGAAGGCGAGCGCATTTTCCGGCAACATCGTCTGGATAGGCTCCGTTCGCTCATCGAGCGGCTGCACCAGTTGACCGATGCCGATTTGGAAGAACTGGCGACGACCGTAGCCCGCTTGCGAGGCCTTTTGGAGCGACGGTCGGTGCCGGCCAAGCCATGAAAGAGCGCCAGTTTAGCCGATCTGCGCTAGATGCAGGCGTGCGCCGTAGCGGCGTAGTACCTCACGACGCACTAGGTGATGTTCGGCTTGCCGCAGTGCGGGGTCTTCGCGAACCAGCGTTTGGGCATCTTCTCGCGCTTGGACCAGTAAGTCTACGTCGGCTAGCCCGTCGGCGATGCGTAATTCGCCGGGACCGTGTTGCCGGGTACCGAAAAACTCGCCGATACCGCGTAGCCGCGCGTCTTCCTCTGCCAGTTGAAATCCGTCCTGTATGCGACAAAACAAGGCCAGCCTTTGTTCTGCTTCGGGGGTGTGTGCGTTGGAAAAGAGGTAGCATTCGCCGGCGACGGACCCGCGGCTGATGCGTCCGCGCAGCTGGTGCAGCTGCGACAAGCCGAAACGTTCGGCCTGTTCGATGACCATGAGCGTGGCGCGTGGAACATCTATGCCTACCTCGATCACCGAGGTAGTCACCAAAGCGTCGAGCGTGCCGCGACGAAAGCGCTGCATGATTTCTTCTTTGGTTTCGTCCGACATACGGCCATGAAGCAGTCCCAGGCGTATTGTGCTGAAAGGACCGGTTCGAAGCATATCGTAGGTTTGCTCCGCTGCCCGCACGTCCTGGGATTCGGTCTCGCTCACCAGCGGGCACACGATAAAAAGTTGCCGGCCTTTGTGGATTTCCTGGCATAGGTACTCGTACAGGCGGCTGCGTTCTGCTTCGGGAACCAGCTGCGTGCGCACCGGATGCCTGCCTGGAGGGGGGCGGCGCATGGTAGTCACATCCAGGTCGCCGAAGACCGTCAGGGCCACAGTCCTGGGGATAGGCGTCGCCGTCATGACTAGGTAATGCGGTTCCTGGCCCGAAGCGTTGAGCTTGCACACCTGCGCTCGTTGCAGTACTCCGAAACGGTGCTGTTCGTCTATGACGACCAGACCCAACCGGGCGAATTGCACATCTTTTTGGATGATGGCTTGCGTGCCGACCACTAGGTCCACTTCGCCTTTGGCGATAGCGACGAGTGCTTCTTTTCTGCGGGCGGCGGACAAGTTGCCTGTCAAAAGCAGCCGCCGCACCCGACTTTTGGCCAAGTAGCGGTTCAACGTGTGCCAGTGTTGTCGAGCGAGCACTTCGGTAGGCGCCAGTAAGGCAGCTTGGTACTTGTAGGCAATGGCGGTCAATAGGGCGTAGACCGCTACTGCTGTTTTGCCGGCGCCGACGTCGGCCTGGAGCAATCTGCGCATCGGCACAGGCCGGGCCAGATCGGCCACAATGTGGGCTACGGCCCGATTTTGGTCCGGGGTCAGATCGAAGCCGAACAGCTGACGGATGCGCCGGTCAATGGTGGGCGTCACTTTCATGACCGGGGCATTTTGTACTGCCTGGTTCTCGCGCTTTTTGAGCGCCAGAGCGACCTGCAAGACAAAAAGCTCCTCGTAGACGAGCCGCCGGCGCGCTTGCTGGGCTTGTGCCAATGTTTCGGGAAAATGCACCTGGTACAAGGCAGTGGCCACATCGGGCAGCCCACGCTGGGTACGTAGCTGGGCCGGCAGTATGTCCCCGACCGACGGCCCATACGCCTGCAAAGCGTTCTGCATGGCATAACGCAGTGCCTGCTGCGTGATGCCTTCGGTGAGTGGATAGATCGGCAGCAGCCGAGCGCTTTGTTGCTCGGTTACCTCTTCAGGCCGGCGGACGATGGGATTGACGATCTGCCAATGCTGGCCGTGCCAGCGGGGCTTGCCGGAAAAAGCCACCTGCTGTCCATAACGAAAATCCTTGGCACGGAAAGGCTGGTTGAACCACACACCTTCCACGATATAGCGGCCATCGCTGATGGTAACGCTCAGCACGCTTTTGCCGGAGGCCGTGGAGCGTACTTCGATGTCCACTACTTCTCCGAGCACCGTCTGTTGCAAGTCCGGGGTCAGCGACGCGATGGAACAGACGCGCCCGAAGGCCTCGTAATCGCGGGGCAACAAATACAACAAATCACGAACGGTCACGACATCCAGGCGTCGCAGACACTCGGCCCGTCTGGGACCGACGCCGCGTACGTACTGGACGCTCCTTTCCAGCGGATCGTGAGTAGCGAGCTCGGCAGCGGAGGACATATCTGCGGGACATTGTAGTCGGCGCGATCAAGACGAGGCATCGGTACGCGGTGCGTCCGACCCATCCACCGGCAGCTCGATGCGGAACGTACTGCCTTGACCGACAGTGCTTTCCACGGCGATGGTTCCGCCCAAAAGATCGAGGTACCCTTTGACGATAGCCAGCCCGAGGCCAGCGTGGATGACGTCGGATTGACGCGATGGGTCGGCACGGAAAAAGCGCTCGAACAAATGCGGACGCGCTTCTGGCGGTATGCCTATGCCGGTATCGCGCACTTCGATGACCAGCGCCCCTTCCTTGCGTCGCAGCTCCAAGTCTACGCGCCCCCCGGGGCGATTGTACTGGATGGCATTGTGCAACAGGTTGTTGAGGATTTCGCGGAGTTTTTCCGGATCGGTGAAAACGGTAGAGACGCCGTTGCGCTCGAAGTGAAAGTGTAGGTCTTTGTCGTGCGCCAAAGGCCGGACCATATTGAGGCATTGTTCGGCCAGCTCCGGCACGTCTACCAGCTGTGGGTAAACGATGGCAGTCCCGGCATCGAGCCGGGCGAGTAGCAGCAGCCGCTCCATGAGACCGCGCAGCTGCTCGCCGATCTCCGCACACTGGCCGAGCGTCTGCCGGTATTCTTCGGCGGTGCGCATTTTTTTGAGGCTCACCTGGATGGTGGCTAAGAGGGCAGCCAACGGGGTGCGCAGCTCGTGGGAAATGTCAGCCACAGCCTGCTTTTCCCGCTGGAAGGCGGCGGCCAGAAGTGCCAGGACTTCGCGCAGTCGCGCCACGATCGGGGCCAGCTCCTGGGGAACTTCCTCGGGGGCCAGTTTCAATTGGAAATCTTTTTCGCTGACTTGACTGACAGCGCGCGCAATATGTTCGATCGGTGCCAAACCACGGCGGATGATGACCACGCTGCCGACGACCATGGCGGCGACGACGGCAACCGCCAGCAGCACGAGCGTCGTGCGCATACTCGCCAGCGCTGCTTGCGCGTCTTCTTCCAGTCGCAGGCGCGTCTGCTCCTGTTCGCGGAGCAGCTGATCGCGCACGTTCTCGATGTCCGCCCGCAACTCGGCCAAGGTCTCTTCGATGTCGGCGACGGAGCGGGCATACTGCACAAAAACCGTAGGTACCAGGCCCCTCTGCACGATGTCTCGGTCCACGGGAACCAAACTGCTGCGCGGTGGACGGTGTGAATTCGAACTGGACCCCCCGCCACGACGCCGCTCAGGAAAGATCAACAACATGCGCGTAATCGGTGCCTTGAGAGTGACCAAACGCAAATGCCGGCCGCCTACGGTGACGTTGCTGAATTCGTATTGGAACAGCTTCATCTTCTGCCTCGTTTTGCGGTCCAGAGGCAAGATGTTGGATCCCAAATGGGGCGACCGCAGCAAAATCAGCTCTTCTTCACTCGACACTTGGTAAAACTCTTCTGCCGGAGCACTGCGTCGCGGGCTGCCCAGCAGGCCTTCATCTATTTCGTCCAGTGTCGCCAACTGGATGACACGTGCCTGAGTCCACCAACGCACTGCTTCCTGACCGACGATCGGCACGGCTGGTAAACCGGGCATGCCCAGCACTGCTTGGTGAACAGACTGGTGTCCGCCTAGCAGCCTGAAAACCAGTATATCACGCCCGAATTCAAAACGCCGTACCAGATGACTGGCCAGGGTTTGGGCTTTGAGCAGCAGGGCCTCGTCCAAATTGGCCCGCAGCATCTGGTCCATGACCTGATAACGTCCCTGCAGCAGATGTTCGGCGTCTTCGGTACTGCGGGCCAACATGCGCCCGGATTTGTCGAAAATGGCCGATACACGCTGCGCAGACTGGTGGTGCAGATAGAGCGAGAAGCTGACGATGCAGGTCAAAAGCAGCCCGAGCAGATACACGATCAGCGAAAGACGCAGTGATTTCATAGCCGCATCCCGGGCCGGCCGAGCCTCTACGAAACGGTGAACTTCGTCAGTCCTGAGCTACCTGGATTGTGGCGGCGAAACGGCTCGCCTGCCTGCGCTCACTCAGGCGCCCGCAACATGTATCCTTCGCCCCAGCGCGTCAAAATCAACGGCGGATCGAACCCTTTGTCAATCTTATTCCGCAAATAGCGGATATACACATCCACCACGTTGGACGTGTTTTCGTCGTTTTCATCGTACAGGTGATTCCAGATCATGCTGCGCGTGACGACCTTGCCACAATGGTAGGCCAAAAACTCGAGCAGCGCGTATTCTTTGGGCGTCAGATGGATGGCCTTGCCGCCGCGCTTGACCACCCGCGAGGCCGTGTTGATTTCCAGGTCGTAGATGCGGATGATCGGGCTTTTGACCTCGTGACGACGACGAATGAGCGCGCGTATCCGGGCTAACAACTCTTCCAGCTCGAAAGGTTTGGTGAGGTAGTCGTCGGCGCCGGCGTCCAGTCCGAGGACCTTGTCGTCCGTGCCCCCGCGAGCCGTAAGCACCAATACAAAAGACTTGATCCCGTCGCGGCGCCAGCTGCGCAACAAAGTCAATCCGTCTATTTTGGGCAACATCAGATCCAAAACGATCACGTCATAGTCGGCAGACCGAGCTTTAAAGTCCCCTTCTTCGCCATCGGCGGCGACATCTACCGCGAAGCCTTCTTCTTCCAACCCTTGCTTGAGGGCTCGAACCAGAGGTTTGTGATCCTCGACCAATAGCACGCGCATGGCTTCTCCTCGACACTCGCACTCTGAGTGAAAGGAAACCACTTGGCAGGCAATCGCCGGCTTCTCACAATACTCTCACGGCAAGGGGAGGGGGAGCTTTTCGGGGGGTACCAGGTTGTACGCTCCCCCTCGTCCCTTGTATGCTGTGAGTGCGTGGTCCGTTGGCAATCAACCTGGCCCCCTTGATTAACTCTATGCCAATAGGGATTAAAACATCATGAAATAGGCACAAGATGGTGCCCCCGATTTGCCCAGGAAAATGCTTGCTTTTTGCCGCCGTGTCTGATTATCCTTGGTTCCTGGAGCGCATTGGGGACTGCCTAGCGGCCACGAAGCAGCAAAGATGCGGCGCAAAAAACGATAGGCCAACGCTAGCGCCTCCTGCTGCGTTGCCACCGGTGAACAATCAACATCCCACAAACGGACGATGCCGAGGAGGAGCAGCCGATGACGAGATGGTTGGCTATTGCGGTGCTGAGCGTTGCTTACACGGGAATAGTTTTTTCCCCAGCAGATGCCGAGGCCAAAAAAACGGTCAGAGTTTTGATCGTCACAGGCGACCACGGTCACGCCTGGCGCGAAACTACGCCTTACCTCAAAGGGATCCTCCTGGAAGCCGGTCACGAGGTAGATGTCACCGAGAAGCCGCGACTGGATTTGACTCCGTCCCGACTTGCGCGTTACGATGTGTTGCTGCTCAATTATCGTGACACACCCAAAGGAGCCAAAGAGAACCCGGACAGCGTGTGGAGCGAAGAGAACAAAAAGGCCTTTTTGGACGCCGTACGCGAGGGCAAGGGACTGGTGGTTTACCATCACGCGTCGGCGGCTTTCGTGGCTGAAGACGCTTTCGCACGCGAATTCGAGCGCGCTATAGCCGGCGGGTGGCGTCGGCAGGGATATCACGGCAAAATGCACGAGTTCACCGTCACCATCCGCAAAGATCACCCGATCACGCGCGGCATGGTGCGCGAGTTTCGACACGGGCGCGATGAATTGTATCAGAACTCCGTCATGATACCTGGAGCGGAAGTGCTGGCCACTGCTTTTTCCGACAAGAAGATAGATCCCAAGAACACCGATAAGCACGAGCCTATGATTTGGGTGGCACAGTTCGGCAAAGGACGCGTGTACCACAACGTGTTGGGACACGATGTGCCGGCGATGCAGAGTAGCTTGGGCTTCAAAGTGCTGATGATCCGCGGGGTGGAGTGGGCAGCGACCGGGGAAGTGTACTATCCGCTGCCTGCAGAATTGCGGGCGCCTTGAAAGGCCTTCGGGGACGCGTGCTGTGCAGGGCAATCCCTTGTCGGCGAGGTCGGTTACCGATCGCTCAAAGTAGCACCCCTTGGATCTGCTTGTTCGGAGGCGGCCGGTCCGCCGGTATAATTGCTTTGGGGCTGACAAGTGAACGGCGCAAGCGCTGACGGTTCGTGCAGGGCAGGGGAGCGTCTTGGCACAGTCCGGGGCACTGGGGACGGCTCGGTACAGGCAGCGGGACAGCCCGATCCAGGGGACCAGCAGAAAAGAAAGGCCTGTCATGCCGCGCAAGGTCTGCGAGACGTTTCAGATCGAGTACCTGCAAATCCTCGACGAAACAGGCCAGGTGGACGCCTGTTTGGAGCCCGACATCCCGGCTGAGGATTTGCGCAAGCTGTACCGCACGATGTTGGCGGCACGACTGCTCGATCGCCGCATGCATGTCTTGCAGCAACAAGGGCGTATCGGAACTTTCCCCAGCGTGCAAGGCCAGGAAGGCGGATGCCTGGGGTGCGCCTATGCATTGCGGCTCGACGATTGGATGGTGCCTTCGTTTCGGGAGACGGCAGCGCTCTTTTGGCGCGGTCTGCCCATGAAAAACATCCTCACCTACTACATGGGCATGGAAGAAGGCAATCGCTTTCCGGATCATATGCGCGATTTGCCTATCGCCATCACGGTGGGCAGTCAGCCCTTGCATGCAGTCGGCCTGGCCTGGGCGGCACGCATCCGCAAAGATCCGGTCGTGGTCATGGTCTTTTTCGGCGACGGAGCCACGTCCGAGGGAGATTTTCACGAGGCGTGCAATATGGCGGGCGTCTTCCAAGTCCCGGTGGTGTTCGTGTGCATGAACAACCAATATGCCATCTCCACGCCGCGGGCTCGGCAGACCCATGCCCAGACCATCGCGCAAAAGGCCATCGCTTATGGTTTCCCAGGTATTCAGGTGGATGGCAACGATTTGTTAGCGGCCTATGTGGCCAGTCGCGACGCCGTTGCCCGAGCGCGACAAGGACAGGGACCGACGTTTATCGAGTGCGTCACCTACAGATTGTCTCCGCACACCACGGCGGACGATGCCCGGCGCTACCGGTCCGACGAGGAAGTGCGCGAGTGGCAAAAACGCGATCCGCTCGTGCGATTCCGCAAGTACTTGGAAAAGCGCCAGCTGTGGTCGGAGGCTTGGGAGGAAGAAATAACCGAGGAAATACGCGGCGAGATTGATGAAGCGATCCGCGCCGCCGAGGCCGAACGCGCACGGGTCGAGCCTTTGGAAATGTTCGATCACGTGTATGGGGAGCCCCCACCGGAGGTGTTGGCTCAGCGCGAAGAGGCGGCCGAGTTCGTGGATCAGCCGGCTTCCTTGCGGCAAACTTAGCGTACCGCGGCACCGGGAGGTAGCCCATGCCGGAAATGAACATGGTCCGCGCTCTCAATCTGGCGCTGCATCAGGAGATGGAGCGGGACGAGCGTGTGGTGCTCTTGGGCGAAGACGTGGCGCGCGTGGGCGGTGTGTTCCGCGTCAGTGAAGGGCTCCTGGAGCGTTTCGGCCCGGATCGCGTTATCGATACCCCGGTCTCCGAAGCCGGCATCGTCGGCTGTGCCATCGGCATGGCTCTGTACGGTTTGCGCCCGGTTTGTGAAATCCAATTCAGCGGCTTCGCCTTTTTCGGCTTCCATCAGCTGAATTGCCATGCGGCTCGCTTCCGAACCCGCAGCTGGGGACGTTTCCAGGTTCCTTTGGTCATGCGTGCCCCGATAGGCGGCGGGATCCGTGCTCTGGAGCACCATAACGACAGCGAAGAGGCCCTGTATGTCCAGTCGCCTGGGCTCAAGGTGGTCATTCCCTCCGGCCCCCGCAAAGCACGGGCGTTGTTGGTCAGCAGTATCCGCGATCCCGATCCGGTCGTCTTTCTGGAGCCCAAGCGGGTCTATCGTGCCTTCCGCGAAGAAGTGCCGGAGCAAGAGGAAACCTGGCCTCTCGGACAAGCGCAAGTGCTCCGTCACGGGCGTGATGTCACCCTGATCGCTTACGGAGCCATGGTCCGTGAAGCACTGGAAGCCGCCGAGCAGGCAGAAAAGCAATTGCGCGCCTCGGTGGAAGTCATTGACCTACTTTCGATCGTGCCCATGGATACGCCCACGCTCCTCGAATCGGTACGCAAAACCGGTCGCTGTGTGGTGGTGCACGAGGCACCGCGCAGTTGCGGTGTGGCTGCCGAGATCATTGCGCGCCTCAACGAACAGGCCCTTTTTTCTCTGCAGGCGCCTATCGCCCGCGTCACCGGCTACGACATCCCCTACCCCTTCTTCGCTCGGGAAATGGCCTATTTGCCCAGCACCAAGCGTATCCTGGCCGCACTGCGCAAGACCCTGGAATACTGATCCCCGCCGGCAGCAGCTGGGCCGCATACCGGCCAGCTGCCGGCCATGGCCGGCGGCCTGCCTGTCGTTCCCGGCAGACAGACCATACCGATCGCAGGAACACCACCGCCATGGCCAACGTCGTCCCGTGTGCTGGACCGGAGTCGGTCGGAGCGGGCCCAGCGATCGTACAACTACCATAGGTCGGTGGCTTGTAAATCTCGATCGTTGCCGATACCATCATGGCAACAGTGGGAATTTTCGCCACTGAGAACGGGTCCGGCGAAGGAGCAGACGATGATCCATGAGTTCCGACTGCCCGACCTGGGAGAGGGGCTGCACGAAGCGGTGCTGGTAGCCTGGAAAGTGCAAGAAGGGGATGTGGTCCAGCAGGATCAACCTTTGGCAGAAGTGGAAACGGACAAGGCGTTGTCCGAGTTGCCCAGCCCGTGTGCCGGTCGAGTGCTCAAGTTGCACTGGCAGCCCGGCGACGTGATTCCCGTGGGGGCGGTAGTAGTGACGCTGGAACACACGATTCCCGAGGGGGTGCGGACCGCCGCGGGGGACAAGGAGCAAGAGCCGGCAGCGGTTGCCGTGGGCACCGAACCGGTCCAGGAAGGCAGCGCCCATCCCGAGCGCTTGCAAGCGGAGGCGCCGGTCTTGGCGGCTCCGGCCACCAGACGTCTGGCGCGCGAGCACGGCGTAGATCTGCGGCTCGTACGCGGCACCGGCCCCGGCGGCCGCATCACTCAGGAAGACGTCCTGTCCTATGTCGCCGCTCGTGCCGCAGCCCAGACCCACCCCGCCGCCGAAAGCGTCGCGGAGGTGCCTTTCGATATGCCGCCCGGCGTCCAGCGTCCGGTCTTGCCGGATTTCAGCCGTTGGGGACCGATCGAGCGCCAACCGGCTACGCCCATACGTCGGCGTATCGCCCAGCGCATGATGGTCTCGTTCCATACTACGGCCCCGGTAACTCACATGGACGAGGCCGACGTCTCCCTGTTGGAAGATTGCCGGCGCCGCTTGCGCTTGGCCGGCTCGGCTGCGCCCAAACTGTCTATTTTGCCCTTCGTAGTGCGCGCCGCTGTCTCGGCATTGCAACAGTTTCCGCTTTTCAATGCTAGCTTCGACGACGACCGGCAAGAGATCATCTTCAAAAAATACTGGCATATCGGCATCGCCGTGGATAGTCCCCAGGGGTTGCTGGTGCCGGTCGTTCGCGACGCCGATCGCAAAACCATTTTGGAGTTGGCCCAAGAGATCGCGCGGCTGGCAGATCTGGCACGCAGTGGCAAGATCCGCGCCGAAGATATGCGCGGCGGCACTTTTACCATCACCAATATCGGTGCCTTGGGCGGCACCGCTTTTACGCCGATCATCAACTGGCCCGAAGTGGCCATTCTCGGCTGCGGCCGAATTCGTGAGCATCTGGCTCTGCACCAGGGGAGCATCGCCGCTCGGCTGGTTTTGCCCTTGATCCTGACTTTCGATCATCGTGTGCTCGATGGCGCGCAGGCCGCACGGTTCCTCAACGCCATCAAGGAGCGCCTGGAAAACCCCCTGGCGTTGTTCATAGAAGTGCAGGCGCCGAGCGAGTCGGCACAGCGGCCGGATAGCGAACCGGGTCGTCGCTGACACCGACCGCCTTGGAGTAGCAGGGCCCACAACAGCAAGCGCGCTCGAGACGAGAGCAAAGACAACAGGCCAGTGATCGGGAAATCCCATGATCGGCGAAGCGCTGGAAAAGGCAGATCTGGTAGTTTTAGGTGCGGGTCCTGGGGGATACGCCGCCGCTTTTCGGGCAGCAGACCTCGGGCGCCAAGTGGTCTTGGTGGACAGCGAGCCTCGCTTGGGCGGCGTTTGCCTGTTACGGGGTTGTATCCCCTCCAAAGCGATGATCGCGGCAGCAGAACTGGTGAATCGCTTGCGGCACGCTGGGAATATGGGGATCGTCGTGGGTGACCTGCGCCTGGATTTTGCCCAGCTGGCACGCTGGCGCAACCAGATCGTCCAGGACTTGGCTCGCGGCGTCGAGCAGCTGTGCCGGCAGCGCGGTATTCGTCGTCTGACGGGCCAGGGTGTGTTGCGCAGCAGCCACGAGCTTTTTGTTTCGGGCAGCGACGGCAACGTAGTGTTGCAATTTCAGCATCTCATCGTCGCCACCGGCAGCCGGCCGGCGATGCCCCCTCCGTTTCGTCACCACGATGCTATCCTCACGTCCGACGAGGCATTGGCTCTCGAGCACTTGCCACAGGATCTGCTCGTCGTCGGCGGCGGGTACATCGGCATCGAATTGGGCACTTGTTTTGCCACACTCGGCAGTCGGGTCACTATCGTCGAGGTGCTCGACCGGCTCTTGCCAGGTGTCGAACCAGAATTGGTGCGGGTGGTGCACAAACGTCTCAGCGAGCGCGGCGTGCGCATCCATCTGCAATCGCGTGTAACCAGCTTGACGTGCGACCAGGGCCGCGTTACGGTCCATGTCCAGCCCCATCAGGGAGCCACCTGGTCGGAGACTTACGATTGCGTCCTGGTGGCGGTCGGCAGGCAGCCCAGGACCAACGACATCGGTCTCGAGCGAGCCGGCGTCGCCGTGGACGACAAAGGCTTTATCCTAGTTGACGAACAATGTCGCACCAGTCAGAAGCATATCTACGCGGCAGGAGATTGCACTGGACCTCCCTTTTTGGCCCATCGCGCGAAGCACATGGGACTGGTAGCCGCGGAGGTTGCCTGCGGTCGGGTCCAGGCGTTCGAGCCACGGACTATCCCCATCGTCGTTTTTTCCGATCCCGAAATCGCATGCTGCGGACTTTCCGAAGAAGAGGCTGCTAGTCAGGGGCGCAGAGTACACGTGGGCCGGTTTCGATTCGGTGGCAGTGGCCGTGCGCGCACACTGGACGAAACCGAAGGGCTCGTGGTCGTCGTCGCCGATGCAGATACCGGCGCAGTTTTAGGAGTACGCATGGTCGGTCCGCAGGTCTCCGAGCTGATCGCCGAGGCGACTCTGGCCGTGGAAATGGGTGCCACCCTCGAAGATGTGACGTCCACGATCCACGCCCATCCCACTCTGGCAGAGTGCTTGCACGAGGCAGCCGAGGCTGCCCGCGGCATGGCTTTGCACGTTTATCGCATCAAGCGCTAACGAGCGGACAAGACGCTCTGGCGTCGGCGCCTGTAGGCGAGCTGGTTCGCATCCGGAAGGACAGCTCATCGCTCCGGCAAATAGGCTACCGTCGCTGAGTTACGCTTGCCCGACATGGTCCGTACAGCCGTTACAGCTTGCCCCTCTGGGCGCTGGCAAAAAAATGCGCTAAATAAATTGTTTACACGACCTACAGCCTTCTGTTAAAATTGATCGAAAGTTTATCGTGCGGTGCCGTGCCTGCTTTGACGAAGGAATTCGTATGACACTCACGGGCAAAATCCTCGCCGCTCTCAACTTGGTCGTGGCGTTGCTGGTGTGGAACCCTTTGGCGCTGGTCGTCCCCGATGCGCCTTACGGCGGCTTGCTCCATCGGAGCCTTCATCTGCGCCGCAATTGGCAGGAGGCCTTCCGCAAATTGGCACAGATTCGAGACGGTCAGGAAACAGATAACTTGCTCAAGCTGATCGAGGATCCCGAAATTCGCAAACGCATCCAAGGCCAGTGGAAGAGGAAGAGTCATCTAGCCCTGCGCTTGGCCGCTGGGGAGGAGTTGATCAAAAAGGTGGTCGGTTCCCCGGCGAGCGATGAATTCGTCAAACTGCGCGACCAATTCGCCCCCGACGAATTCGCCCAATTGGTGCGCCAGGAAATCGAGCGTGTACGCGAGTCACTGGCCCACGAAGAAAGAGAGTTGCTCACCCGTAAAAGCTTTTTGGACCTGTTGCGAGTGCAATACGAAACCGCTCTTTTCAGTTTGCGCATGGAGATCCGGCACCTCGACGGCAACTTGAAGCGCGAAGGCGAGTTATTGAAAAAAGCCGCCGAAGAGAACGACGCACGCCGACAGGAGCTAGTGGCTTGGTATGTCGAGCTCGAACAGGCTCTCGCCGATCTGTTTGTGGTCCAGGCACGGCAGCGGGATCTCGAAGAATTACTGGCCCACACCAGAGATCGGCTCGCCAAGCTAATGGAACTCAATCTCAAACTGGAACGCGAGCTGCACGTACTCGAATCAGCCGGAGAGTAGACCTATGCAGCAGTTCTTCACTTTCATCGGCAAACTGGCGCTGGTTTTGGTGGCCTGTTTTTCCATCACTGCGGTCGGTGTCAGTTTGACGCTCGTGGTACGGAGGCACCAATGGGATGAGGAACTCAAAAGCGCACGCGAGCACACAGGAAAGCTCTTGCGCGCCCGGGAACTGGAAATCATGGAACTGCGGGAACTGCTGCAGGAAAGCAAAGCAGGGCAGCGGCCGCTCGCCTGGGAGCCGTCTACGACCAAGTCCGGCACAAAGGTCCTCCTCGGACCTCACAAGACGATCGCCGTCGCCCAGGCCAAAAAGGAACTCGACCGCATGGATCAAGATAATGGTAAGCTTTTCGCGCAGATGACCTCGGCGCGTATCGAAATCCAGGGCCTCGTGGCCAAAATCGCCCAACTCCGGCAGCAGTTACAAGAGGCGTTCACGGTCCAGCGCGATTTGCGCATCAAAATCGAGCAGACGGACAATGGATTCCGCAATCGTGTCGAAGCTGCCCGTCAAACCACGCAGGAGGTTCAGAAAAACATCGAAGCGATCGAGCGGCCCTTGCGCGACGCCCAGCTGCTACTTACCCAGGTGGAAAGACGCTACCAGCAGCTATTGCGCCGGATAGACGAGCTTAAATCGCGCATCGCCTCCAAAGCAGCCCAAACAAAGAGTCCGTGAGCACGAGGGACAGCTGGTCGGAAATGTACACAGGGCCGTCACACCATCCGACTCGCTTCGTGGGCGCCGTGTTCACGGCATTGAAATGCATATCGAGCAGTGGTCCTGGCTATCCCACCCGAGCTCCTTATGTGCCTTCTAACCCGTGACCCTGGGTGCAAGCGTTTGCTGAGCGAACCTGCGGCGCAAAAAGCTGAGATTTTGCTTTACAAACGCTGACGAGCCGCTTATACTCGGCCATTGAACCAGCTTATCCAGTTTGACAAGGGGACCCGATCGGCTTTTTGCTCGCAAGCCTCGCTTGACAAAAGAGACTGGCGGGGTCATAAGGCGTGGCCTGGTGCCGACGAAGAGGGCAAGCGTCGCTTCCGGGTGCAAAAGATTACGGCGGCGACAAGCCGGTAGTTGAGGGAGACGCCGATGACCATCATAGGCAAAATCCTGACGTTTCTGCTGTTCGTATTGAGCCTCGTGTTTTTGGGGCTCGCCATCAGCGTCAATCGGCTCAACAAAGATCCGGTGTCGCAAAAAAGCTGGTACGAAGTGGCGCAAATGCGCAAAGAAGAAGCGGAGCGACTCAGGGACGCTTTCCTGACCAAAAGCCGCGAATGTACCGAAGCGCAGGCGCATGCCCAGAAGCTCGAACAGCAGCTCAAATTGGTCCAGGCCGAGTCCGACAAGCGTGTACGCGAGGTCGAGGCCAAGGCCCAAGCAGAAGCTCAACGCGCTGCCGATCTGAGGACTAGCTTCGAAAAGGCCCAGATCGCCCTCAGCGCAGCCGAGAACGAACTCAAACAGCGTCGCGAAGAAGCCAGCAAGTTGTACGGCATCGTCAAGGAAAAAGACTTGGCCATCGCCGAATTGCAAAAAAACTTAGGCGAAGAAAGGAATCTCCGGATCCAGGAAGAGACGACCGCCAAGGCTTATGCCGAACGGATTCAACAGTTGGAAAAGGCTAACAACGACCTGACCCGTCAGCTCGAGGAAGAGCGGGAAAGGTTGTTCCGTGCGACTCCCAAAGGGGCTGAGCGCGGCATCGTCAATCCCCCTCCTCATGATATCGAAGGCCGGATACTCAAGGTCAGTCCCGAAGGTCTGGTGGAGATTTCCCTAGGAAGCGATCAAGGGCTGCTTCGCGGTCATACCTTGGAGGTATTCCGCCTGCAGCCGCAAGCGAAATACTTGGGTCGTATCTCCATTATCGAAGTGAAAACGCACCGTGCCGTCGGACGCATCCTGGATTATAAAAGATACGGCAAGCTCATTCAGGAGGGCGATATCGTCGCCAACCGGGTGATCCCACAGGTACAGGTAGACAAATGAGTGCCAGCGCGAGTTACTGCGACCTTGTAAGCCTGTCGGCAGGCGGCATGCGAGTCACCATGCGCCAGCCGGGTGCGGTGATTGGTAACGCTCTTCGTTCGCTTGTAGGCGCCGTCCTGCGCTATGGGTGCGACCGAGCCGAGTTGGGAATTTAAATCCGAGAGAAAGGAACCGGATCCATGCCGGAGCAATCTGCAATCGAGAGCTTGAGGCCGCGGCCGCGAAACGATGCCTATACAATCTTGCTGGTGGTGTCTTTGGTAGCCATGCTCGTGGCCTGCGTGCTTTTGTGGTTGGACATAACCAGTTATCCATCGGTCAAGCCGACCGACACTGCCCCCATCGTAGTTCCCACGGAGGAGAAAGGAGCGGGCGGAAGTCCAGGGAGCTCAGCTACGCCCGGAGCGCCTGCCGGTCCTGCAGCGGCGCCCGGTGGTGCTCCGGCAACGCCGCCGGCTGCGACACCCCCTTGAGGAACACTTCTTGCGCCTAGCTCAATTCAGTGACAAGATGGGCCAGCAGCTCCGGCTTGCGTTGCGATAGGATGTGAGCGATGCGTCGCTGACTGATCCCGAGTTGCTGTAAGGTCTTTGCGGCTTTTTGCCACAGCCGGTCTTTTTTCTTTTCGTCGGCTAAATACAATTCTGAGACCAACTCTGCCAGCCTCTGACGCAATAAAGTCGGCTGGTTGGCGTAGTATCTTCGGATGACCTGACGCTGGTACGGTGTATAGTCGCGGTCAGACTGGCTCATTTCGAAAACCAACAGGGTGTAAAAGCGAGGCTGCCGCCTAACGAATGCCGAGTTTTTCTTGCTTCTTTTTGAGGGCCTTCAGGCGGCGCAAGCGTGCACGACGACGGGCTTCGCTGGGCTTTTCGTAATATTCGTGCCGACGCAACTCTTTAGTGATGCCGCTTCGTTCCAAGAGCTTTTTGAAACGGCGAATAGCCTGCTCGATGGTTTCGTTCGGGCGAAGACGCATTTTCAGTGCCATCGCTCCTCCTTTCTAAGTCATGTTAGTATCCCGGGGCCTGCTGGCTTACCTTTCCGTCTACCAGGCCCTAAAGCCGTCTGGCATCTTCCTATGCTTGGTGAGCGGGCTGCGGCACTCATTGTACGAGTTGCAAGCCCATAGGACCTTGGTTCATGGCAATTTATTACACACTGCGCGCTCAGTTATGCCCAGTGGCAATTGCCTTACACCCCTTTTCGAAAAAGGTTGTTGAACACCGATCATGGGACAGACGTCTGGTCAGCCTGGTCCGGACCGTCATGGCTCGAGTGCGTCGAGGGATATTCCGTTATAAGCTCTTGTGATCCGGCATTTTGTGTCATTTTTGAGGTTTCGGTAGAGGCGCTTGTGCCGCTCTGATCGGGAATATTACTGGCAGATGCATCAGAGTGCTCTTTCACTTCCGGCTGTTGACCGTTGTCAGGCTGCGACGTTGTGGGAACTTCGGCAGCAGGAGGCGCCGGAGGTGCCGCCTCTGAATATTGTTGAGTTGGCTTCTCATGTTCGTGGGTCTCTTCCTGGGCAAGCCGGCTTGCCATAGTCCTAGGCTCTTGTTCGACTTTTTCGGCAGCCTGTTCGGCAAAGGCAATGATTTCTTCGGCAGTATCAGGCGAAATCTCGAGAATGTTGGCCAATTCCGCTGGTTCGACAAAGGAGAGGTCATCGTAAGACAGAAATCCTTCCTCGACGAGGCGCTCTACCTTTTCCTCCGTGATCCCTGGGATTCGCGAGAACCAGGTGACGGCGCGTTCGATCGTTTCTTTGAGTTCGTCGTGGGTCATGATTTCGATATCCCAGCCCACGAGTTTCGAGGCCAAGCGTACATTTTGCCCGCGCCGGCCGATGGCTAAGGAGAGTTGGTCCTCTTTGACCAAGACGATAGCACGTCCCAGGAGGGGGTAGAGGAAGGCCTCGGTTATTTGCGCCGGCTGCAAGGCATTGGCGATCATCACCTGCGTGGCTTCGTTCCAGCGAATGATGTCAATGCGCTCTCCGCCTAATTCGTCTACGATGTTTTTGATACGGCTGCCGCGTACGCCGACGCAGGCGCCGACCGCGTCTACTTTGGTGTCAATGCTGGCCACGGCAATTTTGGTCCGGTAGCCAGCTTCGCGCGCCAAAGCACGGATTTCGATCACTTGATCGGCTATCTCGGGTATTTCCTGCTCGAAAAGCCTGCGCACAAAGTCGGGATGTACGCGCGACAAAATGATGCGCACGCGGTTGTTGATTTTGCGCACATCGAGGACGAGCGCTTTGATACGGCTGCCGATGTGGTAGCTTTCTCCGGGGATCTGTTCAGCGCGCGGCAAAATAGCCTCGGTCTTGCCCAGATTGACGATGGCTGTGCCTCCCTCGAAGCGTTGGATCGTGCCAAGCACCAGGCTGCCCTGGAGCCCAGCAAACTCGGCAAAAATCGCCTCGCATTCGGCTTCGCGGATCTTTTGGATGATGATTTGCTTGGCACTCTGGGCGGCGATGCGTCCTAGGATCTCCGGATCTATCTCCTCGTTGCCCCGACGCGCCCGCACCTGGCCAGTTTTGCGATCTATGGTAACGACGATTTCCCCAGGCTCGGATTCGAAGTGCTTGCGGGCTGCTGCGGCCAGAGCGGCCTCGATCCCCTCGAAGATCACTTCTTTGGGGATGTTCTTGTCGCGATGCATGCTGTCTACGATGCGCAGCACTTCTGCCGCGTTCATTCACGCAGTCCTCTTTTGTCCGGGCGTTTGGCTGCTGGCCACAAAACCCAGCCGGCAGCGGGTGCAACCACCGTCGGATTCATGCGACAAACTCTTCTGTGTCCATTGGTTCGCGCCAATCCTCGCGAGCGCTCAGCCTTATTGAAGTTTATACGCGGGCCCAAGGCCCATGGTGCCCCCGTTCGATCCAATTTCCACGTATCACCGGCTCCAGGCATCCACCCACCGGCGGCGATACGCTTCGCGCAGGACGACTTCCGCATCGGCCTGGCGCAAGTCGCCGTGTGTTTGCTCGGGATCGGCTCTCTGTATGCTTAGCTCAGGCTTCGAGCGTCCATCCGCTAGCTGGATCGAACAGGTGCGCCCGATCCCATTTCCATCCTATGCACGCGGGGCCGAGAGCGCTAAGCTGATCGCAGTCGGGTACCACCCACGGGCGACCAGCCACACTGAGGACACTGCATCGTCCGGCGGCCACGGCGCATTCCGTGGAACTTGCCGCACTGTCCTGCTCGATAGTTACGTCCACTGCGGGCACCGCCAGCAAAGCGTCGCGGCCTGTAGCCGAACTGTACCGCTGGTGCCACGCAGCCGGCACCGGTTTGCTCATTTGGCCGTCGGCACTTTGCCACAAAAGCTGTTCCTCCGAGCGAATCAATCGGCCCGGCACGATATTCACCGGCGCCAGCATGGATTGCATGACGGCCAGGTGCAGCGGATGCGCCATCAACTCCGTCGGGCTACCGGCCTGCACTACCTTTCCTCGGTGCAGCACAGCTATCCGGTCCGATAGCTGCAGGGCTTCCTGCACTTCGTGGGTAGCGCAAATTACCGTGCTGGCGGTCTCCTTGTGCCAAGCTTGGACCACGGCTGCCAAAGTCAGCCGCATCGTCCCGCCCTGGTGAGCGAACGGTTCGTCCAATAAAAAAACCGCCTGTCGGCGGATCAATACGCGGCCCAATGCCACACGCTGCTTCTCTCCGCCGGACAGCTCCTGTGGCCAGCGAGAGAGAAGGTCTTGCAGCATCAGGCGCTGCGTCATCTGCTGAACCGCGCTCGCCCAGTCGCAGCCGAACTCGTGTCGGCTCTCTTGTTTTCCTATTGACCGGTGGTCGGCTCGACAACCGATCGCCAGGTTATCCCTCACAGTTTTGTGCGGATAGAGGACGGGGTTTTGCGCTAGGTAAGCGATGGGCCGGCGGTGAGGCGGTTGGTAGGTGGCCTCGCTGCCGTAGAACCAGATGGTGCCTGTCGTCGGCTCCTCGAGCCCTGCGATAAGCCGTAACAGCGTCGTTTTGCCGCTGCCGGTGGGACCGAGCAAGGTCAGGAATTCGCCTCTGGAGACGTGCAAATTCGTGTCGTCTAGGGCGAGGCAATGCGCCCCGTATCGTTTGGAAACGCCGCGCAGCGCAACGGCCAAGGAGGGCAAACTATCGGACATAACCTTCATGCATCCAACGACCTTTCGCTGGCCCGGGCAAATACACGCGGCCAGGCTCCCGGTCTGCGACGCCGACGGTTGGGACGCCTGCCGGACACGCTCACGGTTCGACGATTTCCACTAGGCCTAGGTCAATATACTGTCCGCCTGTCGTCTGCCGGCAATGTACGGCGAGCGTATTGCTTCCCAGGCGCAGCGACCGTAGGGCCTGGGGGCTGATACGGGCTAAGGTGTAATTTACGGTATATCCCGACAATCGGGCTGCCAGTACGCCGTTGATGTAAACTTCTGCATCTTCGTCGTGATGGATCCACAAAGCGGCACTTTGGGGTAGGTTTTGCAGATCGAAGGTGCGACGCAGCCAAATAGATTTGGTTGGCCATTCTGTACGGACGATGGCGCCGGGCGTGCCGCGCATGCCGAATCCGCCTTGCCCAGTGGGCCAGTGGCGGTCATCGAAGTCGGGCAGCGTCCACATGTGCGGAGGGGCTTGCAAGGTGTAGCGCCAGGTTTGCGGGGTTTTTTCCGAACTGGGGACCAACGTGCGCAGGTTCGGCGCCGGTCCGTAAACTCTGGCGTGCAGTCGCCGTAACTTATCGGCAGGAATCTTGATCACCGCCCGGTCGTAGGTCATGATCCCGTTCACTTCTGTTTCCACATCCGTGGTTTGCGTGTACACCGCAGCGCTTAAGCCTTTGGGAATGAGGAGCCGCAACTGCAGGATGAGCCACTCGTAGGCGTCGGCCAATTCTTCCTGCGATTTGTAGGTGCGGTAGCCCCAGCTTTTCTCGTCTAGCCATGTGTGGCCGCGTACGGGCAGTCCCAGTCCGCCGAATTCGCCCAGCACGGCGGCACGACCCGGCTCGGGAGGCGGAGCCCCAGGCCCAGGATATACGTGGATATCGTGCACATCGCCTACGCCAGGTATATCGTTCCATCCGCTGGCGCAGTTCACTAGCCGACTGCCATCCAATTGCCGCACACGTTCCACGATACGACGCGTATCGTATTGTCCCCATCCTTCGTTGAAGGGTACCCAGATGACGATACAGGGATGATTGCCCCGGCCTTCGATCAATGCCTGGAGCTCTTTTTCGAATTGCTGCGCTGACTCCAGGGAGCGTTGGATTTCTCCTTTGCCGGGCGCAACGTGGGCGTCGCCGTTGGGCATGTCTTGCCAGACCAGCAGGCCGAGCCGATCGCACCAATAATACCAACGCTCCGGCTCCACTTTGACATGTTTGCGGCACATGTTGTAGCCGAGTTGTCGGGTGACCTCGATATCGTACCGCAGTGCCTCGTCGCTGGGTGCCGTATAAAGACCGTCGGGCCAAAAGCCTTGATCCAGCAAGCCAAACTGGAACAGCGGCTGGTCGTTCAGGAACAGTCGCGTTATACCTCGCTCGTCTTTGCCCAGGGCGATCTTGCGCATCCCGAAATAGCTTTGGACCTCGTCGAGTACCTGCTCGCCTTCGGGCCCAGGAGCGATGAGGCTTATGCGCAGGTCGTAAAGGAATGGCGAAGCAGGAGACCACAATTTGGCTCCCGGAATTTTGAGGACGAGTGCATCGGTCGCTGGCCCGCTACTCTGGGCTACTGCGGACCCTTCCGCGAGCGCGGTCGCACGTACACGCAGCCTGCTATCCGCAGCCGGCCGCACGGAAACGCGCACAACGAGTTCACGGCGATCCACATCCGGACGCAAGCGCAGCCCGGCGATCGAGCTTTTGCCGACGGGCTCGACCCAGACCGTTTGCCAAATACCTGTGCTCGGGGTGTACCAGATGCCATGCGGCTGGCGCACTTGTTTTCCTCGCGGCTGCGTCCCTATGTCGGTCGGATCCCAGACGCGTACGACGATTTCTTGCTCTCCCGATGGATGCAAACATTTGGTAATGTCGAAGGAAAAACCGTCGTAGCCGCCCCGATGGCTGCCCACGTGTTTGCCGTTGATCCACACGTCGGTTTGCCAATCGCAAGCGCCGAAATGCAAGAGAACGTCCCGTCCTTGCCATGCGGCTGGCAGTTGCCAGCGGCGCCGATACCACAGAGCCTGTTGTTCGCTTACTCGGCGTCCGACGCCTGACAGAGCCGACTCGACGGGGAAGGGCACTAAGATCTTGCCGTCCCACTTTTTCGGTAGCTCGGCCTGACGAGGCGTGATGGCATAGTCCCACAGCCCGTTCAAGCACAGCCAGTCTTTGCGCACCATCTGCGGCCGGGGGTACTCGGGATGTACGCGATCGGGCCTGACCTCTTTGGCCCAGCGCGTCAGCAGGGGTGCAGATGCAGGACGCCAACTGGGCTCCTGAGACAGGGCAACCAACGTCGCGATGCCAGTCCATGCGCAGGTAAAGAATAGATGGTACCTCGCCATTGCTGCCCCCTTACGATTTTCCCTCGTGGCGGCTCCCGTCCTTCGCTCGGCGGATCAATGCTCAGGATAAGATGTGTGCGCTCGTTGGCAATGCCCGAAAGAGACGCAACAAAAAAGAGCGGCGCCGGTGGTCCTTTGCGAGCCGAGACCGTTCACGCAAAAAGCTGGGTGACTGCTTCGGCTTTGACAAGCTCGCGCGGTTGATTGAGATGGTTGTACACGATAGTCAGGGGGTCAATGCCGAAGGCGTGATAAATCGTGGCCAACAATTCGCCGGGATGTACGGGATCTTTGCGCGGGCTGGAACCGGTCTTGTCCGATTCGCCGTGCACATAGCCACGCTTGATACCCCCGCCGGCAATGACCGCGGTGTAGCAATAGGGCCAGTGATCGCGGCCGTCGGCGGAATTACCGTTGCCGGACGTGCTCACGCCTTTTTGCGGAGCGCGGCCAAACTCGCCCACGGCGACGACCAGCGTTTCATCCAAAAGGCCCCGCTGGTCCAAGTCGGTGACAAGCGCCGACAGCCCTTGATCCAGCA
The DNA here is from genome assembly GCA_040289265.1 of Gemmataceae bacterium. GTDB lineage: Bacteria > Planctomycetota > Planctomycetia > Gemmatales > HRBIN36 > PSKW01. Next base: position 327,540 of record PSKW01000004.1, read on the forward strand.
AGGGCGCCGATTGATTCTTCATACGATAGGTCAGGTTCACATGGTGGTCCCAGGAATGGTTGTCAGAGTTGGCCACCTTGGGCCAGATAACTTCGACGACGCGTGTGCCCGCCTCGACCAGCCGGCGCGCCAACAAACAGGACTGGCCGAAGGTGTTGCGTCCGTAAAACTCGCGCACCTTGGGCGGCTCCTGGCTCAGATCGAAAGCTTTACGCGCTCGGCCAGAGAGGATCAAGCTCAGGGCTCGGTCGTAATAAGTATCCAAGTTGTGCTCGGCGACCGCCTTTTCGATTTCGGGCATTCCTTGGTTGATCAGATCCCTCAGCCGGGCTCGGCGTTCAAGACGGGTAGAAAAGACCTCTGGACGCAGCTTCAAGTCGTCTATTCGGATGCGATCCATTTTGTTCATGTCTAGGTCATCGCCTTCCGGATAGAGCGTGTAAGGATCGTAGGCCTTTCCCAAAAAGCCGGCGGTACCGCCTTTGCCGACCACATTGGATTCCTGAAGAGGACGCGGGAGCATCACGAAGGGGAGCATCGGCACAGTAGGTGGCTTGAGACGAATGATTTGCGAACCGAAATTGGGGAAGTCACGCGGGTCGGGCGGCTCCAATTGACCGCTCGGACTGACCTTGTCGGTGGTGTACCCGGTCATCATTTGGTAGATAGCCGCAGTGTGATTGAACAGCCCATTGGGCGTATAGCTCATCGAGCGGATCATGGTGATCTTGTCGTTGACCTGCGCCAGGCGCGGCAAAACTTCTGTGAATTTCACGCCTGGGATCCGCGTGGAGATGAGACTGAACACGCTACGGACGTTGTCGGGCACATTTTCTTTGGGGTCCCACAGGTCCAAATGACTGGGCCCCCCCTGCAAGAAGATCATGATAATACTTTTGGCTTTGCCCCAGCCGGGGCCGCCGCCACGCTGTTCCTGGGCAGCTCGGGCCTGCAGGCGGAACATCTCGCCGAGGGTCAAACCGAGCAAAGACGATCCGCCGATGCGGAGCAGGTCCCGCCTGCTCATGTTGAGCCGTGGATCGCAAGTGTCGTTTCCAGGAAGGCCAGGGATGACCAACATAGCTACCCCCCTTTCAGTGGGTCTTGTACAAGGCGTGAGCGATGCATGCGTTTCGGCTGAGGTTCATCAGTATGCTGTTCGGTCTACTTTCAAGCATATCGGAAAAACCGTAGCCAATCAATGGTTAAACAGGAAAGCGGGGCTGTTGATAAGAGCCCAGGTGAGGTCCTGAGCAGCCGTCAGCCGACGGTTCGCCAGTTGCTTTTCGCTGGCGGCTACGTCCTGACGGAGTTGTACGAGCAAGTCGTCTTCCCGCAACGGCTTGCTGATTTCTGCCAGGGTTTCGCGCAGTTCTTTCAGTTTGGGGTCTTCGGGCAACGGCTTGCGCGCTTCGGCCAAGGCATTTTGTCTCTTGGCCAGTTCCTCGTCGGTCGAGCGGAAATATTTGAGCAGGGCTTCGGACTGTTTGGCATCGCGGTGCTGGGCGGGCGTGTCAACCACCAGCTGATAATCGTCGGAAAGGCCGAGTGGCACGGGCGGCTTGTGTGCCGTGATGGACAGCCGGAAGCGGCCGAGCAGGTGCCCGCCGCCGAAGTTGTGTACCAGGCGCAAGCGCAAGATGACACCGCCTTCGGCGTCTATAGGCGTTTTTGCTTCGAACACGGCCCAGTGCGTCAATCCTGTTCGCGGCGCCACGGCCCATCCCTTTTGGTTATTCGGGTTGGCGATGGCTTCCTGGACATTGAATCCTTCCTGATTGAAGTCAGCACTTGCCTTGGCCAGTTCCACGCGCTTGAAGTCCTTGGGGTTGGACTTCGGTGCGTATTCGACGACGAACTGGTTGAGCACGAAATTACCGTTGCCGGCGCGGCCTGGCCCGCCACCAGGTAGGCGTGGGTCGCTCAACGCTTCCAGCCGGATGGCGGTAATGTGCCGCAAATCGGTCGAGGCGACTACCGTGTAGGTCACGTTGCCCTGATCGCCCTCGACGCGCACCGACAAGTCGTGTTCTTTGACCAGCGCCACTTTGGGATTGGTAGTGGTTAGCTGACGCGGATCGAGCCGCACCCAGTCTATGCGCTGCCGATGGCGGGCTTCGAACTCGGCAAACCTTTTGGGCAAAAGCTCTTTCTCGTATTTCTGGAGCTCTTGCTCGGCGTGCACGATGCGTTCCTGGCGCTCTTTCTCCATCTGGGCTACTTTGGGGGCGATGGCCTTTTGATGAGCTTCCAGTTCAGCTTTAGCTTTGGCGACAGCTTCGAGGCGCTCTTTTTCGAGCTTGGGCTTGGTTTGTGCCCAATAGGCCTCGCGTTCGCGCAGAGCAGCTACTAGCTTTTGATGGTCGCGGTCAATCTGGTAAAACACATCCAAGCAGGCCTTGATTTCCGCAGGCGTTGCCGGACGGTTCAAGATCCTCAGGAACAGTTCCTGGATGACCTTGACATCGTCCGGTTCGGCTGCGACCAGTTTGGCGATTGCATTGTTGGGATCGTTGATGGCGTCGGCAACAGTTTGGCCATTGACCAAGGCCATGATGGGTCCCAATTGCAACCCGGTAGAGCGTTCGCACTCGCAGGGGCTTTCGCGTGCAGGACGGCCGAGGACGGCCAGGAACCGATCGGGGAGATCTAGAGCCACGTCGGGCAAGGCGGCAGCCCGGGTGCCGGGCGGTACTCCAGGGATACGCGGCGTCGAGCCTGTCACGGCGTACACCGTGTCCAGCAAGGTTTCCGCCGGCAAGCGCTTGGGCAATGCGTGCGAATAGTTGAGTTTGTCGTCTTCGTTCCACTTGTTGGCACGCGGGGACAGCTGATAAGTGCGTGACTTGCAAATGATTCGGTGCAAGTGCCGCATGTCGTACCCGCTGTGTACGAACTCCGTGGTGAGATAATCCAAAAGCTCCGGATTGGTGGGCGGATTGCCTGCCCGGATGTCGTCAATGGGCTCGATCAGCCCGCGGCCCATCAAGTATCCCCAAACGCGGTTGACGTAGCTCCTGGCGAAATAGGGATTGTCCGGCGAAGTCAGCCACGCAGCGAAGAGCTGTCGGCGCGTGGCCTGCGCTGATTGGTCGTGTTTTGCCGGGAATGGGAAAGCTGGCGCCACCGGATCGCCGGTGCGTAGATGTTTCACTTCGGTGGTGGCACTGTCTTCGACGATCTCGAAGAGGGGTTTGGGGCTTTCGACATCGGTTCCCCCTACCTTGCGGTCGCCGCTGGCCGGGTCCGGTTTGAGATGGACCTGAGCGAAAAAGGCGGCAGTTTGATAGTAATTGTCCTGGGTCCATCTTTCGAAAGGATGGTCGTGGCATTTGTTGCAATTGAAGCGCAGCCCGAGGAAGAGGTGGGTCGTGTTCTCCAATAACAGACCAGGCTCACGGCCGATTTTGAAGTAACTGGCGGCGGGATTCTCACGGTTGCTGCCGCTAGCAGTCAGGATTTTGCGAGCGAACTGATCGTACGGTGTATTGGCTGCCAATTCTTTGCGGATCCATTCGCGGAACGCCTGTGCCCCTTCGCGGCCTAGGAATTTGCTGTTTACCTGCAACAAGTCTGCCCATTTGTTGGCCCAGTGGTCCAGGTATGCCTCGCTCCCTACGAGTCGGTCCACCACCTCGGCCCGTTTGATGCGGGCGTCGCGAGGATCGGCCAGGAAAGCCTTGACCTGTTCCGGAGTGGGCGGCAGCCCGGTCAAGTCCAGGTGGACACGACGGATGAATTCGGCGTCGGAGCACAAGTCCGAGGGGACGATTTTCATGCGTTTCCATTTGGCGGCGACCAATTCGTCAATGCGGTTCCACGCGGGCGGGTCGTGCCAGGCAAATCCGGAGCGGTCGCCCATGACGGTGAGGGTGGTAGCGGTGTAGTTTCCTTCGTAACGCGCCAATACCGGTGCCTCGCCGCGGCGCAGTCCCGTGAGCAGTCCTCCGGGATGGGCTTCGGCAATTTCGGTGTTGCCCGATTCGATGAAGGCCTCGCGGGTCACATCGCGCACGCGCCCGTCGGCGTAAAGGGCCTGGACACGAAACTGTTGCCGATCGCCTGGCAGGTGGACGATGGGATCTTTGGGGAAGATCTCGATCCGCACCACGCGAGGCGTGGCAGGATCGAGCTTGGCTCCGGCAGCGATCCATCCGCGAATGATTTCGTAATAAGGCTCGCCCGGTTTGGTGAGCTGTCCCCCGACGTGGGGCACACCGGCGGTGGGCTTGAGCAACATCAGACTGTCCTCGGGAGAAGCGACATTCACGCGCCGGCTCGCCGTGTCGTCCGTGAAAGACCGGACATCGAAAACAGGATCGTACCCGCGCAGCGACAGCTTGAAGCCGTTCTTACCGCTGGCGGCGCCGTGGCACGTACCCGCATTGCATCCCAGTCGGGATATTACGGGCATGACGTCGCGAATATAGTCCACGCGATAGTCGGCGGCGAAACCGGTGCTACTCACGGGCACCGAAGCTACGACATGTCCCAGATGGATCCGCAGGGTACCGCTTCCGTCACCGGCGGGCCGCACGAAGCCGAAAGGTGCTACCTGCACAAACGCCGGCGCCTCGTAGCGCACATGCCGCGTGACGTCGCGCGTTTCTCCTGTCGCCAGGTGGGCCGTGACCACCAGCTGTATGTACTCGAAGCGGCTGCTCAGGTGTATGGTCGAAGGCAGAACCTCCAACCGCACGACGCTCGACAGTGCCGGCAACTTCTCGGTACCGACTGGGGCTTCGGGGAGCGGGAACGGTTTGGGCGGCGCTTTTTTATCCGCGGCTATTTGCTGCTGTACTGGGGCCGGGCTGAATTGTTTGACAATGGCCCCGGTCTGTGCATGGACGATGCGTACCACGCCGTCGCCGCCGGCGGCTGCTACCAAGGGCTGCTTGGGATGGTAAGCAACGGCGTACACGCCGGCTCCCGGTATTTCCACGCGCACGATGCGTTTGACGCCGTCGGTGTGGTACTTTTCCAGCGCTTCATGCTCCTGCGGCGTACGCGAGGTCACCACTTTTTGATTGATGGCTTTGATGTGGTCGGGCATGGAAGTATCGAACTCGTAACTATACACGTCCACTTCGCCGCTGTTGTCGAGACTGCTGCCGGCGGCAATGCGCTTGCCGTCCTTGCTGACTGCCACACTGAAGACACGCCCTTTCATGCGCGGCATTTTGCGGATCAGGTTGGCGTCGTCGCCGATGACGCGGGCTGTGATGCGATGCATGCGATACACCTTGACTTCCCCATCGGACCCGCCGATGACGATTTCGTCCCGCTGGGGGTGCCGCGCCACCGACTGGATGCCGCCGCGCAGTGCTCCGGGCGTGATCGAGGTGATGTTGTCCACGAATCGCTGGGTCGCCACTTCGGTCAGCTTGGCGGTCATGTCTCGGCCGACCGAAACCAAGTGCGACCCGTCTACCGAAAACACGGTATCGAGCACCCAATCGTTATGGGCGCCTTGATAAAGCACTTGGTCGCCACTGCTCGCGTCTATGACGCGCACCGTATTGTCGGAGCAACCGAAAGAAACCAGCTTTCCATTGGGCGACCAGCTCACTCCGTAGACCGTGTCCGAGCCGACGGGAACCGATAACTTGAGCCGCCGCTTTTCGACATCCCAGATTTGCACTTCGCCCATGCGCGCCGGTAGTCCGCCGCTGACTGCCAGGCTTTTGCCATCCGGCGAAAAGCGTACACTCTGGATCCGTTCGGATAGACCGATCAAGCGCGCCAGCAGCTGGCCCGAGTCGCTGTCTACGAGCAACACCTCGTGGAAACCAGCGACTGCCAGAAGTTTACCGTCCGGGGAGTAATCGAGCGAAGTAATGACCGGAGGCCGCGTGTAGATCGGCGGGTGGTCCTGATCGTACCTCGGACGGGCGTTGGTCGGCGTATCGTCCACTGCCCCTTGTGCAATCCAGGTCCGGATCAACTCGATATCGGGCGATGCCAAAGGAGGTTTGCCCTCTGGCATCTTCGCCTTCCCGTTAGCCGGGATGATCATTTCCAGCAAATAACTTTGATCCGGTTTTCCAGGCACGATGGCAGGCTGCCCAGAGGCTCCGCCTTTCACCATGCGCCCGTAGTCCGTCATGACATAATCGCCCCGAGCCTTGGCCGGCTGGTGGCACCCCTGACAGTGCGCCTGGAAAATAGGTCGGATGTGCCGGTAATAGCTGATTTTTTCCGGCGGCGCAGAGGCTTGCTTTTTGTCGTCTGCAAAAACCGCGCAGGTCCAAGCAACACACGTTATCACAGCGACACATAGCCAGCTGAAAGCGGCCCGCTTTGGATGCATGGTCTTGACCCTCACTCAGTCAGGTTCGAGTCCTTTCGGCAAGCGTCTTTGCAAAGGGGGGAATACCTTACAGCCACAACAAGGCGAGGCCGACCCTCTGCCGGTCGGCATCTTCCGGTAGGCAGCGCCACTAATTAGATAACATAACGCGCTACCAGGTTGCAAGTCTTGCCGTGCCCCATTGTGGCCGCAGGCTCAATTCCGCAGCGGTATCTTGACGCCGCTCAGTTCGAATCCAGGCGTCAAATACCAAGGCTGAACCGTAAAGCCCGGCACGTGCCCCAGGTCTACATGCCCAGGCGCGTCGCTTTTGGCATCCAAAAAAGCGTCCCACAGCGAGAAGGGACGCTTGTAGCTAACGACCTTGGCTCGGGTCAAAGCGGCAGAAGACTTGGCGGCAGCGATAGCATCTTCCAGGTAGCCTATCCCGTCCACCAGGCCGAATTGCTTTGCCTGTTCAGCTGTGAACACGCCTCCGTCGGCGAGCCTACGGATATACTCGGAGCCATCTGCCAGTTTTTTCAGTGTGCTCGGAATCGGCTGGCGTAAGCCATATTGAAGCTTCCCCTTACGTTCTTTGTTGACTACCTCCATGAAACGCGTATAGGCATGTTCGATGATCTGCTCCAGGTGCTCGCGCTCGGCCGGCTCCAATTTCCGAAACATGGACATCCCTTTCAGTTCGCCTCGCTTGAGCGTTTCCATGTCTATGCCCCACTTTTCCGGCACCCGTGACAGATCGAGGAAATTGGCATAGACACCGATGGATCCGGTAATGGTCGTGGGCTGCGCAAGGATGAGCTGCGCAGGTACCGCGATGTAATAGCCGCCAGACGCAGCCACGCTTTCGAGCGCTGCCACCAGGGGCTTGGGACCTTGTTGCCCTGGCCATTTGCCATCGCGCAGATCGCACAATTCCTTGTACAACCGATCGCTGGCGGTCAGTGTTCCCCCTGGACTGTTGATGACCACCACCACTGCCTTGACGTGTTCATCCCTAGCCGCCTGCTTGATTTGTCGCGAGGCAAAAGTTGTCAGCCCTTCTGCCAAAAGCCCGTCTATATTCACCAGAGCGATTTTTTCGCGAGCATCTTCGTCACCTGAATGGAAGACTTCACTCACACCACCATGATCGCCCAGCCCTTCGTAGTAGCCTAGGAAGGGAATGAGCACAAATACCACGAGAATCACGTTGAGGATGAGCGAAAGCGCAAAAAACAATCCGAAGAACACCTTGAGCACAGTGCCCAAAGCAGATGCGCGCCTAGGCGGATACGCATAGCCGGGGAACGTATAAGCGCCGGCCGATGCTGCAGCTACGGGTTGCGCCGTGGGTATCTCAGGTGATCCGCCGGACATTTTGTCAGTTACTCCTCAGAGACTTACTTCCGTTTATGGGCCGCGAAAAGTTAGGCACACATCGTCCTGGCTGCTGGTGCCGTTTTTATTCTACCAGAAAACCAGTAGCGACTGTAGGGCTGGCAACTCGGCATTTCGGTTTTCCGGATGTCTGCTTGCATGTCGTGTCGCATTTTGCTATAAGTTAGTTGCTCCAGACGAATAAGTCTGGGGGGAGTGGTGCCAATGTGCGCTACATCCGCAGTCCTTGCTGGCAGCAAGAAGGCTTTGTAGTGTCTTTAGCGTTGTATCCGCACGGTGCGGCTACCGTTATCGGGGTTTACCAGGGGGAAGAAAAAATGCTGGCAATTTTGTCGAGGACAGGGGCTACGTTGGGCGCTGTGTGTATCGGCCTGGCGGCGTGGCACGTGCCTGGGCGCGCAGACGACGCGCAGCTGCGAGACTTCCTGCGCAAAGCCGCAACGGCCATCGGGGGCTTGCAAAAAATACAGCAATACCCGGCGACCATCTCCAAAGGCAAAGGCACATTCCACGGACTGGGTCAGCCTGTCGCCTACACCGCCGAGTACATCGGAGTGGCTGCCAAACGTCAGCGCATCTCATTCGAAGGCGAGGTCCAAGGCCAAAAGTTTTCGTTCGTTTTCGTGGTGGACGGAGACAAGGGCTGGATCCGGGTAATGGATCAAGTCATGGAGATGACCAAGGACCAGCTAGACAACGCGCGTGCAGAAATGTACGCCGATTACGTTACTTCTCTTCGCTTTGTCGAGGATAAGGACATCGAGGTGTCCAGCCTCGGCGACGTCAAAGTGGACAATAAACCTGCGGTCGGCATACGAGTGGCCAAAAAAGACCACCCCGACGTGAACCTGTTTTTCGATCCTGCTTCGCATCTGTTGCTCAAGGCCGAGTACCGGGTCAAAAACGACATGACCGGCGAGGAGCAGAAGCAAGAAGTTTTCTTCTCCGATTACCGCGACGTGCAAGGACTAAAGATTCCATTCAAAACGAAAATACTGCGCGATGGTAAGCCCTGGGTAGACGGCGAGATCGTCGAGGTGAAGCTCTACGAAAAGCTTGGCGACGAGCATTTCGCCAAGCCTTGACCGTGCCTTGGGCCCGCGTAAATGAGCAAGCTGGTATTGCACAAATAGGGGCGTGTGCATCGGCCACGCCCCTTTTGACTGCTTGCCCTTAGGGCACTGGCAGCGCTGCAACCGTCGGCATTGCGATATCACGCGCGACAAAGCGGATGACGCAGCGACAACCAGGCACCACCTTGATGCGAGCTTTGCACGCACTGTGTGATGAAATTCATGCCGTCAACGCCGTCGGCTACGTTCGGATAGGGAGTGTTCGTCGGGTCCCATTTCTGCCCGCTGATACGCCGCACCATGTCGTCGTAAGCGTCCCGATAAATATTGGCGAAAGCTTCCAAATACCCCTCAGGGTGTCCCGATGGTATCCGGCATGATGCCTTGGCAGCAGGCGTGGTATAGGGCGCATTAGGATCGCGCGTATACAGCTTGTGTGGCTCGCCGTTCTTGCGGATCCAGAGCTTGTTGGGGTCTTCTTGGTGCCATTCTAGGGAGGCTTTCGTGCCGTCAATTTCGATCCATAAATCGTTTTCGCGCCCGTGAGTAATTTGCGACGCCGTGATAGTTCCCAAGGCGCCGTTTTGGTACTGAATCATAGCGGTGCCGTAATCGTCTAACTGACGGCCTGGCTCGAAGATCCGGAGTTGACACGAGATGCGGTCGGGCAGCAATCCAGTTATGAAGCGGCCCAAATTGTAGGCATGTGATCCGATGTCGCCGAAGCAGCCTGCGGCACCGGATCGTGCTGGATCGGTGCGCCAGGATGCTTGTTTTTGTCCCTGCAATTCCAAGCGCGTGCGCAGCCAACCCTGGATATAAAAGGCGCGGATGGCTTGGATTTCTCCCAGTTCGCCGGAGCGGACCATATCCCGCGCCTGCCTAACCAGTGGATTGCCGGTGTAATTGTGCGTCAAAGCAAAAACGACGCCTGCTCGCTCGACGATCCGAGCCAATTCTTCGGCTTCTTGCAAAGTGAGCGTCATGGGCTTGTCGCATACCACATTGAATCCAGCTTCAGCGAACGCCTTCGCAATGGGGAAATGCATGTGGTTCGGCGTGGCGATGGTAACGAAGTCTATACGCTCGCTCGCAGGCAACGCGAGCTCCTTTTCCAGCATCTCTTGATAGGACCCGTAAGCACGCTCCGGTTTGATATCGTAATCCGGCGCAGATGCCTTTGCTTTGGACGGATCCGAAGATAAGGCGCCGGCGACAAGCTCGGCACGTAGATCCATGACCGCGGCTATGGCGTGCACACGTCCGATAAATGCTCCCTGTCCCCCGCCGATCAGTCCCATGCGCAATTTCCGTCCCAAAGGTGCATTAATCGCCATCTGCATTACCCTCCAGTTCCATGCCCAAAGCTGGACCTTCCATTTCGTTACGATTGGCGTTTTATCACATGGACCAGTCACTCGCCACAAAAATCCCAGTACATACCGCCAGCACAGATCGCCGGTTCGTCCCGAACGATCCTTTTAACGTCACAAACAGGCACCAGCAACATTTGAACTTGAGAAAAAAATCTGGAAAAATTACTGAAAATCATCTGGAAAAGTAAACTGGGCGGTCTATTTGACCGGGGTAATTTGTGAGCTATATTCCGATCGGGGCAACCTGTCCTGGTGGGAAAGGATGGACCGTCCAGCAAAACTCTTTATCTGGTAATAGGTTGTGAATCATACGTCGTGTCTGGCTCGGTCTCTCTTTGTCTTGGAATTGGGCTTGGACCTACGTGCGTTCCCCTTATCGGGTCAGTTTCAGATCGCAGTTTTGTCAGGGTCCCGTTTAGCAGAAAGGGCGGTGTTATGAGGATGTCGGGCAGAAAAGAGTCGGACGCCATTGCCACCGTAGATCGTCGGACTGCTGAACGCCGCAAGGAAGAAAGACGCAAAAAAAGCATTCCCGTGGCCATCGAGAGACGCAGTGGCAAAGATCGCCGTCAGGGCGAACGCAGAAGACAAGTTGATCCAACCACATGCGAACGCGATTACACGGCCGAAGAGATTGAATTTATGCGCGCAATGGACCAGTATAAGCGTGTCAATCGTCGTCCCTTTCCGACTTGGAGCGAAGTGCTGGAAGTCCTCATATCGCTCGGGTATCGAAAGATTGCCGAGCCGGGCCCTTTGCCTGGGCTGAGTCAAAGCGTAGCCAGCAAAGGCTCAGGGTAAAAGGCTGGATTTTCACACTTGCAAACGATTCGTCGGCTTTTTCTTAAAAATGGCAATTTTCCATATCCCCAGCGCAGGTGCTTGTCGGTAGAATTGCCGTATTGCTCGGCTGCGGGCCATAGCAAAAGCTTTGTACAGAGCCATTTCGGGCCATCTTTAGGCGAAAAAAAGCCTATTGGCGCTTCCTCGGGCTCTTACGTGTCATTTCGTGGCATCAATCTTGCACTACCAATGACCGCCGTTAACGCATCTGACGGTTGCTTGACATGTGTTGTGGAATGCCTAGAACATCGGCCTAAGCATCGTTGATGCACTGACGTGCGTTAGGTGTCCAGAAGCATTCAAGGTCATTTTATTGGGAGGGTCTGCACAGTGACACGGCACACGCGTGTGCTGGCGGTCGTGCTTCTGCTGTCAATAGCGCCTGGCTGCAACGATGAATATCCCGAATCTCTAGAGTACCAATTTCAACCTTACCACACTCTTAGCGCCAGCAACGAAAGGGAAACCCTCGATGTGGATCCGGCTTTGGCGCAGGAAATCGCCGGGGCTTTGAAAGACTATTTCGGCACGCCGCGAAATCCAACAGTCAAATTGAGTGAAGATCTCAAAAATAACCCGGAACTGAAATTGGACGATCATCGCCTCAGCAGGGGCAGCCATTACTACCGGCGCTATTGCCTTTATTGCCACGGCATCAACGGCGATGGCAATGGCCCGACCGGCAGATTTCTCTTGCCACGGCCGCGCGATTTTCGGCTGGGCATCTTCAAATTCCGCACCAATCAACAAGGCACTACTCCCACCAGAATGGACCTCAAGCATACACTGGTCAATGGAATTCCAGGTAGCTCTATGCCCTCCTTCGGAATATTGTCGGACGACGACTTGGAATACCTGGTGAGCTATGTGATTCACCTGAGCTTGCGTGGGATCGTCGAAAGGCAATATGTGCTTGCAAAGCGCGCCGGTGAAGAGGCTGACATCGGGGAGTTGCTGGAAGCTGCCGCACGCACCTGGATCGGCAATTCGGCTACGGTGGTCAACGCTCCCGAGCCTCCCGGAGGGTGGTACAAGTTTTACCAGGAAGGCGTCCTTTCCGATTGGAAACGCGGACGAGAGCTGTACACGACCAAAGGCGCCTGTGTCGAATGTCACGGACGTGACGGGCGCGCCAGTGCCATCGAGCTGCCGACCAATGTCAACCGGCGCGATGCCTGGGGCGAATTGATCGTGCCCCGTGATTTGACACACGGGGTCTATCGGGGCGGCAGCCGGCCTGTGGATATCTTTTATCGCATCAAGGTGGGTATTCCGGGCACGGGAATGCCAGGCGCTGCCCTGAGCGACGAGGAAATCTGGCATGTGGTCGGATACGTCATGTCCATGCCGTTGCGGCGGTAACAGTGTGCCGGATTGGAGATGGGTCGCGCCGTTGCAGAGCATGCTAGCGAGGTAGCCGAAGTTCAGTGAGGAGGCAGAAGTGAAAAAGTTCTGGATTTCCCTGTTCCTCCTGGTGCCCGTGCTGGGGACTGCGGTATTTGTCGTCGCCTGGATGAAAAAGGCATGGCTGCCCGAGAATATCTCCACCTTGGGCAAAGAAATCGACTTGCTGTTTTACATCATTCTGGCGATTACCGGCGTCGTCTTCCTTTTCACTGAAGGATTGCTGGTAGTGGCCTTGGCGGGAGCACGCGGCGAAGACGCGCCTAAGGCTCGTTTTTTCCACGGCAACAATCTGATGGAGTTCACCTGGACGGTGTTGACGGCGGCGATGTTGATCTTCATCGCTCTCTATCAAATCCCCATTTGGGCCAAAGCCAAGTATGCGAGCCACAGACCGAACAAGGATCCCGACGCCTTGGTCACGGCCAGCCAATTCATGTGGCAGGTACGCTACCCCCTGTGGGACGAACAATCAGGCCGCCCGCATAAACTGGATACCCGCAATCCCGATGTGATGCGGAGTTTCGAACTGATCAATGAACTGCACGTGCCCGCAGGAGAGCCTATTCTCATCCATTTGACGACGCGCGACGTAATTCACAGCTTTTGGCTACCGAAAGCACGTGTGAAACAGGACGCTCTACCGGGGCATTTGATCCCTGTATGGTTCGACGCACAAAAGCCGGGCACTTACGAATGGGTGTGTGCCGAGTTGTGCGGGTGGGGGCATTATCGCATGCGCGCCAAATTGTTCGTCCACGAAAAGGCAGAGTTCGAGAAGTGGCTCCAGGAAAAATCTCGCGAGTTTCTTTCTACCAAGCAGGCCTTGGTACGTTGACCGAGTGAGTGCGGAACGGTCACAATAAGCGACGAGGTGCACATATGACGGCACACAATGTGGCACACGAAGACACGGCCCACGAGCACGAGTTGGGTTTTGTTCGCAAGTATATCTTCTCGACCGATCACAAGATCATCGGGCTACAGTTCTTGTTTTCCAGTCTGTTCTTCATGATCATAGGCGGTTTGCTGGCAGCAGGTGTGCGCTATCAGCTGGCCTATCCCCATTCTGAGTTTCCGCTTTTGGGGAAGCTATTCTGGCAAAGCAACGCGGGCAAAATGCCGCCGGAAACGTATACCATGATGGTGACGATGCACGCCAGTGTTATGATATTTTTCGTCATCATTCCTCTCTTGACTGGCGGGTTCGGCAATTTCCTGATTCCCTTACAGATTGGCTTTCGCGATATGGCTTTTCCCATGCTCAATATGTTTTCTTACTGGGTTCTGTGGCCTGGGTTTATACTGATCCTGCTGAGTTTCTTTGCCGACGGCGGGGCAGCGGCGGCAGGATGGACATCGTATCCGCCGTTGAGCGTAGTTACCGAGGCAGCTCCTGGATCGCGTTGGGGGCAAACTCTCTGGTATATGGCGCTGTTGTGTGTGGGCGTTTCCTCGATGATGGGGTCTATTAACTACATTACCACCATTATCAATTGCCGTGCCCCCGGCATGACCTTTTTCCGCCTACCTATGACTACCTGGGCGCTCTTTATAACGGCGATTTTGCAGGCTTTCGCACTCCCCGTTTTGACCGTGGCGCTCATTTTGGGTCTGCTGGACAATTTGGGATTGACGGGGTTCTTTGTGCCATCCAACATAAGAGCCAATTGGATCATCAACAATGTGGCCCGCCACAATGTCGGCGGG
>PSKW01000004.1:341645-371981 GCA_040289265.1 Gemmataceae bacterium
CGCCCAGCCACTGATGTGGCAACATCTTTTCTGGTTCTATTCCCATCCCGCTGTGTATATTATGATTCTGCCGGCGATGGGCATGGTATCGGATATCATTTCTACGCATGTCCGCAAACCGTTATTCGGTTACAAAGCAATGGTCTATTCTATCGTGGGAATTGCGTTTCTGGGCTTCATCGTTTGGGGCCATCACATGTTCGTAAGCGGTATGGTGCCGACCTTGGGTACGACCTTTATGGTGGCCACAATTTTGATTGCCCTGCCGTCGGCTGTGAAGGTGTTCAACTGGATTTTCACCGTATGGGGTGGCAAGGTGCGTTTCAATTCCGCGCTGCTCAACGCATTAGCCTTTGTAGCTATGTTTATCATCGGCGGTCTGTCTGGGTTGTTTATGGCTTCGACTCCGACAGATATTCACTTCCACGACACGTACTTTATCGTGGCGCACATCCACTACGTGCTTTTCGGAGGCTCGTTGTTCGGTGTATTCGCCGGCATTTATCACTGGTTTCCGAAGATGTTCGGACGGATGATGAACGAAACGTGGGGCAAAATCCATTTTGCGCTGACGTTCATCTTATACAATGCGGCATTTTATCCCATGCATATTATTGGACTGATGGGCGCGCCGCGGCGGTATGCCGATCTTACGCCCATGGTAGATAGTGAATTGCGCCGAGCGATGGAAGTGCTCAACAAAGAAATATCTCACGCGGTGTTTTTACTGGTGGCAGTGCAGGTTATTTTTGCTGTGAATTTCTTTTACAGTCTGTTCAAGGGACCGCGAGCGGATCGCAACCCATGGAAATCGAATAGCTTGGAATGGCAAGCCGACTCGCCGCCACCGCATGGGAATTGGGGACCAACTATGCCAGAAGTGTATCGCGGGCCTTACGAGTACAGCCATCCTTTAGCACAGGAAGACTACTTGCCGCAAAATGCGCCGCCTATCCCTAATGAGGAACAATACAGCCACTGATGCCAGGAAACGGAGATGGATCGGCGGTCTATCCTGTTTTTCTTTTCAGCGACAACTGCAGTGGCAGCCTTTCCCCTGGTGCTATCGGGGGGAACGGTAACGACGCTGCGCGTCGGCATGGCGGACCCAGAGTGGCCGAGCGCGCCGTGGCATTTGCTGATCCAATGGTCGGAGTCGGCGGCACGCGGCTTGGGATACTTGATCGAGCACGGACACCGGCTATTGGGATGGACTGTCGGCGTTTTGGCTTTGGTGCAGACGGCCATGGCTTGGGGAGTCCTCCGCGGCTGCCGGCGCGCATTGGTGGTCTTGACGCTTCTGGGAGTGGGACTGCAGGGTCTATTGGGCGGTCTGCGCGTGCTCTACCATGCACCTTACGGATTGGAGCTAGCCGCTGTGCACGGAGCTATGGGCCATGTCGTTTTCGCGTTGCTGTGCTTGGTGGCCAGTATGTTCGCGCCGACCAAAGACACAGAGTCGGTCGTTTATTCGCCCCGCGCAGATAAGCTCAACCGACTGGCGGGCTTGGTTTTATTATTGTGTTTGCTTCAGCTCATACCCGGGGTCATACTCCGGCAGTTCGGGCAAGGGCCGATCGGCGCCGTGCTGGTCGCTCATATCTTCTTGGCTTTGGCCATAGCTTTCCATGTTCTGTTGCTTTATGTCAGATTGCAGAATGACGATTTGCTCGTGCATCGGGCTTTGAAAATGCCGGCACGAGCTCTGATTGTTTTGGTGTGCGTGCAATGGTTGATCGGCCCGGCGGCATGGGCTGCTGGGAGCGGGCAAGGTGCATCTAGTGGGCAGGTTGTCCACGCAACCATGGCGCTGACGGCGACCGTCCATGCTGGATTGGCGGCGTTGGTGCTGGCTGCTGCCGCCGTGCTGTATTGGCGCTGTCGAGAATACTTGCAGCCGATAGCCGTTGCCGAACAGGAATACCAGAAAGGTGTCTAGAGCAAAGCAAAATAGGCAGCCGAAATAGTATGCCCTAGTCGGCAGCATTGGCTTTATGCATATGGTATTCGCGGTGCTGGGACAGAAGTGTAGCCAAACCATACTCCGGTTAGTTCGTTCGATCATGGACATGGTCGAGCTGAGCAAGCCGCGTGTGACGATGATGGTGTTGTTGGTCACCGCCGCGGGCTACTATCTCGCCTCGGTGCCAGGAAAGCATGCCGATTACACAGTTTTGGCGTGGACCCTGCTCGGCGTGGGGCTAGCAACGGCGGGGACCTTCGGTTTGAACCAGTACTTGGAGCGGCACAGCGATGCACTCATGGAGCGGACCCGATGGCGGCCGCTTCCGTCTCGGCGTATGAGCCCGCTGACGGCGTTGATAGTTTCGTCGGCCAGTGTGACCGCTGGCGTGTGTCTTTTGCTCGTCGCGGTCAATGTCTGGACCGGTATCCTGACGCTTGCGACGGTGATCTTGTATGCTTGCGTTTATACGCCGCTCAAGAAGTTGACCAGCCTCAACACATTCGTAGGAGCTTTTCCTGGGGCGGCGCCGCCGGTGTTAGGTTGGGTGGCAGTGCGCGGCGCACCGGACGTCGAAGTGCTGCCTTTGTACTTGCTTTTGTTCTTTTGGCAGTTACCGCATTTTTGGTCCATTGCTTGGCTGTATCGCGCCGACTACCGTCGGGCTGGCCTATGCATGGTCGCCAACGATGACGAAAAAGGACACTTGACGGCCAAATTGATGGTGCAGCACAGCTTGTTCTTAGTGCTGATCAGTTTGGCGCCCGTGGGCATGGGGCAAGCGGGAACGATCTATTACTGGAGCGCCATTGGTCTGGGATCAGTGTTCGTCGCGGCGGCGCTGCGGTTTTATCGGTCCCCGGACGTGGCTGCCGGACGCCGTGTGCTTTGGATTTCGCTGGCCTACCTGCCGCTGGTCATGTTGGCGTTGGTATGTGATTGGCGCGGCGCCTAGTAATTCGGTCAGCGGCACAAAATGTGTGCCCACAAAAAGCAGAACATGTGAGGGTCGGGAGCGAAGCAAAGCCGCCAGCCCTGATAAATAATGGATCGGGATAGCGCGAGCGGAGGTAACATAATGCATGCTGCAACGACTGCAGAGCCGCGGGCTATGGGCCTGCCGATCAGTAACGGCAAACTGGCCATGTGGCTCTTTTTGGCGACGGAAATCATGTTTTTCTCCGGCCTCATCGGCGGATATATCGTCAATCGCTTCGGCTTGCCGGTATGGCCGACGCCTGCACAGGTGCACCTGGTCGAGTGGATGGGAGCGGTCAATACCTTCGTGCTGATTTGCAGCAGCGTAACCATCGTTCTAGCCTACAAGGCTATGACCCAACAGCACGTGGGCAAGGCGTTGCAATTCATTTTCTTGACCATGGCCTTGGGCGGCGTCTTTATGGTAATCAAGGTAGTCGAGTATCGCGGAAAATACGACCACAATGTCATTCCGGGACGGGTGCGGGAGGTCGCGGACGCCGGCTATGCCAAGGAGTTGCGAGAAATCACTGTGCCAGCTTTGCAAGCGCTCGCCGACACGGCTGAGCAAAAAGCTTATGTCGGTAAGCTCGAGGCGTTTTCCAAGGAATTGACGGAAGGAACCCTGAGCACCACGCGGGCTCTTCGACGTGCTCGGGAGCTAGAGGAGGAATTCCACAAAGTCTTCGGGCATAGCCATGAAGTGCATTTGCCACAACTCATTCCTATGGGCAACCTGTGGGCGTCGTGGTACTTTACTTTGACGGGGATTCACGCTTTGCACGTGTTAGGCGGCATGGTCATTTTCACGATCATGCTCCTTATGGCAGCCGCCGGCAAGTTCGGTCCGGAGCGTGTAAAGTTCGTGGAACTTTCGGGGCTGTACTGGCATTTTGTGGACATTGTGTGGATCTTCCTGTTCCCTTTACTGTACTTGTTAGGGTAAAGGAGGAGTGGCGCACTGTTCGGGCAAGTCGGTCTGAGCGCCGACGATTTCTTGGGAGCTCGGGCAGTGGAAGAGTAACGAGCGGTAATGCCCGTTGAAATCCGCAGGGCGTGGCATAAAGTTGATGTCAGCATACGCTCGCTAAGGCACCTGCAAGGAGTTCCAGGAGAAAAGCCATGGCGGAAGAGCATCGGCATCCGAACTATCTGGCCGTGTTCGGTTTTTTGGTGATTTTCACGGCGGTATCCTTTTGGACCGTATCACGCTTTTGGCCTTTGAGCCACGATGCGGGGCACACGCTGGTGATGCTGGTGGCTGTGGTCAAGGCGGTGCTGGTGGCGATGTTTTTCATGCACCTGGTATTCGATTGGTTCAAGGTCTATTACATGATCGTGCCGGCGCTGGTGTTCGGTATCGTAGTCATGTGTGCCCTGTTACCCGATATGACTTTTTCGCCGACCCGAGAAGTGCCTTTTGCCGACATGGTTGCCGGCCGGGGGATAGTGCCATGAGGGCGCGCCGGCTCGGTTGCCTGGTCGTCGCCGCGCTGGGCGTTGTGACTTTCTGCGGCTTATTGGCCTACCATCTCCTTCCGGATCCGCAAGCGCCTTTCGCTTGGCCATTGCAGACTCAGGTGCCTCCGTTTGCGCTGGTGGATCAGGAGGGCCGGCCACGCACGCTCGACGATCTACTGGGCCGTGTTTGGGTCGCTGGGTTCATCTTTACACGCTGCCAGATGTCATGTCCGCGGCTGACCGAAGCGATGGCGCAATTACAAAAGACTTTCGGAGGACGCGTGCTTGTTGTGGCCTTCAGTGTGGACCCCGAACACGATCAGCCGGAAGTCTTGCGGGAGTACGCCCGGGGTTGGGGAGCTGCCAACGACTGGTGGTTTTTGACCGGCGACAAAAAGACGATTTACGAGAGCGTAGCCATGGCGTTCTTGGCTCCGCCACGAGAAAATCCCGAGGCCGAGCCGGGTATGCGCATTGCTCATAGTCCGCGACTTTTTCTTGTGGATGACACAGGGCACATTCGGGCGAGCTATCCTTGTGTCGTCGAGGTATTGGATGATGGCGGTAACCCGACGGGACATTTCGAGATCGCGCGCCATGCTTTGAAAATGTTGGAAGTCCAGGCCCTGGACCTGGCGCAGCACAGGCTCCCTTTGGCCCAGTTGCCACGGTTCAACGCCACCTGCAACGCCGTAAGTACGGTGCTGCTTATTGTGGGGTTGCTGTGCATAAGGGCACGTCTTGTGGATTGGCACGCCGCCATGATGCTCACTGCCGCTGCAAGTTCTCTTTTTTTCCTGGGGGGCTATCTGATGTACCATCTCCAGGTGGGCAGTGTTCCTTTTGCCGGCCCGAAGGAAATCAGACTGCTGTACCTAGCGATACTTTTTTCGCACTCCGCACTGGCTGCGATCCTGGTTCCGCTAGTCCCGCTGACGCTGTTAGCGGCAGTCAGAGGTAACTGGGAACGCCATCGCAGGCTCGCACGCTGGGCCTGGCCGACGTGGTTCTACGTGAGTTTGACCGGCATTGTCGTCTATGTTTTTTTGTACGGCGTCACCTGGGCGCCAGTGTAAACAGGTCGGTGAGTGGTTCCGGGCGGCCGGGATGTACGTGGAACGAGTAATCGTGCTCCAATCCGACGGTGTGTTTGCCGAGCGTATGCGCCGAAGGTAAAGTCAAGGGCCCAGAGTGCCATTGAGTATCTTGACCGCGTCGAGCAAGTTGCTGTGGGCGACGTATTGGGCCGCATCAGCTACTACGCGTGCTTTAGGCTCGAAAGCCACCGACATGCCCGCTGCCCGCAGGAGGCACAAGTCGTTGATGTTGTCTCCGATAGCCAACACATGGTCTCTGCTTACGTTGATGCGGTCTATGAGGTGCTGTAGTACATTGGCCTTACAGCAGCGATGCAAAGCACAGCCGTGGGGATGCAGGAAAGCAGGAGCGATCGTAACCTTGCCACTAGCCTTACCCCGCTGGAAGCGCATAACGTGGGCGACACTGAAGTCGGCGAAGATGCGTCGGCGGATCACTTCCGAGGCGATGAAAAAGCTATCGGTAACGACACCGACGCGAAAGCCCTTTTGCCGCAGGGAGATGACGGCCTCGACGGCACCCGGCGTCAGTTCCAGCGTTTGCGCGACCGCCAGGAAGGTATCTTGGCTCACACCGGTAAAAAGCTTGCCTATGTGTCTGATACGTTCTTCTGGATCCATGTCGAAACGATCCAAAAGATCGGCCAAGTTTTGGGATTGGCCCGTAGCCTCTGCCAGGCGCACGACAAAGCGGTCGCGTACCAAAACGCCGTCCATGTCTATCAGGGCTAGAGAGGTCGGCCTGCCCAGTTTCTTTTCGATAGTAGCCAATTCTGCCTGCTTGCGCCGCTCGACTTCCAAGATTTCTGAGAGGTACTTGGGATTCAGGCGCTTATAGGAGGAGGCGCGATCGAGGATGACCCGTACTACCTGCATAGCCATATCGCCGAGAGCTTCCAAAGGTTGACTGTCGTGCTCGATGTGCCCGATAAACACTTCGGCTATTCGAGCTCCCAAGACGGAAGCGTCAATGAGCAGGCCGATATCTACTCCGTAATCGGTTTCGAAGCGCAGCTTTTCCAGGAGCGCCTTGCGCACGGCGATGATTCCCCCGAGGGGTTGCTCGAAATGTGCCAATTCGGGGAAAAAAATGCGGAGCAAGGGCCGCGCCGTCAATGTGGTCACCCGCCCGCGGGCGCGGGTGAAAGCCGCTTTGACGAAGTCGGCATCACCTGCCAGTATGGGATCGCACATACGCTGCACGAGGTCGTCAGGCAGATCGCGCACGTCGCCATCCAGATACAGGATCACTTCATTGTTGGCTGCCTTGAGACCATCCTCCATCGAGGCGCCTTTGCCGAGGAGACTGCTGGTCACTACCGCCGCCCCTGCTTGTCGCGCTAAGTCCGGTGTGCCGTCTATACTACCATCGTCTACGACGATTACTTCGGTCACGAGTGGATGTCGGCGGGCAAATTCGACCACGGAGCCGATGGTTTGGCTCTCGTTCAAAGCCGGAACGACGACGCTGATCATGGTAGTCTCCTTATAGGAGTACCGAAAGTTGGAAACGAAATCTCACCGTCCCGGGCAGGAAGCGCCGGGCGCTTTCATAGCAAGTGGATCGTTTTTCCAAAGATCCTTTCGGATCTTACAGGCGGCGTTGGGAACGTAGCTCGACAAGAAATCGCAGCGGGCGTCGTCTCGGCACCCTATGGCATATCCGGTTTACGTACAATGCGTGGCCCGATGGTTGCGCGGTGGACAGTCATAGCCTACTCAACGGGATATGTGAATGGCAAGGTCCAACACGGTCGCCGGCGAGACCGGGCATGGTCCCGGTGCTCGCCGGCGGTGGCTTTTCGCTGCCGAGATGGACTACTTTTTCGCTTCCGGTTGCTGCAAGACACAGCGGACGACGGACTCTTCGTGTTTGACGATTTTTTTCAAGAGCACTTTGCGTGTGCGCGGCGGTTCGCACTCCACGCAGGTGTCACAACTGTCGCAGCGCCAGAAGCAGAGCAGGTCGAGGAGGGAGCGGCAGCGCGGCAGGCAAAATGGTTCTTCTTTGCAATGGTACACCGTCTTGGTCACCACACGTTTGTCGGTCACGGGGACACAAACCGGCCCGCACGGCGCGGCGCAATCGTGACGGGACAGGACATGAACATGACCCGCCGGCATGACCATTTCCTGAGCGCTCGCAGTCAGCGTGCTTGCCAGTGTCACCGTCAGGGAAAGTGCAGCGAAAACGAGCGTTTTCATTGTTTCACTCCTTATATGCTCCTTGTATGCAGTGGACCTATACGCGTGCTCGTGACGGATTAGAAGTCCAGGTGGAACCGCATGACCAGGCTTTGTACTTCGCCGTCGTTGGCAGAGCCGGGCCGGTTGACATCGAGGATTTCGTAATTCCAGAGGACCTTCATATTGGGGTTCCAGTACCAAGTCAGGCCGATGGTCCATTGGTTGAGCTGGCCGCGGTCAATGCCTGTGTCGCGCAGGTTGAGGTGGGCATAGCGCGCCGTGATTTCCCAGGCGCCGAGACCGAGGCAATGACCGAGGCAGCCTTCTTCGCCGGTACGCACGAGCCAGAAGTTCTCGAAAGGCCGGACGCGATCGAAGACGCCCTCTGGTTTGCGATAGACACGGTTTTCACCGGTCAGGAAATAGCTAACGTAGATGTAGAAGCCGTCGAAACCGATTTCTCCCAGCGGTACCTGGTTGACCACGGCGCTGTCCACCCAGGCATGCATATACTCGGACTGAATGGACAGCGGACCCAGGACCAGTGCTGCTTCCAGGCCCAGAAGGTCTTCGTTTTCGCCGAAGACAGTGCCGGTATCCAGGAAGTTGCGCACGGTCGGCATACGGTAGGGACGGGTCCGGAAGCGAATTTGTCCGTCATCCAGGTCCCGATGGCTGCCGGCGATGCCGAGATGCAGTAAACAGCGGCCATCGTGCTCGTACCAGGGCAGGGCCGTCACGCGCGCCGTCAAGGCATATTCTCCGTCGCCCGCGCCGGTCACGACTCCCCCGACATCGTTCGTAGGCCGGAACAAACCGACCGCATAAGTGACGCGCTCGTCCAGGACGGCGTTCTGGATAGACATGCCGGTGTTACGGGCAGGAACGAACGCGTCGTCCAATATCGAACGCTCGATAAAAGTTATGAAGCGGGCGCTGGTCAGTTGTTCCAAACTGAACGGCTCTTTATAGTGGCCTGCTTGAAAACTGCCGATATACGGCAGTTGGTTGACGCCCATAAACACGTCGGCGAAACGAGTATGCACACCTTCGCCGAAGTCGTACTCGGCGGTGTAGTAGAAGACCTCGTAAATCGTTCCCTGGACACCTAAACGGGCACGGCGGAAAATGACGCCATCGTCCAGAGTGCCGATGCCGCCGGGGGCTTCCGTGACCTGCGGATCGGCGGTGACCCAGCCCCAATCGTTATCCACGCGTCCGCGCACGCGCACGCTGAACGCGCCGTCGGCTGTGTCGAAGTACAGGCCGTCGCGCCAGCGTGCTCGCAAATTGAGATCCTTGCCCACTTCCAGCCACTCTTCTTTGGACGGCTCTTTCTTGACTTCCTTGCTGGCTTGGACTTGGATCAGATCCTGTACGATCTGCTCGATCTGTTCACGTTCCACGACTCCTGTGGCTGGGCGCACGCCGCTTTCGATGACCCGACGAAGGTATTCGTTTTGTTGTTCTAAGCGCTCCAAACGAGCCTTGAGCTCGGCTAGCTCTTCGTCGGCTGCATAGGCAGGGCTGATGGAGATGGCTGCGCACGTCGCTAGACTTCCGGCGCACAGCAAGCACTTCCAGAATCCCTTCAATTTCTTCATATAGGTTCTCCTCCTTCGGTTGGCAGCACTCGGCACAGGCCAACCGATTTCCCCTGTCCACGTCGTCGTGACCCTGACTATCTCCTGCACGCAGGTCACGCATCTTCGCTATTACTTTTCGTCACGGTACGATCGTCCCTGTATGAAGATCGGGCATCTTCGAGCTATAGCGCAGCCCAAGACAGGCAGACAATTCGGAAAAAGCCGGTATTTTTGTCATGGCAAACGCGGCCGGCGTGGGAACCATGTGCGTCCTCTATTGGGCCAGCAGAGGTAGTCGGAAAAAAGAAAGCCGGACCCATCCCAGGTCCGGCCTCATGCATTGCAAGCCAGGAAAGTTAGCTAAATTGAACCGCCTATGCCGGTGCACCTTCGCTACGGATGCACCCGAAGCCATGCCGTGACGCCGCGGTTTCACATTTGTTATTTCTCTTGTTTCTCGCGGGGACGGTCCTGGCGATCCTGGCGCTCGCGTCTGAGGGCTTCCAGTTCCCGCGCCAGTCGGTCCAATCTACGCTCCAGATCGTTGAGCCGGCGCTCGAGGCTTTGCTGATCTCTCATGGGGGGGAAGAATCCGCCTGGAACGTTGCCGAATCCAGGGGGCAAGCCCGGTGGTACGGCTCCCTCTGGGGCTCCAGCTCCTGGGCCGGGCGGGACAAAAGGCGGGCCGTGACCGGGCAGGCCAGGAAACCCTGGTGCCCCTGGGATGCCGGGAGCGCCTGGGAAGGGTACACCTGCCGGCGGCGCTCCGAAACGAGGGCCGGGTCCGCCTGCAGGCGGGGAACCTTCGGGCCTGCGATCGGTGCCGAACTCGCCGGGTGCCGATTGCAGCTGATGAACTTTGGCCAGGGCCTCTTGAAGACGTCTGTGCAATTCCGCGAGTCTGTTGTGGGCTTCCTCAATTTCGCGCTGCAATCTTTCTACCTGCTCGCGTGCTTCCCGAATGGCCCGTTGATGTTCTTCCGACTGCTGACGTTTGTCTCCTTCGCGCTGCGCTCGGGGTTGTCCTGCAGGCGGCCGTGCCGGAGGACGGTCTTTTTTGTCGGGTTCGACGCGTCGCTGTGACTCTTCGCCGGGCGGGGCATCCTGTGCCGGTGCCCCCTGGCCTAGGCTGACGCCAACCAGCAGGCACAGCGTGCCTAGAACACCCAGCAACAGCTTGCTGGTAGGCGACAAACTGTTCGGCATACGGTTCTGCAGTACCATGACGATCCTCCTTTTGAGGGACTCGAAATCTCCTATGCTGCTTGCCCCCACTGGCACAGCAGCGTGTCGGCGGTCGAGGAACAAAGCACAGGCTACCAAGGCCCGAGCGTAATCCTGGGTGCAACCGTTCAGGATACGCAACGCTGCTGCGTCCGCTAGTTCTTCTTCAGCTTGTCGCAAACGCCGGCTAGCCAGCCACAGAACTGGGTGCCACCAATAAGCCGCATAGGCGACCAGTTCCAGCAGACGCAGCCAATGGTCGCATCGCATGTAGTGCGCCAGTTCGTGGGCAAGAATACTGCGTCTCTGTTGCGGACCCAGCGCTTGCATGAACTCCCAGGGAAGTATCAGTGCCGGCTGCCTACCGAACCAGCCTAGTGCGGGGGTAAGCGGTGCGCGCACCACAATCAATGTCGGCGGTCGAGAGAACCCCATGTGCTTGGCCAGATCTGCGAGTTCCCTTTGCCATGCCGTCGGCGTTTCGACGCGACATAGCGACAGGAGTTTGCACCAGCGAAACCAGCGCTGCCCGCCAAGGGCCAGCCAAAAAAGCACGCTGCCTGCCCAGATCCATGCGGCAATGGTTCGCAGGTTGGTCTGGGGCGAGGCATCGGCGGAAAAAGCCGAGTGGCCTGCTTGCGACGGCTCATCGAGACGGTCGGTCGCCAGCGCCTCGGGCACCGGTCCGCCGGACCAATACGGCGGAGCAGCGACCGCAGGACCAGTCGCTAGAAAGTCGCTGGGCAAGCCGTTTTGTTCTGTAGATGACTGGGTTGCCGCTTTTTCTCGCTGTGCCGGTGGATCGCTCGGCGGCGGGCTTTGCCGATCGCTGGGTAGAGGGTTTGTATCGGCCTGACGAGCCGGCCATCTTATAGCAGACAGGTCGCTACCGACGCATGCTGCAAGACGGTCGGCGGGCACGACCACCAGCGGTGGGGAAACGAAGCGCGCGAGAACGATCAGCCATAGGGCGTGACGCAGGCGCGCGCTCTCGATCCATCGGCACATCGGTACCACGAGCGCCGCGAGAAAAGCAGCGCCCAAGGCATTGTGCAGCACCAACGCGAAGAGTTCGTTCATGACCCCCTCCCGGGCGGAGACGCGATGAGGTCGAGGAGTTGTTTGCGTTCCTGAGGCGACAAAGCATGGTGCTGCAACAGGTGGGACAAGAGAGGCGTCAAGGATCCGCCACACAGCCGAGCGGCGACATCGCGCAATTGCTCGTCCAGGACCGCCTCCTTGGTGCGTGCCGGACGATAAACTACTGCCTGGGCGGTACGAGCGCGCGCCACGTATTTTTTGGCGACAAGCCGCTCGAGCAACTTTTGAACTGTAGCATAGCGTGCCGGCCCGCCGCCGGGGTACAGTCGGTCCATGAGTTGACGCACCGTAGCCTGATGCAGGTCCCACAGAGCGTGCAAGACCCGTAATTCGGCATTGGTGATCCGCTGGCGCGATCGCTTCATAGCAGCCGTTGCCCCCGCCGGTACCGATGCATACCCACCTGGGCTGCGATGCAAGACAAATCGTCTAGCTTCATTGTAAGACAGATTGTCTATGGCGTCAAGGACTGCCTCGGTCCCGCGGCGGCTCAGAGGGATAGGAGGAGCCCCAGAGGAAGGAAAAGCGGATGCCATGCGTTGTCTATCCTACCCACGGCGAGTTCCACAGGCAGGACAGGGAGGCTCGGGCAGCCCGAGGCATTGAAATCGCCCCTCAAGCTCTTCAGCCCCCGGGTAATAGGCGGCCAGTGAGGCCAGTGTTCGCTTACCAGTGCCAGTCTGGGGATGATAGCGCAACCGTCGGCGCCAATATGTCCCGGCACGCCCCCCAGCCAGATAGGGGCTCCAACTAGTTGTATGGCTACACGGTCGCGGGAGGTAGTAAACCAGATTTCGATCAGGTCCGATACCTGGTGCAGTAAAGCCCAATGGGTCGCCGTGTGTAAGCCATCAGGCGACCGCCATTTAAAGAGCATGGTCCACTCTCCATCGGTCGCCGGAAATAAGCCGGGCAGTTGCCGCAAGAGGACACCTCCTTTCGTTGACGCAATGCCACGCGCACGGACTTCTCCAAAGCTATTACGCAGCTTGCTGCTAGGACATGACAGAAGCTCGGCGAACGGATAGACACTGCGCCACGAGGAAATAGACCATGCACTAGGTAAAAGGTTGCTGGATCGAGATGACTGGCTACAATGCAGCGAAGTTGGATGTGACGGCGCTCACAGGGGCATTTTATGCACGCGTCCTTTACCGCGGACACGGTCCATTACTTGCTGGAGCACATCCCTGGCAAACGCATCGCCGTAGTCGGTGATCTGTTCCTGGATCGCTATCTGGACATAGATCCGTCGCTCACCGAGAAATCGCTGGAGACGGGCTTGGACGCGTATCAGGTGGTACGTGTGCGGCCTGTGCCGGGCGCCGCGGGCACGATCGTGAACAATCTTGTGGCCTTGG
The DNA here is from genome assembly GCA_040289265.1 of Gemmataceae bacterium. Taxonomy (GTDB): domain Bacteria; phylum Planctomycetota; class Planctomycetia; order Gemmatales; family HRBIN36; genus PSKW01. Next base: position 354,604 of record PSKW01000004.1, read on the forward strand.
GTGTGCGACACGTTTATGTCCTCTCCTGTGTCGGCGACGACGGCGAAGGGTATGAATTGCGTCGGGAGCTGCAACGGCTGGACTTGCACTGCGATTATTTGGTCACCAGGCCCGGGCGGCCCACGCCTACGTATACCAAGCCGCTTGTGTGGGTTTCCCGCGCTTCGCCGTGCGAGTTGCATCGGCTCGATATCCGTCCCCGTACCCGACTGGCTCCGGAGTGGGAAGGGGTGCTCTTGTCGCATGTGCATTTTGTCTGGCCCCGGGTGGACGCCGTGATCGTCCAGGACCAAGTAGTCGAAGAAAATGTCGGTGTAGTGACAGCGCAAGTGAGGGATCTCATCTGCCATCTGGCGGAGCGGTCCGACCAGATTGTGCTGGCCGACAGCCGGGCACGTATCCATCGTTTTCGGCAGGTGATGCTCAAACCCAACCGTGCCGAATGCCTGGAAGCTGCTCGCGCGCTCGTGCAGTCGGCTGATCGAGGGTCTGCAGCATCGGCAACTTCGTGCCCCTCGCTTTCTCTCCAGCAGGCGTTGCGGCTTTTGGCCAGGCAGGCGGGCAAACCCGTTTTTTGCACCTGTGGCGAACAAGGGATCGCTGTGTGCGATCCGCAGCGCGAGACCGACGATATCGTGCAAGCGCCCGCGTATCCTGTCAGCGGCCCGATAGATCCTGTGGGCGCAGGGGATAGCGTCAATGCTGCGCTGGTCAGCGCGCTAGCTTGTGGAGCCACGTTGTGGCAGGCCGCCTGTTTTGCCAACCTGGTAGCATCCATTACGGTGTCTAAACTGGGTACGACGGGGACAGCGTCGCCGGAGGAAATCCGTCGGCGCTGGGAAGAAGTCCAGCACGCCCAGCTCAGTGCTCCTGGCAGTGGTCTGGGAGGGTAGTCCCGCCGATACTCGAAACAGCTGCTAGCTTGCCAGCGGCTCTATGGAGCAGGGGCCGGGGGTGGCCCGTTCGCAGAGCTTGCTATAATGGCATCAGTCATCAGAAGTAGAGAGAAGACGGAGCGGCCGAGGCGCGGCGGCAGCCAACGAAAGGATGTACCGATGTCGCGGGCAATGCGTGTGGGTGCGGTGGAATATCTCAATACCCGCCCGCTCATCTATGAATTGGATCGGATACTTCCCGACGCCGAGATCATCTTGGATGTCCCGAGTCGGTTGGCACAGGCTTTGGCTGCCGATCAGGTTGACGTAGCGATCATTCCGGCTATCGAGTACTTCCGTGTTGGGCGTTATAGCATAGTACCCGATATAGCCATCGCCTCGCGCGGGCCAGTGTTGAGCGTGACTTTGTTCAGTCGCGTTCCTTGGCAAGAGATTCGCCGAGTCGCGGTGGACGAGGGGTCGCGAACGAGTGCAGCCCTGGCCGAGGTCCTGTTGCGGTGCCGGTACCGGACGGAACCGGAAACGATTTCCTTGCCGCTGGACGCAGTGGCCGAGGAGGCCGATGTGGATGCCGTCCTGCTGATCGGCGACCGCGCTATGCGCGCCTGTTTGCCGGGATTCACTTACGCCTACGACTTGGGCCGCGAATGGGACGATTGGACTGGGTTGCCTTTTGTCTATGCCGTGTGGGCGGTACGTCCGGGAGTGGATGCTTTACGGCTGACCTTAGCGCTTCAAGAAAGCAAGCGCAGGGGCTTGCAAGCCATCGGCTCGATAGCGCAGCGCGAAGCCAAGCGCCTGGGACTGGATGCAGGCTTTTGCAGACGCTATTTGCAGAGCATCATCTATTTCGATCTGGGCCCGCAAGAAATCCGCGGCTTGAAACGCTTCGTCAAGCTGTGCGCCGAGCTGGGCCTAGCGCCGGCGTCCTCGCAGATACGCTTCGTGCCGACGCCGGCTGAGTAGTCACTCACTTGAAAGCTCGGCAGCCCGGCTGCCCATGGCCGGCGCCTCGGACCGTACCCAGAACGTATAGGCCCGTGGCTACCGAAACCACTGTAGAAGCCAAACCAAGCCACAGGGCACAAGATCGTGCACAGCACGACAAGCTAAGCAAAAACCTCGCGAGGCGAGGAGCGAGTAGCGAGTGGCGAGCAGTAAGTTGTGCCTCACCACGCGCCACTCGCCGATGGTACCTGGGAGGGTAATAAGAGCAGTGAGTTGTGCAAACGGCCATTGGCGGAAGGTGCTGGAAAAGGCAGTAGCCGGGGAGCGGATCACCCCGCAAGAAGGGCTCGAGCTTTTCCAATGCCACGACTTGCATGCGCTCGGCCGTGCCGCCGACGCGGTATGTCGCAGATTGCATCCCGAACCTTATCGCACCTACAACATAGACCGCAACATCAATTACACCAACATCTGCGCGGCGGTGTGCGATTTTTGTGCTTTCTACCGCAAAAGCACCGACGCCGATGCTTATGTTTTGCCGCGGGAAGTTCTCTATCAGAAGATCGAAGAAACGATCGCACTCGGCGGAGATCAAATCCTCTTGCAGGGAGGCAATCATCCCAGCTTGCCTTTGTCGTGGTACGAAGATGTGCTGCGCGATCTCAAAGCGCGCTATCCGCGCATCAACTTGCATGCCTTCAGTGCTGCCGAAATCTGGCATTTCCACAAGCTCAATCGGCTGCCGCTGCGCACGGTATTGCAAAGGCTCAAGGACGCCGGCATGGGTAGTTTGCCCGGAGGCGGCGCCGAGATCCTCGTAGATCGCGTCCGCAAGGCGATCACCAAAAATAAAGTCCTCACCGACGAGTGGCTCGAGGTACATCGGACCTGGCACGAGTTGGGCGGCAAGTCCACTTGCACGATGATGTTCGGCCATATCGAGACACTGGCCGAGCGCATCGAGCATCTGGAACGATTGCGCCAGCTCCAAGATCGGACCGGCGGCTTCACGGCGTTCATCTGTTGGACTTTTCAGCCCGAACACACGGCTCTGGCGCATCTGCCCCGTGCCGGCGCTCACGATTATCTGCGCACGCAGGCCATCGCCAGATTGTATCTGGACAACATTCCCAATATCCAGTCGTCCTGGGTCACACAGGGGCCGAAAATCGGTCAGCTCGCGCTGCTTTTCGGCGCCAACGACATGGGGAGCTTGATGATCGAGGAAAACGTGGTCTCGGCTGCCGGCACAACCTTTCGCCTGACTTTGGAGCAGATCAAGAACAGCATCCGCGAACTGGGGTATATTCCGCGGCAACGCAACGTCTTGTACCAGTACATAGACCCGGAGCCTCTGGAAGCCACGCACACCCAGGCGCCCATAGGTGTCAGCGCGGAGCATTCTCCTGTTTCTGCTTGACTGCGGCTTTCTGCTCCGTGGTCGGATCGAGAAAGCGCCAGGTTTTCAGAAAAGCGATCAAATCGGCCATTTCTTGCACGGAGATGTCTTTTTCCAGGCCTTCGGGCATCAGCGATTGACCGGTCGCTTGCATGGTTTCGATGTCTTGTTTGAGGATGGCGTCGGTTTGTCCTCCGGCGCGTTTGAGGAGGATGCTCGCCGATGTCTCGGCGGCGACGATACCGGTAAAAACTCTGCCGTCGCGGGTAGTGACGATGTAATTGACGTAGTCGCCATCCACGGCGGCATTGGGATTGAGGATGTCGTTGAGCAGTTGTTCGGGAGTTTTGACGCGCGTATCGCTGATGTCGGGGCCTACGTCCAGGCCCAGGCCGGCGACGCGGTGGCAATTGGCGCAGTTTTTCTGGAACACCTGACGGCCCCGCGCGGCGTCGCCGGCGAGTTGTAACGCAGCTCGATAGCGTGCCAGGACCTGGGTGCGCTCCGGGGGAATAGCTTTGGCCAGAAGTTTTTGAGCGCGCATGCGCAGGTCGGGTCGTGCGGTGTGCGTCAGATGCCGGACAATATTGGGATCGAGATCGGCCGCTTTGATGTCGCCTTTTTCCAGTGCATCGAGCAGAGCGCGGGTGCGATCCGGCGTGCGCACGAGCGCCTGGAGTATTTCGCGGCGCACCGGCGGAGTCTGGCCGGGCCAAATCCTCAGGAGCATGCCCGCCACCTCGGCCTCGCTGCGACGCGCCAGTGCTTGCACCGCCGCTAGCCGTAGTGCCTGCGATGGCTCGGTCGTGGCCAGCCGCTGCAACGACGGCATAGCCTGCAACGCCGGGGCATACGCCAAAAGCACGATCGCATCGGTCCGGCGCTGCACCGGGACTTCTGCAGCGGCAGCGATCGAGGCAGCCGCCTGCAAGCCGGCGCTCAATGCCTGCCGCGCTTCCGCGGTCGTTGCGCTTGCCGGTTGCAAGAAATCGTCTATCTTTTTGCCGCGGCGGGACAGTCCGTCGAGCAGTCCGCGCAATAGGATCAAAGCTGCTGCGTCGAGTCGCTCATCCCGTGCATCCGCCAGCTTGCCCGCAAAACAGATCAGTCTGAGGATCTCTCGCGGCTGGCTTCGAGCACCTACCAGTTCGGCCAACTCGCTGAGCAGCTCCGCTTGTGCCTGTGCGTCGGGCCCGGACACGATCTGTTCGAGCAGCCAGGCCCCGGCTTGATCTTTGGCAGGAACCGACAGACTCACGGCCAGCCGGATCCAACGATCCGCCGCATGATTGCCGGCTATGCTTGCCAAAACGGGCACCACGCGGGCATCGTCCGGCATTTGCCCCAGTGCTAGTGCGACCTGGAATACTACGGCAGCGTCGCGGTCTTGTGCGAGCGCTAGCACACGATCCCTGACGCGGGCCGAGTGGACGACATACTCTTCGGCCCAAACCACCGCAGCTTGACGTATAGCGGCGTGCGGATCGTGGAGCGCATCCAGGAGCAACTCTTCGTCGAGTAGTCCGGCGCGCACTACCAGCCAGCCGGCCTGAAAACGGGCGCGTGGATCTTCGGCGTGTCGCGCTTCTCGGCGCAGCATGCGCGCCAGAGGGCTGGTGCGATCCACAGGCATTCTTTCCAGCAGCAGACGAGCGGCGGTCGTGCGATGCCACCCATTGGCGTGCGCCAGAAGGCTCACAAGCTCGGCATCGCTGGCCCGCGACAGATCGGTACGGGTCGGGCGTACGCAGCCCTTTTCCGGCACGATACGCCAGATCCGGCCGCGGTCCTGGCCGAGAAAAATATCGGGCCGATTGCGCCACTCCGGCGGCCACCACTCCGGGTGCTCGATCACCGCCCGGTACATATCCACTACGTACAACGCCCCGTCGGGCCCGTCATAGAGATACACCGGCCGAAACCAATCGTCCGGCGACGCCAGAAACTCCACCCCGTCGCGCACCGGCCGCGACCGGAAAGTCGGTCCTTGCGAGCGCAATCGTTCGACGTGCACCAGATTGCCGGCTGGCTCGCAGGTGAACGCCATACCGTAAAACTCCGGCAATGCATCGCCGCGATAGATGTGGACACTACATGCCGAGGTAAAGGTCCCCGCATGCAGATTGCTCGTGGTGAAATTTCGGCTCAAGGGGTAGACGCGAATACCTGCACCTGCCGCTCCCAAAGGCAGTTCGCAGATGTCTTCCATGGCTCCAGGAGCAGCCACTAGCGGATTGCGCACGAAATAGCGCTCGTCCATCACCACATGCCGGATATGATGCCGATTGTCGCAGACAAAGCGATGGCCCCAGTCGTCGAAGGCGTTGCCATATTGCCCCATTCCGGAGACGGCACCGTAACGGTCGGGCTGCAGCGGATCGAAACGAAAATCACGCCCGCCGATGTCCACCACCGGCGCATCCGTTTTGCCCACACGGCGTATGCGCCCACCGCGCAAGCCGTTGGCCAGATACACCCAGCCGTCCGGTCCCAGCTTGGGGTGACTGACGCGCAGCTGCGGATTCTCGGTCGCGAACCCTTCGAAAAGCTTCTCCACGCTGTCGGCACGGCCATCGCCGTCGGTGTCCCGCAGGTACAGCACATAGGGCGCGCACGTGACCAAGACGCCGCCGCGCCAGGGTAAAATGCCGTTGGCAAAAAGCAACTGTTCGGCAAAAACCGTGGCCTTCTCGTAAAAACCGTCGCCGTCGCTGTCTTCCAGGAGCTTGATGCGTCCCAGAGGCGGCTTGTCCTTGGGCGGATATGGATAGTCGCGCATTTCCACTACCCACAGTCTGCCCCGCTCGTCGAACGCCATGGCGACCGGGCTTTCGATCTGTGGCTCACAGGCGACCAATTCCGCTTTGAGCCCGGGAAACAAATGCAGCCAGCGACCCGCTTCCCTGGCAGGAACGGGACTGTCCGGCACGGCCCTTGGACCGGTCTGGACCGCACCCACAGCCCATCCAGCGACCAACGGTAAAAGCAACGGCACCACTGGATTCACGAGCCGCCTGTTCATAGTCGCCCCTCGCGTCAGCGAACCGACCGACTCCAGCGCTCGACCGTCGGCGCGGCACAGCGTCCAACACCGCAGCCGGACCAGCTGGCTCGTCCGCAAGTCGAACGCCAATGCTGCAGACTAATTTGCCCCTGTGCATCGCCCGCACGGCGACAGTCAAGGTATGCAGCTAAGTTTACGGCCTGCAATGCTCATTTGCCAGAGGAGCGCCGAGCGCGAAACTCACGACGTGCATCGCGGGACCGATCTGTAATCGCACATACTGTCAACTGGCTTCGGGCGCAGCCGATTACCGTAGGAGACCGAACCGGCGTGCCCATTTGTCGGCCGCCTTATGCCAGCCGGCCTGCCGCATCGCTCGGACCAGCTCGTGCGGCGAAACCACATCCTGTAGTCCAAACTGGAGCACCAACTGCGCTGCCAGCGTAAACTGCTTGACATCAACCAGCCCGCGTAGTAGCTCCTACAGCAGATTGCGATCGCCCAATTGGAACTTTCGCACCCAGTATGCCGCCTGGTCCCACTGCTTGGCCTCGAGTAGTTTCTGAACGAGGTCGCTGGGCGGGAACTGATCCTGCAGACCGAATTCCTGGACCCAGCGTGCCGCCTCGAACCACTGTTCGGCCTCGAGCATCTGTTGCGCGACGGCTATCAGGAGCTCGGGATCGTGTAGGTCGAATCGCTCGACCCAGCGTGCCGCCTGGCGCCACTTCTTAGCGTTGAGCATCTGCTGAGCTACCCCTGTCAGGACCCCGAGGTCGCGGAGGAGATAAACGAGCTGGGGATGAGCCTCCCCTATCCCGACCCAGAAATGGAGCAGACGGAATTCTTTCACCCAGCGTGCCGCCTGGTCCCACTGCTTGGCCTCGAGCATCTTCTGCACTACTGTTGCGATGATCTTGTTGCTCACGATGCCAGCTTCGTAACACCAGAGGCTGAACAGCCGAAACCACCTGTGAGTGGCATGTTGGGGTAGGAGTTTCTCCCAAAGCTGTTTGAGTTTGTTTGCCTGACCACGGGTCGGCTGAAGATTGGCGCTGCTGATCGCTGCGCCCAACGAGCTCACAACTGTCGGTACCCCAGCGAGCCGTTCCATCAGAGTCACGAAGTAGTCCAACGCATCGCGCGAAGCCAGCAATGCCGGTGCCAGACTCTGCGACGTAACTTCCTGTCTCCTAGCAATAGGTAACACACTCAGAAAGTTCACGATGCTGTCGTGGTCATTAAGGGTGAGGAGGGCCTGGAAGGCGCGGCGGAGTTCTTCGCCAGTGGCGTTCGGTTTGGCCAGGATGCGTTCCACATCGGCACGCACGTCGGCCAAACGCGCCGGCTCCGGCTCCACTTCGCTGGTCACCGCCTCCGCCGCCAACGCCGGATTCATCTGCCGCACCTGCTGGAACAAAGTATCCCGCTTCTCCAAAAGCCCATACAGCAACGCCAGCGGCTCCTGCCACAGCGGGTCGTTCACTAGCGGCTCCACGACTTTAGTGTCCTGCGCATACCGCCGCTTCAACCCCTCCGCCGCAAAATATTCCTGATACAACTCATGCGCGAACGCCAGCTCCTCCCTGTCCTCGTCCGCTAGCTCTATCAGATGATTGTCCTGCACCTCGTGGAGGAACTTCAGGGCGTCCACCTGAAAATACAACTGCTGGGCCGCCACACCGACCAGACGCAAAAACTCCTCGCGCGAAAAGGCAACTTTGCCGTGCCGGCGTGTTTCGTAAGCCACCTCGCCCAGCAGATACACTTTCGTGTCCAGTTCCGTCTGCGGCCCCTTCTCCGCCTCGCGCTGGAGCAAAGCCTGGACGAACAAACGCATGAGCTGGCCGCGGTTGGGAGGCAGTTCGCCTTTGGCCCGTTCCAACACCCGAGCCAGCATGTACAAATGCAGCGGATTGCGCCCCCATGCCCACAGCTTCGGATGCTTGCGTAATGCCCGGATGAACCGCGCCGCCCGCGGCGCGTCCGTGGCACAATGCTTGCGGAGTAACTCCTCCATCTGGCTGTCGGATAACACATCGAGCCGAAAAGTCGGCATCCGGAAACGATGCGTCTCCACACCCGGCCGAGTCGTTATCACCACCCGCACCTGCGGACATTCCCGTAGCATCTCCTCGATGTCGCGTTTGACCGCTTCCTGATACGTTGTCCGCACCTCGTTGAGACCATCCAGAAGCACCAGCCAGCGACCACGAGCAAACTCCTGACGCAGTTGCGCCCGAGCCAGGCCGCTTTCCCGCTCTAGCAAATCCCAGATCGGCCTATCCTCATCGCAACGCCGCAGCTCCAGATAAAGCGGACAGGGAAGGTCTTGCCGCGGGTCTTGCAGCAGCGATTCGGCCAAGTCGTGCGCGTAGTACTGCAGCGTGGTCGTCTTGCCGGCGCCGGGATCGCCCATCAGCACCATGCGGCGAATCTGCCCCAATAACTCCCGCACCGAACCCCGCCGGGGTTGATAGACATCCTCATCTTCTTCCAAATCCTCGGCGTCCTCCCCGTTGTCGCTGGCTGTGCCGTCGTTGTCTTCATCTTCGGCGCGCTCGTCGTTGTCGCTGGCCGTGCCGTCGTTATCTTCTGCTTCGGGCAGGGACTGTTCGGCATCCCAATCTTCATCTTCATCCGCGTCGCGGAATTGCCCAGTGGAGTCGCTGTAGAGTTCTTCGGTGGCGAAGATGTCAATGGGGCGCTCGTCCGGGTTCTCGCTGGCTGACAGCCAGATGGCCCGCTCGCGCCATTTGCGGAACTTTTCGCCGACTCGGTGCAGATGGTCACTTCGGGCAAGGCAGAACAGGACGGCCTCCAGCAGCCGGCGATGTTTGTGCACCGCATACGCCAACGCACAAAACACATGGTGCAGCCCTTGCACGGTTTCCAGGTCGGGCAACTCCGGCTGCTGGTGGGCGAAGTCGTTCCGCAATCGGTACATGCGGGCAAAACTTTCTACAAAACCTGGTCGGCCGGCGAACTTGCTCGGGTCTAGTCGGACAATATCCTCGGGAACCAGTCCCAATGCGATGAGGTAATCCGGCAGCGTTGGCCTCCTGAGGTTGCCGGTTTTGTGGTCGCGAGTTTTTTGCGGCAAATCGTTCCAGGTTTGCGGGTCAACCAGGGCGAGCAGTTTTTTGAACAGCGGTTCGCAACTCGTTATGGCGGTCTGCAGGGCCGAACGCCGCTCCTGACGGGAACCGTTTTGCCATTGTCCGACTGCGGCACACAAGTTCGGTCCCAGAGCATCGTAGTTTTCCCGATGGCGTTCGCTGAGCAAGTTGGGAATGCATTCGGCTGGGACATGAGCAAGCTGCAGAAGGACGTCTAGAATTTGCGACAAACTCGGGCTTTGCTCCTTGCCAAATCCGCTGCGCCAGTCGCTGGTCAATTCCTTTTCCACGAACTCGCGCAGGTGTGGCCAATCGCTAGGAGGTTGTACCCAGGTGTTCGGCATGAGCGAACTGCCAGCGCTCAGTTATCCTGTGACGCATGGAGAGTTACACAAGGCTCATTCTACCGCCTGGCAGATGGGAACGCAAACGGAAAGCGGCTGCCGCCTCAGGCGAACAATTCTCCAGTGCGGGGCGGCACTTTGCCCAGGTGAGAAAAGGCGCGCGGGGTGGCCAGACGGCCACGGGAAGTGCGCACGATGTACTGTTCGCGCAGCAAATACGGCTCGATCTGGTCGCTCAAGGTATCCTGAGGCAAATTGAGTGTGGCGGCGAGAGCATCGAGCCCTGCCGGACCGCCGCCGAACAGGTCCACGAGCACTTCCAAGTAGCGGCGGTCTTGTCGGTCGAGGCCGCACCGGTCCACTTCGGCCATTTCCAGGGCTCGGCGGGCGACCGACAAGGTGATGCGGCCATCGGCTTCGCTGGCTGCGAAACAGCGCGCCCACCACAGCCGCGTATTGGCGATGCGCGGGGTGCCGCGACTGCGCTCAGCCAGCTCCTGGGCCGCCCCGGGCTCCAGCGTCACCTGGAGTTTGCGGGCATTGATGGTGATGATTTGCGCCAGCTCGTCCACCGAATAAAAATCGAGATGCTCGTGCATTTTGAAGCGGTCGCGCATGGGCCCGGTCAATAGGCCACTGCGGGTCGTGGCGCCGATGAGGGTAAAGCGCCGCAGCGGGACCGACAGGGTCCTGGCGTGCAATCCTTCGCCGAGCACGATTTCGACGCGAAAATCTTCCATAGCCGAATAAAGAAACTCCTCGACCGGACGAGGCAGCCGGTGGATTTCGTCAATGAACAAGATGGAGCCTTCCGCGGCGTTGGTCAGGTAGGGCATGAGGTCTGCCGGACGGCTCAGTGCCGGTCCGCTGGTGGCTTGCAAGGGGACGCCGAGTTCGTTGGGCAATACCTTGGCGAAAGTCGTTTTGCCCAAGCCAGGAGGGCCGTCGAACAGGATGTGCGACAGCGGCTCCCCGAATTTGCGGCAGGCATTGACGGCGATGCGCAATCTTTCGACCACTGCCTTTTGGCCGATGACTTCGCTGAGCAGGCGCGGGCGCAGCGCTTCGTCCCGCTGACGCTGCTCTTCTTCGGAAAACGCGGGGCCGGAAACGATAGTCGTTCTGGTCATAGCGCTTGCCGTCCAGGCGGGTCAACCGCCTATGGTATGCATGGTGCGCGGCGGCTTGATGAAGCGTGCCGTGTTGATTTCGTGCCCTTCCCACTTGCCGGCGACACAGTCCACGAACGCACGGCGCAGCGTGCCGTCGTCGGCACCGCCGCGCAGGAGCGTTTTCAGGTCCGTTTCCTCCAGAGCGAACAAGCAGTGTCGCAATTTGCCGTCGGCGGTCAAGCGCAGTCTGTTGCAGTGATGGCAAAACGGGCGCGAAATGCTGGCGATGATGCCCACGCGCCCGCCGTCGGCATAGGCATATTCCAGCGCCGGGCTGCTGGGGTCCGACGTCAGGGGCTCCAGGGGCCCAAAAGCTTTTTCCAGCTGGGCCACGATCTCGGCGGCAAAGTAGACCTTTTGCCGTTCCCACCGGTCGGCACCGATGGGCATGTATTCGATAAAGCGCAGCTCCAGATTCTTTTCGCGGGCGAAATGCGCCAGCGGGATGACTTCCTTTTCCGTGATGCCGCGGATGCTCACGGCGTTGATTTTGATAGGGGCAAAGCCTACACGCCGGGCGGCTTCGATGCCCGCCAATACTCGGTCCAGACCGTCGCGCCGCGCCAGATAGCGAAAGACACCGGGATCGAGAGTGTCCAAACTGATATTGATGCGCCGCAACCCTGCCTGGTACAACGGCTCGGCGAGTTGTTCCAGCAGCAGGCCGTTGGTGGTCAGGCCGATATCGCGGATTTGCGGGATGGCCGCCAGCAGCTGTACGAGCCGCGGCAGATGCCGGCGCAGCAGCGGTTCGCCGCCGGTCAGACGCACCTTGTCTATGCCTAGTCCAGTGCCTATGCGCACCAGTCGCGCTATTTCTTCGAAAGTCAACAGCTCCTCACGGTCGAGGAAGACCACTTCCTCGGGCATGCAATAAATGCAGCGCAGGTTGCAGCGGTCGGTAACGCTGATGCGCAGATTGGTATGTACGCGTCCGAAGCGATCCACCAGTTGTTCGCTCATGACGTACCGCCCGGGGCGAGGTGCCTGGGTGCTTCGTGCCTATGCGCGTCCGGCGAGCTACAGGCGCCTGGGTGAATCCATTCTTCGCGTCCGTCGGTCCAGGTCTCCTTTTTCCAGATCGGAACCACTTGCTTGAGCCGCTCGATGGCGTAGCGGCACGCCTCGAAAGCCTGACTGCGATGGGGGCAACTGACCACGACGGCCACGCTGATTTCGCCCGGTTGCAAAGCGCCCAGCCGATGCACGATATGGCACGCCAGCACAGGCCAGATCCGGCGCATATCGCTTTCGATGTGTGCCAGCGCGCTTTCGGCCATGGGCGCGAAGGCTTCGTAAAGCACGCGCTCGGTCTGGGCACCTGCGGTCCAGCGCCGGACCGTTCCCAGAAAGAGCACTGTAGCGCCAGAAGCATCGTGGTGTGCCGATGTCAGTAACGCGTTGACGTCAATGGGCTCCGTCTGGATGCGGATCACCTCGTACACTCCCACGCCGTGGCCGATCCGATAAGTTCGCCGCAACGCCCCTTGTGCGCTTGGGGCATTGTGCCAGCCTACGGTCCAGGGCATCGTACCGAGTCAGCCGCCACTCACCGGAGGCAAAACGGCGATCTCGTCGCCTGGCTGAAGCGGTTTGCAGTCCGAGGCAAAGTCTTTATTGACGGCAAAAAGGCATTGCCCCAAGAAAGACGCCAGGCGCGGGCAACGGCTAGCCAAGCTTTCGCGCACACTGCTCAGAGACGCTCCCGCCGGCAACTCCAGTACAAGGCAATCGGTCTCGGCCAGCTCGCGCGCCCGAGCGAAGAACAACACCCGCACTTGCATGCTGACTGACGCCCGGATCGTCGTCCCACAAATTTACTCGATCACAGGCCTTTGCAGTCCGTAAGCCCAAGCCAGCACCTGGACGGGGTGCACGGTCGGCTTACGTGCCAAATGGTCCATTTGCACGCGGCACATGGTGCATTCGCTCGCAGCCAGGGACACATCATCGGCTTGCAGGTGCTGCCCCAGTACAGCCCCCATGTGCAGCGACGCACGCACGTGTCGGGCGGCCAATCCATAATGCCAGCCCATACCGGAACAGCCGGTGGCGATTGTACGAACTTTCAGATGGGGAATCAACGCGAGCAGTTGGGCACTGTGCACGCCTTGGCCCAGGGACAAAAGATGGCAAGGGATATGGTAGGCCAGCAGTAATTCTAGCGGTCGTGAAGGCGTCGGCAGCCGGCCTGCACGGTGCAGCGCGGCAAGCAGCGCCGTCAATTCCAGCGTGCGCTCGGCGACCAGTGCGCCGTCATCGGGCACCAGATGCGGATAGTCGTGCACCAGGGTCATAGCGGCTGCCGGCTCGGAGCACACGATCCAATACCCTTTGTGCACATACTCTTTGAGCACGTGCACGTTGTGTTCGGCCAGCTCGCGCGCTCTGCCGACGTCGCCTTCCATCAGTGCTGAAAAGCCGCAGCCTCGTTGCTCCGGCGGTACTGCCACGCGCAAACCGGCATGCTGCAAGAGTGCCAGCGTCGCTTCGGCAACGTCGGTGCAGGCATAGTTGGCCCACGTATCTACGAAATAAACCACCTTGTCCACTTGGGGTTGTGGGCCAGACACGTCGGCCGAGTCGCGACCGGTATCGGGGAGCTGCAACTCGGGATGGCGCCGACAGAAAGGCACTTGTGCCAGCCGCGGAATAGGCCGGGATCGAGACAACCCGGTGGCCAGTTCCAGCAGCCAGCGCGTCCAAGGCGTGCGCAGTAAAGCGTTGACCGATCGCGGCATGCGCGCGGCCGTTGCTACTACGCCGTCCAGCATGGCCAGCAATCGTTTGCGCCACGGCAAACCGTTCTCGGCGACCAAAGCAGCCTTGAGACCTAGGACCATCTGGGGAATGGGCACGCGGGCTGGGCACTCCTGGGCGCATAAACGACACTGGAAGCACAACTCCAGGACGGTACGCGCCTCGTCGCTTTCTAGCGCCGCCGCTTCCAAAGTGCCGTCGAGAAGACTGCGCAGCAGATTGGCTTTACTGCGCGGCGTCGCTTCTTCCAGCGGGCCGAGCCGGAACAGCGGGCACATGCGCCGATCCGGCTCGACGATTCGGCAGTCGGCACAGCCGTTGCACTTGCCACATGCCTCGGCGGCTACCGAATACAACGGCAACGACAAGGGACGCAGTTCCTGCTGGCGCCAGATTTGCCGCAGCATTTGTTCCGGCTGCGGCGAGCCCTCGGCCACGATCTTGCCAGGGTTCAGGAGTCTTTTGGGGTCGAACAAATCCTTGATGTCGCGAAAGGCTCGATACAGACGCCCATATTGTCGTTCGACCCACGGCGTGCGCGCCAGACCCACCCCATGTTGCGTGCTGATGGTGCCTCCCCAATCGAGCACCATAGCGTACACTTCCTCGGCTAGCGCGAACAAGCGCCGACGACTGTCGGCATGCGCCAGATCCACAAAGGGACGCATATGGATTTGCCCGGCGCCGGCGTGCACCAAAAACGTCGCTGTGGTTTCGTGTCGCTGGAGCAGGTCCTGGAGACAACGCAGGGCCTCGCCCAGCTTGGCCACCGGCACGCCTAGGTCTTCGATATACGGCACCGGCGTCTCGGCCCCTTGTAACCGGAAAAGTACCGGCAGAGCCTGGTCTCGCAGCTGCCACAACTGCTTTTGTTCCATCTCGTCGTAGGTGAGCTGCACTTGCAGGACGGAAGACTGCTTGTGCAGATGCGCGTAAAGCTCTGCGGCGGCCGTTCGCGCCTGCCCCGGCTGATACCCTTGGATTTCGACGAGCAGCACGGCCTCGACGTCGCTGTGCACCGCGACACGATGGCTTTGGGCACGCTGCGTCAAACTCACCAGCCGCCGATCCATCAGCTCGCACGTTGACGGATCCCAGCGCAGAATATCCAGCACTGCTTCCGTCGCCGCATCGGCGCTGCCGAAGCCGCACAGCAGCAGAGCCGTTTCCAGGGGCCGCGGCAATGTCCGCAAGGTTGCTTCGGTAAACAGGGCCAGCGTTCCCTCGCTCCCCGTCAGGAACCGTGCCAGAGCCAGCCCCTGCTCGCTGAGCACGTCGTGCAATAAATAGCCGCAGCGATTGAAAGGTGTGCGGCGGCTCTCGGCGCCGATTTCCGCTCGGTACTGTTCCAGAATTCGCACCAGTCCGCGTACCAGCGCTTCTTTGCCACGGCTCGGCTCATCCCCTCCAGGTATCGGCTCCAGTCCGCACTCGGCTACCGTGCCGTCGGCAAAAACACTGCGCACGCCCAACACGTGGTCGCGCGTGTAGCCGTACTTGAGCGCACGGCACCCCGAGGCGTTGGTCGCGAGCATACCTCCCAGCGTACATTGCGCTGCACTGGCAGGATCGGGAGCGAACCACCGCCCGCGCCGCGCTAACTCCCGGTCCAGTCGGCTCAGTACCACCCCAGGCTGCACCCGCACATAGTCCTCGCCGATCTCCACGATCCGATGCAAGTGCCGGCTGAAATCTATTACCAGCCCAGTCCCCAGCGATTCCCCGGCCAGACCCGACCCGGCTCCACGCCCTAGCAGAACCAGTTCGTTCTCCGCCGCGTAGCGCACCACGCGCACGACATCCTCTTCGTCGCGCGGATAAAAAACCCCGACGGGTACCACCTGAAACAGACTGGCATCGGTGCTGTACAAACTGCGCGTCACCGGATCGGTGCGGAGCTCCCCCCGGACGACGCTTCCCAAGTCGTACACTATCTTTTCCGGATCGGCGGGCCGCGACTTTATACCGAACAAGGCTTCATTCCACCTGCGGACGATGCAGCTCCCGGCGGAGCTTCTCTCGACGATACCTTTCGGCCGTCGCCAGGTCAAACGGTTTTACCCCAGCATACCGGCTTATATTGCGGAATTGCGTTCCACAGCGATAGCACAGGACCACATCGCCCACCATCAGGTACAGCAGGGCATCTACCAGGGCCGAGCCGATGAGGATGGCCCATGTAGTCACGATCCAGTCCAGTGCGAACGTGACCACCGACAGACCGCAGGCGGTCGCCAAAATCCCCAGCCCGAGCGCATGGGAAAAATCTTTTTGCACATAGAGTTCGGCGTTGCCGCAGCGCAAACAAATGGGCGCGCTATCGGCAGCCGGCTGCGGCGTCAGTTCCTGACCGCAGCGTTGGCAGCGCCACGCACCGGATACCTGCTCCGTTTCCGGCCAGGCGCCACACTGCGGGCATTCCCAGCGCACACTCGGCACCCTGCGGCCCTTATCTTCGATGCCTGCCTCTGCCATATGCTTTAGACCCGACCAAGCCCCGCGATCCCCGCAGGGTTTCCTAAATCGGCGACAAAACCAAGTCCGCCAGCTCTCCGATACACGCAAACACGACGCCGACATAAAGAATGCCGGTTGCGGATTGCGTCGCGCGCATACGTGCACAAACACGCGCCATGACCAGGAGCACTCCCAGACCTACCAGACCCACTCCCACCCGTAGTATCCACCACACCGCCAGCAGATGTCCGTTGGCCTCGGAAGCTCCTGTCCCCATCCAAGCGGCGACGACCGGAACCAGCCACGTAGTCCGCGCCACGAGCAAGCCCAAAGCCCCATGGATCATTCGCACCAGAGGCGCCTGCGACATGCTCGGCGCGATCAAATACCAGTGCCCTATCAGCATCGCTGTCAGCACCGTCCCGACCAGACCGCCGGATAAAGCATCGTCCGCCAGCAAACAACACATGTTACCCTGTGCTGATTGCCCCCTGGCGAAAACTAGCGCTGCCAGAGCACTCATCGTGACCAGTAAGCAGACCACGCGAGCAGGACGCTGCATCCCGGCTTGCCACAGACATGTGCCTGCATAACTAGCCACCATGCCGCAGCTTATGGCCACGCTCGCGGTGACGTTCTTTTCCGGGCAGGCCAACCAGCCGGCCAGCAAAAGACCCAGCCCTACCAGCATCTGGATCCGATGAAAACGCGAACTGACCTCGGCGATGGGTAAAGCGATCAGCGCGGCAGCTAGGCCGGCTGCCAGCCGCATGCTGAAAACGTACAAAAACCACAAGGCCTTCCCCCTCCTGTGCCGCTCGTTCCACCGCGCTAGACCACCCAGCTACACAGTCCGGGCGCCCGTCCAGTGGACTGTTGACATTGTAGGCGCCGAGCCAGTCCGAGCGTCACAAAAGAGGAAAGGCCGAAGGCAAACCTGCCCTGATTGCGGTGCAGGCGCTAAGCGATTTTCGGGCGCAAACGTCTGTGCAGACCCAAGCCTGTGAGAATGACCAGGGCTACGCCTGTGAGGACCACACTGCCTGGCTCCGAAATCACCGGGCCGCCACCAGTTGGAACTGCCACGCCCAAAGCAGCAAAATTGACAGGCGGGTTCCCGCTGTCCCTGCCGGTGATCAGGTAATTGACGCCCAGCGCGTTGAGTTGGGCTCGCAAGCCCGCTTCGGTCTGACCTATTTGGCTGATTGCATAGTAATAGTCGAAGCTCTTTGACTCACCTGGTCCAAGGACGCCCAGATCCAGCTTTATCCCCGCTCCG
>PSKW01000011.1:0-86263 GCA_040289265.1 Gemmataceae bacterium
CCAGGTGCCCTATGGCGGCGATCCGCTCGCCGCGGATGCCCAAGTCCGCGCGGTACCACGGCAGCCCGCTGCCATCTACAATGCGCGCGTTGCGCAATACAAGGTCGAACATAGGTACGTTCCTGCATATGTTTTGGCTCGTCCCAAGGTACTTCTGGCCCTGCCAGAGAACGACTATCCAGGCATCCGAGCTATCGGAGCCGATCGAGGAGCCAACAAGCCGGCTTGTTCGAGGACCTGGCGCATACGCATCAGGATATCGGCATCGGGCCGAAGGACCGGCCCGCGGCAAGGTCCAACCGGTATGCCGAGCACTTCGAGGGCCGCTTTGACGCCCGCCGGTTGAGTAGCCCAACGTAAACACATTCGAACAGGGTGCAATTGCTCCTGAGCCTTTCTCGCGCCCTCGAGGTCGCCGCGCGCGAAAGCTTCGTACAGGCGCACGCACAAAGCAGGGGCAATGTTTGCCGAGGCAGGTACGGCCCCGCGTGCCCCACTGAGCAGCGCCGTGTAGATCAACGTGTCGCGTCCCATCAAGACAGCTACCCGGGGAGGCACTGCGCGTAAATATTCCAAGGTATTTTGCAAGTCGCCGCTGGAATCCTTGATGCCGAAGATATTCGGGAATTCGGCCAAGCGGGCTAACGTTTCCGGGGCGATGTGTACCCCACCGCACGTTCCCGGGTTGTTATAAAGCACCACGGGCAAATGGGTCTGCTCGGCGATGCGCCGATAGTGCTCAAACAGCTCCCTTTGCGATGGGTGGACGAAATACGGGGTAACGATCGAAACAGCGTCGGCGCCTGCGGCTTCGGCCAAGCGCGTCAAGCGGATCACTTCGCGCGTTGACTCGGCTCCCGTACCCACGAGCACCGGCACACGGCCGGCGACCTGTTCCACCGCCGCCGTCATGATGGCCTGTTTTTCTGCCTCGTCGAAAGCGTAGAACTCGCTATTGGTACCCAACACGAAAACTCCGTGCACCCCGTGCCCTAGCAAGTACTCCAGAAACTCGCGCAATTTAGGCAGGTCGAGCTCCTCGTCCTCGCGCAAAGGGGTGACTACCGGCGGGATGATTCCGTGGAGGGCAAGCGCCGACCGAGGCATCATCGCTGGCTCCTCGTTGCTTGGGTCCCCTGCGTACTGGCTACGGGCGGCCTCTCCCCGCTGTACGCAGCCCAAAGTGCTTCTACCGGATGGGCGACCCACACATCGGGGCGCTGCTCGCAGACATAGCGGGCGATCTGCAGCAAGCAACCGGCATTGGCAGCAAATACTGCCTGGGCTTGTGTCGCTAGGATGCGGTCGGCTTTTCGCTGGCCGAGCCGAGCAGCCATGGCCGGCTGTGCCAGGTTGTAACTGCCAGCCGCTCCGCAGCAGATCTCAGATTCGTCCAGCTCGACCAACTCTAACCCGGGAATGAGACGCAACAGCTGTCGCGGCTGACGCCGAATTCGCTGCGCGTGACACAAATGGCAGGCATCGTGGTAGGTCGCTCGCAACGCCAGCGGATAGCTCGGAGGTACCGGACCTAATTCCATGAGGAACTCGTGTACGTCTCTCACTTTGTCGGCAAAGCGAGTACCGGCACGATCCGGTGCCGGCCCGTCTGCGAGCAGCCGAGCGTACTCTTTGAGCGTCGAACCACAGCCGGCAACATTGCACACGATCGCATCCACGTCGTTGACGGGTATTGTCTGGAGCAGTCGGCGAGCGTGTTCGGCTGCCGCGCGCACCCGACCACTGTGATAATCGAGAGCGCCGCAACACCCCTGACCGCGCGGTATCACGACCTCGCATCCGTTTGCCTGCAACACATAGGCCGTTGCCCAATTGACATCGTGGAAAAGTACACTATTGACGCATCCAGTCACAAGTGCCACCCGCGCGCGCTTGGGCCCACGCGAGGGTAAAAGCTCCGGCAAGGGCGGCCGCTTCACACGCTGCCGCGGTACCAGCGCCAGCATGTCCCGAATAGTCTGCGGAAGCTTCGACCACAGCTTCAGCCGGCGCAGAAACCGATCCCAACCTAAGGCAAGCAATGTACGCGCCGGCCACAACGCCCACCGCGCCCGGCGGGGATACGGCAGGACATAATGCAGCAGCCCTCGGAGCCAGAAAGGAAGTGCCGGCGGACATCGCTGCAGCATGTCGGCTCGAAACGGCTCGATCAGCTCTCCATAGTGCACGCCGGACGGACAAGCCGATTCACAGGCTCGGCAATCCAAACACAAATCGAGGTGCCGACGGACAACCTGATCGAGCTCGATACGGCCATCCACGACCGCCCGCATCAGGTAAATGCGCCCGCGCGGGCTATCCATTTCCGTGCCCAACTCTAGATACGTCGGGCACGAGGCGGTACACAGCCCGCAGTGGACACAATCCAGAAAAAGCTCGTAGTCAATACCGGCTCCAGCGTGGCTTTTGCTGACCTGCTGCATGCTGACAGTATATCGGGACGACAGTCGTCAGGAATGGACCCGGCATCGGCAGGCGGTCATCGCACCGCAGGGCTGTACGCGAACGAGCGCACGCGCCTGCGCACTCGCTCTACTCAGGGAAATGATATCGCTCTGCGAAGGGAGCGCCGGCAGCTTGTCCCTATGAGAACGTCCCTAGAGTTGACGAACAGAAGTCTACCGATGGCGCACACTTAAAGCATCGGGCACCAGCAGTTGGCAGCTCACCGGGTGCTACTCTTCGACAGCCACGCTACCACAGGTCCACAGATCTGTGGCCTTTCTATTATTGCAGGCCGCCGTGTACGCGGTAAGGTGTCAGATGCGACGGCTGGTCAATAAACCAGATCCTTTCCCACTCGTCCTGGATTACGCGCAGATCTTCGGACACCACCATCAGCTCGCGACTGCGGCGGATCGGGTCGGCGGACCACAAGTTCAACAGGCACCCCGTGTTGGTCCCCAGGAACAAACCAACGGTCACGAGTAACAAACTACGCCGCATCGCCTTGTCCTCCTCGCTTTGCCTCGCTCCGCCGGCCCAAAGGCAGGCGGTCGCCGCCCTGCACTATCTTTTCCCTAGATCGGCTCGAAAGCTGGCAAACTTGAACGAGAAGAAGAAATGTACCGCCTGTGCCGCCGGTTTGCAGATGTCTGGATGTGCACTCCGCTGGCCCCGCGTATTATGGGGAATACGGAACTGCCTGAAGCGTACCGGAGTATGCACATCAGCAACCCCGGACTTGAATGATATCTTGAAAGATATGTCGCTTTTTGTCTGGGCGGGCTACTGGCCCACGGACGTCTCGGCGCTGGCGGCTGTCGTGGCCCCGGCCATCTCCTCGGCTACGCCGGCCATTGCAGTCCGCGGCTGAGCGGCTCGCCGGGTCTGCTGCATGAGCGTCTCGATCGGAATCTGTGCGACTCTCTCTTCCATTTCCTTGCCTGGCTTAAATACGACAACTACGCGAGGGGGCACGTCCACTCGCTCGTTGGTGCGGGGATTGCGTGCTTTCCGCGCCTTACGCACTTTGACCTCGAAAACGCCGAAATTGCGTAGCTCTATCCGGTGATCCTCGCTCTCGACGAGCGTATTGATAATGGCATCGAAAGTCATTTGCACCATGTCTTTGACTTGGGTCTGGGGTAGATTCAATGTGTCGGAAATCTGTTTGACAATCTCTTTCTTGGTCACGTTCGCACACTCCCTGCAAAAATGTAAGCCCTTTTCTGCTTCCGTCTCAATTGCTTGCTGGCAGTCTAATAGCCCGCAAGCGCAAAGTCAATGATAAAGAACTTACCGAACGATGGCCAGTGACTAGCACCAAGTTGCGGCAATTTTTCACATGCGTCAATCGCCATGCCTCAGGAAGCTTAGGAGCAGGCGTTGAGCGCTTCACCTCCAAGGACGCTCTAGGTCGACCTCTTTGCCCCTCGATGCTTTATAGCGATGCTTTATAGCGCCGGCCCTATAAAACGTAGGCAAACAAGATCGAACAGTCCAGGAAAAAGCGGCGCACTGGCACCAAATAGGTTGGACTTTGCTAAGCAGCCAGCGTAAGATGGCTCTTTCCTTTGTGCGGCGCCGGAAAGCGTCTGCACCATGGCTAGGATTACACGAGGCCAAACGAGAAAGGAGACCACATGAGACCGGCACCGGCGTTTTGGATCAGTGCGCTGCTCCTAGCGGCCCTTGTGACGCTCGGTGATTTGGAGGTACGGGCAACACAATCCGAAGGCTCCGTGCTTTTCGAGCGGGCAGGATCGGTACATCCGGACCTGGCGAAATCAGCAGGATTAGAGCAGCGCTGGCTGACCCGTGCGCCCCTGGATCCGGGCGTGGACTTCCTGGAATTGCTTCATGTGCACGAAGGCCGGCTATTCGCAGCCACAGCTCAGGGACGTATCTTTGCCTTGGACCCTTCAACGGGCCTGATTTTGTGGTCTATCCGTGTCCAAGGTCCGGTGCATCGGCCTCGATGTCGGCTCAGTTTCGATAGCCGCCGTCTCTTTGTGGCCATGACAGATCGCATCCTAGTTTTGGACCGAGACAGTGGAAATACTCTCGAATCTCTAGAAGTGCCCGCACCTTTGGCCAGCGAGGTAGCCGTTTCGCCGGAACTCATCTGTGCGCCTCTACACGATAGCTTCGTTCATGTCTTCCGTCTGCCCTACACAGGCGCCTCGCGCAACGAGTCTGCGCCGCTGTCGAATCTCACGGACCATGTTCCGGCACTGCCTCCCAACGCTACGAGAAGGACCGAAAAGCTGCACACGTTTCGGCTCGACGAACCGTTGCAAGCCAAACCCATTATGGCGGGCCTGTTCTTTATTGCGCCTATGCGTAACCATCGTCTGGCAACGATCGAGCCGGTGTCGCGCAAGCTGATCGGCGAATTCGCCCTCAACTCCCCCGTCGCTTCGCCCGTGGTATATGCGCCCAAATCAGGCGCGGTCCTAGTAGCTACGGCAGACCACCAAGTCTACAGCCTAGGGCTGGCACCTGGCACCCTACCTATTTATTGGCGTGCCCACATAGGCGCCGAGATAGATGGGGGCCTGGTTGTCAACGGCTTGTCGGTCTATGCTGTCTCGCGCCGAGCCGGACTCACGCAGCTGAATCTGACCTCGGGAAACATCTTGTGGACCCAACCTGCGTGCCAGCAATTCCTTGCAGCCAACGAACGGTATGTCTACGGATTGGATCGGCACCACAACTTGCTCGTCCTCGGCAAGAAAGATGGTACACTAGTCCATCAGTTGAGGCTGACGGGTTATACGCTCGTGGCCCATAATAGCGTCGGCACCGATATTTACGTCGCCAGCCGAGATGGAAGCATGTTGTGCCTGCGCCCTAGGGAGTAAACGTACACTGCACCCCGAGACGCTGCTTTTTTGCTCCCGTGATCGGCGGCCAGGTGTAGAAAGCGACCGATATAGACGGACCTTTTCTGTGTTCCATGACTGTTGCCAGGTCGCTCGTAGGCAGACGGCGGCAAGGTTGTCGGCTTTCACCCGTTATCGCTTAGCCAGCGACAAGCTCGCAGCAGCCAACCGGTTGCCGGCGGCGCGCGCAGGATACGGCCCGAATGCCAAGCTCTGACTAACTCGTAAAACTGGCGCAATTCCTGGTAGTGTGTGGGCCGTTGCCTGGAAAAAGCCTGCGCCACACAGGTATGCTCGTCCCGCCAGGAGTAGCGCCACGGGGACGACAAGTCTACATGGAAACTATTACCCACCAGCCGCACAGTCGCCCATTGGAGTCTGGGCACCTGTGTCAGCTGGCCAGGGCCTGAATCGTCGTGGCCGAACAAAGAAACCCGAATACAAGCATCCCTCCAAACACACGACCAGGTCCCATGCAGGCCGCCATCGGCCAATGACAGCCACTGCCACGGTACTCTCGTGGGCGGATTGTCGAATCGTGAAATGCCCAGCAGGCGTCCGGTCCCGGCGACCAGGTCTGCGAGGTTCCATGTCCTATCCACGGACCGACGACGATGCCAGCGGTGGATATCGTCCAGGCTGCTCGGTTGGGCCGATTGAATCTCTTGTGGCCTGTGCCTATTTGCCGTGGTCCCCTCGATCCAAACAACGACAGGCCTGAGTCGGCTGCGTCGGAGTCGTTTCGCCACTGCTAACACCCCCGGACCAGTGGACCACGGGGTCCGAAAAAGGAGGAGCGCTTGGGACACAAGGGGGTCGGTGGCAAGCAAGCCAGCAGAACACACTTGGCTATCGAGCGGCACAGTGCAAAACACTGGCACGTTGTACCGCAAAGCAAGTTCCAGCGGCCATGCACCGAACCAAGCCTCCTCGGTAATCACAAGTGCTTGGACACCAAAGGATTCGAGTACATCCACCAGCCCTTCGGCACAAGAACAGCCGAAAAAGCGCGCAAGCCTAGAGGCACATACTTTGCACACGCTGGTCACGGCTGCGATCTGAAAAAAATTGCCCATGTTCCGTAGCGCCACGGCATAGTCGCACCTGGCGCCGCCTACTAGGCCAATTCTGTAGCGTGCGTTCAAAGTTACTATCCTCGCTCCCAACCGCAAGTGACTGCGCCGGATCGGCAAGAAGCTATTCCGCTGCACCCGACACAAGGTTCATCCAAGTGCACAGCGGTGGGCTCTGTCCGCATAGGCTCGGGCAATTTCGCTAGTATGTCATAGTAGTGCCGGAGCCAATCCCTTACCAGTCACGTCCTAACGCCTGGCGCAGTGGTTGTGCCGATCAATTACTCTTGCAACTCCACTCCAGGAACGTTAGAATTCAGAGGACGATGAGCGAACCTAGAGGTTCGACAAACTCACAAGCTGGCCAGTTGCGGAGGCTGCACACGTGATAGGCACTCCCGATGGGTGTCTCACCCGAGCAAGCCTTTACGTCGAGGGCGAAAAGGAAGCCCTGAAACACAAGTGGATAGAAAGCGAAAAAGCTGGTCGCGATCTGGGTGAGGAGGC
This sequence comes from Gemmataceae bacterium, assembly GCA_040289265.1. Classification (GTDB taxonomy): domain Bacteria; phylum Planctomycetota; class Planctomycetia; order Gemmatales; family HRBIN36; genus PSKW01. The sequence continues at coordinate 6,929 of PSKW01000011.1, forward strand.
CATCCGGCAGTGGGTCAATAAACACTGGTGGGGCTATTTCCGTCATCGCTGGGTCGAGCATCTCCAAGGAAAACGCTTTTGGATCGAATTGAGTGAACAAGATTTCGGCCTGCTTCAGCGCGAATTTCAGGGCCAGGAGTTATTGCTCGACCTCATCCTCGATCGCGTCAAGTGCGGCTGGGAGAATCTGAACATCATCTGGTGGGCTCAAGAATGGGGCCTGCCCTGCGATCAGGTGATCCGCATCCTCGAAAGACTGGACATCAACGGTCGCCGGCTAGCATATCAGTTCGGTAGTCAGTCCAGCCGATAATGGCAACCGACCCGCGTCAAGGCATTTTGCCTTTTCTGAGTAGAGCGCGCAACATTTCGATCTCGACAGCCATTTCGCGGTCTTTTACCAGGTATGGGTCTGTGTCTTGCAAGGCTTCTAACGCTTCTTGCAGCCGGTTTTGCTCGGCAGCCTGGCGAGCAGCGGCGACCAGGAGTCGCAGTCGTTGCCGGATTTCCTCCTCGCTCTTGCTCCTGGCCAGCAGTTTGCGCGCCAAAGAAAGCACTGCAGGGCCCTGCTTACTCTCGAGTTGCGCTTCCACCAAAGTCACGGCCAAAGGATCGAGATTCGTCGCCAGCACTTCTTGCTTGCTCCATTTTTTGTACACCTCGTCCAACAATTCGATCCGGCGTTGCAAGTCGGGAAGACGGGCCAATTCCTGGGCGTAGTGGAGGACCAGTTGCACCTGCCCCGCGCGGGCGAGGATTGCTTTGATAGCTGCCCAGCAACGCACCTGAACCCGCGGGTCTTCCGGGCCGCGCCACTGGGACCACAAAAGAGCCAGGTGCGCAACTGTGCCTAGATCTTCAAAGGCCGCGGCGGCACGACTCCGTACGCCGGCGTCCGGATCGCGGACCAGCACGATTTCCAGACGTTTGAGCGCCGTCTCTTTTTGCGCATCGGTCAAAAGGCCCAGTTGGCCGAGTCGGACTACGGCGCCGACGGCGTTGAATCGCACCGACGAGTCTTCATCGTCCCAAGCGTCGAAGAGCGTAGCCAACATGTCGGGGTGCGGGTATTTCTCGACTACTCTAGACGCTGCTCTGCGGACTTCGGGGGAGATGTGTCTGAAAAAGGGCAACGCCCACCGCAGAGGAACAAAGTCCGACGAGCCAGGCTGCCCTACTCTTTCCAGCTGGGCCAGACTTTCGATGGCCTCGGCAACCACTGCCGGCGAGGTGTCGTTCAGCGCTTGACGGACTTGTTCGATAGCCTGGCGACGACAGTCTTCGCTTTCCAAGGTGAGAGGATGACGCCCCAGGGCACGTAGCGCGGCTGCACGTACCGGCGCTTGCGGAACACGTGCCTTGTGCGCGATCGCCACAAAACTAGCCGGATCTGGGAAAGTAGCTAAGGCCAATAGCAGCTCGCGGAGGACTTGTGGATTGCTGTCGTATTGCAGCTCGAGTAGTGTCTCCAACACGACGCGCCGCTGCCAGGCTGACAAGGTAGGGTCTGCGGCTACCTCTTGTAACCAGGCTAAGCCCTGTAACCGAACGGCCGGCAATTCGGAGCGCGTCAGCGTACGGGCCAGGACGACTCGCTCCGGCGCCGCACTGCGCGCATAAAGCTGTTGATACACTTGCAATAGGTACCCTTGCAGCCTTTGCACGTCGCTTTCCAAACGGTTTACCCTATGCTGCAAATAGTCGGCGCGTGTTTTCTGCCAATCTGCCTCCGACAAAGAAGCCACAGAGGCCCACCATTGCCGCCAATGAGCAGTCTCTTCGAATGGCAAACCGGTGATTTCGGCCAACGCCGAAAGGGCTGCTGCCCGCACGTTTCCGTGAGCACTGTCCGAGATTTCGATCAAGCAGCGGACCGCTTGTTTACTTGCATGCCGTTTGAGGGCAGTGACAGCCGCGATGCGAGTCTGCTCGGCATGGTTCGGGTCGCCGGCCAATTGGCCTAGCGGTCCTACCCAAGATTCCCCTACCAAACGGCCCAGTGCATCGGAGGCAGATGACCGCACGGCTCCATGCGCGCTGAAAAGAGCCTGCCACAACCAGGGGGCATAGCGCTCGTCTCGCGTGGCCGCCACGGCCTGGCAAAGGGCTTGGAAAACATCCTGACGGGTATGGTCTTGCAGCCCCTGTGCGACGATCTCGCGGGCGTTCGGATCGTCTCTCAAAAGGAGCCACAATGCGGCCTGGGCTTGTGCTTCAGGTTGGTCGCGCAGGTACAATTGCTCGCGCCACGCCGAGACTGGCCGTGCCCGAGCCTGCGCGGTACCTCCTGAGGAGTGCAGCGCTGCCGGCCATGCGACCCAAAACCCCAATAACACCGCCCAGGCACTTCCCATAACCCCCCCGTCCGTAAGAATTGCCATTCCCGTGGGCTGCTCGAGTCCGTAAGGAGCCGCTATACCGTGCTTCCGCTACCGGGTCAACGGATCTTGGACAAAAGAACCGGGTTGTCTTTCAGGAGCAACGACGGTGACAGTGATACAGGAGCAAACAGCCACGCTTGGCCTTACCTGAGCCCGCGGAAAGCACTGCCCGTGGCGTGACAGGCTCACTGCTCGACATGTCCGAAAGAGGTCTAGCACGCCATAAAGCGAGTCTGTTCTACGGGCGTGTTCGACAATTTGGCCTTCTAACGATGACAGCCTGCAGTTACAATCTGCCACTCGCGTGTTTCCAATCAAGATGGTAAAGCTAAGGTGTACGCACAAGATGAAGAAACTGAAAGGTCTGTGGCTGGCGTCGCTGACGGCTGTCGTAGCCGGTGCGATGTTTTTCCCCAACTTGGGCGCTCACAGCTTGTGGGACGTTGACGAGAGCCGCAACGCGGAGTGTGCCCGTGAAATGCTCGAGTCCGATAACTGGCGAGTACCAACCTTCAACTACCAGCTGCGGCCGGACAAGCCTGTATTGTTGTACTGGCTCATGATCGCCGCTTATCAGTGGTTGGGAGTCAACGAGTTTGCGGCGCGCTGCTGGTCTGCACTGGCAGGGGTGGGCACCTGTGTGGTCACGACACTTTTAGGAGCCGGCATGTTCGGCATCCGTGCTGGGCTCTTGGCGGGCATCGTTCTAGCGACAAGCGTGCTTTTTTCAGTGAGTTCTCACGCCGCCACGCCCGATGCTGTCTTGGTATTTTTCGTGACGCTCACCATGGCCATCTATTGGTGGTTGAGCAGCCGCCAGACCGGTGCATGGATTTTTTTGACTTCTGCGACTTGTGGACTGGCTGTTCTGACCAAAGGTCCTGTCGGCGTCGTGTTGCCTGGCGCCATCGTCATGATCCATTTGTTGTGGAGCCGACAGGTGCGACAGGTGAGCCTGGGTCGGCTCGCACTCGGCCTGCTTATCTTTTGTGTGGTGGCCTTGCCCTGGTATGTTTTTGTAGCTGCCGAAACAAAAAAGGAGTTCGTCAAAGAATTCATCCTGCGGCACAACATATCCCGCTTTTTGGCGCCTATGGAAAGGCACAGCGGCCCTTGGTTTTATCATTTGGTGACTGTTTTTATTGGGTTTGCACCCTGGTCCGGTTTCTTGCCGTTGGCACTATGGTATTTGCTGCCAAACCGGCGCATGCGCGACGAAGAATGGACCTGTGCAAACTCGCCACCTCCTACGGACACTCTAGATTCGGATATAAGCCACACCTGTCAGGCGCCATGCGCTGACTTGTCCCGATCGGCTATCGGACTGTTGTCCATCTGGATAGTCGTGTGGTTTGCCTTTTTTTCTGTAGCTCAGACGAAACTACCCAATTATGTGCTTCCGGCGTACCCGGCACTCGCTCTGTTGGTAGGACGATTTTTGGATCGGTGGTGCGCTGGCATGCTGATCCCTTGGCGTACCTGGACAGCCTTGGCCAGTATCGGTTTCGTAGCTACCGGAGCCGGTTTTGCTCTCGGAGTGCTCGTACTGGATGGCATCATAGACATAGATGCCTTGGCCAAACATCGTGTGCCCGGTGTCGCTCCATGGGCTTTTCTGGCTCTCGTTCCTATCGTCGGCGGCTGTGTGGCCGCAGGCAGCCTGTGTCGCTCTATGCCCAGTCGGCAAAACCCGAAGGTGGCGGTATGGGCCTTGTCGCTATCTGCCATTGTTTTTGCCGGTTTGGCAGGCGCTTTCGGTCCGCCGGCTTTGGAAGAGGCGCGGTCTGCCAAGTCATTGTCCGAAAGCTTGAACGCCGCTCGGCACGAGGAAGACATTGACGTAGCCGTATATGGATTCAACCAGCCGGGGCTGGTTTTTTACATGCAGCAGCACATCCGTCAGCTCCATACGTGGGAGGACGTAGTGGACTGGTTGCGGAGGCCGCGTGAATCCTATGTGGTCACGCGTGCCGAACACTGGCACGCACTGCAGGCTGCGTGCCAAGTGCCTGTATTTGTGGTCAGCCAGAAGCGCGACTTTACAACCGGTAAGGAAGCAGTGCTGCTCAGCAATCGGCCGCCGCGGTGGCAGCGCCAGGAGATGAGCGACTGACGAGACTAAAATGACCGGCGATGACACCGCTCGTTGTAGCCAATACGGTGGGTTTGACGTCGGAAATGCTGCCGTGGGCGCCGCGACTGCAACGCCTGGCAGACCGCGGTTGGGTGCGCCCGCTGCGCGAAGTTTTGCCGGCGGTTACCTGTCCTGCGCAAGCTAGCATGCTCACCGGGCATGCGCCTCAAGTGCACGGCATCGTCGGCAACGGATGGCTCCATCGCGACACCATGGAAGTGCGTTTTTGGCACCAGTCGAACCGGTTGATAAGAGCCGAGCCTATCTACCGCATAGCGCGCCGACACCGCGAACAGGTGGGCCGTCCTTTCACATGTGCCAAATTGTTCTGGTGGTTCAACCAGGGAGCCGACGTAGACTGGAGCATCACTCCCAAGCCTTACTACGGCGCTGACGGCGATAAAATATTTGCCATCAGCGGACGGCCCTCGGATTTGCCCGTTGAACTGGAGCGAGCACTGGGACCGTTTCCCTTTGCGGCTTTCTGGGGCCCGTTTGCCGGTCTGCCGAGCAGTCTGTGGATCGCCCAGGCGGCGGCCTGGGTCCTGCGGCAGTATCGTCCCGACCTGCTTTTGGTCTATGTGCCTCATCTAGATTACGACACACAGCGTTACGGTCCCTCGCCTCCAGTCCTGGCACGCATCGTCAGTGAGCTCGATCGTGCCTTGGAACCGCTCTGCGACGCCGTGCGCGACACAGGCGCCCGTTTGTGGATCGTCAACGAATATGCCCACGTGCCGGTACAGCGACCCGTGTACGTCAATCGCTGGCTGCGTCAAAAGGGGTACCTAGCCGTGCGCGACGGCCCTTTCGGTGAGTACCTGGAAACTTTCGAAAGTCGCGCTTTTGCCGTATGCGATCACCAATTCGCTCACGTGTATGTCCGTGAACCACAAGAACTGCCCGCGTTAAAAGAACAGCTGGCACAACTGCCCGGGATCGGCAAGGTGTGGACACGCGACGAGGCGGCGACCATCGAACTGGACCACGAGCGGGCTGGCGATCTGATCGTACAGGCGCTGCCCGATACCTGGTTCGCCTATCCCTATTGGCTCGACGATCGGCGCGCACCGGACTTCGCCCGCACAGTAGATATCCATCGCAAACCGGGTTACGACCCGTGTGAACTTTTGCTCGACCCACAACTCGCTTGGCCGCGGCTGCGATTGTTCTGGCGCGTGCTGCAAAAGCGCCTGGGCTTGCGTACCTTGTTCGACGTCATTCCGCTCCGAGCCGAGCTGATCCGCGGCAGCCACGGTTTGCCGGCGTCCTACGATAGCCAACGGCCGGTTTTCATTGCCGACGGGCCGCCACCGGACGAGCAGGTCCTGCCCACCACGGCGGTGTTTCGCTACGTGCTGCGAGCACTCATCGAGGACAGCACATAGGGCTAGGTTGCACCGAACCAGCTCGTGCCGACGAGCGTTCACGCCGAAGCCGCACGGGCTATACAACAATTTTGGGCAACTGCCTCGTGCTGATTTGCCTGGCGGCGCGGACTGCGACACGGACCCATAAGAGATCTTTGTGTCGAGAGCTACCTTAGCCGCAGTCGGCTGCATGAGCGTCAGGGGGTGCCTGCTGTGAGGACATTGGCCGAGCTCAAAGCCGAGGCTTTGGCGAACAAGCTGCGTCGGGAAACGAGCGCCGAGGTCCGCTTCGACCCGGTCTCGCGCAAATTGTACAGCACCGATGCCAGCATCTACCAGATCGAGCCACTCGGGGTAGTCGTGCCGCGAACGGTCGCTGATCTGCAGGCGGCGGTACAAATCGCTGCCGAGTTTTTCGTGCCCATCACGGCGCGCGGCGGCGGCACCAGTCTTTCCGGTCAGTCCATCGGCCCAGGTCTCATCCTGGATTGCAGCAAATACCTCCATCGCGTGTTGGACATTGACACCCAGCGCAGCACGGTGCGTGTACAACCCGGGGTAGTCCTGGATCAACTCAATCGGTGCATGGCACCCCTGGGGCTGCAATTCGGCCCCGACGTGGCCACAGCCAATCGGGCCAACTTGGGCGGTATGATCGGCAACAACTCCGCCGGGTCACGATCTATCGTCTATGGCAAGACACTGGATCATGTGTCGGCCTTGCGCGTGATTCTGGCCGACGGCACGATGGCAGAGCTGGCTACGCTGACGCACCGGGAATGGGAGGAACGTGCCGCCAAGGAGGACCGGCTCGGGCAGATCCTGCGCCATGTGCGAGAAACAGTATTGGGCTGCGGCGCCGAGATCGAGAAACGATTTCCCCGCATTCTGAGACGGGTCAGTGGCTACAATCTGGACACCTTATGGCACAGTTTGCGTCCGGGGGCGACCACCCCCATCAACTTGTGCTCGCTGGTGGTCGGTAGCGAAGGCACTCTAGCGGTCATCGCAGAAGCAGAACTCAAGCTCGTCCCGCGGCCGGCTTACCGCGGTCTGGTCGTACCACATTTCGACAGCCTGGAGCATGCGTTGCGCTCGCTGAGCTTGTGCCTGGCTCATGCCCCCTCGGCCGTGGAATTGCTGGACCGTATGATCTTAGATCTGGCCCGTGACAACCTGGCGTTGCAAAGGCATATGCAGGCTATCGAAGGACGACCAGCTTGTCTTTTCCTGGTAGAAATCAGTGGTGCTTCGCGTCCTGAGGTCGAAGAGCGCATGGCGCGTCTGGCGCGCGAGCTGCGCAAGGCTCCTGGGGTCTATGCCGTCGCGCTGGCAAGCGAGCCGCAGGTGCGGGATCAGTTGTGGAACTTGCGCAGTGCTGGTTTGCCTTTGCTTTTGGGCTTGCCCGGCGATCGCAAGCCGGTCACCTTCGTTGAAGATACCGCCGTCGCTCCGGAAAACCTGCCTGATTTCGTTGCCCGTTTCCGCGACATCCTGCAGCGACATGGCACGGACGGTGCTTTTTACGGTCACGCCAGCGTAGGCTGTCTGCATATCCGCCCCCTGCTCAATTTGAAAGACCCAGCCGACGTGCGGCGCATGCGCCAAATCATGGAAGACATCACGGACCTCGTACTCGAATACGGCGGAGCTCTCAGCGGCGAGCACGGCGACGGCCTAGCACGCAGCGAATGGAATCGCAAAATGTTCGGCCCGGTCATCTACGAGGCGTTCCGTCGCATCAAATATGCCTTCGATCCCCACGGGCTGCTCAATCCCGGCAAAGTAGTGGATGCTGCGCCCATGACCGAGCACTTGCGGTACGGAGCCGGCTACCGCCCGTGGTCTCCCGACACCCATTTCACTTTCGAGCGCGAGCAAGGTATCCTGGGCGCGATCGAGTTGTGCAACGGCTCGGGTGTGTGCCGCAAAACAACTGGGGGCACCATGTGTCCCTCCTTCCGGGCGACGCGCGACGAAAAGGACTCCACCCGCGGTCGCGCCAATGCCTTGCGTCTGGCTCTGGCTGGACCTCGGCCCCAGCACGATGTGCGCTCGCCTTGGCTTTTCGACGTCCTCGACCTATGCCTGATGTGCAAAGCGTGCAAGGCCGAGTGTCCCAGCAACGTGGACATGGCACGCTTGAAGGCAGAATTCCTGGCGCACTATTACGCCCGCAGACGCCGGCCGGTCGGCCAGAAACTGATGGCCGCTCTTCCGCTGCTGTATCGCTGGTTGGCACCCCTGGCTCCTTTGATCAACTGGCTGCAAAAGAGCACCACCCTGCGCATTTGGAGCGAAAGGATCCTGCATCTCGACCGGCGTCGGACGCTACCTGTTGTGCACCGATACCATTTGCGCCGATGGTTCGCACAGCACGAGCAAAAAAGAACCGGTCCACCGGTACTGCTCCTGGCCGACTGCTTCACCACCTATCTCGAGCCGCATATCGGTCAGGCAGCAGTGCGACTTTTGCAGGCATCGGGATACACTGTGGTCCTAGCACCTATCGAGTGCTGCGGACGTACCTGGATCAGCAAAGGATATCTGGACCGGGCGCGCCGCCTCGCCGACAAAGGAATACAGGCGCTGGCACATGCCCAGTACGACGGTATCCCCATAGTGGGTATCGAGCCGAGTTGCTTGTTGACGCTCGCCGACGAGTGGCCCGAGCTGATCCCTCGGGGCTCGCCTCGGTGTGCGCTGGCGCGGCGAGTGGCCCGACGCGTGCACCTACTGGACCACTGGCTGGCCGAACGCTGGCAGCAGGATCCAGCGAACCGACCGGTTTTCGCACCCGCTCAGCAGACATGCGTAGTGCATGCTCATTGCCATCAAAAAGCCTTGGTGGGAGCCGCTGGCACCCAGCGCGCCCTTATGTTCGTTCCGGGCCTGCGTGTGGAAATGCTCGATGCCGGCTGCTGCGGTATGGCCGGCTCCTTCGGCTACGAGTGCGAACATTACGAGCTCAGTGTACGCATCGCCGAGCTGGAATTGATGCCTGCTCTGCGGCAGTATCCGCGCGCTACGATTGTGGCCTCAGGAACGTCGTGCCGGCATCAGATCCACGACCTATTGGGTCGCCAGGCAGTGCATCCTTTGGAGGTCCTGGCCGATCATCTACACGCCGATGACGCTCGCGACGAGACAGAAGCCAGTAGCGAGCCGGTCCGTTAAAACAGTCAGCGAGTCGTGCGGCGCGAACACGGTTTTCGATGGCGGAGGCTTTGGGGCCGCTATCCTTGTTCGCCAGGCTCGCCGCTGACCCCTTCCAAGCCTTCGCTGCCTAGCCGAATGATAGTACCGTTGACTTCCAGTTCGTAGACATCGTCGAGCGAGCGGTAGGCAAGGACGTGAGCGACAGCACCTGGGGTCAAGCCCAGTTCTTTCCAGCGTCGCAATCGTTCCGGGTCGTCGTCGCGCACTTCGCGGATGACAATACGCTGGCCAGGCTGGAAAGCGCCGAGGGGCTGCAACTGCCTGCGGGCCAACTCCCCTTCGCTGGTGGGGATGGGATGACCGTGAGGATCTTCTAGGGGTTCGCCGAGGTACCGAGCCAGGGCCTCTTCCAAGCGCGGCGAAATAGCATGTTCGAGGATTTCGGCTTCGGCATCCACTTCGCTCCAGTCCAACCCCAGGATGCGATGGAGGAAAAGCTCGACCAGGCGATGTCGCCGGACTACCCGGCGGGCTTCGCGCAATCCTTTGGAGGTGAGTTGGGCTCCGCGTCCTGGCTCGTAATGGATCCAGCCTCCCTCTGCCAGACGCTTGAGCATACCGGTCACCGATGGAGCCCGCACGCCCAGACGCTCTGCAATTTCCATCGGCGATACACGCCGCTCGTCTCCGCCGAGATGGTGCAGCGTCTTGAGATAATCCTGGACCGATTGTGTTAGATCGTCTGCCATAGCGCCCTGGCCCGGCTAGCCTCGCGATATATGCGTCCCCAGTGCCGATATTGTATCGCTGACACGCCTGCTCGAACGTGGCATAATAACTATGTGCACAGGATACCTGTGTCGGCGCACAAAGGCCAGGCCATGCGGCGACCTCGTTATCGGGCTTGCCCATTTTCCAGAAGCGCTGCGGCCCTGCTGCCGCGCATGGCACGAGGACGCACGCTCGAAAGCTGAGTGGGCACAGTGCGCTTCGCGCGCGGAGCAACTCGGCTTCGGCACAGGCATCGCCGTAGGGTCGGACAGGCAGTCGTGCATCGAAGGGCACGGGCGGGAGTGGCAGATGAGCTCAGTTATCGAGGTCGGTCGCCGCATCGTCGAAAACATCGAAAAAGTCCTGGTGGGCAAGAGGCAGCAAGCCGTGCTGACTCTAGTCGCCTGTCTGAGCGAGGGACACGTGCTCTTGGAGGACGTGCCGGGCGTGGCCAAGACGATGCTGGCTCGCGCTCTGGCCCGCAGCATCAACGCCCATTTCAAGAGGGTACAATGCACCCCGGACTTGTTGCCTTCGGACATCACCGGCTCGTCGGTGTTCAATCCCAAGACGGCCGATTTCGAGTTCCGACCGGGTCCGGTATTTACCCATATCTTGCTGGCGGACGAGATCAATCGGGCCACTCCGCGCACCCAGTCTGCCCTTCTCGAGGCCATGGCGGAGTATCGCGTCACGGTGGACGGAAAAAGCTACGACTTGCAACGGCCCTTTTTGGTGCTCGCCACTCAGAATCCCATTGACCACGAGGGGACTTTTCCGCTGCCCGAAGCGCAGCTGGACCGCTTTTTGGTACGGCTCAACCTCGGCTACCCGGCGCCCGAAGAAGAAGCCAAACTTCTGGAACGCTTGCAAAGGCAGCACCCGATCGAAGAACTCCAGCCGGTGGCTACTGTGCAGGAAATACTCGCTTGCCAAAAGGCTGTGCGCGACGTTTTCGTGGACGAAAAAGTACGCCAGTACATCGTGGCCATCGTACAAGCGACACGGCAACACCAGGATATCCTCTTGGGCGGCAGTCCGCGCGCATCGTTGGGTTTGTGCCGGGCCGCACAAGCGATGGCGGCTCTGCGCGGTCGTACTTTTGTATTGCCCGACGACGTAAAGCGCATCGCCCCCCACATACTGATCCACCGGCTGATCCTGCGCCCAGAAAGTCGGCTGCGTCGCGTAAGCGCTGCCCGGGTGCTGGACGAAATCCTTAGCCAAGTGCCGGTACCCGTGGTCGCCGGAACGTAAAGGAAACCCCTATGTATCGCTGGCTGGCCGGTGCCCTCGTGCTCTTGGTTGCTGGGCTGGTCTTCCAGTTGGGACTGCTGGCCTTTTCGATGTATGTCCTGTTGCTCATCTTACCGCTCAGCTGGTGGCTGACCCGCTGCTGGATGGAGCACCTCGATGCGGCACGAGTCAATCGCGATGTGCAGCTGGAAATAGGCGATCGCGTGGCCGTGGAGCTGCGGATCCGCAATCGCTGGTTCGGCCCGGTGGCCTGGGTCTTAGCTGAAGATCATTTGCCCGAGCATGCGTTGCGGCAGCGGCCGCCGCGCTTGCACGTGCAAGGAAAACCTGTCCGCGCCGGTCCGATCGGCAGGAGCAAAAGTCTGGTTCTGAAGTACGAGATCACCTTTGCGATGCGCGGCTATTACCAAATCGGCCCGCTGGTTTTGGAAACAGGAGATGTATTCGGCTTGCATCGTCGCTGGCGCATTGCGGCGGCGCCGTTCTTCGTTCAAGTCAATCCGCGTATCGTACCTCTGTCGGGCTACCAAATCGCCTCGCGTCGGCCTGTGGGTGAAATCCGTCTGACGCACCGACTGTACGAAGACCCGACGCGGATGGCCGGAGTGCGGCAATATCAAAACGGGGATCCGTTGAACCGTGTCCACTGGCGAGCTACTGCCCGCACGGGCCTCCTGCATGCCAAACAGTACGACCCGTCGTGTATCGCTGGGGCCACGATCCTGCTCGATTTCCACGCACGCAGCTATCCCGCGCGCGGCGAACCCTACCGCTCCGAGTTGGCTGTGACCGCGGCAGCCTCGATCGCTCACGCGGTGTTTCACCTGGGTCAGCAAATCGGTTTAGTCACCAACGGCCGCGACGCCGCCGATCGCATCCGTTTGGAAGGATGGGACAAAGAGTTCCGCTCGCGCCAACAAGCGCACCGACAGGTGGACATGCACCCGCAAAGCGATCGGCTTCGGCCTTTAGTCATAGAAACGCGCCGTGGCGCCGAGCAAATGTCGCGCATCCTGGATGTCTTGGCACGTGTCGAGCTGACCGACGGCTTGACTTTCGCCCAGCTCGCCGGCGAGGTCGCAGGACGGATGCCCCGCGACGCCACGGTGATCGCCATCTTGGGAAGCGTAGATATGGAAACGTCTCTAGCATTGGACCTATTGAAGCACCAGGGCTTCGCTGTGACCGCTGTGCTCGTCGGCCTCACCGAGCAAGAGCTGGAGACGGCTTATGGGCTGCTGGCGGCCTACCGCATCCAGATGCTCCACGCCCGCGACGAGGCCTCGTTGACGGAGCTATGCAATCTCATGCTGATGCGCTGACCCTCGAAAAAGATGGGGGCACGGTGCACCGGCAGTTGCGTCGGTACAGGCCGCTCGATTATACTGACGATCGGGCCGATGCAGTAGGAGGTTTTCATGCGTCGCCGGCGTGACAGCTTTGGCCTGACGGATACCATCATCGTCGCCGTCAATCCGGCTCTCATCATCCTCATGATCGTTACCCTCGTCTACTTCCTCTTGGAAGTATTTTACCGGGGCAATTATTCTGGCCGGCTGCAGTGGACGTTTTTCTTCTTCACCTTGGGCGCGGTATTTGTCGTCCGACTCTTCATGACCGGAGAGGCAGACGCACGCGGCTGGTTCTACGCGGGCGGTCTATCCTTGGCGACCCTCGCGGCTATGGCCCGCTTCATCGAGTATGCCGATCTGGCTGTGCCCCCTGTGCTCGTCAATGCCGCGCTGATGGCGATCATATGGTTCTACGCTTACAAGCTGACCACCGACTGCACATGGGACGATGACAATCAGGAAAGCTCAGGGCAGGGTATTCTCGACGCTTCCGCACTGGGCACTCGGTACAGCGAGTCAGCTGGCTACCCGCGGCGCGCCGACAGACCGGGTGGAGCAGGCCAAGATACTAGCCTCATCACCGGCCGGTCGCAGGTTTCCGGCGACGGAGAAAAGTTGTCCGAAGATACTGCACACCTGTCTACGTCCTGGTGGACGCGCCTGTGGTCGCGCGGCAAAAAACACACCCCGGGAGTATGGATTGTCTATTTCGGACTGGCGGCCCTACCGATCTTCGGGCTCGGACAAACTCTGATTCCTCTGGAAGAAGCACCACGTCGGCGTTATGGGTTTTATCTGCTCGTCGTGCATCTTCTCGCGGCAACTTTGTTGTTGGCACTGACCAGTCTCTTGGGCATCCGCCGATACTTGCGGCAAAAGGGTGTGACGCCTCCTGGGCGTATGACCGTAGCGTGGACCGTGACAGCGTTGACGATCGCGGTGGGCTGTCTGCTCGTTGCCATGATTCCGCCGCGACCGGACGAGGTCAATCAGAGCTGGATGGCCTATGTGCAGTCCCTCAAACGATCAGCATCTCCCTATGCCATCGTGCCAGGCGAGGGGGAACAAAAAGACTCCGGCCAGTCGTCATCTTCCGGCGCGTCCGAACATCCTAAAGAGGTCGAGGGACACCAGCACCCAAAAGGCCGCTCCAATCCTGCTTCCAAAGACCCACAAGGCCAGTTCGAACGTTCGCCATCCGACCGATCCCAGGACAAGCCCGGCCGTTCCGACAGTGCGAGCGGAAAAGGTGAACACTCGCAGCCTGGCAAAGCCCAGGGCCAAAGCCCTTCTTCCAGCGCTAAAGAGGGCAAAAGCTCCGGCGGATCCGATCGGCAGCCCAGAGGTCAACCTCGACATCCGGACGACCAGGCACAACAAAGCCGATCTGACCCTTCTGCGCGCCAACTACCGGAGTCGTCCCCGCCGCAACCGCAGCGTTCACCCGAGCCCCCGCCACAGACCTGGAGCGCCTGGCTGAGTTCACTGGTCCAACTGTTGCGCTGGCTGCTCTTGATCGTTTTGCTGGCGGTGCTGGCCTATTATGCCTGGCGCTATTTTGCTCGAAGCAGTCCAAAGAATACAGCAGATGGAACAGGCGAGCCATCCGTAAAGCCCGTCGAGCAAGTGCCGTTCAGCAGCTATCGCAATCCCTTCGTCTCGGGCCAAGCGGAGCGGATGACGGCGGAAGAACTGACCCGCTATACTTTTCGGGCGTTGGAAGCATGGGCACGCGACTCCGGCTGGCCGCGGCAGGCACACGAGACGGCTTTGGAATTCATCGGTCGGATCGGCTCGACCGTCATCCCTTTGGCCGACCTGTCTGGGGAACTAAGCCATCTGGTGGCGATCGCCTGCTACTCGCCGATGCGCATATCCGCCAAAGCCCTGCCTCTTTTGCGCAAGATCTGGGAACTCATGGAGAGCACTTACCGACCGCCGGTCAGGTCTGGATCGTAAAGTCGAAGCGACCCTGCGGGCTGGCACACCTTCACTTACCGCTCGGCGGCAGGGGCAGAGTCTTCGGCTTGGCAAACACCTTGGGATCTATGCGTGTCAGGTAGCGCAGTTCATGGATCTCCAAATCGAGGAAGCGGCGACCATCGCGCAGCACCTGCCCTTTGACCGCATGCTTGAGGCCGTCCCGCTCCACATAGTCTTTTGGATCGGTAATCCGCTCTTCCTTGATCTCATTGCCCGTGACCCAATCCAGGACCTGGTACTCGGCTTTGACGATCAGATCGGTTTTACGGTCGAAGTAGATCTTGACATCTCTGTGCCCTTTGGACTGCACCAACACGCCGGCGGCCTCGTTGCCTGCGACGCTGACTGTGCCGAGCCACGAGATTTTGAAATCTCTTTTGCCGAAGAAATGAAACCGCAGGACTTGCTCCACATACATCTGTTCTTTCAACTCGCGAACGTATTTGGGCTCCAAATCCTTGAGCTGATTGTTGATCGCCATCCAGCCGCGGTCGCCGGCGAGAGCCTGGACGATCACGGTGCGATTGTTCCCATCGTCAATTTCCATGGTGGATTTCATATGATGGGGCAATTGCACGTAGGTTTCGAGGCGCACGACCGGTCCACCGCTGATGGTGGCTGCAGCTTTTACGTGCGCCGCACGGATCTGGTTCAGTCGGTCGGTGCCGCCCATGGCTCGGACAGCCCGCTCGATGGTCGCGTGTGCCAGGGAATCGTCTTCCTTGGCGTCGCGCCGGTCAGTGCTTTTGTCGGCGGCCTGGACGGCTAGCAACCCAGTCACTCCCGCCAGGACAGCGATGAATACCAATCGCGACATCCAGGACACTACACTGCCTCCCACGGGCGTATGGCAAAAGAACAATGCACCATTATAACAGCCTATCCCGTGCGCACTCCGTGAACAGCTCGGGCGATCCCCTCCATGTAGTTAGCATACCCCAAATGGTAGTCAGAAGGGAAGAGAATTCCGCGACATTCCGTAGAATTGCTCTAAAAGCATGTTGTCTGCGCCAGGCTTCCCGTTGGCTGTTTTTGTGGAAGCAGGCCTGGATTGCTAGACCGATCGGAGCGAATCGTGTCGGTTTGGGTACAGAGCGTGCGCGTGGCATTGGTGGGCGCCGGTCCGGGGGACCGCGGCTTGTTGACTCTGCGGGCTGCCGAGTGGCTGGCACGGGCCGAAGTCTTGATCTACGACCGCCTGGTGCCCGCGGAGATCGTAGCGCTGGCTTCCCGAGCCCAAAGAATTGCTGTCGCCGATCTACCAGGGCCACACGCCTGCCGCTGCGAAAAAGTAATAGAGCTATTGGTGGCCGAAGCACGCCGAGGACGGATCGTCGTGCGTTTGAAAGGCGGCGACCCGTTTATCTTCGGCCGGGGAGCCGAGGAAGCCCTGGCACTGCAAGAAGCCGGCATAGCCTACGAAATAGTCCCCGGGGTGACTGCTGCTTTAGCGGCTGCTTGCGCAGGTATCCCGCTGACGCATCGGCTTTCGAGCAGCGCCGTGGCTTTGGTCACAGGCCACGAGTCCCCGGACAAGAGTGCCACTCCGCTGGATTGGTCCGCGCTGGCCCGTTTTCCCGGCACTTTGGTCGTTTATATGGGGGTCAAACACCTGCCCGAAATCGTGTCGGCGCTCCTCCGCCACGGAAAACCCGGGCACACCCCGGCGGCTGCTATCCATTGGGCTGCCACCCCAGCACAGCGCGTTTGCGAAACCACTTTGGCTGAGTTGCCCGGCTCGGTTGCACGCCTGGGGTTGACCAGCCCTTGCCTGTTCGTGATCGGCGACGTCGTGCGCCTGCGCTCCCGACTGCAATGGTGGGAGAAAAGGCCTTTGTTCGGCCGTACCGTGCTTGTCACCAGGCCCATTGATCAAGCCAGCGATCTGAAGAAGATGCTGGAAGAACGAGGCGCCCGCGTTTATACTCTGCCGATGCTGCACATCGGGCCTCCTGAAGATTCGCGAGCGTTCGACCGCGTTCTGCAAAACTTGGACCGATACGACTGGATTGTGTTCACAAGTGCCAACGGCGTGCACGCGTTTATGCGCCGACTTTTCGACCTCGGCGCCGACGTGCGCCGACTGGGACCGATGCGCTTGGCAGCCATCGGGCCCAAAACAGCGGCGGCTTTGGAGCATTATTACCTCCGTCCCGACATCGTCCCGAAGGAATACCGCTCCGAGACGCTCGTGGACGAGCTGCGCGAAAAGGTGCGCGGCCGGCGCGTTTTGCTGGCTCGCGCCGATCGCGGCCGCGAACTCCTGCGGTCGGAACTGGAAAAGATCGCCGAAGTCACCGAAGTCGCTGTCTATTCGCAAAAAGACCTTGCCAGTTTGCCGGAAGATATCGGGCGCCGGCTGGCAAACGGCGAAATCCACGTCATCACGGTGACCAGCAGCAACATCGCCCGCGCACTAGTCCAGCTTTGCAACGATGCACTGCGGCAGAGACTGGGCCGAGACATAGCTATAGCCAGCATCAGTCCCGTGACCAGCGCAACGCTCAGAGACTTGGGCATCGAGCCGGCGATAGAGGCCCGCGTATACACTGCCGAGGGGCTGGTCGAAGCCTTGGTCCAATGGGCTCAGGCGAACTCGCGCATCCCTTCCCAGGAAATATAAGCCAGCAACCCGGACGCCAACAGGAGAACAATGTCCAGGGTCACACTCACGCGGCCAAAGGGAAATCCTGTGACCAGATCGAGCAAAAATACGAGTAGAACCAGCGCACACAACGCTAGGGAAACGATACTGAGTTTCTTCTCGAGGGAGGCTCCCTTTTTACGCGGCGGACGTACCATAGGCACCGGCTTTTTCTCCGCCGCTTCCACTGCTCGCGTCTCCTCCGTCTCTGTCTTGGCTGCCTTTTGTGCCATGGCAATGACCGCTCTTTCCACCCTTCGTTCGTGATGCGCGATCCCTTACTCGCTCCGTACATTCATTGTAACCCTTCTATTGCCGACCGCAACTGTTCGTTGCGCAATAAGTGGTGACGAAAAGGCCGAATATGCCTCCGGCAAGGATTGCACGGGCAGCCGGCGGGGCCCAAAGGTGCGGCATCGGCATCCTTTTGGGTCCACGGGTCTGGCCTCTAGCGAAAAGCACAGGGGGATATGCCACTTGCGCAAGAGAGCGCTCTGGAGGTTACCCCTGACCCCGGGGGCAGGTCGAAATCGAAAGCCCTCTGACGCCAGAAGTTGCTCGCGCACCTGCGACCCCTCAGGGTCAAGAAAGGCGCCGCGCGAGCAAGAATGACCCCCAAACGCGCCAAATCACGCAAAGAAGCCACTTCCTTTCGGCTGGCAACGATCCTCTGCGCTGTCCGTGGACCTATCCCAGGAACACGCACCAGGACATCCTCGGAAGCACGGGTGATTTCGACTGGAAAAAATTCAGGATGAAGTTGCGCCCACAGCCATTTGGGGTCCGCGTCCAAAGGTAACTGGCTGCGACTGTCAAAGGGCAGTTCGTGTGGCTGGAAACGATACTCTCGGACCAGCGCTTCCGCCTGGTACAGCCTATGCTCCCGCAACAACGAGGTAGCTGGATGATGCTCCATAGGCGTCTGACGAATAGGTTGGAAAGCGGCAAAATGCACACGGCGCAAACGGTAGCGCCGGACCAACGCACATGCCGTATGCACAAGATCCCGATCCGTCTCATTCGTGGCTCCGACCAACACCTGAGTGGTGACTCCCGCCGGCACGAGCCGTTCCGCATGGTTCCGCCGTACATGGTCAATCTGCTGAATTGCAGGAAGTATCTGTTCGGCGAGCGATTTTTCCGGAGCGATGCTGCGCAAACCAGCTTCTGTCGCAGCCTCGAGATTGATGGAAACCCGGCTGGCCAGTTGGCAGGCTTTTTGGATCTGCGCCGCGTCGGCGCCCGGCAAAATTTTGAGATGAATGTATCCCGTGAACCCGTAGCGCTTGCGAATAAGCTCCACGGCGTCCAGCATGCGATCCATCATAGCTTGGGAGCGGCCGGGAATGCCGCTGGTCAAAAACAGACCGTCTGCAAGATCAGCCCGAACCAGACTGTCGAATACGCGCGCCAACTCGTCGGGACGTACGACGGTGCGTACGATGTTCCGATCACGCCTCGCTGGGCAATAATGACAGTTCAAAACACAAGCGTTGGTCATGAGCAGGCTCATCAAACGCAGCCTATTGCTGCCAGTAGGATGAAAAACCCAGCGGCACTTGTACCCACGCCGCAGAGGCCGCCCAGCGCTCATGCCGGCAAGCTCTGTGCGTACCGATCCTGCCAGAATGTCCAATCGTTTGTCCAAGTCCATACTTCAGTCCTCCCTGGATGCTCAGCTTTGCTCGATCTGAGCCACTTGGAAAATCTTGAGCTGTGTCCAAAGGATGCCCAAACATAAAATGCAGACGGCTTGCGTGCTGGCCGCGTGCGCTGACTCCTATGGGCACTCCGCGTAAAGGTAAACTGTCGCACCGTCGCCGTTGTATGTACAAAAGTACACTATCGCCGCATGAGCGGCACGTCAAGCCCAAACAACTTATCGTGCCCCAACTTTTTCCTCTGTCCAATTTTTCTCGACCTCGTCTTTCTGGCCGATCCAATTGACCTTGCACCTATACCGAATACCGGCATAATTCCTCGATCGGTACCGACAGCGAGCAGCCTGAAGCGGTACAACTGCCCCAGAGGATCTTTGGGCTACGTGTAAACGATGGGCGGCTAGCTCCCACGAAGTGGTTCGGGATCCTGGGTCGAGCAGGCTCTCGCCTAGCCTATGCGCCCGGAGTGTATTCCATGGCGGATCAAGTGGAAAACCTAGTCCTGGATTCTTTGGCGAAGTCGCTCTTCTACCCCGATGGACTGCCGCTTTACAAGGCCCGTGGTCGGGAGGGGCTTTTCCCTAGATCTTCCGCAGGCAAAAAGGCGGCTCAGCTTTGCCTCGAACAAGGCCTTTTGGTTTTGGATTCGCATCCAGCCGAAGAACGGGCACGCCTGACTGCGCGCGGCGAGGAACTTCTGGCGCGGCTGCGGCACTGGGGACCTGTGCTGGAAGAACTCGACAAAGCGGTCCGTTCCCTGTGCTCTGAACTGACAGCACAAGCCCAGCGGATGGATGAGTTGCGGCATCATCTGACTCGGGCCCTCGAATGGATAGCCTTGCACATTCGCGACCAGCCAACGGGTCTTGCACTGACATCCCTGCGCGCCGCCAGCACCGATGGACACGTTGAACAGCAGATCCAGATATATCTGCGCCAGTGGGAGGACAAACACCCTCAATTGGATTGCCCGTTTTCCGAATTGTACGCTGGGCTGCAAGGCATGTCCGGTGCTCCGGCGGTGGGTGTTTTCCAGGACGCACTCCGGCATCTGGCGGCTCGCGGCACCGTGTGCCTCCACCCGTGGACCGGCCCGCTGGCAGAAATCCCGGTACCAGAGTTGGCCTTTTTGCATGGCCACGCGCTCGTTTATTATGCCAGCAGTCGGGCCCAAGCGAACGCATTGACTGCACAAGTCAGTCAGACACAGCGTGGCAACGGCTCAGGCTGCGAACGGGGCGTTTCTTTGACGCAAGGAAGCGTGCAATGACTCCGGCTTTTGCACTAGAAGACAAGCAGGCCCATCTCCACAGGCGGGCATTGGAAGCTCTGCGCAGAGCTGGCAATCCTTTCCGCAATTACTTCGCCAGGCATCCGGATGACGAAGTTTGTGCCCGCTATCATGTGCCCGATCTCTACGCCCGAGAGCGGGAAATCCTTTTGGCGGTCGTGGATCTGTATCGCTTCGATCCCACCATGCATTCGGAGGTGATTCCGATCCTCGGCGCCAAGGGGGCCGGCAAAACCCATTTGTTGTATTCGATCAAGCACGGTCCGAGCAAAGGGCACCAACTTTTGGTGACACCGGGCACTTTTCAAAAAGACGTGGACTTTTTGGAGTATCTGCTTTTTCAGGTCATAGACACTTTATTGGCGGGCAGCAAACAACAGGGTGAGCGGCCCCTCGTATATATCAGCGAGGAATGGACCCGGCAGCTGCTCCTGCAGGCGCTGCAAACAACGGCTACAGTTGGGGATACCCGGCGCCAGGGTAGAGCGCGACGTACCTGGAGCCTCTGGAAAAGTCTTTGGGGGTCTGGTTCGGATGGCGACAACCTCCGCTGGCTGGCCCAGGTCCTGTCTCGTCCCAAGCGGCACCCCCTGCCGTTATTGTGTCGTGAAGCCGGCCTCGATGAACAATCCATCGTCGTCTGGCTGCAAGAGCATCTGGATCGAACCGAAGTACGCAACACGTCGGGTCGGCTGCGACGCCATCTGAGCGATGGGCTGGTACGTGCCTGTTTATTGCAAGATGAAAAAGTCCTGGCCGACTTTTTGACCAACGGTTTTGCCGAGTTGGAATACCATGTTCGGCCCAGTCGTCAGGAGCTGGTCCTGGCGCTGTTCAAGACACTTATGGAGGCCCTGGCGCGCCTGCACGTCCCCGTAGTCATCGCTTTCGATCAACTGGAAGACTTGCTTTTGGTACGACGTACCGACGACGCGCGCAAGGTGAGCGAGTCGTTTTTCGCTGGCCTGGTGCAGGCGATGCACCAACTCGATGGCCTGCTTTTCCTCATTTTCGCCGAGCGGGGACTTTGGAATCGCTTCATCCCTTCCCTGGACGGCTACATTCAAGACCGGCTGCTGAATCCTTTGCATGTGCCGGGTTTGGGAACAGTGAAAACGGTGCGCTTGGAGCCCCCGGGAGAAGAACTCGTCCGTCAAGTGGTCGCGGCACGGCTGCGTCCAACTCTGGAAGAGCTCCCCGATTTCACTTCGCTGAGCCCGCTCTTCCCCTTCCAGGACGAACAAGTGAGCCGTATCGCGCACACCGAGCCGACCTTGCGCGACATGCTGCAGCAATTTCGCAAATTGTTCGACCACTTGGTGTATGGCGAAGCATCCCAAGAGCCATATGTAATCGAAGAACGGCTGCGTCCGGCCGGTGCCGTACGTGCCACTACGCACGAGCCGTCGGCTGGTTCAGCACCGGAATCTGCGCCGATGGCACACCAGGAGGCACAGACCGGTGAAGCGCCCGCAGTAGTCATCGAATCGGTGACCCTGGTGCACGCTCCGCAGCCGCCATCGGGGATCGCAGACCTGTGGGCTCAAGAGATCCACCAAGCACGGGAGCGGCTCAGTCCCGAGGGAGCGATCACGGGGGCAACACGAGAACTGCAAGCCGGTCTCGGTACCCTGTTGCAGACCTTTATGGATCATGGCGTCAAGGCAAACGCCTGGCGCTTGCATCACGTGGTCCCAGAGTTCACCTTCGGCGATCATCCCACTTATGGCGTGATCTCACTAGCCCACTGGGTATGCAAGGACAGCCCACCGTGGCGCTTGGCTTTGGGCTTGTTCCTCGGTCGTGGCCCTGGCAAACTCAAAGATTTACAAACCAAACTGACCGTCTTCGGTCTTTCTCCGGCGGTGACAGATGCCCTGGTTTTGCTGCGTCCTGCCGACGACCTCAATCTGTCCGGCAAAACGCGCTCCCTTTGGGACGAAGCCGCTCAGAGAGGCTGGCCGCTACGCTTGGAGCCCCTGGATCTGAACGAGTTGGCTATCCTCTATGCCTTCCCGCGCTGGCTGGCAGCGGTTCAGGAATCGCTACCCACCGGTGAAGCCTTGCCAAACTTGGCTGAATTCCTACAGGATCGTTGCGACACCCTGCTCCATAAAATCAGCATGCCCGCCGTGACCTGAACTTTTCGTTTACCCATGCTGGATCGGGGGCCAGCGCGATCCACGCCGTGCGCCCGGCCAATTCCGTGGCTAGGCATTGGTCGCGGCAAACCCGCACAGCCGCGCATGCAGTACCTCCGGCAGCTCGACTCTCTAAAGCTTTGCCAGGCGCTCTTGTTTCGTATCGCTGCAGTTTTTAGTGTGGGTGCAGGTATTTATCCGTGCGATGCCTCTGCCCAGCCTTTCGCAAGCACAGGCGAGCGTTCGACAAGTCTGGCCGTCAGATACACCCAGCTTACCATAATGCATAAAGCGGGCGAGGTAGTGTTGGATGGGTTTGGCCCGACGAGCAAAAGAGGTAACGGCCGTGTGGCGCGTAATCTTCGTTACTGGTCTCGCTGCGTTTCTTGTGTGTCGTGCCCCCCTGTCGCTGACCAACCGTGCCCAAGAGAGAAAGAACGAGAGGTCCCATGCGGCGAAAGCCTCCCCGCTGGAACCGCACGAAGAGGCGCAGACGTTTCGACTGCTCCCAGGTCTGCGCATCGAGCTAGTGGCCTGCGAGCCCCAGGTAATAGATCCGGTAGCCATGACTTTCGATGAAGCGGGACGGCTTTATGTCGTGGAAATGCCAAGCTATCCCAACGGTGGCATCGGCGAAGGGACTCCTGCCATCGCGGGTCGGGTCAAGGTGCTGGCCGATCGCGATGGGGACGGTTTTTTCGAAACTGCTTCCACCTTTGCCGACGATTTGCGGTTTCCTACAGGTATCACGCCTTGGCGCGACGGCGTGTTCGTAGCCAATGCCCCGGACCTGCTTTATTTGCGCGATACCGATGGCGACGGCCGGGCCGACGAGCGCCGGGTGGTGTACACCGGCTTCGGTACTTACAACATCCAACAGCTGCTCAACGCCTTGCAGTTTCATTTGGACAATTGGATCCACGGATGTAACGGTATCAACGGCGGCATCGTCAAGCCCGGCCCTGGGTTGCAGTTCGAGCCTCTACCTCTATTGGGACGGCACATCCGCTTCCGCCCGGACGATTGGTCGCGGATCGAAGCCACATCCGGCGGCGGTCAATACGGCATGGCTTGCGATGACTGGGGCAACTGGTTCACATGCACCAATAGTCAGCATTTGCGGCACATTGTGGTGCCGGATCGCTATCTCAAGCGGCATCCTGGATTGGCCCCCACAGGTGTGGTGCGCGACATCCCAGACGGTGTTGACGAACACATCGCCGCTGCGCGAGTGTTTCGTATCAGTCCTTTCGAAGCGTGGCGACTGGAGCGCACCGAGCGACGTGCTCGCGATCCGGACTTGAGCCGGCGTCTTTCTCCCACCGAGCTGGTTCCGGGTGGCTATATCACCTCCGCCTGCGGCGTACTGGTGTACAATGGCGGGCTCCTCGGCAGCCAGTACGAGGGAGACACCCTGGTGTGCGACCCAGCCAACAATCTCGTGCACCGAGATCGTCTGGTTGCCGATGGCGTCAGTTTTCTGGCGCGCCGCGTGGACCGCGGGTGCGAGTTCTTGGCGTCCACCGACACATGGTTTCGTCCTGTGTTCCTCTGTTTGGGTCCCGAGGGAGCCGTCTATATCGCCGATTTCTACCGCGAAGTGATCGAGACACCTTTGTCGCTACCGGAGGATATTCAAAAGCGGTACAATCTGCAAAGTCGCGGGCGCGGCCGCATCTGGCGTGTCGTGCCTGCCTCGGGTGCCCCTCGGCGGGGTGCGCCGTTGAAGCAGCGCTCGGAACTTGACTGGGTCGCCAGTTTGGAAAGCGTCAATAGCTGGGAGCGCCTGACAGCGCAGCGTTTACTGGTCGAGCGTGGCACGGTATCGCCTGAGGCGCTGGAAAAGCTGCGGCAAAAGGCGACGTCTGCCGAGCGGCCCCAGGGCCGGCTCCATGCCTTATGGACTTTGGAAGGGCTGCGCCGACTCGATCCAACTCTGATACGACGCGCGCTCTCGGATCCCTGCCCCCGTATTCGCGAACATGCGTTGAAGTTAGCCGAGCCGCTCCTGGACAAGGACGCCGATCTGCTAGCCGCCGCACTTCGATTACAAGATGACGAGGACCTGCGGGTCCGGTTCCAGCTGGCATTCACTCTTGGAGAGTCGAACAGTCCGCTGGCAACCCGGGGACTAGCCTATTTGGCAGCCCGCGATGGCCAGGATGGCTACTTGCAAACGGCTATCCTGAGCTCCTGTCGTGGCCGCGAGGCGCTGCTGCTCAGTCATCTGCAACACCACAAGCACCTGCCACCTGCCTTTGCCCGTGCCCTGGGCATGCTCTTGGCGCGGGGAGATGCCAGACAGACGGCGCAATCGGTCGCCGCGTGGCTCCGCGAGGATCGCTTGTTGGAGCCGCCTGTCAAAGACGTGCTCGCCGGCATTGCCGACGGTTTGGCAACTCGCGGATTGTCGCTGTCGCAACTATTGGTCCAGCATGCAGGCGCTTCGAAATGGCAGGCTTTTGTCGCAGATTGTGCTTCCCATCTCGAGAACGAGCAGCTCCCGGTGCCGCAGCGTAGCGAAAGGGCGCGTTTTTTGGCCCACATGCCTTATACGATGGTCGAGCAGCTTGCTCCCAGGATGCTCGCGCCGAGCACACCTGCGGAGCTGCAACTGGCGTGTATCCGGGCACTGGCCTATCGGCGGGAACCGGGCGTCGCCGGCCTGCTTTTGCGATTCTGGGCCGGCTACACGCCCGCTGCCAGACAAGAAGTGATCGAGGCGCTCTTCCTGCGCAGCGATCGGCTGCCCATGTTAGTAGAAGCGCTCGAGCGGGGGCAGATTGCGGCCAGTCAGCTGCCGGCAGCCAGACGCGTACAGTTGCAGACTCTGACCGATCCTAGCTTGCGTGCACGTGCTGCTGCCGCCCTCGCCAAGCTGGTCGAGGCGGATCGCCAGCGCGTGGTAAAACAGTACGAGCAAGCCCTACACGCGTCCGGCGATATCCAGCGCGGTCGTGCGGTGTTCCAGAAGCATTGCCAAACGTGCCACCGTTTGGCGGGGGAAGGGAAAGACGTAGGGCCGGACCTGGCCGCTGCCCTCAGGACGAAACTGCCCGAAACCCTACTCTCGGACCTCTTCGACCCCAGTCACGAAGTAGACCCGCGCTATGTCAACTATGTGGTGGTGACCCGTGACGGGCGTGTGCTCAGCGGCATCATCGCCCAGGACTCGGCCAATAGCATCCTACTGCGTCGCGCCGAACAGGCCGAGGACCAGGTGCTGCGTCAGGACATCGAAGAAATACAATCTACGGCCAAGTCGCTCATGCCGGAGGGACTGGAGAAAGAGTTGACCGTGCGCGATGTCGCCGACCTGGCGGCTTATTTGTTCAGCGTGGTCGGTCGGCGCTGGCCGCAAAGACCTTGAACAAAGCCCGAGGACCGAGCCATGGCCATCCACCTGGCCGTCTTTCGCGTGGACCTAACGCCTCCCGTTGGACATCCTTTGTGCGGAGGATGGATCCGACGGGCGGTTGCCTTTTCCGAACCACTGTATGCTCTGGGAGCGGTCCTATTGGGCGACGAGCCTCCCGTGGTGCTGTGCGCCGTGGATTGGGTGGGCATTTGCAACGATGCGCACAAGCACTGGTGCCAGGCGCTGGCCCACGCCGCACACAGTACGCCCGAACGCATCGCCCTGCATACGGTGCACCAGCACAATGCTCCTTTCGTGGATGTGACTGCTCAGCGCGAGATCGAAAAACACAAAGACTTGCCTGCCCTCATGGATATTGCGTGGTACGAGCAGGCGGTCGAGCGCACAGCCGCCGCGCTGCGCGAAGCGCTGAAAACGACTCAACGTATTACCCACTATGCATTCGGCCGGGCACGTGTCGAGCGGGTCGCTTCGAACAGACGCGTCGTAGGTGCCGACGGCAAGATCCGCTACTGGCGCGCCAGTTCGTGCCGCGATCCGGCTGCACGGGCCGAGCCGGAAGGAACCATAGATCCCTGGCTCGCCTCGATCACCTTTTGGAGCCAAGACACTCCTGCACTCACCGTGCACTATTATGCGACCCATCCGATGAGCTATTACCGCGACGGGATCGTCACCAGCGATTTTCCGGGAATAGCCCGCGACGCCCTCGCCAAGCAAACCGGTCACCCGCATATATACTTCACCGGCTGTGCCGGCAACGTAGCCGCCGGCAAATACAACGATGGCGACCGTGCCAACCGCTTCTTGCTCGCGCAGCGCATGTTCCAAGCTATGGAAAAAGCTTGGCGCGCCGAGCGCACAGAACTCAAAAGCTTTTCGTGGAAAACCTTACCCATGCCTTTGCCCCCGCGGGAGGATGCCGACGAGCATGACTTGCGCGCCATCATCGCCGATGCCAAGCGGCCGGTTTCGGTCCGCAATTATACGGCGATCAAACTATCCTACCGCTTGCGGGCATTGCAACAGCCGCTGTCGGCGAGCCTCCTGCGCCTGGATCCGGGCGCTGGCATTTTGCATTTGCCCGGCGAGTGCTTCGTCGAGTACCAACTCTATGCCCAGGAGGTAGCTCGAGGAAAATCCCTGGCAGTGGCAGCCTATGGCGACGATGGGCCTTGGTATATTCCCCTAGAAAGGTCCTTCGCCGAAGGTGGCTACGAGCCTGGCGTGGCTTTTGCTTCGCAGAAAAGCGAAACCATCGTGCGCGACACGATCCGCCGATTGTTAACGAGCCGATAAACCCATTGCAGAGGGGTCATGTCGCGTTTTCGGTGCTGACTGTCCCGTATCCTGACGGGACAGCGCTCTGGATTCTCGAAGGACAGCGCATACGCTCGCCGCCGGCGTGTCCATCACGTTCGGTGGCTAGGTATTGACGAGCGGACGCGACTTTTCGCCTTGTCTATCTAGACGGTCCAAATGTGCTCCCCACTGTCTGGCCAAGGCTACGGTCTTCTCTTTGAGTGCATCTGCCTCGGCTGGGGACATAGGCTCGAAGTGACGAGCCCATTCGACGTTTTGCTCCAGCTCTGCGATAGTTCCCATGCCTAGAACCGCAAGGGCCACGCCAGGAACGCTCAAGGCATAGCGGAGGGAAGCCTGACGCAGGTCCGGGGGCATCTTGCAAGGGTGCACCCCGATACTGCCCCCGTAAACCTTCATGGCCACCAGACCGATCTGTTTGCTACGCGCAATCGGCCAGACAACGTGCTCGAAGGCGTAGGTGTGCCGATCCACGATGTTGACGGTGTTCATCATGACGTCTATGTCCCGCCGCTGGATGACGGCGGCAAATTTCTCGGGCCGGTTGTGGCCCGTGATGCCGACAAAGCGCGCCAATCCTTCTTTTTTGGCCTTTTCTAGCATAGCGATGGGACCGTCGTCAGCCGTGAGACGATCGAGGTCGTAGACGGCGTGGCCGATGGAGTGGGTATAGACCAGGTCCAATTGTTCGATACCCAATTCTTTCAGGTTGCGGTGCAGCAGCGCCAGGATTTTAGAGCCGTCGGGTTCGAGGCATTTGGAGGCGATAAAGACTTCTCGGCGTCTTTCCTTCAAGATCGGTTTGAGGTACGCCTGGGCTCGTCCATAGCCAGCGAATGCGGGGGCGGTGTCAATGTAAGTAACGCCCAGGTCAATAGCGCGGTGGATGAGCGCATGGGCCTCTTTTTCGCTCTGCAAGTTGCCGACGGCGACGGTGCCCAGGCCGATGATCGGTACTACCACGCCGGTTTTGCCGAGCACCCGTTTGGGGATGCCGTCAGTGGGCGCGGCCAGAGCTTTAGGCAAGGCGCAAGCAGTTGCCAGCAAGCCCCCAGTGGTCTGCAAGAACTCCCGCCGCGTCGGAATCATGACTTCCTACTATTCGGGCTATTCTCCTCACGATACACCGGCGTTGGGCTTTTCATCCGCATAATAATAATCCACCCAGCCGATCATCATTTCTTCCCAGGTTTGCTCGCCCCAAAAGACCGTTTTCGTCGGATCCGGATTGTTGGGGTTGTTCGGTGAGTTGTCGAAATGCGCCGTGCACTCGATGCGCGTACCGGCTGGCATAAAAAGAGGCTTTTCCAGACGATACTGGGTCTGCCAACCGAAATCGTAGCGTGGAACGTACAACACGATTTCCGCACGCCCGTCGGGATAAACGACCTTGTATTCGAAGCTTTTACCGCGCAAATGCATATGCGGCATGAAGCTCAGCAAATAGGCGTCCCGCGTGAAGGTGGAACTGGACTGGACCCGGAAATGGTCGTGGCCAGGCGGGATAGCGAAGCGCCGATTCAAAATGCTGCGCGTTCGCACGATATGCCGAGGCAGCTCCTTGGCAAAAATCAATCCCACTGAGGAGCGATCCTTTTGTGGTGTGCCATTGGGGGTGTAGTGCATTTGAAAGATCAAAGTCGAGCCTTTGGGGATACGCTTAGCCATGCCGTCGGGGAAGATGGCGGGCAAATCGCCTGGGGCATAGCCCACGAGCAGATTGTTGCCGATCAAATCTTCGCTACGTTGTAAAGGCTGGCCCGGGGAGCGGATATAGACGATGATATGGTGCACGACCAATTTATTGCCTGGCCGAGCCTCGGCGAACTGGACCCATTTGTCTTCGGTAAAGTGGGTGGGAACTGCAAAATACAGGTACGGTACTCCGTTGGGCGCCTCTGCGGGGATTTCGACTTCTTGGGGCAATTCGAAGACCACGTCCGGCTTACCGATACGCCACCCGGAGTGGTCGGGAAATTCTCTGGGCGGCGGCAGATCGCGCTCGTCTCCCTTGGGACATCCCTGATCTATCCAAGCCAGCAACGTAGCCCGATCCTGTTCGGGCATGCTGCGATCGTTGGCGAATTTGCCGTATCGGGGGTCGGCATGCCAAGGAGGCATACGTCGTTCTGCCACGACTTCGCGGATAGTCTCTGCCCAGGCGCGGGTCTTTTCATACGTCAATAACGAAAACGGGCCGATGTGCCCTGGCCGGTGACATTCTTGGCAATGCTTTTGGATGATGCGGGACACTTCGCGGGTATAAGTCACAGACCCGGCGACTAATTCTGGCTTGCTGCGGCCGATGAAGCATCCGACCGCCGGCACATGACGTTCGCTTACTTCTTTGCCTGCCAAAGCCTTTTCCAAGGCGTCTTTCAAGTATTGCCGTTCCGGCTTGACCTTCTGATACCCTATGCCGTACTGATCGTCTATGCGTCCCCGATACACCACTTGGCGGTTTCGATCCAAAACGAAAACTTCCGGTACCCGCTTGGCCTGGAACAGGTCGGCAACCTTTTGATTTTTGTCTTTGAGCATCGGAAAAGGCACGTTGTGGCACTTCACGTGCTCGATGATTTTGCCTATGTCGTCTTGCTCGTTGCTATTGATACCGACGAATTGCACGCCCCGCGGACCGTATTCCCTGCTGAGCTGGCACAGGCGGGGCATATAGAGATTGACCAAAGGGCATTCCGTTCCCAGAAAGGCCACTACCACGACTGGACGATCGCGGAAGTCGCTCGCGGACACCAGCCGGCCATGCACGTCGGGCAACTGAAAGTCCAGCGGTGCTGTCCTGGATTCCGGTGCAGAAGCAGGCTTTTGGGAAGCGGCGAGGACACAGACCAATAGGCCGACACAGATTGGGGAAACCCATCGCCAACGCCATCCGGTCATCGTCGAGCTCCTTCCTCTGGGCTGCCCTGGGCTGCTATACCCTTGCGCGACACACCGCGACGCAGGCGGTGCGCGTGCAACACGACGGCGCGCCGGTTCTGCTCTCACGAGCCCGGGCCAGGCGTTATACTTAGCTTCAAAATACGGTCCCCCCGCTTGATGGACACTTCTACCGTTTCGCCCGGCGCGATTTTTTCCAAAGCGCGAAAACAATCCTCTATAGAATCCGTCCACCGTCCATCCAGTGTAAGCAACCGATCCTGTGCCTGCAAGCCGGCACGTGCCGCCGGCGTGTCTGGGTAGACATGAACGATGGTCACCCCGGCACTATCGTCATCTTTTGCCTTTTCGACCCGACACCCCCAAAGCGCCCCCGGGACCAGCACCCGTACCTCTTGTTCGCTTCGGGGAGCCACCATACGCCCCATGAGCTCCGTCATCACATCCGGCGGACGATAATCCACGGATACGAACTGCAGCTGCTTAGCCCGATAGTCTACGGTCGTACGGAACCTTGCGAAAAAGGGAAAGCCCACGATTCCATCTATCGGTCCTACTGCTTGGGCCAATGCTTTGAGCAAGGGATGGTCCATGACCACCACCGGCACGTCTTCCACACGGGCGTCGCCTAGCTCCAGAGTCTTGACAGTGGTCTGACCGCGCATGCCGAAAAAGGCGGGCCTTTTAAGAGCCTCGGCGCTGAAAAGTTCCGCTTCCTTGGCGATCCGATTCCCCAGAACGACGAGCGGCGCGCCGGTGTCGAAGACCACACGGAACGGCCCCTTGCCGTTGACGCGTATCTGCACTGCGAAATGCATCGTGGGCAACAATTCGAAAGGCACAGTAACCGGCCGTGGCGTTTTTCGAACCTGCTCGAGCGTCTTCGCACGAGGAGCACTCTGGGCCGGTGCCTGAACCAGGACCTGCCCGTCAGCTATCGGTACTGGAGCGCGCCATGGAGCGTGCCAGCCCGGCGCATCAGGCACCAGAGCCACCATCCAACACGACCACGCAATCCAGAGCGCCTGTGATACGAACATCTTCTCCTCCGATGCCTCGGCGGTGATGCCGCTAGAAAGCAATTTCCTGAGGGATCTTAAGGGTGCGCTCGCCGGCAGCCGAGCGTACCGTGATTTCCAGGTCGCCTCCTCGGTAGTGTCGGTACGCCTGAGCAAGGTCGCGAGCGTGACGCACCGGCCTGCCGGCAATTGCGGTAACCGAGTCGCCGACTTTCACCCCGGCCCGATAGGCAGGACTGTCGAGTACGACTTTGCGGACTAGCAAGCCCTCTTCGGTCTCTTGGTACTCGATA
This sequence comes from Gemmataceae bacterium, assembly GCA_040289265.1. Taxonomy (GTDB): domain Bacteria; phylum Planctomycetota; class Planctomycetia; order Gemmatales; family HRBIN36; genus PSKW01. Next base: position 37,988 of record PSKW01000011.1, read on the forward strand.
CCCAAGAAAGGCCGCTGCAAAAATTGTGTTTCCGGGCGCCGACCGCCGAGCAAAGTAGAAAAAAGAGTGGCCATGCCACTCATCATGGACACCTCGGGGGGGACTTTGCCTCCGAGCTGTGCCAGTCCTTTAGGGGCAGGCGGCTTCCACGAGAGCGGTGTCCAATGCAGATGCCGCTGGGTGAAGTCGTACTCGATGCGAAAGCGTGCCAGCACGGTATAGCCCAACATCCCGTGATAGCGCACGCCTGCCAAATTCATACGGTTCATACCAACGAGCTGGAACGGATCCTCGACCAGTACGCGCTCCTTGTTCAAGAGGATGCCCCCCTCGATTTCCAAGGTATTGCACACAGCCCATCCCCTGGCGTCCGGCTGCAAACCGGCTTTCCCTGCTGCTTCCGTACCCACAAAGACCGCAGGCGCGCCGGTATCCAAGATGAAATGGAAAGGCCCTTTGCCGTTGATTTTGGCCCGGACCATAACGTGTTTGACCGGAGTGAGCTCATAGGGAACCCGATAGCGCTGTGTTGCATCGGTGCCTCGCTCGGCCTGGCCGTGCCGCTCGACCGAGGAAAGCGCAACGTATTGGCTGGCCTCATTCGCACCGGCCGAGATGGACCTGGGCGCAGTGACCACCGGCCCCGGGCGGGCCGATACTGTCGAGCCATTGTAAAACCAGCCGATATTCCACAGACTGGCCAGAAAACCTACGGTCACAAGTTGCGCTAACATGTTGCCTGCGCTCCAGCAAAAAGCAATGCATCGAGAAAACAGCAAGTCGAGCCTGTCAACTCGCTTGTTCAATTTTTCGGTTTCATAGGCTGTTTGTCGCTCTGCCCTGTTTCACCCCTGGCTTGGCGCGGGGGCGCTGGGCCAAAAAGTACCGGCCGGAATCCTTTTTGCGCCCCGACACGGTCGGAAGTCACGCCTAAAAAGACAAAGCACATTTCATCGGTGGTCTGCTGGCCCAGCCGCACCGGTTTGGGCGGGCTGTTCGGATTGAGCGGATTGTTCTCGGAGTTATCGTACACCGCTTCGAGATCGAAGCGCGTACCGGTCGGGATATGCATGGGTTCGTTGAGGAAATACATTTCTTGCCAGAGGTAATCCCATCGAGGGATGTTGATCAATTCCTTCTGGCTGCCGTCGGGAAAAGTCACCGTACAGCGAATGGACTTGCCCAAAAGATGCATGTGGGGAAAAACAGTGTACAAGGTCAGGTCTTCGTGGGCGTAAGCACGTCCGCGTACCACAAAGTGGTCGTTATTGGCCGGGATGGCCAACAAAAGTCCCGCCAGGACTGCAGAGAGGTAACGATGCGTGACCGGGCCGTCGGCAAAATACAAACCGATGCGGGTACGGTCGCGCTCTAATTTGCCCGTGCGGTGGTAATGGATCTGCACGACGATATCGGCACCTTTGGGAAGCAAGTATCCCACGCCTGGGGGCATGGGTCGAATGAGCAACCCCGGCGCCCATCCGCCCAGCTCGCCGTCCAGCGGGATAAAGCCTACGCCCATGCGCGTCGAATATCCCGGTCCACGATCTACCTCGTCGGAGCTTTTGGGGCGCTTGCGTTCGGCCTCTTCCAGGCGGCGGGCGACACCACGCGTATCTAGCAAATGGACCGTGTGATGGACCACGCGCGGATTGCCTGGGCGCACTTCGACCGCTCGCACGAACTTATCCTCGGGCAAATGAGTAGGAAAGACGAAGCATCGAAACAAGTCGCGTCCCGTGGGGCCGATAACCATTTCTTCTGGCATTTCCAGAACCAGATCGGGTTCACCTAATTGCCAGCCAGAGGTGAATCGAGGAGCTGGCGGGGCCTGCGCCGGATCGCCGGCGGGCATCCCTGCATCTACCCAGCGCGCCAAAAGATCCAGCTCCCGCGGGCTCAAACTCCGTTCATTGACATACATGCCCCGTTGTACTGGCTTCCAGGGGGGCATTTGTCCGTTTTGCGTGAACTCTTTGATGTCCTTGCCCCAGCGTCTGGCCTGTTCGTAGGTGACCAGCGAAAAAGGCGCCACTTCGCCTGGACGATGGCACGACTGACACTTGTTCTGCAAAATCGGCACGATATCGCGGTAAAAGGTCACAGGCCCCTGTCGCGCAGGTGTGTCCTCTTTGCCGTCCGCGGGCTTCTCGATGGTGCATCCATAGGCTACGGTCGAGGCCACCGATACCGGCTTGCCAGCCAATACTTCTTCCAACGCTACGCGTAGGTCTTCACGGCTAATCTGAGGTCTCGTGCGCAAACGCGCCCAATAACCGTCGTCAATGCGGCCGCGATACCGTAGCACACCCTCTCCGTCCAAAACAAAAGCTTCCGGGGTCACGCGCGCGTCCAGTGCTCGCACGGCGGCGTAGGCTTCATCTACCAGCAGGGGCACGCGCGTGTCGTAGGCCCGCAAGTGCGCCGTCAGCGATTTGGCCTCGACTGGCCCAGGGTGGACCAAGAAGAAAGCCACGCCTTCGGCAGCAAAGCGTCGCGCTAAATCGCCGAGGACCGGCAAATAAGCGTTGGCCATCGGGCATTCCGGCGAAAAGAAGACAATGACGGTGGCGCGTTTTCCCTTGTGCGCGCTCAAGGATCGAACATCGCCGTCGAGCGTCTTGAGACGCACATCGGCAATTCGTTCTCCCAGACGGGAAACGACAGGCGTCTCTTTCTTTTCGGCTCCGCCCCAGGTGTATGGCACATAGGCAACCAGCGCAATCATGCAAAGTGCCAAAAAAATACACGCCCTAACAGTGTATCGCTCAAGCGCGGACATACAGACCTCCTTGGCGTCTTCGCTCTCGCCGAACAGATTGAGCACATTCCACCGTCTCGAAACCCATTACCCGTCCCCTGTACGATCGGTTTCGCTGCCGACCGTGGGCGGCAGGGACGATTGTCACAGCGCTTGCGGGTCCGGCCAGAGCTGTCTGTGCCTACGCCTCCGTCCCTACCTGCATACATTCAGTGATTTACGGACTGTCAGCACTGGCGGCGCTGTCTAAAAGCGCGCGGAATTTTTCAGCCGCCGCGCGTGGGTCCTCGGACTGACAAATGGCATGGCCAACAGCAACCCGGCGGATGCCTGTGGCCAAGACCAGCGGCAAATTATCCAGGCTGATGCCGCCGATGGCGAAAACAGGTAGGGCCGTCCTCTGGGCCGCCTGGCGCACGTAATCCAGCCCTGCCAATTCGGTAAAATCTTTGGTACGACTGGGAAAGACCGGTCCGGCGCCGACATAGTCAGCTTTGGCGATAATTGCCTGGTGGAGCTGTTCGATGTTGTGCGTACTTACGCCTACGATCGCCTGCGGACCGAGGATGCGTCTGACTTCGGCAGCCGCCAAATCTTCCTGGCCCACATGGACCCCGTCGGCCTCTACCAACGCAGCGATGTCGGCGCGGTCGTTGACGATCAATGGTACCTTTTCCCGATAAGTCCACCGACGCACCTGGCGCGCGCGTGCGATCAAGTCACGATCAGCGAGCGATTTTTCTCGCAGCTGGACCATTTGCACGCCCCCGGCGATGGCCTCGCGCACGGTAAATTCCAGCGACGCAGCACAGGCTTGGCCGCTCACTAGCAGATACAAGCGGACATGCTCGAGGCGTGCACGCGCCTGACGCATACTGGCCAGTGCACCCTCGAGCGTATAGGCCCGATAACGCATTTTTTGAAACCAGGAGGCCAGCTCGCCACCGAGGGCCACTTGCGCGTATTCTTCCAAACTGCGCAAGGCTTCCTGAAGCCGACGGAAATTGGCGACGATAACATCCTCGGTCCGTTGACGCCCGCTGGCTGCTTCGATATGGATCGCAGGACCTATGTCGCCGGGGGTATCGCGACAGCGGATCGTCTCCGGCGCAGTGCGCTCCTGGAGAACATGCGTCAATTCGTGACGCATCTGCTTGAGCTCACCGGTCAAATAAGGGTCGTCGAGCCCGAAGCGGCAATAGTCCTCCAAGACGCGTAGCGCCTCGCGAGCGCGATTGGCATTGGCATCCAGGATGCGATGTACTTCCCATTCCTCGCGGGTAGGGTGCAAGTCCAAAGGCGTATCCATGACCAGTTCGGTCGCCTCCGCCCGCAGCTCTTTCTCCACATCTTCCGAGAAAAAACCGACCCGCCCTAGCAGATCTCTCAAGTAAGCGTCGCGCTCCAGAAGAGCGGCCAAGAGATGGCCTGTGCTAACGATCCGCTCACCGGACCACTCGGCAGCCAGACGCCGGGCTACATGGAGTGTAGTTTCCACGTCTGGAGCTAAAGGGATTCGGGCGGGTGCCTGCAGCGGTTCTAGATCCCGATCGCCTGCTTGCAGGAGCGTCCGCAATTTGGCCGGGGTTATGCCTCGCTGACTCAAGAGCGTCGCCACGCGTCCTTCTTCTTCCTGGACCAAAGCCAACAGGACGTGAACATGCTCGACCTGAGCAGCGCCCATACAGGAGGCCCAAGCCGCCGCAACTTCCAACGCTCGCGCTACTCCAGCAGTGTGTTCCGGTAAAGTCATGGCGCTTTTCTCAGTCCGGCGATCGTGGACCCAAAGACCAGCGGAAGCGCTGCGGCGGCACGTGTGCAGCGACGGCCAACTTCCGTCGAGGCCCGATCCGCTCCGCTACAGGTCACTCTCCTTTGGGCTGCCTCATCATCAGGTCCAGGACCGCTTCCTGAGGCGCTTTGCCTTGGTACAGGACGCGGTACACCTCTGTGGCAATTGGCAAATCCAAGCCCAATCGCTGGGCCTTCTCATAAACACTCCGCACCGTGTAGACACCTTCGGCGACCTGCTGCATACCGCCTAACACGCTGACGAGCGGCATACCTCGACCGATCAATTCACCCACGCGGCGATTGCGTCCATGCCTGCTGATACACGTCGTAATGAGATCGCCGATGCCGGCGAGACCAAAAAAGGTCTCTCTACAGGCGCCGAAAGCCGTGCCGAAACGAATCAATTCCGGTATAGCGCGAGTCAGCAACGCAGCTTTGGCGTTGTCCCCGAAGCCGAGACCGTCGCTGATGCCCGCAGCGATGGCGATGACATTTTTCAGAGCCGCCGCCAACTCGACGCCGATGGTATCCGTTTGCGTGTAAACGCGCAGCCGATCCGACATGAACAGTGTTTGCACGGCGCGTGCCTGGTCCTGATCGGAGGCAGCCACCACCATACTGGTCGGAAGTCCGCGGCTAAGTTCCTCGGCGTGGCTGGGGCCGGAAAAAACCGCCACCGGACGCGGCCCAAGCTCTTCACATATGATCTGCGAAGGTCGCGCGAAAGTGGCGATCTCCAACCCCTTGGCGACGCTTACCGCTGGAGTGGGGCAGCTGGCGAGCGGCCTGAGCTGTGCTAACGTCTGCCGCAAATAGACCGTGGGAATAGCTACTACCCACAGGTCTGTCTCCGTTATCGGTTCCGTTTCACAGGTCAGCCGGACTTCGTCGGGTATCTGCACCCCGGGCAAATAGCGAACATTTTCACGCCTGGCGACCAAAGTATCGTGATATTCGCGCGAACGGCTCCACAGCCAGACTTGCTCCACCCGGCGAGCCAGAAGCACAGCTAGGGCAGTCCCCATGCCACCATCGCCCAGGATTGCCACTCGCCGAAACGGTAACATCTCTGTTTCCCCAGCTGGGCACAAGGACCCATAACGCATGCAAACTGGCGAAACCAATTTGGCATCTCGGTTCATTCTATTGGCTGGCCAATTGGCATAAATCAAGCCTAAAGCAAAGTGTTCAGAAAACGCCTGGGCTCACTTGCCTTAAGGGCTGGGTTTTGCAAATAAGCCTCGTCAATGATCCTTACTCCAGACGGTTTGTTTGGGCCGTATGGCGCCCCTCAGCCGATAATGATAAATGCCGAGCGAAGCTTAACGACTCGGGAACGAACTCAGGCCACCATCGGCAAAATGGATAAATCGGGGGGCAGGATGGTGAAGCCGTACCTACGGCTGTACGATCCGGACAACGAGCACGAAAGCAGGCAGGAACCTACAGTTCGCGTGCGTCTCGGTGATCTATTTCCACTGCTTGTGCAGGCCCATCGGGGTAACTATTTATGGCTCAACGACTTCCAAGACGACGAAATCTACGTTACGCCCGATTTGTATGAGGTGTTGTGCGCCTTCCAATGCTACCGCCCATCGGCATAAGAGCGCATCGCCAGGCGTGATTCAGTCAACGACGTTGATCGTCGAGTCACTGACAAGATCTCTGGACCGCAAAACTACCATAGCTTGAGTCAATCTCCCGGCCCGAGTCAATCTTCCGGCCACTGGATAGAAGGGGCTTGTGTCGAGCCGGGCATTTTGGTCTCAGGCCGTCCCAGGTTTTGGATAATGTCAACTTGGCCACGCAACTCGGCATCTAGCAAACGGATACGTTGTTCCAGCTCGCGCACTTTGGCTTTTAGAGTGCCCACCTGCACGGTCAGGTCATCCTTGGAAGGCGGGCGTGGTACCGCTGGATAGCCTAATTGCCGTTGTATAGCCGCGAAAAAGTAAAGTGGATCTCGTCCGTGACTGGCCTTTGCGATCTTCCCTTCTTTTTCGCCGAAGACAATCATCACTCGTTCGCTTTCGCTTGGGTGTTCTTTGGCATACAACTCGGAATAGAGGTAAATCAGATCGGAGAACTCGATTTCTCCGATGCTGCGCCGCACCGTTTCCATAAACTGCCGCCAGGCTTCGTCAAAAAAACCGTCACGCTGGATGCGCAAAAGTCCCTCGTCATATCCTAACCGGTGACGGCACAATACTTCGAACTCGAACAGAAACAATCCTGCAGGCGTGGGGCTTTCCGAGCGATAACGGGCCTCTGCCTCCAAAATGGCCAGCGCCATATCGAAGCTGAACCGCAATCCCTCTTCCTCTGATTTGCGCACCACGAAAGCCTGGAAAGGGGTGAAATAATGACTCAGTCTTTCGAAGCCGGGAGCCAGCACCCCGCTATGCTTTATCTCTGTCGCCAGGTACTGGATGGCATAGGGCAACTTGGTAGTCGTGAGGATCTCTTCGTGGATGTGAGTGAGGATCTCCTGGGCAGGAAATTGGTCACGTAATCTCTCGCGCAAGACGCGAAAAAAGTAAGCCTGCTCGACATACTCCTCGCGCTCCAGGACAGGCGCCAGCATTGTGACAGCTCCCTCGTAAAGTAGACCCAAGCCGGCTTGTAGGGGCCCTTGCTCCTCGTATATTAAGATTCTTAGGCAGAATACAGACGAAAGGGGCCGAGCGATGGGAATGCATTGTGCTATTTGTGGGAAGACGCCGGTGTTCGGCAATAAGATCGTCCGCCGGGGAAAAGCCAAATACCTGGGCGGCGTGGGTCGCAAAGTGACCGGCATCAGCCGGCGCAAGTTCAAACCCAACCTGCAGCGGGTGCAGGTGGTTATAGACGGGGCCGTGCGCAGAGTGCGTGTTTGTACCCAGTGCTTGCGCAGCGGCAAGGTACAGCATCCGCCTAAACGCAAGGCTTTTGCGCTCGACAAGGTTTAGATTCGAGTGACGCTGTCCCGATCACTTGGAGCACGCGACGGGCTTTTCAAGGCTTAGCGGCGCCGATCGTGTTCGCTGGGGGACGACCATGGCCTTGACCGAAGACCAGGTGCGGTGGGTTGCTCACTTGGCCCGACTCGAGTTTGCGCCAGAGGAAATCGAACTCTTTACGGCTCAGCTCAGCCAAATCGTGGATTACGTCAACCAGCTCCAGAAACTAGACACGGAAAAAGTCGAGCCGCTGGCGCACTGTTTGCCCATCAGCAACGTTTTTCGCCCCGACGAGGTGCAGCCGAGCTTGACTGTAGACGAAGCCCTGGCTAACGCGCCCGATCGTCGTGGAGCTTATTATGGCGTGCCCGCTGTATTGGACTGAAAACCCCTAGCGCATTCTTGGCAAAACGAAAGTGACTAGAGCCTGGGACTGGGGAAAAGGCCTTTATGGAGCTGATTGATCGTACGGCCTATGAATTGTTGGACCTGCAGCGACGGGGTGAAGCGACGGCGGAAGAGATCGTCCAGGCATTTTGCAATGCTGTGGCCACGCGTGACCCACTGATCCGTGCTTTTTTGCACTTCGATCGCGACACAGCGCTCGAACAGGCTCGGGCGATAGATCTCAAGCGTCGTGCCGGACAACCATTGGGCCGGCTGGCAGGCATACCGGTAGCCATCAAAGATGTGTTGTGTACACGCGGCGTGCCGACCACCTGTGCCAGTAAGATATTGCGCAACTTTGTTCCGCCCTACGACGCGCACGTCATCGCACGGCTCAAGGAGGAAGACGCCGTTTTATTCGGCAAGACCAACATGGACGAATTCGCCATGGGGTCCTCGACCGAGAATAGTGCCTATCAGATTACACGCAACCCGTGGGACCTAGAACGCATACCCGGCGGCTCGAGCGGGGGATCGGCAGCAGCGGTAGCCGCGTGCGAAGTCCCCTTGGCTTTAGGTAGCGATACAGGCGGTTCCATACGGCAGCCTGCCAGCTTGTGCGGCATTGTCGGTCTCAAGCCGACCTACGGGCGCGTCTCGCGCTTCGGTTTAGTGGCCTTTGCCAGCTCGCTGGATCAGATCGGTCCATTCGCCCACGACGTGCGCGACACGGCATTGCTTACCGAAGTGATCGCCGGCCACGATCCGCGCGATAGCACCAGTGTAGATCGTCCGGTGCCGCCTTATGTTGCGAAGTTGGACGAGCCGGTCCGACCGCTGACCGTCGGCGTCGCTCGCGAGCACTTCGCCGAAGGACTGGACGCGGATGTGGAACGGTGCATTCGGCAAGCCATCGAGGTCTTTCGCTGTCTGGGTGCCGAGGTCAGGGAAATCCGTCTGCCCCACAGCGACTTTGCCGTCGCTGTCTATTATCTGGTCGCCACGGCAGAGGCCTCGAGCAATCTGGCCCGCTACGATGGCGTGCACTACGGGTATCGAGCCGAGCGCTACGATAGCATGATCCACATGTACAGTCGAACTCGCGGCGAGGGCTTCGGCAAAGAGGTCAAAAGACGCATCATGCTCGGCACCTATGCCCTGTCCAGCGGCTATTACGAAGCCTATTACCTCAAGGCACTCAAAGTGCGCCGGCTCATCAAGGAGGATTTCGATCGCGCCTTTGCCGAGTGCGACGTCGTCCTCGGGCCCACATCGCCTACGGCAGCCTTCCGTGTCGGCGAAAAGATAGACAATCCCCTGGCAATGTATCTGTCGGACATTTACACGATCAGCTGCAACCTAGCAGGTATTGCCGGTATCAGTGTGCCCTGCGGATTCACCAAACAAGGATTGCCGGTCGGTTTACAGATTCTGGCGCCGCCCTTCGCCGAGGAAAAATTGCTGCGCGTGGCGCGTATGTACGAACGGGAAACAGACTGGCACCTGCGACGTGCGCCGTGGCCTCCTCGAGGATCGCCAGCCGGCAACGGCCACACCGCGGCTGGGACTTAGTCGGTCCGAAAAGGTCGGGTTATGATCCCGCTATGGCTCAAAATTGCCTATACGGGTTTTTTGGCAATGCTCGTGCCTGTTTATTGGTATCACTATGGGCCGGTCAATTTTTTGTTTTTGTGTGATGTAGCACTTTTTGTCACGTTCCTGGCACTCTGGGCCGAAAGCTCCCTTCTGGCCAGTTCGCAACTCCTGGTGATCTTGCTGCCCCAAACCATTTGGATGCTGGACTTTTTCACGTATTTGCTCGTTCGCGTACCGCTGACCGGAGTCACTGCCTACATGTTCGAGGCCGATCGCCCACTGTACTTGCGCGCGTTGTCCCTTTTCCACATTTGGCTGCCGATTCTTTTGGTGTGGATGACCTGCCGCTTGGGGTACGATCGGCGCGCGCCATTGTTGCAGCTGGCTATTCTGGCAATCGTTTTGCCCCTGTCCTATATGCTGTCCCTGCCGCCTGATCAAGAGCGTGGGCAAGACAATCCCTGGCAAGCGCGCAATGTCAACTACGTCTATGGCTTTCCCGAAGAAAAGCGCCAGACGATCATGCCGGCTTGGCTGTGGTTGGTTTGCCTGATCGGGTTTCACGTGGGGTGTGTCAACCTACCAACGCACGCCGTGTGCACCTGGCTGTGTCAGCCGCCGGGGAGTAAGCTTACATCACCATCTGTGAACCGAACGTTGGACTCTTCGGTCGAGTCGGCGAAACGCAAAGGGAATCTATGAGCGCTCTTCCATACGAAGTAGTGATCGGCTTGGAAGTGCATGTACAGCTCTTGACCAAATCCAAGCTCTTTTGCGGGTGCCGGAACGAGTTCGGGCTGCCACCCAATTCGGCGACGTGCCCGGTTTGCATCGGCATGCCTGGTGTTCTGCCGGTCATGAATCGGGAGGCCTTCGAGTTGGCACTCAAAGCGGCCCTAGCCCTCAATTGCGAAATCGCTCCGTTCACCAAGTGGGACCGCAAAAACTATTACTACCCCGATCTGCCCAAGAACTATCAGATCAGCCAATACGATCTGCCTTTCAGTCGCAATGGCTGGCTGGAAATAGATACCGCCGCCGGTCCCAAGAAGATAGGACTGATTCGCGTTCACCTGGAAGAAGACGCCGGCAAAATGCTCCACGATGAAACCGGCCAGGGGCGCGATAGCCTCGTGGATCTGAATCGCGCAGGCACGCCGCTTCTGGAGATCGTGACGCGACCGGATATGAACAGTCCGGAAGAAGCGCGGCTATTTCTCGAAGAGATCCGACTTTTGTTGCGCGAGCTGAAAGTGTCCGATTGCGAGATGCAGGAGGGCAGTCTGCGCGTGGATGCCAATGTCAACATCCACATCCCCCAAGCGGACGGAGGCTTTGTAGCAACGCCGATCGTGGAAGTAAAAAACCTCAACAGCTTCCGCGCCGTCGAAAAGGCTATGGCCTACGAGGCACAGCGCCAGTACGAGGAATACCAGCAGACCGGCAAAAAACTCGGAGAAGTCCCTAAAGCAACCGCCGGCTGGGACGAAACCCTGGGCATGACCGTGGTCCAAAGACGCAAGGAAGAAGCGTCGGACTATCGCTATTTCCCGGAGCCGGACCTGGTTCCCGTGGTCGTTGACGAGGCATGGCGGGAGCGTATACGTGCCAGCTTGGGTGAGCTGCCGGCAGCGCGCCGGTGCCGCTTCCAGAATCAATACGGCCTATCCGTCTACGACGCACGCGTGATCATCAGCCAAGGACTGGCTTTCGCCGACTATTTCGAGGAGTTGGCCAGCCTGGTGGGCGATGCCAAAGTCGCCGCCAACTGGTGTACCAATCAGGTCTTGCAGGTGCTCAACGAGCGTCAATGGACCATTGCCGAGTTTCCGCTGCGCCCGTCCCAACTGGCGGAATTGTTGGAACAGGTCCGCAAATACCGTATCAACCCGCAGCGGGCCCGAGACGTGTTCATGCGCATGATCCAGACTGGGACGAGCGCCGAGGTCTTGGTGCGGCAGATGGGCCTCGATGTGACTTTCGACATCGAGCAACTGCGCCAGCTGGTGCGGCAAGCGATCGCCAACAATCCCAAGGCGCTAGCCGATGTCCGCTCGGGAAAAGCCAAAGCTATAGACGCCTTGGTGGGCCCCGTTATGCGTGCTACCCAAGGCAAGGCACCCACAGATGTCGTACGCCAACTCCTGCAGGAAGAATTGCAAAAAGCCTGAGCTTGACGGTCAGGTGCCGGACGTGGCAAGAGGCAAACGGCTCCGGCCCATTGACCAGCAGCGTAGATGGGAGCTAGAATGCCCTCGGAGAATATTTCTCCTGCCATTCCGGGTTCGTCGCTGAGTCATATGCAGGAGCTTATCCGGAGGCGCTACGGCGCCAAAGATGCTGCCCGCGGGCTCGAAGGAACGTATCTGTGGCTGATCGCGGAATGCGGTGAATTGGCCGCGGCTATCCGGCACGGCCAGCTTTGTTCCATGCGTCAAGAACTTGCCGACGTGTTGGCCTGGCTATTGTCTCTGGCTAATGTGGCCGGAGTGAATCTCGAAGAAGCTTTTGTCGCTAAATACGGACAAGCCTGTCCCGGCTGCGGCCAGGACACGTGCGTGTGTGACCGGCACTCGAAGCCCTAACGACGGCTGCCCAAGGCTATGAAAAGCACCTGCACCTCGATTGCCTGCATCACCGCGTGGCTGACTTGTCTGGCCATCGGACTAGCCCAAGAAGTAGAAACAAAAATCTCCAGTCTGGCGCTGGGCCTTTCGTCGCGTGAACAGGTACTGCGGCTCGGCAAATGGTGTCCGGTGTATGTAGACATCGAGCTCAACCCGAAAGCTGTAGCCAGTCAAGCCGAGGGGTATCTCATCGTTGAGACCGAAGACGCCGACGGTGGCGTGTGTCGGACCGAGCCTCTCCATTGGGCAGTGACACGTCAGGAAAGCATCCGCACTTACCTCACTTACATCAAGCCTTCGGGTTGGTCCGCCACCGTCACGGCCAAGCTTTTGGATCCCCAAGGTCGAGAAATAGCCCGGCGCCGCACTAGCGTGGGAGCTGGCAGCTCGCGAGTCATCCTCCCTAGTCAACCACTGATCCTGTGCATCGGCAGCGCCAGTGGGTTGCAAAACATGGGCCCTTTGGCTTCTGCCGATCCGAAGGACAGGGGCACGGTCGCCGCAGGGCGTACCTCCGTGCCGGTCGAGCCCACCGTAGTAGAGATAAACAATCTTGCCGACCTGCCTCATAAATGGCTCGGCTACGACGGCGTGGACGCCATTGTCCTGCCCACGGGAAAAGCATGGCAAGGAAGTATCGCCCAGGCTCTTGCCAATGATCCCGCCCGACGACAGGCACTGGTCCAGTATGTGGAACTGGGGGGACACCTGATCGTCAGCGTGGCTGCCAACGCCCCCATTATCGCTCGAGAAAGCAGCTTTCCTATCGTCGAATTGTTGCCGGCGCAAATAGACCCCCAGACCGCACTGTCTCTCGAACGTCTGGACGGGGTCGAGATGTTCGTCAAATCGCGCGTTGCAGGAACGGATATCAAGCCGCTGCGTGCCAACAAGCCAGATGGTACCGTGCCGGTAGCGCGTCTGGCGCAACTCCCGCCGGGTACGCGCTTCATTGTCTCGGAAAAAAATCCGACCTTTTCCGATGTGCAGCCGCGTATCCCGGTCGTCGTCGAAAGAAACTTCGGCTTGGGACGGGTGACGCTGGTCGGCTTCGACACCGATATCGGACCCTTCAGCACTTGGGAGAACAACAACCTCTTCTGGCGGGCCTTGTTCCAGTCCGCACTGTTGGCGAAACGCGACCCAGGCGCGTCCGCACCGTTGGGCATCCTCGAGGAATTGCCGGATGCTAAGCTACAAAACTGGCTAGAGCGATTCCCGGGTGTAAGCACCGTCGGTTTTGGTTGGGTGGCTTTGTTTGTCCTCGTCTACTTGGTACTGGCTGGGCCGATCGAGTACGTCGTTTTGCGTAAGCTGGGCAAACTGGAGTGGACATGGGTAACTTTTCCGACGCTGGTAGGCGGCGCGTGCGTGCTCGCCTATTTTTTGGCAGTCCATTTGAAAGGCAACCAATTATGGATCAACAAAGTGGACATCATTGACGTGGACGCCGATCGAGGGCGCCTGTACGGCACCACTTGGTTTTCCCTGTTTTCGCCTCAATTCCGTTACTATGACCTGTCCGTGGAACCGCTGGGAACGCATGGTAAGCCGGACGTGTTGCTAACGGAATGGTTCGGCACGAGCCAAAGCACGCTGCGGGGAGTGAACACCCGGCGGACGGCAACCTTGTTTTCCCGCGCTTATAGCTGGGCAGATCAAGGTGCAAAATTGGAGCGTGTGCCGATCTCCGTGTGGACGGCCAAGTCGTTTTGCAGCCGTTGGGCAGCTGCTAGCTCTCCGCGCCAGCTTTTTACGAGCGAACTAGTACTGGATGGCACCCAGCTGACTGGTAAGCTTCGCTCGCATTTGCCGGCCGAGTTGGACAGTTGCTATCTGATCTTCCGCGACCGGGTGTGGGATCTGCGCAGTATGAAACCAAATGAGGAAGTGCTCGTAGATCCGACCGCCGCGGGACCTTTTCAGAAATTAGGCTCTTTTTCTCCAGCCTTTCCAGGCCTGGGTCACCTGCTGGGTTTGGTTCCCCCCGGCCAAGTGTCCAACCCGGCACAAGCAGCGAGCGCCTTGTATGCTTATCTGGACCAACGACGGCGCCTCCAGGCGGATAGCGAGGAGGCTATCCTCATAGGCCGGGTGAGCCATCCAACGAGACGAGCGACCGGCCCATCGAGCTACTCAGAAGTAGCGGCCGCGTCGGGTGAAGACTTGGCTGGTGCCTTGGCAGAAAAAAGTTGGGGCTGCCGGATCGCTCACTTCGGCACGATCCCCAACGGCAAGGTCCAGGAGGAAACCTGGCTGCGGGCCTATCTACCCATCCGGCGTCACAATGCTGCCGGTCCCTGGAGCCGGCAAGGGGGATCGCCATGATCGAGACGCGCGAGCTGACCAAGATGTATGGCCAATTGTATGCCGTCAACCGGCTCAATTTGAAGCTGGAACGCGGGGACGTGTACGGTTTCATCGGTCCCAACGGCGCGGGCAAGACGACCACTATGCGTATGCTCGCTACGTTGTTGGCGCCTACCTATGGCGAGGCAACTGTGTGTGGATACTCGATTTACAAGTCGCCGCGCGAGATTCGCCGTCTGATCGGCTATATGCCCGACTTTTTCGGCGTGTACGACGACATGAAGGTTATCGAGTATCTAGAATTTTTCGCCGCCGCCTACCGCATCCAAGGGCCTGCCCGCCGCAAGAAGTGCGAGGAAGTGCTGGAGCTGGTGGACCTGGCTTACAAGCGGGACGCGCTAGTAACGAGTCTGTCGCGAGGGATGACCCAACGGCTGGGCTTGGCCAGGGTGTTGCTGCACGAGCCGCAGGTTTTGCTGTTGGACGAGCCAGCCAGCGGTCTCGACCCACGCGCCCGCATCGAGATGCGTGCCTTGCTCAAAGAGTTGCGCAATATGGGCAAAACCATCCTCGTCTCCAGCCATATCCTCCCCGAACTGGCCGACATTTGCAACAAAATCGGCATCATCGAGCGAGGCGAACTGATCTTCGACGGCGATGTCCGTGAGGCGCTCAGTCGCGTGCGCCCGCACCTGATCATGCACGTGGGCGTAGGCGAGCGCCAGGAAGAGGCGACGAGCTTGTTGCGCAGCCATCCCCACATCACCGACGTAACGCAAAAGGACGGCGTGCTGGTCGTCGCACTTTCCCCAGAAGTACGTGATCCGAGCTTCATTGCGGATATACTCATACGTTCCGGCTTCCGTTTGACATTGCTCAAAGAGGAAGAAGTCAACCTCGAAACCGCCTTCATGAGGCTCACCAAAGGGATCACCAACTGAAATCCCCTTCGGCTCGGCCTGATCGGCTGCCACTTGGTTCAGTCGGGCCGATCCTGCGCTACCAGGAGCGGATAGAACGTCATTCCTCGTCTGTCCGGTCTGTGCCATAATACCGGATAGACAAAGGGATACTACAATGGCACAAGGAACGGTGGCAGGCCGGTGAGGTAGCTACGGGCCCTGGCATGTCTCCGCGATCTGCCTATCCGTTTCTCCAGGCGATAGGGAGCCTGCAATGCCCCAGGACAAGCCGGGAAAAGGCTGGCGCCAAACGTCCGGTGCACCTTCGGGTCGGGCCAAGCAAACGTGGAAGCAAGAGTCCCTGGAGCGGCCTGCTTGGGCCTCGCGCCGCACGGTTATGCTCCTCCAATTGGGTGCAGCACTTTGTGTCGTCCTCGGGTTGGTCTTCTGGCTCGTCTGGTGGCTCTGGCCTCCGCGCGCGACCACGCTGTTCATCGTTTGCGCCGACTACGGGAACAATTTAACTGTGCCGGCCAATCTGAGCGGCTGGCGTACGGCAACGCGTCTGGCGCAACTGGCTTCCCACGACCAGCAGCATTTCCGCCTGCCCCGAGCGTTGACCCCCTTTACGGACCTCGACCCGTGGCTCCAAAACATACCCGATCTGGGGCGCGGTCAATTGCTGGTCTACCTCAGTCTGCATTACACGTTGACGCCCAACGGCGTAGTCTTTTTGACCGATGGGGCCAATCCACAAGCGATATCCCGGCAGCAGCCGGGCCAAGTCGTCGCCTTCGAGGAATGCTTGCAACACCTGGAAAAAATCGCCGCCAAAAACGGCAAGGTGCTCCTTGTGGACTTGCCCAACGCTATCCTTGCTCATGAATGGGGCACGACGCACGTCCAACTTCCCCACTACATCAAATCGCTCGACGACAGGATCCGCGCTGTACCCGGGCTAGTCGTCATCCTCGCCTGCGACGAGGGAGAAAATGCTTGGGCTATCCCACACCTAGGGACCAGCGTTTTCGGTCACTTCATGGTCGAGGGTCTTTTGGGAGCTGCCGACGGTGCCGGCAATGGCAAACGAGACGGGAATATCTCGGCGGCTGAACTGTTCGATTACCTGTACGCTCAGGTAGATGGGTGGGTGCGAGTGAACCGGCAAGCGCGGCAGCGGCCGGTCCTTCTGCCGCTGGGCGAGGAAGGACGTCGCCGCGCTGCCGACACGGTTTTGGTCTTCGGATGCCCCACATATACACCGCAGGAGCCGCAGACAGCTCAACCTGTTTGGCAGGTACTGCGCGAAACCTGGCACAAGTGGGACAGTTTAGAGAACTCGGAGGCACCGCCCGTGGCGCTTGCACCCCTTCTTTGGCAACGCTATACCGCGTGGGTCATGCGGCTGGAAGAGTCAGCCCTTGTGGGCGATGCCGCTCAGGTGAAACGCATCCAGGACCGACTCCGCGCTCTCGAAGAAGAGTTGACCAGCGGCATCGGTCCAGGGGGTTGGGAAACGACCGCCTTCAATTTGCCGTCTGCGCGCGTCCTGGAACCAGGCGCGGCACGACCGGAAGCGATCGCCAAGGCTTTTGCCGATCCGGCGTGGCGCTTGCTGTGGGCCGACAATGCCGATGTGGAAGCCACATGGCTCGCACGCTGGAAATCGCTCCTGGCACAATTCGCTCCTGGCAGCGACGTGCCGCCCCGGTGGCTGATCCACGACACTGCCGACTTCCTTTTGCAGCAAGTCATCGCCTCCCCGGATCGCACCCGTATAGCCCGTCTCAAACAAATCATGGGACGCTGGAACCGAGAGCGCAGGCCAGTAGAGTTGCATTACCTGGCCCTGGTGCATCGCGATATGTTCGACCACCGCAGTCCCGCGGAAAGCGATGCAGCTCTTTTAGGCGCAGCCTTGACCAGTGCCCGGCTGGCGGAACGAGCGGCCTGGGCACAGACCGGACGCTCTCCGACTCGTTGCCACTGGGTGTTTCCATGGACCCGGTCTTTGCTCGAGGCAGCCGATGCCTTGCGTCGGCATGGGCAAGACCGCGTCCTCTATGGCTCCGGAGCTCCCGAATTGCACAAATCCATAGAAGCCTATCAGCAGGCCCTAGAAACTGCCGCCATGGTTCAGGAATGCCTGCACATCCGCGACAGACTGCTCTTTCGGCTGCCTTTCCTGGGCGAGTGGCTGGCCCGCCGGCAGGCAACTGGCACCGATCCTGCAGACGCCACGCGCCTGGAAGAGTTGCTACAGTTGTGGGCCGATTTGCACGCCTGGTGTGAAGAGTGGCGTCGCCTGGACGCGAAGACGTTGAGCAAATTGCACGCTCGGACCAAAGATTTGTGGACCCGCTACGAGACGCGCCTGGAGCAGCCACTTTTGAAGCACTGCCGTCAGCTGGCTGAGGAGACGGCCTCGACCCAGAGCGCTTGGCATGCACTGGACGACGCGCTGGTAGTGCCTTTTCTGGGGGCCGAACTACGCATGGTGCTTCTCGAGCGCAGGCGCCAAGTGGGGCTGGCACTGCACAGCGCCACACAGGAACAGTTGCAGCACGGCACCACAGGCATAAACCCGGACGACCAAGTGCGCCACACGAAAGTTTTGGCGCGCGAACGCGGTCGTTTGCTGCTCGCCAGACTAGCCGCTGCCTGGGCCACTGGTCAGGACCGCGAATCTCCCGAGCAACTCCGTCGGCAGCTCGATACCTTGCCGTCGGATGCCCGCTGGAACGAATCCCTGGCGCTCGTGGGACAGCAGCTGGCCTTGCACACCCTCGGCGCCATTCCTCGGGTAGTTCAGCAAATAGAACAAGTGCGCCGAACCCCGTCCACCGACTGGAGCGCACTGGTGCAGGCCGATCTCATGCTCCGCCTAGCAGGACCTGTCACAGCAGAAACGTTCGCCAGCTCGGCGGTGGGTCGGCAGGTACTTCATTCGGCACTGGCTGCCTATCTGACTTGGCATGCGCAACGAGCTTACGAAGATCACTGGTACGGAGAGACGAGCGAAGAAGAGCCCTACTATAGACGCGCCGGTGCCGCCTATGCGCGCGATGCCCTGGCCCTATGGACCGGGCAGCGCCAGCTGCAACCGGCCAAAAGCGAAGAGCTTGCCAGCGTGCAGACGCTGCGGCATCTGTTCGAGCGCCTGCAACAGGATACCGCTCTAAAAGTGGTACCTGCCCAAGCCGGACCGTTAGTGGTGACGACGGAGCCCAAGGTCACACTGCGTTGTCAAAGCCAGGCTCCACAGACACTACCGGCAGGCGAATGGACCATCGAATGGGCAGGTCAAGGGCCAGGTCTGGAACGCGGGGCCAAGCCCGCCCGCTTGCCGTTCGTCTGGCCGGCTCCCACTCCAGGTTACGTAGAGTTGGAGGCGCTGGTAAAACCGTCCCCCAGCACTGGCAAATCCTTGCGCGCTCCCGAGCGCCTGGAGAGCTTCGTGCATCTGCGCGCTTTTTACCGTGGCCAGGTCTACGACCTGAGGCTGGCGTGCGTCGTCCAGTCGGAACCGGACATCGTGTACCGACGATCCCCTTCGACCGAGGCGGCGACGCTTGCGGTGCGAGCCGACAAAGACCTGTCGGAAAGCTACTCGCTCGAAAACGCACAGGTGGCGATCGTCTTGGACTGCTCCGGCAGTATGATCTGCAATCGCGACGAAGTCGAGGCAGGTATCAAGGAAGGTCGGCGCGTGCGTGCCGTGTTTCGCAGCGATGTGCTGCACGCAGTGCGCAAGGTCATCCATACGCTGCCAGCCAGCTGCACGGTGAGCTTTTGGACTTTTGGCGAAGCCGGCACTCCCTCGCGCTACGTAGAGCATCCAGAGAGCACGGTGCGCCGCCTGCTCGATCCAGGACCTTTTACGGCTGCTCGGCGCGACGAGTTACTCCGACGCATCGCAGACATCGAGCCGTACAACGAGTCGCCGGTGGCATATACCATGGGTCTTGCCAAGCGCGATTTCGACTCGGAGTTCCAAGGCCTGAAATTGCTCCTCGTCATCAGTGACGGCATGGACAATCGTTTCCACATTCCCGATACCCAAAAAGACCTGCCTGCCAAGGCGCCGCGCTTCAATCCGGACGGTAAAAAACAGATCCCCGCCTTCCTTCAAGAACAACTAGCCGGCAGCGGAATCGTGTGCTTTATGGTCTTTGCCGTGACTACGGCCGACGACAAAGAACGGGAACAGGCGCAAAAACAATTCGAAGTCCTGCGCGAGTTGGGAGGCGACTTTTTCTTCGTCACCGATCTGAATACTCTGGCCGGTCGGCTGCAAGATGTGCTCCGTCGCTCCCAGCGGCTGCACTATCGTGTCGAGCGCGAACGCGGCCAGATCGTTTACCCAGCGGCCGGGGTGGGACCGGAACAGGACATCAGCAATCCCGGCGAAGCCGACCGCTGGTTCGGCGCTGTACCGCCGGGTACCTATCTGCTGCGCGTGGGGAACGACGATCGCTACAAGCAATACGTGGAGGTGCACCGGGGCGATCGTTTGCTGCTGCGTTTGACCCGTCGCGGGTTCGTGCGCGATTTGTTCGCTACCGATTTCGCTGACAGGCCGCGTCAGTATTCGACCGACAAACACTGGCTAGCGGCGGTCCTGCAAAGTCGCCGACGACCCCAGGATCGCGTCCTGGAAGCCATGCTTACGGTAGAAGACGCAGCAGAGCGGAGCGCCCCCGACGGTACTCTGCGCTTGCTCTATCCCCGTTTTCTTTGGATGGAAGCGGTGTCTCCAGCAAGTCAGCACCCCTTGGCACAACGGTACCTGGATTTGCGCGGTTATCCGGCGCCGGCATGGCACGTGGAATTGGCCGGCCCCGACGGTTGGCCTGTAGATGCGCACACCCAAGAGCCGCTGCCCACCGCGTGGCGCATTTGGGCAGCTCGGCAGCCGGCGTTCGCTGCCGTGCTGAGGAAGTCGGTTCATTTTCAGGACCTGAACCAATTGTCCGGCCGCCGACTCGATAGCTGGCCGGATGTGGCTGCGGAGGAAACCGCACGGCAGGTAACCATCGAAAGCGCCGGTTTGGAGACGGTCGCTGTAACAGATCCCCAGGGCAAGTCGCTTACGGTTCCCGCGCTGGTACTACGCCTGCGGCACGCACCTGACCGGCCCATACTGGTGGAATTGGAACCCGATCCAGGCGGCGCCGAGCATCGTTTCTTCACTGCGCTCGGCCGCACGACGACGCTTTTTTGGCCTATGAGCCTTGCCGATTTCGAAGGCCGATTGCGAGCGATTCGACTCCTCGACGTGGAACGAAGCAAAAAGCTCAGCGAAGATGCCGGCGGGCGCATAGAGCTCCGCCTGGATCGTCACGATGCACGCACCCGTCCGGCACCGGTGCCGGTGCCTGCCTCACGCTTTTGAAACAGGAGGGCGTCGGCCATGGCAGAACAGCCATTCGGTCAAAAAAAATCGTGGCGCGCTGACTTGCCCAGCAAGCAGCCATCTCGGACCCGTGACCTGGCCACTTTGATCTCCCTCATCCTCGTCCTGTCGGGCACGATCCTGGGGTTGCTGTGGTATTTCTGGCCGGTGGCCCCGCCTCATTGGCGCATCCTGTGGATCAGCGAGTACGAACCTCCTTTGCCTCCGCATGTCTTCTCTCCCACGGTCGCACAGCGATGGACGGAGCTGTTCCAGGATGGCCGGCTGGCCTTCGCCAGTCAGGAAGCACCGCGCATGCATCAAGAACTGGAATCGCTGAAAGAACACAAGGGGCCGGTCGCACTGATCGTCAGCAGCCTGAGCTGCGAAGACAAGAACGGGCGGCTACGTTTGGCCCCAGCACGCACTCCCGTGCGAACCGCCGCGGACATCGAACAATGGCCGGCATTGGACGACGTGCTGGCAGCGCTCGCCGCCTGCCCAGCACAGCAAAAACTGCTCATCTTGGATGTGTTCGTGCCCTGGGCTGCTTCCGACCTTTGGGGCGGCCCCATGAGCGAGAGAACCTGGAAACAGCTGCACGAGGCAACTCAAACCGACAAGCATTTGTCCGTGCTCACCTCGTGCGCTTTGGGGCAAATATCCTGCCGCTCCGAGCTGCATCCCCCTACGCTGTTCATGCACTTCGTCTTCGAAGGACTTCGAGGCGCCGCCGATGGCTTCGGACCTACCGGCAAACAAGACCGCATCGTGACCTTGAAAGAATTGGCCCACTACGTAGCCGAGCACACTTCCACCTACAGCCAGCGGCTTTGGGGTCGAGCCCAGACGCCGCACCTGATAGGCGCCGAGCAGGACCGTGAGCTGGCTGTGGTCAAAGAGAGCGAGGTGGCACCCGAGCCATCCAAGAGGACTTCGATCGCTTATCCACCGATCCTTCTGCAAGGTTGGGTCTTGTGTGATACGCTGGAACAAAGCGACGGCCTGTGGTTAGCCCCTGACCTTCTTTACGATTTCCGAAAGCGCTTGCTTCGCGAGGAAATCCGCTGGCGCCAGGGGGACGATCCAGCCCAAATACAACCACGAGTCGCTGCCTTGCTCGACGATCTGCGCGGTCAGGTGCAAAAAAGAAGGCAAGCGTTCACTGGCTCGCTTCAAGCTGCTGCACGCAGTCTGCCCCTCCATCTGGCGCTGACTCAGGGTAGCGTGAGCCATGAGCTGGTCGGCTGGCTGCGGCAAGAATGTGCCGGCTGGGACGACGCATCAGCCGGTCTCAAAGCCGACGAAGTATCGCCGGCGCGCACAAAGCGGGTCAAGGAGATGATCGCTCATGCCCGCGACAAGCACAAAACCAGCGAGGAAAAGCTAGCCTGGGCGGCTTTGCTGCTGCTCGCAGAATCCCCCACACAGGAGCGCCTTGTCTTGGTACGCGCTTTGTACGAGGCATTGTCGCTTCCGCCTGCAGTCGAAAAGTCGGTCGTCGAGGGCTTGTCCAAACATTGGGACAGGGCGCCTGTGGATCTGTTGCGCTCTTATTTGCAAAGTATGCTAGCCCTGGAAGAAGCGCTGGCCGGCGTAGCCCGAGTCGAAAGCGCCGAGGCTATTCATTTTGTGGTAGTGCCAGTCGTCTCGGATGCCGATCGGGCCCAGGTGCGCAAAGCGCTCCAGGCCCGGCTCGAGGGAGAGCTGGCATGGGCTTATGCCTATCTGCTCGATCGCGACCAGGCACTTGCGCTGCTGCGGGAGTGTGCCCAGGCGTGCGAACTGATCAACCAGCGCCGGCGTCACGTTGCTTTTGCCCTACAGGCCCATTGGCGCGGCACCTGGGATTACCATGCCGCACTGGAGCGTGACTTGGGCATGGCCTATCTACCTGGGGGCAGGTCGCACCGGGCAGCAGCCCCTCGAACCCCTGCTTTGCAGCTGATTCGCACCCATCTGGCGGCCCTGTACCGCAACGACACGCCGACTTCGAACATGGATGTTTTGCGCGAGAGTGCTGAACAAGTGCTCCGGCAAAGCCAGGGAGTCCCACCCCATGCCGACGCGTCGCTAGAAGGCTTAGCCGAATGGCTGGCCCGTCCCGACCTCCCAGCGGCGGCCCGTGTGGCAGTTTGGGACCGCTACTGGAAGGAGTTGACCACACGATGCGAGCAGATCGCTGCACAGGGTCCGGCTAGCCAGGTATCTCCGCCTGGGGACCCTGAACCAGTGGGCCAGCCAGATGCCGGCTTGCTCCGCGACCTCCAGGCAGAAGGGCAAAACGCCCGACACTTTTACACCTCCTTGCCAGAGGCATTGGTAGCCGGCATGGGCGTACTGCACGACTCGCTGGTCCAGCGATACCGATGGGAGGCCGACGAGAGACAGGCGACGGATTTGCCTTTGTCCTCCTTTTACGAGAGTGCGGCAGTGGCAACGGGCGCGCCTCCACGCCGCGCACGCCCTGAGCTGGATGTCCAAACTTCGCCGACGGCCGATCGGTCCCCGCAGGCACAACTGGCCTTGATCGTGCGTTTTCCCCGAGGCCAACAGGACCAGGAAAATCATTTGGAGTTACTCATCGCCGATACCGGTGTGTTTTCCGCCACGCCCCGTTCGTGGAGCTTGAAAAACGCGGCTCGCACCGATAGCGGTGGCTCCATGGCCCGATGTACGTTGCGTCTGCGTCCCGGCGCCGGTTCTCCTGGTAACCGGCTTTTGTTACGGGCCACGAGCCCGGACGACGTCTACTATTTGGCACCGCTCCTGGACCTGACGGCACTCGTTCCGGCGCCCAAGCCCAGTGTTTTTTTCACGAGCGACACGCGGCCCCCTTATGTGCCTGTGGCCAGAATGCTGCTCAAGCCCAACGTCCCAGAGATTTATCAGGTCGCAGTGGAGTACCCTGCACCGCCCACAGGATCGAAAGCAGAGGAGTTGTTGCAGGCGCGTATCGAAGTAGATGTGGGCAGTGCCGTTCTGCGATCCGCACCGGTGGATTTGCGTCCTGGCATGCCGGCACAGACAGTACCTCTGACGGCGCCTGTAGGCCTGGACAAAAAAGCTGCCGACATCGGCCCGTCGTTGCTCATCCGTGTGCTGGATGGCAAAGGGAATACGGTGGTCCAGAGACAGGTGCCGGTGCAGGTGGCCGACGCGACAGACCTTGTGGAGATTGTGCAGGCGCAATACAGACCGCCCGCAGCTGGCAAGCCAAGCACTCTGACGGTTCGGGTGCGAGCACTCGAGAACTTCCTCAAAGCACCATGTCTTGTCGAGCTGGACCTCAATCCTGCGGAAAACAAGCACTTGGCTCATCTCGAACAAGTCAAAGGCGTGCTGGCGTGTAAACTAGCCCGAGCGGGCGAAGAGCGCGAGCTTTTCGTGGAGGGCATCCGCGTACGCCCCGGAGCCGATCCACAAGGACGTGTCTTTTTGCACGTCGCCGGCGTCGAGCGGGCCTTCATTTTGCAGGGCACGTTCGCTTCCACGGGCGGCCTCGTTCCCTTGCGTATAGCCCAGGGCAATCCTCGTCTGCGTTTAGCCGTTCCGCGCGTTATCGCGACCGGTCGCGACCTATTCGTGCAGCTCCAGCCTGAGTCCATACCTGATTCCTGCCGCTGCACGGTTTCTTTGCAAGACCCCAGTGGAAGGCACATCGGCGACTCGCCGTGGCTTTTGCGATCGGCGCGGCAAACGCGGACCGTACTGCGCATGGTACCCGACACAGGCGGCCTGGAGCTGATGGCCCAGGTAGCCGATTGGCGTTTGCAGGTGCCTACCGAGGGTCTGGCCGGTACGTTCCGAGTGCTGGCGGAAGTATCGAACACACAGGACCAAGTGCTGACCCGGGCCGATGCCGAGGTCACAGTGGATGCCACGCCGCCTGCAGGAATGCGCTTCGTGGATTTGCCAGCCCGGGCCTATCGCGGGCGCGATCTACCTGTCCATGTCCAGGCTTTCGATCCCGAGTCCGGGATAGCAAAAGTGGTCGTTTTCGTAGGCAAACCGGGCACGGACAACACGATCCCCAAGGAGGCACCCCTGGCGGTACTGGAGGAGCTGCCCGACGAAACAGGCAGTGACCGAGAGCGAAGGCTCAAACATTTCCACGGACGCTTGCCGATAGCTCCCGATACGCGTTCGCCTGTCGTCTTGTCTGTGCTGGTCAGCAACGGTGCTGGATCGAGCTCCGGAATGTCGGTTGAGTTGCCGGTCGAAGACGCACCGGTCGAGCGCGCTGTCATTTTTGGGCGTATCGTCGAGCGCGTCGGCGGCCGCGAGACCCCCCAAAGCGACGTGGCCGTGCTCCTCAAAGACAAGACAGGCAGGATCCTGGCGCGGACCCGCAGTGACAAGGATGGACGCTTTGAATTTCCCGACTTGGATGCCGGCGTCTATTTTGTGGAAGCCACGCGGCCTGCGCCGGACCGTGTCGGTGCAGCTGGTCCTTTGCGGGTGAAGGCGGCTCAAAAATTGGACGCCGGCGACATCAAGCTCACCATCCGCTAGGTCCTCTTCAGGCCCACTATTTTCCGACAGCTGGTGCCAGCTGTAAGACGGCACGCGCCCCCGATGTGCCCCGCTGGTTTTTTACTGGTATCGCTCTAGAGGGCATGTATAATTCGTGGCAGATGTGGTGCAGTTATTCGCAGCGGCAGGCGAGATGTAGCACCTTAGCGGGAGGTCACCTATGGCGTACACAGTGAAGAAGACCGACGTGTATTGTGCAGAGATGGACGACCAGCCTGGTGCGCTGGCGGCCAAGTTGGCTCCATTAGCCGAGGCTAAAGTCAACTTGGAATTCGTTTTTGCGCGACGTCAGCCGGACAAGCCAGGTAAAGGGATCGTGTTCGTGGCTCCCATCAGTACTAGCCGCTCGCGGAAGGTGGCTGAAGCGGCAGGCCTGGTCAAAGCGGCCGATCTGGTGGCCCTGCGTGTGGATGGCGCCGACAAGCCCGGCGAAGTCGCGCGTATTGCCAAGTGCCTGGGCGCCAACGGTATCAATCTGCGAGGCGTCAGCGCCGCCACCATCGGCAAAAAGTTCGTCGTCTTCCTGGCTTTCGACAACGAGACAGACGCCGGCAAAGCAGCTCGACTGATCCGCGCAGGCGCCAAAGTGTGACGAGCGTCTGGTTGTTTCTGTCGGTCGAAAACAGCACCGGTGCTTTGCAGCGCACTGGCCGCTTCCTCCGGGGCGAGCAGATCAAGGACGGCGGCTTGCCCTGGGGGGGCGGTCTTGACAGCCTGCAGCACCAGCTTGTCATCTGACACATTGAACACGTTCCGCGCTATCGCCCGCGGCCTGCCAGTGCCCCGCAATAACGCAGTCCCGAACTTTTCGTCACCATGCGGCGGCCTTGACCGTACAGCCTCGGTGGAATCAACGGGGTTATAGCCTGACTTTTTATACTCGCGCTTTTGTACATCTCATAGTTGGCGACCGTTCGTTTCCCTAGTAGGCCGAGCAGGTATATCTGGAAAGCGCTAGGATCGGTCTGCAGCGCGTGGTACCAGGCTGGCCTGCACCCAGGTCGCGATCACTAGGTCGCCTGTGACATTGAGGGCGGTACGGCACATATCCAGAAGCCGATCCACGCCGAGGATTATAGCCAGGCCTTCGGTCGGTACCCCCACTGCCAGCAACACGGCGGCTAACAAAGGCAAGGAACCTCCTGGGACGCCTGCAGTTCCGATGCCCGCCAAGACACACATCAAAACGACTGTCAGCTGCTGGGTTAAAGTCAACTCGACTTGAAACAGCTGCGCGAGGAAAAGTACGGTCACGCCCTCGTAAAGGGCGGTACCGTTTTGGTTGGCAGTTGCACCCACTGTGAGAACGAAGCGGGACACTCCGGCGTCGAGACGCAGCCTTTCTTCAGCTACGCGCAACGCCGTGGGCAAGGTGGCATTGGATGACGACGTAGCGAATGCAGTTAGCATGGCCTCGGAAGCTCCAGCGAAGAAACGCCGAGGGCTTGCCCGTGCCAAAAGCCGCAGGACCAGCGGATAAACCACACCTCCATGGACCGACAAGCCTATCAGGACAGCCGCTACGTACCAGCCCAAGCTGAGGAGAATATTCGGTCCCAGAAAGGCAGTAACGTGGAAGAGGAGCGCGGCGACACCCAGGGGAGCGATCCGCATCGCCCAATGGACGATGGTCAAAAGCGCCTCGAAAAGCCCCTCGCAACCGTCCAGCACCACTTTCCCTTTGTCCCCGATGCGCGTCAGTGCCATACCGAGGATCAAAGCGAACACCATGACCGCCAGCATCCCCCCGCCGGGCGACGAGCCATCGAGGGCGCCGACCATCTCCTGCAGCGGATTGCGCGGGATCAAATCCAGAACAACTTCCATCGGCGATTTGGCGCGCCGCGCCGTCTCCTCGGCAAGCTGCACTTCCTGCCGTCCCAGGACCAGTTCTTTGAGTCTGTTTCTTTCGTCCGGTGCGATCCGCTCACCAGGCGCCAGGATATTGGCGACTGCCAAGCCGATGGCTACCGACAGGCTCGAGAGGAGCAATGTATACAAGAACGTGCGCAAACCGACGGAACCCAATTGCCTCAGATCTTTGAGCGCGTTGACGCCCAATACGATCGCCACCACGACCAGAGGTACCACGACCATGAAAATGAGCCGCAAAAAAATCTGGCCCAATGGATAGGCGATCTGCTGGGCTACAAAAGGGACCACCGACGACTCCTCCGGCGGCCATATTCCTCGAGCGGCAGAGCCGGCTATGGCCCCCAAAACCAAACCGGTGACTATGCGCCAGTGTAGTGGCCAGCGCGTGCGTTCAGCTCCGGTGCGATCCACGGTGGCGGCTCCTTTGTCGTCCCCGTCCTCCGCAACCGGCAGGACCTTAACGATGGTCAATCGCTTACAGTCTGCTGCGATGGCTCCGGCAGCCAAAAACTCAGCACGAACGCCAAGGTGTATACCAATGCCCCTGTGGTGGCTGCCGCGTAAGCCGTCGCCATTGCCGGCGGCGCACCACTCAGAGTCTGCTGCCATAACGGTGCCAAAACGATCGTGCTCAGCGGATTGGCAGCAGTACCCACCATACGACCGCCCACGTTAGCTGCAAAGCTCTCCCCAGTCCCGCGCAGATATACCGGATACACACGGGGTAGATAGTTGCCCCAAAAACTGAACTGCCCGACTGTCAAAAAGCCGACCAAAAAAATGCCGACCGTCAGCGCTTCCAAATTGTAAGCAGGCAGCCGACCGGCGGCAGGTACCGCATACAGCAGGGGAACGATCAATAAACCGGGAACGACAAAAAGCCGCAACAACAACCGACGACCGACGATGCGCACTGCCAGCCAGGCCAAGGCAAAGCGTCCGCACAGTCCGCCTAGCTCTTGCGCCAACTGCACGCGGCTGACCACCAGCTCCTGCTCGCGCACCAGCGGTGCCAGGTCTTGCCTGATCGCTTCCTCTTGGGCGGTCCCTTTGGCGCGCTCGAGGTCTTGCCGTAGGCGGGCAATTTTTTGCAGCTCCGGAAGCAGCCCAGGGACGATCTGTGGCGTCAACTGAATGGCTCCGAAAGCCGCCCCATAGCCGCAGGCAAAAAGCGTCGCCGTCACCAACGTAGTCCTGCGCAAACGCGGCGCAAACAGCTCGGCCAAGCTCGGCCGTTTGAGCGTGCCGAGTCGTCTCTTTTCTTCCCATATCGGCGATTCCGGCAGAAACGGCCGAACTACGATCAGAGGCAACGCCGGAATGACCCCGGAAATCAGCGTGTAACGCCACGGGGCGTGCTGCCCATAGATTGCCGGCAGATGGTCGGCAAAAGTGACGCATAGATAATAGGCCGCCGTCACCAGCAAGCCGCCTACGGAAGAAAAGGCCTGGGTATAGCCGAGCACCGCTTCGCGCCGACGGGGCTCCGGAAAAAGCTCTGCCAGCCAGGCTACCGCCGCCACGAACTCCACACATACCCCGATGAACGTCAGACAGCGGAGTACCAGGAGCATGTGCGCTGACGTGCTAAACCCGGCAGCCAGTGCCGAAAAAGCGTACAGCAAAATACTGAATACCAAGACGCGCCTGCGGCCGAACAAGTCGGTCAAGTATCCGCCCAGAAGCCCGAACAAGCCGCCTGAAACCGCACTCCCCCACATGATATACCCGGTCCATCGTAAGATGGCGGCGTTGCCACTGGCCGTATACGGATCCACGCCCAAAAGCTCTGCTAGAGCCGGTCGGGCAATGAGGGGCATCATCAGCAGTTCGTAAATGTCGAAGGCAAATCCTAAAGCAGCAATGACTACAATGAGCCACTGCACCCCTGTGAATCGCGGACCGCTTGCTTGCCACTTTTCTGACACGTTCACACCTTTCTCGGCGGGCAATTCCCTCAGGTGGGCACTTGTTTTATGGCTTAAACCTCGGCGCCACTCAGGCAAGACTACTCAGCACAATCTGCTTGGCCAAAAGGCCCGCGAGGTGCACGCGCTTTTTCGCAAAAGGCAGCACAAGCCGGCGTGACGGGATTTATCGGCCGATCTGCGACGCTGCCGCTCCGACCGCCGTGCCGGACTAGAAAAAACTTACTGCAAGCAGATCGTTTCAAGCCGCTTGCCGGTGTTTGCGCCCGAAAACCTGGCAAATCAACTCCGCCGCGCGCCGGCAAGCACCTGCCTTGCCTACCTCGGCACGTAGCTCTTCCAAACGCTTGACCAGGCTTCGATAGGCGCCTTCGTCTGTCAACCACTTTTTTACCTGCTCGGCAATAGCACGCGATTCGCATCGGTCCGTCAAGAATTCCGGATATAGCTCTTCGCCTGCTAACAGATTGACCAGCGTAATATAAGGACTACGAATGAGCCGTCTGCCGATGCGCAGACCGAAGCGTCCTACACGGTAAACGACGACCGTCGGACAGGCTCGGTGCAATAGCTCCAGACTGACGGAACCCGACACAGCCACGCATGCCCGGGCAAGGAAAATAATCTCCGGCGTCCGACCCGTGTACGCCTCGATAGGCACGTCATGGCCTTGCAGACAGCGCAACACTTTTTGGCGGTGCTCCTCTCGATAACAGGCAATCAAGAAGCGCACGTCAGGAAGCTGTCTTTGCAAGCGCAGCGCCGTACGTAGCAAAGTCGGGAAATTGTTGACTACCTCCTGGTGACGCGAGCCGGGCAACAAGCCGACAATGGTACCGGACCGTTTCTTTTGCTCTTGAATAAACGTCGTGTCGAGTTGCTGCTGTGCCAGTTCATCGAAATACGGATGGCCGATATATTGCGCCTGGACACCGCGGGCTCGATACCAGGCTTCTTCGAACGGCAAATTGCACAGGACATGGTCTACCCAGCGGCGCATTTTGGCAACTCGCCAGCTCGCCCAAGCCCATATCTGCGGCGGCACGAAATAAAAGACAGGGATCCCCAGCCGGTGCGCACGTCGGGCCAGCCACCAATTGAATCCGGGGTAGTCTATCAGCACCACAGCATCTGGACGATGCCGCTGCAACCAGCGATCTGCCTGCGACAACAGGGCCAGGAAGCGATGGAAATGCTGGAACACTCGCCAGATGCCCATGACGGCTAGATGCGTCAGAGGATAAAGAATCTGGCACCCGGCTTGGTGCATACGCGGACCGCCGAAGCCGACCAGATGCACCTGCGGCGCTGCGTGTTTCAATGCGCGGCACAAGTTGGCTCCGTGCAAATCGCCACTCGGCTCGCCTGCACTCAAAAAGACAGTCGGCATAAGTTCACGTTGCCCGCACACCATTCCTGGGCGTCACCGTCGAGTATTTCCTTCGTCACGCCCACGAGGCCATCAACAAATGACGATGGCAAAACTTTGCTGGACGGCGACTGCCGATTGCGCGTACGATAACACAGCCCGTAGAAACCTGGCAAGGGCTAACGACAGTCTTACGTTGCAGCCCTCACCATAATGTTGCGACTAATATCAGGCTAGCCCGATAAAAAACAGCTGCTAAATTGGAAAGCATCGAGGCGACGTGCTCAGTGCAATGCACGTGTCCATTGCCGATTTAGTAGCGGGACTGCCAGTGCTCCAAGCCAGTTAACGAAGTGCTTTGGCTGCAGGAAGTTGAAATTATAAACTAAGCAGATCTCGAAATAAGCCCAAGTTTCTAGGTTATGCCTTGCTGCGCGGGTAACGGTACAGTTCCAAGAGCAATGGCGGCAGATGCAAGTAGCTAATCTACAGAGACTTGTGATGCGATCGAAAAATTCTGTGACGAGGCAGTTGACAGTTGACCGATAGACGCCTATAGTACTTGATGCCCGAAAAATGAAATGGGTGGACGTCCGAGAGGGCGTCGTGTGAGGAGTGTTCTTTGACAACCCGGTTGGAGCAAGCCCTCTAAGAGCGAGTGTGTGCCTAACGACGCCGAAAGGCACGATACGTCTCGCACAGGAAACGTGACGAGCGTTCCCTGCGGTCGAGCCTTTGAGTCGTGCCGAAGGCGACCACAAACTCTTCGAGCTGACTACTGACTCCTAGCGCAAGCTGGGAGAGAGCAGCTTTTTTGAAGGGTTTGATCCTGGCTCAGAGTGAACGTTGGCGGCGTGGATGAGGCATGCAAGTCGAGCGAGGACAGCTCCGCAAGGGGCTGAGCCGAGCGGCGTAAGGGGCAGTAAGGCGTGGGTAACGTACCCCCAGGACTGGGATAACCCCGGGAAACTGGGGCTAATACCGGGCGATGTACTCAGGTCGCATGACTTAGGTACCAAAGGGTTGGCCGAAAGCCTTCCGCCTGGGGAGCGGCCCACGTGGTATTAGCTAGTTGGTAGGGTAACGGCCTACCAAGGCGAAGATGCCTAGCGGGTGTGAGAGCATGGCCCGCGCCACTGGCACTGAGACACTGGCCAGACACCTACGGGTGGCTGCAGTCGAGGATCTTGGGCAATGGGCGCAAGCCTGACCCTGCGACGCCGCGTGCGGGATGAAGGCCTTCGGGTTGTAAACCGCTGTCAGGGGGGAGGAAAGCCCGCAAGGGTGTGACCTAACCCCAGAGGAAGCACGGGCTAAGTTCGTGCCAGCAGCCGCGGTAAGACGAACCGTGCAAACGTTACTCGGATTCACTGGGCTTAAAGGGCGCGTAGGCGGTCGGCCAAGTCTTCGGTGAAAGCCCCCGGCTCAACCGGGGAATTGCCGTGGATACTGGTCGGCTCGAGGGGGAAAGGGGCCGCGGGAACTACCGGTGGAGCGGTGAAATGCGTTGATATCGGTAGGAACGCCGGTGGCGAAGGCGCGCGGCTGGGTCCCTTCTGACGCTGAGGCGCGAAAGCTAGGGGAGCAAACGGGATTAGATACCCCGGTAGTCCTAGCCCTAAACGATGAGGACTAGGTAGTGGGCTTGACATGGGCTCGCTGCCGAAGCAAAAGTGCTAAGTCCTCCGCCTGGGGAGTATGGTCGCAAGGCTGAAACTCAAAGGAATTGACGGGGGCTCACACAAGCGGTGGAGCATGTGGCTTAATTCGAGGCTACGCGAAGAACCTTATCCTGGGCTTGACATGTGCGAAAGCGCCGGGAAGTAGCGCCCCGAAAGGGGTTGCCAACGGTATCCAGTCCGGAACCCGGCACAGGTGCTGCATGGCTGTCGTCAGCTCGTGTCGTGAGATGTCGGGTTAAGTCCCATAACGAGCGGAACCCTTGCCCTTAGTTGCCACCGGGTCATGCCGAGCACTCTAAGGGGACTGCCGGCGTTAAGCCGGAGGAAGGTGGGGACGACGTCAAGTCATCATGGCCCTTATGCCCAGGGCTGCACACGTGCTACAATGCGGCCGACAAAGGGACGCCAACCCGCGAGGGGGAGCCAATCCCAAAAAAGGCCGCTCAGTTCAGATTGGAGGCTGCAACTCGCCTCCATGAAGCCGGAATCGCTAGTAATCGCGGATCAGCAATGCCGCGGTGAATGTGTTCCTGAGCCTTGTACACACCGCCCGTCAAGCCACCAAAGGGAGGAGCGCCCGAAGTCGCCGATCCAACCCGCAAGGGAGGTAGGTGCCGAAGGCGAGACTCCTGATGGGGACTAAGTCGTAACAAGGTAACCGTAGGGGAACCTGCGGTTGGATCACCTCCTTTCTAAGGATGTGGCCATGCACCGGACGACTCCATCGTCGCGCGTGCTACATGTCCACACACTGGCTCTCATGGCTTGCTCGACCAGGTTGTCATCTTTCCCCCAGGCTCTTCCCTTAGCCTGGGGGATTTTTTTAGCCGCGCCATGCTCTTCTACGACCTCACTTTGCCCTCCATCGAAGAAAACCTGGCCCTCGATGAAGCCTTGTTACTCTGCGCCGAAGGGCGCTACCACTTCCCCCCCTTGCTGGACCGGCCTTGCTTGCGTGTTTGGGAAACTACAGCGCCGGCGGTTGTTTTGGGTGCCTCCAACCGCTTGGCCGAAGCCGTCTACCAAGCCGCCTGCCGGCAGGACCGCGTTCCCATTGCCCGCCGACTGAGTGGCGGAGGGGCCGTGCTCTTGGCTCCCGGATGTCTCAATTTCTCCCTGATCCTTCCCTATTCCCCTGTCCTCGCACCTGCGGATACTTATTTCAACCGGGTCCTCATGCCCATCGTCCAGGCTCTGCGGATCCAGGGGCTGACCATCGCCCCTCCCAGTGACTTGGTCTGGAAAAACAGAAAGGTCTCCGGAAACGCTCAGCGCAGACTTGCCCGCTATATGCTCCACCACGGCACGTTGCTTTACCAGTTTCCGACGGAACTGATGGAACGCTACCTTCCGATGCCACAGCGTCAACCTGCCTATCGCTGCGGCCGTAGCCATACCCATTTCGTCACCAACTTACCCCTCGACCGACCTGCTCTGGTTGCCGGCTTGCAACGCGCCTGGCAGGCTATGGAGCCGGCTCAGGATTGGCCTCGGGACCTGGTGAGCCACCTCCTGCATTTGCGTTATGGCCGTCAGGAGTGGGTCCAGCGCTTGTAACGCAACCACTTCGCTCAGGCCGGTCCCCAGTATCGCTCGGTGACGGGGCACTTGCGAGCAGCATTTCTATTTGCGTGACGCAAGCTAAAAGCGATTGGGCTGCCATTTGAAAATTGGTGTGCGTAGACACCCGCGCATACTCGCTGGCCAACACGTGCGATGCCCGGCGCAGCTTGGCGAGCTTACCCCGCGCACGCCGCACATACTCTTCGGCATCGTTTCTCTGCCAAGCAGGTTCCAGCGCCCGGCAATAATCGAAAATCACCCGGTGCACATCTTGCAAAGGATCGTCAGGGGCAATGTCTTCGGCATGTTTCAAGAAAGTGCGCACCATCCATGCATGGCTGAGCAGCGTCTGGATACGGCACATCGCCTCCTCGGCGGAGACTACACGGGAGCTACCGCCCTTTCCAATTTCTACACCCTCAGCGTTCATGGGACCGACTCGCGCTGTCTCGATGCGTTCGAGCCACTTAGGTTACGCACATGCATGCGGCTGTCCGTCACTGTTGTGTCTTTGCCAGGGTGCGCAATCCGTATGTTCCTGAGACAGGCTGCGGCATCACTCGCCGGCTGATTGCGATCGTTGCGGGATTGGCTGGGCAGGTGCAGGCTTCGCAGCCGTCCGCAATTCTCGACCCCGACGATCAAGGTCGGCCTTGGAATACAAGACCAAGCCGGCCCCTGAGGCAGCCAAAACGATTCCAACGTAAAATGCCAAGCCAGGACGGAGCGGCGGCGGATGCCAGGCCAGACTGATGAGCGTATTGACGATCGGCGCCCCAGCAAAAACCAGGGGAGCGATAAAAAGCGGGTTACCCTCGTTTTTGATCGCCAGAATGATGCACAACGCTCCGGCGGCGCCGGCTGCTCCAGCAAGGGTCGCAAAAAAGGCCCCGCGTACATTGAACGTCAACGGTTCGTCGGTCCAACCCAATCCGACGAGGACCAAAGGGGCGATCACCGCCGTGATGCAGTACGCTATGCCGACACACAAAAAAGCGCGCATGGCACCGGCACTCGGCTTGCCGCCCAGCGCCCCTTGACCTTCGTGCAAGACGGGCACATAGGCCCCCCAGGCCAGCACTGCGCCCAAGACGAAGGCTATCCACAGCATTTTCATTCAGCCCTCTCCACGCAGCCTAAGCCGCATCACTCCCCTGCTCTCGTTGCAAAGTCGCGGTCGCATGTCGGACACCGCGTCAAGTCAACGACGGCAACCTGTAGGGATCGCGTCGTTCGCGATCGAGCCATCGGTTGGCTTCTTCGTCGCCGACGAAGCGCCAGGCCTGCGGATCCCATTTCAACCTTTTGTGATTCCAGTAAGCCAGGTTGCCGAGATGGCACACGGTAACCGAACGGGCGCCGATTTCGACATCACAGATAGGCCGTCGCCGCGACTTGATACATTCGAGCCAGTCACGTTGATGGCCTGGAGAAACATAAAGACGCTGATCCTTGTCGCTGAGTGGCTGGTTTTTCAGCTCGACGGGTTCGGTCGCCAGATAACCCCGGTTGACGAACACCTTCCCCTCCGTGCCGATGAAGGCCACGCCGTTGACTCCCTTGTTCGGCGCGTACTGGTCGGCATGGATGACGACAACGCCATGGGGATAGACGAAGCGAACGCCTTTGTGGGCCTTGGGATTGTCCGGTGGGATGATTTCTACGGGACCGGATCGGTCCATATCCAGGCCCCACTGAGCGATGTCGAAATGATGGGCGCCCCAGTCGGTCATCGCCCCGCCGGAGTATTCACGGTAGGCACGCCAATTGGGAAAATGGTTGTGCACACCGCGTGGGCTGAGCACCGAGTTGTAGGGGCGCAACGGTGCAGGACCGAGCCAGCGATCCCAATCCAGCCCAGGCTCCAGAGGCTCTTCGGGCAAATCGCACCAGCGGCTCGGACCGCCAACGTTGACGTACACTTCTGTTACTTTGCCGATACGCCCATTGCGTACCAGTTCGCAGGCCAGTCGAAATTCGGGGCTCGAGCGTTGCTGGCTGCCGGTCTGAAAAACACGGTCGTATTTGCGCACAGCTTCGATGCACAGTTTCGCCTCGTGGATGGTCAGTGTCAGCGGCTTTTCGCAGTAAATATCTTTCTTCGCCTTGCAGGCTTCGATGATCGGTATGGCATGCCAGTGATCCGGCGTGGCGATGACTACCGCATCGAGATCCCCTCTTTGCAATAGTTCGCGGTAGTCGTTGTAGGCGTGGCAGCCCCGGTACTGCCCGGCTTTTTTCTGCTGAGCATAGTGCTTTTCCACGATTTCACGGGCGTGCTCCCGACGATTCTTGTCCACATCGCAAACCGCCAAGACTTGTACATCCGTTTGGCGCAGGAAATAATTCAAGTGGGCGCGATTCATCGTGCCCATACCGATAAAGCCCAGGGTAATCCTTTCGCTGGGCGCAACGGGCTGTGCCTTGCCTCGATCCTGCGCCAGGGTCATGCCCCAAGGCGGAGCCCAAGCGGCCGCCGCAGATCCAGCAGCCGCCAAGAATTGCCTTCGACTGATCGCTCCGATACGGTCGTCATGCATCGGCTTCATGACACGTCTCCATAGGCGGGTTCAGCAGATCCATTTGGGCTGGCTTACGCACAGTTTCCAGCATATCCGGCGTGCGGGCAAAAGCAAGGGCCGCCCGCACACTCTAAGCGGCGCAAAAAGCCTGTCTGACGGGACCAGTAGCCGAATGCACGGCGATAGCTCGATCGAGTACGTTGCCAGAAAAGGAGCGCCCTGCCTTTGGACAAACTTGCGATACAGCCGGTGCGTTTTGAATACGATACGGTGCCTACATCCAGACTTGCGCAGTGACCGTGTTCCTTGCAGGCCGCCAATGCTTTTTGAAAGCGCGGTTAGACGAAGGCGCCTACCGCCGAGAGCGCAGAGAAACGCAGAGCAGAAAAAAACCTCATCCTGGTCTCTCCGCGTTCTCTGCGTTCTCTGCGGTTACTTTCTTCTTCTCCCGACGTCCTCCTGGCCCTTCCACACTCTGCCTTTTATAGATGCTGCCAGGCGAGTACGCAACGCACATAGGAAATACAGGTTGTTCAACCCGCAGGCTCAGGGCAAAGTGATATCGCGGGTCAGTGTTTCCTTGGGCTTCAATTCGATTTCCCCCACTTCTTTGAAGCCAGGCTTGGGAAGCATTTCGTGCCATACGACCAGCAAAAGCTTTCCCCCCTCGACGACAGGCACATGCTGCAGTTCGTACTCGCCGTTTTCGTTGGTGACGACGGCCCAAGGATGGTCAAATTTCCAAACGTAACCACTCATCATGCCCTGATGCTGGGCACAGAGTACGTTATTGGGCGCCGAATTGTCGGGCTGCAAATCGTACACCACATCCTGACCAGGCGGGAGCGTCCGCGTAAAGTTGTTTTTGGTGCCTGAAATATTGACGTCGTGATTGATGGGTGGCTGGCTATCGTTTACCCCTCGCAATTTCTGCTTCGGGTGCAAAAGGACCACGCGCGGCTCGAACTGGCAATGCGGCTGCCTGATGACCTGTTCCGGGGTTTTTGGATCTTCCAGCTCTTTAGGCGGTTTGGGCAGCCGCGTCCCTCTGGGGGCCCGCAAGAAAACCACCGCGTATTGAATTCCTTTGGTCTTGGCATCTTTCACGTACCAGCCCTGTTGGGGTAACTCTTTGGGACACTTGTCCTGGTCCTTGGTGGGTTTGATCATAGTGACCTTCATCTCTGCTTCTGAACCGCCGAAGGTCACTCTGCCTTTGATAATTCCGCTGTAATCTATGACCTTGAGTTCCTGAGCGATTTTTTTGCCGCCGTCGGTTTGTGCGGGTTTGGCGCCTCCCTGGTCCGGTTTTTTTTCCGCCGATCCCCCACAGCCGACGAGTGCCAAACTGGCAAGCGCAGCACCCGAGGCAACTGCCCATAACATCCGCAGTTTCATGGTAAGCTCCTTCCTTGCATGCAGCCGAATTTCCCCCTGCTTGTGGATCACTGAGTCGGTTTGATTTCCAGGCGACCGAGATCGAGCACGCCCCCGGCGGGTACCTGCACAGGCCGTCCTTGTCGTCCCTCGCGGCCACCGAGATAGCCGATGGCTTCATGCCAGACCACCAAACGCTGCTCGCCGGCTGGTGCTTTCATCTCGAATCGTCCTTGCTCGTCGGTAACGGCAAAGTAGGGATGATCGAAAACCCAGGCCCAACCACTCATCCAAGGATGGGCTCCGCAGCTGATCTTGATCGCATTGTTTTCCCGCACCAATCCTTTGTCGAAGACGTACTGGCCGCCTGGCGGAATTTGTATGTTGTAACTGTTTTTCAGCCCTGTAATAACGACATTGTGGGCGACTGGCGCTGGGTTTTTGGCCACGATCCGCTGCCCTTCGCGCACCGCCAGCACGTGCGGGTGGAAGTAGCACACCGGTTGATCGAGAACCGCATCGGGCAGTTTTTCGCCCGCTTTGACACCTGTAATCGGCGCACCTGGATTGAAACGCAAAAAGACCACAACCCATTGCACGCCTTTCGTGTCGGGGTTCACGACCCACTTTTCGTCGAGCAAGGGACCTTTGGAAAGGCAATGATCCTGGTCGCGGTCTACCTTGAGTTTTTCCCGGGCAGGTATCTTGTCGGCCGCAAAGACCACCTGACCGCGAATGGTTCCGAAACTTTCCTGCAGCGACTCCGCAGCCGACAGCGAATTG
The DNA here is from genome assembly GCA_040289265.1 of Gemmataceae bacterium. GTDB lineage: Bacteria > Planctomycetota > Planctomycetia > Gemmatales > HRBIN36 > PSKW01. The sequence continues at coordinate 76,334 of PSKW01000011.1, forward strand.
CCCCGTGTGGTGACGAGGCCACTCGAGCCATGCTCCCTGGAGGGGTGATACCCGGCTAGGATAGTGCCAAAGCCCAGGGCACCCCATGCTACCCAAAAGGCTGGCGTGCCCGGTATAAAACGAAGCGGTTTGGAAGCCTGCATCATAGTTGCTTTCCTCCCATGCGGCAGTACGGACATCGGTATTTTAGGGGCGCCGCAGTACCCCAGCAGCCCGTGCCGATGGCGGGGGGTGCTCCAAATAGCCCCACGACATCAGCGCATCACGGACTGCGCGCACTTTCTCCAAAGGCAAAAAGGCGTATTGGCTGGCCAGGTAGGAATAAACCTGCTCATCGGCACTCCGTGCCAGTGCCCCAGGCCAAATCGGTGCAGCCAGCAGCCCGGTCACGGCTGCCCCTTGCAAAGCGCCCCGGTTGTGCCTTTGTGCCAGGACATGGCGCATCTGCAAATACGCCTGGTCATGGGCAAAGAACGGGTCGTATTGGGGCATGAGCGTATAAGGCAAAAAGCGCTGTGGCAAGGCGATCCAACGCTCGACGTAATCCGGTCGCAGGCGAGCAGCAGCCATGGCTAGAGCCGGCCCGCGCTCCTCCGGCTTGCCACCGGAGGTCAGTGTACCGATGTCATGGCACTTGAGGCACAGATTGGTGTCGGTGAGCATGCGCCAGCCGACCTCGAAGTAATCTGTTGGCACGCCGGATTCGACGGTGCCCCCGGCGCCCGTCGTTTGCGCCAGTCCCATCTGCTGCAACCTGGCGAGGTAATCGGCTTGTGCAGCAACGCGACCTTGGGCCACTTGGACCGCAGGTGGCGCACTCAGGTAGTCTAGACCCAGAGCGGGATTTTCCAGCCGATCCACGGCGATGAAGTAGTTCACCAGCGCAGCCAGTTCGTCGTCGCTCAGATGGAAGCGGGGCATGCGCAGATTGCGTGCCACCGCAGGGCGGATTTCCTGGGGCTGACGCAAAAACTCGTAAAGCCACTGCGGCTGTACTTTCTGTCCTTCGCGATAGAGCACCGGCGGCACTGCGCCCAGCAGGGCTTTGCGTTCCCCGACCAAGTCCTTGTTATCGCGTTGTGCCAACAGACGGAATAGTACTTCGGTGAAGCGTCCGCCTGTCGGGGGAAATTGTTCCCAGTCTGCGGGCAGCCCAGGCAATTGGTTGAGTCCCGCCGGGAAATCCTGCAGCTCTCGTTTGTCGTCCACGAAGCGAAGGGCTTCGTACAGGTCTATGGTCACGGTCTTGGGCTCGTCCTCCGGCAGCTGGGCGACGTAAAAAGGCAGCCCGCGCGCCAGGATCGTATTGCCTTCCACCGGCTTTTGACTGCGCCAAGCGGAATGCTCGTAAAAAGGATGGTCATGCCGCAGCTCATCGCTCTTGCGCCCCAGGTAATCCTGGAGCATCTGCCGAACGGTTTGCCCTTCCAATTCGCGATCGAGCTGTAAGAGATAACCACCTGGCTTGGTGATATGGCAGCCGATGCAGTTGTAGCGCTCGAGCAAGGTAATGCCGCGGATTTCGTGTAGCCGATCGGGACTGGGCCGGTAGACGTACTTTTCTGGTATCTGCTCCGCGACCAGCCCCAGAATGAAAGTCATCACTGCTTCAATGGCCTGCTGCTCTTCGACTTGGGTGCGTCGGGCGAACTCTTCATCGGACTCGCCGCGGTGCTTTTTGGGATGCGCGAAGCGAAATTGCGGCATGCGCAAACGATCGTCCCAGGCACGCAGCTTCTCGTAGTCATAGCTGCGCGGTTCGCGCAGCTTCTGGTACAAAAAGCCCTCCCGGCGGTGCTCGCGCAGCATGTCCAAAAAGAATGGATCGTAGTGCTCGCCGTGGTGGCGCTCCACATAGGCAACGATATTCTCGAAGGCCAGCCGCTCCGGATCTTTTTTGCCCCAATCGTTGAGCGGTGTGCCGATCGGTTTGGCATTTTCGAAACCGGGGATGTCGTGGCAGGCGTAGCATCCATATCGGCTGATCGTCTTGCGACCGGCATAGTACCGTAAACGCTCGGCATGTGCCAAGCGCGCGGCAGGCGCATCCTTGGGCTGCTTGTCGCTTTTGAGCAGTATGGCCTCGTCGCTGTCCAGACGCGCCAGGTCCTCTGGTTCCAGCCCGTCGCGGACAGCCTTTTCGGCTAGCGATTTGGTCAGTGCCTTGTCGAGGAAAAGGCGCGCGAGCTTTTCCACATTGCCTGAGTCTACGTGCACACTTTGCCACTCAGGTGGCGGCGAACCGGATCCTTCCCCGAGTAGCCAAGCGACGATATCCATACGCTCCCTGGGTTCCAGCTGGGGCTTGGGCATGTACGTCCGCGGATGGTAACTGGTCGGGTCGGTCAGCCAGTAATACAGCCACTTGGCAGCGTCGGTCCGGTCGTTGCCGAGCTTGCTTTTCACATGGGACAGGTCCGGACCGTATCCGGAGTCGGTCAACAATTTGCCCTCGGCATTGTAGACCTCGATCTGGTTGTGTGCATGGCAAGCCAAGCAGCCGCGGTTTTCGAAGAGCAGGCGGCCAGCTCGCGGATCGCCGGCGTACGGCTTGCCCTCGACCAGCAACTCGGGAGGCGGAAAAGGTTTTTCTGCCAGACTGGCTGCCGCTCGACGCATGCGCCGCAGCTCCTGCAAATAGGCCCGGCAAGATGCCAGTTGATCTTTGGTCAACTTGGACATGAGTGCTGGATCCGCCAGCAGTTTATCCACTATGTCCTGGGGCATCATAGCGGCTGGCAAGTCCGGAGCAGGTTCGCGCGGCGTCAAGTCGGGTTGTGCTCGCCGGGCGTCGTCCAATGCGGACAACTGGTTATGCACATCTTCGTATTTTTGCCATTGGGCCTGCGACAGAGCGTGCAAATTGCGAATCTTGTCCAGATAAACTTCACTGCTTTTGAACAAGTAGAAGGTGATCGCCTGGATTTCGGCGTCGGGCAAATCCCGATGTTCCTCGGGAACTTGTGAGGGGAGATCTTTTTGCAGGTCCGAAAGCTGATCCGGATGATTGTTGGTCAAGCCGAAGAAATGCGGCATACGGGTGTCGGGCCGGAACGAGCGTGGACTGCGGATCCAGCGGGCAGTCCATTGCGGCGTTGTCTTTTCGGCGATCCGACGCAGCCCTGGGCCCACTTTGCGCCACTGCCCCGGGGGCTCGGCACTGTTGTTGTACAGCTTAGCCCGCTCCATCGGCGAAAGCTCGTCCGGCGCAGGATAAGGCTCCAGCCGCAGATCGGGCCCGATGGGCCGGCCCGCCTTGTAACCGCTGATTTCGTGGCAGCCGAAGCATCCTAACTCACGCACCAGCCGGTAGCCCCGCAGCAGTTTCGGCGCCTCTTCGCGCCCCGAAGTGCGCACCAGATCGGCGATGTTGTGATGGCACTTGACACAGCTCGACTCGATGAAACGCATAGGGATCATGGGCATATCCCACAAATAATCGGGATGCAAACTGGCATGCCAGTGGTAGGTATCTTGCCAGCGCTGCTTTTTTTCGACGTAGCTTTCCAACGTCTTGCCGTCGGTCTTGCCGCCGTCGGGGAAATGGAAAGCGAAATTGAACGTGGCGGCTCCTCCTTGCCCTGCGTGGCAAATGGTGCAGCCGAATTTCTCCGCCGGGTGCGGGCTGGACGAACCTGCAAACAAATCGAGGCGTGGATGATTGCAATACACCCCGTACTCGCCGAGCTGCAAAGTCACTTTTTCGGCTATACTCGTCAGCTGGGCCTTTTCGAATCCCTGCCGATCTATGAACATATGGCAGGTCGCGCAGCGATCCTGGCGCTGGACCTGCTTGAAGTTGTAGTCTATGGTCAGCCCTTCCGGAGCGTATTGCCGGACGCGATAGGGAGAATTGAAAGCGTCCACGATGGGCCAAGCGCGAAACTTGGCGCCCGGCGTCATACGCCGCTGCTCCGCCAAGCGCAGCAGCCGATCCTGTTCTGCTCTGCGCCTTTTCAATTCCGACTCGGCACGCGTTACCTCAGCGAGCAGTTCGTCTATCCGTCCCTGGATCTGTCTCCGTTTGTCCTGTAAAGCTTCCACCTCACGCTGCAATTGTTCCAAATGCTTGTTCTTGTCGGCGATGCGTTGTTCCCACTCCTCAATATCCTTTTTGAGCGACTGCCGAACGCTTTCTCTGCGAGCGTTTTCGTACTGGCCGGTGAGGTCGTCGCGGATGCTGACCCAAGAATCGCGCACAGCTTTTTCGAAGGCCAGCTCGGTTTCTTTCTTCACGGTCTCGGGCAACAGTCGGTCGAGTTCGGCGCGCAATTCGCGCAAGTCCGATTCATTGATCTGACTGCGCGCTTCCTGCACACGCTTTTCTGCCTGTTCGACAAGGTCACGTCCTTTTCGCTCCAGTTCTTGGGCCTGTTCTTCCAGCAAGGCCACTTCCACATCGAAGCCTTTGCGCTGCACTTTTTTGAATTCGCGGTTGTGATCCTTGGCGAACATCCAGATCATGCTCGCCACTAAAGCCAGACACGACAGAGCAAAAACAATGTCCAGCTTTCGTTGATCGCGATAAGTTTCTTCCAGTGCACCCATAAGCCATCCTTAGATTGTAACCGGCGCTACTATACCACCCGGCGGCCCTATCGTGGACCGATAGGACACCCTAAATATTGAAAAAATACTCGGGTATTGCGACGATGTATTTGAGATTGAAGGCCCATCGTAGGATCATTTTGATCGGTAACGCCGCCATGAGCAGAATCAACGACGACAAAATCATGTATCTAATGAAGCCCATGCGCAAATAAAAGCTCCGCAGCACTGTACGCGCCAGCACGGGGGGCAACAGCATGAAATACAGCACGATTCCCACGATCCCGGGAGACTCCCGCGCCAGTATGCGCACAATGCTAGGCTCCTCACCAGGCCGATCCCAGACGATTCCCAGCCCTTTGAGCCAGAAATACTCCGACAGATTGACATTGTTGAGGGGCACCAGTTTGTAAGGATTGCGGGTCTCGTACAGGCCGAAAAAGTTCCAGTTCTGCCCACGCAAAAAAGTGCCGAGGAAAATAAGGGTCACCCACAGTACGACAAAACCGAACAAGAACATGACGATCGCAAAAGCGCGTTGCTCGAAAGTGTAATATCCGTTCCCCTTCTGGTTGAAGTCTATATATGGTATAGCGATCAAACCTAATATGATGATCGTCGGCAAAACGACGCCGGCGATCCAGGGATCGTAATAGACCAACATTTCCTGGAGACCCAGGAAATACCAAGGCGCCTTGGAAGGATTGGGCGTTTTGGTGCTGGAGGCCGGCTGTTCCAGCGGTGCCGGCAGAGCTACCGCCCAGACGATCAAGACGACCGTAACGATCACCATGCAGATGAGCTCGGTGTATACTAGATCGGGCCAAACCAGCACTTTTTCGTCTTCTTCTTTTTCGGCAGGCGGCAGACCGCGTGCCATACGCTCGTCGTTGACCACGCCTTTGCGCAGCGCCAACCATGTAAAAAAGCCGACCACGAATACCAAACCTACGATAGGTACATTGTCCGGCTTGATAATGATCTCGCGAAAATCGCGGTCTGTCATACTCCAGCCGCCGAACAACAGCCCGGCGTCGAGCAGCCCCCAGGCTACCGGCGGCAACGTCAATACCCGGCGCCAGACCAGGAAGGCAAAAAAACCTGCCACCGAGATCAGGAAGTAGCTGATAGCATCCGTACCGCGGAGCACGAGCGCCAGAACAGAAACGAGCAGCCCCCAACCCACCAGTCGCTCGTGTGCCGGCAAACCGCGCCATAATCGGGCCAGTGCTCGGGACAACCACGCCCCTGAGCCTGGCAACAAATAATGACTCGCTGCATCTGCGAGGCCGAGCAGCAGAACAACGACCAGCAACAGACCGAGGCCTTGGCTCACTACTGCGGCGCTGTCCGGATCTACCCCCAAAAACAGCAAACCGCGGTGCACGCCGTGGTCGCTCATTTCTCGCAACCACAAGGGCATGACCCAGCCCAGATGCGCGAAATAGGCCGCGCTGTGCACTGCAAAAATGCCGGCTACCAGAACCCACAAAACCAACTGATTGCGCCGGGACAGCACGAGGTGCTGGTACAGTGCAAAACCTACGTTGGCCAACGCCACCAGTGCATAAAACCAAGCCAATCCGTTTTGTACCGATACCGTCAGGTCTGGACCGTGACTATGCATAACACCATGCCCATCGCGTCTAACGATTGTCCGGTTCTTTGCCCCTTCGAGCGTGCCGAGAAATCCATCGCCTCGGCGGGCTTTCACAGTGGCCCGCTGATGCCCCCGTCTTTGCGCACGCGCCAAAAGTGGATGGCGATCAACAACGCAACCACCAGGGGCAACGCAATGCAATGCAGCACATAAAAGCGCAACAAGGCCATCTCGCCCACGAAACGTTGCCCCAAAAGAGCGAACCGGGCGTCGCTTCCCGAATGGATGAGCTCCACACCACCCACTCGCAAAAGTTTTGCGCCCGGACCTTCGTGCCCCAAAAACGGCGTAGCACGTGCCATGTTGCTACCCACAGTGATCGCCCAGATGGCCAGCTGATCCCAGGGCAACAAGTATCCCGTGAAGCTCAATAGCAAAGTCAACACCAGTAGAATCACTCCCACGCCCCAATTGAACTCGCGCGGCGGTTTGTAACTTCCTGTCAGGAAGACGCGGTACATGTGGAGCCAGATGGTGATGACCATGGCGTGCGCGCCCCAGCGGTGCAACTCCCGCAACACGCCCAATGTGGTCACCTGCCCCAACGTGACAATGTCGTTGTAAGCATGTTCCAGTGTCGGGCGGTAGTAAAACATCAAAAGCACGCCGGTTACCGTCTCCACGAGAAACAGGAAAAAAGTTATACCGCCCATGCACCAGGTATAGCTCAGGGCAATCCCTTGTTTGCGAACACTTACCGGATGCAAATGGAGGAAAAAATTGGTGAGCATGACCACCACGCGATTGCGGCGATCGCGTGGCGCCGGATGCCGGAAAATGCTCTTCCATACTTGTGTGTTGCGAATGTACTCCCCGACTGCCCCCATGCACTGCTCTCCCTATAGCGTCTGTGCACCTCGACGCTTGTGCTGTGCCTGCCGTGTGCCATCAGATGGTGATATAGGAGTCCGGATCTGACCACTGTCCCAATTCCTTCTGGAACTTGCGGCTTTTGTCTACCAGAATCTGGCCATCGTCGGCGATGGTAATGCGATACCGCTCCAAGGGCCGCGGCGCCGGGCCTTCGAAGTTGGTGCCATCCTTGTAAAAGCCGCTGCCGTGACACGGGCATTTGAATTTTTGTTCCGCTTCCAGCCAGTTGGGCGTGCACCCGAGATGCGTGCAGACCGTACTCAAAGCGAAAATCACATTGCCCTCGCGTACGATCCAGACTCCGTAATCTTGCTTGAACCTCTCGACGACTTGCCCTGGCTCGTACTCTTCCGGGCGCCCCGCTTTGAACGTCATGGGCGGCTCATTGAGCACATTGGGGTACAGAAACCTCAGCGTGCCGAAAAACATCGCGGCCATCGCTAAGCAGAACGAAGTCCAGGCCACGCGTACCCAAGTCAGTAGAAAAAAGCGCCGCGCTTTGCTCGCGGGCGGCTTGGTCCCAGATGCGGCTGCCGTCGAAACTGCCTTGACCGCTTCACTCATATCTTCTCCCTGGCTGATCCTCGCTGCCCGATCTGCGAACAACTGCACGCGCACTTCTGCGCACCCGGCAGTCACGCACAGAGTACGAGCTTGTTTGTAGGTTTCCAGTAGCGCCTGTCAACGGTACTGCAATGGATCGGACCGACGCATTCTCACGAGTGCTCGACTGTGCTCGGGCTTAGCACCTCGTGTGCAAGTCAGATGCCAACCCCTCGGAAAGGAGCAGCCTCGTATGGATCTGCGGCAGCACCAATGACAACATTCGATGGGACAACGACTTGCATCATAAAACGAATTGCTAGCGCATAAGACAACCCAGCTAAAACGGCTCAGCTTCCCAGCTGTTTGACCAACATTGGGAAAGCTAGACGCAGGCGCTTCCCAGTCTTGCGAAACTTTTCGGACCTCGCGCCGGTGATGGGTCGGCGCAACTCTCCCGCCGCTAGAGGTCACGACCTACTCGTGTGCCGGACATGTAGGATGTCGTGAAAAAGAGGCGAGACATCCGGCGGTTGCAACCTGCCTCTCCAACTGGCTGCTGACCGCACACTCGGTCTCGCCTCGCTCCACGCCCCGATTTTGCGTCTCTCGTTTGCCGAGCAAATCGTGTACCCCCAACACTGCGACGCACATGCGACATAAGCGTAAGTCATTGATGGGCCAGATGTTGCCCCTCGCCTACATATATTCGCGCGCTCCCGTAAATTCGTCTTTGTCCGCACAGTCTCCTGGCAGTGGTGCACGCAACCCAGGCGCTTGCAAAAACTGCTTCATTTTGGCAATCGTTACTGGACGACCATCGAATACAGGGCTGCTGCCTTTGGCCGCCCCCCTGGTCGCTTACCGGCTCTTTGCTACAATGTGCATAGAACAATGGAGCCGCAACACATAACAGGGGACGAGATGCGATTTCTGACCGCGCCGTTTTTCTGTTGTCCTATCGCCTAGCCATCAGCGGCTGTCTCGGCACCAGCCGTCTCTAGCCGATCCGCCAGCCTTGTGGCGTTTCGACTGTTCAACCTGCCTGTAGCTTTTTCTGGACCGATTTGCAAAGACCAGCACAAGGACCGAGAATATGGCTACCGATCCGAAAATGAAAGAGAGCCTGCCGGCGATCGCGGAAGCCCTTGTGGAAAGCTATGCGCTCTGCCAGCGCATCAACCATCTGGGATTGCATCCACTGCCCAATCGCGAGGCCATTACCGAGATCATCGCCGACCTGATGGATATTTTGTTCCCGGGGTTCCATCGGCGGCAGAACCTGCAATTCGGCAACGTTATTTACCACGTCGGCGATGTCCTCGACCGCTTGCACGATCAGTTGACTACGCAAATCGCTCGGGCGCTCCGACACGAATGGGCTGCATCACGGCCTGATACCGACTTCGACACCCTGGCTCAGGAGAAAACCATCGCTTTTCTGCGGCGTCTGCCTGAGTTGCGGCTCGTGCTCGAAGAGGATGCCATCGCCGCTTATGAAGGGGATCCGGCAGCCAAAAGCTACCACGAAATCGTATTCTGCTATCCTGGGCTCGAGGCGGTCACCATCTATCGGTTGGCCCACGAGTTGTTGCTGCTGGACGTCCCGCTGATCCCGCGCATTATGACCGAATATGCTCACTCCAAGACGGGCATAGATATCCATCCAGGTGCGCAAATCGGCCGCGGTTTTTTCATTGATCACGGCACCGGCGTGGTCATCGGCGAGACCTGCGTCATCGGCAACAATGTCAAGCTCTATCAAGGGGTCACCTTGGGCGCTTTGAGCTTCCCCCGCGATGCCTCGGGGCAGATCGTTCGCGGTAAAAAGCGGCACCCGACCCTGGAAGACGACGTGGTGGTTTATGCGAACGCTACGATCCTGGGCGGCGATACGGTTATCGGCCATCACGCGATTATCGGCTCGAGCGTGTGGTTGACACATAGCGTTGCGCCTTATACGGTGGTGTCGCTGGAGCGGCCTTCGCTGCGCATCCGCGAGGCCGACGGGGTCAAGTAACCTATAGGACGTGCCCTCGCGAGCGCTGGACATGCTCGGAAGTACTGGGCGATGCCATCGCCGTGATGCTCCGTAGGGCGCCTCGCGTGCCCGCAGTGCAATACGGGTGCATGCGCCAGATAGCAACCACTCGGAAAAGCCGGAGAGCAACCACAGAGACCGCCGAGAAACACAGAGAAGAACAACTCTCCTCTTTCTTTCCTCTGCGCTCCTCTGCGTTCTCTGCGGTTGACGCCCGGATTTTTTAACCGCAGAGACCGCCGAGAAACGCAGAGAAGAAAGACCC
>PSKW01000005.1:0-207406 GCA_040289265.1 Gemmataceae bacterium
AGCCGATGGTTTGGACGGTGCCGTGCGAGAGCCGAAGAAGTACGGGAAAAAAGGCTGCCCCTTTTGAGGTAGCCAGCGGACAGGACTTGTCAAGGGGAGGAAGTTTTTGCTTGCCAACGATACTGCCGGCGGTTAACATATACTCAGTTCAGGCGGTCAGTTGTTCAGGGGCACTCAGTCCAGGAGGAGAGCCATGCCCGTCCAATTTGTGTGCAATAGCTGTGGGCGGACCCTATCTACGGCGGCGCGCAAGGCCGGGACCGTAGTGACCTGTCCGCGGTGTTCTGCTCAGGTTCGGGTGCCTGCGGTCGAGGCTGGTCGCGACCGGCATCGTACCGCTGTTCGCGCTGCAACCCTAGGAGCGGCGAGCGAGCAGGGTCGTGACCAGGGTGTCTACTTCGCCGAAGTTTTGCAAGTCACGAACGATTGGGCAGCCGAAAAGCGGGTGACCGGTCGGCTAGGGGATGATTGGATTTCTGGCATGCCTATGGCTGAGAAGGCCGAGGACCGCAGCGCGGTAGCGTTGCGCGCCGGCGTGCAGGGGATGGACCGTGCGTCGGCATCCGTTTCGCTGGTGCCTGGCGGGGCCAGTCGCAGGGACGATCTGTTCGCACCGGCGGTGATCGAAGCGGACGGGGCAGAAAGGCCACGACGTGTTGAACAAGGCGGTGCAGACGAGGGGGACCGGAGCGTCAGTCTTGTCGGAGCCACGATCGTCGGCATTTGCATTGTGATCGGGCTGGCATGTTTCGTGGTGCTGGCGTTCTGTGCATCGGGACGGGTGGACAGCGATCATGCAGGAGCGGCCGACGGGGGTGCGCGAGCGATGCCGCCGCTGTGGCAGCCGCCTGCATTTGTGCCGCCGGCGGACCAGGCATCGGCGCCCAGTGCATCCCTCGGCGCGGCCCAAGGAGAAAACAGGGCTCGTCCCACGGCGCCCGGCGAGCAAGCAGCAGGCGCTTCGCGTCCCCGTGCTGAGCCAGCGCAAGAGGACCGATCTGGATCGGGTAGCGGTCAGCCGGCGCAGGGCAATGTCGCCAGCTCGGGTAGCGCCGGGGCAGAAGCGGCGTCGCGGTCAGCCAACGATGACGTGGGGAAAAATGCCCAGGACTCTCCGGCAGCCCAGGGGCAGGAAAGTGCCGGCGAGCAGTCGTCGGCGCAAAAAATACCCCCTTTGCGAGTACAGCGCCCCTGGGCCAATCGTACCGACGCCGTTTTGCGCAGGGAATTGTCGGAAGTGCGGGAAGTACGGGTGTCCAACGAGACTTTCCGCCGGATCGTTCTCGCGCATCTCAACAAAATGCTCGAGCGCAACGCAGCCGGCAGTCGAGTGGATCGAAAGCGTATCAACCCCCGTTTTCTGTTGCGGCTCGGTCCCGGCCTGGAGGCAATGTTGGAATTCGACGATAAACCGATAGGCCTGCTGGACAATGTGGAAACGGCCGATGAATTGAAGCCGATCGCAGCGAGCCAGCCTAATCTGCAACAATTGCCCTGGCGCATGGGGCACGAGTGCCATCTGTCCCGCGAGGAAGCCGAGAACTTGCGCACCTATTCGCGGGCCTTGCGGGTGCTCCTGGCAGCTGCGACACCGCACAACGATGTCCGTATCAACGGGGAGCGTTTGCGGCATATGCTCCTCACCGACCAGGTCGGAGAGGATATCCAGCGTTTCAACGTGGGCCGGGTGATAATGGTGAGCGCCGAGAAGTGGCGGACGAGCGGCAGTGTGCCTACGCTGGTGCAGATGCTTCAGGCCGAAAACGAGTCGGTGCGCAAGACACTGGTCACCGTGCTGGAACGCAACGATTGCGTGCAAGCGTCGCAAGCTCTGGCCCAACGTGCCGTCTTCGACACGGCCAGCGACGTGCGCGCGCTGGCGACAGAGGCGCTCAAAAAACGCAATCCCGCCGATTATCGCGAAGTGCTGTTGAAGGCTCTGGAGCATCCCTGGCCGTCGGCAGCAGAGAACGCTGCCGATGTGCTGGTGGCGGTGAACGACGGCGACGCGGCACCGGCATTGCTGCGCCGATTGGCTCAGCTCAGCGAGCCTATGCACCAGCACACAGGGGCGCACTACGAAATGGTGCGCATCAATCATCTGTCCAATTGTGTCATGTGCCATGCGATTTCCATGAGTACGACGGATTTGGTGCGAGGTCGCGTGCCCGATCCGAGTCAGCCTTTGCCGCCTCCGTCGTCCCAGGCTTATTACGAAGACACCAGCGGGCTATTCGTGGCTGCGGACGTGACCTACCTCAAGCAAGATTTTTCGATGACACAGTCGGTGCAGAACTCGCCGGTTTGGCCGCGCTACCAGCGCTTTGACTACGTGACGCGGCGCCGGCAGACGCCGGACACTTCTGCCGAGGCGCACAAGGCACTGGATCGGCGTCGCCGAGCGGTGGCCTATGCGCTGGCCATGCTGCGTCCGGATCTGACCCAGGAGGAACCAGTGCGGCAGATGATTCTGGCCGCCCTCGGTCGGCAAGACAATCTTTTGCCTTGACTGACCCAGGAAACGGAACGAGCGGCCTGATTCCGCTGGGAGCTTGCGGCCCGTTGCACATCCTCGACGTGCGCGGCGAGCGGGGTGCCGGAGTCAGGCGCGCGTTTTTATCCTGCCTGGTCGGGCCAGGGATCGGCGGGCGCCGGATAGTGCCGGCATAGATCCGATACCTCGGCCCGGATCCGCGTCAGGACCAAGTCGTCCGTCGGATGACGCAGCACTTCGTCAATCCAGGCGGCGATGGAACGCATTTCCGGCTCTTTCATACCGCGCGTAGTCACCGCGGGGGTACCGATGCGCAAACCCGATGGATCGAGGGGCGGCCGCTTATCGAAGGGGATCAAGTTCTTGTTGACGGTGATGCCGGCGCGTTCCAGAGCTTTCTCGGCGACCTTGCCGGTCAGATCGCGGGAGGTGAGGTCTACCAGCAGGAGGTGGTTGTCGGTTCCGCCGCTGACCAGACGCCAGCCGCGACGGGCCAATTCCTCGGCCAGCGTTCGCGCATTGACGACGATCTGCCGCGCGTATTCGCGGAAGGCCGGCTGCATGGCTTCGCGAAAGGCCACAGCTTTGGCGGCAATAACGTGCATGAGCGGGCCCCCTTGAATGCCGGGGAAAACCGCCTGGTTGATTTTTTGGATCCAGGCTTCTGTGCACAGGATGAACCCGGCACGCGGTCCGCGCAATGTTTTGTGCGTCGTGGAAGTCACGAAGTCGGCCAGCGGGACCGGATCGGGATGGAGCCGAGCAGCGATCAGCCCGGCGATATGCGCCATGTCCACCATGAACAGCGCGTTCACTTCGCGAGCGATCTGGGCGAAGCGAGCGAAATCAATGTGTCGCGGGTAGGCACTGGCTCCGGCCAAAATGAGCCGTGGTCGGTGTTCGCGTGCCAGTCGCGCTACTTGGTCGTAGTCTATTTGTTCCGTGTGCGGGTGGACTGTATAGCCGACGATGCGGTAAAAACGGCCGGAAAAGTTCAGTTTCATCCCGTGGGTCAAGTGGCCGCCGTGGGCCAGGTCCATGGCCAAGATCGTGTCGCCCGGCTGCAAGGCAGCCAGGTACACCGCCATGTTGGCCTGGGCGCCCGAGTGCGGTTGAACGTTGGCGCGTTCGGCGCCGAACAGCTGGCAGGCGCGCTCTATGGCCAGTCGTTCCACCATGTCCACATAGTCGCACCCGCCGTAGTAGCGGCGGCCGGGATAGCCTTCGGCATATTTGTTGGTCAACACCGATCCTTGCGCAGCCAGCACGGCAGGGCTGGTGTAGTTCTCCGAAGCGATCAGCTCCAGTCCCTGTTGCTGGCGGCGTCGTTCTCCCAGGATGGCTTGCCAAATTTCCGGATCGGTTTGCCGCAACACGTCCATAGGTCAGGCCCTTTTTGCGGAAGTTCGTGCCCAAAGATTCCACGCCCCGCACCGATTGTTGTCTTACAATATCCTGCGGGGCAGGTGTCGCCTACGTGGTCGGCGGACAAGGCCAGCGGCGAACGGTATGCGAAGGCCCGCAGCGTGCATCGCCGGCAGGGAGTATGCACTATGTCACAGTCGCAGGAATCGCGCAAGATCGCTAGGCTGGTGCGAGTACCGACGGCGCAGGAAGCGCATTTGTTGTGTCAATTGCTGGCCGACGCCGGGATCGAGGCGCGGGTCGTCGGCGACTATCTCGATGCCGGATTCGGCAGCTTGCACACCATCCCGGCCGAGGTATGGGTGTACGAGGACGACCTGGAGCGCGCCCGCGAGGTGTTGCAGCGCCAGCGGCACGACTCGGGGGCGGATGCTACCGACGAGCGAACGCTGCCGGACTAGTCGCTGGCCCCTAGTGTTCCACGTGGCACAAGGTCACGCCTGATCATGACGGATGCCATCCGACTGTTGCAAGAGCTCGTTTCCATTGCCAGCGTCAACCCGATGGGGCGGCCGGTGCAAGCCGAGCATCGCTACGAGTGGCCTTTGACGAGCTATCTCGAAGACTTTTTCAGACGATTGGGACTGGCCTACGAGCGTCAGCCGGTGGCCCCCTGGCGCGAGAACATCGTGGCCTTTTTCGAGCCGGAGCGGCCTACGGGGCGTATCCTGTTCGAGGTGCATCAGGATACGGTGCCGGCGGAGGACATGACCGTTCCTCCCTTTGCGGCACAGATCGTGGACGGCAAACTTTTCGGACGCGGTGCCTGCGACGTGAAAGGGGCTATGGCTGCTATGCTGGCGGTCTTGGCGCGTCTGGTTCGGGAGCGTCCACGGCAGGCCGCGGCCCTGACTTTGGCGTGCGTCGTGGACGAAGAATATACCTTTACCGGCGTACAGGAGCTGGTGCGACGCGGACTCCGAGCCGACCTGGCTATCGTGGCCGAGCCGACGCGCTTGCAGGTGGTGGTAGCGCACAAAGGTGCCGTGCGTTTTCGCATACATACCGAGGGGCGTGCCTGCCATTCCTCGCAGCCGTGGCTCGGCACCAACGCCATCTTGCGCATGGGCCGAGTGCTGACGGCTTTGGAAGAGTATGCCGATGGACTCCGGCGACAGCCGGCCGATCCTTTGCTGGGGCTGCCCACGCTCAATGTCGGCGTCATCCAAGGCGGCATCACTTCCAATATCGTACCCCATCGCTGCACCATCGAGCTGGATCGGCGGCTTTTGCCCAACGAGTCACCGCAGCAGGCTCTCGAAGATGTCATGGCTTATGTCCGTCGGTATCCTCGGGTAGATTTCCCGGTGCTGTGCGAGCCTCCGTGGCTAGCGCTGCCGGGACTGGATCGCAGCGGCAACAGCGAGGCTGCCCGTCGGTTGAGTCGGGCCGTAGCTAAAGTGCTCGGGACGGCAGAGGTGGCCGGCGTCCCCTACGGCACCGACGCCTCGACGCTGGCCGCCGCTGGCATTCCTAGTGTGGTCTTCGGCCCAGGGGATATCGCCCAGGCCCACACCGCCGACGAATGGGTTTCGATCGCCCAAGTCCGACAGGCCGAGGAGATCCTCTATCACCTGGTTACCGATACAGCGTAGCGGCGGACGCTCCACGCTGCTACGATGGCGCGTCGGCATGGAGCGCGCGGCCGCTGCATGCGCAGGGCCGATCGTCCGGGGGCGACTGCGCAAAAGATGCCGCTCATTTCGGGTGCTCGCGTCGAGACACTGTGGGACACGCCTGCGGGGGCGCATGGCTCGGCGCGGGCCGGTCCGTGTCCGACCCGCGTGCTAAAGCTCTGCCTCTTCGCCTGGCGAACTCGGACTGGGCTATGTAGGGCTCCAATTCGGTGCCACGCATGACCAGCAGCAGCAAAGGCGTAGTCATTACCGTAGTGAGTAGGGCCATCAGGACCAGCATGCAAAACACGCTGGGGGTGATCACGCCGAGGTCCATGCCCAAGTTGATGACGATAAGGGCCATGAGGGCGCGAGTATTCATCATAGCACCGATGGCGCAGGATTCGCGCCAGGAAAAGCCGCTCAGGCGTGCGGCCAGGCTGCATCCGCACAGTTTGCCGCCGATGGCTGCCAGGCTCACTACGCCGCACAGCCCCCACAGGACCGGCGACTCCAGCGTGCCGATGTCCGTCCGCAGGCCGGTATAGGTGAAAAAAATGGGCAGGAAAAAGGCCGACACCAGCAGCCACATGGGGCGTCTCAGCGCCGACGCCAGCTCTTGATCCGGCGACAGAACCGCCCCGAAGAGAAACGCACCGAAAACGGCAAAAATGCCGATCTTGTTGGTCGTGGCGGCGCAAGCGAACATCACCAACAAGGTAAGCGAAAGCCCACCCAACCCGACGGTGCCTTCGCGCGTCAGCAAAAACTTCCGGGCCAAACCTCGAAATAGGGGGCCGACCACGAGTATCAGCGCCGCAACAAAAGCCACTGTGCTCAGCACCATGACGGCCAAACGCGCCACATCGAAGTGGGCCTGTACGATGCTGGCCACCGCGGTCAACAGGATCCATCCGCAGGCATCGTCTACCGCGGCTGCTGTGATAGTGATCGCACCCAGGCGCGTGCGATGGATGTTCAGCTCCAGCATGATGCGTCCCAGAACGGGGATAGCTGTGATGCAAAGTGCCGTGCCCAAAAATAGCGTAAACCCCAGCTGGCTCACGGGCCTTTCTAGATAAGGATGCATCAGAGGCCCCAGCATCAGTCCCAATGCAAATGGCAAAGCGATGCCTGCGACCGAGATGCACAAAGCCGCCGGTCCGCGCCAACGCAAATGACTGAAATCGAATTCCAAGCCGATCAAAAACAGCAAAAAAACCAACCCGATTTGACTGAGTACGTTGAAAATCGGCTGCACCGACGGGTCGAAGACCATACTGGACAGCTCCGGTGCCAGTCGGCCGAGCAGGGACGGTCCCAGCACGATCCCCGCGGCGATTTCCCCCACCACCGCGGGTTGATACAGCTTCTGGAACAGCGCCGCGAACAGTCGAGCACAGCCGATGATCACCACCAGCTGCAATAAAACTGTTAATAGGCGCCGCTCAGTTTCCAGGTCCACAGCGAAAAGGTCGTAAGTCCACGCCAGGCTCATTTTGTCCTCCACACAAGTGGGCTTGCGCGGTAGTTCCTTCGTCGTTCCGGTCGGATGAAGTCGGGGTAGCACGCCGCCTGTTCGTCGTCGGCCTTATGGTGAGCCGATACCTGGATCTTGGGGTGCGCGCTCGTCGAACCGGGGCGCATCCGACCTGCGACGGCGGCTCGTTCCCCCGGTCATTTGCCGGTCCGTTTTTTCTTTCGGCGATGTCCTGGTGCTTGTTTCTCCGAGGATATGGCCCTTTCGTATACGCAACGAACGCTGGTGGTAATACCGCCGCGCGGATGGAACTCGCCCACGACCTCCAAATACCGTGGTTGGCAAGCGGCGGCAAAGTCGTCCAGCAGCCGATTGATCAGCGTTTCGTAAAAGATTCCCTGGTTGCGATAGCGCTGCAAATACAGTTTCAGCGACTTGAGCTCTACGCACACTTGATCCGGTATGTAGGTGAACGTGATGGTGCCGAAGTCCGGCTGCCCGGTGCGTGGGCAGATGCTGGTAAACTCCGGGCACACGATTTCGACCGTATATTCTCGTTCCGGGTAAGCATTGGGAAACGTTTCCAATTGATCCGCCGAGGGCACTTCAGAGCTACTCATGACGGCTCTCCCGTTCGCTTTGTACCCGCAGGTCGGGCTTTCGTTCTGCAAAGGATCCTGGAGGTTTCAAGCCCGACGGGGTTTCGGTCTGCATCGGTACAGCAGCATTATATAGGCGCGGTCAGGATCCTGCGCAGCTGCCCTTGACTGCGAGCGGATTGCCTAGCGCGGATGCGCTATCGCCTGAATGACGCACACGCACGAGCGACAGTTCGAGCAGTAGCTGCAGCCTGCAGGGAAAGGACATGCTTACGCAGGCGTCGTTCGCGGTGTGGGGTGAAAGGCTGGCCGGTCCGCTCTCCGAGCGCGATCCTGGATCATTTTGCTGATGGTTTTGAATTCGGGGGTGCCAGCGCGGCGCAGCCATTCGAAAACGGCGGCTTCGCAAGTGGTGATGTGCACACCGGCCTGAGCCATGCGGTGCAGCGCCCAACGGTGGTCAGTCTCGGCGCGCGCTGCGACCGCATCGGCGGCGACGTATACGCGGAACCCTTCCGCAAGCAGATCCAATGCTGTCTGGGCTATGCAGACATGGGTCTCGATGCCTACCACCAGCACTTTGGGACGCGCCTGCCGCTGGAACTCTTCGACGATCTGTGGCACAGCACAACAGCTAAAAGCCAGCTTTTCCAGGCGCGGCGGCAGCTTGTGGGCTAGTGCGCTCACCGTCGGGCCCAGCCCTTTCGGGTATTGTTCCGTGGCTTGCACGGGTATGTTCAACACTTGGGCAGCGTCGAGCAAGAAGCCGATGTTGCGGATCACCTCGACGGCCCCGGGGATAAGCGCCATGAGCTTGTCCTGGACGTCCACGACCAATAATGCAGTGTCGTCTGCGGACATCAGCGCGGGATGGCTCACAGGCGAGACCTCCGGTTGGCGGGCGCCAGTGCCGTGCTCAACTGACGCAATTGTTCAGCGATGCGTTCTCGGTCTGCTGCCGGCAGGGCGATGCCGCCGAAACGCACTCGATAAAAGTAATCGGTCAGCTCCAGTGGAATAGCTGCGCAGCGCGCCAAGACCGGCTCGTCAGCCATAGTGCGAGCCACCTGACGTGCAAATTCCCAACCGGTCTGACCCAAATGCAACAGCCAACCGCGTCGCGCCAGCAGGTCCAGCATCTGGGCGTAAAACAAAGTCTCCGGCCGGCGCAGCAGGTAGGCAGCAGATGCAGCCTTGTGCCGTCTGGATCGGTGCTGCCACAGCCGCCAGGCGACAGCGCCAGCCGTGGCTGCCACCACGGCCAGCACGACGATGCCGAAGCTCCGGCCGATCGAAGACCAGTCGGCGTTCCACGTGATATTGGCGAGGTAGCTCACCAGACGCTCTTGCTGCACCTCGCCACTGAAATCGAGGATGAAAAACTCCCATAGGTACAGGGCGAATTCCCGCGTATCGTCCCACCAACGGCGCGTGCGCGACACGGTGCTCGCTGTACCGCCCCCCGGGGTAGGGTCCAGCGTGATCCATTCTCCTGCGACAAAACCGGCCCCCGGGCGATCCTGGCCGGTCTGACTGCTTTGCCGCAGCTTGATCAGGTGCGTGGCGATCGGGTTCTCGATGAACGCCTCGACCCAGGCATGGGCATGATACTGCCGCACCTCGTGCAGGCCGCCCATGCTGTTCCAGTCGCATCCCTTGAAGCCGATGACGATGCGGGCTGGGATGTTTTGACTGCGCAACATCAAAGTCAGAGCCGAGGCATAAAGCTCACAATGGCCCTCTTTGACATTGAGCAAAAAGTCTACTGTGGGGTCGAGGGTGCGGTCGGAGCGCCGGCGCTCCAAGGAATAGTGGAAGTGGGGAGACTCGGACAGGTGCCGTTCCAGAGCGCGGGCCTTTTTCTCCGCAGGCGCCTGACGCAGACCGGCTTCTTCCAGGACCCGCTGGGCATAATCGGCGATGGCCCGTGCCTGTTCGGGTACGCGCACCAGGGCACTGCGATAACTTTCGCGCAACTCGGCCGGGCGCCGGTCCGATGGAGCACGGGGAACCAAAATCTGCTCGTAGATGACCGCTCCGCGATTGCGGCCGATGGTCAAAACCGACTCTTGGGAGCTATAACTGAGTGCCGGTCGGAAAGGTCCTCCCTGCCGCAACGCCACCCGGGGGATACCCCCGGGCGCGTGGATCGGCTCCGCCAGAAAAAGCGCCGGAAACTGCATGCTCGGCATCACGACTTCTCCCGTGCTGTCTCGCAGGATCCGGCGCTGGTCCGTGGCCACTTTGGAAAGGTCCAGGTGGAACGTCAGGTGCACTTGTCCCGGACCGGGCAATTCCAAGTGTGTCAGCGACACATCCTGGTGGTCAATGAGCGTGGGCGGCAACCAGCGGCCGTTTTCGTAGAGGGCGCAGGTGACGCCACGCCAGCGCTGATTGCTGCCCAAATACATCGGCTCGCCTGCCGCCGAGCGTGCCTCGACACGCATGACGATTTCTTCGTTGTACTCCACAGGCGTATTGCCGTTGAGGTCCATGATCGGCGAAAAGCCTACTTCAGCCCGCACAGGTCCGGGCAACACCAATGCTGCTGGGGAGCTTTGAAACGGCCGCGGGATAACGAAGAACAAAACCAAGCCGAAAAGCAATCCGAAGGCAAAAAGTC
This sequence comes from Gemmataceae bacterium, assembly GCA_040289265.1. Lineage (GTDB taxonomy): Bacteria > Planctomycetota > Planctomycetia > Gemmatales > HRBIN36 > PSKW01. The sequence goes on from PSKW01000005.1 coordinate 10,238, forward strand.
CCAGCGCCTGCCGGATGCCGGCGCCCCACCAGCGCAGCTTGTCGTCTTGGCGCCACTGGACAGCGGCCGATGCGCAGTCTAGTTCCGGACGATACAGCGCGAACAAGGTCACCGACCAGGTGGCGCAAACGGTGTAGCCTAGCAGCAATAGGCCGAATACAGCACCTCGGTCCAGTACGCAGGCTACGACAATCTGCACGAACGCCAGAGCATGCAATAACCAGTAATGCAGCGCCAACTTACGACGATACACCAGCACCAGCAGCAATGCCGTCAGAAAAGGACCGGTCCGAGGCCAAATGACGCGGATCACATCCAGATCGCTGGCTCCGGCTGCTAATTCGTCGCGTGCAGCTACGATGACCCATAGTACCCAAATAACGAGTATCGCGGGCGCCACCACCCAATAGGCAGACCATGGGGGAAGTTCCCAGCGACCACGGACGTAATAGGCTATCGCCAAGAGCACCAGGAACGCCGGATACAAGGCCACCACGACCGGCAAATACAGTCGCTCCGAGTAGCCCAGGCAAGCTGTGGACAGCCCCAGGGCCAAATAAGTTGCCATTGCGAAGGCACGACGCAATTCCATAGCCTCTCGGCTCCTCCTGCGGCGCCGCCGCTAAACGACCGGCACCGGTACTGATGCCGACGGATGCATCGCCCGGGTGCTTTTCGCTGTGTGGTTTTGCTCGTCCACGCTCAGGCCTGTCGGTCCTTCGAAGAAGTCTTCCCAGCCCGGTTGACCGACGTTGATGGCCAGTACTGGCCGACGCAGAGTTTGACTGATCGTCTGGCACAGAGGTGACGCCCGTGGGCTGATCAGGACCACCGGTCCGAACGGGAGGTCCGGCTGATGTACCTGGGTCAGCCATTGATCGAGATGATCGAAACGCGGCGTACCCTCGACTGCGGCTAAGCGTTCGAGCAGGGGATAGGCAGCCGCGGCCGACGCCTCGACTTGGATGAGTCCTTGGGGATCGCCGATAATGCCTAGGACGATCTGGGCGGTGACTTCGCGGCACCAGTACCAGCAGATGGTGGCGGCCATGCTGATAGCCAGCTCGAGTGTTTGCAAGGGACGAGCAAACTGGGCTTCTTTGCGGGCCAACGCCTCGGCTTTAGCCTGTCGTGCTTGGCCGTCAACGCTGCCGATAGCCTCGAGCCACTCGAGCAATTGCTGGTTCTGTTGCCGGACGCGCTGCATACTGCGGCGCAGCTCGGCAGCAGAAGCTGGCAGCCACGGCTCCAGCAGCAAGACCAAATTCTCTTGCGGGGGATCTTCGAATTCGCGCACCATCAACTGGCCGGCGCGAGCCGTGGTACGCCAGTGGATCCACTTGGGACTGTCTCCAGGACGGAACTCGCGCAGCCCATGGAACTCCCCCTGAGTGCCCCACAGACGTCGCAGCAAGGGCCGCACCAAGGGTTGCCCCCAGCGGGGCGGATGCAGCAGGCGCCTCTTGAACTGATGCCGGTCCAATCCGCCGAGACGCGGCAACACCAACGTTTTCTGCTGCTTCTGGAGGATACACTCGCGCACGAAAAGGCCCAGAGGGTAACCGCTGCGCACCCGAATCGCCGGCCAAAGATAGCGCCCGCGTTCGGGTATGCTCACCGTAAAAGCAAAAGTGGCGGGTGCCCGGGCACGTAAAGTCGGAACGCCGATCGTCAGCCGGTGATGCACGCCGTGGTCCAGGATGGTCACGCCGGGAATGAGCCGCTGGCTGGTGTTTTCCACGCGCACGTGGACGGCAAAGGGTTGGCCGGCGAAGACCGGCCCGTAGACCGTGCGTGCAACCTGCACATACTTGAGCCGACGTCGCAATCCAGCCGCCAGAAAGTCACCCGCGGCATAGATCAGCAACATGCAGGCCAGCAGTGCCACCAGGTTGATACTACGAAGCCAGCCCAGGAGCAGGAGCAGGGACGCACTGGCCAGCCACAAGGCTGCCTCGCGCGTCAGGTGCGGTCCGCGCAAACGACGTCTATCCCTAAAAGTCGCACTGTCCGCCGTCGCTCTGGCCTCTGCCATCGCACATGCCTCCCGACCGGGCTTCAGACCGGCACCGGCACCTGTTCTACGATCTCCTGGATGATGGTTTCTCCGGTGTCGGCGCGACCGTTGAACCGATAGCTGCGGGACAGAATACGATGCGCCAGCACGGGTACGGCCAGGCTCTTGATATCGTCGGGGACGACATAATCGCGCCCGGCGAGATAGGCTCGCGCTTGCGCCGTGCGATACAGCATCAATGCGCCCCGCGTGCTCACCCCCAAGTACAGCTCCTCGCGTTGCCGGGTGGCCTCCACGATGCTCATGATGTAATCGTTGAGGCTGTCGTCCACGCGCACCTGCCGCACCTGGGCCTGCATGGCCAGTACTTCGCTACCTGCCAGCACAGGCTGCAACTTGTCTACCGGTTCCCCTTCCCGGTGCTGGGTCAACACGGCCTTTTCGTAGCTGCGCTCGGGATAGCCGATGCGCATGCGCAGCGTGAAGCGATCGAGTTGGTTTTCGGGCAATGGATAGGTCCCCTCGAATTCGAAGGGATTCTGCGTGGCCATGACGATGAAGGGCAGCGGCAGGGGATGCGTTACCCCGTCTACCGACACCTGACGGTCGCTCATCGCCTCCAACAGCGCGCTTTGTGTGCGCGGCGTGGCCCGGTTGATTTCGTCGGCCAGGATGACATTGGCGAACAGCGGCCCGGGCTTGAACACGAACTCGCCGCTGGGCTGGTAGTACACACTGGTGCCGATGATGTCACTGGGCAAAAGATCGGGCGTGAACTGGATCCGATGGAACGAACAATCCAAACTGCGCGCCAGTGCTTTGGCCAGCAGGGTCTTGCCCACTCCAGGTACGTCTTCGATCAGCAAATGCCCGTCGGCCAAAAGCGTAATGATGGCCAAGTCAATCGCGTCCGGTTTGCCGAGCAAAACGCTGCCGATATTGTCACGCAGACGGTGTAATTTGGGCCGAATTTCCACAGAAGCTACCTCCCCCGCCCCTCGTCGGTTTTGCGCCGTCATCCTAGAGCCTGCAGTTTCATTATAATCATTGGTGTTCGGTGTTTGCCACAGCAAACTCGGCCCGCGCTAGACGCTTCTCCCTGCAAGGTAGGTTTCGACCGTTTTCACAACTTCGAAGGCCGATGGGCCTGCGGGTCGCGAGCCGATCGGCGGCTGGACTATGACGTCCCCCTTGTACTACGCCGCACGCCGGCTAAAAAGTTGACTGGCGTTATCGAAAATCAGGTCCGCAAGCTCGGTCGGATCCATTGCCAGCGCTTGTGCCAGGCAGTCTAGGGTGTGTGGAAGGTATGCCGGCTCGTTGCGCCGCACTCGCTTGCGCACCGGCACCGGGGGTAGATACGGGCTGTCGGTTTCGATTAGCAGTCGCTCCAAGGGCACGTCTTTGGCCAAAAGCCTGAGCGCCGCGCCGCTCGGGTAGGTGAGCATGCCGGCAAAGGAAATAGAAAGCCCGAGGTCCAGGCAAGCGCGCAGCGTGGCAGCATCGCCGGTAAAGCTGTGCATGACCCCCCGGGGCAGCCCATGGCGCTCGTTTTCTTCGCGCAAGACGCGCAGGACATCTTGTTCAGCGGCGCGGCAGTGGATGACCACCGGCAAACCCTTGGCACGCGCCAGCGTCAGATGCCGCCGAAACAGTTCTTCTTGCTGATCGAAGGGGGTAAAGTCCCAGTACCGGTCCAGACCGGTTTCTCCGATGGCAGTGACGCGCGGATGATCGGCGAGCCGGACGATGGTATCCCAGTCGCCGGGCTGAGCTTGGGCCACGTAGTTGGGCTGAATGCCTACACTGGCTGCCAGGCACGGATACCGTTCCGCCAGCTCGACGCAGCGTTGGCTGGAAGCTGCACTGATGCCAATCGTGACGATCCAACGGACGCCCGCCTCGCGAGCACGCTCTAGGACTTCGGGCAGGTCTGCCGCGAACGCCTCGTCGGCCAAGTGTGCGTGGGTGTCCACCAACGATGCCACAGGCGTGCCTTTTATCTCGACCGCAGAAGTTAACGTTATTTCATGTCAACGCCGCTGACGCCCACAGAGCCTCCCAATACGCCGCACAAGATACCGAGCCGCCCAGCGCGCAAAGGTCGCATAGACACTCAAGACAGAGGCTACCCATGGGCTCGTGAGTCATACGAGCACTGCGCGGTGACCGGCGTGTTGGCGCGCCAAGTTTTCCAACTCCCCTAATGTCCGCTGCTTGACTTCCAGGAGCTTGTGCAGCGCCAGGCGTGCTCCGGCATCGGTGACCGCGGCTAAATCTTTTTCCAGCTCGACTACAGTCCAGCGCTGATACGCCACCAGCCGGGGAAGCATACTGTCTATGGACGTGTAATTGAGCGAAGAAAACGCTTCGGGGAACACAGTGGGCGGGGGAGTCCATTTGCGCGCCATCATCCAGGCGGCCAAGTCACGCAAGGCCTCTTGCTCCTGGGCGGCCAGGCGGTGCACTGTTTCCACCGCAGGAGCCTCCCCGGGAGGTGTCCAAGGCCAGGCGTCGTCCAAATACTTCAGCAACGACGCGGTCTCGCGCAGCCATACACGCGTGACGATCGCTTCATCGCTCATGGTTCGTCAGAAACCTTGCAACGGTGCGTCCTTATAACTTATCCGGAGCGATTAGGCGCACGATGCTGTCAGGGCATAGCGCCGACATTACGGCCGCAACACTATAGGCTTTTGGGACGCCTTCAAGGGCGGAAAGGAACTGGCGCCCTGCTGGGTCCCTGTTGCCAGGGGATTCCACGCCAGCATACCGAAACCTACGACCGCCGCCAGCAAAGAAGCATACCACACCTGGTGCAGCGGTACTGGCAATAAACCGGCCTGTCCCTCCGGCGGCGACTCCAGAACCATCACCTTCAACACTTTGACATAGTAAAAGAGACTCAGCACCGTATTGAGCAGCCCGATCACCAGCAGTGCCAGCAGTCCCGGCTGCTGGTAGGTTGCCCACCCGTCATACAATGCGGCGAACACCTGGTATTTGGCCACAAAGCCGAACAAAGGCGGCACGCCTACCAGACTGAGCAAGAAAATGCCCATGACGATGGCCAGTAGCGGGGCGCGCGATGCCAGGCCGCTGTAGTCTTTCAGGTCCTCCGAGCCGATGTGGTTGCGGATAAAGGCAACGACCGCAAATGCCCCCATGTTCATGAAAACATAGACGATCAAGTAGAAGAGCATAGCTTCCAGGCCCTCCCGGGTCAGCGGTGCCACTGCCATCAACATGTAGCCTGCATGGGCTATGGTGGAATAAGCCAATAGGCGCTTGAGGTTCGTTTGCGCATAGGCAGCCAGATTGCCGAAGGTAGCGGTGAGCGCCGCCAGCAGTGCCAGCGCCGGACCCAGGTACGGCAGCATGGCGCGCCAGTGGTCTAGATTCCACATCAGAGGCGATGCCCCTGGATAGCCTCCCATGAAGCTCAGCGCGAAGCGTCCCACCAGGCCGAGCGCAGCTCCTTTGGAAGCTACGGAAAGAAACGCCGCCACTTCTGCCGAGGCCCCTTCGAACACATCGGGACACCAAAAATGAAACGGAACCGCTGCCAGCTTGAAGGCCATACCGATAAGGATGAGGAGCGTAGCCAAAAGGAGCAGGTGATCTACGGTACCCCGGGCCAGGACTGCTGCAGAAAACGCATTGGCCAGTTCCGGAAGGTATGCTGTGCCGAAACGCCCGGCCAACAAGCTGATGCCGTAGAGCATCACCCCCGAGGCGGCGCCGCCGTAGACTACATATTTCAGCGACGCTTCGCTGCTTTCGCGCTTTTCTTTCAAAAAGCCCGCCAGACCGTAGCTCGGCAGACTGGCCATCTCCACGGCGATATAGACCATGAGCAAATGCTGCGCCGACGTCATCAGCACCATGCCCAAGGTCGCTCCCAGAAGCAAAAGCACGAAATCTGCCGAGTCTTCGCGCGGCGGTACACCGGTTACCAGCACCAAGGCCAATACCAGGATACTGGCCAGCGGGATCAGGAGCCGGAAAAAGAGGGTGTAATAGTCGTAGGCGATCAGGCCGCTGAACAGGCCGCCGGCATACAGCTGCGGCGCCGCGAAGTCACCTTGCCACTGCGTCCAAGCCAGCGCCATGGCTAGCGCCAGAACGACCAGTCCCACGATGCCGTAATGGATCCGCGCCAGGCCGCGGAACATACGCAGAATCATGACCAAAACGATGCCCAGGCAGAGGAGCAATTCTGGCGCGAAAGCGGCCAGGTCTATGACCAAAGTTTCTGCCAGCCGATCGGCGTATGTCTTGTCTATGAAGGCCCACATGTGTGCCCAATCCTGTGCGAACTTGTCCGCGGCGAGTTGCGGGTCACGGTATCGCGACCGCAGCGGCCAGCTGCCGTACCAGCCCGGTCACGCTCGGCTCCATCCATTCCAGCACCAGGGGAGGCCATACCCCCAGCACCACGGTCAATACCACCAACGGAATCGCCACAGTCAGTTCGCGTGCGTCTATTTCCGGCAGTCCTTCGTAGCGGGGATTGTTGCCCAAGTACACCCTTTGGATGGTCCACAAAATATACCCGGCGGTCACCACCACGGTCATGGCGGCCAAGAAGGCATAGACACGGTCGAAATTCCACGTGCCGAGCACGGTGAAAAACTCGCCGACGAAGCCGCACAGGCCCGGCAGCCCCATGGCGCCGAAAAAGATCACCGCGCTCAGACCGCTGTACAAAGGCATGCTGTTGTTGAGGCCGCCCAAGGCGTTCAGGTCACGATGATGCACCCGATCGTATATGACCCCGACCAGGAAAAACATGCCCGCCGAGGTGATTCCGTGCGCCAGCATCTGATACATGGCGCCGTTCATCCCCCAACTCCAATACTGGAAACGATCCAGACCGGTCCAGACGGCAATGCCCAACACAACATATCCCATGTGGCTGATCGAGCTGTAGGCGACCAGCTTTTTGAAGTCGCTCTGAGCCATGGCGGCGAAAGCGCCGTATACGATATTGATGACTCCGAACAGTCCCAGCCACCAGGCCAGCTCGTAAGCGGCCCACGGGCAAATCGGATAGGCGATGCGCAGCAGGCCGTACCCTCCCATCTTCAGCAAAATGCCGGCCAGGATCATGCTGATCGGCGTAGGTGCCTCCACATGGGCATCCGGCAGCCAGGTGTGGAAGGGAAACACCGGCACCTTGATGGCAAAGCCAATGAACAGCAGGATGAACATGATCACCTGAAAATCGCGGCTGAACAGTTGGTATTTTTGCCGCAGCGCGCTGACCTCCTCCAGCTTTTTTTGATTTTCGACGGAAGGCGTTTTTTCAGCACTCGACTTAGCTTCCTGATACAGCGCTTCGAGCCGCGCCGATTCACGGCCCACTTTGTGGAGCAACAAGATATCGAAGGTGTTGACCGCTGCGCCGCGGGCCCTTTGGACTAGCCGATCGAGGACTTGGGCTTCTTGTTGGGCCTGCGGGTGCGTTTTGAAATACTCCGCCAGGGGGCGCAGATCGGTGAAATAAAAGCCCAGAATCGCCAACAGAATGAGGACGCTACCCAAAAGCGTGTACAGGAAAAACTTGATCGCTGCATATTCGCGGCGCGGACCGCCCCAGATGCCGATCAAAAAATACATGGGTAACAGCATGACTTCCCAAAAGATGTAGAAAAGGAACAGGTCCAGTGCCAAAAACGTACCCAACATGCCGGTTTCGAGGATGAGGAAAAGGACGCAATACCCTTTGACGTAGCGCTCGATATTCCAGCTGGCGATCATAGCCAGAAAAGAAACGACGCTGGTCAACAAGACCAAGCTCATGCTGATGCCGTCCACTCCCAGGAAGTATTCGATATGGAAGCGTTCGATCCATGGAATGCGCACGATCAAGTCGTCGCTGCGCGCCGGCTGATGCGTCGCCGCCAGGAGCAAGTCTTCGTCGGCCCGCGCACCGAGCAGCGCTCGGTCTCGATGGGCGGTACCGTAGTGGTCCTGCAAGTTCAAATAGTCTATCAACAGAAACAAAGTCAGTACCAACGTGAGCAACGTGCCAAAAAGCGCTGTCCAGCGCATCCACTCCTCTTGGCCCCTGGGAATGAGCAACACCAAAAGGGCAAATAACGAGGGGACGAAGATAATCAGTGTCAGCAGCCATACATCTGGGATATTCATGATCTTCACCCTGCCAGAGCCATGAGATACGACAAGAGTGCGAACAATCCCACGGCGGCGACCGCCAAAAACAAGATGTAATTGCGCAACAGCCCCGTTTGCACAGCCCGTAACGATCGTCCGACGGCATAGACGATGTCGGCTGTCAGATTGACGAGGCCATCTACGATCCCCAAATCGAAGCGGCCATCCCACTGAGACAGGCGTACCGTCGCCCGCGCCGCGTTGTCCACGATGCCATCAATGACATAAAGGTCGAACCAGCGACAGGCCCGAGCCACGACGCCGGCGGGGCGCACCACAGCCACACTGTACAAGGCGTCGAAATACCACTTCTCCATCAGGAATGCGTGCACCCGGGCAAATTGCCGACGCGCTTCTTCGGCATCCAGCACACGCCAGTAATAGACACCCAAAGCAAGCAACGTGCCGATGGCAGCGACGAGCAAACCGAGTGCCCCGGCTAGGTCGTGCGGGCCGAGCGCGGCCTTTTCGAAAAGTGGGTAAAGCCAGCTATCGCGCGCGAGGTAGTTCCCGCCGCGCTCCCGTGTCGCTGCCTGACTGGCGACAACGGCCAATTCGTATCCCTTCTCGTGATCGAGTGTCGCGGGTTGTCCCTGGTGCAGGAAATGTTCCAGCCAACTCCCTTGCACATCGAAGGGATTGGGTCCCCATGCCACGACGACGCTGAAAAAAGCCAACAACACCAGTGGTCCGGTCATTACCCATGGCGATTCGTGCGCATGCTCGAAGACATGCCGATCGCGTGGCTCCCCCGCAAAGGTCAGCAGCCAAAGACGAAACATGTAAAACGCAGTGATACCCGCCGTCAGCAAAGGCAATAGGAAGAGCAAGAAGTGCCGTGGGTTGAGGGAAACGAAGCTCAATGCCTGCACCAGGATAGCGTCTTTGCTATACCATCCGGAAAAAAGCGGCGTCCCGGCAATAGCCAGCACGCCTACGAGCATAGTCCATGCGGTAATCTTCATGCGCGCATACAGGCCGCCCATGCGCAGCATGTCCTGTTCGTGATGACACCCATAGATGACGCTACCTGAGCACAGGAACAACAGGGCCTTGAAGAAGGCGTGCGTCAGCAAGTGGAACAGCCCGGCTACCCAGCCGCCGACACCCAAGGCCAGCATCATGTAGCCCAATTGGCTCACAGTGGAATAGGCCAGCACTCGTTTGATGTCCGTTTGCACGATGGCTATAGTCGCCGCCACGAACAGTGTCAGCCCTCCGGTATAGGCGATGAGCAAAAGCACATCGGGAACGAACACGGGGAAGACTCGACCGACGAGGTAGACACCGGCCGCCACCATAGTTGCCGCATGGATCAAAGCACTGACCGGCGTAGGGCCTTCCATCGCGTCCGGGAGCCACACATGCAGCGGAAACTGAGCCGATTTGCCAACGCAGCCCAAAAAAAGCCCTATACCCGCGACTACGAGCAACCAGTAGGGCATGGTCGGCATATCGGCCTCGTAGTGCCAGGTGTCCTGTACCTTTTCCGGGGCGTGGACGTGACCGCGGAAGAGCAGCACCTGATCCCCCTGGTCGTCGGCGCGATAGTAGCGGTGGCCGTCGCTGTCCACTTCCGCCGTCACGCGCACGAATTGACGGCCTTGGGGCATAGGCTCGCCATGGCTATCCACCGCCGGCGAGCGCACCGTGTCGAAGACATGCTGCACATTGAAATCACCCACGTAGGTCCACAGGATCAACAAGCCGACAATGAAGCCCGCGTCTCCCACGCGATTGGTGATGAACGCTTTGTTGGCAGCATTGGCAGCCGAGCGTCGTTCGTAATAGTAGCCGATCAGCAAGTACGAGCAAATTCCTACCAACTCCCAGCTGATAAAGATCTGAAAAAGATTGTCCGCCAGCACCAGATTGAGCATGGAAAAGCAGAAAAGGGAGAGGTACATGAAGAAACGAGTGAAACGACCCCGGCGGCGGACATGGGCTTGGTGGTCCTCGACCCACTCTTCTTGTTCCTCGGCCATATAGCCAAGAGAGTAAATATGGATGGAGCTGGCTACCAGGGTGATCATGAGGAACATGGCCACGGTCAAACCGTCTACGTAATAACCCAGACGCAACGCCGCGGCCGGTTCGCTTTCGCCCAAGTAATGGACCACTGCCCAGTAGATGCTTCCGCTCCAGGGAGGCTGGATCCCGCGGGTAGTCTCGGTTGCAGGACTGTGCGCTCCGGCATGTGCATGGCCGGCGCCCTGACTAGCGGCAGCAGTCTGACTATGTTCGTGATGAGGGGCTGTCTGCACGTATATGCCGAAGCCTACGACACTGAGAACGAAAGAGCCGATGATAGCGGCACAAGCCAGGTATGCGCCCCACCGGCCCCAGCGCCGGCCGCCCACGAAAAGCAGCACGAACGACACCAGCGGCAGCACGGTCGCCGTCACGTATAAAAGGCCAGGATCGGCGATCAGATCGTGCATCGCTTATCCTTTCAGATCCTCGGCTGCGTCCACGTCCACGGTCAAATGGTTGTTGTAAAAATTGAGCACGATGGCCAGCGCGATGGCTGCCTCGGCCGCCGCCAGCACGATCGTAAACAGGGCCATGACCTGACCCTCGAGGACGAAAAGGGGATTGTAGCGGGCAAAGGCCACGAAGTTGATATTGGCTGCGTTGAGAACCAGTTCCACTCCCATCAAGACGCCGATGGCGTTGCGCTTGATGGCCATACACACGACCCCGGCCACGAAGAGCACGGCCCCGACCAACAAGTAATGTTCGACAGCGATGGTCATGAGCTAGGACTCCCGGTGCGACGACGGGCGCGAGCCAGATACGCCGCCGCCACCAGCACCACCACCAAATGCACCGAAGCCAGTTCGAACGGCAGCAAATACCCTATTTCTCTGCGCGGGACCGACTGGGGATTGTTGTCGGCATCGCGTATCGGCACCGGGATGGACCCGTTGGGATGGACTTCACGAATGCCCAGCAAGACCAGTCCCAGGTCGCGGACAGTTTGCGAGCGGGCCGGGTCGCTACCGAGGGCGACCGATCGCGACTGGGGCGCCGCTGAGTCCGATTGGGGCCCCGTCCAAGGGGAGAGGAAAAGCACGCCTGCCAGCAACCCGACCAAGACGCCGCCGACGACCAGGGTCAGGCCCCACTCCCCTGCTCCCGCACGCATGGTCACGAACGGACTTTGAGCCGTGAGCATGACGCCGAACACGATCAGCACCAACGTGCCGCCCACGTACACCATGATCTGCGTGGCACCCACGAAATCCGCACCGAGCAAGAAAAACAGCCCGGCTACGCCGCCTAGCGTGAACAGCAACCATACCGCCGCGCGCACGATGTTTTGCGTCACCACTACGGCTATCGCACACCCCATCGTCGTTACTGCTAGCAGCCAGAAAAACAGCGCTTCGGCGCTCATAAGCCTGCTCTCCGGTTTGTCAGTACATCCAACCGATGCGCAGCGTATTGACCACCAGTGGCCACACGCTGGCACCCAAAAGAAGTGCGCAACTGAGCGGCAGCAGATACTTCAGACAAGTCATCATCACCTGATCTATGCGCAAGCGGGGTAGCGTCCAACGCACCCACATCATCACGAACACCAGTACCCATCCCTTGACCACGAAAACGAGGATGTTGACGATATTGCCCACCAACCCGAGACGGTCGCTGAGGTCGAACGGCAAAAGACCGGTGTGCCAGCCACCCAGGAACAGAAGCACGGCGATGCCGCTCACCGAAAACATGCTCCCGTATTCGGCCATGTAAAAAATGAGCCAGCGAAAACCGCTGTACTCGGTATGAAACCCGGCGACCAACTCGCTTTCGGCTTCCGCCAAATCGAAGGGAGCCCGTTTGCAGCTCGCCGTCCCTACCGTAAAGAACACCCAAAAGGCCACAAAAGTAAAAGGATCGTGGAACACATACCAATTCCAAAAGCCGCCGACCTGCTGGCGTGCAATCTCGTTGAGATTCAATGTGCCGGCGGCGAGAATCGGTATCACCACACACAGCGAGCGCGGCACCTCGTAGCTGACTACCTGTGCCGCTTCACGCATGGCACCGAACAGCGCCCATTTGCTGCCCGACCCGTAGCCCCCGAGGATGACGCCGTACACCTCGGTCGAAAGCACCGCCAACATGTAGAACACGGCGACGTTCATCTCCAGCGCCACGGCTTGATTTCCAAAGGGCAGTGCCATATAGGCCAGGAAAGCGCCGACCAGAGCGACATACGGGCCCATACGAAACAGCATGCGGTCGGCATGTGCAGGAATGAGGTCCTCCTTGACCAGAAGCTTGAGCCCATCGGCTACCGTTTGTAGCCACCCAAATTTGCCGCCGACCCGTGTCGGGCCGAGCCGGTCTTGTATCCGGCCGGCGACTTTACGCTCCAGCCACACGAAAAATATGGCCGAGACCAGGACGAACGTTATTAGGATAAGGGCTTTGATCAACGCCCACAGGAGCGCCAACGACGATACGTCCCCGAGCGGCATGGGGTAATCCTTCCCTCCTCGGTGGCACCTGCCAGGCCTAACGCTCGGGCCACAGGCGCCTGGCCGCCTGGATCATTTTGCTCTAGGGCGATTGTCCTTTGCGCGTTACTTTATGGGCGGTCAGGATCGGGACAAGCCCTGCGCTCTAGCAAGACTTTGCACGATTTGCTATAAGCCGCCGCTGGCTTTTGCCATCGGCTGACGACCGGCACGAGCTGTTGTGCTCGACACCTGGGATGACTAGGAGCGAGTAGGAGTCGGCGCGAAAAAACGACCTGCGTCCGGCGCACGTAGCGGGGTGACACATGCCGATACAGCCCTTTTTTGGCAGTTCTTCTGGGTACTGGCGCGGCCCGAGCGGGCGGCAAAAAACCTTGGTCCAGGGATACGAGGAAGTCGGCAGCCAAAGCTGGCGAGCACCCCGGGGAGTATCGCCCCACGCTGCGCCGGGAGATCCCTTGGCGCGTACGGAACCGTTGGCCAGGCTGGAAGCGGCGCTGTTTGCCGCCTTGGAGCCAGTGCCGCCGCGCAAATTGGCTAGGGCCGCTGGCTTGGGATCTGCCCGCCAGGTCGAGCAATGGGTACGCTGGCTCAACGCCCTGTATGACCGCGAGGGTTCGGCATTGAATGTTGAACAGATTGCCGGCGGCTATCAGCTGTGTACCCGGGCCGAGTACGCCGGCTGGCTGAAGGGTTTGATCGCCCCCGAGCCATTGCCCCTATCGGGCCCTGCCTTGGAGACCTTGGCGATCGTCGCCTACCGGCAACCGATCATGCGTGCGGATATCGAACAAATCCGCGGTGCCCAATCTGGGGAAATCCTGCGGCAGCTGTTGGACCTGGGACTGATCCGTGTTTTGGGCAGGCATGCGTCTCTCGGCCGCCCGCTGCTTTACGGTACGACGAGGAAATTTTTGCAACTGTTTCGTCTGCGCTCGTTGAGCGAATTGCCCGAGGCAGCCCGGCTGCGCCGGCCCTGTTATTCGTCGAAGTCCGTTATGGCAGGCCACTCCGTGGACAATCTCGACGATGCAAGTCCACAGGGGACCCCCTGAGCCGCTATTTTTGACGCTACACCTTCCTTGTCGTTACAGCCGGCAAAGCCGAGGAGATTCTTTGCCGAAAGTGACGAGTGTACGGGATACCAAAGACTTGCAATTAATGAAGTTGTGGGTAAAATCGAGTATAGTAGGGCAAGTGGGCGGCCCGCGCCGTCTGAAAAAGCTATGCCGAGCCGTTTGCAGGTCGAAGGTGCTCGACGGCCAGAAGCGGGAGTAGGCGTCATGGCCCAGGAATTTTACAGCTTGGAAGAGGCAGCACGTCGCTTGGATATGTCGCCCCAGGAGCTGGCACAAAAGGCCCAGCGGCGCGAGATTCGCGCCTTTGCCGACCGCGGTACGTGGCGCTTCCGTGTCCAGGATATCGAAGAGCTGGCGCGGCAACGAGGTCTGGGCAGCGACCCCGGTTTGCAACCCGCCGATACGGGCGGGCAACAAGTCCCCGATGTATTTCCTTTCCCCTTGGAGCCAGGCGGCGAGGCGTTGGTCCACGAAGCTCCCAAAGCCCCGGGCAGCGATAGCGACGTCCGATTGGTCCCTGAAGGCAGCGGCGAAGTGCGGCTAGCTCCAGCCGAGTCGGCAGGTGCTTCTGCCCGGACCGCTCCCGATAGCGATAGCGATGTCAAGCTGGTGACCGAGCCGGGTGTGCCCGTCGTCCACAGCGAGTCGCAAAAGCCTGCCAGTGACAGCGACATCCGATTGGAAGAAGCAGGCAGCAAGCGTCCTGAAAGCGGTGTCCGCTTGGCCGACTCGGCATCCCCGCGCGCCTCCCTCGAAGAGACCGAGCTGCTGGCAGAAGTCAACCTCGGTGAGGAACTCGCCGAAGCGGAACGCTCCGGACTGGCCGGTGGCCCCAAAGCGGATCCGCGCAGCGGCTCCTCGGTCATTCCCGGTTCCAGTGCCACGGAGCAAATGAGCGGCGTAGCCGCCGGCACGTCCGATGCATCTAGCGATATATTCCAGGTCGGTAGTGCGATCATTCCCCCGGGGGCGGGCAGTGACAGCGACCTGGACCTGGAAGCCACGGCACAGATCGCGCCGGCGCCGGAGCAGAGCGGCATCAACCTCACTCCGTCGAGCGATGCCGGTATTTCGCTGGAAGAAGAAGCGACCGAAGAAATAGACCTGGAGCAAGTGGGTGTCAAGCCCGGGGATACGCCTCAGCCCAGTGCCAAAGAGTCGCAGGAATCCAGCAGCGAATTCGAGTTGAAACTGGAAGACAGCAGTTTGCAGCCCGGCCTGCAGGAAGAGCCGCGGCTGGCTGATTCCGATATGGACACCGAAAGCTCCGATTTCGAGCTGGCCCTCGACGAAGCGCCCACCGAGGAAGAAACCGGCAGCGAAGTGGTCGTCGTGGACGAAGGCGCCGAAAGTCTGGAAGAGACCGCTTTGGTGGCAGAAGCGGGTGCGGCCGAGGAGGCCGAGGCGGCCATCGAAGAAGAGGAGCCGGTCATTTCCGTTGCCGCCGAGGAAGAAGCGTTGGCGGCCGCCGCTGCCGAGGGGCCTCCCGCCGAGTGGGGTGTCTTGCCTACGGTTTTCTTGGTGCCCACCGTCTTGGTCATGATGACCGTCGGCTTCCTGCTGTTCGAGATGTTGCGCAGTGTGCTGTATTACGATCACGCCGCCTTGAGCAGCGGTGTCGTTTCCGATACCATCCTGCGCTACCTCAAATAAAAGCCCGAACATACTGGAACGGGGATCGCGTCGGTCAACGACGGACCGGGTCGTGTGCGTATCGAGACGGGCTAAACAGGGGGTGTGAAGCATGTCCGAGGCGGAGCGGCAGCAACAACGAGTGCGTGAGTTCCTCAGTCTTTTGCCCTTGACCTTGGAGCTTGCCGGACTGCCCCGTGCCGATGCCGGCCGCTATTACACCGAAGACCAAATCGAGGCGCGAGCGATCACCATCCGGCACGCCTACAAGGTAGCACGCAAATTGATCATGGATGTGGCATCGGGCTCGACGGGATGAACCTGCAACCGTGTCGGGCATGTCCTGTCCGGCGCGTCGGTTTCCGATCTGGCTCCTTAGGACGAGCGCATGAGCGCTATAGCTAGCGCTGTCGCATAGGTGCGGCAGTGCGACATGCTCAAAAGCACATCGGCAATACGTTGCTTTTGCACGAACTCTTTCACCGTTCCGCGCACCAGCACCTGCGGTCGGCCCTGCGGGTCGTGACGGATTTCAATGTCGGTCCAGTTCATCCCCCGGCGCCAACCGGTGCCGAACGCTTTGACCACAGCTTCTTTGGCAGCCCATCTGGCAGCGAAATGCTCGGTGGCGCGGCGTCGTCCCTGACAATACAGGATCTCCCGCTCGGTATATACGCGTCGCAAAAACAGCTCGCCGTATCGCTCGATGAGCCGTCCTATGCGCACGCACTCGACGATGTCGGTGCCGATACCGAAAATCTCGAACATGCCAGCGGAACGGCTCGGTTGTTTGGCGTCTTTGCTAGCCATCTTGCCAACTCCTGTCGGTACGGGTCCTGACGAGTCCGGCCCGCAAGAGCAGCCTAGGAATCGGGACCCTGTTGGGCTACAATGCGCTACGGAATCGTAGTGGGGAGCGATGCAGATGGATCTTCTGAGCGATCTGACCGCAGCGCAGCGCGAGGCAGTGACGTGCGGCGACGGCCCGGTCCTCGTGCTGGCCGGTGCCGGGAGTGGCAAGACGCGGGTGTTGACTCGGCGGGTAGCGTATCTGCTGGCTCAGGGGATATCGCCGCAGCGCATCGTGGCCATCACCTTTACCAACAAAGCCGCCGGGGAGATGCGGCAGCGTATCGAGGCCTTGGTGGGCCGAGCGCCGGTATGGGTCGGCACGTTTCACGCGCTGGCTGCGCGGTTGCTGCGCCAATGGGGCGATGCCATCGGCCTTGAGCGCACTTTTACCATCTACGACCAGGACGATCGGCGGCACCTGATCCGCCGGGCTTTAGAGACGGCCGGCATAGACAGCGTTCACTACACGCCGGAACGGGTCGAGGCAGCGATCAGCAGGGCCAAGAATCAGCTCGTCAGCCCGGAGGAGTACGCTGCGGCGGCCGGCGATTTCTTCGAGCAGACCATTGCCCGGGTGTATCCGGTGTACGAGCGGCAGTTGCGCGCGGCCAACGCGCTGGATTTCGACGACTTGCTGTACTGGCTGGCCCTGATGCTGCGAAAACGTCCGGACATCCGCGCCGAGCTGGACGACCGCTTTCGCTACATCCTGGTGGACGAGTATCAGGATACCAATTACGCGCAATACAGTATCGTGCGGCGGCTTTCGATGGATCATCCGCATCTATTCGTCGTCGGCGATCCGGACCAGTCCATTTATCGCTGGCGCGGCGCGGACCTGCGCAACATCCTCGAGTTCGAGCGGGACTATCCGAATGCGCGCGTCATCCGGTTGGAACACAATTTTCGCAGCACCCCCAGCATCCTGCGCGCGGCGTCGCACCTCATCGCCCATAACTATCGTCGCAAGCAGAAACAGCTGGTAACCAGCAATCCGGACGGTCCGCCGGTGCGGGTGTTGACCTTCGGCGACGGCGAGGAGGAAGCCCAGGGCATCGCCGCTATGATCCGGGACATGGTGGCGCGCGGGGGCCGTCGCTACGGGGATATCGCCTTGTTCGTGCGCGTCAATGCCTTGTCGCGTGCCCTGGAGAGTGCCTTTGTGCGCTTGCAGATTCCGTACGAGATCGTCCGCGGGCTGGCCTTCTTCGAGCGCAAAGAAAACCGCGATATCCTGGCCTATTTGCGCGTGATCCACAATCCGCGCGACGACATGTCGTTCGTGCGTGCTTTGGGGACACCCCCGCGAGGTATCGGACGCGTGACCCTGGAGCATTTGCGGCTGTATGCAGAGCCGCGCGGGCTATCGCTCCTGGAAGCCGCTGTGCATGCCGACCGCATCGAAACTTTGCGCGGCAAAGCGGCACGAGCACTCAAAGATTTCGCCGCACTGGTCACGGCTTTGCGGCACCAGCTCGATCTCCCGGTCGGCCAACTCATCGCCGAAGTCCTCGACCGTTCCGGCTACCGGCACATGTTGCAGTCGAGCAACGATCCGCAAGATCAAGAGCGTTTGGCCAATATCGAAGAATTGATCACTGCCGCGCATCGCTTCGTCGTAGAGACGGGACAGGCCGACCTGGCCTCCTTCCTGGAGCACATCGCACTGGCTAGTGACATAGACACCTACAGCGGCGCGTCCGACCGAGTACCGATCATGACGCTGCACGCTGCCAAGGGGCTAGAGTTTCCCGTAGTCTTCATGGTGGCGATGGAACAAGGCCTGTTGCCTCACGAGCGCAGCCTGGACGACGAAGAAGAGCTCGAAGAAGAAAGACGCCTGGCTTTTGTGGGGATGACGCGGGCCCGCGAAGAGCTGTATTTGACGCACGCTCGCTGGCGCGAGTTCCGCGGCATGCCTCGGTTCGCCATGCCCAGCCAGTTTCTGCAGGAGTTGCCCGAAGAGGGTGTCCAGCGCATGTGTCTGGCCAGCGAGGATACCGTGCGCGCTACGGCAACCGACTCTGCTCCACAAACGGAGCTTGCCCGCAAGCCAGTCGCCGATCGCTCGGCTCGGAGGAGCGAGGCACCCGATGATCGCTTTGCGCCGGGGCAGCCTGTTTTGCACCAGGTCTACGGGCGTGGCCTGGTCCTCGAAGTCAGCGGGTACGGCAAAATGCGCAAGATCAAAGTTCGTTTCGCACAGGGCGAGGATCGAACTTTCGTTTTGGACAAGGCTCCTTTGGTGCCTCTGGTCAACTTGGGCAAAAACTCAGACCAGCCCTAGCCAGCGATGACGAGCGGCAAGGGCCTAGGTGGCTTTTGCCAGCACACCACCAGGCATGAAGCACTACGGTAGCGGCAGTGAGGGGAGCAGCGTCGAGCCACGAGCCGTCGGCTGTGCGGGGCGGGCACGCGGGCAAACTGCTTGCGGCTCGGCACGGTGTCCGCCCAACCCCACACAAGCCAGTACCAGGAGTACCCGAAAATAAACGGGCGGCAGCAAAAGCCTTTGCGGCACAAACACCCCCATGGGAGAGACAGCGATGGCCCGAGCAGAGTTCATCTTGAGTGCTTTCGCAGACGAAATTGATCAAGATCCAGACGTGCAACTGGATGTCCTGGAGCGATGCGGCGTGCGTTATATCGAGCTACGCTCCGCCTGGGGCATCAATGTGTTGGATTGGACCGATGCGCAGGTACAGCAGCTGAAAAGGCTTTTCGATCGGCGGGGTTTGCGGGTAAGTGCCATCGGTTCACCGATCGGCAAAGTCCTGATCACGGACGCCTGGGAACCGCATCTGCAACGCTTCCGGCGGGCCCTGGAACTGTGTCGTGTTTTCGAGGCCCCCAGAATCCGGATTTTCAGCTATTATTTGCCGCCAGGGCATAGCTGGGAAGCATTTCGGGAGGAGGTACTGCGCCGCATGCGCCGCAAAGTCGAGCTGGCGGAAGAGAACGGAGTATGGCTGTTGCACGAAAACGAGCATCGGATCTACGGGGAGGCTCCGGAGCGCGTGCTGGACCTGCTGACAACGGTCCATCATCCTCGCTTGCGGGCGGTCTTTGACGCCGCCAATTATGTCTACGGCGGATACGATCCCTGGCAGGCATGGCTCATGACCCGCGAGTGGACAGCCCATTTTCATATCAAAGATTGGGTGGCAGGAGAGCACCGGGGACGAAAGGCAGGGGACGGACAAGGGCGGTTGGCGGACGTCCTGGCTGACGCGGCCAGCCGCGGGTATCGCGGTTTTGCCACGCTGGAGCCTCATCTTTTAGGTGGGGGACCTACCGGTGGGGTGACCGGTCCGGAACTGTTTCCCGAAGCCGTAGCCGCTCTGCGGGCGATCTTGGACCGGCTCGGTGTGCCCTACCGCTAGTGTGCCGCTCGCCGATCGGATACTCGGACGTCAAGGTACACCAGCGGCAGAGCGACGCGGGTGTCGCTTCGCGCAGCCTGTTCTTCGCGGTCGCTGCTGTAGGTGTGGAGAGCACCATGGTGCCGGAGTTGCAAATCGTCCACGTGCGGATCCAAAGCGAGGCCGGCGAGGAAGCGATCCCGGCGCGCATCCGGATCGCGACCCCGGACGGGCGCTACTGGCCGCCAGCGGGCTGCCCCGAGCATGTCCCGCCGCAAGCGGATGCCCGTTATGCCGGCAATGTGCTTCTCCACGATCAGCCCTGGGCCTACCTCGGCGAGCAAAGGGAATTCGTCTTGCCGAGCGGGCCGCTGCATGTGCACATCAGTGCCGGGCCGGCCTATGAACTATTCCAGGAAACCATCGTGCGCCAGCCAGGCCAGATCGCTTTGCGCTTCCGCTTGAAAAGGTGTGCCGAGCCGCTGGAGCCCGGCTGGTACGCCGGCGATGCCCATGTAAGCGATTGGCCTCTGGGAGCGGCGGCTTTGGAAGGAGCTGCCGAAGGATTGCATTTGGTCCACGTGCTGGTAGAGCAGGATCCGCGCAGCGGCGTCGCCAGTCAACTGGTGGATTTCAGCGCTCAACAGCCGGCACTGGTGCGCTTCGGCTGCCAGGTCTACGTGGCGACACGCAACTGCCATCCCTGGCTCGGCTGCCTGCATCTGCTCAATTGCCACCGGGTGGTGTTGCCATTGACTCTGCCCCGTCCGGGCTTCGAACGTTACACACTTTATGATTGGGCGCGTCAGTGCCACCGCAAGGGAGGGCTGGTAATTTGGCCCGAGTTCGATAAGGCCGGTGCCGAGCACCTGACCGATCTTTTGTTGGGGCAAGTAGATGCGGTGGAGTGGTCGGCGATGCACGCCTGGACAAGCGACACGCTATCGGCCTATTATCGGCTGCTGGGGCTGGGATTGGCTGTGCCGATCGTGGGCAGCAGTGGCAAGCGCACGGCAGATACACCCATAGGCGCAGTCCGCACGTATGCCTGGCTGGGGTCGGCTCCGTTTACTTATCGTGCCTGGATCGAAGCCATCCGGCGCGGCCAAAGTTATGCCTCCGCAGGACCACAACTGCATTGGACGGTCAACGATCACCCGCCTGGGGGGCATATATTGCCGGCGCCGGACCGAGTGCGCTTGATGCTGCGCGTCCTGGGTGCGCCTGGGGGCCAAGTCGAAGTCGTCGGCAATGGCTCGGTATTGGCCAGCTACCCTGTGCCAGGAAGCTACGTTTTTTCGGCGCCGGTGACGACGCCTGGTTGGCTGGCTCTGCGTGTCTGGCAGGGAGGGCAGTTGATGGCCCATACCGCCCCTACTATCCTGGGCAAACCGCATAGGGAGCGCGAGGCTGTCGCTTGGGCGCTCGCCAACTTGGGCGACTTCGAAAAGCGCGTAACCGATGTGGGCACACCGGCAGCCGACGTCCTCGCACAGCGGATCCGGCAGGCGCGGACTCATCTGCTCGGTCGGTCCGGTCAGGCCTGAAGCAGCGGCCTGTGTAGTGGTAGCGACCGATTGCGACACACTCCATTAATCGCACCGCTACCTCGCTTATGCCTGCGTGCGCCACCCTTTGGCATCAGTCCAGCCTCTAACTAGCCCCATCACGGCCTGTGCAAAAACCGTGGGTCCAGCCCAAACTCTTGTCAACGCTGTTTCGTCTGGAAGGGTACCGGTCCGCAGTGGGCACCGCACCTCAGGCGCACGAAAAGGAAAATGCCAAAAGAGGCCATAGGTAGGAGGACACGATCATGAAGAACAGATGGCGACTCGGCATGGCACTGCTCGCCAGCGCACTGGGCACGTTAGCTCTGTCCGCGTGGCTGTGGTCGGACGAGCCGAAGGAAACGACCACCTCGCAGTCTGTGGTACGCTTGACCACCGAGACTGTGCCCATGGTATTGGCCGTCGAACCCAAACCGCTCAGTGCGGCGGTACGCAAGGGCCTGCGCTATTTGGCCGACACGCAACGCCCGGACGGCGGCTGGGGACAGGGGGGAGGCTGGCGCACCAATCTCGCCAATTCCGGACGCATCGAGGGGAACAACGTACCCGATCCTTCCGATGTCGGCAACACGTGTTTCGCTCTGCTGGCATTATTCCGTGCCGGCAACACACCCGTGGCAGGGGAATATCGTGTCGCCGTACGCAAAGGACTCGAGTTCGTTCTGCACCATGTGGAACGAGCCGATCGCGACTCACTGCACATCACCGATGTTTTCGGCACGCAACTGCAGAGCAAGATCGGCCGCTATGTGGACACCTTTATGGCTAATCTGGTCCTGTCCGAAATGCGGGGGAAAGCCGGCGACTTGGAGCCACGCGTCGCCGCTGCTTTGGAAAAAACCATGAACAAGATCGTCCGGCATCAGACTCCCGAAGGGGGCTTTGTCGGCAACGACGGCTGGGCCTCCGTTCTGTCGGTGGCCATCGCCCACAAGGGGATCCTGCGCGCCCGCGAACAAGGCGTCCTGGTCAAGCAAGAGGTGCTCGAGCGCATCGTGCGGCAGAACCGCTTGGCGCTCGACGAGCGCTCGGCGCGGCCTACTCCGGGCGGACCTGACGGCCGCTTGGGCAGCGGACGTGTCCCTGCAGATCGTGCTTTCCCAGGCATGCCGTCCGACGCCGGCATCGCCTTGTATCGGGTGGCTTCCGGTATCAACAATATGCAGGGTGTGGTCAATAGTCTGGCCCAAGAGGCTGCGGAAGCCCAGCGTGTCCTGGCCAGTGCTCAGGCGGGGGAGTCGGAGAAACGGGAGGCAGCTCGTAAACTCGACGAATTTCGCCGGGCGGCTGCGGAAAACGAGCGCTTCCAGGCCGATGTGCGCCGACGTCTCCAGGACCGCCGTTTCGTCGCCGGCTTCGGCAACAACGGCGGAGAGGAGTTCCTCAGCTTCTTGCAAATCAGCGAATCCCTGCTGTTCCGCGGCGGCAAAGATTGGGAAGAGTGGGATCGCCGCATAACCCAGGAGTTGGAAAAAGCGCAAAACCCCGACGGCAGCTGGCAGGGACAGCATTGCATTACCGGGCGCACGTTTTGCACCGCCGCGGCGCTTTTGGTCCTCATGGCCGATCGCACACCGTTCCCTGCCCAAGTCCTTCAGGCAGAGCGCGAACGTGCCAAGAAAGAAGCTCGGCCATCCGTAAACGCTCCCCCGGAAAAGTAAGCCCGTCGCCTTGGCAGCCCGGTTGCAAGCGCCATGAGTGACTGGCGGGAGTGCAAACAGATATCGGCCCGGCGACCAGGCAGCTCACTCGGGCTCCGATGCTCTCGGTATGCGGGCATGCCTTGTGGGATGGCTTGTCGGACCGTGTGCGCGTGGGCCTTTGTGGCGTGGCTCGTGGCGTCGTTCGGGGCTATCGGATGCGCTCGGGACCACGGTACCGCCGATCCTGCCTTGCGCCCCGCGACGCCTCGGATCGCGCGCGACCAGATGCGCTATGCGCTGCAAATGGGTACGCGCTATTTGATCCAACGACAGCAGGCAGACGGATCGTGGCGCTCCGATCGGTATGCCCCTTTTCGAGACGGCACGGCTTTGACTCCGTTGGTCCTGACCGCTATGCAGGCGGCTTGGGATAGCGGCGACACCGAGCCTGAGCTGGCGCAAACTATCCGCGCCGGCTGTGCTTTTATGCTGCAATTCTCCGATCCACGCGGTTCGCTGCGCATCGCCGAGGACCAGTTGGAATACCCTGTGTACACGGCGGCTTTGACCGTCCAGGTATTTAGCCATGCACGTGCAGGTCAGGCCGCCGCTGCCAGGCAAGCCTGGGTCCAGTACCTCAAAGAGCGGCAACTCGTCGAGACGCACGGCTGGCAACGCGGGGACAAAGAATACGGCGGCT
Source organism: Gemmataceae bacterium (assembly GCA_040289265.1). Classification (GTDB taxonomy): domain Bacteria; phylum Planctomycetota; class Planctomycetia; order Gemmatales; family HRBIN36; genus PSKW01. The sequence continues at coordinate 33,752 of PSKW01000005.1, forward strand.
GGGGTTACTGTCGGTTGATCCCCAGAAAGCCAGCCCCGGGGGAATTGGCCCCTGCACTCCTGGAGTCCAATCTGTCGGCGACCGTCCACGCTGTGCAGGCACTAGCCGAGGCAGGGTCTTTGGATGCAGCGACGGCCCAAGCAGCACTGGTGTTCATTCGACGCCGGCACAATTGGTCGCCGATAGTACAAGGGCCGGGCAACGACGGCGGCTTTCACTTTATCTACGACGACCCAGTCCGCAACAAGGCCGGTTCGACTTGGGTAGCCGAGGGCCCTTACTTACCCGACGAAAGCTTGCGGCCACTGTGGTATTTTTCTTATGGCAGCGCCACGGCGGACGGCTTGCGGGCACTTTTACTGTGTGGCGAGAGGGATAGCCAGCGCATCGAGGCGGCGCGCGCCTGGCTGCGCGAGCACTTCCGGGCAGATCGCCACCCGGGCTACTACCCTCCGATCCGAGAATACCAGCGCGACGCTGTCTATTACTATTACACTGCCTCTGTAGCGCGGGCCATGCAGCTTGCACACATCCAGTTGGCCGACGGACGCAGCTGGGCGTCGGAATTGGCCGCTGCCCTGGTCACACGCCAGCAGGCGGACGGATCATGGCAAAACGCTCACGATCTGGTGCGCGAAGACGAGCCCCTGGTGGCTACTGCTTTGGCGCTCACCGCCCTCGCCCATTGTCACCGAACTTTGTTTTCGCCGCGCTAACTATCCAGGGCAGTGCCGAGCACACCCTCTTGGGCGATTTGCCTGTTTTCCCCTGGCCCTCTGTAACCCTCCTTCTAGCTATTTTGCCAGCATCTGACCCGTATTTCGGGTTTGTATCCGCGCATCTATTGCTCGAGCGTGTGTCGGTGAGTCGGACCTTGGGCGTGCGCACCTGGTGGTCGGATCGAAGACAATCCGGTGGCGCGGATCGGTGTACGCCGCCAGTGGTGCAAGCATGTCGGACTTGACCGATCTTGCCTGAGTGCACATGATAGGACGCCTGCTTTCACGAAGGTGCGGTCACGGAAGGGCCGCCTGTTAGGGTAGGAGCAAGGGAATGCAGCCGGAGCACGCGGGGGGTAGTGGCATCAGTCCTTCGGCACGTTTGTATCCCGGGGTGGAGCTAGGCGAAGGATGCGTTATCGGCGAGTACGTGGTCTTGGGGGAGCCGCCGCGGCAGTGCCTGCCCGGCAGTCAGCCGACGCGGCTCGGTCGTGCGGCCAGGGTGCGTAGTCACACGGTCATCTATGCCGGTACTACGATAGGCGACGATTTCCAGTGCGGCCACGCCTGTCTGATCCGTGAAGAATGTCACATCGGCGATCGAGTCAGCATCGGCTCCCATACGGTCGTGGAGTTTCGCGTGCATATAGGCAACGGGGTACGTATCCACTCGCAGGCATTCATTCCCGAATACTGCGTCCTCGACGACGAGTGCTGGATCGGACCGCGTGTGGTACTGACCAATGCCAAATACCCGGCGGCACCCAAAAGCAAAGCGCACCTGGCGGGCGTACACGTGGGGCGCAAAGCCAAAATCGGGGCCAACGCTACCATTTTGCCGGGTGTGACGCTGGGGGAAGGCTGCCTTGTAGGGGCAGGCGCGGTCGTCACGCGCGCGGTGCCGCCTGGGGCCGTCGTGGTCGGCAATCCGGCACGCATCGTCAAGCACATTGACGATCTCTGTTGGCCCGAAGACGATCCCGACCTGGGCGGGCCGGTATACGCAGGTTTGGGCTTGCGTGCGACCGCGACATGACCAGTGCGGCGTTCGATCGGCTGGAGCTGTGCAAGGAACGAATCCATGACGATTGCAAAACCGGCGCTTTTGCCCTTGAACGACTTGGCCGCAGGCCATTGCAGACTGGAAGCAGAATTGACTGCTGCCTGGCGCCGCGTGCTGGATACGTCCAATTTTATCGGCGGTCCGGAAGTTCAGAGCTTTCAGGAGGAGTTTGCCAGCTATTGCGGCACTCGCTTCGCTGTCGGCGTCGGCAATGGAACGGAAGCGCTGTGGTTGATCCTCAAAGGGCTGGGCATAGGCCCCGGGGACGAAGTGATCACCTCGCCTTTTACGTTCATTGCCACCGCCGAAGCGATCACGCTCTGCGGCGCTCAGGTGGTTTTTTGCGATATTGACCCGACGACCTACACACTCGATCCGCGCGCTTTGGCCGATTGCATCACGGAACGCACGCGGGCCGTGGTCGTTGTCCATCTGCATGGGCAAGTGGCGGACATGGAGGCTTTGGCGGCCATATGCCGGCAGCGACGCTTGTGGCTGGTCGAAGATGCAGCGCAGGCCCACGGGGCCACTTACCGCGGCCGGCGTGTCGGTTCCCTGGCAGACGCTGCCGCTTTCAGCTTTTATCCAGGCAAAAACCTGGGCGCACTGGGTGACGCCGGCGCCGTCGTGACCGACCGTGAAGACCTGGCCCTGTTCGTCCGGCAGTGCGCCGATCATGGCCGTCTGAGCAAATACGAGCACCATTTTCCCGGTACCAACAGTCGGCTCGATGCACTCCAGGCGGCAGTTTTGCGCATCAAATTGCGCTATCTCGACGATAACAATGCGCGTCGGCGCACGATTGCCGACTGGTATCGGCAGTGGCTGGGCGACTGTCCCGATGTGCGTTTGCCTTGCGAAATACCGGGGCGCTCGCCGGTATACCATCAGTTCGTCGTGGAAGTGCCGCGCCGGGACGAAATCCGCCAGGTGCTGGCCCAGCAGGGGATCCAGGCCGGTGTCCACTATCCGATCCCGCTGCATTTGCAACCGGCCTACCGGCATCTGGGCTACGGCCCGGGGGCGTTTCCGGCAGCGGAGCGGGCAGCGCAACACGTGCTGAGTCTGCCTATGTTTCCCGAATTGACCCACGAGCAGGTCGCACGCGTGTGCCAGACGTTGCGCGCTGCCCTCGGCCACGCCAGACGCCGAGCCGCTTGACGTACCGGCACGCGTGCTGTGCTGCTTGGCAAGGAGAACCAGGTACCTGAGGAAAGGATGCCCCATGCACGAATTGAAAGGCAAGACAGTTCTGGTCACCGGCGGCGCCGGCCTGGTAGGCTCGCACATTGCCGATGAGTTGGTCAAAGAAGGCGCCCGCGTCATCTGCTACGACAACCTGGTGCGCGGCCGTCCGGAACACCTCGACTGGGCACGACGTCACGGCGATGTGACCCTGGTCGTCGGGGACATCGAGGATGCCCCCTTGCTGCAATCGGTCATGCGCGGCGTGGATTATGTCTTCCATCAGGCCGCCATGTGGCTGCGTGCCTGCCAAAAAGAGCCCAGACGCGCTATCGAAGTCAACATCGTGGGCACCTTCAATGTGCTCGAAGCCTGCGTGCGCGCCGGCGTCAAGAAAATCGTCGCCGCCAGTTCCAGCAGCGTCTACGGTGAAGGCCTGTACCTGCCCACCGACGAAAACCACCCGTACAACAACGACTTGTTTTATGGCATGACCAAGATCGCCAACGAGCAAATGTATCGCTGCTTTTACAAAGAGTATGGCCTGGACTTTGTGGCTTTGCGGTACTTGAATTGCTACGGCCCGCGGCAGCCTTTGGATAGCGCTTATCTGGACGTGATCATGCATTTCCTGAACCGTATCGAGGCAGGCATGCCTCCCATCGTCCACGGCGACGGCAGTCAAACCGTAGACCTGGTCTATGTCGAGGATATTGCCCGGCTCAACATCCTGGCCATGAAAAGCCCGATCACCAACGAATTTTTCAACGGTGCCAGCGGCAAAGAGACTTCGCTGCGCGAACTGGCGGAATTATTGTGTCGTCTGGCTGGCCGGCCCGACTTGAAGCCCGTGTACGAGCCGCGGGATAGCAAGCTGGTTACGCGCCGCTGGGGCTGTCCGAAAAAGGCCAAAGCTTTGCTCGGCTTCGAGGCACGGGTGGGCGTCGAAGAGGGAATGCGGCGCGTCATTGCCTGGCGCCGCCAGATCCAGGCCCGCGCTGCCTGAAGCAGGTGCCCCGAGGATACGTAGGCCATGTGCGGCATAGCCGGCTTCGTCGAAACGGGTTCCCCATTACCTGCGCTGGATCGGCTCCAGCGCATGCTGGCACGTTTGGCCCACCGTGGTCCGGACGCTACGGGATGGGATACCTGGCCTGACCCTCCGGTGGCTTTCGGTCAAACGCGTCTGGCTATCGTGGATCTTTCTCCGGCGGGCCGTCAGCCCATGTGGAACGAAGATCGTACCCTCATGCTGGTGTGCAACGGGGAGATCTACAACCATCGGCAATTGCGCCAGCTCCTGCGACGGCCACATCGGTTTTGCAGCCAGTGCGATGTCGAAGTCTTGCTCCATCTCTACGAGGACTGGGGCAGCGAGTTTTTGCCGCAGGTCAACGGTATGTTCGCTTTGGCCCTGTGGGACGGTACGCGCCGGCAATTGCTCCTGGCGCGCGACCGCTTCGGGGTCAAGCCATTGTACTACGCTCAGCACGGGGGCCGTTTCCTTTTCGCCAGCGAGATCAAAGCCTTGCTAGCGGCCGGGATGCCGGTCGAACCCGATCCCCTGGCGCTTGCCGAGCATTTCACCTGGCAATGGACTACCGGGGAGCGGACTTGGTTTCGCGGCATTCGACTGCTGGAGCCAGGCCATTGGCTAACGGTCAGCGCCGCCGGGGAGATCCACGGTCCGTACCCGTATTACACGCTGGGGTACGATGCTCCTGAAGCGCGTTCCTTGGAGGCGTGGCGCCAGGATCTGCTGGACGTGTTTTCGGCCGCGGTGCGACGGCAACTGATGAGCGACGTGCCCCTGGGCAGTTACCTGAGCGGGGGTATGGACACGGGGAGCATAGCAGCGGTCGCCGCGCGGCACCTGCCCGGACTGCATACCTTCACCTGCGGGTTCGAGCCTCGAGACCGCGTGCCAGGCGATGTCGGGTGCGACGAGCGCGAGGCCTCCTGGGAATTGGCTCGGCTTTTGGGTACGCAGCACCACGAGTTTTTGTTGCGACCGAGCGATATGCCCGCCTGCCTGGATCGTTTGATCTGGCATTTGGAGTATCCCGTCGCGGGTATCAGTTACCAGGTCTACTCGTTGGCTCGAGAAGTCCGTCGCTACGTGACTGTGGTGCTGGGCGGCACGGGCGGCGACGAGCTGTTTGCCGGCTACCCGTGGCGCTACGCGCCCATCCTCGACACGCCGGACGGGGCCTTCGCCGACCGCTACTACGACCAGTGGTTGCGCTTTTTGACCGACGAAGAAAAAGGGCAGCTGTTCCTACCGGAATGGGCACGGCAGTTCCGCGAGTACAGCACACGCGCGCGCTTCCGCGAATTGGTAGCGAGCAGCGCTGGGCAGCCGCCGCTGCACCGTGCCTTGACTTTGGATATGCAGACCTTTTTGCAGGGTTTGCTCCTGGTAGAAGACAAGCTGTCCATGGCGCACGGGCTGGAGAGCCGCGTGCCGTTTTTGGACAACGAGTTGTTCGAGTTGCTGCGCCGGATGCCGTCCGACCTGAAAATGCGCGGACACACGGGCAAGTGGATCCTCAAAGAAGCTATGCGCGAGTTGTTGCCTCCACAGACGTTGCAGCGGCCCAAGCAGGGGTTCACCCCGCCGGAGCAGACATGGTTTCGCGGACCCAATCGGGCATTTGTCTACCAGCTTTTGATGTCGCCCGACAGTCGCTTGCGCTGCTATGTCCGGCCGGAGGCCGTGGAAAGCATCTGGGACGAATTCATCGGCCATCGGCGCAATCATCGGCAACTGATCTGGTCGCTGCTGCTGCTGGAGCGGTGGCATCGTGTATTCGTGGACGGGCACATACCGGTGCGCCACGTGCCCGGGGCATCGGCAGTGGCCGCGTGAAACGAAGGATACCCGAGTCTATGGACGCAGGAAACCCAACGACTGCACGGACGATACGGGTTGCTGTGGTGGGATGCGGGTATTGGGGTCCGAACCTGGTGCGCGCTTTTACCGAGCTGCCCGAAGCAGAAGTGGCGTGGGTCTACGATCGGGATATGGGACGCGCGCGGGCAGTAGCCCGGCAGTTCCCTGGCATCCGCGTGGCTGCCGGATTGGAGCAAGTGTTGCAGGATAGCGGCGTGGATGCCGTGGCGGTGGCCACCCCGGCACATACCCATGCCGCACTCGCCGAAGCGATCTTGCGTGCCGGCAAGCATACCTTCGTGGAAAAGCCGCTCGCCTTGTCCAGTGCCGATTGCCGCAAGCTCATCGAGCTGGCTCGGTCGCGGCAACGCATCCTCATGGTCGGCCATACGTTTCTGTTCAACGATGCGGTCATCCGGCTCAAAGAGATCATCGCCCGCGGGGAATTGGGCGAGGTCTGGTATTTGCATGCCCGCCGGCTCAACTTGGGCCAGATCCGTCAGGACGTCAATGCCTTGTGGAACCTGGCGCCTCACGACATCAGCATCATGCTCTTTTTGCTGGGAGAGTTTCCCGAACAGGTCGTGGCCCGCGGCTACGATTTTCTGGGCCAGGGCATGGAAGACCTGGTGACGCTGACGCTCGAATTCGGCAGTGGCAAAGTCGGGATTATCGAGGTCAGCTGGCTGTCGCCCAACAAGGTGCGGGATCTGACCGTGGTCGGCTCGCGCAAGATGGCGCTCTATAACGATGTCAGCACCGATGCACGTCTGGTTTTGTACGATCGCGGCGTGGACAATGTGCCGCCGGAGCTGACCAACTTCGGGGAATTTCAGTTCCGTCTGCGCTTCGGCGACGTGCACATCCCCCATTTGCCCATGCGCGAGCCGTTGCGCGTGGAAGTGCAGCACTTTGTGGAATGCGTGCGCACGGGCAAACGTCCGCTGACCGACGGGGAGAACGGACTGCGCGTGGTCGAGGTGTTGGAAGCAGCCCAGCAGTCCCTGGCAGAAAACGGCGCGACTATTTCCTTGGTTCGCTCGGTAGGACTGGCGGCATGACATGGTCCGCGCACAAGCTCGGCCCGCTAGCGGTGTGCATCGCCGGGGTGAGGACCGCGGCCATCGTCTACGCCGCCGTCGCCCGCTACTGGCCCCGTTCGTTGCTGGCCGTTTTGTCGAGCTTGGCAGCCGCGACAGTGGTAGCCGTCTTGTGCAGGTATCGGCTTCGGCAGGGGTTTTTACGGCTCTCTGTCGCCGGTCTATCCCTGGCCGTCGCCGCCGGGCTATTCGAGTTGTTGGCCCAGGGTCTGGCCCTGCTTCGGCCCACTTATGACGTCCTCTATCTGGCTCCCGATTATACCCTGGGCTGGCGCCCCGTCCCGCACATGCAGTTCATGTGGTGTGGCCACCACGGATGGGCCAAAGAGTTCTCCGTGCCGGTACGATTGAACGGCTGGGGCTTTCACGATACGGAGCGATCGTTGACCAAGCCTGCAGGGTCGGTACGCATCGCTTTTTTGGGTGACAGTTTCGTCGAGGGTCTGCAAGTCCCCCTGGAACAAACCGCTACCCAGCACCTGCAAAAGAGACTCGCCGGCAAGACGGAGCCGCCCTGGCTGGCAGCACCCGATGTGAATACGCGCCCGAGCCAATACGAGGTGCTCAACTTCGGGGTGTCCGGCTACAGTTTAGGCCAATGCCTGCTGTTGTACGAAACACTGGTTCACTGCTTTGGGCCGGACTTGGTGATTGTTCTGGTCAATGACTTCATGCTGGAGCGTAACGGACGGGCGCTCGGCGAATGCGGGCTGAAAATCAGGCCGGTATTTTGCGCAGAGAAAGGCCGGCTGGTGCTGCACATGCCGCAAGATTACCGAGCCTTTTGTATGTTTCAGGAAAAGCGCATTGCCGAGTGGGGTGGTCGCAGAATCCAGCGGCGCTGCCCGGGTTGGTTCTTGGCCCGCTGTTGGCAAGTGGTGCGGCAGCCTATGGCGATCCCTACGGCCAGTCGCAGGCTGGATGACTACTTGAAGGCCCCCAAATGGTGGGCCAGTGCCAATGCCGAGTCAACACGATTGAGTCTTCTACTTCTGCGCCGTCTGCACGAACAGGTGCGCAGGCATGGCGCTCGTCTGGTTATCGCGGATACTTGCGCTTTTCTCAACCCGGGCGCTGGGTCGCTGAGCGGCCACTTGGCTCGGGTTTGCGACTCGCTGGGCATCGGCTATGTGTCGCTCTCGGAGCGTTTGTTCGACGCCCAAGCCTACGGCATCCAGATCTGCTATCCAAGCGACGGGCACTTTACCGCGGCGGGACACCGGCTCGTTGCCGAGGCCTTGTACTGGTGGCTGGCCGAAGAGAACGATCGCAGGCAGATGCGAGTGCAGCGTGAATAAGGCACGAAGGATGACCGAGCAGGCGCCACACGGGTATGCGGAGCAAGCCGCGGTATTGCCTCACGTTCTGCGGGGAGGCAGGACCGGACAAGCGGCGCTGGCTGCGCTCGGTCGCTGTGCCGAACGCCGATGGACATTTTGGCTGGTCTTGTCGCTGCCGACACCGCTTTTGCTTCTGGGTGCGCTGGCGCTGGACTCGTGGGGAGACGAGTGTTTCTATGCCTGGGGAGGCTACCGGCAGGTAGTCCAAGGACGTTGGCTCTACGAAGCGGACAATCCGGGCATTTATCCGCCTGGCGCGTACCTATGGTGGGCACCGGTCCAGGCGCTGGTCGGTCCCAGCTTGGCAGCACTGCGCGCACAAGGGGTCGGCACGGCACTGGCGTTGATCGCGGTCCTGTACCACATGACCCGGAGGCGGGTTTCGGCCCGTGCTGCCACGATCGCCATCGTTATTCTGGCGACCAGTCTGTCCCTCACGCCTTGGTTGGCCACCGGAACCCCTTATGCTCTGTGCAATCTGTTGGGAGTATTGGCACTGATGCTGGCGTCGGAGACGCGATCCGTTGGGGTGTGTGTCTCTGGCACGCTTGCCGGATTGCTGGCGCTGACCCGGCACAACGCAGCCCTGGGAGTTGTAGGCGGGTGCGCGGCTACGCTCCTCGCCCGACGAGGGACAGGGCGCGACTGGCTGTGCCTGGCCCTCGGCGTGGCCGTAGCCATCGCTTCGGGTCTGGCCTGCTTTTGGCCCGGTATTGCCCATGTGTGGCCCAATCCTCCCTGGATTTATTTGCCGTCGAGTTATGCCCCGTTCGCCAAGCCGGGATGGAGCTGGGAAGAGTTGGCCGCGCAATTGGTGCGTTTACTGCGCTGTTACGGCCACGGGATGCTGCTGTTGGTCGTGCCCTGGGTAACATCGCCGGGCTGCATGCGCGAACTACCTCGAGCTGCTCGTGCCCGTCCTTTGGAGTTCGGGCTAGCCGTATGGCTGGGACTGACCGTACTGGTGCATACGCTCGGTCCGCTCTGGTTTGCGCCGGGGCTGATCGCCATGTATTGGTTGTATGCGATAGCGCCGGCGTGCATCCTGGCAGGTGCTGGCTGGGACCGTTTTTTGCGAAGCCGTGGGGAGCGGATGGCTTGGGCGCGGTGGGCCCTCTTGGCCGTGCTGTTGCTCCTCGGGCTGTTCGGCCGCTTGCCCAGTAAGTGGCACTGGCAAGGCACAGAGCCAGCCTGGGCGCATTGGTATCGTGTAGCCGATTGGGTGGCCGAGCACATACCGCCTGGGGAACGCGTTTATCCCATTACCTGGGCGCGTCCGCACCCGCTTTTTTTGGCTCAGCGCGACATCGTACCACAGCTGGAAAACGCTCCGTTCAGCTTTACGCCGACGACAGAGCATCCGCCGGCCTATGGGTTTTATACCGGCGGGCAGGCCCTGGCTTGGCTGCGTAGCAGCCGGTATGTGTTGGTCAGTGACGAAGCGATAAGCGGCTGGCGTCGGCATTTTCCCGAACACTTGGCGACGCTGGAAGCAGTGCTGGCCCGGCTGTTCGTGCTCGAGGCTGCCTGGTACGGGCCAACTCCTGGGGAAAACTACCGCATCTACCGGCGAGCGGACTTTTTCGCTCCAGTGTCTGCATCCCAGGGCGACGCCGGTAGACCTGCCGAACTCTTCCCGAGGCATTGACCTACGACGTACAAAGGCGACGGATCGCATGGACGAGCGCTTGTCGGCAACGGAAACGACGGATCCTATCGGCAGACGCGGCGAATTGCTATGGGAGTTCGTCATCTGGGCAGGCCTCTGTTCGTTCAGTCCTTTGCTTTTGCACTGGGAGGGATATTCGCTCTTGGGCGGAGACGCCTTGGCATCCAATCTACCGTTGCGCTATGCCGCGGTCCGCCAGTGGTTGCAGGGGCGCGTGCCATTGTGGACTGCCGATGTGGGTGCAGGCGTGCCGCTCTGGGCAGACGGGGTGAGTTTGCCGCTGGATCCGCGCAACGGACTGTATGCGCTGCTGCCGCCGGTGTGGGCTTATACGCTCGGATTGGTCCTTGCCAAGGTTCTCGGCGGCTGGGCGACGCTCAGTTATCTGCGCTTGCGACACGGTCTGAGCATGTGGCCGCGGCTGATGGCGGCGACGGTGTACCATTTCGGTACGGTACAACTCTCGGAACACTCGTTGCACGCCACGGGGCTGACGCTCGACTTTTTTCCGCTCGTCGTTTGGGCGAGTGAATGCTGGGGCAGTCGGGGCGAGCTCAAGGATGCTCTGGCATTGACCACCGTTTGGGTGTGGCTGCTGGCGGCCAGTTCGCTGGCTTATGCGCCTTTTGCGGCCGCGTTCGGGGCGATCTGGTGTGTGGCCCAAGCTTGGCAAGCCGGTCAGTGTTTTAGCGCGGTGGTCGTACGAGCAGCCGGATACTTCCTGTGCATCGCAGGGGCATGGGCGCTGCTCGGCGTGTACACGATACCCTTGGCCGAGGTTGTGCTGCACTCCAATCGCGGTGGGGAATACCTCGCGGATCTTTTCGCCGCACGGGGCTTGTGCTTTGCTCTGCTGGGACCCCAGCGCGCCGGAGGCTATTTTCCCGACCACACATGGTTCTTCTACATCGGATTGGCGAGTTGGCCTTTCATGTGGGCGGCTAGACACCGTGCCAAAAGGACCAGCCAGGCCCGCTTGGCACTCTGGCTGGCAGCCCCGGTGCTGATGGTCGTCATCGTGCTCAACACGCCGGTCAAGTCGTGGCTCGCCCAGTGGGTGCCGCTGCTGCAGACCGTACCAGCGTATCGGCTCGCCTTTTTGTGGGGCTTGGTCGCAGCGCTAGCCGTGGGACATGGTGCGGAACACTTGCGATCGGGTAGATGTTCTGGTGCCATCGTGTGCGCGGCAGTTCTGACCGGCATCCAGTTCGTGCTCGTGGGCGGATGGTTGTTGGCCAAGTTGTGCCGCGAGGTTTACCGCTACGAATCGCCGGAACTCTGTGCGCCCCTGTCCGACCTGCTGCGCCAGGCATTGCCGGGTGGGTTTGCTTTGCTGAGCAGCGTCAGACTGGCTACCTTGACCGGCACTGTGGCTTTTCTGTGGTGGCCTGCGCGATGCAAGCCCAGCCACATTGTGTTCTGGCTGTTGGCGGCGGAAATGGTGTGCACCTGGCACATGCTGTACCGGAGCAAGCCATACCAGGCCGTCTATCCGCTGACGCCCGAGGTCAGCTATTTGCGACAGCATGGCTCGCCGGACTACCGCCTGGCAGTCTTACTGACGCCCCAGGGGGTGGAAACGGCAACAGACTTGGCCAGCGATGGGGTTCTTGCGCTCCATGCTGATGCGCCATTGGTTTATGGCTTAGCTACGGCGACGATCTACCACAGTTTGGTGCCTCAGCGGCTGAGCGATTACATGGAGGCCTTCGGGGATTTAGCAGAGCGGCGCCGGCGCTACCCGCGCGCACCCAATGCTATCCAGATGACCTCCCGATGGGATGCGCCTTTGTGGGACGGCCTGGCCGTGCGCTACTTGCTCAGCCGGCACGAATTACCCGATCATCCGCAGCTACGTCTGTGCCTTCGCGGCCGCTCCTATTTCGTTTATGAACGCGTTGCAGCGCTGCCCCGCGCCTACGTAGTCTATGCTGCACAAGGATTGTCGCGGCAGGCGCTACAGGAGCGACTACGCACGTGGCGCGTAGACTTTCGCCGATGCCTGCTCCTCGAAGTCCAGACGGACCAGGCTGACCGAATACCAGGCGCCCAGGCATTTTTCGACGACAGTGTACAGCCGGTCATGCTTCCGGAAACGACCTGGCGGCCCGCCTCTATCGTCAGCGATCAGGGCTGTCGAATAGTTATCCATTGCCAGTTGGACAAGCCAGGCTGGTTGGTTTTAGCCGACCTGGACTATCCTGGATGGGAAGCGCAAGTCAACGGTCAGCCCGTGCCTATTGGGCGCGCCTACGGACTGGCGCGCGCTGTCCAACTGCCGGCCGGGGACCATACAGTGGTGTTCGTTTACCGACCCGCCACTTGGTATTGGGGAGCGAGCTTGAGTGCGTTATCATGGATTGCCTATGGCAGCATCTGGACGATGTGGCTGTGGCGACGTCGGCGCCGGATGCAGGCTTGTGCACACACTGCACAGGCAGGCTTTTCCGAGGCAGCCTGAAAAGTTCCCGGTACGAAGGATCGTCTGTTCGGACCGAAGACACAAGGCCCCGGCTCAGGAGCCAACCCGCGACGCCGCTAGACCTTGTGTCGCGTGAAAGGATGTCTCTATGACAGGTGGTGGCAACATACCCGTGACCCGGCCAGCGACGGGCATGGAAGAGGCCCAGTTGATCGCGGACGTGTTGGCCAGCGGCTGGATCACTGGCGGCCCGCGCGTGGCGGCTTTCGAGCGAGCGGTCGCCGAATACACGGGAACCCGTTTTGCGATCGCGACCAGTTCCTGCACCACGGCGCTGCACGTGGCCCTACATGCTCTCGGCATCGGGCCGGGGGACGAGGTGGTAGTGCCGTCCTTGTCCTTTATCGCGACTGCCAATGCTGTACTGCACGCCGGCGCCAGGCCTGTGTTCGCCGACATCGAATTGGATACGTACAACGTCAGCGCCGAGACGATCGCTGCCGTACTCACCCCGCGCACCCGCGCCATCATGCCGGTGCATCAGATCGGCTTGCCCGTGGACCTGGATCCCATCGTCTCGTTGGCCGAGCGACATGGCTTGATCGTCTTGGAAGATGCTGCATGTGCATTGGGTACCGCCTACAAAGGCAGGCTCATAGGTGGCCACACCCGGTGTGCCTGTTTCAGTTTCCATCCGCGCAAGGTGATCACCACCGGCGAAGGCGGGATGATTACCACCAACGACGAGACACTGGCACGACGCGTGCGCACGCTGGTCAATCATGGCGCTTCCATGACCGAGCTGGAAAAACATGCTGCCCAGAAGCCGCTGCTCGTGGAATACCCCGTAGTGGGCTTCAACTATCGCATGAGCGATTTGCAAGGAGCTTGCGGATTGGCGCAGATGCAAAAACTGCCCGAGCTGTTGGCCCGGCGGCGGCTCCTGGCCCAACGCTATCGTCGCGCATTGCAGCATATCGAAGAAATCGTCTTGCCGGCCGAGCCAGCCTATGCCACGCCCACGTATCAGTCGTTCATGATTCGTTTGCGTCATGCCGATGCCGCCGGACGCATGCGCTTTCTCGAGGAACTCAAGCGGTCGGGTATAGGAGCCACACCGGGTGTCATGGCCATCCATCGTCAACCTTGTTACCAGTCTTTGTATCCCCATGCAGTATTGCCACGCACCGAGTGTGCCGCCGACACTACGGTGATCCTGCCTCTTTATCCAGCGATGACCGAGGCGGAACAGGATCGGGTGGTGCGAGCCGTCGAGCAGGCTTTGATCGGCGTGCGCGCAAGTTGGCGTGCCGCCGGATAGTGGAGGAATTACAACCAGCGCTCCGCGGCGGCACCAGATGTGGTCCCTAAATCCTAAGTGCATAAAGGCCCCCGACTTGGATGCTGCACGCTCCTGACCGGCACGGCGTGCCGCAACTTGGCCGTGGGGACTGTGTCGGGCCGAGCAGGAGTCAAGCTTGGGGACTGAGCAAAACGAGCAGTCGTTCCACTGCCAGTCGTGGGGATAGGCCGGAGCCACCTTTCATGGAAAAATCGGTCTCCAGAAGCCAGCGCGCTATGTGCAGAGCTCTGGGGCCCAAAGCGAGGACGTGTTTGTGGGCACGCGAGGCGAGAAAGGGGGGCACCCCGGCCCGTGCACAAGCCTGGAACCAGTCGAGTCCTCGACGCAGCCACCAGGCTGCCAGTCCTAGCTTGCGTGCTTGCCAGGCGATAGCGCCGAAAACGGCCTGTGCGTCTTCGCCTCGGTCCCAAAGATGCTGCAGCAGATCCAGGGCCTGCTGCACCTGGCCGGCACCGGCCAGCTCCAGGATACGCCAGATGGTTTCTACCCGACTGCGGGCCACCAGCCGATCTACATCTGCCGCGGCGATGCCGGGCTGGTCGCCGACGTAGGCTGCCAGTTTGGCCAGTTCTTGCTCCAGGGCGCCGCAGTCGGTACCGACCAACTCGACCAGCAGGGTCGCGGCATCCGCCGCCAACTGCTTCTGGAAAAGGCGCTGTGCCCGCTGGCGCAGCCAGTGAGGCAGGGCGTCCATACCCGGCGATCGGCAAGCGATGGTGGCCGCTGCAGGCACCGCTCGTGCCAGCCGCGTTTGCTCTTTCCAGGTTTCCACTTCCAGCACCAGGACGTTGCTGCGATGGGGATGCTCGAGGTATTTTTCCAGAGCTTGCCGATGCCGCTGTACGAAAGCGTCGGCCTGGCGGACCACGACGACTTTTCTCGACGCCCAGAGCGGCAACGTAGCCAGATCGCGTAGGACCTCGGCCAGTTGGGCCTCGTCCCCGTCGTATACGTCCCAGCCGGAGGCGGCATCGGCCCCCAGCAATAGGGTCCGCAAATGGTCCAGCGCCAGGTGCCTGAGATACCGATCGGCGCCGTGGACGACGAAGACCGCGGCTGGAGGCACCTGCTCTAGCTCCAGAAAGCGGAACAATTCCATGCCTTACGTTCCTCCCTGTGACTACGCCCGGCACAACCAGCTCCCATCGTACACAGCGCACGCCCGCTATCGGCGCAGCAAGCACTACCGCCGGGGCACTGAACCGCCCTGCCCGGCCCGTTCTCGACTCATTGACGGTTTGCGTGCTTACCGATCCATTACCTAGTAGGACCGGTGTGCGCCGGGTTTCTGGCCGGAGGTTATCTTAGCTGGCGTGCAGGTAGGCACACCGGTGGATGTGCGCGCGAGTGCGCCGCCGTCGTTTTGCTCGAGGAAACTCGAACGCAACTCGGGCACTTGTGAAGAAGATGCAACCATGATTGTGCGCCGTGAGCGGCTGTGGCCTGAAGCCGGCGACGCTCCCGACCAGGAAGCAGGCGTCGGACCGTTGTCCGAAGAAACCTTGGCCCACCAGCAGCAACTCCTCCTGGAAGAGCACCAGCGGCTCCACGAGATCTCGCAAAAACTGCAAGCAGAGCGGGAAAACTTGCAGCGCCAACTTTTGGTGCAGCAACAGAGTTGGCTCGAACAATCGAAACATTTGGAAGAGCAAAAAGCCCAACTCGAACGCGCTCGTGCTGCTTTTCGCGAAGAGCAAGCGCAGGCCCGACAATACTGGCAAAAGCGCTGGGACGACGAATGGCAGCGTCTGGCGGACCAGGCACGTCTCGTCGAGTTGCAACGCAAGCAGGTGGATTACTTGCGACGTCAGAATCAGCAGCAGCTCGAGCAGGGACTTGCGCACCTCGAAGAACAGCGACGGCAATTCGAGCGAGAAAAGGCTGCCTGGCTCGAACTCAAGGGACGTCAGGAAAAAGAGTTGCACCAGTTGCGCGCCGAACTCGACGCACGCGCCCGCTCGCTGGCAGCTATCGAATCACAATTCCAGCAAAGGCACGCACAGCTCGTCACCGCCATCCAAGAAGCACGCACCGAATTGCAGCGACTGCAATCGCGCACTGCGGCACATCGTCGCAAACTTGCCGAGCTGCAATCGGATGTCGCCGTGGCCGAACAACGGCTCGGCATGCAGGCGCTGGGTGCAGAAAGCCCGGCATTCTCCACGCCAGGCGCTGACAGCGAAACGCATACCCATACGCCAGCACCGGCAGTGCACACGAGCGCCGCTTCAGAAGGAGTGTCGGTGTCGCCTGGGCCGTCGCAGTTGCTGGAACAAGCCGAAAAGCTCGAAGATCTATGTCGCGCCCTGCTGGAACTGAAAGACGCCTGGCAGTGGGAATGGGATCGTTCGTGGGTCGAAGTGCGGCTGCGGGAAGAACAGATCAGGCAAAAGGAACAGGCACTAGCCGCTCGCGGATGCGAATTGGAGCGTAGCCAACAGGCATTGGCACAGTGGCAGGCACGGCTTGACGAGCGCGAACGGGCCTGCACTGCCAAGGAGATCCGGCTGGAAATGCACATGGGCCGTTGGTCCGAGCGCCGGCGGCAGTGGCTCGGCCGACTGAGGGCACGACTGGCTCAAGCACGGGCCGTGCAAAAACAGTTCGCCACTTTGATCGCACAACATGCTGAAGAATGGGCGCAAGAGCACCGTCGCTTGGCAGACGCCTGGGCGCAGGCCCTGCGCATGCACAACGTGGCCCAAAACGTTCGCGATCAATGCCGACGCGAGCTGGATCGTTTGGCTGTATGCCACCGTGAACTGGTCGAACGGCACATGGCCCTCGATCAGATGCACGTGCGCCTGGCACTGAGTGCGCCCGATCCGGTCCAGATGGAGCGCGAGTTGCGACGGCGGCTGCGGCACTGGGCCAAAATCGCTCTGGCACCCCTGCGCTCCGTCGAGCAGCGGGAGCAGCAAATCGAACTGGATGCACGGCTGATCGTCCACTGGCGCGAACAGCTGCAACTGCGCGAGGCCGAGCTAGAACGCTTGCGCACCCAGTGCGTGCACGAACGCAACCAGATCGCAGCCCTCCAGGCAGCTTGGAGCGCACAGCTCGCTCGCTTGCAACAACGTGCCGACGCCTGGCAACGAGAGCGATCTTCGCTGATCGGCCGTATCCAGGACCTGGAAGCCCAAGTGGACCGATTGGCGCTGCTGCTTACCCAGGACGATCCGCCACCGCCGGCACTGTCTTTAGCTGCCTGAGCCCGGTAAGGCCAGCGTGCCGACGATTTCTTCGATTCGGCGCGCCCCCAACTGACTCAACGCTTGGGGGAGCTGCTCGGCAATACGTACGGATGCCAGCGGGTCGTAAAAGTGCGCAGTGCCTACCTGGACGGCACGAGCTCCGGCGACCAAATACTCCATGGCATCGTCTATCGTAGCGATGCCGCCGACGCCGACGATGGGCGCTCGCAGAGCCTGGAAGACTTCCCACACCAGTTTCAAAACCAAGGGCTTGATCGCCGGCCCACTCAGACCGCCGCTACCGTGAGCTAGCATAGGCCGACGTCTGCGCCAATCCACTGCTAGTCCTGGGAATGTGTTGGCAATGCATACGGCATCGGCCCCGGCAGCCAGCGCTGCCTCGGCTACGGGTACGATCCGAGTAACCGCTGGAGTCAATTTGGCCAACACCGGGCGGCTGAAGACGGCTCGCACACCCGCTACCACCCGTCGCGTCACATGAGGATCGGTGGCAAAATCCAAGCCGCCGCTGACATTGGGACAGGAGAGATTGAGCTCCAGTGCGGCCAATCCCTCCAGCCCGTCCAAACGGGCTGCCATGGCTATGAACTCGTCTACATCTTTGCCTGCAATGTTGACGATTACCGCCGTCGGCAACGACCGCAGATAGGGCCAATGGTGGACGAGAAAGTGTTCCAGCCCATCGTTGTCCAGGCCGATCGCGTTCAAAAGCCCGCTGGCTGTCTCGACCGTGCGATACGGGGCGTTGCCCATACGCGGTCTGGCCGTGATCGTCTTGGGGATGATGGCACCGAGACGGGCAAAGTCCACGACGCCTGCCAGTTCGCGCGCGTAGCCGAACGTGCCGGATGCGGTCAGCACGGGATTGCGCACTGTCAGCCGACCCAAGGTCACCGCAAGACTTACAGTATCTTGTTCCGTGCCCATGGTGAAGGTGTTTTTCTAGATAGAAAAAATTGCCGTCTTGGCTAAGTCATCCGAGCGAGCGAGGCCCGCATAATCGTTACCATCGTTGTACACGGAACGATCTGCAAAGTTGATAGAATGCGCACCAGCAAAATCTACTTGCGGCGCCGCCGACATGAGCTAATGTCGGTCATAATAGGGAATAACCCCGAGCGGCAAGTCACGGACGGCCTAGGGCGCTTTCGAGCACCGTTCTCGGTTGCGAGTGTCGAGCGCATGGAGTCAGCCTCTGTACTCACACCCGACCCTAAACAGGGATACGGTGTGTCAGTCATGGAAAGGGCAGCAAATGGTTGCACGAAACTGGTGGCTGATCGGTTCGGTGGCGCTAGTGATAGCAGGTTGCTCGTGCTGGCACAACCACTGGCCGTGGCGGGACCGAGCAGTGCGCGAGCCGGTCGGTGTGCCGCCGCCGGTGGTCCCTGCTCCGCCGCCTGCAGTCAACGGCACGACATTGCCCCCTGGACCCTCACCGGATCTCGCGGTCCCTGCGCGACCCCAGTCGCGAAGAGACTGGGATAGGTGGGAAAACGGCCGGAACGGCAATGGCCGTTGACTCGAGGCGCAGCTTCAGGCAAGCGAAGCCGGCACCGGGGTCCCCAGGCTCTCTATAATAGGGGCGTGACTAACCTGCGGGGCGTAGCGCAGCCTGGTTAGCGCGCCTGGCTTGGGACCAGGAGGTCGGCGGTTCGAATCCGCCCGCCCCGAGTAGCGCCGCTACCTCGAAAGCCTTGGAACCGACTACGTATCGTGCTCGCTCCGACGCCTGCCGACCTGTTGAAAAGGCCGGGGTCTTTTTGGCCCGCATCTAATCCATCTCGTATGATCATGTATGGCTAGCCTGAATCGTCGGGCGCTCGACCGATTCTGCATAGGGGTAGCGTATCTATCTTTGGCGTAGATTGTTGTCGCTGCAATTGATTATGGACCGACGTCTAGCACCGGTCTTTGGCTGTTTTCGGCTTAGCGCCGTCTTGGTGCAGAAGACAAAGCCTGCAAGCAGAGGGCTTTTGGGACAAATCGGCAGTGGTTGTGTCGTGTATCACGCCTTGGTATTGCTAGGCGTATGGTATGCCACTGCAACTATTTGTGCGCGAGGGAGTGACTCCCAGCCAGCCGATTCGGCGTCTCCCGCTCCACGTCTCAGCGACAAAGAAACGCTGGCGTCTACCTGGGAGCGATTGCAGCAGCGCTGGCAAGAACTGGGGGAGCGCAGGTCAGGAGTGGCATATCCGCCCGGGCTAGCACTGGAGGCCCAGCGACTCTACGAGCGAGCGCACAAGGAAAAAGCGGCTGGCCGACTGGTCTCGGCTGTGGACGATCTGCGTCGAGCTTTGTGGTTTTTGCCGCCTTCGGGGCGGGATCTGCCCGGCAGGGAGCGTGTGTTCGGTCACGGCAAGCTCTGTCACTCGGTGTGTATTCTGGCAGTAAGCTATGCGGCGGATGGGAACTGGCTAGTCACTGCAGGCGCAGACGGCCTTGTGCGCCTGTGGGATGCCTGGACTGGGGATATGGTGACCGAAATGCGGGGGCACCGAGGTCCCGTTTGGGCTTTGGCGTTCCATCCGCGGCAGCCTGTGGTTGCTTCCGGTGGGGAAGATGGCTCGATCCGACTGTGGCAAGTCCCCGATGGCAAACAGGTCCTGCAACTCGAGGTCCAGGCACCTGTCACGAGGCTAGTGTGGCACCCTACCGGATTTCCCAAGGCCGGTATATCTGCAGGCGATCTGTCCCACGTTGCAGCCCAGGTGTGGACATGGAAAGCGGAGCGCTCTCTGCTCCTTTCCTTGACGCGAAGCACATCGGACGGTTCGGTCGCCCTGTGGAGCATCGAGTCGGGGCAAGCGCACGTGATCCGGCGGCCGACCGGACATAGCGGTGTAATCCATGACGCAGCTTTTGCACAGGACGCTCTGCTCACTGTTTCTGCGGACGGGACGGTACGGGTCCAGCAGCTTTCGCAGCCGGCCAGGCCCCAGGTAGTTTTGACGATTCGGGAGCCGATTTACCGGCTAACTGTGAGCGGCGACGGTAAGTTACTGGCAGTTGGAACCGCTCAGGGTAGTTTGCACATGATCCACTGGCAAGGCGCCAAACGTTTCATGACCTTGGAGGGCTATCCCGGTCGGATCGCGGCCCTATCCTTCAGCCCCAATGGCAAGGTCCTGGCGGTAGCCGGCAATGCTCCGGGTGGGTCGGTGCGCTTCTGGGACGTGGCCACAGGAAGTTATGTGCGTTTGCTGGTGAGCCAGCTTGCCGACGTGTGGGACCTGGCGTTTCGCCCGGATGGACTGGAATTGGCGGCAGTGGGAGCCAGTCCGACGGTGCGTATTTGGCAGGTGGATCTGGCCCAGGAGCCCCGCGAAATAGGACGTCATGAAGGTCCGGCGTGGGCACTGGCACTGGCAGCCGACGGTCGCCGTCTGTTTACGGTAGGCCAAGACGCTTGCTTGCGGCTGTGGGATCTTGGGCAGCCGCAAGCAGATATCGCACAGGTAGCGGTCGCGGCTGCACAAACCGTAGTGGCGGCGGATGGCCGCGGACTGTATGTCGTCGGCGGGGGAGCCGATGGGCGCGTCCATGTCTGGGCTCAGAGCGATGTGACCTTGCAGCGCGATTTTCCAGCTCACAAGGCTGGCTTGACGGCCTTGGCCTTGACCCCAGGGGGAGATCGTCTGGCTACCGCCGGCCTGGATCGTAGTGTTCGCTTGTGGGATCCGAACACGGGCCAGTTGCTCCACGAGTGGAGCGATCAGCCGATGACTCCCTATGCCTTGGCCTTCCACCCCGAGGGCAAAACCTTGCTGGTTGCCGGCAGCGACAGCATGGTGCGCTGGCTGGATGTGGTCTCGGGTCAGGTGACGCGACAAGTGCCAGCGCCCGAGCCACTGACCGCACTCTGTTTTTTGATCGGTGGCAAGCAATGGGCCAGTGGAAGCCGCAACGGCTTGATACGTATTTGGGACGAGCCGAGTGGTCAAATCCTCAGGACGTTGTCCGGTCACAGTCGTGCTGTAAGTGCCTTGGCTGTTAGTGCTGATGGCCGGTGGGTCGCCTCCGGTGGTGCCGACCGCATGGTGCGGCTGTGGGGGCCGACTTCCGGCAGACTCGTGCATACGCTGCGCGGTGCTAGCGATTGGATCACGGGCGTGGCTTTTTCTCCGCAAAGTTCTCTCCTTGTGGCCAGTAGTGCCGATGGCAGCATCCGTCAGTGGGCCGTGGGATATCAGCAGTGGAATCGAGATGTTGCCCATGTTGCACAAGTGGTGGCGCTGGCACAATGCACGCGGGCTCAGCGCCTCGTCTCCGCAGACCGCGCCGGCTATGTGTGCCTCTGGGATCTGTCCACCGGCGATAAAGTGGCCCAGTGGCAGGCTCACGAGCATGGCCTGAGCGTTTTGGCCTGCGTGCCAGGCAACGGTACCCTCGTGACGGGTGGGCAGGATCGCCGGCTGTGCCTGTGGGATGTGTCCACGCAGCGTCTGCTGCGCACGATCGAAATGCAGGAACCTGCGCCTGTCGCTCTCTGGGTCACCGCGGACGGGAACACGATCTTCACCTGGCATGGCGACCGACGCTTGCTCGTCTGGGATGCCGTCCAAGGTAAGCTTCGGGAACGCTGGACCGCCGGGGATGAACCGGTCGAGGCCATGACTATGGACCGAGATCGTGAGCGTGTGGCTGTTGCCGCCGCGGACGGTACCGTGCGCGTCTGGCGTTGGCAGGATAAGGTCCTGGAACGCAATCTTACGCACGGCAAAGGGATCGTAGACCTAGCGTTCGTCGGCCCGACGCATCTGGCAGTAGGGCAGATGACCGGCGAACTGGCACTGTGGGACCTGGAGCGACGCACTGTCGCACGACGCTGGCAGGCCGATAGCGAGCGGTTGCTGCGCATCGCCGTCGCTCCCGATGGCCAACGCTTGGCCACCGTGGGTGCTGCCCGACGACTGGCCCTCTGGAATGCAGCCAGCGGCCAACGCCTGGCCAGCTGGACCTCCGACGTCCTTGCAGTCGCCGTCACTGTCTTGCCTGATGGCCGCGTGGTCACCGGCAATGCCGATGCGACGGTATACCTTTGGACGACCACACGCTGAGGGTCTACCGCAGGCTCTCGGTGGTCGCCTCGCTCGAAAGAGGCAAAAACTTATCCGTTCGCTACCGATGCGTTCTGTGCGTTCTTGTTTTCGCCCGATCCCATCAGATTGGCCCAAGGCTGCCATCCGGGTACGTTTTGACAAATCGCTTTGATACCGGCCATGAGCGGCAAGGCCAAAAAGAGTCCTATTTCACCCCAGATGATGTACCAAAATAAGCAGGCGATCAAAATGGTCGTAGCATTCATTTCCATTTGTCGCCCGAGAACTAGGGGAAAGGCCACATAACCTTCGAGGACGATCACGATGGTATAGAGCAACAGGGTCATGGCCGCCGTGTTCAGGTCACGGGTCACCAAAGCGTCGAGCACCGGTGGGATGCCGGCGATGATCGGTCCCAGGTACGGGATGAAGGTCAGTATGCCGGCGACCACGGCCCACAACCACGGTTGTTTCAAGCCCAGCAGCTTCCACAAAAAGCCCAAAACGATGACCATGCCGACGATGATGACCGTGCGCCAGACGAGGTAGGAGCGGATGTGTCGTGCCATTTCCCGCAAGGCACGCGCGGCCGCGCTGCCGTCGGGGCCCGTGGATGGCCCGAAAATCTCGACCGTCCGGTGGATCAGCACCTCACCGTCTACGCACAAAAACAGCACCAAAAACAGGATCAACACCACCTGTACGCTCAGGGTGCGCAAGTACTCCGGAATGCGATTGGCCTGTTGCTCGAGAAATTGCCGGGTGGTCGTAAACAGCACCGAGTTTTCCATGTACTGACGATAGAGCTGGGGATCTTCGGGCAAAACGATACTCCCCGGGGAGGGCGGCGGCTCCGAGCCGGAGGCAGTCGGTCCGCCTGCACCCGTGACCGACGATTGGGTATGTGCGGCAGCTTGGCTATCGCGCGGCACAGTCGCCTCTTGCCCTTCCTTTTTCCCTTCCTGCCTTTCGACACGCGGCGGGGGAACGGGCAACAGCTGATTGGCCAGGTCAATATTGATGCTAGCAATGGCCTCGCGCAACTTGCGGTAATACTTTTCCTGGTTTTCGACACGCAAAAGATCGCTAACGATATCTTGAACAGCGACCACGGCGCCCAAGATGCCTACCGCGCTAACCAGCACCAGTGCCAGGATCACCAAAACGCTGGACACACTCCGAGGGAGATGGAAGCGATGGGTCAAGTACTGCACGGGCGGCCAGAGCACAGTCGCCAGCATGAGTGCGATCACCAAAGGCAGAAAAAGTGCCTGGCCAAAATGCAGCGCCAGGGTCAAACTGAAAAGCACCAATAACCCGACACCCCACTGCACGGCACTATAGCTTTTGAATTCCATCGGCTTTCTCCGTGGTGACGAGCAGGACCTGCATCCATCAACCGTCGCTCGTACCTCCGGCCATCGGACGATGTCTACCGACGACAGCCTGCATCTTTGCCGAGGGCTGTAGCCGATGCGCCCCGTCGGCAATGAGAGATTTCGCCTGTTACAGCTGCCCCCCGAACATCGGTGGCGCCCGGTACAGGTCCTCGGAACTTCGCAGGACCGAGGCGACGTCGCTTTTTCGGGTACCAGGTTGACGCTGCTTTATGCTTTTGGGTATGCTGATAAATGTAAGCCAATCGAGAAAAGAAACAATCGTGGGAGAGGGACGATGCGTACGGCGACCGCTGTGGTGGCAGTAAGTTCGCTAGCGCTCTGGGCGCTTTGGCCGCAGTCTGCTCGCCCGCAGATCGGCGACCGCATAGACCGTGCTGTTTCGTTCGGCGTGCGTTATTTGCGCACTATGCAGTCCCCCCAGGGGGTGTGGGCCGCTTATCCGGAAAGTAGCGGGGGCATCGTGAGCCCCGTAGATGTGGGAGCAACGGCACTGACGGCCATCGCCTTGATCGAGTGCGGCGTACCGCGCGGCGACCCCCAAGTCCAGCGTGCTGCCCAACTGGTGCGTGCCTGGTTTCCCGGCCTCAACGAAACGTATGCCGTGTCTCTGGCTTTGATGTTTCTCGATCTGTTGGGGGATAAGCAAGATCAAGGGCGCATCACTGCCTTGGCCAAACGTTTGATCGGTGCCCAGATGCCCAATGGGCTGTGGTCGTACAATACGCCCCTGGAACGCGGCGCCGCCGGCTTTTTCCCGGGAGGCGGTCCGGGAATGCCGCTGACCCCGCAGACCGGCGGTTTCGGAGGTCCGGTCGAGCTAGGCGATCACTCCAATTCCCAATTCGCTATCCTGGCTCTGTGGATTGCCCGTCGGCACGGCGTCAATACCGATGCTGCTTTGCAACGGGCCGAGCAGTCCTTTCGGGCGGCCCAGATCGCCGATGGCGGCTGGAGTTACCGGCCCAACGAGCGCTTGTCTACGCCTTCCATGACCTGTGCCGGCTTGCTGGCGCTGGCCATCGGTCACGGACTCCACAAAGAGCGCGAAGCCCAACTGCGCTCCGGGGATCTGGACCGCCCCGACCGACTCAACGCTTTCGAATTCGCCCGCCGGCAAGGTCCTAAAAAGGATCCACAGATCTTGGCTGCTTTGAATTTCCTGGTTAAACATGTCCCCGATCCGCAGCAGGTGTTGGCCAGCCCCGCGAGCTTTTCGCTGGAAAAACATCAGCCCGGCGATCTTTATTACCTGTGGTCGCTCGAACGTGTCGCCGTCGCTTACGGGTGGAAAGAGATCGGTGGCCGCGATTGGTACGAGGGGGGCGCACTGATTATGCTCAGTCATCAGTCGCGCGACGGCAGCTGGCGTGGCTCTTACCCAGGCCCGGTAGATACGTCCTTTGCCTTGCTGTTTCTGCGGCAGGCCAATTTGCTGCTCGATCTGTCCGATCGTCTTCAGGGAGCTACTCTGCGGGGCGGTCGAGATTTGCGTCAGGCCCTGTCGGGTGACGAGGAAAAGAAAAAGAAAACCGCCGCCGACAAAAAAGACGACCGTTCGGATAGCATAGCGCGAATTCCCGACGAGCCGCCTGCAGAGTTGCCCGCTGCCCCCGACAAAGTGGCCGAGGAAGCTGGTAAACAGATCAAAACTGCTATGGAATTGGCAAAACAATTGGTTTCTGCTGGAGGAGTTCAGCAGCTGGAAGTTTTGCAGAGGCTCCAGGATACGCCCGGTGCCGAGAATACTTTGGCCCTGGCTTTGGCCATCCCCGAACTGTCAGGGCCAATGCGCGAACGTGTTCGCCAGGCGCTGGTCGAGCGGTTGTCGCGCATGAAACTCAGCACCCTGCGCACCTATCTGAACCATGAGGACGCCGAGTTGCGACGCGCTGCTGCCGTGGCGGCAGCACTCAAGGAAAGGCTGGAGTTGATCCCCGAGCTTATCAGCTTGCTGCTCGATCCGGAAGAAGCTGTCGTCGAGGCTGCGTGGCACTCGCTCCGTGCTTTGACCGCGCGCGACTTCGGGCCGCCGCGCAACGCTACCCGAGCCGAACGGCAGACCGCAGTCAAAGCCTGGCGTGCCTGGTGGGAAACCGTGCAAAAAGAGCGTGCTCCGTAGTCGCCGGCTCTGGGCAGCCGGACGCTGGAGCCATACACTGGTCGCTATGACCAAGCACATTTTCGTAACCGGCGGCGTGGTCAGTTCCTTAGGCAAGGGACTGACTTGTGCCTCGATCGGCATGCTTTTGGAGCACCGCGGTTTGCGCGTGCGCCTGCAGAAGTTCGACCCCTATATCAACGTAGACCCGGGCACTATGAGCCCCTACCAGCACGGCGAGGTCTACGTCCTCGACGACGGCGCCGAGACCGATCTCGACCTGGGTCATTACGAGCGTTTCACCCACGCCCCGCTCGATCGCAACTGCAACTTCACCACCGGACGCATCTATCTGTCCGTCATCCAGAAAGAACGTCACGGCGACTATCTCGGCCGCACCGTCCAGGTGATCCCCCACGTCACCGACGAGATCAAGGCTGCTATCCGTTTGCTGGTCAACGAGGAAACGGATGTGGTCATCACCGAGATCGGCGGCACCGTCGGCGATATCGAAGGGCTTCCCTTCTTGGAAGCGATCCGGCAGTTCGCTCTGGATGTGGGCCGCCACAATTGCTTGTATATCCACCTGACTTTGGTGCCCTATATCAAAGCAGCCGGCGAGGCCAAGACCAAACCGACGCAGCACAGCGTCGGCCGCTTGCGCGAAATCGGTATTCAGCCCGACATCCTCATTTGTCGCACCGAGCGAGCGCTGAGCAAAGACGAGCGCGACAAGATCGCTCTGTTCTGCAATGTCGAGCCGCGCGCGGTCATCGAAGAGCGGGACAAGGAATACAGCATCTACGAAGTGCCCATCAGTCTCTCCGAAAACGGGCTGGACGATTTGATCGTGGAAAAGCTCAACCTGCGCGCTCAGCCTCTGGAAATAAACGATTGGCGCGAACTGCTGCAGCGCATCAAAAACCCGGCCCACGAGGTCTGCATCGCCGTGGTCGGCAAATACATCCGGCATCATGATGCCTACAAATCGGTTTACGAGGCGCTGGATCACGGCGGCATCTATCACTCGGCCCGCGTCGTCGTGCGCAAAGTGGACGCCGAGGAAGTAGAACGCGAGGGCGCCGAGCGTGTGCTGGGCAGCGTGGACGGCATCCTCGTCCCCGGGGGCTTCGGCGACCGCGGCATCGAAGGAAAAATCGAGGCCATCCGCTTCGCCCGAGAAAAAAAGATCCCCTTTTTCGGCATTTGCCTCGGGCTGCAATGTGCGGTCATCGAGTTCGCCAGGAATGTGCTCGGCCTGGAGGATGCCAACAGCACCGAGTTCGATCGCGATACACGCCATCCAGTTATCTGCCTTTTGGACGAACAGCGACAGGTCGCCGACAAAGGCGGCACCATGCGTCTGGGGGCCTATCCGTGTACCCTGCGCGAGGGCAGTCACGCCTGGCGCGCTTATCGGACGGCCCTGATTCGGGAGCGGCACCGGCACCGCTACGAGTACAACAACGCATATCGGCACGCTTTGGAAGAACGGGGTCTGATAGCCACCGGACTCAGTCCCGACGGCCAACTGGTAGAAGTGGTGGAGCTGGCCGACCATCCCTGGTTCGTGGCCGTGCAGTACCATCCGGAATTCAAATCTAAGCCGACCCAGCCGCATCCGCTGTTCCGCGATTTTGTTGCGGCGGCTCTGTCGCGCCGCGGCTGGCGCAAGACGGACACCAAGGCCTTGTCCGCTCGCGAGCGCTCCCCTGTCTAGTCCACTCCTGACGGCTTGCTATCCTGACGTATACTGACTATGGAGCACCGGCGAGCAGCGTCACGAAGGCCTGTGACCCGTACCTGCTTGCGCCCTGCCGGGTGCTACGCTCGAATAGGGGACCGGGAATGCCCTGGTTTGCCGATGATTCCGCCGACAAAGAGCACGAACCGCACGAACCGGAGCCGCGATCCCGGCGACCAGCAGGGCCACGCTACCTCCCTTCGGGCTGGATCGTCTGGATCGTCATCTTGTTGGCAGTCCTGGCAGCTCTTTTTTTCAGCCGCGATCTCACTCATTCCGACCGTATCGAATACAGCGTCTTCAAGAGCCAGCTGCTCTATCATCGGCCCAAGAACCAAAGGCCTCCTGAAGAGGGCGGCCCTCTGTGCAACGTCAAGCGGGTATTGATCGGCCCCAGCCGCATCACGGGGGAGTTTTACGATCGCGACGTGCTGCCGGACGAGTGGCGCGAACGGCTGCGCCCGAACAAAGACGGAACCGTTCCATTCACTACCTATTTCCAGCCCGGCGAGGATTCCGAATTGATCAAGCAACTGGATGAAAAGCGTGTGGCCTACGACTTCGAGCGCGAGTCGGCGCCTTGGCTGGGCCCGCTCATTGTGTATTTGTTGCCTTCGCTGCTCATTCTCGGGCTGTTTTTGTTCGTGCTTTTGCCGCGACTGCGGGACCCGCTGGGCGGCAGCTTCCTCAATGCCTACATCAAAAGTCCGGCCAAGCGCTACGAAAAGGGGAAAGGACGCGTCACCTTCGAAGACGTCGCCGACATGGAAAATGCCAAGCAGGAGCTCAAGGAAGTTGTGGAATTCCTGAAAAACCCCGAGCGGTTCCAACGTGTGGGATGCCAGATCCCCAAGGGGGTGCTCTTGGTCGGGCCGCCAGGTACGGGCAAGACGCTCTTGGCACGTGCCGTAGCCGGCGAGGCCGGCGTGCCGTTTTACAGCATCAGCGGCTCCGAGTTCATCCAGATGTTCGTCGGCGTGGGCGCCAGTCGGGTGCGCGACCTGTTCAAAACGGCCAAGGACAATGCGCCGTGCATCCTTTTCATAGACGAGATAGACGCGGTCGGTCGCGTGCGCGGTGCCGGCCTGGGCGGCGGGCACGACGAACGCGAGCAAACGCTCAACCAAATCCTCAGTGAAATGGACGGCTTTACCCCCAACGAGTCGGTGATCGTCATCGCCGCCACCAACCGTCCCGACGTGCTCGATCCGGCGCTGTTGCGCCCGGGTCGCTTCGATCGGCACATCACCATTGACCGACCCAATTGGCAAGGTCGGCTGGCTATCCTCCGCGTGCATACCCGTGGCAAGCCCCTGGCAGACGATGTCAACCTGGAGGCCATCGCGCGGGCCATGATCGGCATGACCGGAGCGGACTTGCGCAACCTGGTCAACGAGGCTGCCATCCTCGCCATTCGCGAGGGAAAAGACAAGATCGACCGGCAGTGCTTCGAGCGGGCTGCCGACCGCGTCCTCATCGGGCCGAAGCGCGAGGAGGTCCTCTCGCCGCAAGACAAGCGTCGTACCGCTTATCACGAAGCCGGCCATGCTTTGGTCGCTTATCTGGAACCGCATGCCGACCCGCTGTTCAAAGTGACCATCATCCCGCGCGGTCGGGCGCTGGGCGTGACGCGCTTTCAGCCCGAGGAGGATCGCTTCGATCATAGCGAGAGTTATTTGAAAGCCCAGCTCATCGTCGCTATGGGCGGACGCGCCGCCGATCGGCTGGTTTTCAACGAGACCACGTCGGGCGCAGAAATGGACCTCAAACACGCCACGCGTCTGGCGCGCCTCATGGTCACCCATTGGGGGATGAGCGACAAGCTCGGGCCGGTGGCCTACCGTGT
Organism: Gemmataceae bacterium; assembly: GCA_040289265.1. Lineage (GTDB taxonomy): Bacteria > Planctomycetota > Planctomycetia > Gemmatales > HRBIN36 > PSKW01. The sequence goes on from PSKW01000005.1 coordinate 62,854, forward strand.
CGGCGAAGAACACGTTTTTTTGGGCAAGGAAATCCACGAGCCGCGCGATTTCAGCGAGGGCACCGCGCAACTCATAGACGAAGAAGTCCGCCGCATCTTGCGCGAGGCCGACGAAAAAGCTTTGGAGCATCTACGGCACCATCGGCGCGAACTCGACCTCCTGGCGGAAGCGCTCTTGCAACGTGAGGAACTCAGCAAAGAAGAAGTGGACTACTTGCTGCGGCACGGGCACCTGCCTCCCGAGGGGGTTCCGTGGGCCGAGCCGGTGGCCAAGGATGCCAGTGTGGACGGGACCCCGGCGACTCAGCCCGCCGATGGTCGTTCTTCCCCATCGGCACGGGACTCATCCCACTGGCCTGCCGGAGAGCAAGCACCGCCCGCAGATTAGCCGCTTCCGGTCCCGAGCCGATGGCACAGGCCAGCGCCAACTCCGGGACGTCAGAACTCCCGCACCGTCAATTGCACCTTGACGTCTTGCGGATGTCCCCGGCTATATAACAGCACAGCAAAACCTTTGCCCGAGGGCACAGGAAATTGCATGACCCCCAAGGCTCCCGCGCGCGTCTTTTTAAGCGAGGCCAGCACGTTGGCAGGCGTTTTGTTGTTCTCGAGAGCTTTCACAGCGGCTTGCTGATCTTCTTCCAGGACCACGTAGACGTCCAGGTCCACTGGTGCTTTGACAGTTACTCCGATGCGCCTGTCGCGTCGAACCGCATCGTAGATGACGCTTTTGACGGTCACGCTCTCCACGGTAACTTCCCGCGAGTCGTTGAGCTTCGCGGCGCATCCCGATATGCTGCCCCACAACAAACACATCGAGCAGACGAAGCTCCCAGAATACCTGTGTGCACTTGGCATGTCTCCTCCTGCGTTGGCTCGTTTAGGGCTGCTTGTTCGCTTCCCCGCTGGGCTGTTTCACGGCTGCGTCCGCGTGTGCATACGTTAACTTAGGGCACGGTTGCAAAAGCAGCAAGTTATAGGCTTGCGCGCGGCACGGTCCATGGTCCCAGCGTCAGGCGTCGCCTCATATGTAGGTCTGTGCAGAGGGCTTGACGATCAGTTCGGGGATGGAGACAGTGGGTGGGCGGGTGACGACGAAAAGAACTGCCTGGGCGACATCCTCGGCTTTCAAAATGTTTTGCCGGTGCTCGGCTGGCACAGGGTGCGGACGCTGCTCCAGGATGGGCGTGTCTACTTCACCGGGATAAATCACGCAGCACCGGATGCCGTGGTCTTTTTCTTCGGCTTCGAGGCAGATGCTGAGGGCACGCACGGCGAACTTGCTGGCGGCATAAGCGGCACCTCCGAGAGGGCTGGCACGTTTGCCGGCTATGGAGGAAATGGTGACGATCAGCCCTTGCCGACGCGCCCGCATATCGGGCAATACCGCATGAATGCAATGGAATACGCCATCCAGGTTGGTACGCATGATGGCGCGCCAGCTTTCGGGCGTCAGCTGCCGCACCGCGCGCTCGCGCACGTTGACCCCGGCATTGTTAACCAAAATGTCCACCGGCCCCCAGCGGGCGCGTATTTGTTCCACTTGGTGGAGTACTTGCTCCACGTCGCCGACATCGCATACTTGCCACCAGAGGGTGTCGGGATGACCTGCCTGTCGGGCGGTTTCCAGGAGTCGTTCACGAGTGCGACCCCAGATGACGACGCGGGCGCCTTGGCTGAGCAACACCTGGGCTGTCGCTCGGCCGATGCCGCTGCCTCCGCCGGTCACCAGAATCACTTTGTCGCGCAGCACGTCGGTCATGGCTGTATTCCTTCTAGGGCCCGATCGGCGCCAACCAAGGTAGCGGCCCCCTGGTAGTTTTTCGGGGACGAGCCGCAGCCGCTAGGTGAGCCGATCGAGCGCTCGGTCCACAGCAGCGACGGTAGCTTCCAGGTCGGCTTCGGTATGGGCTGCCATAGTCATGCCACGCAGGCCCATCAGGTCCACTCCGGCCAAGAGCATGGCACAGCGGAAGCGCTGGGCGACTTCTCCGCGTCCAGCGAACAACAGTTTTTGCCAGTCGCCGCCGTAGGGTACGGCGTCCGCATCGGCCAGCGGTGGCCCGTCATAGTCGGGCACGATGCAAAAGCGCGAATAGGAACCGTAGCAGATCCAGTTGACTTTGCGCCTCTGGAAAAGCTCGTTAAGCCGCTGCCGCAGAGCAGCACCCGCGCGATTGGCCTGTTCGCAGGCGTCGGTGGTCCTCACGATGCGCAAGGTGGCAGTGCCCGCTGCCGCCGACAGAGGATTGGCGTTGAAGGTCCCCGGGTGCTTCATCTTGTGCTTGCCGCGAGCGAACTCCAGCCCGGCGAGAATGTCGGCACGACCGATCACGGCACCGCCTGGCAAGCCACCGGCCACTATTTTGGCCAGGATGGTAAGATCGGGCTGCACTCGGTACAGTGCTTGCGCACCGCCTGGGTGGACGCGAAAGCCCGTGATCACCTCGTCGAAAATCAACAGCACCCCATAGCGCGTGGCCAGGTCCCGTAGACCTCGGGCAAAAGCGCCGTCCAAAGGACACACGCCGAAATGCCCTCCGGTGGGCTCGAGGATGATGGCGCCGATCGCCGGGTCTTGGCGCAAGGCAGCCTCGACGCGCTCCAGATCACCGGGGGGTATGACGACGGTATACTGGGCCAAATCGGGTACGACTCCGGCTGGCAAGCTGTCTTCGCCGTCGGCTCCCGGGACGACCCAATCGTTCCAGCCGTGAAAATGTCCTGCGAACTTGAGGATTTTGGGTTTGCCTGTGTACAGGCGCGCCAAGCGCAAGGCCATGAGCGAGGCTTCGGTTCCGGAGGAGACGAAGCGGATGCGCTCGGCGCTGGGCATAAGAGCGCGGACTTCTGCTGCCCAGGCGAGTTCGGCTTCGTGACAGCCACCCAAATGCGTGCCGCGCTCTACTTGTCTTTGCACCGCCGCCACCACGTCCGTCGGCCCATGCCCCAGCAACAAGGCTCCATGGCCGGCCCAATAATCTATCAGTTCCTTGCCTTCCACGGTCCATTTGCGCGAGCCGTGCGCATACGCGATATAGACGGGAAACGGCTGCAAGTAGCGCAGGTCGTGGGTCACTCCATCCGGGAAAAAAGACCGGGCTTGCTCGTACATCTGTGCCGAGCGAGAGAAAACGCGTGCGTATTCCTCGAGCAAAGGTCTATCCCAAGGCGGCTGCGTCATGCTTGTTCTCCTCGGAGGGCGTGCCGCAACGCGGCCAAAGCTGCTGCGATACCCGCTGGAGTCCGAAAAACTGCCGAGGCGGCAACCAGCACATCCGCTCCGGCAGCCACCGCGCGTGGCCCTGTGTGGACGTTGATACCGCCGTCCACTTCCAGCTCGCCGTGCGGTCGGCAGCGATCCAATAAGGCACGTGCACGCGCGATCTTGGACAAGCAACTCTCGATAAAAGGCTGCCCACTGTACCCAGGGTTGACGGTCATCACAACCAGGAGATCGAGCTCGGCTGCAACTTCTTCGATACACGCCAGGGGGGTAGCCGGGTTGATGGCCACGCCGGGCTTTTTGCCTAGGGTGCGTATGGAGGCTAGGACGCGATGCAGATGGGCCGTGGCCTCGACGTGGACGATGATCCAGTCCGCTCCGGCCTCGGCCATGGTCTCTAGATGCCGTTCCGGATGGGCGACCATGAGGTGTACTTCCAGAGGTAGGGCAGTGACCCGGCGCACTGCTGCCACGATGTCCGCCCCGAAACTGATCGCCGGCACGAACGTTCCGTCCATCACGTCCAGGTGGAAACGGTCCGCTCCGGCGCGCTCGGCTTCAGCCAGCTCCTGTCCCAAGCGGGTGAAATCGGCAGCCAAAATCGAAGGCGACAGGCGTACTTGCTTCATAGGGTAGTTCCTTGGGATGGGCTCGAGGGATGGTCCGCATGTTCTTTGTGGCCGCCGAATGCTTGACGCAAAGCCGCCAGAAGTTTCTCGGCAAAGGATGCCATCATGCGCGAGCGGAAGCGGCGAAAGAGAGCGGCAGCGACCGTCTCGGCGGGCACGGCCAAATGCAGCGCCGTTTCCACATGCCACCGTCCCTCTCCCGAATCGTGGACCAGACCGCGGTAGCCGGTCAAGTGTTCGTCCTGATCCAACGCGTCGGCGATCAAGTCGAGCAGCCACGACGATACCACGCTTCCCCGACGCCACAACTCCGCGATATCGGCCAGGGGCAGAGGATAGCGCCACGGCACCCCAGTGTCCTCCTGGCCGGCGCGATGCAGTAGCTCGAAGCCTTCGGCATAGGCTTGCATCAGTCCGTACTCGATGCCATTGTGGACCATTTTGACGAAGTGGCCCGCGCCCGCAGGCCCGCAGTACAGGTAGCCCATTTCTGCCGGCGTGACAGGGCCGGTGCGCGTACGACGCCGCGGGGCCGCGTCCACCCCAGGCGCCAGATCGCGCAGAATAGGCTCCAGATACTCTATGGCTTCGCGCTCGCCTCCTACCATGAGGCAATAGCCGCGCTCCAGGCCCCACACGCCCCCGCTTACTCCGACGTCTACGTAGTCAATGCCGTGCTGCCGCAGCCATTGGGCACGGCGTCGGTCTTCCAAAAAATGGCCATTGCTGCCGTCTATCACCAGGTCGCGCGCAGTTAACAAGGGGGCGAGTTGCTGCAAGGCATCTTCGGTGACGCTGCCGGCGGGCAACATCAGCCAGATAGCCCGACGCTGGGGCACCTGGTGCACCAATTCCTGGAGCGAGCCGGCAGCCACAGCGCCGGCACGGGCCAAGGCCTGGCGGGCAGCTTCGTCGCGGTCGTAGACCACGCACCGATGCCCGGCCCGCAACAGTCGTCGCACCATGTTGCCGCCCATGCGTCCCAGTCCCACCATGCCGATATCCATCCTACACCTCCACGTCGGCGCCCGGTCAGCCGGTCGCCTACCATAGCGTTCGGCTGTGCTGTCGAGGCGTCCCAGCGATCATTTCTGCGGACGCCGTAATTCTACCAGCCCGTCGGTGCCGGCTAAGACGATCAGATGCGCCATGCCGATGAATAACCCGGTCGTTACCACGCCGGGTATCGCATGCAGAGTCTGCTCCAGTTCCCGCGGCGACAGGATCGGGCCTACGTGGCAATCGAGCAGATAATTCCCATTGTCGGTGGTGAAGGGCCGATCGTCGGCGAGACGCAAACTGGCCGTTATACCCAGGGCTTCCAGGCGACGGCAGACGAAACGCGCCGCGAACGGTACCACCTCGATGGGCAACAGCCCGCGACTTCCCAAAAGGGGAGAAAGCTTGTAAGCCTGGGCGAGTATGACCACCTGGCGCGAGGCCGCGGCGACCACTTTTTCGCGCAGCAGTGCTCCACCGCGGCCTTTGATGATGTCCAGACTCGGGGCTACCTCGTCGGCGCCGTCAACGGTTATGTCCACTTCGGCAACGTCGTCCAAACTGGTCAGCGGAATGCCTTCTTGTTGGGCCAGGGCGCGCGTGTGCTCGGAGGTCGGGATACCGCGGATAGCGAGTCCGGCGCGTATCCTTTGCCCCAGCCGGCGCACGAAGGCAGCGCTGGTGCGGCCGGACCCTAGGCCGACTACCTGGCCCGGCACGAGTAGCGCCACGGCATAATCGGCTAGCCGCTCCAGCGAGTCGGCAGCGCCTGGTTCGATCGGTTCCTTGTGCACGGAATGCGCTCCTCGGGTGCTCTTCTCGTTATTTATCTAGCGTCTTATCATTTTCCACATAGAGTAGGGCGAGGCATCCGGCCGGGGTGGACGTACCCTGGGAGCCGAGCCACATTGTGCATAGAGATCCGCACAGGATCGGATGGACCGAAAACAGAGTCCGGTGGCACCTCGCGCTGCCGGCGGTTCGCACACGGAGGCAAAAGCCATGGCGGGCAACACGCACTCGTCGCTCTCTGCACGCGCTCAGAGCACCGAGCGGGACATGAAGCGGTATCATCGCTGGCGCATCCTGGTGGAGGATATCGAGCCTGCGGTACAAGGGGGCCGCTTCCCGATCAAACGCGAAGTCGGCGACATACTCGAAGTACACGCGACCATCGTCCACGAGGGACACGATGTGTGGGCTGCCGACTTGCTGTTCCGTCCCCGGGGTCAGCAGGAATGGTTCCGTGTGCCCATGCGCTCAATCAATCCCGGGCTGGACCGCTGGTCTGCCAGCTTTCCACTCGAAGAGGTGACGACCTACTATTACACGTTCGAGGCCTGGCCCGATCGTTATGCTACGTGGTTGGAAAAGGTCCGGGCGCGGCATGGCGCCGGGGAAGATGTGGGTGCCGATTGGGCCGAAGGGCAGCGGCTGGTCTCGCGCCTCCTACGCAGGGCGCGCAGTCTCAAGGAAAAGGAAGTCTTGCGCCAGGTGGCGCGGCTGCTGCAGCGGGTCGAGGACGTGGAGCGAACGCTGGCGGAACTCGGCAACGAGACCGTCCTGCTGGCAGCCCGGCGGTGCGCCGACAAGGCCGAGGTGTATCGCCACGAGCCGGCATTGGCCGTGGTGGTAGACCGTGTCCAGGCGCGTTTCGCCACTTGGTACGAACTGTTTCCGCGCTCACAGACCCCGGACCCGGCCCGTAGCGGCACGTTCCTGGATGTCATCGCCCGGCTGGACGATTTGCGCGACTTGGGTTTCGACGTAATTTATTTGCCCCCCATCCATCCTATCGGCCGCACGCATCGCAAAGGCAAAAACGGCACTCTCGTCGCCGGCCCGGACGATCCCGGTTCTCCCTGGGCCATCGGGAACGAGTCCGGCGGTCATTACAGTATCGAGCCATCGCTGGGCACACTGGAAGATTTCCGCCGCTTGGTGCAGGAAGCGCGGCAGCGCGGCATGGAAATCGCCCTCGATTTCGCCATCCAGTGTTCGCCCGACCACCCGTACGTGCGCCAGCATCCCGAGTGGTTTTATCGGTATCCCGACGGATCCATCCGCTACGCGGAGAATCCGCCCAAGAAGTATCACGATATTTATCCGCTCGATTTCGAGACCGCCGATTGGCCGGCGCTGTGGCGCGAGATGCAAGCGATCCTCGAATATTGGATCGCACAAGGCGTCGAGGTGTTCCGCGTGGACAACCCGCATACCAAGCCGCTCGGTTTCTGGGCATGGCTCATCGAGAGTATCAAACAGAAGTATCCGCGGGTGATTTTTCTGGCCGAGGCCTTCACCCGCCCGGCTGTGATGAAAGCGTTGGCCAAGGTCGGCTTCACTCAATCGTACACCTACTTCACTTGGCGCAACACACGTCAGGAGCTGGAAAGCTATTTCCGAGAACTCATGGAAACGGACATGGTCGAGTATTTCCGCGGGCACCTGTTCGCGAACACGCCGGATATTTTGCCCGTTTATCTCCAGAAAGGCGGGCGCCCGGCTTTCAAAATCCGCTACATCTTGGCAGGCACGCTTTCGTCCCTGTGCGGCATCTACAGCGGGTACGAGCTATGCGAAAACGTGCCCCTGCGCGAAGGTAGCGAGGAATATCTGGACTCGGAAAAGTATCAAATTCGTGTTCGCGATTGGCAAAAACCTGGCCATATCCGCGATTTTATTCGCGCCGTCAATCGTGCCCGCAAACAGCATCCCGCGTTGCAGTTGTATCGCAATCTGCGCTTCCATGACAGTACCGACGAGCACATCCTATGCTACAGCAAAGCTACGCCTGATTTCCGCGATGCGGTGATCGTGGTGGTCAATCTCGATCCGCATCGGGTCCACGATGGCGTAGTGCGGCTGCACCTGGAACACCTGGGCTTGGCACCGCAGCAAACTTATCGAGTGCACGACGAGCTGACCGGCCAGACCTGGACCTGGCGCGGTGCAGAGAATTATGTGCGCCTGGATCCGCAGCAGGAGCCGGCACACCTGCTAGTCGTGCAGCGTTGACGGGCAGTGTGCACTAGGGGGCGGCAAAATCCTGGGCGAAGGCGCGACTGGTAAGTTCCTCGCCGGTGGCGAAGCGCGTCAACTCGTTCCACGACAGAGTCCGGCCTGGCCCGAAAACGCGTTGCTTCATAAAAGCGCCTACCTCGGGATGGCCTACATAGATCGCTTTGTCCGGCGTGGTTTTGAGGACCTGCCGGGCAATAGTATGGTGCAGTTGAGAAGCGAACATTTCGCCCATCATATAGTTGTGGTAATAAGCGGGGGCGCTGACGATATGGATTTTGCTGGCATAATCGGGGGCATGGCGTCCTTCCGGTCGCCGGACCGATTGATAGCGTTCGACCAGATCCCACCACAGCTTGTTCAAGTCCTGGTCCGGATTTTCGTACATGGCTTTTTCGAAGCGTAGCATCACTTGGCACCAGCGAGAAAAGATCAACAGTTGGCTGCGACGCAGCTGGCGTCCGGTACGGTTGAAGGCAACCGGGTCGGGCACGGTCACGCCCATGGCTTGGAGCCAGTCGGCACTTTTGGAGAATTTCTCGAACATCATGGCCACCCCCTCGGTGGTCAAGGTGTGCGCTTCGGTGCGCAATACATACGGCACCGAGGCGGGAATATTTTTGCTGGAATACACAGCGTGGCCCAGCTCGTGGAGCATTGTGGCCATCCAATATTCGTTGGGGACGATATTGGCCAAGACGCGCACGTCGCCTTGGCGATCTATGTCGGTACAGAAAGCGTGCGGGCTCTTGCCGGGCTTTTCGTACAGGTCGCTGCGCGCCAGGACGTCGTCAATGGGTAGGCCGATGCCCGCGTAGAAGTCGCGGCACAGTTTCAGGATATCCACTTTGGCATAGACGGCGTCCAAGTCGGCCTCGTAGACCGCCGGCGCTTCCTGGAAGAAGGGGTCGTGATAATGCCAGGGGCGCAGATCGTGCGGTTGGATACCGTAGTGTTTGGCGAGCGTGGCGTCCAGCTCGTGCTTGAGCGCCGCGAACGGCTCGCGCGTGAGCCGATCGAGCTCGTCGAACAGGGCCAAAATCGCCTGCTGGTCTTGTTCCGCCAAAAACAGTTGCATGACGTGATAATCGCGGAAACCGAGCTTGCGGGCTGCCAAATTGCGCAAACGGACCAGTTCCAGCAGGTCCTTGGCCACGATGGCGCCCACGGCTTTGCTGGCTTCCCAGACCTGCCGCCGCCTTTGGCCATCGCGCGATTGTTTGAGCACGCGCCGCACTTCGCTATCGGTCATCTCTTTGCCGTCTACTTTGGCGCGATACACATTGAAGGCTTTCTCGATGGCATTGGCTTTGGCAGTGATTTGCCGCAAGAGGTCGGGTTCGACTTGCTTTTCCAGGTATTGCACATACAGGACTTCGATCTGGCGGCGCAGGAGGGGATCGGCCAGTTTGGCGTCGTGCAGTGCCTTCAGCTCGGCGAACCGCTCGCGGTCGGACAAAGCCGCGTCCAGCTTGTTTTGTGCCTCTTCTTTGCGTTTGAAATCCTCGTCTTTGCCGGAAACATTGGCGTCCCACCAGGCAAGTGCCACGGCCTTTTCCAGAGGGGCAACTTGGGCTTCGTGACGGGCGATAAAAGCACGGGCCCGCGCTGCCATATCGTTTTGTGGCGCTCGTTCCAGCGTAGCCATCACCCCTCCGCAAACGCTCCCCAAGACGAGGAGTGCCATACCTAAACGCAGGCGCATCATAACGCGCTCCCTTCACTGTCCGACCGGGGGCAGGCCGCTGCCCCGGTGTGGTCTCGTTGCAATTTTTCGGCAGCTTGTGGGGCCATCAGGGCAGTAGTTTGATGGCGATATCGCGGAAGTGGATCTCGGCACCTTCGGACTGCCAGCCGATCGGCCCTTCGCGCACGGGAGCGGTGCCGTGGCCTATGACCGTGCCGTTGAGTTTGCTGGTCAGATGGCCGTTGTCGCTGATGATTTCGATAGTGTTCCACTCGCCCAGGGGTTTGCGCACCCGCTTGCGCGCTTGCGCGTCGTTGGTGTATTTGCCGCCCTTGAGGCCGCCGATATCGAAGATATTGCACATGTCTCTGTTGAGCCCCTGCACTTCCACACAGGTAGGCCACACCTTGTGTTCCCCCTGGATATGGACCAGGTAGCCGCTGTTGAGCTGTACGCTTTCCGGGTTTTCTTTGGTCGGTGCGAAACGGGCTTGAAAGCGCAGGTGGTAGTTGCGATAGCTCTTGAGCGTGTAGAAATAGCCGTTGGGCTTGCCCGAGCAGACGATGGTGCCGTTTTCGATGCGCCAGGTGTCCACTGTGCTGAAGTCGGTGCCTTTGCGCCCGTCGGCGAGGATATAGCCGAAGCCGGTAAAGTCTTTGCCGTTGAACAAAGGCGTGAAGCCATCGTCTGCTGCCTTGGTAACGCACCAAAACACCGTCATGCTCAGGCCTACGAGCGCGAGACTGACTCCAAGCCGTGTACGCATCGTTGCATCTCCTTCCTCACCCATGTCGCCGGTCGCTTCCGTCGGGCCACGCCTTAGGCCCTGGGGCTGACTACGACGTGGCTCCTGGCCACGTCTGTTATCTGCGATTGTACTGAGCCAAGCTGCGGCGCGCAATGTATTCGTTGTACGATTCTGGCGGCTCTTTTTGCCCACGGCGCCCTTCGCTGTTCCCAAACTCGGTTGCCCATTTGCTGTGAACTGTTTTAAATAGCAAGCGACCGATCGGCGGCCCTTGCGGGAGCGGTAGGCCACCCGCGTGGAGACAAGGTGGGTGCGGTCAGGAGGCAGGGAGATGAAAGCATGGACGAGCGACAGGAAACCAAGCAGCCCGAGCGAATCGGATGGCCCAACAGTTTGGCCGAAGAGTTGGCGCGCCCGTTTGTCCGCTTTCTGGCCATCGAGTCAGCCAGTGGATTCCTTTTGCTGGCGGCTACGATCGTGGCTCTGGCCTTGATGAATTCGCAGTACGCACAAGATTTCGAGTATTTTCTGCACCTGCCTGTCGGTTTGACCATCGGGAACTGGTCCGTGCGCGAGACCTTGGTGCATGTGATCAACGACGGCTTGATGACGCTCTTTTTCTTTGTAGTGGGTCTGGAGATCAAGCGGGAACTGGTCATGGGCGAGTTGCGCGATCCGCGCAAGGCAGCCTTGCCGATCGCCGCGGCGTTGGGCGGTATGGTGGTGCCCGCACTGATTTATCTCAGTCTGCAATACGGCCAGCCCGGTGAGTCGGGGTGGGGCATACCCATGGCTACGGATATCGCTTTCGTGGTCGGCTTTTTGAACTTGCTGGGTCGCCGCGTCCCGCATTCGTTGAAAATCATGATGTTGTCGCTGGCGATTGTGGACGATATCGGCGCCGTATTGGTCATAGCCTTTTTCTATTCCAAGGGGGTGCACTGGGATTACCTGGGCGCTGCCGGTATCGGTTTTGCCATGGTCCTATTGCTCAATCGCATCGGGGTGCGACGCGTGCCTGTATATGTCCTGGTCGGCGCGGGGATCTGGTATCTGTTTTTCAAGTCCGGAGTCCATCCGACAGTAGCGGGTGTGCTGTTGGGTTTGTTGACACCTGCCAGCGCCTGGATCGGCGACAAAGTGTTATTGGAGGTCCTCGACGATTTTGCGCACTGGTTGCGGCACGGAGCCACACGGGAAGACCATGCGGACATGACACGGATCGGCCGGGTGCTTTTCGGAGTGCGCGAATGTGTTTCCCCGTTGGAGCGTCTAGAAACCGTACTGCAGCCCTGGGTGGCGTTCGGTATCATGCCGGTCTTTGCTTTGGCCAATGCCGGTGTGGCGCTGCACATCCAGCGGGTGATGGATCCAGTTGCTTTGGCGGTCGTGCTCGGCCTGGTGCTAGGCAAGCCCGTGGGGATCGTGCTTTTTAGCTGGCTGGCAGTCAAATTGGGTATCGCCCGGCTGCCGCAACGTCTCACCTGGCCGCTCGTGATCGGCGGGGGCTGCCTGGGCGGTATCGGCTTTACCATGTCCCTGTTTATTGCCAATCTGGGTCTGGACAAGGATCTCTTGGATGCCGGCAAGACCGGCATTTTGACTGGATCCTGTCTGAGCGCCCTGATCGGCTGTATCTGGCTTTTGTCGGTAGGGAATGGGCATAGGATAAATGCAGGAGCAGCCGACGCCCGATAGGGGGCGGGGCGCGTTGTGTGCCGATCGTCACTGGGGCAGCCCAACAGGGGCAGAAGGTTGGCGGAGACGGGCACGGGTAAGATGTGGGAACCGGATCTGGCGCGGCTCATTGCCGTAGGACCGGCTATGCGGCGCGTGTTGCAACAGGCGCGTGCCGCGGCAACCCTGGACACACCGGTGTTGCTCGTCGGCGAGCCAGGGACGGGCAAGCGCAGTCTGGCCCAGGCAATCCACCGTGCCAGCGCTCGCGGCCGTGCGGCATTCGTGACGGTAGATGCGGCCCGTCTTCCGCCGACGGCGTTACTCGACTTGTTCCACGATGCGCACCCGCACGGTTTCGCCACGTGGGCTCGAGAGCAGTCGGCAGCCGACGCGGCCCTCGGGGCGATATACATCCGCGAGCCGACGCATATACCGCGTGACGTGCAAATGCTCGTCTGTGCACGGGCCGACGACTGGCGCGACGTCAGGTGGTTCCTGGGTAGCACCCAGGAGCTGGAGCCTGCAGTCGCTGCCGGGGCCTTGCGCCCGGAGTTCTATTATCGCTTCAGTGTGTTGACCATTCGGCTACCGCCTTTGCGGGAACGGCACGAGGAGATGCCGCACATCGTCGGGGAGGTGATCGAGGAGATCTCCCAGGGCCGAGGAAGGTCCCAGCTGCCGCGTGCCGGCGAGCTGTATCGGGCGTTGGTCAACGATCCCTGGCCCGGCAATTGGCACGAGCTTTATCGGGTGCTCGAACAGGCTCTGGCGCGTGCCCACGGGGCCGAACTGAGTTGGGACCATTTCCCCTGGGTGTGGCGCAGCCGGCATCAGGGCCAGAAAAGCCCCGCTCCCGAAATCTTGCGTCCGCTGCCCCTCGATGAACTCCTGCAAGAGGCCGAAAAGCGTATCATCCAGCTGGCATTGCGGCAGGCGCGTGGCAACCGGACGCGGGCCGCACAAAGACTGCGCATTTCGCGCGCCCGGCTGTTGCGACGCATGGAAGCCCTGGGACTGGACCAGTCGCTCCTGGAGGCCGAAGGAGGACCTGGCTCGGAAAGACCTTCGAGACAGGCATCCGATGCCGGTTCCGGCGCCTCGCCTTAGCCGTCCACAGGGGCATAGCGCTTATGCACTGCCCGCAGGTGATCGTCCTGGAGAACGAGGGCATCTGGAGCGGAGTATTGCAGCGCGTTCCTGGTCGGCGCTGGCTGATGCGCACTGCCCGTCACGCCGAAGAGGTACAGGAACATCTGCCTCCGGGTGCTGAAGTGGTAGTGATCGTCGAGTTGACCGACGTTGGGCGCGGGCACTGGGAGCTTTTGCCGTGGCTGACGCGTCGCCGGCCTCAGTGCCCGGTCATCGGCATCGTCGGGGACCAAGACGATACGCTCGCTCTACGCGCCTGGCAAGCCGGATGCCTGTGTGTCGTGCCCAAGAGCATCGCCCCGCAACGCTTGCTCGACTTGGTGGAAACGCTGATCGCCTGGGCATGGCCGTTGAAAAGTTGACCGATTACTCGACCGCAGGCTAGTGGGTTTGCCTGCCCGTGTTAGATGCGCAGGATCGGCCTATGCAGTTACGACTTCCAGTAGTGGACGAGCGGCGGTGTACCGCGTGCGGCGATTGCGTCAGCGTGTGTCCTGTGGAGTGTCTGGAAATGGGGGCATATGCGCCGCGACTGGCATGGCCGCGCGATTGCCTGGCCTGCGACCTGTGCGTTCGCGTTTGCTCCACCGAGGCTATCGAATTGCGCGAGATAGTGACATTGTGAACCGGCGGCCGAAAGCCAGGCATCACGGACCCGCACTCACCGAGTATTCCAGGTAATCCAACAGTGCCCAGAGCGCCTCGGCGTGACCGTCGAGTCGCACCAGGCTCGTTGCCGGAGAACTGGCGAACGCCCCGTAAACCGAAGGCTGAAACCACTCGGCGAACTGACGCATATTGGCAGGCGTGAACTGCAGGCTTATCAAAAAAGCCACCCCTTCGTCGAGAGCAGTTTCGTAAGCCCGTAGACGCACCGTGTCTCCTCGAGACCGTGCCTGGCGTGCCGCATAGGTCAGGGAGCCGACGGCGCGCGCACCCCCTACATCGGGGGCGGTGCGATCTGCCGGCCCGCGCGCGAAGCCGCCGCGCCAGCGTGCTTGCGGCGCCTGGACAGTATACTGCATTTGTGTCAGCCAATCGTTGATAGCCCATAGTTCGCGTTCCGCTTGTGCCGAAGCGCCGCTGCACTCGAACAATCCCCTGGACAGCAAACTGGCACTCAGGCTCGGACGCTTTTCCCAGCGTGCATAGGCTTGGTGACAAGCCTTGGCCAATGCTTCGCCATGCTCGTTCTTGTGCGGCATAAGAACCAGCGCTTGGCACGCCCGCCCGCAGGCAGCTAGGACCGCTTCGCTGTGTTGGTTCTCGGGATGGTCTGCAGGTAGGTCGTCGCGATACAGGAACAAGCCATCGGGCTGCTGCATCTGCCTGATGTACTCGGCAAGTTCTTGTGCCGCCTGGTGTAGATCTGCACCCGGCTGCGGCAGGTGCTGGATGGCGCATACGAGGCAGGCAGCAGCCTCCAGCCGGCTGGCCTGACTGGAGGCAAAAACGAACGTGCGCGTCCCCGGTCGGTGCGGGTCGGCACGCGTCAGGACCAGGAGCGTCAAAATGCATTGCGACGAACGCGCGGCATAACGCGGTTCGTTCAACAGGCGCGCTGCCCGGGCCAGTGCCGCCGCAGCTAGCGCTTGCTGAATCACTTGATCGGCAGGCGGCTCGACCACTTGCCCGAATCCTGGTTCGATGCCGGGCAAAAACAGACCGTCGGGCTGATTGGCCTTGAAGAGCCATTCGGCAGCACGACGCGCCGCCAGCAGACGTATGCGATCGGCAGGACGCAAGCGGCCCGCATCCAGCCCCGCTTTGTTACGCTCTGTCTGGCCAGTCTTTGCAGATTGCGAGCCCCCTGGCTTGGCCGGCTGCTCGGCGAACGCATGCCCCAACTGCTGCGGCATTTGTACTAGGCATGCAGCCACGAGCAGACCGAGGGCCAGACTTGCCGTCGCGACTGCTGCGCCGTACCTCCTTGCACGCATGTGCGCCTCCTTGTCCAGCCTGTTATCAGGCGCCTGCCTCTCCTGTCAAGATGGAGCGAATACGCAGACGTGTGAAATGCTGCCGGTGGCCTTTCTTGCGACGATAGTTTTTGCGCCGACGAAACTTCTGAATCACGTATTTGACCGAAGGATGCTCCAGTACTTCCGCGACTACCTTGGCACCAGTCACATAGGGCTGGCCGATCTGCGTCCCGCTGCCTGTTTGCACCAGCAGGATGCGGTCGAATTCCACCTCATGACCAGGTTCCACAGGCCGATAATCTACCTCGACGATTTCGCCCTCGCTGACGCGATACTGCCTCGCGCCATCTTCGAATATCACGTACATGCACCCGATCTCCAGGCAAGACTAGACAGGCGCAGATGTGCGCCTCGCACTGTAGCTCAAAACGTTTTGCCCTCTTTCCGCCAACTCGATCAATCTACTCTAGCAATATGCCGAAAATTGACTAGACTACTCCAGGCTTGCAGCAGAGGCTGGATCGGTCAGCTATCCAGGTGCCGTTCGATCGTGGGCTTCTCGAAAACCAGTGCATAGTCCAGACAAGAGGCGTGATAGGCCTTGTCGCGCCAGCCGGCCTTATGAGCGAGGCATAGCACAGTTCGGCGTGGCAAGTAATGGGGGTCGAAAAGCGATTCGCCGACCAACAACAGGCCCCCCGGTCTCACCGCATTGAACACCTGCTTCAGGGCTGCTTGCGGATCGGGAACTTCGCCTAGCACCGAAACCATGACCGCCCGATCGAAGGTATTTGCTCCCAATTCTTGACGATCGGCACCGGCACACAGCAGCCGGATGTTTCTTAGCCCGTAGCGGTTAGCCTTTTCGTGGACTCTATCCAGCATGCTGGGCTGAATATCCACGGCAATGACTGATCCTCGCTCTCCCACTTGCTTGGCAAGCGGGACAGTCAGCCGACCTGGGCCGCACCCCACATCTGCCACTTTCATTCCGGGCTGGAGTTCCAGATAGCGGACGATCACGCTAGCCCGAACGGTCCTGGATAACGGGTTTTCCAGCTCGACCAGCCAGGCTAGCCAAGTCGGGCAAGGAAGGTGCCGGCGGCGACAGGGCAGTCGCCATAGCACACCGGCGATCAACAGAAAACCCGCCAGTCCCAGCGCAATACAACCCAAGACGACATAGAAGCTTGCCATGTCGGATAGGTTACCGGCTCGCGTGTAGCCGATGCAAGGGCCAGCTAGTTCCGGTGTGGGACCTTGGCGACCCTTTAGCGATGGGACTACGCGGCACGTTCACAGTTGATCATCCAGGGCACGCCGAACTGGTCCACGAGCATTCCGAAACGGGCTGCCCAAAAAGTTTCCTGTAGCGGCATCAAAACGGTCGCGTTCTGGACCAGCGCGTTGAACAGTCGCTCTGCTTCGGCAATGCTATCCACTTGGAGCGAGATAGAGCAGCCCTTGATCCCCTCGTAGGGTCGGTCCGGCGGGGGGTCGGACCCCATCAAAACCTGACCATTAGCCACCAGATGCGCGTGGATAATCTTGCTGCGATGGTCGGCTGGAACCACCTCGGCTGCGGGCGTATCGCCCCAGCGTATCATGGCCACGATCTTGCCACCTAGGCACTTTTCATAAAACTTGAAAGCCGCTTCACATTGGCCGTCGAACGTCAAATAAGGGTTCCATTTCATTGCTTGTCCTTTCGTTCAGCGCTGCTTGGCGGTCAATGTGGCTGTGCATGCAGCCGATGCAACGAATGCCCCCGGTATGCAAGGAGCGCCTGCAGGAGGCTACGAGTGCCTTTGGTACGCTCGGAAAACCGTGCAATTATTCCGCCGGAGCAGCACTTAGGGGAACCTGCCTTCGCTGGTTTTAGCAGCCTATGCGCATTTCTTGCAGCTGCGGCGCCCCTAAACGACGTGGTGTCGCTTGGGCGGTCCACAAGTCGCGATGTGTACAGAAACTCAGTGCGATCGCAACCGCAAACAAAAAGCAGTCTGCAGCCTTTTGTGGACACTTAGTTTTTGCAATAGCCTGATAGAACAAGGCACCTTATAGAAATTCGCAAAGCGTTGGGTGCCGTAAAGCAAAGACTACGGATAGGCTGGCGACGGGGAGCAGGATATCACAGCCGAGACGTAACACTGTAAAAAACAATAGCTTATGATGCAAGCACGCAAGCCTGGCCAGTGCGACCGAGGTCGTTATGTGTTTATCCGCTAATGAGTTGCGTTCGGTTGGCGCTGGGATCGGCCACGTGAGTGTTCAAAATAATTACGGGCCGCAGGGTGTCGCCCGTCACCCCACGGCCCTGTCGCCCATGTGTGCCTTGTGGAAGGCACGTCAACATACTATCCACAGCCTACTGGTGTGTCAAGGGGTAAATGATATTATTCCAAAATTTTCCTCCTTGTCCTGGTGTCCGGCCTGTACCTGTGTCTATCATGCCCTCGGTGCCGCGACTGCTGCCGCTCGCTCACTGCCTTCTGGCGAGGGCGGTCTTCGGCATCGCCAGTCTCTAAGTCTCTAGTATCGCCGGCCTCTAGTATCGAAAGATCAGGTCGAAAGTCAGCCGGTAGTCGAGCAGGTCTTCGCGGTGAGTGAGGGGGAATTCGAAAGCGAAACCGCCCTGGAACGATTCGGTGAATTTGATGCGCACACCTGCCGCCATGGTCACCACATCGTTGCCGGTGACGCGCGTGGCGCCGAAGTTGAATACGTCCTGCCCTTCGAAGTCGCCGTTGAAGTCTCGCCCGTTATCCGTGTAGTGGAACCAAGTGAACTCGACGAACGGGTAAATACGACCGAAGAAGCCGTAGTCGGCGTGTAAGCTCAGAAAGAGCGAATCGCTACGGTGGTTGTCGAAACCGAAGCGATGCCCCAGTGTGCCCAGGAGATGGAAATCAGGCCACAGCTCCTTGCCGACACTGATATAAGGTGTGATCGCACCGCTGCCGGTATTTTGGAAGGCTCCATGGTCTCCGGCACCGATCTCGAAATTGGTACCGAAGGCCATAATCAAATTGCGCACGTCGTCGCGCCAGAAGGTGAGTTTAGGACCGATCTGGATGTCGCTGAAGCTCACGTCGTCGCGTGGTGCTCCCGGACCGGAGGCATCAGGCTGGACAGCTATCAGTCCTAGCTTGTGGATGACGAACGAGAAGCGCTCGCTGAGTGCCAGTCGTGCCTGCAGGCCGAAGAATTCCACGTCGCCGCCGCGGAAAAACCAGTTGCGATCGGGGATGTGCTGGAATATGAAGATGGGCCTTACTTCCGTCAAAGCCCGAGGATCTTCGAAGAAAAACGGATTGGTCACCGGCGATACGAAACCATCGAAAGCGTGGTCACTCTCGAACGTGCCGCGCACCCACCACGACGGCTGAAACCAGTCAGGCGCTCCGTACAAGGGATGGGCACTGAATGTGCTCAGACCCGCTGGTGGTCCCTCGCTTTCGTAGACTTCGACTCCGTTGCTTTCGTACTTGTTGGCGGTGACAGGACGGATGCCGGCACGTGTCGGGGCTGGAAGGGTGGCCGGCGGCAAACTGGACCGCGTGTATTGCACTTGCTGCAGCGTGTAGGACCCGTCCCGACCGGGGACGATGGGCGAGGGCTTGCCCAAGCGTCCGCTCGACGAAGTGCTGCGCCCGCCTACGCTCCCTATGCTCGGTAGCGCGCGGCTCGCACGCGCATCGTCTTGGGCCCATGCCGGCGATACCAACAGCCAGATGATTATGCCTGTGACAGTTGCGCGCCAGTGGGTCATCGTGGGTGTCCTTTCCTATGGAGCAATGACCAGCGGCGGCGACGACCATGCCGCAATGTGCACAGTTTCGATAGGTACGCCGCCAGCCGCCGATTTTTGCCTCTGTCCTAACCTTCGTCAGAGCCATCGAGGCAACTTCAAGCGACTGACGCCGGACCGAGCGGGTTGGTCAAGAGGGGTAAAGTCAAAGCAGCTAAACCTGGTAGAGTCGGCATGGCACTGGCGACGCATAAGCGGAACGATGCTGCCGGAGGCGAGAAAACACAGGCAGCCAGGACGCGCACTGGCTCCGTCGTTTTTGGCTTTTTAGGTCAGGTTCCTCTTGACGTGCGGGGGACGGATGGCTATGGTCCCGCCCTCTTTTTCGGGGTCGGAGTGTAAAAGCGTACTGAGCCGATGCCGCCATTTCCAGACGATGAACGGGGGAAATGGGACTATGTTCCAGGCAAAAAGAAGCGCGTACGGGGTCGAACGCGAGGGTGAGGGACAGAGCCGAACCGCTCGGGTTCGTGCCGACAGGCAAGGATGTGGAAAGGAGTACACCGTGGGGCGGGCATGGTGGGTAGCCGGGGTCTGTGGTGTCCTGTGCATCCTGGTCGCCGTACACCTCGTGGGAGCCGATCAGGGGGGAAATGCCGCGCCGAACAGTTCCGGGAACAGTAGCCGTACGCCTCTGCGACCTCCCGCCGCCTTGGCCCAAGCTATAGAGCTGTATCAGCGTGGCGAGTACGAAGCAGCCGCTCCTCTTTTCGAGCAGGCCGAAAAAGGACACATGCTCCTTTCTGCCACCGACCTGAAACGGCTGCAGGATTACAGCAAGCGCAATCGCGACGCTCTGGCGGCACGGACCGAGGCGCGCAAACTTCTGGAACAAGCCGAGGCCGCCTACCGAGCGGGTCGCTACCAGGAAGCGGAGCGTTTGGTGGCGCGCGTCAAAGCCAATCAGTTCCTCGCCGCAGAAGATCGGCAGCGCGTCGTTCAGCTCGCGGACCAGCTCAGTCAGCGCACCCGGCGTTGGTGGCTGCTAGGCTGGGACCGCTCGGCCACGACCAAGGATGCGGCCGCATCGCTGACGCCGGAGCAAATGATGAGCGAGGCACGCAAGGCGCTGAATCAGCAGGATTACGAGCAGGCGGAGGCGTGGGCCCGTGCCGCCCAACAGGCTGGGTATCGTGCGTACTTGCCCTGGCAAGACACGCCGGCCAAGATCATCGCCGAGGCCCAACGGATGCGGGCACGGCAGACGCCGGCTGGTAAGACGGAGGCCGATACCTCGCCGGAGGCCCGTGCGCGCACGCTTCTGGCTCAGGCGCGGGAAGCCATCAAGCAAGGGGACCTGGCATTGGCTCGGCAACGGGTCCGGCAAGCCGAAGAACTCAAAGCCGATCTGCATTGGTGGGAAGAATTGACCCCAGAAAAGGTCAAGACCGAAATCGCCCGTGCCGAGGCGCAGGCGTCTTTGCAGGGCAAAGCCGGTGCGACCAACCCGGACATGCTCAAGCCGGACGAAGTGCGTGCCTTGTTGCGCGATGCCCGCAAGGCACTGGCCGAAAATCAGCTCGATCGTGCCGAGGAATTGGCCCGCCAGGCGCGTCTGGCCACTCAGGTCAAATATGGTCTGTTCGAGGATACTCCCGACCGCGTGCTGGCGGATATCCTGAAAGCGCGCGAGGCCCAGCATTATGAAAAGGCCACACGTCTTTTAGCCGAGGCCCGTCGGAAGTTGGATCAAGGACACCTCGACGAGGCCGAAAAGCTCACCTACGAAGCCGAAAGTTTGCACCCCAAATTTTCTCTGTGGTATCGTGGTGAGCGGCCCGAGCGACTGCGTGCGGAGATTGCCCAGCGGCGGCGTCAGCAGCGCAAGCCGACGCTGCCCCCGCTGGAAGCTGCCGACGTGGCCCGGCGGCCCGCAGATGCCACCCAGCCTGCCCCCTCCCAGATCGCCGGGGACCCCCAGCGCGAAAAAGCCTTGCACATGCTGCGGCAGGCACGGGACTATTTGAACCGAGGCGATCAACGCCAGGCTTTGGCCTTGGCCCTGGAAGTGCAAAAAATGCAGGTGCCGTGGCAGCCCGGGGACGACTCCCCCGAAGCCATCATCCGCGCCGTCGAGGCCTTGCACGCTCGCAGTCAGCAGCGCGACAACCCCGACGCAGCTCGGGCAGCCCACCAGCAGGCCGTCGAGCTTTTGGCCCGCGCACGCATCTGCCAGCGTGAAGGCCGCCTGATAGACGCGCTCGAATTGTGCCGGCAGGCTCAACAATGCCGCGCTGCGTTCCACCCGGACGAAGACCGGCCCGATCGGGTCATGGCCGATCTCCAGCGGGACTGCTTCGTGCAGATAGATGCCTACACGACGGCAGCGCAAAAGCTCGTGCAGTTGCAACGCTATGAGGAGGCCGAGAAATACCTCGCCTATGTTCATGCCCTGATGGAGCATTTTCACCTGGACAACCGTAGCGTGGCGGAGCAGCTGGCCCAAGTCCGTGCCATGGTGGCCAGCCGCGGCTCCGGCTCGGGCTCCCCGGCTGACGCAACTGCCATGCCGAGCGTGGACGAAGGACGCAAGCTGTATGCACAGGCGGAGCAGGCTCTGGCCCGAGGCGATCTGGGCGAAGCACGCAAGCTCGCCGAAGCCGTCTATACCGGACCTTTCAACATGAAAATGCAGGCCAACCAGCTCCTGGCCCGGATCGATGCCGAGGAATACCGGCAAGAAGTGGCGCGTGCTCAGCGGACCTACGAATTGGCCATGCGTGCCTTCCGCCGCGGGGAATACGCGGTAGCCGCCTCGTATCTGCAGACCCTGGATGTCCGCCTGCTGGAACCTGACAAACGGCAGCACGTGCAGGAGATGATCACCAGTCGCGAGATGCGTCAGCAGCAGATGGTGGCGCAAAGCGATATCCGACCTGTGGATCATCGGCTCCGCCGGCCCTGCCGAGCCCCCGGCACAAGTCCAGGTGACCGATCCCAAGACGCCCCCGCACAAAGGCACCGACCTGATCAAAGAAGTACAATTGCGTCAGGCTGTCGAGCTACAGAAGCTCCGCGAAGAAAAACTCAAAAGCGAGCAAGAAGCGAACCGGCTCGCAGGCCAGGGCGACCTCGATGCCGCCATCCAAACGCTCGAATCGGCCATCGTGCGCGTGCGCAACTCCGAATTGGATCCCGATCGAACGGCACCGTTGGTACGTCAGCTCGAAGAGCGCATTCGCCGGTTCCGTACGATGCGCGAACAAATCGCTTTCGAGAAAATGCAAAAAGAGCACTTGACCAGCGGGCGCACCCAGCTGGAACGCAAGTTCCAACTCGAGGAGCAGAAAAAAGAGCAAGTCGCCGAGCTCTTGAAGCAATACAAGACGCTCTACGAGCAGGGTAAATACAAAGAGGCGGCGGTGGTGGCGATGAAAGCCCGGGAAATAGACCCGGACAATGTCCAGGCCGACGCCGCCGTTTGGAAAGCCAACATCATGCGCAATCTGTCGGAGGAAGACCGGATCAAAGCGCAAAAAGAGCAGGGTTTCGTCGCGGCCATGCAATCGGTGGAAGAATCGTCCATCATGATGGATGACCGGCAACCGATCCAGTATCCGGAAGACTGGGCGGTGCGCGATCGGCGCAAGCAGAAAACACATTTCCCGGTGCGCGAACCGTCGCCGATGGACAAGGAGATCTACGACAAGCTTTTGCAGCCGGTGAGTATAGATTTCCGCGACAAGCCCTTGGGCCAAGTGCTCGATGAACTGCGAGAAATGACGGGCATCAACATCGTGCCCGACCGCCCGGCGCTGGAGCAGGAGCGCATTTCTTTGGCGCAGCCAGTGACCATGCGGCTGGACGGCGTTTCGATGAAAACCGCCCTCAGACGCATCCTGCACGATGCACAGCTCACATACGTGATCCAGGACGGGGTATTGGTCGTGACCACGCCTCAGGGCGAACGGGGCAAACTGGTACGCGTCGTTTATCCCGTCGCCGACTTGATTCGTGTCGGCGAAGGCTCGGCGTTGACCACCTTGGGGGGCACCTTTATCAGTGCCGGTGGCTCGGCCTGGGAGCCGTGGACACCCGGGTGGCACATACCGGGACTGGATCCCACGATCGTCAGCCAGTCTATGGCCAATGCCACGGGCGTTCCCAGCTCGCGCAGTCAGAAAGACAAGCCTCTGAGTCCTCCACCTCTGCAGCCCATGCAGGATACCCTCATCGCATTGATCAAAAGCGTCGTAGATCCCATGAGCTGGGAGGATGCAGGCGGCCCGGGTCGGATCGAATACTTCCCGATCGGTATGAGCCTGGTGGTCAGTCAGACGCCGGATGTCCAGGAGCAGATTCAGCAGCTGCTGGACCGTATGCGCGAACTTCAGGATCTGCAGGTGACCGTGGAAGTGCGCATCATCGAGCTGACCGAGGACTTTTACGAGCGTATCGGCATTGACCTCAACATCGATATTAACGATAAACAGACGCAATTCGACCATATGGTCGCCACCAATACCTTCGCTCCGCCAGGCTATCTCAACGAGCCGGATCATTTGGAGGGCGTCATCGTCGGCTTGACCCCGGTACAGGATCCGACGCTCGGGCTCATCAACAAGTTCACCACGGACCTGGATATTCCTATCCGCAGCTCCAGTTTCGAGCGGGCCACGCCTCCGTTCGGCGGCTTCCCCAATCAGCCAGGCCGCAACGGGGGTCTGAGTATGGGCGTCGCCTTTTTGAGCGATATCGAGGTGTATCTCTTTATGGAGGCGGCTCAGGGAGACACGCGCACCAACGTTATGACGGCACCCAAGTTAACCCTCTTCAACGGGCAAACTGCCACCATTTCTTCGACCACATTCCAATTCTTCACGGTGCAGGTGTTTCCGATCACTAACTTTTTCACAGGCGCGACCACCTTCATTCCGATCAACCAGCCGTTCCCCAGTACATTCCAATTGTCGCTGCAAGCTGTAGTTTCTGCCGATCGGCGCTATGTGCGCTTGTCGCTGCTGCCGATCATCACTCAGGTGAGTGCCGGCGGGACTTTCCAACCGATTCCAGGCATTACGCTGCAGCAGCCGACCATCAACCAATTCTTCGTGTCCACTACTGTGAGCGTCCCGGACGGCGGCACCATCCTTCTGGGCGGCATTAAACGGCTTTCCGAAGGGCGCAATGAATTCGGGCCGCCGATCTTGAGCAAAATCCCGTACATCAATCGGCTTTTCCGCAATACTTCCTACGGTCGGGAAACACGGAGTCTGATGCTCATGGTGACGCCGCGCATCATCATCCCGGAAGAGGAAGAGGAGCGGCTGGGGACTTTCGCCATGTAAGTATGCCGCGCGCGGCGCGATGACAGTTGGGAACGGCGGAGTGCGACGCTCCGCCGTTTTTTGTACAAAACGCCTGGCGTCGCGCACTTCAGGGATCAACCAGCTTCACGGAGCAAACTGGCTGGGTGCTACCGGGATGGACACATAGGGCACGTCCGGATGAGTGGTCTTGAAGGAGATATGGCCGCCTTCCCAGCCGTAGCGGGAATAATGTACGAGCAATGGGGACGCGAGGGCCTTGAGGATTTCCTTTTCCCCTGCAGGGACGTGGACGCTGACGCGCCAGATATGCGGCTTGAGGGCCTTGGTCTCCACCTTGAGAAAGGCTGGTTCGACGCCCAGAAGCTGCATGTCCACTTTGTCGCTGCCGTAGAACGTTACGTCAACCGGCGGGCAGCGGTAGCCGCGACGTAGAGACACGCGATTGGGCAGGATGACCCGATCCGGATCCAGGTGCACCAGGCCCGATTCGACGAATCCGGTGAACGTGATAAGCAGTGGCTTGTCGGGGCGTACGTTGCTGACGATCTCTACGGGCTCGGCGAAGCGCCCAGGAGGCAATTGGCCACCGATGGCTATTTCGATCCGATAGCCGCAAGTTGCGCCCAGGGCGCGCAAACGCTCCTCGGCAAGCGGGCGCGTCGCAAGCACCTGCGCTGTCCCGCGAGCCGTCGCCTCCACATGCAGGTCCCTGACGTCGGCCCGCCGCGTGAACACTTCGATGGGTATGTGCCGTTTCTCCTGTGGCCCTAAATGTCCCAATTCCGGTCGGAAGCGCGGATAATGCACATGCAGCACGGGACGGATCGTTCCGGGGACTTCCAGGCGGATCCAAGCAATGCCATCGGTGCTTTGCAGTGTCGCCGAGATGAGATGTTCCCGCTCGGGTTCCTGCTCGGCGCGCGGAATCCACGAGAGGGTCACATTGGTCGTACCGTCAGGCTCGACTTCGGTTCGCTCCATCTCGACGCCGGTACAAACGCAGTTTTTTTCGGCGACTTCTAGATGGAGTTTTTGTTTGCTGACGTTGCGCACTACGAAAACCGCCGCTTTTTCTTCGCCGTAGTCGGCACTGCCCAGTGAGCTGGGTGCCCTCACGACTTTGAGATGCCCGCTACCAGGAAAGGAGCGCGGCGGAGGTTCGGTTATAGGCCGATCCAGACTGTCTTCCACCGGCCTCGGTTCTACCCGAGGGGCCGATGAATCCTGCGGTGGCGACGACCCGCAGCCAGTACCCCAACACATCACGGCCCAGAGGACGCCTGCTATCCCCATGCCCGCGACGTAAGTACCAACTCTACCAGACATTGCTCCGTTCCAGCGTTTGGCAACACGAGGGAAAGGCTCGCCCTGCACCTTGGCACACCCCAAGAGAACTCCTGGAGCGAATAGTCCTACCAGACTGTACGTCGCGTTGTTGGCACGGTCAAATCGGCCGGTGCTGGCTGGACTTGCCCTTGTCAACGGCGCAGCCGGCCCGATCGGTGCTTTTGGAAGAATTGCACCAGGACGTGCAAGGGATCCTGATCTGTTGCCAGCCAGATAGCATCTATGTGGCTGCGGGCGAAGCCATCCCGCAGGTGCTCCTGCCAGGTCCGGAAATGCTGGACCAATTGCATGCGCACACGCCGGCTACGCGCAGGAAGTACTAGAGGTAGGTTCGTCTCGGCATCATGCAAGCCGATCTGCCCCAAGGGCGGTAGCGTTTGTTCGAGCGGATCGTACACACACACGGCCAGGCACTCATGCCGCCCGGCCAGCTTCGGCAGGATCTGCCAGACCGAGGCATCCAAAAAATCGCTGGCGATCACCAGAACAGCTCGGCGGCGTTGCACGGCGGCTAGTTCGCGCAGCGCCGAGCCCAGTTCGCCGCGCCGTTGGCTCACCGGGTGCCACAGCAAGTCGCGGAGAATGCGCGCCGTATATCTGGTGCCACGGCTCGGGACCAGAAAATGTTCCAAGCGATCGGTGAGCAAAGCCAAACCGATGCGGTCGCGGTTCCAAGTAGCTGCCCAGGCCAGGAAAGCGAGCAGTTCGGCCGCCGCCTCCAGTTTGCTGCGCGCGCCCGATGCAAAGGCCATGCTGGCACTCCGGTCCACTGCCAGCAGGATAATCCGTTCGCGTTCTTCGGTAAAGCGCTTGATGAAGGGACGTCCCAAACGCGCGGTCACATGCCAATCAATGGAGCGGACGTCGTCGCCAGGCTGGTATTCGCGCACCTCCTCGAAAACAATCCCCGCTCCTTTGAACAAGCTGGGATAAAGTCCGCCCAACATGCCGGCGACGGCCCGCCGCGCACGCAGGTGCATCTTCCTCAACCACCGCCCCAGTCGTGTGGCTTTGTCCATATGCTGTGGCGTGTCCTATGGTTCTATGTACTCGATAGCCCAGGCATTGCCTGGCCCATCGTAAGCCTCGACTTTGCGTGCGCCCACGGCAGTCGGGTGCAGGTCCTTGCAACAGAAACAGGGTCCGATCGTTTGCGTACTTACCGCCGCGCAAAGGTATGCCAAATAGCTATGCTTCTGCGGGCGTACGGTCCTCTGGCTGCAAGGCCCGGCGAGCGCTCGGACCCATCGGCCGATTCTCGGCACCGGCCCCCGGTGGATCATTGTACCGCTGTCTGACCGCCGGAGTATCAGGGTAGGCAGCGCTTCAGTTGCGCCCGCTATAGCTTGTGTACGTACTCGCCCATTGGCCAAAGACCTTGGCCGGGCAATGCAAGGATTCGAGGACAGGGAACAGTCGCGAAGACCTTTGGGCCGATGCACAGTTCGCTAGGACCGTTGCGGACGCATCGCTCCAGCGAGCGGCACCCGTCCGAAGAGAACGCATATAGCGACCAGACGGCGTCGGGAGCGCCAGAAGCGAGCAGCCCGAACGGCTCCAGGCTTGACGTGCCACGACAGGTTTGGTAGTTTAAGTAGATCGGAGGCGAGTATTATGGCGAACCTGGGCCTGATGCTGCTGGACCTTAGCAGCCTCCTATACAAGGGAGGGGGCCCAGGGTTTGTGTCCGTATAGGCAACAAAGACGTATGCACGACCCTGAGGCCCCAAGCAGGCTTCAGGGTTTTTTCTTTGACTTGGCTGTGGGCATCACTACAGGGGGACTGGACGCAGGGCGGCAGTACCGAGCGCCTAGAAAGTGCGCGACATGCGCGAGAGGCACAGGACATGAGTAGCGACCGTGTGATCATTTTCGACACGACGTTGCGGGACGGCGAGCAATCTCCAGGCGCCAGCATGCATCTGCAGGAAAAGTTGGAGGTTGCGCGCGCGCTACGGGACCTGGGTGTGGATGTCATCGAGGCGGGTTTTCCCATTGCCTCTCCTGGGGACTTCGAGGCAGTGCAGGCCATCGCTCGGCAGGTCCAAGGGCCGATCATTTGCGGTCTGGCCCGCTGCCATAACGAAGATATTGACCGCGCTTGGGAAGCGTTGCGGGATGCATCGCGTGCGCGCATCCACGTTTTCCTGGCCACCAGCGCTATCCACCGGCAGTACAAACTGAAAATGGCCAAGGAGGAGATCGTGCGCCGCGCCGTGGAAGGCGTCGAGCGCGCCAGGAGGTATTGCGAGGATGTCGAGTTTTCTCCCGAGGATGCAGCACGCACCGAGTTGGATTTTCTGGCGGAAGTGGTCGAACGGGCCATCGAGGCCGGCGCCACGACCATCAATATCCCCGATACTGTGGGCTATGCTGTGCCCAGTCAGTTCGCTGAAACGATCCGCTACTTGAGACAGCACGTGCGCGGTATAGACCGCGTGGTATTGAGCGTGCACTGCCATAACGATCTGGGTTTGGCAGTGGCCAACAGTCTGGCCGCCGTCAAGGAAGGAGCCAGGCAGATCGAATGTACCGTCAATGGTTTGGGGGAGCGCGCCGGCAATTGTGCCTTGGAAGAGGTGGTCATGGCTCTGAAAACGCGCGCCGACTATTTCGGCCTGACTACCGGCATCCAGACCCAGCGTCTGTATCCGACCAGCCGGTTGGTAGCCAACATCACCGGCATCCAGGTGCAGCGCAACAAAGCCATCGTAGGGCAAAATGCGTTCGCTCACGAGGCGGGCATCCATCAGCACGGCGTGCTCATGCATCGGCTGACCTACGAGATCATGCGTCCGGAAGACGTCGGTTTTCCGCGCAGTCAGTTGGTCTTGGGCAAGCACAGCGGGCGTCATGCTCTGCGCGAGCGCGTCCGCGAACTAGGCTATCACCTGGACGAAGAGCAACTCAACAAAGTCTTCGAGCAGTTCAAAAAGCTGGCGGACAAGAAAAAGGAGATCTATGACGCCGACATCGAAGCCTTGATCGAGGAAGAGATCCAGGAACGTGTCGCCGGGTGGAAATTGATAGGGTTCCATGCCAGTGCCGGCACGGGCACACTGCCGGCGGCGGCTGTCTGCCTGGAACATGCCGATGGTCGGCGTGTTCAGGAAGCCGCCTGCGGCGATGGCCCCGTGGACGCTTTGTTCCAAGCCATGGAGCGCATTACCGGTATCCATGTGCGGCTGCGCGACTATCATGTGCGCAGCATTTCCGTCGGTGAGGATGCTCAGGGAGAGGCCAGCGTCGAGGTGGAGCACGCGGGCCGCATCCTCCGGGGTCGTGCCACCAGTACCGACATCATCGAGGCCAGCGCCCTGGCTTTTTTGAGTGTCCTGAATCGTGTAGCGGTGCAAGGCAGTCGGGCCGACAAGAGCTCGGCCGCGTCGGTCGGTGTCGTCGCCCAGGTATGAGCGAGGCCTAGGCAGCCATGGCCGATCCGGATACAGCCGTCGTCGCTGTCGAGCCGCTGGCACGTCCGCCATGCGGTTCCGTGGCCGTGCCGGGATCGAAGAGCATCACCAATCGCGCCCTGATCCTGGCGGCATTGAGCGCTCGTACCCGTCCTTGCCGCATTGTGCGGGCTGTGGCGTGCGAGGACAGTGCCCTTATGGTGCGGGCGCTGGAAGCGCTCGGCTTCGTCGTGCGCGCCGACTGGAATACCGGAGCAATCACGGTCGGGCCGACGGTCAGCGAGCGTCCGATCCCGGCGACCAGCGCCGATCTTTTTACCGGCAATTCCGGTACTACCATGCGGTTTCTGACGGCCGTCGTTTCTCTAGGGCATGGCACCTATAGGCTGGACGGGGTGCCGCGCATGCGGCAACGCCCGATCGGCGACTTGTTGGCAGCTTTACATCAGGCGGGGGTCGAGGCTTTTTCGGAAGGGGATAACGGTTGCCCGCCGGTGGTCGTGCGGACCCGGGGACTGCAAACAAGTTCGATCCGCTTGCGCGGGCAGGCGAGCAGTCAGTTTGCCAGTGGCTTGCTTCTGGCGGCGCCGTGGGCCGGTAGACCGATAACCATCGAGATTGTGCCACCGCTGGTATCCCGTCCCTACGTGGACATGACATTGGCCATGCTGCGTGCTTGGGGTGTGCGCGTGCACACCGACGATCGAGCCGATCGGCTCGACATCCAGGTGATGCCTTTTTGTGGCGAAGCGCCGAGCCAGTACGTGGTCGAGCCGGACGCCACGGCCGCGAGCTATTTTTTCGCGGCCGCCGCCATCACCGGGGGGCAAATCACCGTGCCTGGGCTGTCCTACGCCAGTTTACAAGGCGATGTCCGCTTCGTGCGTGTCCTCGAACGCATGGGGTGCCAGGTCCAAAGCACGGACGCCGGCATTACCGTGCGCGGCGGGCCCCTGCATGGCATCGAGGTAGACATGCAAGACATCAGCGATACCGTCATGACTCTGGCCGTCGTCGCTTTATTCGCCCGGGGGCCTACGGCGATCCGCAACGTGGCGCACATCCGTCACAAAGAAAGCGACCGACTCCATGCCTTGGCAACCGAGCTGAGTCGCCTGGGCGCACGCGTAACCGAGCTGAGCGATGGCTTGGTCATCTATCCGGGTCCATTGCGGCCGGGCCGAGTCGAGACATACCAGGATCACCGCTTGGCCATGAGCCTAGCGCTTGTCGGCCTGAAGGTGCCAGGCGTGCACATCGCCGATCCTGGATGTGTCGCCAAGACCTATCCCGACTTCTGGCGCGACCTGGCGACACTTAGGCTCTAAAGCAGGGATCGGCTTCTGCCCTGCCGGCTGCCAAGATGGACCCATACTGAGTCGTGCCACAGCGCATACAATAGGGGAGACGTGTAGGCGCCGCCGGCTCGGATTGGTGCCTCTGGCCGTGGCGGCGGCTCGTGCGTGGCAAAGGCGTATTGCACTTCAGGGGCCGGACTTATGGCGATACGGAACCGTCGTGGACTGCTTTTGTTGGTAATGGTCTTTTCGACCCTGGCCTTAGGTCGCGCACAGGACAAAGGAGGTGGCGACATAGAGGCGTGGCTGGCACGGCCGTACGAATTGACGGTCGTGGTGCACGCCACTCCGCATCGGCTGCTGACACCGGGCTTCGTAGCCACGTTGCAATACGAGTTAGCAGCCCATTTGAAGCGTGACTTGGGTCGCGGTGCCGTGGTCCAGGTGGCCGATCGGCATCCGCTTTTGGATGAGGTCGTGCACAAGGGCTGGCAGGTGCTCGACCGACCGAATTATCCCCTGGACGATGGCAAGCTGCATTTCGTGCTGTTGGATGTGGTGGGCGGTGAATACGAGGTGCAAAGCCGGCAACTCGATGGCTCGACCGGGTTGGCCAGTCCCATAAGACGCGTGCGCACTCCGGATCGGCACCAGGTTGCGCGGCTGGCCTCGGTGCAGATCGCACAGGATTTCGGGCTGGTAGGAGTCGTCACTGCGCACCGCACCGACAAAGTACTGGAAGTTCGCTTTCGTCGGCCGCACGTGCCGGAAGAGCACATGCCACCGCTTCTGCGCGTCCGCGCCGGAGAAGTCTATGCGCTCAGTCAGATCCGCCGAGGCAGCGACGGTCGTCCGGTGGGCGTGCGCATACCGGCAGCAGTACTGTATGCCGTGGAGCTGCGTGCCGGGGGATGTTTGGCGCAATTGTTCCAGCGATATCAAACGCCGCTGCGGGCCGATAGACGGACCTTGGCAGTGCGCGTGATCCGTTTGGGTACGGTGGCGGCGGCACCGCGCCTGCAAGTAGTGGATTCGCGTACGGAAGAGCCGATTCCCGGTGTCGCCGTCACAGTCAGTCCCAGCGGTTTCGATACTGTGCAGACCGTAGACTTGGGCGCAACCGACGCACGTGGCTGGATCGCCAGCAACGAAGTGTTCCAGAACATCACTTTCGTGAAATTGTCCTGGCTAGGCCGGCCACGAGCGCAAATACCGGTACCGTTGCTGGACGATCAGCCGGTAGTTTTGCGCCTGACCACCAATGAAGAAGCCGAGGCTCTGGCCGAGTTCGAGTTTCGTCTGCGCCAATGGGCGCGCGAGGTCAGCGAAGCGCGGGCTGTCCTCGTCGAGGGGGTCCAGCAGGTCCAGCGCTTCGAGGCACGCCAAAACGAAAAGGCCGCCCTCGATCGTGCCCGGCAGACCATCCAGACGTTGAGCGAAGAAAAACACAAAATCGAGCAGGGACTCGACGACTTGCGCAGTCTGGCCAAGGCGGCTGGCAAACAAGCAGCACAACTGTTGGCCGAAGGCGAGCAGTATTTCGCTTCCCTGGTCAACGATCTGCGCGATTTGGAAGAATACGTCAAGCGAGAGGAAAACCCGTCGCCGGCGTACAAGCTGGTCAAACAAGCGCGACTGCGCGAAGCGGCAGCCGAATTCGACCAGGCTATTCGGCTCTATCAGCAGGCCCTCAAAGAGGACCCCAAGCAGCCCGAAGTCCAACGCCATCTCAAAGAGTTGCAGGATCAGTGGACCCTCAAGTCTTCAGCGCACAAACAGGCACGGCAGTTCATCCGCGAAACATGGGACAAACTGACGGAGTCGGAGGACATCCGGACCCATCTGAAAAAGACTCTTGCGGCAGTAGATACATGCTTCAAAGAAGGAGATACCCTCACTCCCAGGCTGGTCTTGCGCATCAACTTGCGGCACATGGATCAGCTCAGCGCGCTCTTGCGGTCGCTCGCGCCGGAAAGTTCCTCGGAAGATCAGGAGTTGGCCAAAAAGCTGCAGCAAGTTATCGAGGAATTGGCTGCGGCCAATCGGCGCATCGTCGAAACCTTGCAAAAGCGCAGCTGATCCCAGAGCGTCAGCTCACCAGATGCAAGGCCTCTTGAGCGAAGCTCTCGCCGAGATATTTGCGGATGACCAAAGGATGCCGCAAGATCTCCGCAGGCGTCCCGTGGGCCTCGACGACGCCGTCGGTGATGACATAGCTGCGGCTGGTGATCTTGAGCGCTTCGCGCACGTTGTGATCCGTCAACAGAATAGCAATGCCTTCCTGCTGTAACTGGCGCACCAGCGACTGGATATCGGCGATGGTTATGGGATCTATGCCTGTGAACGGTTCGTCGAGCAAGATCAAAAGCGGCTCGCACACCAGGCAGCGCGCAATTTCCAGTCGGCGCTTCTCCCCGCCGGACAGGTCCGCCGCCAGGCAGCGGCGTACCTTGACCAAGCCGAACTGATGCAAGACTCTGTCGGTGCGTTCCCAGCGTTCCTGGCGTGTCAATTTCCGCTTCAAAGTGCGACTGGCTGGCATGGCTTCGAGGATCGCCAGGATATTTTGCTCTACGGTCAATCTGCGGAACACGCTAGACTCTTGGGAGAGGTAGCCCATGCCCAGCCGGGCACGCCGATACATAGGCCAATCGGTCACGTCATGGCCAGCGAAGCGGACCCGCCCGCGTTCCGGACGGATCATGCCGATGGTCATGCGGAAACTGGTCGTTTTGCCGGCTCCGTTCGGACCGAGCAGGCCGACGATTTCGCCGGGGTCTACCTTGAAACTCACGCCGTTGACCACCCGGCGGCGGCCGTAACTTTTGACTAGTCCCTCCACTTCCAACAATGCCATGATAGCGGTGCTCCCTCTGTGGTGCGCCTCGGTATAACCTGCCGCCGCTTCTTCCGCAAGGGCATCTTGTACCCGACCTGCCCGATACGCGATCCCCTGCGCAATAGCCCGACCACGGCTATCTTTTCGGCCAATCCCAGTGAGAGGGTGGGGGAAATAGACGATCGTCGAGTCAGGTCGGTTGACCCAAGCTCGATCGGCCTGCCTCTTTGGGCAAATTGAGCGACTTGGGCAATCGGTGCCGAGGAAAGCGAAAATACCTGGGCGGGCCACACAATCCGCAGGAAACAGTAGAGATGGTTAAACGCAGAAAGCCGGTTTTACCGATGGTTCAAGTGGAGTCGGAAACACCGGCAATGACCTTTGTCGGATTGGATTCACGCGAGCTATGACCGGCGCGGCACCGTAGCCATCGCAAAGCCGTGTCGGGACTGGATGGAGAAACAAGGAGTGCGCATATGTGCAGACGTGGCGTAAGCTTGGTGGCCGTCCTCGGTCTGACCACCGGTATTCTCGGGTGTCACACCACGCAGTCGCAAAACGTGTGCCCACCCGTCCCCAACGATCTGCCCAAGGAGTTGTCCAAGGTGAGTTTTCCCATGTACACGGTGGAGCCGCCGGACATATTGCTCGTTGAAAGCCTTACTTCGCTTCCCGAGCAACAAGTTTCCGGCGAGCATCTGGTCCGGCCCGACGGGACGATTCACTTGGGCATGTACGGGTCGGTTTACGTGGCAGGGCTGACGCTCGACGAAGTCAAAAAAGCTGTCGAAAGGCAACTGAGCAAGTACGTCAAGGACCCGCAGGTAGTCGTTGACGTCCTTGCCTACAACAGCAAGGTTTATTACGTGATCACCGATGGCGCCGGCTATGGCGAACAGGTCTTCCGACTGCCGGCGACGGGCAACGAGACAGTGCTGGATGCGATCAGCCAGGTGGGCGGTTTGCCGGCAGTGGCTTCCAAGAAGCGCATCTGGATTGCGCGTCCGTCGCCGAGCGATTTGGGGTGCGATCAGATCCTACCGGTGGACTGGGAGGCGATCACTCAAGGAGGTTCGACTGCCACCAATTACCAGATTTTGCCTGGAGACCGCATTTATGTTCACTCCGACCACATGATTCGCTTCGACACCTGGGTGGCCAAGATGGTCACACCTTTCGAGCGCATGTTCGGGTTCACCTTGCTGGGCCATGGAACCATCCAGAACCTGCGTAAAGGCGGAGGTAGTAGCGGTTTTGGCGGCGCTGGATTCTGATGCATCCCGGGCCAGGGCTGCCAGGATGGGCAAAAAACGGGTATAATCTCTGGAGCGAGTCCGGCAGCCCTGGCACTTGGAGTGGCCATCTTTCTGGAGAGCGATCCATGAAAAGCAAGGCATGCTTACTGGTAGGCTTGCTGATCGCGCTAAGTCACACAGCCGAGGCGCAGGTGCGCGGAGCACCGACGCCCAGTCCGGCACCGCGGGTGCCCCGGCCCAGTTTCGGCGGCGGGAGCACAGCCCGTGCCCCTCTGGCAACTTCGGTCAGTCCACTTCCCGGCTCCATGACACGTCCGGTTTTTAGCCCCTACCTCAACTTGTTGCGCCGTGGCAATCCGGTGATCAACTATTATGGCTTGGTGCGGCCGATCAACGAATTCAGCAGCTTCCAGGCGCAACAAATGGGCATCAACACGGCTGTGCAGCGGCAAATGACCGCCGGGCGCGCAGAAGAGCCAGGGGCCATAGAAACTCCCCGCCTCGGCCCGACCGGACACCCGGTGTATTTCATGAATTACTCGCATTACTTCGGCTTGGGGCGAGGTCGCTGAAAGACATACCTTCGATGAGCAATCGAGCAATTCGGCTAGCCGCCTGGTCTGCGAGAGGCAGGTGCATGGACTGACAGCAGCACTTCGGCTGCACTCGGACGACAACGACAGGACCGAGCTTTCGATGCCGGTATGTACACGGAGGTGACACGTATGCGTGGCAAAGGGATTGGCGTAGCGGTGCTGGCTTTGGTCGCGGGCGGGATGTGCTGGACAAACGCCTGGGCTACCTGGCTCCACAAACCCAAGCGCCCGGTTTGTCCCCCGGTTCACGCTGGCTTTTTCGGGTACTACCCGACTTGCTGGCGCGTGTGGCCGAGTGAATGGGAGCAGTATCGGCTTTCCCAATGCGGCGCGCCGGTATTGCCGCCGGAGTTCAAACCTCCGACTACCAAACCGGAGGAAGCCAAGCCGATGCCGCCCAAACCGAAAGAGGAAAAGCCCATGCCGCCTAAGCCGGAGGCTAGCAAACCGCAACGGCCTATCGAGGCACCGGCAGGCAAGCCGGGCCAGAAAGGCGCAGTGGAATCACTGCCGATGCCCATGCCCAAGCCGCAGCTCAAGCCCCCGGCTCCGCCTGGGCTTTAGGTTTGGGGTGACTGTACTTGCACCCTAGCGCTCGCTCGAGGGGAACATCCGCCGATGTTCCCCTTTTCTTTTGCCCGCACTAATACGATGAGGATCGGGAGTCGAGAAGCGACAACGGGTTGTCCGTCTCTTTCTTTCGCTACTGGCTGGGGAGGAGTATATGTCTCTTTTGGTGCTGGGTACACGCAATCGCAAGAAAGTGGAAGAGTTACGCGAGCTATTGCAAGACGTGCCTATCTCGTTGGCGGATCTCGATGCGTTTCCCCAAGCACCTGAAGTGCCGGAGACCGGCACCACTTTCGAGGAAAATGCTCGCCTCAAAGCGACCACCTTGGCGCGCGCTTTGCGCCACTGGGTATTGAGCGAAGACAGCGGTTTAGTCGTACCTGCTTTGGGCGGTGAGCCGGGTATTCGCTCGGCTGTCTATGCAGGGCGGCACGGCGACGACGCCGCCAACAACCGTCTGCTTTTGCAAAAATTGGCCGATGTGCCCGAGGAAAAACGTGTGGCGTATTATGTGTGCCATGCTGTTTTGGCCGATCCCCTGGGGCAAGTCCGCGCCAGTGCCGAGGGACGCTGTTATGGACGCATAGCCCTTCAGGAACGCGGCCAGAACGGCTTCGGCTACGATCCTTTGTTTCTCGTTCCGGAGTACCACCGCACATTCGGCGAGTTGAGCCCATTGGTGAAAGCGGCACTCAGTCATCGTGCCCGCGCTGTGGAGAAACTGCGGCCGCATCTGCTTACGCTGTTAGGATGACACGACTGCCTGGGGACTGCTGCGGCGGCTTTTATGAGGCAGTGTCGGGCCGCAAACTGGGTAACTGGAATTGGCAAAACGATTTGTGCCGCATATACTGGCCTACGCACCGTCAGGCTTTTTGAGTCGGGGCTCTGTCGCTGCACGATAGCACACGGGAGTCAAGGTGGAGAAGCGCTTGGCAAGCTCGGGGACGCAAACGAACGGGGAATTGACAAGCCGGCGGCCGCCGTGCCGCAGTGTGCTGGGTGTGCGTATCCTGGCTACCGGCAGTTATGTACCCGATGGCATAATCACCAACGAATATCTGGGCCAGCATTTCGGCTTCGATCCGGATTGGATTATTCGACGCACGGGCATTCTGGAGCGGCGTCACGCTTTGCCGCATCAGGCTACCAGCGATCTGTGCTACGAGGCGGCCCGTGTGTGCCTCGAGCGCGCCGACGTGGATCCCGGATGCATTGACCTGCTTTTGTGCGCCACGTATACCCCGGATATGAGCTTTCCCTCGGTAGCCTGTATTTTGCAGGACCGGCTGGGATTGACGTGTGGGGCAGTGGATATGCAGGCAGCCTGCGCTGGATTTATGTATGCGTTGATCACCGGCGCGGCGTTCATCGTTTCCGGAACCAGTCGGTACGTGTTGGTTGTCGGCGGAGACACCAATTCGCGCATAGCCAATCCTCGAGATCAGAAGACGTTTCCTTTGTTCGGCGACGGGGCCGGTGCCGTACTTTTAGGTTCTGCGCCGCACGAGTACGGTATCCTCGGTTTCAGCTTGGGGGCCGATGGCAGCGGGGGGCCTATGTTGAACCGTCCGGCGTGCGGCAGCCGACTGCCTCCTTCGGCCGATTTGCTGGCTCAGGGCCTCCACTATCTGCATATGGACGGGCGCGCCGTTTTTCGTTGGGCTGTAGATATCCTGTGCGACACCGTCACGGATGTGCTGCGCCATGCTCGGTTGGATCTGTCCGACATTGACCTATACATCCCGCACCAGGCGAACATCCGTATCATCCATGCGGCCACCGATGTACTCAAGATCCCTCGGGAAAAAGTTTTTTGCAATCTGGATCGCTACGGCAATACTTCCGCCGCATCCGTCCCTTTGGCCCTGGACGAAGCAGTACAGGCTGGGCTGGTACGGCACGATAGACTGATCGTGCTCAGCGGTTTTGGCGCGGGCCTCACTTGGGGCACTGCCGTATTGCGCTGGTACTAGTATCGCCAGCGTGCGACTTATCCGGTGCCGGCTGACATAGGGATAGCACGGGGTTCGGCAGAGCAATCTTTTCCAGATCGGAGGGCCCTGACAATGTTCCATCGAGTGTGGATTCCGGATATGACCGCCAGATCGGTTGCGTACGCGACGCTCCGGCTATGCGCAGCAATGCTCGGCCTGATTTTGGCTGGTGATTTGGCTCTCGGCGCCGACCCGCTGCCTGTTGCAGAGAAAAACAAAATCGAGGCTCTTATCGAGCACATAGAAAACCTGCGGGATGCGACGTTTGTTCGCAACGATCGCAGCTACGACGCCAAAACAGCGGCCAGATTTATGCGGGGCAAGTGGGAAGCCAACAAGGCCGATATCAAATCCGCCAGAGACTTTGTGGACAAGGTGGCCAGTGTTTCCTCGACCACAGGCAAGCCCTACCTGATCCGCTTCAAGGACGGCAAGGAAGTGAAAAGCGGCACATACCTCCTGCAAGTGCTCGAGAAAATGGAGAAAAAGCAGCGCCCATAACTTGGGCGACGAAAAAAACGACTGTGCGCCGCAGGATGCCGACTGTTGGATGGCAATACTGGGCCCTATTTCGGGAGTGTTTTAGTGACTGCTTCCGTGAAGGCTTCCAGGCTCGAACGGGCCAGCTCGCCGCGACGGAAAGCGAAGTTGGCCGTTACTTTTTGCTTGACTGCGATCATCACGGTCACTTCCGCTTCCGGATCGAGGCGATAAGCAGGAGGCCCCTGGGCATCTTCGTACACGCCCAGCGGCAGATGCCGCAGCCGCAAGCTTTTGCTCCAGGCGACCAAGGTCTCGTCCAATGCCGGCTGCTGGTCGCTGAGAAAAGTGACCCAGGCCGTCAGGCCGCTGTCGCGGTATTTTTCCAAGAGCCCGTCCACATGACGTGCCAAGACGGCAAGCTCTTCGTCGGGGGTGCGCGCGAATACGATCACTGCGGGTCTGTCGCCGGTTTCACAAATGAAACAGTGCTGCTGGCCGCGTTTCGGGCCGGTGGAAACCAGAAAAGAGTACGGTCCGGGCCGCTGCCCCACTTGCAGCCCGGAGCGACAAGGCTCGTGCCCCAGTGCGGGCATCAGCGACAACGCGCCGACCATGCCCCAAAAGATCATGTGCCGATGCATGGCTTATTCCTCAAGCGGAGAAACAGGATGCCTTCGACTGTGGCCTGGAAGCGTTCCTATTTTTCCTCGTGGTCCGTATGGGCACTGGTTTGCCCGCCGCTGGCAGGCCGGGCGGTTCGTTTCTCCCGATACGGACTGCGGAGTGCGGTCCACTCGGCATCCAAATGTCGCGGTTCGGCATATTTCCAGAAGCGCCGGGCTAAACGCGCGTACTGCTCGGCTTCCTGGTTACGTCCGAGCCTGTCGCACAGTATATGCAGTCCTAGGGCGGCACGAACGCTGCCGGCATCGTGAGCCAATGCCTCCAGGAACGCCTCTTCGGCGACACGTTCATGGCCGCTTTTGAGTGCGGCGATGCCCCAGATTTCCATGAAATACGCGCCGTGACCCCAAGCGTGGCGCCGATAGTCGTCGCGCGTTTCCAGCACCAGACGTTGCAAAAGTTCCAGGCCGGCTTCGGCTTCTCCCACTTGGCACAGGAGCACTCCCTGCGTTTCCCACAGCCGATACTTCAATTCGCTCTGATCGCGGCGCTCGGCATACTCTTGGCGCAGTACTTCTACCTCGGCAGCTGCCCAGGCCGGCTGCTCGCGTGCCAGGTAGACCAATGCTGCCAGGTAGCTAGCCGTCTGCTTGTCGCTGGTGCGATACGATTCGGCAATCTGCAGGGCTTGTGCCCAGTCGCGTTCTGCTAGGTGCAGTCGAAACCAGGCCATACGGTGGTCGAAGCCGGCGCGGCGGGCTTCTGCCTGCGCTTGCCGTGCCTCGCGAAAGCGTCCGTCGTGGATCAGCGACAGCGTCAGAATCTCCAGATGGTGTCCGTATTGCCAGTCGTCTTGGGGTTTGACCTGCATTTCTCGGTGGTAGGCCTGCTGCAACTCGATAGCCTTGAGCGAACTGGCAGTCGAGCGATCCCAACGGCCCAATCGAGTAGCTAAGTGCGACTGCATGTGCCAGGCATGAGGGATCCCAGGGGACGAGCGGATATAGTTCTCGGAGTAGACCCATCCCAAGGCCGGTCGCTGCACGTTTTCGTAATAGTGGACCAATTCGTGATTGGCGCCCGGATGGAGCGGATTGATTTTGAGCAGGGCCAGGTAATAAGGCGCCGAGCTTGCCGTGCCTCCGAAGAGGCTCGAGCCTCCGGCCAACTGCGCGCGGTAGTACCATGCCTCTTCATCGTCACTGTGCAAGCCGATCAGGTTTTCGATGGTCTGGATTGCTTTTTGCCGTCTAGATTGGGCATCGCCTGCGTCGGGCAGGAGGCCTTGTTCCTGCATGCGCGCCAGAATCAGTTGCTGTTCGCGATAGCTGGTCCTGGGTGCCAGGTGCCAGGCGCGCTCGAGCGCTTTTTTGTGGTCGCCTCGGCCCCACCGTTCGAGCGCCCGACTCAAGCCCCACCACGCCATAGCACACTCAGGGTCGAGCACCGTGGCGGTCTCGAAGGCACGTGCCGCTTCCATCCAGGCATAGGAGTAATACCAGGCCAATCCTTGATCGAAGAAAGCCTGGCATGCCGCCGATCGCGTGCTGATGGCATAGTGCAGCACGCACAGCCCGGGTCGCGGGCGCGCCGGTATTAGGCCTGTCCACGGCATCGGTCCGGTCTGCCCCGGCGTGCTGTGCAGCGCTAAATATAGACCCAAAAAAACGTTGGTCAGTCCCTCGGCACTCATAGCGACACCTGGTCGTCTCGCTCGACAAAAGGCCTCGGTATTTTATTGTGCGATGTTCCGGCGATAAAACCAAATGAAAAAAGCCCATCCTGTGCTGTCAGCTCGCCGGGACGTTTTGGCTTGACCAGGAGCGATTCGCTGCAAACAATTTGCTGGAGCAATGACCGAGGAGCGCGAAATTACGCCGACGCGAGTGCACAAGGGATGGGCTGTCGGGGAGCTGCTATGAGCGTACCGGAAAAACCGCGCCTGCGTTCTACTGTGGGCGTCGCGACTGACCCGGCCGATCCGGGTTGGGTCTGGCTTTTCGATCAATCGCGCATGACCCGCTATCTGGTTCGACTGCCCGAAGCGCTTGTGCCTGTCTTGCAGCTTTTCAACGGCGACTACTCGCTCCGCGATATCCAGACGCTTGTGATGCGGCTGTGTGGCGGAACACTGATTCCGCTGGAGTTTCTCGAACATCTCGTCAATCAGCTGGACGTGGCTCTGTTGTTGGACAGTCCCCGTTATGCGGCGTGTGTGGCCGAACTGCTGAGCGAGCCGGTGCGTCCGTCGGCTTGCCGCGGGGTATATGCAGAGCAGCCGGACGCCTTGCGTGCGCAGTTGGATGCGCTTTTTGCGGCGCCGCGTGGTCCAGGGGCCCCGGGGCCACTTGAGCTCCGCGCCGATTTGGTGGGTCTGCTCATCCCGCATATGGACTATCAGCGTGGCGGGATCGGTTATGCTTGGGCCTACCGCGAATTACTGGAAGCCTGCGATGCCGAGTTGTTTATCGTGATGGGCACGTCGCATTACGGCACGCGCCGTTTTATCTTGACACGTAAACACTTCGCCACGCCTTTGGGGGTGGTGGAAACCGACCAGGATTTTGTCCAGGAACTGGCCGAGGCTTATGGCGACGGGTTGTTTCAGGAAGAGGTGGCCCATTGGCCGGAGCACTCCATTGAATTGCAAGCGGTTTGGTTGCAGCACTGCCTAGGGAATCGTCGTCCTTTTCGTATCGTGCCGCTTTTGGTCGGCTCGTTCCACGACTGCATCTATAACGATTGCCCGCCCCATGAGCGCGAAGATATTTACTTGTTGATCCGTGCTATGCGGCTGGCTGTGGAGAAAAGCGGGAAGAAAGTGTGCTTTATCGCCAGCGGCGATCTGGCTCACATCGGGCCCAAGTTCGGCGACCCCACGCGTTTAGATCAGGAGCAGCTCGACCACAGTCGCCAGCGCGATCTCCAGTTTTTGCAGCTGCTCGAAAAGATCCAGACACAGGAAGTACATCAGTTCGTGGCGCGCGAGCGAGACCAGCGCCGGCTTTGCGGCTATCCTGCGTTGTATGTGCTCTTGTCGGTGGCGCAGCCGACTCGCGGCCGCTTGTTGTATTACGATCAATACGTGGCGCCCGACGGCTCGGAAAGCGTCAGTTACGCAGCCCTGGCTTTCTACGGCCAGTGATGGACTCCGCACTGATCCTGCCGATGACGATCCTGGATTGGCGCGCGGGGATAGCCCGGGGAAGCATCCGGTGAGGGAGCAGAGCCATGCGCACGCTCTGGCGGTTTTTGGGCTGTATCTTGCTGGCAGCCGTTTGCAGCACGGCCCGGCTTTCCATGACAGCAGATCAGGAAGGTTCCGTGCAAGGCCCAAACGGTCCTATAGCCGGCGCTCGGGTGCGTTGGAAAGGCACTGCTATTGGCACCGTGTCGGATGCGCAGGGGCGTTTCCGCTTACCGGGAACGGGCAAACGCATCACAGCGTGGAAAGAGGGTTTTTACATAGGCGGTGCCGCGCCGCAGAAGGGGCTGGTCCTAGACCTCCGGCCCCTGCCCGCCGGCGATTGTGAAGAGTATGCATGGGTGGACCCGCGGCCCCGTGTCGAGGACCGGCATAGCTGCGCCAACTGCCATGCGGAGATCTACCGTGAGTGGGTACACAGTGCGCATGCACGCGCCGCCCGTGGCCGTCGTTTTCTTGATCTCTATCAGGGAACCGGCAAACACGGTTCCCGAGGCGGCAGCTTACTGGCGGAGCGTCCAGAAGGGGCCTCCGTGTGTGTCGCCTGCCACGCTCCCAGTGTGGCGCCAGGCGATCCCGCGTTCGACCATGTGCACCTGGCTCGCGGCGTACCCAGTCTCGGCGTCCATTGCGATTATTGCCACAAAATCGCCGATACCTCCCTGACGCGCTTAGGCCGCGAACACGGACGCTATGCCCACCGGCTGCTGCGTCCCACGACCGGACAAGTTTTCTTCGGCCCTCGGGATGATGTGGATCGCGGCGAAGAAACCTATGCCCCGCTTTATCGCGAAAGTCGTTATTGTGCCGCCTGTCACGAAGGCACGCTGTTCGGCGTACCCGTGTACACCACCTACAGCGAATACCTAAGCAGCCCAGCATTCCGCGAAGGCAAACAATGCCAGACGT
Organism: Gemmataceae bacterium; assembly: GCA_040289265.1. Lineage (GTDB taxonomy): Bacteria > Planctomycetota > Planctomycetia > Gemmatales > HRBIN36 > PSKW01. The sequence continues at coordinate 105,533 of PSKW01000005.1, forward strand.
GCCATATGGCCTCTTCCGGTCGCATGAGTAACGTCGCCCCGGGTCACGGCGGCGTCGAGCGCGATCCGCGCACGATCGGCAGCCATGCGTTTTTAGGCGCTCATCCGGACATGTTGCGTCGCTCGCTGCACCTGCGCGCACGCCTGGTGCGCCAGAACAACGATGAATTGCTCGTGGACCTGGCCTTGAGCGCTAGGGACATCGGCCACCGCCTGCCAACCGGTTTCATTGATCGGCACGTGATCTTGCTCGTGCGGGTAATGTCGGCTCAGGGAGAAATAGAGCCGAGAGAAGGGGCCAGACTGCCCGAAGTGGTCGGCCGTGGGACCGGTCCGGGTGCATGGGCGAACAAGCCCGGACTTTTTCTAGGACGCATCTGGACGGACGAACACGGATGCGCACCGGTGCCTTTTTGGCTCGCCGAACGAGAGTTGTGCGACAGTCGTCTCGAACCCGGCGAAACGCGTCCGGCACGCTGGCTTTACGACGCTGCCCAGGCGCAGCGCGTAGAAATCCGACTGGTCTATCGCCGCTTTTTCTATGAAACTGCCCAACTCAAAGGGTGGGACGACAACGAAATCGTCCTTTTGGACAAACATCTCGTCGTGCCCGCTCAAGGTGCCTACGTGTGGTCCTGGTCGAATTGAGGTGAAAACTCGATGCCACGTCTCGCATTGGCGGGAGAGACAATGTAACATCAATGCAGGCTGGCGGCATCCCCCAGTAGCGCCTCCAACCTGCATCGGAAAGTTACCGTTTCCCGCTACCCAGGCAGTCGGCATTGCCCAAGGGCACCGCCAACGGCATAACGCCTGCGCTCCATTGTATGCGTCCGGCCGTGCCGCTGATCCTTTATGGCGTAGGCGCCACACGGAACGGTTGGTACCACTCTGAGAAAACCAGCCTGCCACTCGTCGAAAGTTCTGGGTCTGCGCTAAGATTTTTGCTCGCTAAGGCCGCCAAGGAAACGCCGCCTCGACCCTGTACCGATCTGGAAAGATATTGTGGAGAGGACCGGGCTTGATTATGAAGTCTTCGCCGAAAGGCGACCTACCAAAAGGCGACGGCGTGGAACCTAGCTGCCCGTACGCATTGGACGTACACACAAGCCCGACCGCCAAGCATAAAACTGACCACGACCGCATTGTCGGCCCTCCTCGTTTTGTGCCGCCGCCCATGCGGCTGGCGTAGACCATATGAACCTTACTTGAACATGCAAGCTACCGCAGCTCGCATCCGCCCTCTACTGTTATGACGCTCGAGAGCCAGCAATATGACGGGGTGGACGCGAAAAAAGTACCAAAACCTGCTCGGCGTGGACGACAAGCAGCACAACAGCGAGCATTGATAAACGCCTTGCGCATGTGTATTATGTGGTTCCAACCAAAGCCAATCTGCAAAGCGAAAAGGCTCGCACCGTACTGGCTGTCCCGAGCCAGGGCGGGTAGCGTTACGACTCGGGGAATCCGATATGCTGCATAGCGCGCAGCTTTGGCAAGGTGATTGGTATCTTTTGGCCGAGCGAGCAGCCTGGTATGCGCCGACGCGCACTTTAGTGATCGCCGACTTGCATATGGGATATGCTGCCTCTCGTCGGGCTGCGGGATGGGCAATTCCCGACATCGGATGGCACCCCGTCCAGCAACGGTTGAGCACTTGTCTGCGGCGGCTCGTCGTCCGGGAAGTGATAATAGCCGGCGATCTAGTCGAGGATGTCCACGGCGCAGGACCGGCAAGAGAATTGGTCCGCTGGTTGCAGTCCGAGCAGGTGCGCGTGCGCTTGGTTCCGGGAAATCATGATCGAGAACTCGGCTTTCTCGAGGGGTTGGACATAACTTCCGAGTTGGAGCTGGGAGGGTGGAAGATACAGCACGAGCCACACTGGACGCCTGGCGTGCCTACGGTGTCAGGCCACGTCCATCCGGTATTGCGTTTGCCCGGTTGGGCTGGATGGGTTCCCTGTTTCGTCACGTTGGGCCGCTCGTTGATCCTGCCGGCTTTTTCCGACGATGCCGCCGGGGTGAATGTGGCTGCCTATCATAACCTGGGGCAGCTCAGCATCTGGCCGATAGCAGGGGATAAAGTATTGCCTCCGGAAAGCGTGGCGGCGTTGGTGCAGACGCGCTCCAGGAGCAAGCCGGTCCGCGACAAGCTATCGGGGCGTAGATGCGATACGCGCGCCGATCTCCAAAAAGCTGTCCGACCTGCCCCGCCAGGAAGAGGAAACGAGCGTGACCCAGGAGGCAGAAAGTGATTTCACTATCGCCCGGCAGAGGATGGTGCGCGAGCACTTGAAAGCGCGGGGTATCCGCGATGCGCGCGTGCTCGCTGTCATGCTTCGAGTGCCCCGCGAGCTTTTTGTGCCCAGGCTCATCCGCGATCGCGCTTACGAAGATCGGCCGCTTTTTATCGGCTACGATCAGACCATCTCTCAACCGTATATCACTGCCTTCATGACCGAAGCTCTGGAGCTCGAGCCAACGGACCGAGTTTTGGAAATCGGCACGGGCTCCGGCTACCAGACAGCGATCCTCGCAGAACTCGCTGCCACGGTGTATACGATCGAGCGCCTCGAGCCATTGAGTCGCCGGGCGCAACGCCTCTTGCACCATCTCGGATATCAGAACATTCATTTCCGCGTGGGCGACGGGAGTTTAGGCTGGCACGAGGCCGCTCCGTTCCAGGCGATCATCGTGACTGCCGGTGCCGCCAGATTGCCGCAGCCTTTAGTTGAACAATTGGCCACACACGGCCGACTCGTGATACCTATCGGCCCGCCTGGGGAACAGTACCTACATCGCTATCGCAAAACCGATCACGATCTAACCGACGAAGTATTGACCCAAGTCGCTTTTGTGCCCTTGGTGTCCGGTGAGGGACCTTCGTAATTCCCGTCAATCTGTGCCTTTTACAGGGCTTATACCGATTGCTCATGCTGCGTCAAAATAATGCCGATGGGAAAGGGCACAGGTTTTGGAAAAAATACATAAAGTGCATCGTTCAAAAAGCCGAAATAAGACGCGGAAAGTCGGCAGCAGGCAAAGCGAGCTAATCAGCTCGATTTCTTGCCTCTGCGAGGCGAACGGCAGGCGAGGGACGTGTTGTCCGCCTGGGGTCAATCTGGGTTCAACGAATTTCAGGAGTGGTGCACCATGAAACACACACGCACAGGCGTGGTCGCTGGATTTCTGGCCCTTTTGACTATCTGGGGTTGTGCGCAGCAAAATCCCGGCGAATCCTATGCTGCACGCCTGGCCCGGCTGCAGGAAGAACTCAAAACCGCTATCAGTGCGCGCGACCAATTGCAGAAAGAACTCAAAACCCTTCGGTCCGAGCTGGCGCGTATTCAGGAAGAGTTGGACATCTTGCGGACCGCTGCCAGAGAAAGAGATCAATTGAAGATCGAGCTTGCTAGTCGCACTCAGGAGCGCGACCAGGCGCGTACCCAATTGCAGGAACTTCAACAGGGGCTCAAGCTGCTGCTGCAACGCACCGAATCTCCACGAGCGGCCGAAGCCAGTGCCTCCGCTGGCCTGTGATTCGGGCTACACGGTGGATACAACTGCTATCCGCATGCGCTGCATTGCCGATCGCTGACCCTCCTCGCCGCGGGCTGGCCTTGCTGGGCCAGCTCGCTGGCTTTTCGAGCTGCTGGAGGCTTCGAAGCTGCCGCAGGCCGCCAGCTCAGCGATTTTCCCTTTCTTGTCTCCTTCAAGCTTCATGCTGCACACGGCTGCTTGTACGATTCGGACCACTCGCTACTCCCCACGCACCACTCGCGTTCTTCAACCTTCATGCTGCACACAGCGGCTCGTAGAATAGCACAGGTGTATGCCCGTGACTACCTGTCGGCGGAACGGATCGGCCCTCGAATGGACCCACACACCGAGTTCAGGGAGGCAGACGAGAGATGCGTTGTTGGAGCCTGTTTTGTGGCGCTTGTGCGGGCCTGCTGCTAGCATCGTGGGTGGTCCGAGCGCAGCAGGACGAGCCCCAATACACAGTCGAAGACATTCGCTACGGCCAAGATCTGGCGCGGGCATTGCATGACATCGCCGACAAGTACGTGCTCCCTGTACGGCCGGGCAAGCTCGGAGCTGTGGCGTTGCGCGGGCTGTACGAACGGGCAGGCGTTCCGCTCCCTGCCGAGTTGCGGAACGATTTGCCGGACGACCGGGGGCAGTTAGAGCGAGCCTTGGCGCGGGGTCGTCATGTGCTGGGAAACCGATCGCCGGTGCGCTTCGACATGGCCGTGCGTGCCAGTTTGGAGGCGGTCTTGCAGAGTCTGGATCCCCATTGCGTTTATCTGACCCTGGAAGAATACCAGCGGCACATGGGCTTGCAGGCGCCCGAGGGTTCGCCCGGGCTTGTTTTCGAGGAACGCAGTGCGCCAGGCGGGCTCTATGTCTGGCAAGTGATTGCCGATGGACCAGCCCATCGTGCCGGCATCTTGCCGGGCGATTTGCTCCTCAAAGTTGACGGGCAGCCCTTGCGCAACGAGCCGGCTTCCTGGATCAAACAGAGATTGGACGGCATCCTTGGCAGCCCAGTCACTTTGACGTTCAAGCGCTTCGCCTCGGACCAGGAATACACGGTAAAACTCGTGCGCAGTACCGTTCAGGAGGACACGGTGCAAGGATGGAGTCGCGCGCCGGACGGCACCTGGAACTACTGGGTGGCGCCGGTCGAGCGCATAGCTTATGTGCGTTTGGGCACAATCGCCGGCGACGGTACGGGTGGCGATACCGTTGCTGCCTTGCGTAGTGTCGTTTTCCATATCCAAGAGCAAGGGGTGCGTGGCCTGATCCTCGACTTGCGCGACTGTCCCGGAGGCGGGCTGGAGGCTGCCCTGCAAGTAGCTGCCTCGTTTACCAGCGAGCGCATCCTGATCCGTGTGCGCGGAAGGCACGGCGATGACTTGCCTCGTGTGCTACCAGGGTCTGGAAAGGACAGTTTTGCCATGGCCGTGTTGGTCAGTCCGGAGACCTCCGGCGGCGGAGAATTGATCGCAGCCTGCCTGCAGGACTACAACCGGAGCGTGGTCATCGGCCAGAGAACGCGCGGCAAAGGTACCGTCCAGAGCATTTTGGCTTTGCAAGGTAGCGGTCGCCATGCCGCACGTCTCACCACCGGCCTCCTCGTGCGACCGAGCGGCAAGAACTTGCACCGCTTCCCCGAGTCTCGTCCGCAAGACGACTGGGGCGTCCTGCCCGCACCGGGATACGATATCCGCATGTCTCCGGACTTGCGCCGTAAATTGCGTCGCTGGCGGCTGGAAGCCGAGTCCGCCGCGCGTGCCGACACCCCCAAAGCTGTGATTCCTTTGGAGCCTCGCGACGATCCGGTGCTCGTAGAGGCTCTGGCTTATTTCCGCAAGCTTTTGCCGGCTCGGACGCAAAAAAAGGCCGCCTTATTGCACCCTTTGAGAGCGCAGCCATGAAGTCCAGCCCAGCTGGGCCTCAAGCTACGGCATAGCCGCCTGGCGGAGCACCGATGCTGCTACCTGACGCCTCGAGGGGGGTGTTCGTGTCTGCCGGTGGACGTGAAAGTAGAGTTGTACGGGCTGACACGATTGTGCTCGATCCAGCGAGCTTGCCGGCCACAGCGATAACATTTCTGTCTAGCACGAAGGGGTTCTGTGGAGTTACAATCAATATGGAGGGCAAGAATAGACACGTGTCGGCCCCAGCGTTGGCGCAGGGGTGCTAGATGTCCGCGCCTGGACAAGCCGGAGGTGGAGCATGAGTACGGCATCGGCAACCGCTCGGCGACTGCCTGTCGAAGTCAGTAATTTGTTGGTGTCGTGGTGGTTGGCCTTGGGCCTCGGCACGCTGGGGGTTTGCTTCTTGTGGCCCAAGGTGGCTCTGTTCGGTACCGCCGGTCAGGGTATGGCTTGGCTCGTTCCTGGCATTATCGCCGTGGTGAACCTTTTTATCGGCGGCTGGGTCCACACGGGCTTGGCCGCTCGACGCGAGCGTATCCGTTGGCTATATCGCCTGTTCCTCGGAGGCGCCTTGCCCGGGTTGCTACCAGCTGCCGTCTTGGTCCTCATATTGGTCACTGTGCCCAACGGCACATCCACTTTAGGAATATCTGGCGCCAAAGTACCCGTGCTCAGCGTCAGCCTTTTGACGTTGATCATCTTTTTGCCTGTTTTTTTTGGCATCTTGTCTCTTTCGTTGTCGCTCACCGACGAAGTGCTCGACTTCTTGGGGTTACTGTGCCCCCGTTGTGGCGGACGCAAAGTGGAGGTACTGGAGGGCGGCTATAGACGCCGTTGTAAAAACACCAACTGTGGATTCGAGTGGACCGAGTCGCTGGATTCCGAGACTCAGTCGGTCTCAGCAGAAGCAAGTCAGCCCGCGCCTGAAGCCCAGGGCGGTCCAGAACCCACGGCAGCATCTGCCGAACCAGCTGCGCAGGCTACGGCTATGCCGCCGGAGAACTTGGAGGCGACTGCCTTGGCTCAGGGACCAGGCAGCCCCAGCCAAAATGTAGAAATCTTGGGCCCCGACGAAGAGCAGAGTCGGCCTCCCGCCAGCTAGCTACGATGGTCGCGCACTTGTCTCGAGGGTCCTCGCGGCAATATACTTAGTGAGAGGGCTACATTGTAGTCGTCGGCAAGTGCCCGGCCATGTGAACATGCCTGGTTGCAGGAGTTGCTACCTTTTCGCAGTCCCTGGAAAAGGACGCTAACCCCAGAAACCGGGCGACACCTTGCAAGGAGCGAGCTATGCCTTTAGCGTTCTTCAACCTCGGCCCGCAAGAAATGCTGATCATCCTAATATTCGGCGTGATCCTTTTTGGGCGCCGGCTGCCGGAGGTAGGCCGGTATTTGGGCAAGGGAATCGTCGAATTCAAAAAGGGGCTCAAGGGAATCGAGGACGACGATTTCACTGCCAATGCTCCGCCTCCGGAACCGCCTCGTCCGCCCCAACGGGTTCAGCCCAGTGTTCCCAAATTCGAGCCTGGCCCGCAGGGTACGCAGTCGTCTCCTGCTAGCGCGCCTCAGTCCACAAGCACACCTGGTTAAGCGGGCAATCCGAAATCTGGAAGTGCTCGTTTTGCACTGCATTCGCTGACGCTTCCTGCTGCGACCTAGCCGACAAGGTGCATCCCACATGACCTCTTGATCCGACCCGCGTCGAGGCGGATCGAGTTCCTCAGCCGCCGCCAGTGCTTGGATTCGCTTCGGCCAGTTGACTTTGCGCCGGTTTCTCGCGGCTTGTTGGATCGTCTACCGTTGGTGGTCGGACTGTGCGCCGATCTGTGCCGGTGATAGAATGCAGATCGGAGTAAATACTACTGGACGCTTAGTTCAGGGGCTAGAACGCTCGCCTCACACGCGAGAGGTCGCTGGTTCGAATCCAGCAGCGTCCAATTGCGTTTTCCGCTCTGTGCGCGGTTCCGCGTGGTTCTGCCAAATAGGCACTTCGGAAAGCATACTACACTGATCGGGTTTCGGCGGTGCACCGCATTTCACGCAGATTTTGCATCAACGTGTGCATTGATTCCGTGAACTGACGTCAGCTTTGTGGTCTTTGTTGGCTAGTGAACAAATTTGTTGACGTTTCATCACATCAGCAGGCGGGAAGCACAAATTTAATTGCACACGGATTTAACCGCAGAGAGCGCCGAGAGTACCGAGAGCGGCGAGGGTGGCGAGAGTGCCGAGAGATGCTCAACGGCTCGCAGACCCGCCCGCTGTAAGCGGGGAGAACGGATTTAACCGCGGAGGGCGCAGAGAGCGCGGAGAGCACCGAGAGCACCGAGGGTGCTGAGGGCGCCGAAAGTAACGAGAGCGCCAAGAGATGCTTGAAGGTGCTCGGCGGTCCTCTGCGTACTCTGCGGTTTACTTTTTTCACCTCAGCGCTTGGCTATGGCTGCTCGGCCTGTGTACAGCAGATTTAACCGCAGAGGGCGCCGGGAGCGCGGAGAGATTCTCAAGTCTACTGGAACAAAAGCAGTCCCATACCTTCCGGCTTGGGGCGCACGGCAGCAGGAAAGGCGAAGGCAGCGAGCCCTTGATTGGGAACGATGCGCACTGCGTTGACGCACCAACAATCCCCCGATTTGATCGGTTGGCTGACGAGTTCGGTCAGCGGAATGGCCGCTTCGATTTGCCAGCGGTTTTCCTGACTGGAAACGCAGACGAACCAGCGGGGATTCCACTTGCTGTCGCCCCAGCAGTCCTCGGCGACGCAGCCGCGCTGATCCATTTCTAGCCGATAATAGGTCGCGTAATCGCGATCCACGTCGAGGAGCAGATAGACGCGGTCGAAAGAGCGCAGGTCTGGGTCGCGGGGACGCGGCGAGACCGGAGGCAGTCGCAGGCCTGCTGGGTGGTCGCATGTGAGCGCGACGTACAAATACTTGTCGTCCCAAGCCAGGGCCGCCTGGGCGGGAAAGGAACGACCGACTTGTGGTGTCGTCGCCTCGAGGGTGACAAACGTAGCTTCTTTCCAACACGCATCGTCGAGCAAGCCATCGAGATAGGGAGGCTGGGAGGCGCGACGGCACATCCACAGCGGTTTGGGAGGCGGGCCTTTGCGCTCCTCGAGCCATAATTCGGCTCGCGCTGCTTGGTACCAGGGACCTGTACCTTGGGCTGCCGCGAATTGTGCCAGCCAGGCCTTGGCTGACTGCACCTGGCCCAATCGGCGCTGAGCTGCCCGCAAGGGAAATTGTACCCGGGGGTCTTGATAGGCTTCTTTACCGAATGCGGCAAGGCAATCGGCTAAGGCGATGGCGGCTCGGTCCCAGTTACGGATTTCGTCCTTGCGGCGTACCAATGCGGTGCCGCCGTCTGCCTGGACGACCACCGGGGAACGACGGCGTTTGGGCACAGACTCGGTGTGTTCCTCGGCTGCCGGCTCGAACTCGTAGCGCACCTGACTTATCATCTGTCCCAATTCGGTACGCCGGCGTGCTTCGCTACTGGCGCTGTACTGGATCAGCCAGCGATAAGCTTCGGGCGCCAGCGGATGCTCGGGAAAGCGATCCACGAGCAACAGGAACAGCTCGCGCGCCATGAGCCATTCGCCTGCCTGGAGGTGCATCTGGGCCAAAAGCCAGGCGGCGCGCGCGTCGGCATCCTTGTCTTTGTGCAATCGCTTGCGCGTTTCATCGAGCAGGGCTTGCCCCTCTCGGTCCGTATGCACGGGTCGCTGCATTTCGAGCCACTGGTCGCAGGAATTGTCTTCTCGATGTCGGTCGGGAAGTTGCGCTGCGCGAGAGGTATCCGAAGCCTCGCGACGATTTTGGCCTCCTGGTTGTGAAGCGACGCCTTGCATGAGTGCTGTATGGGTGGCGGCATCCGGTAGACGCGCATCGAGCAGCCGAAATTTGACCGGGGACGTTGCCGACCGAAGTGGCTCGCGTTCCGGCGACGACTGTTGCGCATCCCATATCAGAAGTCCGGCTCTATACGATGCGGGCGACAATTGTACCTGGATCTCTTCCGGGGCGGTCCAGTACGCATAGAGTTTGGCGGCGCTCCAGGGGGCCAGGTCCAAGCGGGTGATCTGTTCGCTGTACTTATCAGCGCGAGCGGCGGACTGGTAGGCGCGCTGCGCACAAAGAGCTACCAGGCCACCCAGCGAGCCGGAAGGCTGTCTTGGATCCGGGGCATCGGTCACGACGACATCGGGTCGCCATATGCGCAACGCCAGGGTCAGGTGACGCTCCAGCTTGTGCAGGCCGAGCGACTCGTTGCCACCCCAGTGGCTTGCCCAGTCGGCAGCACGAGCCTGGCTCGAGTAATCTGGCTTGACGAAGGGCCACGGGATCTCCGCGAGGCACCCGCCTAGTCGGCGCGTGTGCAAACGCCAAAGCGCGTCCTCGACGCCGCGATCGCTTTCCTCGGCGCCGACGACCAGCAGATGGCACAGGTAGCCGTGCTGCTGGCCGAGTTCGGCCAGGACGGGTGCTGCCCACAGGTGCGGGTTGGAAGTGATGCACATGACGGCGATGCGCTGGGCGCCGCGCTTTTGCACGCGCCAGGTGCGTCCGCCGTCGTCTGTGTGCAAGATCAGGCCGAGATCGCCCACGGCCCAGCCGCGATTATCGTCGAGGAAAAACAAGCCGTGCAGGGGCACAGGCTGACCGGTGGAAAAGGTTTGCCACGAACGGCCACCGTCCCAGGTATGCAGCACTACGGATCCGGGTCGGCCGACGAGCCAACCGCGGTCGTCGTGCCAGGCCATGGCGTGAAAGTCCCAGGCATCGCGCACCTCGTCGGGCAGAATCGCCTGGAGTTGCACTTTTTCGTCGGCTATATCTTCTAGAAGCCCTACCAAGCCACCTTGACCAGCTACCCAAGCGCTCCGACCGTGCATATGGACTGCCAGGATAGATGCGGGCGACGGTGTCGTCCGCAGTGGCAAAGGCAAAAGCCGCCGCAGCGGCTGCCAGGTGCCGCGAGGACCGGTCAAAAGCACATGGTCTTTGTGCCAAGCGAGGCTCAGCCAGGGCTGAGGCTCGGCCAAGACCGGGCGCCAGGTTTGCCCGCCATCGGTGGTGGCTAACACGCCGGAGGGATAGAGCGGGCTGGTACTGCCGGCGGCCAGTCCGCGCTGTCGGTCCACGAAGCGCACCGCGAACAAAGCCGGCACAACTTGGTCCGTTGCCCGGGTCCAGCGTACGCCACCGTCTTCGGTCCGCAAGACCACGCCGACTGAATCCCGTCCGGTCGGCCCACACTCCAGACCGACAGCATAGCCGTGGAAAGCATCCACGAAGTGCACGGCGCGCAGCTGGGCGCTGATACCTGAGGTCTGGCGTTCCCAGGTCTGACCGCCATCTATGGTGTGCCATATGGTCCCCTGATCGCCTACGGCCCATCCCTCGCGGGCGTCCACGAATTGCACCGCATACAGTGCGGCATCGTCGGCGGGGTGTCCTATGCTTGGGGCTGTCCAAAGCAGGATGATGCCGAGCGTCAAGCAAGCGATGTCGCTGCGCATAAGTTACGCCCTCCGTGGCGGGTCTGTATCCTCAGTCGTTAGCGGCGCAAGCACCTGCGTCGCGCTATGCCGCCGCCCTAGAAACGGCATCGGCCCGTGTCGAGCGGCGCTCAATCTGCCAGCCAGTAGCGCAGGATACAATAAAGCGCCACAAACGCGTCTCTGGCTCCGATCTTTTTTCCTTCCTCGTAGGTCCGGCCGGAGTAGCTTACCGGGATTTCGTAAATACGCCAGGGAGGATTTTTCTTTTTGGCCACCTTGGCCGTGAACTCCGGCTCGAACCCGAACCGATTGGAGCGCAAGCGCATCCCTTCCAGCACTTGCCGACGAAATACCTTGTAGCAGGTCTCCATATCGGTCAAGTTGAGGTTAGTGAACATGTTCGACAGGGTGGTGAGGATTTTGTTGGCGACATAATGCCAAAAATATAGGACACGATGCGACTCGCCGATAAAGCGCGATCCGAAAACGACGTCGGCGCGTCCCTCGATGATGGGCTGTAAGAGCCGGGGATAATCGCGCGGATCGTATTCGAGATCTGCGTCCTGGATGATGATGATATCTCCGGTGGCATGGCGAAAGCCTTCGCGCAAAGCCGCCCCTTTGCCTCGGTTGCGCGGCTGCAAAACGATCCGCACTTCGTCATCGGTCAAGGTGGGCAATAGATCGCGCGTCCCATCGGTGCTGCCGTCATCCACCACGATGATTTCTTTCGGTATGGGGACCGCTTTGACCCGGCGCACCACCTCTTCGATCCACGCTTTTTCATTGTAAACCGGTATGATCACCGACACTTTCGTGCCGGCAGGGAATTCGTAGATGCCCAGTTGCCGGCAAGCGGTTTCCCCCAGCAGCCGCCGGAGTAGCTGGACGCGCAGGCGCATGTCTGCGTCGGCCTGCTGCAAAAGCGTCTCCACTTGCGCCAAGTCTTCCGCTTGCGGTAGCTGTGTCGTCACTACGTGATGCATTTCCGACATGGTTACGTCTCTGATCTCTGATTATGATTGCTGCCCAAGTGCGGATAATGCGTCGCAACCATCTGTGTAAAGGTAGCATATTTGCCCGAAATGAGGCAACACCAATCGCCCGGCTTCGCGAAAACGGGCGTGCCGGATACGCACGGTCCCCATCGCGGCGACAGAGAGGGTGCTCGACCAAAGTGTTCAGCCAACCAAGTCGAGTGGGCGTATCCTCGTCAGGAAGTTGGCCTAGCACGGTGCGGGCCCATGTGGTACATTCAATTGAGCGGTGCCTGTGGAAAGAGCAGCAGGTTTATGTGCAAAGTCGTCCGCGGCCGCATGGGCCGTGTATTCCTTGACCCCTCCGAGCGACTTCCCCTCTCGAGTATGTGACGTGGAGGATAAACGATGCGCCTGTGTTTTCTGGAAAACGAAAGTGTCCACTCTTTGGAGCCATTGATTTGGGCCCGTCCGGCGTGCGATTTGTGGGCCGGATCCCTGCGGGTCGGCGAGCTTTTGCGTCTGTGGGCGGATGCCCGCGAGTGTGCCTATCTGGGCCGCCCCTACATAGCCGAGTACGTGCGCCTGGCTCATCCGGACTGGACAGTTGACGACAAGGATTGGTTCAAAGATGGTCCGGTGGTCTTTGTAGATAGCGTGTGGTTGCCGAAGGACCGAAGACTGGCGATGCCCGAAGCCTGGCGTGTCGGTCTGTGCCAAGAAGAGCCGGTCTACGCGGTACTCCCAGGCGAGCTGGCCTATAACGTTGCCGCGTGTATCCTCGAGGAGGGCCTGTCTTTTGCCGAGGCGCTCGCCACGGTTGCACGGTCTGTGCCGACGGCGTCGGCGCAAGGTGTGCGCATACGCTATTTGTGGGAACTGATAGAGGCAGCCTCGGTGTATTTCGATCGAGATGTCAGAATCTGCGGAGCTTATCCTGGGTGGCGGGATGCGCGGGACCTGGGCCACGCAGGCGTGGTCGTGCTCGGACCGCCGGAGCGCGTCGTCGTCCATGAGTCTGCTACCGTCGAGCCGCTGGTTGTCCTCGATGCGCGCCAGGGGCCGATCGTACTCGACGCAGGGGCGCGTGTGGCAGCTTTCTCGCGCATTGACGGGCCCAGCTATGTCGGCCAAGACACCTGGGTGCTGGCGGCCCATGTCAAGGAAAGCATTGTCGGCCCAGTGTGCCGTATCGCCGGCGAAATCGAAAAGAGCATCCTCCAAGGGTTCAGCAACAAACAGCACGAAGGATTTCTCGGACACTCGTATATCGGGGAGTGGGTCAATCTGGCGGCGGCTACGCAGGTGGCCGACTTGCGCAACGATTACGGCACGATCGCCGTGTCCATCGGCGGCTGCCGCGTCGGCTCGGGGCGCATGAAGTTGGGGGCTCTTATCGGCGATCATACCAAGAGCGGCTTGGGCACACTGATCAATGCCGGCTCGGTACTCGGTGTATTCTGCCAGGTGCTGCCAAGCGCCGGATATGCGCCACGGGTGATCCCCTCGTTTTGTCGCTACCGCGATGGGGAATTGCAAGAGCTTTGGGAGCTCGAGCCGCTCTTTGCGACGGCCCAACGGGTCATGAGCCGTCGTCAGTGTACCTGGACCGAAACCCATGAGCGGCTGTTTCGTGCTGTGTGGCAGGAGACGGCGGGGCAACGGCAGGCGGCGCTTCGCGCAGGGCCGCACCGGCTTACACCACCGGCAGTGCCAGGGTGAGCCGCTGCGGGCAGGAGCGCAGACCCAAAGCAGATTCGATCCAGCCGCCGCCCAACACGCGTGTGCCATCGTAAAAGACGGCGGCTTGCCCCGGTGTGACGGCTAACTGCGGCTGATCGAACACCACCTCGGCTTTCTCTTGGGGCAGAAGACGTACCCGCGCCGCGACCGCCGGGGAGCGGTAGCGTATTTTCACTTGGCAGATCCGCTCTGCTCCCTCGACGTCGTCGAGCCAATTCACTTCACGGGCGATTAGCCCCCGAGCCGAGCATGCTTCTCGCGGGCCGACGACGACCAGGTTTTCGCGGGCGATGATGTCCACAACATAGTACGGCTCGCCCAGTGCCAGTCCTAAGCCCTTGCGTTGCCCTATGGTAAAGTGCTCGATCCCCTGGTGCTCCCCCAGCACGCGGCCACTGCAGTCTATGATTTTACCGGCGGTGGATGTGCCCGGGCGATGGCGCCTCAAAAAAGCCACATAGTCGCCGTCCGGCACGAAGCAGATCTCCTGACTGTCCGGCTTGTCGGCCACGGCCAGACCGTGCCGCCGCGCCAGTTCGCGCACTTGGGACTTTGCGTAGTCCCCCAGGGGGAAAAGAACGTCCTCGAGGACCGAACGACGAATGCCAAAAAGGACGTACGACTGATCCTTGAGCGGGTCGCGTGCCTTGTGCAGCTCGATGCCTCGGGTGCCGCGAAGCAAGCGCGCATAGTGGCCCGTGGCGATGCGCTGTGCTCCCAGCGCTCGCGCAAACCGATAAAGCTCGCCGAATTTGAGCCAGTTGTTGCAAACCACGCACGGATTGGGCGTACGCCCAGCATAGTACTCGTCTGCGAAATAGTCCATGATCGCGCCGAACTCGCGCTGGAAATCGAGGGCGTAAAAAGGGATACCCAGCTTGGCGGCTACGTGCCGCGCGTCTGCCGCATCGAGCGAAGAACAACAGCCCCGCGTCCGACTGGACCGCCAGCCGTGCCCCGCGCTGCTGGAGTCTGGGTCGGTGTGGACGCCGGTGCGCATGAACAGCCCGATGACTTCGTATCCTTGCTCCACGAGGAGCCAGGCGGCTACAGAGCTGTCCACGCCGCCGCTCATCGCTACGACAACCCGTTCTGCCAAGCTCCGGCCCTCCCCGGGTCTTGCTTCGTTCCTCCCGGAAGCATCCGGGCAAGATGATAGCCCTTCCGCAAAACGTTCGCTACATTGATTCTATGCCGTCTAGCGACGCTTTTCCTCGGTCGGCGTATCGCGGCAATCCATGCTCAAATACGCCGGACTTACAACGAACGAATACGGTGCTCGGCCTCGCACAGCCGGCGCGGAATGTATAATTCATTGCATGACGCCAGCGTAACTGCACAGGCAGGCGAGAAGCCACTGATGAACGTGCTCGATCCCGTTCGACAACTGCGCATAGTCAAATACCCGCATCCGGCATTGCGTTATCCGGCCAAACCTGTGCCGATCATTGACCGCGAAGTACGGCTGTTGGTCGGACGCATGTGGGAGCTCATGTATTTGCATCATGGCCTCGGGTTGGCCGCACCCCAGCTCGCCATGCCTTTTCAGATCTTCGTCATCAATCCCACCGGCGATCCGCAGCAGCAGTCTGCCGAACAGATTTTCATCAATCCAGTGTTGGTCGAAAAAAGCGGCGGCATGGTCGAGGCTGAAGAAGGATGTCTGAGTTTCCCCGGGCTATACCAGAAAATCCGTCGCGCCCGGGTTGCCCGGATACAGGCATACGACCTGCAAGGGGAACGCATCGAGCTAGTCGGCACCGACCTCGTCGCCAGACTGTTGCAGCACGAGGCGGATCACCTGCACGGTAAGTTGTTCATTGATTACTTCGTCCCGCTGGCGCGTCTGGCTGCCAAAGACAAGTTGGCGGAATTCGAGCGGGAGTATCGTCTGGCCCAGAAGAAAGGAGACATCCCCTCCAATCGGGAGATTCAGCGGCACTTGCAGCGCCTGGAGCGCCCCCAGGTGGCTGCGCTGTAATCCTGCTGCGTCGCGAGATATACGCAGCGCACACTGGGGTCCGGCTGTGTGCCGGGGGACCTGGGCTTCGGTGTGGCCGCCCTATCCCAGCCGCAAAGACAGGAATGACCATGCGTCTCGTTATGGTGGGGACTGGTGCATTTGCCGAGCCTGCTTTGACAACCCTGTACCATAGTCGGCACCAGGTGCTGACCTTGGTCACCAATCCGGACCGTCCGGCGGGCAAAGAGCGGGATATGGTACGCCCGATCAAAAAGCTGGCTCAGAGTCTGGGCATCCCGGTCTTTCAGCCGGCATCTATC
Organism: Gemmataceae bacterium; assembly: GCA_040289265.1. Classification (GTDB taxonomy): domain Bacteria; phylum Planctomycetota; class Planctomycetia; order Gemmatales; family HRBIN36; genus PSKW01. The sequence goes on from PSKW01000005.1 coordinate 121,482, forward strand.
AATGCCCCGGAGGCGATCGCTCGGCTGCGACAGCTGGATGCCGACCTGTTGGTAGTAGCGGCTTATGGGCAAATCCTTTCTGCCGAGGCACTGCAGACGACACGCCGCGGCGGGATCAATATCCATGCTTCGCTCCTGCCCAAGTATCGCGGCGCAGCGCCGGTAGCTTGGGCGATCTATCACGGAGAAACGCGTACCGGCGTAACCATCATCCAGATGAATCCAAAGATGGATGCCGGCGACATCTTGGCCCAGGCCGCCGTAGATATCCTTCCGGAAGAAACGGCGGGAGAATTGGAAGCCCGTCTAGCTCAGCTCGGCGCACGCTTGGCCTTGGAGACTATTGATGCACTGGAACGAGGAACTGTAGTCGCTCGGCCGCAAGAGAGCGCTCAGGCCACGCGAGCGCCCAGGTTGAAAAAAGAGCACGGCCTCATTGATTGGTCGCGCCCGGCGGCGCAGATCGTCAATCATATCCGCGCCATGCAACCTTGGCCGACGGCTTATACTTTTTGGCATCATGGCTCGCGGCCTGCGGTGCGCATTATCCTGTACCGGGCTTGTGCAGAGCCGGGCCCGTATCCACCGAGCGAACCCGGCACGGTGGTGGCGGTGAATGCCGATAGCCTGGTCATCGCAGCCGGGGAGGGGTACATAGTGCCTGTGACGCTGCAGGTGGCTGGAGGTAGGTGTATGTCGGCGCCGGAGTTTTTGCGCGGTCACCGCGTCCAGATCGGCGACCGCTTCGGTCCGGAGCACCTGTGATCCCATGACCCGACCGTCCGCTCTGCGGTTGCAACATGCCACGGATCGTGCCGTTGCCCTGACGATTCTCGAGCGCTGCCGCGCCCAGCATCGTTTTGTCCAAGACGTCGTGGACCAGGTGCTGGACCTTTATCCCTTGCAAGCCGAGGGGAAAAGGCTGGCCACCCACTTGGCTTATGGCGTGTTGCGTCGCAAGAAGACGCTGGACGCTTTGCTCGCTCGTTGTGTGGAGCGTCCACGCCATCGGGTGGAACCGTGGCTGTGGAATGCATTGCGCATCGGCGTTTATCAGCTCGGCTTTCTCAGTCGCATCCCCGCCTACGCTGCTATCCACGAGACGGTAGGGATCGCGCAGGACCTCGGCAAGCCACGCGCCAAGGGGTTCATCAACGCCGTCTTGCGTCGGGCCCTGACGCTGCTGGGTGCAACTCCGTTGGGCTGGGCCGAGGAGTGGGGTGCAGCGACACTTCCCGTACCACCGGAGGCCGTACCCGAAGGACACACGCCCCCGACGCTAGCGCACGGCGTGGCTCTTCGTCTGCTTGCCCAACCTGTTTTTCCCGACCCGGACAAAGAACACCTGGCCTATATGGCGTCTGCTTTCTCTTTGCCTCGTTGGTTGCTGGAACGCTGGTCACAGCGTATGGAGCCGAGCAAGCTCACCAGCGTGGTATGTTGGTCCATTGTGTCTCCGCCCGTGTGGCTGCGCGTGAACTCACTGCGTACCCGGCGCGAAGACGTGCTCGACCGCTTGCAGCAGGCAGGCATCGAGGTTTATCCCGGCGACCATCCGCAATCGGTGCGTCTTGCCAGCCACCATCCGATTCGCACCCTCCCCGGCTACGAGGCAGGATGGTTCGCCGTACAGGATTTGTCCGCCATGTACGTGGCTTCGGCACTCGACCCGCGTCCAGGTTGGCGTGTTTTGGATCTGTGTGCTGCTCCAGGGGGCAAAACCACCCACTTGGCTGAACTCATGGGCAACGAGGGACTCATCGTTGCCTGCGACCGAGACCCTAAGCGATTGCACAAGGTGCAGCAGCTAGCTCAGCGCCTGGGGATTAGCATCGTACAAACTCACCTGCTCGCACAGGATCAGGACCCGCCGAGCGGCCCATTCGACGGTGCTTTGGTAGATGCCCCGTGTACGAATACCGGCGTGCTGGCTCGGCGTCCGGAAGTACGCTACCGACTGCAGCCCCACGACTTGCAGGAGCTGGTCCCCGTGCAGACTAAACTGCTCATCCAAGCTGCCGAGCGGCTCGAACCCCGGGGCGTCCTGGTATATTCGACCTGCAGCATCGAACCGGAGGAAAACGAAATGGTCGTGGACAACGTGCTGGCAGCCTTGCCCTGGCTGCGGCTGGAGTGGCAGAGACACTTCGATCCAGGCATGCCCGCCGATGGTGGATACGTTGCGCGGCTGCAACGCATTCAATAACCGCCGGGCCCCTCGCGGCAGCTTTTGGTTTGGGCTGCCTAGCCAGCTCGGCGAGCGCACGGAGCGTAGGCCACGTGCCTTTTTCGCAGGATTTGCTTGCGTCAATACATGGACTGCGCGTGGCAGTGGCCTGGACATGAGCAGTCGCCTATTTTAATTGCATGCTAATCTGTAAGGGGAGGGCAAACTTTGAGTAGTCCTCGACAAACTCGCGGCGCCGTCCTACTGGTGCAGTCGAAGGGCAATAGGCAACGACGGAACCGGGCATAGTAACCAGTCGGACCGGGGGTAAAGGCGCTTGGAGGCAGCCTATTTAGACTGACGTCTCGCTAGTAAGTTTGTGTTGCTCGAGTAACTCGAGTCATTCAGAGAGCTTGGCCAAACGGTTCCAAAGCCAGGGCAAAACCTATGCAGGCGCGAGCTAATAGGAGGCCAGCTCTCTAAAGCACTGGCGGACGAAGGAGAGGGGCAGTGTTTGCGACTGAATATCTTGGTCTATCAGTGATTCCGTGGATCTGGTGGCTGGCGCCGCTCGGATCGGTGGTAGCGCTTTTGTTCGCGTACAAGTTCTACCGGGAAATACTGGCGGCATCCCCGGGTGACGAGCGCATGCAGGAAATAGCCAGCTACGTACGCGAAGGGGCTTTTGCCTATCTCAAGCGGCAGTATTATGTTGTGGCGATCGTGTTCGCCGTCTTGGTGCTGCTTTTGATCTGGCAGGCATTCGGTCTCAAGCAACAACACACGCTAGTGCCTTTCGCCTTTCTGACGGGAGGATTTTTCAGTGGTTTGGCAGGCTTTTTTGGCATAAATACGGCGACCCAGGCGTCCAATCGAACTGCCCAAGGCGCGAAAGAATCGCTCAATCGCGGGTTGCAGATTGCCTTCCGCGCCGGCTCGGTCATGGGATTGGTGGTAGTCGGTCTGGGGCTTCTGGATATCAGCGCCTGGTTTCTCCTTCTAGTCTGGCTATTGCCTGGCCTGGGGCTGATTCAGCCGATGACCCTGGAGCAGATTACGGTAGTGATGCTGTGCTTCGGCATGGGAGCCAGTACCCAAGCGCTTTTTGCCCGGGTAGGCGGCGGTATTTTCACCAAGTCAGCTGATGTCGGTGCCGATCTGGTTGGCAAGACCGAGGCCAACATTCCCGAAGACGACCCGCGCAACCCGGCGGTCATCGCCGACAATGTGGGAGACAACGTGGGCGACGTGGCAGGGATGGGAGCCGACCTGTACGAGAGTTATTGCGGCTCCATCCTAGCGACAGCAGCTCTGGGTGCTGCTGCAGCCGGGGCCATCGGCGCCACTGGATACGGGCAGAAAATCCAATTTATCGCTGCGCCGATGGTATTGGCCGGTATCGGCATCGTTCTGTCCGTGGTCAGCATTTACTTTGTAAAAACGGAAGAAGGGGCAACGCAGCGCAACCTCTTGTGGGCGTTGCGGCGCGGCGTGTGGGGAGCCAGTGCCCTCATTTTCGCCGCGAGCCTTCTCGTTACCTGGCTCGTCCTCGGCGATATCTCCTACCGGGGTTCGTCCATTTGGCTAGGTATTTTCGGCAGCATTACGACTGGGTTGGTTGCCGGCGTGCTCATCGGCTGGTTCACCGAATACTACACCTCCAGCGAGTACGAACCGACGAAATGGCTGGCGACCCAGTGCAAGACAGGGCCGGCGACGACCATCATAGGCGGCATTGCACAAGGCATGCTCAGTAGCTGGGCGCCTTTGGTGATCGTAGGAGCGGGTACGTTGCTGGCTTACGGCTTTGCCCAGGGCTTTACAGTACCGGCGTTGGGACTGTACGGGATCGGCATAGCTGCGGTCGGCATGCTGGCTACCTTGGGGATCACGCTGGCGACCGATGCGTACGGGCCTATAGCCGACAACGCCGGGGGCAACGCCCAGATGACCCATCAACCGGAGTACGTGCGCGAGCGCACCGATGCGCTCGATGCTTTGGGCAACACCACCGCCGCGACCGGCAAAGGATTCGCCATCGGTTCCGCGGCGCTGACGGCCTTGGCACTCCTGGCTGCTTTCGTCGAAGAAGTGCGCGTGGGCATCGAGCGAGAAGCCACCAACTATGTCGAAACACACCCGCACCTAGCCACCGGTGAGGTGGTCCCCATCGGTTTCGATAAGTATGCGCAGCGGACTGAAAAGCGCGATCCAGAGACGGGTTTCTATCCTGCTTATATTCGCGTCAGTGGCGGAGAAAAGACCGAACCGTATGTGCTCGAGGGTAACCGGTTGCGTCGGGCGACGGAAGAGGAAATCAGCGCCTTCCACGATCCTACCATCCCGGTTATTCGCGAAGTGATCTATCTCAAGCGCGTCAAAGATGCGTCCCTGGCCGACTTTATGGACTTCTATCGCGTCAGTCTCATGAATCCCAAAGTGTTGGTCGGTGCCTTTTTGGGAGTGCTGATGGTGTTCGTGTTCTGCGGACTGACCATGAAGGCAGTGGGCCGGGCTGCTTCGCGGATGGTCGAGGAGGTGCGCCGACAATTTCGCGAGTTGAATCTGCTGAGTGACCCGCGTGCTAAAGCGGACTACGCGACGTGTGTAAGCATCGCCACGGCGGGTGCCCAGAAGGAGATGATCCTTCCGTCGCTGCTGGCAGTCATCGTGCCGCTCGTTTTAGGTCTGGTACTCGACGTAGGCGGCATCATGGGTCTTCTCGCAGGCAGTTTGACTGCTGGCTTTGCCGTGGCAGTGTTCATGGCTAACGCCGGCGGTGCCTGGGACAATGCCAAAAAATTCATCGAAGCCGGCAATTACGGCGGCAAAGGCTCGGAGGCCCACAAAGCAGGTGTCGTCGGGGACACGGTCGGCGACCCCTTCAAGGATACCTCCGGACCTTCGCTCAACATCCTGATCAAACTTATGAGCATGGTGGGCGTGGTTTTTGCCGGGGTGATCGTCAAGTATGCCCCTGTCATCGGCAGTTGGCTGGGATTACAATGACGCTGTAAGTTACTAGGATGGCGCACACCCGCGCCGCAGGCTCGAGCAGGTGGGTATGGTCAGCACACTGGCTGTCGCGATCGCGTCGTTCGGTATTCTTGTGCTTGCCTATTGTACTTACGGGCGCTTTTTGGCGCGTCGGATCTTCATGCTGGATCCCCAGCGTCCGACCCCGGCCTATACGCGCAGGGATAACATTGACTTTGTACCTACACCCGCGCCGGTCCTCTTCGGGCACCACTTTGCTTCCATTGCCGGTCTGGGACCGATCCTCGGTCCGGCACTAGCGGTGATTTGGGGCTGGCTCCCGGCACTGCTATGGGTCGTGTTCGGATGTGTGTTCATCGGTGCTGTCCACGACTTGGGCAGCTTGGTAGTCAGTCTGCGTTTCCGTGGCCGTTCGATCGGCGATGTCTGTCGGGAGCTGATCGGTCCGCGATCGCGACTGTTGTTTTTGCTGGTCATCTTTTTCGCCATGGCGCTGGCGATGGGAGCCTTTGTCAATGCCATTTCCTCGCTCTTTGTGGACTACAATCCCGATGCCATACTGCCCTCGGCTGGCCTCATGGTCGTGGCTGTGTGTGTCGGCTTGGCCCTATACAAGTTCGAATGGCCCCTGTGGCCGGTGACCCTGGTGGCGCTGGTGGTTTTCGCCGGGTTGATCGTCTGGGGAGAAGCACAGCCTATCACCACCCATGACTACTTTGTCAGCGACAGGACCTGGCAATTGATCGAGACCGGCCGGCGCGCGGGAGATACGTTCGAAATGGCCGACCCGAGTTCCCCGTCGGCGCCGCCAGGTATCAGGAGCCCTTACGGTGCCGTGGCGGAAAGCGAATACCTTCAAGATATCGGTGAACGACAGGCGGCGGATGAGGTGCGGGCAGCCTCGCACAAGGCGCAATTGTTATGGGTCGGTCTGCTTTTGCTATATGGGTTTGTGGCCAGTGTCCTGCCCGTGTGGCTCTTGTTGCAACCCCGCGACTACATCAATAGTTTCCAGCTTTATTTCGCAATGGCGGCCTTGCTACTGGGGATCTTACTCAGTCCGATGGCCGGATCCAGATTAGCCGAAATCCATGCGGAGGCGGTGCGCTATCCGGGCGAGCATTACACAATGCCCGAAGGTGTCGTGCGGCCGCTGTTTCCGTTTCTTTTTGTGACCGTTGCCTGCGGGGCAGTCAGTGGTTTTCACAGTCTGGTCTCCAGCGGCACTACCGTGCGACAGTTGCGCAGCGAGAAGGACGCACTGCCGATCGGCTTCGGTGCCATGTTGACAGAGGGGGCGCTAGCGGTTTTGGTCATCCTAGCCTGTGTCGCCGGCCTAGGCAGCGAAGCCTGGGGACCGCAGGGCACCTACACGTCCTGGGAAGGCATGTCGCGGGGTCTGGCGCCGCAACTGAATGCTGTGGTCCGCGGGGGAGCCCAATTCTTGGCACTCATGGGTATACCCGTCGCTTACGGTCAGACTTTACTGGCAGTCACGGTGGTGGCTTTTGCCTTGACCACGCTCGATTCGGCGACCCGGCTGTTGCGATTCAATGTCGAGGATATCTTCAGGTCCGTAGGCCTGCACCGGCTGGCAAATCGGTATGTAGCTTCTACGGTCGCGGTCGCCGGCATCGCCGTATTCGCATTGGCTCCTGGCGGTCGAGCACTATGGACCCTTTTTGGGACGGCCAACCAACTACTGGCTGCCCTGGCACTGCTCACCGTCAGCCTGTTTTTGTATATGCTGGGACGGCAAGTGTTGTATACGCTGATACCTATGATGTTTATGCTCACGACGACCATCGCTGCGATGCTTTTGGAGATCCAGGCCAACGCGCGATCTGGAGAATGGTCGCTTTTGGTTGCTTCTGTGGCTATACTGGCGATGAGTTTGTGGCTACTCGGCGAGGCATGTGCGAGCTTTCTGCGCATGCGTCGCGGGGTGCTCCCGCCGGTGGCCGCAGATCTTTCCCAGCAGGACGGTCGGCAACCGCCTGCAGCGTTAGCCCAGTCGGCCAGCGAAGCTGCGTCGTCACGCTAGGACTTGTGCCCACAGCAAACGGTCCGAGACCACGTACCAGATCCGAGGCGAAAGCGATGTTATTTTTTTTCGGGCTGTTTCTCGGCAGCGGCGCGCGGTGCGGGGGCACGGAAATAGACTAGATCGTGCCTTCGGATGAAAATGCCGCCGGCCAGGCCTGGCCCTTCGGCAATGCCCATACTGTACACAGCGAACTTGCCCGAGTTGATCTCGGCGACGTACAGAGCGGATTGTCCCCGTCCGACATTGCCCGTGGCCATGATAAAATGCACATCCTGCCTGGGCTGGAGCCCGAACTCCTGGACCAAATCCATCTCGGCCCACGTCAGAACTTTGCCGGTGGAACGATTGATGACGGTGGCCAATAACTTACCGGCACGATAATCGAGCAGCCAGACGCCGTCCAAGTCGGCTCCCCCGGTGACGCCCGCCAGCACCGGTCCGGTGGCGATGGCATAGTCGCCGTAGCGGTCCGTGCTGGCCGCATAGGCCGCACGTTCGCCGGAGCTGATGTACCAGCCAGCAGCCATGCCGCCCACAAAAATTGCCGCCATCAGTAAGAGCCATTTCGGCGTCATGACTTCTCCCTTTATCTGCTATCGGCCCTGTCCCTCGGTCGCCAGGCGCATGGTACCACAAAGTTGAAAAAAGACCAAGGGCAGTTGCTGGACAGAGATGCGTTCCGCTGGTAGCCTGTACATCGGAACATAAACCCAGCGGAGGGGCTAGTGTTTTATGAGGCGCCTGAACGCATAAGGGCAATCGGTAGTCTGAGGGTATCGTAGTGTGCCTAGTTACGACTACGCCTCGAGACGGGATCGGCTCATGGCTGCAAGATACTTCGTGGGCATAGACGTAGGTGGACAGTCCATCAAAGGCGGAGTGGTAGACGATAGCGGATGTGCGCGCAGCTCGGTGGCCTTACCCACCGAAGCCTACAAAGGGCAGGAACATGGTCTGGAGCAGATGGCGGAAGCTGTGCGCCGCGCGGTTGCCGCCGCTGGATTGCACCTGAGCGACATTGCTGCCATCGGCGTGGCCACTCCGGGCACAATGGACATCCCCGCTGGCATGATTCTCGATCCCCCCAATTTGAAGCCCTGGAAAAACGTGCCTGTGCGCGATTTCATCCAGAAGACGTTTCGTTTACCCACGGCATTCCAAAACGATGCCAACGCGGCTGCCTACGGAGAATACTGGGCGGGAGCGGGCCGCGGGGTCCACAGCCTGGTGCTTTTTACCCTCGGCACAGGTATCGGCTGTGGGATCGTCGTGGGCGGCATGATCATCGAAGGGGAACACAGTCACGGTGCCGAAGTCGGGCATATCATTATCGAACACGAGCGTCCGCGACAGTGTGGCTGCGGCGGCTGGGGCCACCTGGAGGCTTATGCAAGTGCCACGGCAATTGCTGCCCGCACCACCGAGGCCTTACAGCGGACCACCAGCCCATCGGTTCTGCACCGCCTTTTGGCAGGACGGCCCGCGCTGGCTCCCGAAGATACCGAAGAAATTTTCAAGGCTGCGGCCGAGGGTGACGCGCTCGCCGCCACCATTGTCGAGGACACGGCCCGCTTTCTGGCTATCGGTGCCGTCAACATGATGCACACCATAGACCCAGATATGATCGTGTTCGGCGGCGGTATGACGCGAGCCGGTCTGCCCTTCCTCGAGCGCATCCGCTGGCACGTGCGGCACATGGCTTTCCCCGTGCCTGCACAGAAAACGCACATCGTCTACGCGCACTTAGGCTCCGAGGCGGGTATTATCGGTGCCGCCGGCTGCGCGAAAATGCTCTACGAAAAAACCGCTGCCTGACGTGTGTCTGCCGGCCGTCAACGCTTCCGGCACAATCGCCGGCCTCGGGGGTGGCAAAAGATGTCTACACGTAGTGGCTCGGTCCCTAGCTGACGGCTTTGCTGCCGAATGCGATCTGCCCATCAATCTTTAGCGTACAAGAGCGACACCATGTGTTTCTTGTATGCCTCCACCCCTGGTTGGCCGTAAGGATTGATTTGGAGCAATCGGCCCTCGACGACTGTCGCCAACATCAGGCACTGCATGAGCTGCCCCAGGCTGTATTCGTCGAGGGCGGGAAGGGAAATCGCAACCTGAGGTCTAGCGGCCTGGTAGTAAGCATGCACAGTGCCCCGATAGGCCGCCTGCATCAGGTCCACGTAGCTTTTGCGGCACAGTGGATTGAGCTGTTCGGCGTCGTCGTCTGCCATGCCCAAAAGCATAGGGGCGCGGCACGACTTGTCGAGCGTCACGTGTATCAAGAAACGATCGCGAGGTCCTTCTTGATGTTGTTGGCCTCGGGAGTGCAAGTCGCGCGTGTGCACCGAGGCTATGGGGGTAGGGCCGCGGCCTTGTTTTCCCAGACTTTCGGCGACCAATTGTTCGTACCACAGGCCCACTGCGGCCAATTTGCTCGACCATAGGGCCAGTACCCGCAAAGGCTTGTGGTATTCCGTGCCGAGTAAATAGCCGGCGGCAGCCAATAGGAGCACTGGATTGCGCTCGACAGGCTCGTCCAGGAAGCGCTGTGTCATGTCGGCGGCGCCCTGCAAAAGGGCTGTAATATCCAGCCGCACGATCGCTGCGGGCAACAGGCCTACCGGCGTGAACACCGAAAACCGGCCGCCGACGCGTTCGGGAATGGTAAAAACATGATCCGCAGGCAGCCGCACCTGCTCGGCCCAGGTGCGCAGCCGGCTGTCCTTTTCCCCGGTGATCACCCACACATAGGCGCCGGGCCAGTCCCCGCGTTTGCTGTAGTAGTCGTGCCCTTCCCGGCGTAGCAGCCGAAAAGCGGCGGCAGTCTCGAGCGTTTTGCCCGACTTGCTTATGACCACCAGACCCCAGCGCTCTTCTTGCAGACTCGGGTCCACACACCGCACCTGCAACAGTTCGATGAGGTCGCCGAGAGCGTCGTTGTCGAAATTGTCGCCCTCGAAGTATATGCGGGGCGCCCCGAGGCGATTATGAGCAGGCAGTTCGTTATGGTATCTTGTTTTGAGAGCCTCGAAGAGCGCGCGGGCACCCAGCGACGACCCGCCGATGCCCAAAACAACGACCTGCTCGAAGCGACCGCGGATCGCTTCCGCTTGCTTCAAGATCCGGCCCACTTCGCTGTTTTCTCCGGCGCTCCGATACTGATGCAGCAAGTGCCCTGGCAGGTCAATGAAGCCGGCGTCCAGGGGTTCCCACTCGGGCGGGATCTGCGAACGGTACCGGTCTGCTGCCACCTGGCTGCGCACCTCGTTGAGCACAGGCGTCATCTGCCGCAGCCTATCGGCTCGCAGAAAATGCTGCGCCCTCAGCTCCTCTTCGACAGTCCAGGGAACATGGCCCTGGGCCGACCATAGACACCGATCCAGGTGCACACGCACTTGTCCGTTGCTCGCTGGTTTGTTCGGCTGGTCCAAAGGTGTATCTCCTGTGCCAAAAATGGTCCCGATCCGAAGAGGCGGCGGAAACCCGCACAGCCACGTCTCCCGCCGCTGGCCGATCGAGCCCCTCCGCGCTACCGAGCGCCCACGGCGTTGCACAGGGCCCCTATCCGCGCTCGGGACTGTGCATCTGTATCAAATCTAGGTCCGTGGATCGAAGTTGCCAAACGGCAGCAGCCGGACCCGCTCACGGGGTGATGGCATGGGCCGGCAATACCGGCAAAAAAATGCACGAAGGACGCTGGGCATCGTGATATACGGTGTTGATGGCCGTTTGCATTCGGCGGTGCTCTTGCAACGGCTCGCCGGTATTGGGATTGACGTCGAAGCGGGGAAAATTACTGCTGGACACGTCGAGCCGAATGCGGTGTCCCTTTTGGAAGACGTTGGCGGTGGGATACAGGTGCAGATAGACAGTATAGACGGCTCCGAGCGTAGACGGTTGGGCCGGCTTGCCTGCCAGATGCCGTAGCGCCTCCGTGCGCGCGCTCGTCTGCCAGCGCTGCCTGACAAAAGAGGCATAAGCGCGGATCTCCGCATCGTCGAAAGCCTGGGCGTACCGAGGCAACTCCGGCCACAGCCAAGCCGGCCATGCTTCGCTATCCCGGTAGCGCAAACGCACAATGGAATCGGTCAGGTTGAGTGCAAAACCCAGGGGATAGTCTTGGTTAGGCGGGTACACATCTATGAGCTTGGCGGTAAAATCGGTGTCCGGCACCGAAGTGGACACATAGAGCTTGACCATGATCGGACCGACAACAGTCACATCGTTTTGCAGCGGTGCCGATTGAAAAACCAGTACATCGCGACGCTGGGACAAAGGGAGGGCGGGCGCAGGCAGAACATTGACCTGACTGCGACCACCGCGCTGATCCCAGCCGCCTGCTTCCAGCAAGCCCCCGGTCGAAGACAGATTGCCGCCGATGGTCGGTACTGGGTTGGCTGGATCGAAAAGGAACGAGGTGCTGTGGGCGGCATCGCCGCTCGGCGGTTGCCGTTCCAGGAGGCCATCGCCGTGAAGATACCAGCGCTCCAAGCGGGACTCCGGGACGGGAAAATCGCTGGCCTCGAGCCAACGTCCCCCGTGGCGCAGCCGCCCGGCAGGGGAGCGACGTCCATCACCTCCGCCCATGACGAACAACTTGACCGGTGCGTCCTGGTCCGCCCCGTTGGCCACTTCCTTGAGCCAGCGGTCGAACCAGCGTAAGCGCCATGCGTTGAACTGCAAAGCGGCCTGCTCCGGAAACTCGATTTCACCGGCCCAGGCACGCTCCTGGCCCCCATGAGTCCACGGGCCGACGATGAGCTTGTGCGGCGATTTCTTGCGCCGGCTCAGGTATTGCCAGTTGAGCACGTTTTGCCGGCACCAGGAATCGTACCACCCGGTGACGTGGTACACGGGCACATCGGCGTACCGCTCCACATGGTCAATGACCGAGTAACCGGGCTGTTTCCAGTACTCGTCGTAGTCGCCGTGGCGCATAGCCTCGATCAGCCAGCTTTCGTACTCGGGGACCACTTGCAATGCCGTCGTTCCGCGCCGGATCGGTAAATGTACGAGGTGCTGTGGCATGAGTTTGCCATACTCGACGAGCGCGCGTCGCAGAGCAGGATCAGCCAGCGCAGCACGGGCATTGGGCGCCCCGATGGTGAAGATCCAATTCATGAAGCGCAACTCGAAGGCGCCTCCGTGACGTATGCCCGCTAGCCCGCAATTGGACAGGGAATCTACCGGGATCATGCAGGCCAGCCCCGGCGGCTGCGCTAGCGCTAGGGCATGCTGAGTGCCACCGACGTAACTCGTTCCAAATGTGCCGATCTTGCCGTTGCACCATGGCTGACGCACGATCCAAGCGCACACGTCATAGCCGTCGGCGACATCGTCGAGGATCATGCGCCAGCGCCCTTCGGAGGCATAACGACCGCGCACGTCGTTGACCACCACCGCATACCCCTGTGCCGCAAACCAGCGCGCCTCTTGGGCAACACCGTCCTTGTTGTACGGCGTGCGACACAACAGCGTCGGCCACCTCTGGACTGGAGTCCCTTTGGGCAAGTACAGGTCTGCCGCCAGCCGGACTCCGTCGCGCATGGGAATGGCGATGTTTTTGTTCACCTCGACCTCGCCGACCGATTGGCAGAGACCGGCGGCCGTAACCAGGCAGATGAAGCTACTGGCCAGCATCCCGTCGCGCACCCTGCTCCAACTCGCTGATCCCACACCGAGGCACATGGCGCTGTTTCCTTTCTTCAAAACGCAAGTTTGCATCACTTCCTTTCGGTCCCCGCTAGCCTCTGCAGGTCAAGTGTAACCAGTGGCATCGGAGAACCCAAGCTACTCCTCGTACCCAGGGAGGTAACTCGAGGGCTTTTTGCGGTTAAGACAGGTGAGCCGTAGAAAAAGCGCGGACAGATCGCCCAGTGCCGAGGCAAGCAGCGGATGTTGCTGACATGAGCCTGCGAGCACAAAGACGCTCGACGGCAGAAAGCGGGCGACGGGAATCGAACCCGCCTGGCCGGCTTGGGAAGCCGGTGCATTACCACTATGCTACGCCCGCAATGACAACTCACGCCGACTCAGTGTTATCCTTTAGTCTTGCCAGAGTAGAAGTCAAGACGCCCCGCCCGGGTTGGGCAAAGCGCTGGGCTATTTCATGATCGCATGGGCGTATCGAATCGGCCAAGCTTAGGGCTTGTGCGCCGAGTGCACGGCGGCGATGGCATCTGGCCCGATGCCGCAGCAGCCGCCTATCCAAGAGACGCCGATGGCGCTGAGTCGCCCAGCCGCCTGCACGAACCGAGCGATTAGTGCGTTGGGTCTTGCAGGTTTTTGGGCTTGTTCGTTATCCGATGGCCCTGCCGGTTGTGCTCCCAAAACTGTGGATGCATTGGGACGTGCCAGAAGGGGCAAGGAAGATGCTGCACGCATAGCGACTAGTGCGCGGACCATGCTATCCAGGTCGGGCAACCGCCCGCAATTGATGCCCAGTACCCGCACCTGAGTTATCTGGTCCAAGCGTTCGGCTATCTCCGCCGGGGTCTTGCCCTCGGCAAAGGTAATAGCGCCAGCAGGTGAGGATATCAGGGCAAAAGAAAACCAAATTGGCTTGTCGAAGGGACAGCTGCTCGCCGCGCGGTGGGCTACCTCCAGGGACGGCTGAGTTTCGAAAAAATACGCATCGGCATCGGCAAGCAAAAAGAGACGCTCATGATAATCCGCTAGGGTCTCTTGGATCAGGGTCGCCGACAATGCCTGGCGCTGGCATAACGCCGGCGGCGGCCCCAAGCTGGCCAGTACAAGTGTGTGCCCGGCTGCGACTTCGCGCGCCAGGCGCACGCCACAGCGTAATGCTTCCTGCCACCGAGCCTTGGAGGCCTGTTCGGCTTGTGCCTGCATCCACGAGCCGGCGAAGGTATTGGTGACCAGGCATTCTGCTCCCGCTTGCAGATAGTCAGCGTGCACGGCCCGGACCAAGTCGGGTGCCTCGACGTTGGCCCATAGCGGGTTCTTGTCCGCCGGCCATCCGCGCCCGACGAGCTCCGTGCCCATGGCGCCATCCATCAAGTGAAACGATCGCTCGGTCATGTCGGCCTGCCAGGCAAACGGCCCAGCGCCTGCGGTATATAGGCAGTTGTCGCGTGGTGCCGATCCGAAAAATCGCTCCGGTAGGTTTGGCGCACGGATCGCTTGTATCCCGCACCACATCGCCCAGAACCTCGTCTACGACGGCGGGTGCGATCAGGCGCCGAATTTGCCCAGTCTTCCCGCGTGTGCCAGTGCCAAAGTCATTAGATACTTGGCGGCGATCTGACCGAGGCCACCGGCGGCACAGGCACGCTCGCCGAAGGCCTGCACGTCGTCCGGCCTGCACGTGGGCGATACCAGAACTACTGGCACCGGATGCCAACTGTGCGACCGCAGCTTGCTGGGCGTACTATGGTCCCCCGTCACGAGCAGCACCTGGGGTTCGAGCCGGCGAATCCTCGGAATGATCGCGTCGAGTTGCTCGATGCAGGCCACTTTGGCCTGGAAATTGCCGTCTTCTCCGGTGCTGTCGGTGTATTTGTAGTGGATGAAGAAAAAGTCGTAGTCTGGCCAGACATGTTCCAAGGTATCTACTTGCTCGGCGAGGGTAGTGCCTGCCTCGAGCACATCCATGCCCACCAAACGCGCTAGCCCTTTGTACATCGGGTAGACAGCGAGTGCTGCCGGTCGGACGCCGTAGACCTCTTGCATAGTGGCGATGGTCGGATAGCGGGCAAATCCGCGGAGTGTGACCATGTTGGTCGGGGACTGGTCTGCCAGGAGCGAGCGGGCTTGGGCCACGAACGCATTGACCAACTCGGCGGTGCGCTGGGAAGGAGCGTCAGCTCCTTGCGCTGGCACAGGGCTGACGCCCAGAGCTTGGGGATCGGTGTCGTTGACTCGGTCGCCCAAGTCGTCACCGCGCAAGATCAACACAAAGCGGTGTTCACGCACTGGCTCGACGAACAGTTCCACGCCTGGCAAACGGATCTCTTGCAGTCTTTTGCACAGCTGGACCGTGCGCTCCGTGGGCGGCCTTCCTGCCCGGCGGTCCACGATATGCCCGTGCGCATCTACCGTGCAGAAATTGCCGCGGGCGGCTACATCGCGCGGACCGATCGGGAAGTTTATGCCCAATGCCTCCAAGATCCCCCGGCCTATTTGGTGTTCGAGCGGGTCGTAGCCGAAAAGCGCCAGATGACCGGGACCACTGCCTGGCGTGATGCCTGGGAGGACCGGTATGCTGAGCCCGCAGATGCCCTCGCGGGCGCAAGCGTCCAAGTGGGGGGTATGGGCCGTTTCCAGCTCGGTTTTGCCGCCTGGCTCGAGCGGCAGCCCGCCCAGACCGTCGGCTACCAGTAAAACTATTTTGCTCGTCGCCGGTTCACGGATCTGGCGAATCAGCTCGTGCAGATGCATGGCTTTCCTTTGTTTTCGGCCAAGACTGTGCTGCACCGAGGCGCCTCGGCAGCCTCGGTGACCGACACAGATCGCTCTGGGCAGCCTGGCCCAGGCACACGTATACCCCTGCGCTTTACACGACACCCCTCGTCCTGTAGGTTAAATAACGCCGAGGGTATGTTCAAGGGTGCGACGGACAGGAGGTGTACATGACCATCGTTCGCGTAGGGCTCAGTGAGCATGAGAAGTTCGCCCAAGGCTGGGAGGCAATTTTCGGCAAGAAGAAAAAAGCGCGCGCCCAAGCGCGTCCAGCCAGTGCTTCGCGCAAAAAGGCGGCGAACAAGAAAGCTGGCAAAGGCCAAGCACGCAAAAAATAGCCAGCCGCGGATCAGAGCGGTGAACATTCCCGATCGGCCCGAGTACACGGAAGTCTGGCAAATCCGCGGCGCCTGCCCAGAGGAGGTGCCGCGGCTGCTGGAAGTGTTCTTCGCTCAGCTCGAGCCCGCAGCACGTACCCAAGCACAAGGTGCCACCTTAGAGCTTTTGGCTGCTCGTCAGCTCAGCCCCGCGGACATACTGGGAGCGTGGCAAGGTAGCGAGGCCATCGGATGTGTGTTGGCTGTGCCAGCTCCAGGGCGCGTCGGGATGCTCTGGCTGCCGCGAGTCAAGATCGGCTTGCCCTATGCGCGGCCGGTGCAAATCGCTTTGATTCGGGAAGCTTTGCGCCACTTGCGGCTGAGGAATTGCCAGCTGGCTCAAGCAGTGATCCACCCCCGTGAGAGCCAGGCCGAGGTCCTGCGCCAAGCCGGCCTGCAGTATCTAACGCGTCTGCTTTTTTTGCGACGCGCATTGGCACGTGCTCCGGCTGCTAGCCCGACTGCGGATCCGGTCCGTACCCCTGGGACGAGTCAGTCCAGCCACTTGGTTTTTTTGCCTCTTGCGGATGTCGGTCGCGAGCTTTTCGCGGCCACTTTGCTGCGCACCTACGAAGGCACTCACGATTGTCCGGAGCTTGGCGGCGTACGCCACATGGAGGACATCTTGGCCAGCCACGAGGCCCAGGGCCAATTCATGCCCGAGCGCTGGTGGCTGGTCACCGAGCGAAGCCGTCCTGTGGGCGTACTCTTGGTCAACGCCGTACCCGAATGGGAAGCTTGGGAAGTGGTGTATATGGGCATCGTCCCCGAAGCGCGCGGCCACGGCTTCGGTACACTGCTGATGGTAAAGGCGCTGACCGAAGCGCATGCAGCCGGCATCCCGTACCTGGCGCTGTCGGTGGACGCTCGTAATCATTTCGCCTTGCACATCTACGAGGAGTTGGGTTTTGTGCCTTGGGAAGAGCGGGACATTTATATGACCCTTTTGTAACGCCCTAGTGTGGCGCCGACGGCAAACTCTCGGCAAAAGTGCTCGCGTTGCTGCCAGCTCGGCTGTTTGGCCGGCGTAAGAAAAAGGAAAAACGGTGCCCTTGCAACTTTGCAGCTGTACAGGGAATCGTGGCGTTTCGGAATATCGGCGGCGAGCGGCCAGGTTCTCGTGCGCGTCGTTGGCGCTGTTCCCCGTCCCGTTAGCGCAAGAAATGCAAGTAGTTACAGCGCGCACCTGGTGCACGAGCGACCCAAGCGCTGACGACGAGTTGCCGTCCGCCGCACCCTCCTTACAATGCGTCTCCACAGATGCATAGGCGGCAGGATCAGCTTCCCCCTGATCCTGCGTGACCTCTCGCTTCCGCAAGTGGAGCAAAACGGTCCTGTCGTCAGTGGTGTGCGGGTCATGGAGCGTTGAAGGAGCAACCATTGACGACCTTCGAGGAAGTATTGGGCGCCCTGGGACAACTGATTGCCAAGAAAATCGGTGAGCCTCGTTATCAACTGTGGTTCGCGAACCATACGCGCCTGGCATGGCACGACGATGCGATCGTCGTCGGCGTCCCCAACCGCTTTTATCAAGAGTGGCTGGACCGCTCTTTCCGCGCGGCCATTGCCGAGGCTATCGAAGAGCTGACCGGCAGTTCGTTGCCTGTTCGCTTTGTTATAGACCCCCAATTGTTCCAAGCCCACCGGCGACGCGAGCAGGAGCATAGTCGGCGGCCTGGGACCGAGCTGGTGCGCGCCGGAGAGCCTCATCAGCCCGGGTCCGGACACCGTTGTCCTGGCCCGAGTGCATCGCCCATGACGTTCGAGACGTTCGTGGTAGGCGCTGGCAACCGGCTGGCTCATGCCGCAGCCCTGGCTCTTGTCGAGCAGTCCGAAGCGCTGGCGCCGACGACGCTTTACGGTCCTGCCGGAGCTGGGAAGACCCATTTGCTGCAGGCGGTGTGCCATGCCCTGCAGGCACAAGGACGACCGGCGCTTCTGCTGTCGGCAGAGGAGTTCACCCGTCAGTTCGTGCAGCAGGTGCGCGAGCGTCGGGCGCCGGTCCTGCGCTCGCGCTATCGCGACTTCGCCTGTCTGTTGGTAGATGACCTCCACTTTTTAGCGCACAAAAAAGGGACCCAGCATGAGTTCTTGTATACCTTGGATATGTTCACCCAGGCGCGTCGGCCGGCGCTGGTCACGCTCGACCGACATCCACGTGCGGTAGCAGGGCTTTTGCCGGAGTTGGTCAATAGACTCCTGGCTGGAGGCGTCTGGCAAATCCACCTACCCGATGCCGCGACTCGCCGGCTCATCTTGGCCGACAAGGCCCGGCGTCTGGGCTTGCCGCTTTCCGAGCCGGTGACCGATTTGTTGGTCCAGCACATTAGCGGCTCGGTCCGCGAGTTAGAGGGTGCTCTGCGCCGGCTCACGCTTTTGTACCGGTTGGATGGCCGTTTGCCGGATCTGGAAAGCGTCCAACGCATGTTGCACGATCTCATGCAAGCGCCGCCTGCGATCACTCTGGAGGCCATCGAACGAGCCGTGAGCCAGCTGGCCTCGGTGCCGGCGGAAGCTTTGCATCGTCGTACCCGGTCGCGCAGCGTCTGCTATCCGCGGCTTGTGGTCATCTATCTAGCCCGCAAGCATCTCGGCCTGTCCAGTGCCGCTCTGGCACGGCATTTCGGCGGCATGCACCATAGCACGATCCTGGCCGCCGAGAAGCGCGTCCGCCAGTGGCTGCACAGCAAAACACGCGTCCCCCTGGGAGAATGCCGCTGGGACATCCAGGACTTCATCGCCCGCGTCGAAGCTCATCTGGGGGCCAAACCATGACCGATGTACTGCTCCAGGCCACGCTAGTGCACCGGCATATCCTCTGAGTATAGCACTGGACTGCGGCGCAGTTGCGCACATGGTGCAGAGGGCTCTTGGGTTGCAGAGGCACTCTAAGCAGGCAGTTTCATGGCATCAGGGGTCACTTTGTCCATATTGGGCGAGACGTCGGCGTCTACGTTTCTCAGTGCCCAGGCGATGCCTCCCAGGAGGATTTGCTGGAACAAGGGATGGGTCCAGACATCTTCGCGGTGCCCCATCGAAGTGTAAAAGACCCGTCCCTGGCCGTGCCGTCGCGCCCAAGTCGCCGGAAACAGGGGCCGTTGGTATTCGGCGCCTTTCATGCCCTTGCTATCCTGTGCCAGGATCACGTGCAAGTCCGGAGCGAAGTTCTTGAGGGCGTACCACTCCTCGAAGAGCTGGAAGTCTTGCACGTCTTTGAGTCCGGGGAAGCGCGGACTGGTGACGCGCATCGTGGCCTTTTGTTGGATGCCATGCGTGATGAATTCCCCGCCGAGCATGGCGATATACGGATCCTGCTGCTCGCGGGACTGATGCCGGCGCCGGTCTCCCGGGCTGTGGAAGGTATCGCTGGCACAGTGCGAGCCGATAAATCCCTTGCCCTGCTCGATCGCCCGCAGCAGGGCTTGCTTGCCTTCGGGCGGCATAGGAGGATTGTTGTCTCCTCCTTCGCGCGTCAAATCGCCGGTGGTGTAGAAAAAGAAGGCATCGAACTTGTGCAGCTCTTCCGGGATGAATATGCGGCCGTCTTTGCTGGCCACCACGTCGAAGCCGTGTTTTTTCCCCAGATCTACCACGATCCGCTCGGCGTGCGACAACACATTGGGACTCGGTCGTCGGATGACCGAGTGCTCGAAGCCTTGCGAACGTGTGAAGAACAAAATACGCTTGCGGCGCGCCTCCTGGCCGATCACCCAGCCCATCGGCCAGCTGGAAGCGACCAACATACCCCAGCCACTGGCTACCTGGGACAACCACTCCCGGCGGTTCATCGCAGTCCTCCTATGCACTACCTGACCTTTTTGCGACGCTACCGTGCGCTAGCTCATCCGTACGTAGCCTGTGCACGGTGTGGCACACTCGCTGCTATTATGCAAGTGCCTGCGTCGTAAAACAACAAGATTTTGCACAGGCTCAAAAGGCTTCTGCACCCTGCGGTAGCTGCCTGTGGCGCGGCACAGATCCCGACTCAGGTGCAAGCAAACAGTGGCGGATGTAGGGAGGGGCACCCTGCCGGGGCTGCCACACCGTCTCGAACGGCGCATCGGGACGATCGGACTCCTGCCGTGTGCGTGGTCGCGGACTACTCTCCGAACCAGACGCGCCGCATCGGGGCGGCAAGCGCGTACTGTACGCCGAGTCAATCTACGTACGGGTCGGCGCTCAATTCCTTGAGGATCTCCTGACGCTGTTTTTCGTAATACATGAGGTCGAGTCGCTGCAGGTAATGGCGTCGCTCCATGCGCCGCTGGGCGCGACGAAAAAAGGGGGCTAAACGATCGAGCCGATCGGGGTGACGCTGTGCCCAAGCGGTCAGCCAGGCACGTTCCCACTCGGTCAGGGCTTCCAGGAGTTCGTCTTCTAGGCACAGGAAGAACTGGCACGAGCCAGGGTCTCCCTGACGCGCGGCGCGGCCAGCTAGCTGCCGATCTATGCGTGCCGCTTCGTGCCGCTCGGTGCCCAACACATGCAAGCCCCCGGCTTCGGCGACGCCTGGCCCCAGTCGGATATCGGTGCCCCGTCCGGCCATGTTGGTGGCAATGGTGACGCGGCCACGCTCGCCAGCACGAGCAACGACCTGCGCCTCCCATTCGTGCTGCCGCGCATTGAGCACCTGGTGCTCGATGCCGGCGGCTCGCAAGCGTGCCGACAACTTTTCCGATTTGTCCACCGAGCGGGTGCCGATGAGTACCGGACGTCCCTGCTCCAAGAGCCGTCGCACTTCTGCAACCACAGCATCGTATTTGGCCTCTTCGGTCAAAAAGACCCGATCGGGCAACTCTCGGCGAATGCACGGGCGGTGGGTAGGCACGGGCACTACCGTGAGCCGGTACACGCGACGAAACTCGCGGGCATTGGGCAGCGCCGTGCCGGTCATGCCCGCCAGCTTGTGATACAGTCGGAAATAGCTTTGGAAGGTGATCTGGGCCGCATGTTCGGAGGGAACGGTTACCGGCACCCCTTCCTTGGCTTCCACGGCTTGATGTAGTCCTTCGCGCCAGTGCCGGTCGGGCATCCGGCGCCCGGTAAATTCGTCAATGATGACCACTTTGTCTTTCTCGACCAGATAGTGTTGGTCGCGACGCAAGCGATGGTGAGCGAAAAGTGCCCGCTCTACGTGTTCGTACAGCTTGTCCATACCGTGCGAATGAGGCCCGGCAGGCGGATCGGACCAACGTACCACCTGCCGGCCTTCTTCGGTCAGTTCGATTTTGTTCTTTTTGGGGTCGAGCCAAAAGTGTCGGCCAGAGTCCAGGCTGCGGGCCAGTTTGTCAGCCCAGTGGTAGACGATCTGTTCTTCGGGGCGCGCCGGCCGATGGGCGGTGCTGATGATCAAAGGCGTGCGCGCTTCGTCAATCAAAATGCTGTCGGCTTCGTCCACGATGGCATAATGGTGCTGGCGCTGCACTGCGAGCGGCGCTGCGCTGCAGGCACTTGCCCCATCTTGCCAGGCGCTCCAGAAAGGAGTAGCTAGCTGTCCTATCTGCCGCAGCCGCAAGCGATCGCGCAAGAAATCGAAACCGAACTCGGAAGCCATGCCGTAGGTGATATCGCAGCGATACTTGGCAGAGCGGATATCGTCGGGCATCTGCATTTGCAAGGCACCTACGGTCAGGCCCAGGGATGCGTAAATTGGCCCCATCCATTCGGCATCGCGGCGGGCGAGATAATCGTTGACCGTGGTGATATGGACGCCTTTGCCGGTCAGGGCATTGAGGAAGGCGGGCATGGTGGCCACCAGGGTTTTGCCCTCGCCGGTGGCTAGTTCGGCCAAGCCGCCATAGTGCATGACGACGCCGCCGGCGATCTGCACATCGAAAGGACGCAGACCGATCGTCCGGTGGGCGGCTACACAAACCAGCCCGTAGGCTTCGGGGAGAAGCGATTCCAGACGGGTGCCGCTGCGCGCTCGGGCTCGCACCTGCAGAGCGGTGCGCCGCAATTCCTCGTCGGAGAGCCTGCTGTAGAGGCTCTCCCAATGACGCACCTGGTCCACCCGCAGCAGCGCCCGGGCCAACCGACGCTCCCAGGGTCGGCCCAGCCAGCGTTGTACGGCCCAGACCAACCGTTGCAGTCGGGTTGCCATGCCTCAGGTCCTGCTGCTAAGTTCCCCGAGCGCCTGTGCTACGCTCGCCGCGTTGACCGGCGTTATAATGCCCCGCTCTGTAATAATACCCGATATCAGCGGGGCCGGAGTGACATCGAAGGCTGGATTGTAAACGGCTACACCTTCCGGTACCGTGCGCCGATTGCCGCAATAAGCCACCTCTTCCGCCGCCCGGACTTCGATGGGGATGCACGTGCCGTCGGCCATACCCAAGTCGAAGCTGCTGGTCGGCGCCGCCACATACAGGGGGATACCATGAGCGCGAGCCGCCAGTGCCAGGCCGTAGGTGCCGATTTTATTGGCTACATCACCGTTGGCGGCGATGCGGTCCGCTCCGACCAGAACGAGCTGCACTTGGCCAGCTCGCATGAGGACACTGGCAGCGCTGTCGCACATGACGGTGGTCGGGATCCCCCGTTTTGCCAGCTCCCATGCCGTCAAGCGCGCCCCTTGCAACAAAGGGCGTGTCTCGTCCACATAGACGCGGAAGCGCTTGCCTCGCTCCCAGGCTAGGAAAAGAGGAGCTAGCGCTGTTCCCCAGGCGCCGGTGGCCAGTGCCCCTGTGTTGCAATGCGTGAGCACGCCTATGCCGTCGGTGAGCAAATGGACTCCGTGCTCTGCGATCCGGTAGCAGCGTTCGGCCTCGGCTTGCTGTAAATCCTGAGCCACCTGTAAAAGTCGCCGCAAGATGCTTTCCAAGTCGTCGGCTTCGACCTCTCGTGCCGCCGCCTCCATCCGCTCCAGGGCCCAGAAAAGATTGACCGCAGTCGGTCGTGCGGTGCGCAACAGCTGCGACACTTCGGCGACTACGTGCAGGAAAGGACCGGTAGCGAACCGTTGGCGGATGCCCAGCACAAAGCCATAAGCTGCTGCCAAACCGATAGCGGGGGCGCCCCGTACGCACAGGCGTCGGATGGCGGCGTGGACCTCTTCGACGGTGCGGCACTCTAGGTAGACTTCTTGTTCGGGCAGCCGGGTTTGGTCCAAAAGCCGCACGTGTCCCTGCACGCCCCCTTGCCACTCGAGTACGACAGGGGCAGTTGCTTCCCAAGGTCGGCCGGGCTGAAGCGACATAACCCTCCTCTGCGAACCGTGCTCACGGCCCGGGTACCGTCCGAGGCAGCCCCGATACGGCCCGTGACGATCAGGTGATAGCGGCCTCGTTTTCGATCCGCTCGGGATGAAAAGGCCCCGACCAATAGTCGCGCAACACAGCCAGAAGCCGCTCGTGCATCAGCCCGTTGCTGGCGACGATGTCCGGACGAGCGATATCGGGCCTACCGGTCCAGTCGGTGCACTTGCCGCCCGCTTCCTCGACGATGATTTTCAGCGCGGCGACATCCCACGGGTGCACACCGTACTCGACCATGGCCTCGCCGGATCCTTGCGCTACCAGCAGGAAGCCGTAGCAATCGCCGATCCCTCGCTGCCGCTGGGTGCGCGCGCAGAGCTCGATAAAAGCCTGGCGCGCCGCACTCTGCAAAAACCAGCGCACCCCCGAATAAAAAATCTGCGACTCCTGCCAGGCATCCACCCGCGAAACCCGCAGTCGGCGACCATCCCGATAGGCACCTGCCCCTTTGAGGGCGTGGAACAGTTGGCCCAAAGCAGGCAAATAAGCGACGCCGGCGACCACCTCGCCGCGATACTCCAAGCCTATGAGCGTGCCCCACAGAGGTATGCCGCGCACAAAGTTGCGTGTCCCATCTATGGGATCTACGATCCAGCGATAACCGGAGCGGCCCGGCTGCGCCCCCGATTCTTCTCCCAGGAACCCATCTTCCGGATAGGCGTCCAAAAGCACATGGCGCAGCGTCTCTTCTGCCCGCCGATCGGCGATGGTCACAGGGGATTGGTTGTCTTTCCATTCCACGTCCAACGGACGGTCGAAATATTGCAACGCCACCTGACCCGCCTGCTGGGCTAGTTTCTGGGCCAGCTCATAACGTGTCAGCCAATGGTCCAGTTCGTGCGTCAAAATCCTAACTCCTCATGCCAGACTTCGAGAAAACCACAAGCCTCGAGAAAATCCGAGCCAATGCATGTGATCGGCGCCTTTTCCCAACCGCATCCGGTCGGTAGCAGCGGTGAGCCGACTCTGCAGCGAACGCCCCAGAGCGTCGGCTCGGCAGCTTCAACGATCGGCCACGGTGTTAGGCGTCTGTTGCGGCGGCCATTCATAGGGCAACGACTTCAGGAATTCGACCAGATCGTCCATTTGCTGTGGGCTTAAATGGCTCGTTTTGCCATGCTTGTCCTGGCGATTGAAGGTAGTCAGCACGTCCCGTAGAGTTTTGGCTTTGCCATGATGCAGGTATGCAGTCTGACGATAGACGCCCAAAAGGGTCGGAGTATCGAAGCGCGGGCTCATTTTTTCGGCGGGATCGTCGCCGGTGCCGACGTCGTGCAGACGCAACGGCTGTCGGAGGGTGCTGTCGGTGAAGTAGGGACCGCTGTGGCAGGTAGCGCAGCCGGTCTGCTCGCTGAAAAACAGGTGACGACCCCGCTCGGCAGCTGCGGACAGTCGGCCTGGTGCCGGTATGTGGGGGCTGAGGGTAAACTCGAAGTTGTTGCAATACACTGCTAAGGCGTCCAGGTCGGCCGAACGACCGCGCAATGGCACCTCGAGTTCTATAGGCTCGAAACCGCGTTTGGGCGGGATTGGGCCGGACACGAGGCCACGTCCCCTCATGAGCGGGCCACGAATGGTATACTCGAAATCCTGGACCTCGTCGCGATCAGCGGACCAATGCAGGGGATGCGTATGGGCCAATCCGAAAAGCGCCGTGGTCCGACGCGGTCCTTCGGGATTCTGCCATACACGCCCATCGTGGTGGCCGTCAGGATGGCACGAGGCACAGGCAATCCAGCGACGACTGCTCATCGGCGGATTGGCGCTGTTGAACAGGATCTTGCCACGCACCCAGGCCGGCGTCTTGGGAGGCTTACACACGGCCACTGTGCGCAACGGACGCAAGGTACGGGCGTCGTATTCGCCCACCTCGAAGTCGAGCGTGTGGTACACGTAAGCCCGCTGGCCATCGGCGCTGATCCGCAAGGCTCGCGGGTTTCTTCCTACCCGGCGCAGCCCGCCTACCGGCACAAGCTCGCGAAAGTCATCGTCCAATACCTCGCAGACATTGATATCGTCCGTCCCGGCATAAACCACATACAGTCTTTTGCCGTCGGGCGACAGAGCTACTTCCCAGGCATTCGTCGGCACAGCCAGCCCGTTGATGGTATCCATGGCGAAGGATTTGAAGCGCTTTTCCCCCGTGGGCGGCACCAGATCGTAAACCGTCACTTGAGGAAAAATCGAGCCATTGCCATCTACAATATGCGTCCGCGAGCGAATATGTGCCACATATGCTTTCGGCCGCGAGGGATGCAAAGCCACCTGGCGTGCCAAATTGTAGGATGGATTGACTTCCCAGGTATCTGCCACGCTCCAGCGCTGCACGTCCACGCGGTATAGGCTCGCCGTATAGTACCCTGTGACGTACAACGCTTTTTCGTCTGCTGTCAGTGCGATGCCGCGGATGTAAGGCGCCACTGCCAGCGTGCGCACTACGGCTCGCGACCGGACGTCTATTTCGCTGACCAAGCCGGGGTATTCATGGGTCACCCACACGCGTTGCCCGGCGGCATCGGAGACGATGCCGTACGGCTCGTCGGCAACCGTGAGACGGCACACGATTTCGCCCGTATGGGGCTGCAACAAGACCACTGCATCTTCACGATATACCGTGACGGCGGCCAATGGCCCCTGACCGATCCAGGTAACGCCCTCGGGTTTGTCGCCCACGGGTATTTCGCGCAGCATCTTCATCGTCTGGCAATCCACCAGACTGACGGATCCGTTGTCGCTGTTGGCGCACAACAGCCAGCGTCCGTCGGGCGAAAGGTCCAGCAGGCTGTTATGCGAGCCGGCGCATGCTGGGCTGCACTGGACTAGGCAACTTAGCGTAGCCAGCAGCAACCCGCCGGTGGGTCGAGCCCACGCACCTGTTGTGTCACGACTGCGTGCCATAGCATACCTGTTGGAGACCCACGTCCGTAGCAGGGATGACCTATCCAAAAATGGCAGCAATTCAGGCTGACGAAACGAACAACGCTCGAGGTGTCGCCTGAACCATGCCACACCCCTGGCGCTGCTGTAGAGGCATAGCGCCCACGAGCCTTTCGCAGTAGTCTAGTAGGGTCTTGGCGGCAATGACTTCCAGTCACGCCCGAGTTTTGAACATCGGCTAAGGACAGCGATCAGGCTGTGGTACGCTGTCGGCCAGGCGTTCGTGCCGCTCGTTACTCACGGGACATCCGCCTGGGCGGCGCAAAGTATCTCTTTGTTTTTCTCGTCCTGGATCAGTGCCACCACTTTGAGCTTTTTGAGCTCCACAGGTTTTTCGGCATCGGGGTATTTCTGACGCCGATTGCTGGTTTCCCAATAGTTGAGCAGCTCCTTGCGCAAGTCGGCCAATTGCAAAGTGACAGTTTCTTTATGGGCGGCCGATTTGACTGGGAAGCCTTCGGCCCCGCCTATGAAATCGCGGACCACGTGGTGGTGCAGCCGTTGGCCATTGCGGCCGGCATAACGCACGACGTCTTCGATGAGCACGAACCGCAAACGCAAGTCGCGGTCGGCGGCTTGCAGCTTGCTAGTCTCGGCGGATGCCTGGATCGTGTCGCCGGTCCTATGCACCGACAAAGACACCTGGCCTTGGACAGGATCGCTTATCAATCGTTCGATATTGTTGCGCAGACGCTGATAACTGCCCTGTGCCATTTGCTTGTTGCCACCCAGGGCCGGCCCCTGTTTGCCGTTGAGGAATACGGTCGGGGTGGCGTTGACGTTGTAGTACTGCATCCGCGCCTCGCTGTCCTCGTTGGTCATCGGGTCGGGCCCGGGGATATGCAGATGGTATTGCAGCAGGATGACGTCAGCGGGGTCGTATGTTTTGAGAGCTGCATCGAAAGCCACATCTGCAGCCACACAAGGTGGGCATTGGGCACCAGTGAATAGCTCCACGACCACCGTGCGCGTGCTGGCTCCTTTGCGTTTGAACTTCTGGGTCTCGAAAGCGATGGCCGACTTGAGGAATTCGTCGTCGAGTTTGCGGGCGACAGCATCGAGTTGCTGTTTCAGTGCCTCGGCGCGTGCCTGCTGCCCCGCACCGGTATAAGCTGCATACGCCGCTTTCAGGACAGCTTCTTGTTCGCTGAGGGTGAAGCTGTCGTCGAGGAGTTTCAAGGCACGCTCGGCGTATTGGGTCGCGTCGGTGTGCTGTCCGGAGCCGCCGAATGTGGTGGCCAGGGTCAGGCATGCGGACATTTCCATTTCCGGCCCGTACTTGCTTGCTAGCCGCAGGAGGTGCTGAGCAGCCTCGGCGGCTTCGGTTTTCTTGCCGCTTTGCAGGGCAGCGTTGACCAAAAAACCGGCCGCAGTGTAGCAGATCGGGTCGTCGGGAAACTTAGCCAACACTTCCTGCAAAGCGCGCACTCGCTCCTCGACTTGCGGCGCAGCCGCCGCTTCGAAGAAAGCTTTGCCCGCAGGCGTCGTTTGCACTACCTGTTTTTCTAGATCGGTCATGTTTTTGTTGCCCGGCTCGACGCGCACCAGATCGCGTTGGCTGCCTACGGTCACCGAGCCGAGCAGGGCTTTCCCTGTGGACGGATAAGCATGGATGACGAACGTCATGCCGTCCACCTGCATGACCATGCGTAGCCGGCGTGTGTCCGCCTCGAACTCAGCGATTTTGGACTGGGCGAAGCGCCCGAGGCCACTGACCAAAGTAGGCGACAATTGCCCATTGCGCGCAGCAATTTCGACGAGCCAGACGGGGATCTGCCGCCCGTTGCTGAGCACGGTGATTTTCCACACGCCGGTGTATTCGGGCTCGGCGCCGAGCGAAAAAGGCAACGACAAGCTGGCCCAGGCCAGAACCCAACCACACACGCAGGCCTTGAACAGGGGTCGCATGGCAAATCTCCGAAACGCCGCCTGTTGGCGGTTGATTAAAGTAAGGATGGACGCCCGCGCCATTCGGGGCATCACTCTTACTTGAGAGCATACGCACGACGATCTGCAAAAACAAGCAGCTGCCTTATGAAAACTCCTACTGCAACCTGACGTGCGCGCGAGCAATGAGGCAGAGAGAAGTTTGGTTTCCTCGAAAAAGGGCGCACAGATGTCGAAGATCCAAGTTGTCTCGGCTCGACAGCCAGTTCGCGAGGCGACAATTCATCACTATGCTGACACTATCTTGATCAGCGCTACCTTGACGCCCGCAGAGCATATGGTGTGCCGCTCGAGGCATTGGGCGAGCTTTGGGCAAAAGCCGGCCAGAATTATTGGAAAAAGCGTGTTGACGGACACGATGCAAGATGGTAGGATGAACCTATTGACAGGCTGCACACCGTTTAAGGGGGGTGCCCGGGTGAGTCACGGCCGCGCCTGCCAATAGTACACGGGCCTTCCGACGGATCCCGGGCCACTGAGAAGAGCGAGGTTCCTGCCATGCTTGAACTCGTCAGTCCACGCCTGCAAACGAATTGCGAGGGGAGCACGCGACGCGACTTTCTCAAAGTGGGTGCGCTGGGGCTGGGCACGTTTTGTCTGGCCGACTTGTTGCGCGCCCGCGCGCTGGCCAAAGCTGCGGGCCGGCCTACCAAGAACACCTCGGTTGTGTGGCTGTGGCTGGGCGGCGGAGCTACCCACGTGGAAACCTTCGACCCCAAGATGGAGGCTCCGCAGGAGTATCGCAGTGTCGTGGGTGCCGTGCCCACAGTGCTGCCCGGAGTAGCCATCGGGGGCGTTTTTCCCATGATCGCTCGTGTCGCCGACAAGATGGCCTTTGTGCGCTCGTTTTCGCACGGCAACGCCGGCCACGCCGGTGGCACCCATTGGGTCATGACCGGTTACGACCATCCGCCGGCAGACAACGGGGCGCCGCCTATTCGACCCGCGCACGGATCCATCCTGGCCCGCATCCGCGGGGCCAACGATCCGGTGACTGGCATCCCCACGTATGTGCGCCTGGGGGGCATCTACGCCGACGGGCCTGCCTGGTTGGGCGCCGCTTATTCTCCGTTCGACACCGGCGGTAACGCGCGCAGCAATATGCATCTCAAGGTCAGTGTGCCCCAGTTGGAAGACCGCAAATCGTTGCTCAAAGCTTTCGATCGCATAGATCGCACCATTGACCATACCGGCCTCATGGAAGGTCTGGACAGCTTCGAGGGCCAGGCTTTCAATCTCATCTTGGGCCGCGCCAAGGAAGTATTCGATCTGCACAAAGAGGATCCGCGGGTGCGCGACAAGTACGGCTCGGGTCTGGGCGAGCAAATGCTTCTGGCACGGCGTTTGTGCGAAGCCGGGTGTGGTTTTGTCACGATCCACTTCGGTGGCTGGGACATGCATGGCCAGATCGAACAGGGCATGAAAAACCTGGGTCCCGTTCTGGATCGTGCAGTGGCCACGTTCGTCGAGGACATCTACCAGCGCGGCTTGGACAAGCAAATTCTGTTGGTGATCACCGGCGAGTTCGGACGCACGCCCCGCGTCAACGGCACGGCCGGGCGCGATCATTGGCCGCAGCTCAGCACCCTGGCATTGGCCGGTGGCGGCTTGAAGATGGGCCAGGTGGTCGGCGAATCCAGCTCCAAAGCCGAATATCCCAAGAGTCGGCCCATTTCGCCTCAGGACCTGATGGCTACCATCTTCCATGTCCTCGGGCTCGATCCCAAGACACAGTTCACCGATCCCAGCGGACGGCCCACGACTATGGTCGAGCACGGCGAGCCGATCCCCGAATTGTTGTGATCCTGCACCGCACGGCAAAGCTGCAGGCGGGCTTCATGGCCCGCCTGTTTTTCTTTGGCCTTGGCAATAGGCAGCGTCCATGGCATGATGAGTCTGTCGGCAGTCCGCCGCAGTCTGATCGAGCGGTCGGCTACGGCCCTGGCACAACGACACAGCCGATCGCTCGCAGTTCGGCTACTCGGTGACGGATCACAGGAGGCATTCGGCGATGCGCCTGCTTTTTGTTCATGATTGGCTTTGGACCATGCGCGGAGGAGAACGCTGCCTGGAAGCCCTGTGCGAGCTATGGCCCGAGGCGCCTGTTTGGACTCTTTTTGCCTGTCGCGGACGGCTCAGCCCGCTGTTGCAAAGCCGCACTCTGAGAACCAGCTGGTTAAACCGATTGCCCGCGGTAGCCTACTATTACCGCTGGTTGTTGCCCGTGTTGCCGGCAGTGGTCAGCTCGTGGCGCGTACCCCCCGTGGACGTGGTCGTCAGTCTGAGTCATTGCGTCGCCAAAGGTGTGCGTGTTCCCCGACGGACATGGCACGTTTGCTATTGCTTCACACCGATGCGTTATGCCTGGGACCTGCGCGACAGTTACTTTCCGGATCGCAACTTGGTGCTGCGTCGAAGTCGGGACATGGCCCTGGGCGTGTTGCGTGCCTGGGATCGGTATAGTAGCGCACACGTGGATCGTTTCGTGGCTATCAGTGCCACAGTGCAGCGACGCATCGCCGCCTGCTACGGGCGGTCCAGTACGGTGATTTATCCGCCGGTGGACACCGATTTTTATGTCCCAGGCCGTGTGCGCCGCGATGAGTACTACCTGGTAGTCGGTGCGCTGACGCCGTACAAACGCGTTGACTTGGCAGTGACAGCGTGCCAAAAGCTCGGGCGCTATTTGCTGGTGATCGGCGATGGCCCTTGCTTGCGTCGGCTGCAGGCCCAAGGTGCGCCCTACGTGACCTTTGCCGGCTGGCAGCCGGACCCAGTCATTCGCTACCACCTTCAGCGGTGCCGCGCCCTGCTGTTCCCTGGAGAGGAGGATTTCGGTATCGTGCCGGTAGAAGCCAATGCGTGCGGCACGCCGGTCATAGCCTACGGCCGCGGCGGCGTGACCGAAACGCAGGTGCCTTACGGCGTAGACCGGCCGCCCACGGCTTTGTTTTTTCACGAACAGACCCCGGAAGCGCTGGCCGAAGCGATCCTGCAGTTCGAAAAGACCACAGACGCTTTCGACCCCAGGCACAGCCGCGAGCAGGCGTTGCGTTTCCAGCGGCGACGGTTCCAGCGCGAGTTCCAAGCCTATATCGCCGGACTGGTGTCACAAGGAGAAACGGGCCAGCGTCAGGCGGCGTGATCGGTGCCGATAGCTCCAGCCCATCGCAGAATGCCGAGTGGAGCCAAGCCGCTGGCCAGGTATTTTGCCAGCTCGACGTGTGACTCTGCCGCGGGTTCGTCGCTCACCAGGACAAGGGCATCGGCTGAGCGCAGCACGGCCCAGCAGGTACCCCGGCCATTGGGCGCTGAGCTGAGAAATACAGTCAGGTCGTAGCGGCGTCGCACCCAAGCTGCCAAAGCCGACAATCGCTTGCCAGATGCGTCCGCAGCGAACGCTAAGGGCAATCCCGCCGGCAGAATATGGCATCTTGGCAAGGTCGTGTTGCGTATCACCCTGCCGAGGGGGACGCCGGCGAGCCAATCGCGCAAGCCCGGCGCTTCGGGTTGTGCAAAAACGGCCCCCAGCGCTAATCCCTCTTCGGTTGCGTCTATGAGCAAACACCGTGTGTGGTGACCCAGTGACAGAGCAGCCACCAGGGCCACAGCCTTAGGCAGGTGCGCGGAGGTAAGCGGAGTCAAAGCGATAATTTTTGCGGCACCCAAGTGTTTGGCCAGCTCTTCTGCCGGTGGCAGCATCTCGCGTACCAGCTCAACCGAGATGGCGGCCGGCAAATAGCCGGTCAGCTCTTGGCGCATTGTCGTCAGTGTGAGCGGCTCGAAGGAGAGTGTTTTTTGCGATTCCCGTGCAGACTCCGTAGGCGCTTCGCCTACGCCGTTACCGGCTGCTTTGCCAGCCGGAGCCTCAGGCTCGGCAGGCACGCAAGGTTGCGCGCTGTCTTCTTCTGGGATCTCGACAAAGGGGATCGGTGCCTCGTGCTGATCGGGGAGGGTTGAAGTCCGAGCGGTGTTCGGCTCGGACCTGTGGGAGAAAGTCTCGACGCCGCCGATCGAGGGTGCTGCGGATCGGCTCAGTGGCTCGGAGAGCAGGGCGTCTGCAAAAAGCGTATGCCGATTGAGTGCTTGCCACAGCTTGCTCATAGGCCGTCCTCACGCCACCTGCAGGGCATCGTGGGCCTGCAGATCGGGTGCGGCTGCGCCCTCCTCCCAAGACGGCTCGAGGCGCAGGTCGCGCAATGCCTCGGTCACAGCTTCCACATCCACCTGGTTGGCACCAGCTAAAAAGGCATAGGTAAGACTCAGATCGGCGGCGTGATTGATCAGACGCGCGATACCGCCACAGGCCGACAGCAATACTTTCAGGGCCTCTTCCGAGAATAACTGCTCCGGCTTACCGCCGGCCCGTCGCAGGTGGAAAAACAGATAGTCTGCGGCCTCTTGATAGTCGAGGGCAGCCAATTGGCAGCGCAAACGGATACGTTGGGCCAGTGCCGCGCAATCAGGACGCTCCAGCTTTTGCAGCAGGGAAGGTTGGGCCACTAGAACGACACGCGCCAATGACTGGCCGCCGGCCTCGTAATTGGTCAGAATGCGTAGCTCTTCCAGGCACTCCAGAGAAAGCAGATGGGCTTCGTCGGCGAATACGATAGCCGGATGACCGCTGTCGAGGAACTCCAGCAGCAACTCCACCAGTGTGGTGCGCATGGCGTGTATCTCGCCCATCGGGGCGGACCGATCGTATTCGCGTAACAATGCTTGCACCAGATGCTCTTCGTGGGAGAAACGGCCATGGACCAGCCAAGCACAAGCATGGCTCCGGGCAAACTTTTCCAACAGACGGCGTACCAGGACGCTTTTGCCCGTGCCGGGTGCTCCGTACATGAGGATAAGCCCATCGCCGCGCTGTAAGGCGTCGCATACCATGTGCATGCAGGTCTCGTGAGGTGTGGCCGGGTAGTAGCACCCGCTGAGAAAGGGACGCTGGCTCAAGCCAAAGTGTCGTGTATACATACTTTCTCCGCCTCTTCTGCAATAACCCGGCTAGCCAGGGACTATCCGCTTGTGATAATCATCGAATTTGCTTACAGTTGAACTTTAACCGCAGACGGCGTGCTCAGGGCAGTGGCCGTCTGCAAGGTAGACTGGTACTTGCGCGCGCCCAGGAGGAGGGGATGGGAGCACGTATCCTAGATGGAAAAAAGGTGGCAGGAGCGATCCGGCAGGAAGTTGCCGCCCAGGCACAGGCATTCAGGGACAAGTTCGGCTATCCTCCTGGACTGGCCGCAGTACTGGTGGGGGACAATCCGGCCAGTCAGGTTTATGTGCGCAACAAACGGCGCGCCTGCGAAGAGGCAGGAATCCAGAGTTGGCTGCACCATTTGCCCGCCGACACCTCGGAAGACGACCTGCTAGCGCTAGTCCGTCGGCTCAATGCCGATGCCCGGGTGCATGGCATCCTCGTGCAGCTGCCGCTCCCCCGTCACATTTCCGAGGCCAAAGTCATCGAGCAGGTGGACCCGTGCAAAGATGTGGATGGGTTTACGCCGGACAATCTCGGACGTCTGGCGGCGGGGCAGCCTCGTTTCGTACCGTGCACGCCCCATGGCATCCAGCAGCTGCTGATTCGGGAGGGGATCGGTTTGTCGGGTGCTCACGTGGTGATTCTGGGTCGCAGCACGATCGTGGGCAAGCCGTTGGCGCTGTTGCTGTTACTGCGCTCGGCCCATGCCAACGCCACTGTTACCGTGTGCCATACTGGGACGCGCCATCTGGCCGAGTTGACACGGCAGGCCGATATCCTCGTAGCCGCGATGGGATCGGCCCAATTCGTCAAAGCGCACATGGTCCGTCCCGGAGCTACGGTCGTGGATGTGGGTATCAATCGTCTGCCCGACGGATCGCTCGTGGGCGATGTCGCCTTTGCCGAAGTCAGTGCGATTGCCGGAGCGATTACACCCGTGCCAGGAGGGATCGGCCCTATGACAGTGGCCATGTTGCTGTATAACACGGTCGAGGCGGCCCGTTTGCAAGCACACTGAGCCGTCGGTGCCGCCGATGGTCGCTCTGTTGCGGAGTCGAAAGGACTGCCTATGCCGTGGCGCAGTGTCCGCGATGCCATGCCCGGGTCGCTAGGCCGGCCCTCCGGGCTTCTCCAACGGCATGGCACCTGCCG
The DNA here is from genome assembly GCA_040289265.1 of Gemmataceae bacterium. Classification (GTDB taxonomy): domain Bacteria; phylum Planctomycetota; class Planctomycetia; order Gemmatales; family HRBIN36; genus PSKW01. The sequence continues at coordinate 155,761 of PSKW01000005.1, forward strand.
CCTTGTGCGCTGGCTTTGCCCTGCATGCCTAGGCTGGCTGGCCGGGGTCGCGATGTGTGCAGGTTGTTCCCAGCAGCCGCCGGCCGAGTTGCGCTTGGTGGTCATTTCGCCCCATCGTGACGAAATCCGTAGCGAAAGTGCGCTGGCTTTTTCGGACTGGTACATGGAGCGATCGCGACTGCTGGTCAGCACGGCGGAAGCCCAGCTCGATGCCTGGATGCACGGCCAACAGGTGGCGTTAAAGGACATAGACCAAACCCTGGCAGACTGGCAGCGCCTGTGGGACGAAGAACATATTGCGCCGGTCCTTCCCATCCTGCAGCGCTGGCAGCTAGAACGGGATCGCCTGACAGGCGGCGATTTATTGCAACTCCTCCGCGACTGGAAAAAACGCTGGGAACACGGCCGTGTCTTTGTCGAGTGGCGCGACATAGGCGGTGGCACATCGCAGATCTTGCGGTACCTCGAAGCGCGCTACCGAACCAGTCCCGATGGCGTCGGGATAGACCTGCTTTTTGGCGGCGGTACGGACATCTATCTCGATCTGAAAGAAAAAGGCATGCTGAACCCGTGGCATCCGGGAGCGCAAGTCGCGGCACAGTTGCGCCAGCACTGGCGCGGAGTCTCCCTGCACGACCCCGACGGCTACTGGTATGGCATCATGCTTTCGAGCCTGGGTCTTTTCGTCAACCGTGAAGTAGCAGAACGGCTGGGGCTGACACACCTGTCGTTTGACTCTTGGCGCGACCTGGCGCGTCCTGAACTGTACGGCTGGGTGACCGCAGGCGACCCGCGCATGAGCGGCAGCGTCCGTATGCTGTACGAGGTCATTCTGCAACGCTACGGCTGGGAACAAGGGTTCGAGATCCTCATGCGCATGGGGGCCAACGCGCGGGGTTTCGGACGGTTCAGCGATGCAGTGACCAAAGACGTAGTCTTTGGACGCGCCCTGGTAGGCGGATCGCTCGATTCGTATGCGTTTTCGGCCATGACGCGCGAGCAGGAGGCCATCGAGCGCGGGCTGATCGCACGGCGTAGTTTGGATTTCGTCCTGCCGCCGGGAGAGACGATCCTCAATCCCGACTCGGCGGGGATGCTGCGCGGTGCACCCCACCCTCGGCTGGCGGGTGCCTTTTTGGAGTTCCTCCTGAGCGAACAGGGGGGGCAGCGCTTGTGGTTGCTCAAGCCGCGCTCTCTGCCTGGAAGCCCGCGGCGTTACGCTATTTGCCGCTTGAGCATCGTGCCGACGCTGTACGACGACCAACGCTATGACCCGACCCTGCGCACGTCGCCGGTAAATCCCTTTGCGCACAGCGCATCGTCGGAGATCTTCCATTATGACAATGGACTGGCGGAGCGTCGCCGGCATGTGGTGATGGACCTGTTCGGCGTTTGGGTCATAGACGAGCATTCTCTCCTGCGGGCTGCGTGGGGGGCCATCGTCGAGCGGGAGGGCGTCGGTGCGGACACCAGTCCCTTGGCCAGGGACCTCTTTCGGGTGCCGATAGCAGCACACGAAATCCCCGGAGTGACCGAACGACTGCGCGCAGGACCCCGCAGTCGGGCCGAACTGTTGGAACATTGGCGCCGCCAGGCACGGCAGCGCTATACCAGCATCTTGAACCGGGTCCGAGCGGCTCGGCAGATGGTCCCCGAGGGGGCAGCCCAGGGGTAAATCGGGGCAGTGTGGCGATGACGCGCATACGATTGGTCGAAGTCAGCAAGCACTATGGGCGCACCGTCGCCGTAGATCGTGTCAGTCTGACCGTCGAGTCGGGAGAGCTTTTCTTTTTGTTGGGCACCTCGGGTTGCGGCAAGACCACGCTGCTGAGGATGTTGGCTGGATTTGTCGAGCCGGACCGGGGGGAGATTTATTTCGATGAGCAGTGCATGAACGGGGTGCCGCCCCAGCGACGCGACACGGGCATGGTATTTCAAAGTTTTGCCCTATGGCCGCATCGGACCGTCGCGGGCAACGTCGCTTATGGATTGGAAGTGCGCGGCTTGGGACGAGCGTTACGCGAGCACAAGCTGCAGGAGGCCCTGCGGCTGGTCCGGCTGGAGGGATTGGCCGCCCGTCGGCCCGCGCAACTTTCCGGCGGACAACAACAGCGAGTGGCTTTGGCGCGGGCCCTGGTCATTGAGCCGCGTGTGCTGTTGTTGGACGAACCGTTGGCCAATTTGGACGCCCGCTTGCGGGACGAGTTGCGCGGCGAGATCTTGCGCATCCAGCGGCAAACACAAGTGACTACCGTGTATGTCACCCACGATCAAAAAGAGGCCCTGGCAGTTGCCGACCGCATCGGCTTGTTGTACGGGGGAAGACTGGTCCAGGTCGGTCCGCCTCGGGAGCTTTATTTGCGTCCGGCCACTCGTCAGGTGGCCCAGTTCCTCGGGGATTGCAACCTATTGACGGGTCAGCTGGTCGAAATCGAAGACCCCAGCCATGGGGAAAGGCAAGGACGCCGGTGTGCGGTGCGGACTGCTTGTGGCCCGGTGCGAGGCGTGACGTGGTGCGATAGCTTGGAGCCCGGCGACAGCGTGTGTGTCGTGGTCCGCCCCGAGTTCGTTCGTCTCCACGAATCCGGCGCGCACGACAACTGTTTCGTGGCGCGTGTGGAAGAGACGCATTTTTTGGGCGAAGTCGTGCGTATCGTGGCGCGCACGGATAGCTTCCTCTGGCAGTGCCTCGCCCTCGGCTGCGATGGCCCCAAGCCTTCCAGCTCGGTGCAACTGACGTTCGCGGCAGGACAGTGCGTGGTCCTGCCCGCCGGAGACGGTGTATGACCCGTTTTCTCCAGGCACTTTTGCTGATCCTTTTGGGCTTTTTCCTGCTGTACCCCATAGCCTATGTGGTGCCGTCGTCGGCGTTGGAAGGGGATACATGGACTGGGTACTATTACGGCTTGTTGTGGCGAGACGAGATGATCCGCCGCTGTATGGTGACCAGTCTCGGGCTGGCGTGCGCGACAACCGTAGGTACGACCGTGGTTGCGTTACCCTTGGCCTACGTACAGACGCGCCGTCGGCTCACAGGCTCGTCGGTCATCACGTCGCTGGTATTGGTCCCTCTGGTGCTGCCGCCTTTTGTGGGCGCTCTGGGCCTGGAGCGCTTTCTCGGTCCGTACGGCACGCTCAATTTACTGTGCATGCACGTGGGCCTGCTCGCCCCCGAGCGGCCGATAGACTGGCTCAGCGGCGCCGGCTTTTGGGGCGTCTTGTTCTTGCAAGTACTGCACTTGTATCCCATCATGTACCTCAACGTGGCGGCGGCGTTGGCCAACGTGGACCCTGTCCTGGAAGATGCAGCGCGCAATCTCGGTGCTGGAGAATGGCGCGTATTCCGCACAGTTACACTCCCCTTGCTCCTGCCAGGGTACTTCGCTGGGGCCAGCCTGGTTTTCGTATGGGCCTTTACGGACCTCGGGACGCCTTTGGTATTCAACTACAGCCAGACACTGTCGGTGCAAGTTTTCAATCACATCAGTGACCGCGAGACCAATCCGCTGGGCTATGCGCTGGTAGTCACTGCCCTGGTCATCACGGCGGTCTTGTTCGTCCTTGGCCGTTGGCTCCTGGGGCGCCGCAGCTACGCCACCGTAAGTCGGGGAGCAGCTGCCGGTATGGAGCGCAGGCTCTCGGTCAAGGCTACCGTGGCTGTGTGGTCGGCCTTTTTGCTTCTGACAGCGCTGGCCTTGTTGCCTCATCTGGGTGTGCTGCTCATGGCGAGCACTTCGTACTGGGGACTGACGGCCTGGCCCACTCATATCTCTGGCGACGCCTTCCGCATGGTGTTCAGCGAACCGGTCGCCTATCGCAGTATAGTCAACAGCCTGACCTATAGTTGCGCCAGCACTTTGCTGGATCTGGTGTGCGGCCTGGCGATCGCATGGCTCGCCGTGCGGAAAAAGGATGTCCTGTCGCGTCTGCTGGATGCACTGGCCATGATCCCGCTGGCGTTACCTGGCTTGGTCCTGGCCTTTGGCTATCTTACTTGCTACCAGCGCTTGCCCCTTTTCGGCCTGGAACGATGGCTCGACCCTGCCAAAAGCCCTACGCTCCTTTTGATCGTCGCCTATGCCGTACGGCGACTGCCCTACATGACGCGGGCGGCTGTCGCCGGACTGGAACAAACGCCGGTCGTGCTAGAAGAGGCCGCCGCCAATCTCGGGGCCGGTCGCTGGCGCATCGTGCGTACAGTGACCCTGCCTCTGCTGGCTGCCAATCTGTTGGCGGGAGCCATTTTTACCTTTGCCTTCGCCTTGTTGGAAGTGAGCGACAGCCTTATGCTAGCCCAACAGGAAGCCTATTTCCCCATCACACGAGCGATTTTCGGATTCTGGCTGCGCCCCGACGATGGGCCTTATGTCGCCTCCGCCATGGGCGTATTGGGCATGATCCTTCTCGGAGTCAGTCTGGCAGCGGCCGGCCTGATCCTGGGACGCAAAATGGGCGAGCTGTTCAAAGCCTAATACACGACCGTAGGCATCTCGCCGGTATCTTGTCGGTCAGAAAGCATAAATGCCACCGCAGCGATTGCTCCCGAGTCGGACGAATGGCCAGCCACGCGTGGTACGCAGCCAGTCGCGAGCAGCGACGCGCCACTGGGGTGTACCGTGCATGCCTAGCTCTTTTTGGGCGTGCCTATTTCGGCTGCCATGTGGATCGTGCGCATTGTTTTGTGCCCCCACACCGGTGGACTGTGCGCTCGGGTCGTGCAGCGTTCGTTGAGCGCTAGGCTGCCTCGTCTGTCCTGGCCCTCGTGTGCTTCTTGACGAAGAACGCGATGCAAAAAACTACCGCGGTCGCGGGTCGGTCCCGAGTCACGAGCAGCGTGGCCACAGTTTGTCACTCACCGCCTGTAACTTTTTTCCCGTTCGCGGATCGGTCCGAATGTAAGCGCCGAGCGCTGTCGAGCAACCATCGTGCGGAGGAGTAGAACGATGAATCCATTGCGCATGACCCGCTGGTCGCCGTACATTGTCGGGACCCTTTTGGGTATGCTGATTTGGTTCACGTTTGGCGTGGCCCACAAGGCACTCGGGGTTTCGACCAACTTCTCTCAAGCCATCCTTTGGGCCGAAAAGGCGATTGTCCCGGAGCACGCCAAGGAAGTACCCTACTTTGCTGACTACAAGATTCCTACGGCAATCGGCTGGGAGGCAGCCATTTTTGTCGGGCTAATCCTAGGAGCCTTCGTTTCTGCCCAACTGTCAGGCGATCGTGACGCCGAGCAGTTGCCCGAGCTGTGGGTCCGACGCTTCGGCCCGAGCCGCTGGAAGGCCTACGGCTTGGCCTTCCTCGGGGGAGCGATCCTAATGTACGGAGCACGGCTAGCCGGCGGATGCACGAGCGGCCACGGCATCAGTGGCACATTGCAGCTGGCCGTCTCCAGCTGGGCCTTCTTCCTATCGCTCTTCGCCAGCGGTGTGGCGAGTGCCTTCATCCTCTTCCGGAAAGGAGCGTGAGCTATGTTCGAGTCGTGGAGTATTATCGGCTTGGGACTGTTCACGGGGTTCGTCTTTGGCTTCTTGCTCCAAAAGGGAGGAGTGACCAAATACGAGGTGATCGTCAACCAGTTTCGGCTGAAGGACTTTACGGTGCTGAAGACAATGTTGACAGCCATCGTGGTCGGCGGGATCGGTGTGTATGCGCTTTACGAGTACGAGCTGGCCAAGTTGTCCATCAAGCCCGCCTTTCTGGTGGCGAACATCGTCGGTGGCTTGATCTTCGGCGTGGGTATGGTGCTGCTGGGGCTGTGTCCGGGGACAGCCGTAGCTGCGCTGGGCGAACGCAACCGCCGAGCGCTGGCTGGCATACTCGGTATGTTGGTCGGGGCGCTTATTCAGGCCGAAACGTATGGATGGATTTCGGGGCTGGCTCGCTCGGTTGACCTCGGCTCCGTAACGCTGCCCAATCTATTGGGTATCTCGCCCTGGGCAATCCTCGCTGGGCTGGCAGTCGCCGCGCTAGCCGTGTTCGTCGCCCTGGAGTTCTGGGAAAAGCGACCTGTGCGGCAGGGTTCGTCGGCACTGCCGAGCGATCCAAGCATCGGCACCGGCAGCCGGGAAAAGGTTGGTGCACTCTGATCGTCCGAAAAAGCACCTGTGAATCGCTGTAATGCTCGCGCCTGCCTCGGGTTTTTGGGGCGAGTTCTGACATAAGGGGTGCCTGGCGGCGAAGTCGTCGCCAGGCAATTCATTGTTCGTTTCGTGCACGTCGCGTTCGATCGGCTTGACCGAAATGGTCGCCGCCAAAACTTCGAGGGCAAAACGGTTGCTGCCAGCCGCTCGTCAGTTGGTCGAACCACGCCAGCCGCTACCCGCCGGTGGTTCCTCATGAACTAACCATCGGCGAAAAGCGATCCTGCCAAGTTACGCTCCCTCTGCCCAATATGTGCCTTGTGGAGCACGGAGGATGTGATGTTGCAGCGCGTTCAGAGAGTGGATACTACTGTGCGCATCGGACAACAGGGTGTAACGATGGTGCTTGCCGAGCGAAAGTTGTGCCTGCGTGCTATCTTGTTACTCTGAACAGCGCCGTGTGCGAGCAAAAATACCTCCAGCTTTAACGTGCCCCGCTATGACTGGGCCTTGTGCGGTTTGTCTATCTATCTCCTTAAACGGATGCGGAGGCATTGCCACGAGCGCTGGACGTCGTGTCTTCTAAACGCGATGGGCATGGCCTATGTCGGAGATACCAACGCAAAGCCACAAGCGCCGCCAGAGTGACGATGCCGATTATGCCGATGACAGTCCAGTTAGTTTGCTTGGCTGCCTCACGTACTCCTTCTGTAATAGGTTGTACGCCCGTTTGGCCGACTACCTGCAAAATATCTTTCGTTCCTTCGATGAACGGCTCGGGGTCCATGAGGAAAGCGGTCAGAGCCGTAGCCACAGTCAAGGCGCCCTTGTACTTCCAGATGAACTCCATGGCTTTATCGCCATACTTGCCGATTACTCCGAGCAGTTCCTCGGTACGGCCTATCTTTTCCAATTCTTTGTCTCGATGCATCATGAGCAAGCGACGACCGTTTTTGGGTGAAAGGACGGCAAGTGGCCGAACTGCCGAGTCACCGTAGGCTTGTATCAAATCTACCCCGATGTCTTTATGTCGGATCAATAGGCGAGCTACATCGTCTGTGGTTTTTGAGCCGTATTTGACAAAGATCGCCATACGTTCTGGCTTGCTGACAATCCATATTGCCTCGTCACCATAGTCGGCGAACAACTTGACGACTGCGGGGCCGTGCTTTTGACCCACCTCCGTTCCGAGGTGCAACAGCGCACTCTGTCCGCTCCTGGCGACAGCCCGAACTGCGTCATCGCCGTAGCGCTCTGCTGCAACAATAAACCCATCGCCGTGTTTCTCCACCAGCTTGAGCACGTTTGGCCCGTGCTTTTCAACGAGCCGAGCTGCACGCGTGGTCATGGACTCGACAGCTTCCGATGTCAGCTTGACACCGGCGCGTCTGGCCCAGGACTCGACCGCCTCACGGGCCGCCTTGATTCCCTGCCGGGCCAGGCCTGCCTGAGCAAAAACATGAGCCGGTACAAGACACAGTATGCTCACTGCAATCACAAAGTTACGCAGCGTGTCACCGAGCATTGCTTTACGCCTTGGTAAAAAGTCTCGCAAGAACCCGATAGTCATGGCAAGCCCTCTCCCTTACCTGTCTTTGTCCCACTGCGGCGAAATTGCTCTTCGAGCATGTGATGAATGGCTTTGCGTCGCAAGTCAGCCCGCCGCTTCGCTATCTGCTCTAGAATCCTTTCCAGGCCCGGGTACACCTCGGTGCCTTCGCACAGACCGTTTTCCATTTCCCGAAGTATGTTTTCCGTATGCGTGATCAATTCACCACGCGTATCTGCAAAATAATCCCAAACTAAATCAACAATGATGCCGGCGACCAGACCGATACCCAGAGTGCTGACAGTGCCGCCACTGATAAGCCCCATTCTGACCAGCATTGCTCTAACAATTTGGGTTGCCACCTCGCTGGCCACGAACGTGCCAATCTGCCGACCGATTTCTTCAACGGCCGCCCCTCCGGTACTTTGCGTGACTTTATGCAAGTGCCTTTCGTACAAGTCGCGAAATTTCTGCTCGCTCAGTGTGCCGAAGTCCAGTTCTGCAATTTGCTCCAGATCTAGTCGCAGCTCGACTAGCATTCGCGACTCGATGCTTTCGACCTCGTTCAGAAAAGCGCTGACACGGCCCTCGACAAATTGCTTTAGCTCCTCTTCAGTAAAAAGCGTTTTTCCAAAATTGCTGAAAACCCAATTATGAAAACTCTCTTTGGAAGAGAAGAGCCAGCGAATGCTTACCCAAGAACCCCAGCCGTATATGGCATCCACGAACTCAGGCACACGTTGCCTCTTTGCCTCGAAAAACTTATGAATCGCATCTGTTTGTTTCGCAATTTGGCTCCTTACCTCATCGTCGGCGCGTTTCAGGTGGGTTTCGGCTTTCTGGAGAGCTTTTTGCCGAGGGATATCTGCGATTTTACAGCATGCAAAATACCCGCCTGCTCCAACAATAAGCAATCCAATTGCTGCCCAGGTGGTTTGCCGACTCACCGTTTTCTTCCTCCTATGAACATTGTTTCCTCCGGCAGTACAGCATTTTAACGCTCTGACGACTCAGTTTGTGACACTTCTCGCTCGATACGGGAGGAGACCTTGTGCTGCCATACATGCTATTGACGCTTCAACGGACCAGTTTGTGACAATTCTTCATGGCCGCCGGTGGCTATTACTGGATCCGTGCTCGTCGTTTCAAGGCGTATTCGCAGCGCAGGGCCGTGGCTGGAATGTGCATAAGGTAGCGACGCGAGCGGACTTGCGTTCATACAGCCGGCCTTGGCCGAGCCACATTGATATTTCAATGCTGTACCCTCGCGGCGAGGACAGTTTTCTCGATCGGTTCTTTTGGATGGGTGTATCGCTGTGGGGCTCAACGCGCTGCCGCCGTGAGCAATGGAAAGGGTACAGGTGCTTGCCCGGAGTCGTAATAATAGTGCAAGGGGTTTTGCCGATCTGAGTCGAGAGGATACGGACGTGAAGCAGCCTGCGAAACTGGCACTGGAAGATGGCACCGTCTATACCGGTTGGAGCTTTGGCGCCGCCGGTGAGGCGACAGGCGAAGTCGTTTTCAATACCAGCATGACCGGCTACCAGGAGGTGCTCACCGATCCGTCCTACAAGGGGCAGATCGTGACCATGACCTACCCGCACATTGGCAATTACGGGGTCAACGACGAAGACATGGAATCTGGGCGACCCCAGGTGGAGGGGTTCGTAGTTCGGGAAGCATCGCCGATCGCGAGCAATTGTCGTGCCCAAGGGACCCTGCAGGAGTTTCTCGTAGACCATGCTATTCCGGCGATCAGCGGCATAGATACGCGCGCCTTGGTAAGGCGACTGCGTGTGCGCGGCACTATGACAGGTATCCTTTCGACGCTGGACCTGGACGATGCCTCGCTGGTGCACAAGGCGCGCACCGCACCCGGCATCGTCGGTCGCGACCTGGTCCGGGAGGTACTTCCCTGCCAGGCTTTCGAGTGGCGCGAAGGTTTTATCAGCCGTTTCGCTTCCGAGTTGCTGCCGGCTCAGGCGCCGCGTTTTCACGTGGTAGCGCTCGATTTCGGCATGAAATGGAATATTTTGCGTTCGCTGGTCCAGGCAGGCTGCCGCGTGACGGTACTGCCGGGAAATGCCCCTGCTGCCGAAGTGCTGCACCATGGTCCCGATGGGATCTTTTTGTCCAACGGCCCAGGAGACCCAGCCGCCTTGGGCTATGCCGTCGAAACAATCCGTCACTTGATCGGCAAGCGCCCTATTTTCGGCATCTGCTTGGGCCATCAGCTCTTGGGACTAGCCTTTGGCGGACGGACGTACAAGCTCAAATTCGGCCATCGTGGTGCGAACCATCCGGTGCTGTGCTACCGCACCCAACGTGTAGAGATCACCACTCAAAATCATGGCTTTGCGGTGGATCCTGCCTCGTTGCCCAGCGACGTCGAGGTGACGCACATCAGCCTATACGACCGGACCGTAGAAGGTATGCGTCACAAACGCGAGCCGGTATTCAGTGTGCAATACCATCCAGAAGCCTCGGCTGGGCCTCACGACAGCACCTATCTGTTCGCCGAGTTTTGCCAGCTCATGGCCGGAGAACGATAAGACGCGGGCTATGGAGACCACTCGTCGAGAGCCCGTGTCGGCGCTGAACGCGCGCGCGTCAACCAGGCTGCGTATTCGGTGTGCCGCTGGGGCTGTAGCGCTATCAGAATGCGGAAATGTTCCTGGAGTGTTTTCTCGTCGCCGGCACCGGCGGCGCACACGATCGCTAATCGGCGCAGGGAAGGATCCAGGGGGCTCAAGTGCACCGCCTGATGGAGGCAGCCGAGGGCCTGCGACCAGTCGCCGACGAGCGCCCAGGTGCGGGCTAGTTCGGCATGGTGGCGAGCGAAATGGGGATTGAGTCGTACTAGCTCGGTAAGCCAACGCTGGGCCAGTCTGGCTTCGCCACGGGTCAGTGCCAGGGAAGCCGCTTCTTCTAGAGCACTTTCGCGCGCAGGCGCCTGACGCAACACCTCGCGGTAACATGCTAGAGCGCGTTGTTCCTGACCGGTTACCCAATAAGCATAGGCCAGTGCTTCGCGTGCGGGGATATCTTGGGAGTCACGCGCCAGCGCGCTTTCCAGTTTGGGCAAGGCCGCTCGAGCCAAAGACCAGGCGGCCGACGTACCAGGCACCAGTCGGGACAGCTCGGAGAGCGCTATGCCCAGATCCCGCTCGATTTCGGGCAGGTCCTCAGCCCCCGCGTGTTCCCGATGAAAATGGACGATGAGCGCCTCGGGGCCGCTAGGGATCGGCGGGCGCTTTTGTCCCGCCTCCTGCGGTCGTCTGGCGATGCGGTGGTCGGTAATAGCCGTATGGGCGACATTGACCATGTCCCGTCTCGGCATGTGGCAGGCAATGCAATCATTGCCTGGACGAGAAGATGCCGGCAGGCCACAGGAGTCGGTCGTGACATGACAGGCCAGACAGCGCTCGCGGTAGTACTGGACTTTGCCGGCGAGCAGTGCCGGCTCGTGCGCATCGTGACAAGATGTGCAGCTCATTTTTCCCAGACTGGCGCGGTAGCAGCGGCTTTGGTGCAGTTGTTCGACGTGACTGACTGCTTTGCGCGCGTCCAAGTACTCAGGCGCCCGCACGAAAACCGACCAAAACAGATGCAGGGGCAACCCGGGACGATAGTCGAACACTGCGCGACCGCGCCGTACGATACGGCGCTCGCCCGGCAAGTGGCATTGCTCGCACACAGCATCGCGAAGCACGGGTGCAAGATGTCGCGGGTTGACGATGGTATCGTCCACGTCGCGCACCGGACCGCCGTTCGTGTGATACCGCACGTGCAACTCGCCTGGACCGTGGCAGCGTTCGCACCCGATCGCCAAGCCGCGGAAAATGGGCTCCTCGTAGCGATTGACACTGTGCGCCACGGGCCGAGCTTCGTGGGAATGGCAGAAAAGGCATTCGGCCGCTACGGGGCGCTCGAAGTGGCGTTGCGCTTCGTAATACCCTGGAGACAGGTCCCACCTTTGCTTTTCCGTGTACCAACTGATAGGCGACTGGAAAAGGGCGTCTCCGCGCTGCACGATATAGGACCGGCCGCGTGATCCCGAGCCGAGAACATACGCCACTTGCTCCTCTCGGAACACGCTGTTGTCGGCGGCCAGCACCTGGCGATGCCGCACACCACTCGCGACCTGCTGGACTTGGAAGAGCAGATGGTCCACCCGGAAACTGGGGCGCGCCGTTTCTTCCCAGCGCTCGCAGGGCTGCTCCTGGCCTGCGGCAAACAGGGACTGCCCCATCGGGTGCCGCTTGTAGGATTCGTAGTGCGCGGGGTGGCAAGAGGCACAGGCGGCATCGCCTACGTAAGCGACTTCGGGGCGTACGTTGAGGAAGGGTGTGTCGTACGTCAGCCGTGGATCGGGTACTCTGGACCTATCGAGCGGAGACAGCCAGTAGCGCCAGGCTAGTGCCGTCAGTACCACGGGGATCGAGCAACATGCCAGTATAAGACTCCAGCGCAATCGCAAGCGGGTCATCTCCCGTAACCTCTGCGGGTCGCCGGGACCACTCCGAGTCACCATGCCATGTGCAGGTTCCAGTAGGTGCGGGCCTCGATTCCAGCACCGGCGTTAGCAGCCGAGTTCTGGACGCACAGGCACAGGTGCTACGCCGCGACGGTTCATAAGACGACTCGAGCGCTTTTGCCGCCGGCTAATCGGCGGAACGGCACAAAGCCAACGCTAGTCCCAAAGCTATGAAAGCTCGGTCCGCTCGGGCCTGGGGAGGCAAGTCTTGTATCCGACTCCACACGGTACGTGAATCCTGCTGCGCTTGGCAACGAGCTACGAGCGCCAGCGCTTCGCAAAAGGGAAGCGAACCAGGTGGCCAACCCTCGACTGTATCCCAGTGCAGGGTGCCGGCGGTCGCCAGTTGGCGCAGCCGCACCAGCCGGATCCACTCGTGCGTCCTTCGGCCGACGGTCTCTTGCTCGATGGTCTGGATGAGCGCCGACCGATGCGTCTTGTGTGCTAGTTCGCAGACGACGACATGGTGGAAGAAAGTATCCGCACCGTAGCTGGAGGCGAGCTTGTGCGCCTCCTGGAGGATTTCTTCCATATCGGTCACTTCGCATCGGAAGTGGACGGCATGTTGGGCGAGCAAAAGCAACAGTTCCAGACGCAAGACGCTCGGCAATCGGTACTCCTGCAAAACAAGTCTGGCCTCTTTCAGTCGCCCGCAGGTCAGGTGGCCCTCGACTTTGCCCGCGAGGGTGTCTTGATCGGACTCGCCCTGCAAAGAGTCCGGCGGCCAATGCACTAGGCACAAACCGTAATAGGAGCGGGGAAGTTTCTTATCGTGGGGACGCGAGCGGGCCATTTCAGCGAGCAATTTTTTCGCGTCGTCGGCGCGCTGTGCCAACGCCAATTCCTGGCCCAATATAGCCAGGCAATTGAGCCGCTCGGAATCGGAGTGCGCGGCGGTATCGTTTTGGCTTTTATCCTGTGCCTGTGCAGGGAGCGGCGGCGCGGGGATTGCTTCCATGATGGCTTGCCGGGCTACGTCCCAGCGTCCTTGCTGGATGCAGGCACGTGCCATTTCGCGGATGCAGTAAAAACGTGGCCATCCTGCTTCCATCATGCGCAAGGTTTGCGCCAGATCCTCCGCCGGGGCGTGGAAATGCACCTGATCCAGCAGGATATCGCGCAGGGCACACTGCCGGTCGAGGGGATCACGCAGTTGGCTGGCATGGAGACGCGCCGCCTGGAGATAGCGCCAGCTGAGAGGCCGCTTGGCATCGTCCCGGGCGCGGGCCGCCTGGCAATGGTGAGCACGTAGCCGCAAGAAAACCGCTTGGGCTGGGGAAGGCAACTGGGCGCCTTCGCTAGTTGCTAACTCGAAAGCGCGTTGTTCCAGCGATTGGTGGGACCAGGAGCGGTACCACGACCAGGGAACGAAAGCCAGAACGAGCAGTGCGCAGGCCGATCCGATGCGCCAGGTCCACCCCCAAACACCCCAGGGAGGTTTTTCTTCGCGGATAGCGCCAGCTTCGAGCAAGGCCTCGCGGCTGGCATGGCCGCGTGCCGTTTCCGTGCCCCAGCTTTGCTCCATACTCTCCATGTGGCGACGGGCCATACTGGGCAAGGGAGCATGAGCCTGACGCCAGTCCATACGGGCCGACGCCTCCGACTGCGGGACCTTGACGATCCGCCGGCACTCAGGGCACACGGTTTGCTTGCCCGCCAGCTCCGCTTCGGCAGCGATCTCAGCGTCGCAAAAAGGGCAGGGAAACGTCACCGTAGTCGAGGCCGGCTTTTCTTGCTGCGTGACCGTGGCTAGGGCTAGTTCTTCCAAAGCTTGCGAGGCCTTTTCGGCCTCAGGCGTGCTGGCAGACAGTGCCGGTACGATGAGCATCTTACGACAGGCAGGGCACGTCCCTTTGCGGCCCGCCATCTGTTCTTTGACCCGCAGAACTTTTTTGCAATAGGGACAGGTAAAGCGGATCGGCATAGCTCGCAGGCTCCTCGAGGCAGTCCGTGCTCCCCTCTATCTCGATACAGAAGCAGCCGATACGACTGATTCCCCCGGCGGTGCTGCTGCCTCCCGGCGAACAAAGATCACGAGATCACGGGGAGCGTCTTCCAATCGTCAGGCGCCGGTCTGGGGCGGCTTTGGTGCTCACGCTCCCAGTTTTCGATCTCCTGAAGTAAGGCCTCGACCATCTGGTCCTCGGGCACGGTGCGAATCATCTGCCCGTTTCTGAAAATCATACCCTTTCCGCGGCCGGCGGCGATACCGATGTCGGCTTCGCGGGCCTCTCCGGGACCGTTGACGACGCAGCCCAGGACGCTGATCTTGACGGGCGTTTTTTTATTTGCCAGGCGCTGTTCCAGTTCGGCGACGATGCGTTCCAGGTCTATTTCCAGTCGGCCGCAGGTAGGACAGGCAATCAGTTCCGGTCGGCGCACGCGACGTTGGGTCGCTTGGAGGATATCGAAAGCCGCCTGCACTTCGGGCACGGGGTCGCCCAAAAGGCTCACACGGATGGTATCCCCGATCCCGTCCATCAAGATAGCTCCCAGCCCGCACGCCGATTTGACGATGGCGTACGGCGGCTTGCCGGCTTCGGTAATGCCGATATGAGTGGGGTAATCGCATTGCCGTGCATAGAGCCGATAGGCCTCGGCTGCCAGGTACAGGTCGCTCGATTTGAGCGACACGACGATGCTGTGGTATCCTTCGCTTTCGGCGATTTCGATATAGCGCAGGGCGCTTTCCACCATCGCCGGGGGACACGGGAAGCCATATTTTTCGACTAGATCGCGCTCTAGACTACCGGCGTTCACGCCGATGCGCATGGGCAAACCGCGGTCACGGGCTTTGCGTACCACCTGCCGAAAGCGATCGTGCCCACCGATGTTGCCTGGATTGATGCGCACCTTGTCGATCGGCTGATCCAAGGCAGCCAGCGCCATGCGATAATCGAAGTGGATGTCGGCGATGAGGGGGATGTGGATCTGTCGCTTGATGGCTGCCAGCGCTGCCGCGTCTTCGGGCTTGGGCACAGTGACGCGGACCAGCTCGCACCCGGCTTCTTCGAGACGATGGATTTGTGCCACCGTAGCTTCCACATCGTGGGTATCCGTGGTGGTCATGGATTGCACCCAGATGGGGTTGTTGCCGCCGATCACCAACGGCCCCACCTGGACTTCTCGCGTTTTATGGCGTCGAAAAGTGTGCCGATAGGTCACGACGGGCCCGTCCCTTCAACCTTACAGAATACCTGGGCAGGTGAACCGATACCCTCGGCAAACCGCCTGCATCCAGGCACAAAAGACCTTCTTTTGCTGTCGGGCTCTCGCACCACACGGGCCGACGCAGCGCATGCGCCTGGGTCCCATGGATCGCGGCCAAGCCGATCACTTGACGCGTTCTAGATACTCCCCGGTGCGCGTATCTACTTTGATCTTTTCCCCGGCATTGACAAACGGGGGCACCATGATGCGCAGGCCGGTCTCTAGGACCGCGGGCTTGTATTGTGCGGCGGCGGTGGCGCCCTTGATGCTCGGTTCGGTTTCGACGACTTCCAGCTCGACCGTGGCCGGCAATTCGATGCTGATCGGCTTGCCTTCGTAAAACACTACGTGCGCACGCGTGTTGGGCTTTATGTAAGCCATCAGTTCACCGATCAGCTCGCCGGGCACCATCACCTGGTCGTATGTTTCCAAATCCATGAAGACGTACCCGGTGGCGTCCTGATAAATGTACTCCATTTCGCGTTTGTCGAGGAAGGCGGTTTCGACTTTGTCCTGCGGACGCACGCGTTTTTCGATCAGCGTGCCCGTCTTCAGGTTTTTCAACTTGAGCTGCAAGATGGCGCGCCAGTTGCCGGGTGTGTTGAGGTCCCGGTCCACGACGTGATACAACTGGCCGTCCTCGCCCACGATGACCATGCCTTTGCGCACTTGACTGTATTCGATCGCCACGAGCAAACTCCTGCCTTCGGTCCCTCGCTGGCCAAAGCTCTGGCCAAACCGATACGCAGCCGGCACCCCGGATCGTTCATTAGCCCTCTACGATCCCAGCTGTGACTTATTCCGGGAGCCCGCCGACAGCGGTTGATGCCGACGGCGTTCTCCAAGCTCCTGCCCAATTATAGCGGAGCTTATCGGTTGGGAGAAGGCAAGCAGGTGCTCGGCACAGATCCAGTAGCCGCTGGACCGATCCGCAGCACGGGCCTGCTTGCGTCCGTAGACGCCGGCGCAACGTCTCCGCTCATGGTGTGGGCCCCGGGCTTTTCTCTTGGCCCCGCGGCTGCTTTGGGTCAGGCCCCTGCTGTCGAGCGGGCATCGCCCCCCTGTACGGGCATCATCCAACGGGGCTTGCCCAGCGTTTTCGCAGCCAATCGAGGAGGACGGCGATAAAGACCTCGGGGTCCGGCTCGAATTCCAGGGTGTGATGTGCGTGCGGCAGAACGTGGATCGTTGTATCGGCGCTGGCGAACGAGCGAACGAACTGCGCGGTGCGATCGTTGTGGACGATGCGGTCCTGGCCGGCCAGCAGGAGCAGCGTGGGTACCGTGACATAGCGCGGGACTCGGCGCACGTCGCGGTCCAGCAAGAAGCTAGTGCGCAAAAAGCGTGCCGTGGCCCGGTGCAGCGCCAAGGGATCGCGGGCGATGTATTCTTGCCATCGCGGTACGGCGGTGAACAAAGCCGGGTCGGTCAGTGGGATTGTGAAGCGTCTGCCGGGCGCCAACAGACTGGCCGCCACAATGGCCAACCTTTGGACAAGACTGGGCCGTACCCGAGGAAAAAAACCGGGACAGATGAGAACCAGCCCGTCTGCGATACCCGGACGGAAGCGGCACAAAGCGGCGCCAAGTTTTCCGCCCCAGGAGCAAGCACATACGACGACGGGCAACTTCACTTCTGCTTGTCGAGCGCCGATGAATTCTGCCACATCCAGAAGCAAACGGCGCATACCGGGGGCATCGCCTCTGGCGGCAAAGTTCAATCCCGATCCACGCCGGTCGAGGTAGTACACGTCGCATCCTGCCGCCGCCAGCCGGCGCGAAGAATAGTCGTACCAGCCACTGTGGCTTTGGATCCCGTGCAGGCAAACGACACGCACCCAAGCCGAGCCGACCGGGGCGTAATGGCGGTAGCACAGGCAATACCCATCGCTGGCACCGAAAGTGCGTACCTGTGCGCCGATCGTGGTCTCGTTACTCAAAAAGCACCTCCCGACACACCGTAAGACGATCCAGGGCATCCTCGGCAACCGAAATGCCCAGACCCGGGCCGGTCAGTGCCGGAGCCCATCCGCCGCGCCCGAAGGTAATGTCCTGTTCGCTCAGGTTCTGGGCTAGCAGCCTGCGATCGTAGGAGCCCTCGCAATAGACCAGCCCGGCGACGCTGCTTGCAAAATGCCGACCGGCGGCGGACAAAAGCGCCGTCTCCCCCACCTGACATCCCAATTGGCACCGGATGCCATGCTCTGCGGCGAATGCCACCAGTTTCAAAGAGGGGATGAAGCCTCCGCACTTGGACAGACGGATGTTGAAAAAATCGCACCACTGGCCGCGGACGGCCTGTTCGGCATCGGCCAAACTGCACAGCGATTCGTCGAGCATGATTGCGACCGGCACTCGACGGCGCAGGGTGGCCAGAGCTGCCGCCGACCGATGCGGAAGCGGCTGCTCTACCACGCTGATCCGGTAGGGCAACAGCTGACGGATCTTCTCGACGGCTTCGTGCTCGTCCCAGGCTTCGTTGGCGTCCACGCGGATGTCCATATGCGGTCCGGCGCCGGCGCGGACCCATCGCAGCCGTTGCCTGTCGTCCTGACCGGCTATGCCTACTTTGACCTTGAGGTGGGCGAAGCCGTACCAGCGCATGGCCCAAGCCAGTGTTGCCGCCTTGATTCCTCGGGAAGAAGTGATTGCCCCGCTGTATTGTACTTGCGCACGCGGGGCATAGAGCCTGGGACTGGCATAACGCGTCACTGCCGACAAGGGCTCTGCGAAAGCGCGTCCGTAGGCATCTAGGATGGCCAGTTCGAGGGCACAGCGTGCCGCATGCCCGAAACACTGCCGCATGTCTTGGGCGATGCCGGGCCATGGGCGTCCGTCGAGCCAAAGCACTACTTCGGCAAACGAGGAACAATCGGCCTCGGCGAGCATGCGTTTCCAGGGTATCTGCGTCAAGAGCGCCAAGCTTTGGGTGGCATCTTCGCCGGTGACGTAGGTGCGTGGCACGCCTTCCCCGTAGCCGCGCGTACCGTCGTCGAGTTCACACACGACGACGATGTTCTCGCTTTCTTCTCGCGCGAAGGAAGCGTGCTGCACGCGCCGGCGCAAAGGGACCGACACCCGATGTGCCACGAGCCTGTGGATGCGCATGCTCTGTCCTCGGGGGTTCCGAATGCGTTCGTTGTCAGTCGAGCAGCAGGGTCCTGTTTTATGAGCGGATAGCGGGTTGGACCTGTTGTGTCCAGGTTTCGCGTTGCACGACTGCCTAGTGGCACATCCACAAGCCCAAGAGCAGAGTGGGCAGAGCACCGAGTATGGGGAGCCAGCGCACCAGGCGGCCTTCGCCCCAGCGTGCCTGGGCGTACCGTTTGAATTGCACGACAGCGATACCCACGGCGACCAGCACCGACGCCAGCCCCGCACTGAAGGCTAAGATCAGCGGTACAGCGAGCCAGACGCGTCCCGTAATCCAGGCCGCCGCCAAAAGAGCCAATGCATCCACGCACGGGATCATGCCCCCAGTGGCCCCGAGCAGTACCAGGGCGCCCCAGGTCACGGGCTTGCCCGACGGCTCGACGCGGACGCCAGGTGCCTGGTCGTTCGTTTCCTGAAAGGCCGCGTGCGTTCGTTGCCCCTGGGTCTGCTCAGGGACCGACGCAGGATGCTCGTGGCGATGGCCACCGAAAAGATGGATATGGTCGGCCTGGCCCGCCAAGCGGCGCAACAGCATCCACAGTGCCAACAGCACGATCAACATACCGCACCCCAGGGAAATGGCGAAGGCCACCTCGCCCGTAGCACGCGGTGCCAACATAGGTAGCACCAGCGCCAAGAGCAGTACCACGCCGGTGTGGGTCAGAGTCGTTACCACTCCCAAAAAAACAGCGTGTAGCACAGTGCCCTGTTCGCCGACAAGATAAGCCGCAACCAATGTCTTGCCATGTCCCGGCTGAAGCGCATGGAAAGCACCGAAAACGAAGGCCAATAGCAAGGCGGCTCCGGTGCCCCAGCGGGTGTCGAGCAGATCGCTCAGTCGGGGCCAGCGGGACACGCCCCCCTGGCCGTAATCCTCCCCAAACAACGAGCTCGGCTCATCGGCACGGTCAACGCGAAAACGGACGTTGGCTGTGCGCAGGGACTCGTCTTGCGCCAATGAAAAATCGGCCAGGTCGTAGACAGGCGCCCGATCCAGATCGGCAGCCACGGAGCTGTGCAGCAGGGCAACTCCTTGCCGGACGGTCGCTGCCAGTTTGAACAGGCCTGGTTCCATAGCGAAGTTGCCATCTACCAATGTCAACTGGTAAGTCTTTCCCGCCACCGGCACCGGCAAGGGTATTTCGTAGCGGAACGTGAAACGGATATGGTCTTCACGGGCGTATTGCCGGCCTGCCAGCTGCAGGCGCGCCGGTTGGCCGTCCAACTCGATCAGCAGTCCTTCGGCCACTACCGCAGCGTATATCGCGCCGTACTTGTCGAACAGCTGCTCCATCGAGCTGGCGAAATCCACTTGGTCGCGATAGGGGACCAGGTCTTTGACCAGAGTCCACTCGCTCACCGCCAGGTGATAATGGATGCGGACAGTCTGTGGAGTGATTTCCACGAGTATGGAGCGGTCATGATGATCGCGCGGGACCGGGTGGGCGGCGAGCTGGGAGCCGGCCGCGAAGAGCAGCGCCAGGGTCAGGATCCAAGGGACGGGCTGCCGATGCAAGAGTAGGGTCCTCCCTTTGCCCTCGGGCGACTCGGGGCCGTAGCCCTAGTTGCTCCTGGGCGGCTTGCAATACGCCAATGTCAGCAGCGCGTAGCCGGTGACCAGATTGGGATCGCCTTCCATCCAACGATCGTTGAGGTTGACCCAGCTGCCGTCGGGGCGCTGACGTTTGGCAAGTGCCAAGGTCAAGTCGGCACGCCAATCATGGCGCACGCCGCGATCGTCCACAAAATAGTCCTCCCCGAGTAGATGCAGGCATTTAGCCATGGTGTGGTAGTAGTAATACAAGCCCTGCTGGTTGCGCGCTTTGGGCATACCCGGGTTTTCGTCCACGGTATAGTGTTTACGCAGCCAGGCGAGCGCTGCCTGGACTCGTTTGTCGTTTTTGTCCACTCCTGCATAAATCATGCTTTTGACGCCGGCATAGGTCATGCTCCCGTATCCTGTCAGGCCACCATCGGGCAAGACGTCTGCTTTGGTTTCGCCGCCGCCGGCGGCACTGTAGATAAAGCTGCCGTCGTTGATCTTGCCAGCCCAAGGCTGGTCGTTGTACTCGCTTTTCAAGTTTTGGCAGCGACTGATGAAAACCAGGGCCTTTTTCAAATGGGGGTCGTCTTCTTTGACCCCCGCGGCTACCAGGGCATCTACAAAGAATTGGGTATTGGACAAGTCGGGCCTGGATTTGCTATCGTAGCCGGCGCCGCCGTAAAAGTCGTCCTGGGGCGCTTTGCCTTCGCCCTCATCCCATTGCAACTCTTTGAGGTAATGAGCCGCCATGGAGACGATACGCTCGTAGCGCCCATCGCGATTGGCTTCCACCAAGGCCATGACGTTGACGGCGGTGACGTAGTTTTTGAGCTGGTCCCGCGGCTTGATGCCGGCGATATGTCCCTCTTTTTCGTTGACGAGGCTCTCGATGAATTTCAAGGATCGGGCGATCCACGCATCGTCAACGCTCGCCAACCCTGTTTTGAGGGCCCCGGCGACGACGATGCCCGTAACACCGAGGCTGCGTTCTTTGCTGAAGCTGCCGTCTTCGGCTTGATTGTTTTGCAGGAAGCGCAGCGCTTTGTGCACCGTTTGCTTCCAAAGTTCCGGGTCGGGACCGACACGAGCGGGTTTTTGTTCCGGCGCCGCCGCGCACCAGATTGCAGGTCCCACAACCAGCACTGCCACGATCGTCATTCGTCGCATGTGTTCGCTCCTTTAGGAATGCATCCCCAAGCAGGCGACTCGGGCGTGTACTCGCCCTTGCTTTTATTTTAAGAGACGCCCCGAAGCTGAAGGAATAACAACCTCGAGTTGCGTTCCGGACGACAGTGCGCCCAGCTCGCTAGATGCAGAAAAACGCCGAGCTGCAACAGCCGCGGAAAAGAATAGAAACGGTTGGAGGTTAGCACGGCGTGCCAGGCGAGAGCCGTGCGGGCCCATAGGGTGCTCGGCCAGATGCAACCCGCCAGTTTTTCAGTCGTTGCCTGCCCGCTTTTTCGGCCGCTCTATTTCCGGCGGGCGCGGATTGAGGACCAGTCTTTTGAATGCAAAGAGCAGGCAAAACCAAATGATCACGGCACAAAATACTGTGCCGTAGATTTGCGCCCACAGGTACTCCTGCATCCACCCGAGGTAAAGCGGGCTCAAGTCAGGCGTCCTCGTCCATAAGATGGCAATGACGCCTCCGAAGGCCAGAGCGATCAGTACGCAGCCTATGCCCGGCAGCAGCCAGAAAGTCCAGTCGAGGAAGGTAACCGGCTCCAGGATTTTCGGCTCCAGCTTTTCGCGAGTGCGCAGATTGTAGCCACAGCGCAAGCACACTACTTGCTCTTCCGACTCTAGTTCATGGGCACAATAAGGGCAGCGCGGCTGAATTTTCTCGTTGTGCAGTCCATAGGCTTTGACGATGCCCCACTCGTCTTCTTCTTTGTCGTGCACCGCCTCAAACGCTTGATTGCATCCCTTGCACAGGATTTTTTTGCCGAGGATGTTGGCGGGCACTTGGAGGCGTTTCTTGCAGCGTGGACAAGTAACAGATACCGTGGCAGCCATTGCGTCTACCTTTCACCAGAGCCAGCTTACCCTTTGGCACTTGCAAGCGTCTGCTGTGCGATCGTCACCGGCGTAAGCTATAGTGCCCTAGGCGGCAGCGTTCAGCGCCCTAAATCAAGAACGACTGTGCATAGATATTCCGGCTGGCAGCCGGCCCAAGGCCGAGCCGCGCAAGACATCGGCCCGGCGACCTCCGGAGCGTGGGCTCCGTGGATGTCGTTACGAGCACCATGCCTGTTATGACCGACACTGTTTTGGTGGTGATCGCCACTTACAATGAGCGGGACAACTTGCCGCGCCTGGTGGAAGAGGTGCACAAACATCTTCCCCAGGCGGATATTCTCATCATTGATGATAACTCGCCTGATGGGACCGGTCAATGGGCTGCAGAGCGCTCGCGACACGACGAGCGGTTGCGAGTCATCAGCCGGCCGGGGAAGTTGGGTTTGGGCAGTGCGATCATCGCCGGTCTGCGCTATGCCTTGGAACAGCATTACACCTATGCGGTCAATATGGACGCCGATTGGAGCCACGACCCGCGCCACCTGCCGGCGCTGCTCGGAGGGATGGACCGCTATGACGTCATGATCGGCTCGCGTTATGTAGCTGGAGGTGGCGTCGAAAACTGGCCTCGGAGCCGGCGCTGGGCTAGCCGGCTGGTGAACGGACTGGCGCGCTTTTTGTTGCGTCTGCCGGTCCACGACTGCAGCGGAGCCTATCGGTGTTATCGAGTCAGCTGCCTGGTCGGCGTGCCGTTCGCGCGTTTTCTGTCTCGGGGCTATTCGTTTCAGGAGGAGATGCTGTATTGGTGCCGTCTTGCCGGCTGTCGGCTAGGCGAGGCGCCTATCCTTTTCCGCGATCGGCGCTGTGGTCAGTCCAAAGTCAATCTCCGCGAAATCGTGCGCTCGCTGGCTGTGTTGTTCTGGTTGGGCTTGCGCTGCCTGGGCGGCTTCGACCGCGCATTTAAGCCAATATGTCGTACAACACCTCACCTTGGACGTCGGTCAGCCGCATATCCCGGCCCTGGTGCCGGAAAGTGAGTTTTTTGTGATCCAGGCCGAGGAGATACAGGCAAGTGGCATGGAGGTCGTGGACGGCGACCGGTTTTTCGACGGCGGCATAGCCGAACTCGTCGGTGGCTCCATACACCATGCCCCCTTTGACCCCGCCCCCGGCTAACCACATGGTGAAGCCACGCGGGTTGTGATCGCGGCCGACACTGCCTTGGTTGGTCGGCAGCCGGCCGAATTCGCCGCCCCAAATGATCAAGGTCGAGTCCAAGAGGCCCCGTTGTTTCAAATCGGTGATCAAGCCGGCGATGGGTTTGTCCGTTTCCGCACAGTGCAGATCGTGGTTTTCCTTGATGCCGAAATGGGCATCCCAACTCTGCTGCTGATGTCCTCCTCCGGAGTAAATCTGAACGAAACGGACGCCGCGTTCGACCAGGCGCCGCGCCAGCAAGCATTGCCGGCCAAAATATGCAGTCGTGGGGTGGTCCAGACCGTACAGACGCCGGATGTACTCCGGCTCGGCGTCCACGTCTACTACTGCCGGGGCGGCCATCTGCATGCGGAAAGCTAGTTCGTAGCTGGCGATGCGTGCCGCCAAGTCACTGTCGCCGGGATGCCGAGCGAGATGCTCCCGATTGAACCGGTCGAGCAGGGCCAAACGCGCCCGCTGCTGTTCGGGGGTCACCTCGGCCGGGGGCCGCAAGTCAACGATGGGGTCCCCCTGGGTGCGGAAGGGCGTGCCCTGATAAGCGGCAGGCAAGAAACCCGAAGACCAGTTTTGTGCTCCCCCGATCGGACCTCCCCGCCAGTCCCACATGACTACAAAAGCCGGCAGATTGTCACAGGCCGAGCCCAATCCATAAGTGACCCAGGAACCCATGCTCGGCCGCCCAGGTAGTAAAAAGCCCGTGTTCATCTGGAATAGTGCCGGCGCATGATTGTTCGACTCCGCGTGCATGGAACGGATCACGCACAACTCGTCGGCACAGCGTGCCAGCTCGGGAAACTTTTCCGACATCTCGATGCCCGACTGGCCGCATTTGAAAAACTTGTACGGACTTTTAAAGGCGGTCGGCTTGGTGTCGGCAAAAAAAGCGTCCTCTTTGCGAAAAACCGGGATCGGCTTGCCATGCCACTTTTCCAAAGCCGGTTTGGGATCGAAGAGGTCCACCTGACTGGGACCGCCGTAGCAAAATAGAAAAATCACCGCGCGCGCCCGGGGCGGATGATGTCCAGGCCGAGCGGCTAGCGGATTGTGCACCTGGCGCGCTTCTTCGGCCCGCGCCAACAAGCCGTCGCGGTCCAACAGATAGCGCAAGGCCAAACCTGCGAAGCCGCCCCCAGCGGTCAGCAACAGTTCGCGCCGACTCCAAAAGCGTTTGAACTTACCCCAGTTGCACCCGCATGCTGTCATGCCTTGTCCTCGTTAGCCTGTCGCTGTACCCTGGGGAGCCGGTGTGTGCATCAGTCCCCAGTCAGATAAAGGAACTCGTTGAGGTTGAAGATAACGTGGCACAAGTCGCCCAAGGCGGCCTCGGCCGGTTCGCCGCCGCGACGCCGGTGGAATGCCTCCTGCGTCTGGAGGAAGTCCAGTGCCAGGCGTATTTCTTCTGGCCGAGGCGGTCGCGACAGAGCCAGCCACCAGGCACGCTCGACCTGCCGCCGACGATCGGCACCGCACTCGCGCAACAAGCGGCGTGCCATAGCACGCGCCTGCTCCTCGACGAAGCGGTTGTTCATGAGCAAAAGTGCCTGCGTTGGCACGGTAGTAGTCAGTCGCTTGTCGCAACTCTGTGCCGCCGCAGGGGCGTCGAAAGTTTCCAGCATGGGCAAAAGGACCGAGCGCTTGATGAACACATAGACACTGCGGCGCCAATGCTCCGGGCCTTCTCGCTCCACCGAGGGCCATTTGTGGGTGGACCCGGTGGCAATCACTGCCGGATCTACCCGGGGCTTGACCCCGGGCCCGTACATGGTCAGATTCAGATTGCCGCTGACCATGAGCATCGCGTCGCGAATGGCTTCGGCTTCCAAACGCTTGACTGGGTAGCGCCACAAGTACACGTTATCCGGGTCGCTCTCGGCGCAAGCCCGGTCCCAGGCGGACGACTGACGGTAGGTGGCCGATGTGACGATGAGACGATGGATCGGCTTGAGCCGCCAGCCCGAGCGGACGAACTCGGTGGCCAACCAATCGAGCAGCTCAGGATGACTGGGGGGCGAACCACGCAGTCCGAAATTGCTCGCCGTTTCCACAATGCCACGCTGGAAATGCCATTGCCACAGACGGTTGACCATAACCCGGGCAGTCAGCGGATGATCGGGGTGGGCGATCCAGCGGGCCAGGGTCGTGCGCCAACCGAGGGTACGGGCCTCGGCGTTCGCCGGGGCGAACGTCACGGGTACACTCGCCAACACAGCGGGGACTGCCGGCTGGACGCGCGGTCCGGTCAAGCGGGGATCGCCGCGATACAGCAAGTACGTCGGCCGCGGCGGACCACTCCGGTTGTGCACGCACATGACCAAAGGCGCTTTTGGCTTGCGCTTTTCCCAGGCCTCCACTTCACGTAACACCTCTTGGTAGCGTCGTAGCCGCGCTTGCCTTTCCTCCTCGGGCAACGGCTCGGAGGCCAAACGCGGCCAATGGTTGAGCAGCGTTCCGCCGTCGAGGCTGCGCACACGCACATGTCGAAAGCGCACACGGCCCTGCACGACGGCTAAACCGATACCTCCGACCGGTGAGCGACGATCGCGTGTGTCGAAAAGGGTTTTCTCGTTGACGAACACTTTGATGTCATCGCCTAGCAAGGCAATGCGCAACGCATGCCATTGTCCTGATGACACCGGGTTTGCCCGCTGCGATAGCCCACAGCCCTCGGCGCCGGCATGCCAATCGAGCCGCTGCAGCACGTGCGCGCAAGTGGATAGCGTCACAGCATACCCTGTGTCGTCCCGCGGCGAGCGAAACCAAATCTGTGTCGTACTGTCTCGGTCCAGCATGACTTCTACTTCGAAGATGTAGTCTTGCCAGGTGCGCTCGCCGAAATAAAAGACGCCCGGACTATGTTGGGCACAGCCGATCATCTGGTCCCGGTCCAGCTGCCAGGTGCCGCCTCGCGGAACAACGGGCGGCTCCAGCTCCCGCGCCGTTCTTTTCAACTGGCTGACCTTTTCGTCTATTTCGCTAGCCGCTTGCCGATAAGCTGCCAGCTCGTCAGCTTGACCCGCCAGCACGTCTTTTTTCTCCAGCGAGTCGAAAACCGCTAGCAGTTGATAGTATTCCCGCTGGGTGATCGGGTCGTATTTGTGATCGTGGCACCGGGCGCAACCGATGGTCAGGCCCAAAAAAACGCTGCCGGTGGTGCTCAGGATGTCGTCCAATTCGTCGAGTCGGATGCGCTCGTTGAACTGATTGGCCACCGTAGGCCCCGCGCGGCAAAAACCGGTGGCGATGAGCGCGTCGGGATTGTCGGGATCTATTTCGTCACCGGCCAGCTGTTCCAAAATGAAGCGGTCGTACGGCTTGTCTTCGTTGAAACTGCGGATGAGGTAATCGCGGTACCGATAAGCATAGGGGCGGTCCTGATCGAATTCAAAGCCATCGGAGTCGGCATAGCGCGCCAAGTCCAGCCAGAAACGCGCCCAGCGTTCGCCATAGCGTGGCGAGGCCAACAAGCGGTCTACCACCTTTTCATAAGCGTCCGCCGCGTTGTCCTGCAAAAATGCCTCCACCTCTTCCGGAGTCGGCGGCAGACCGGTTAGATCGTAAGTGACACGACGGATCAACTCGTATTTGCTCGCCGGGGGATTGGGGCGTAGATTGTGTTTTTCCAATGCTGCGAGTACGAAGCGGTCAATCGGGTTGATCACCCAAGTGGACTGCCGTACCGACGGCAACTCCGGTCGCTGCGGTTTGACAAAGGCCCAATGCTCGACCGCTGGCGATGACTTACGCTGCGACGTGTCGAGCTGCTGCGGATCCATGCCGGCGATCCAACGCTCGACAAGATTTATTTCTGCACCGCTGAGCTGCTTTTTGGGCGGCATGTGAGGTTTGCTGCCCGGCTGGATGAGCTGGAACAACAAACTTTTTCGGGCATCGCCGGGCACGATCACTGGGCCGTTGTCCGAGCCACGAAAAAGCGTTTCCCGGCGGGAGAGATCCAGCCCGGCGGTACTTTTTTGGGGGTTGTGGCAGCTCACGCAATGTTTTTTCAATATCGGCCAGATGTGTGACTCGAAAGAAACCGGCGGCGCGTCTTTGTCCGAGTGGCTTTCGGCCGAGGCTCGGCAGAGTGACTGGCCCAACACCAGCAGCGCCCAACAGCACACTAGCCAGCGCGTTGTGTAGGCAGGTTTCATCGGAAGCAGAGTCAACAGTCGGGGCTCGCAATTCGACAGTCGGGCTCGAGACGCACCCGGCAGTCAGCAGCGGTCCTGTGCACCGTCGTGACAGCACTTTTATTTTAGCTGACAGGACGCTCAGCGCTAGAGGTGTTGGAGTCCAAGGTTTGGCCGCGCAAGCGAAGCAGGCCTTCCTGCAGCTCCAATTGACGCAAACGAAACGTCGGTTCGCGCCGATTCGCCTGGAAGCGGATGACTGCCGTGGGCAGGCCTTGATAGCGATACCATTGGATGTCCATACCTTGCTGGCGCAGCATGGCGTCGAATTGTTCTTGAAACAGTTTTGGGGACAGTGGGAAAAGGCCCACGCGCAAGCTATGGATCTGCACGGCGACGGCGTGCGGTTCGCCCGGGCAGATCCAGACCGCTGCCTTGAGCGTTATGACCGAGGATAACCAGCCTCGACCGTGTCGAAAACCGATCCGGAGCCGGTCGCGCGTCAAATGAACGCGTGGCTCGCTGACGACCCCGACGACTTGTCGGGCCATGTTGGAATGCACGAAATCTTCGGCAAACCAGCTGTTGATCTGCTCTTGGGTAAATTCAGCACCCCAGTCGGCATCGTTTTGCAATTGATTGATGAGATCGGCCAGGATTTTCTCGAACTGCTCGCTGCCTGCTTCGCGTGCGGTACCGGGCGGCACGGCGCTCGTGCGATAGAAAGACGGTTCGTAGCGCCAGCCTGCGTAGGCGAGCGCAAGCACGACGAGCGCTACCAGTGTCACAACCGACAAACGTTTGAGCAATACCCATACACTCATGCCGGCTTGGCTCCGCACCTCGGTCGGCACACTCGTAATCGGCGCTGCCGACCATAGCCCGCGGTCTTCCGACGGTCAATGCCATCTCTCGGCGCCAGTGCAGGAACACTGGATGCAGGCCGACCGCCCGATAGACAGGGTTGACGCAGGACATGGCCGACGGTATGGTGGCCCGCCCGAATGATTTCCCGCACAAGACAGCGAAAAAGGACAGACCCAGTGACGACGCAAGCAAGCGAACGGCCTAGGTTGCTCGGCTGGTTGGTGGCAGGCGGCGCGCTGCTCATGACCACGGGCTGCGCCTCCTGGCCGTGGGATCGTTCCGGCACAGACACGACAAAACTGCCAGGGCCCATAGACACGCAGGAGCAGGATAACGCGTCCCATGGCTATCCGGAACTGCCGCGTGCCAGACCAACGGCTGGAGCCAGGGAGCAGTCCCCGGGCGTACCGCTCGGCACATTTCAGCACGGCTTACCTTTCAGTTCCGACGTGGTCCGCCAACCGGCATCGCTGCTGCCGGTTCAATTCACTTCTGGCCTACACGATAACCCGAAAGGCGAGGCACCGCCTTCCCCGTCCCAACCGTTTGCAGAGTCTGTAAGTCCGGCGAGTCAGGAAAAGCCGGACCTGAGCCAGCCGCCACTGGTGGAGGCTCTGTTGGCCTATCAGCAAGATCAACCTGAACGAGCTCAAAAGGTGCTGATGAGTTATGCGGAGCCTTATCGGCACTGGCTACTTGTCCTGCTGGCACTGGCGGACAAAGTGGCCAAAGCGATGCCGAGCGACCCGCCTGAGGGCATGGCCGATGCCCTAATGGCCGAGTTGGAGTCTTTTATGGCAGTGATGTCTCGCCAGGCTCCGTTGGTGATTCGCAAGGCTGTGCTGTGTAAAAGCGTCGGCAGTTTCGGCAAATATGTGCCTGTGCAAGACCGGTTGAAAGCTGGCTCTGTCGTCCACGTCTACGTGGAGGTAGAGCGCCTGGCAGAGGAAGCTCTCGCCGTCACGGAAGGCGATCACTCGGTTTATCGGGTATATTTCGAGGCCAATTTGGCGCTCCTGGACGCCCGAGGCCAGGTGCTGTGGCAACAGCAAGGCCTGCAAGCGGTTGATGAAAGCCGGAGCCAGCGCAAAGACCACTTCATCCTTTTTCAGATCACGTTGCCGGAGGACCTGACTTCGGGATATTATTCTTTGCGCATCCAAATAAAAGACCGTCTGACCGAGCGGCAAGCAGAGACGGTGCTGCCTTTGTGTATCGTGCCTGCCACACTGAAGCACCGGGAAGAAAAATGACACTGGCGCTGCACGGCAGGCAGACCGATATGCGGGGCGCCTGCGGCATAGCCCGAAGAAAGACGGTCCCGAGTGCGTGCGACGAGCATCGGCCAGTGGCCGCCTAGCGCGTCGGACGGCAAGATCGGCAGGCTCGATAAAATTAGGGGCACACATGACTGTCGTCAAAGCGACCAATATTACCTGGCATGAAGGACACGCTTCGCGGGCCGAGCGGGAACAGTTGCTCGGTCAACGCGGGTGCACTTTGTGGTTTACCGGGCTGAGCGGTTCTGGGAAAAGCACGCTCGCGTTCACGCTCGAGCATGCCTTGATTCAGCGCGGGCATCTGGCCTACGTGCTCGACGGGGACAAT
This sequence comes from Gemmataceae bacterium, assembly GCA_040289265.1. Lineage (GTDB taxonomy): Bacteria > Planctomycetota > Planctomycetia > Gemmatales > HRBIN36 > PSKW01. The sequence continues at coordinate 185,677 of PSKW01000005.1, forward strand.
ATCCGTCACGGGCTCAACAAAAACCTCGGTTTTAGCGCCGAAGACCGCGAGGAGAACATCCGCCGCATCGGCGAAGTGGCCAAGCTGTTCGCGGATTGCGGCGTGATCGTCATGACCAGCTTCATCAGTCCGTACCGTCGCGATCGCGACCGCGTGCGGCACCTCCACGAGCAAGCAGGCCTGTCTTTTTTCGAAATCTACATGGCCACGCCCATCGAAGTGTGCGAACAAAGAGACCCCAAAGGTCTGTACAAGAAAGCCCGCGCCGGCGAGCTCAAAAACTTTACCGGCGTAGACGATCCGTACGAGCCTCCGTTGCACCCTGAGCTGACCATTGATACTACGACGACATCGCCCGAGGCAGGTACTCAGCTACTGCTGGAATATTTGGACAAGCAGGGCATCCTGAGCCGGCGCGGGTGATCGTTTTTTGCCTTGGGTTTTGTCGCTGCCTGAGTGCCGGCACGCCTAGGAGAATGCCATGGCATAACTGTTGATTTTGCAAGAAAGCAGGCGAAAAGCTTGCGTGGTTTTTCTGTCTTGGGTGAATTGGCACAGTCGGCGTCGTTTACATATCTTGCCTGCCCGGAGTACTCTGCAAGATATCGGCCTTTCTTCAGGAGAAAACCGCTTTTTTCTTCAAGGAGCTCGTTGACAGCAGCAATCGGCCAAAGTAGACTTAGCGCGTCGAGCGCGATGACCGCCTGCCTGGCGCTATGTGACCTTGCCCCGAGAGAAAGCAGCACCAATTTATGACCCAGGATTGCTCAGGAGCGAACGAGTACCCCGAAGTGCCGCGCAGGCATTTTGCTCAGTTTGCCGAAATCTTCGGCGGGTGCGGCCAAGGAGCGACGGAGAGTTTTTATCCGTTCACCGTAGAGGTCAGCTCGCGTCTGCCCGTGCTGACCTTTCTGCCTGCCGGATACGAGCCGGAGTATGCCTATCCTTTGGTGATCTTTTTCCCAGGCCGTGGGGACGATGAGAGACGACTGAGAAGATGGGCGCCGCAGCTCAGTCGCAGAAATTATATCTGCTTGGGTCTGCGCGGTCCTCAAGCCGTGGCGGGGCCCCAGGTGTTGTACCATTGGGGTCACGGTGCCGATCAGTGGCTTTTGGTCGAGGACTATGTGTTCACGGCACTGGCCGAGCTGATGCGCACGCGTCGCATTCATCCGCACCGAGTGTTTTTGGTGGGCGTGCGCGAAGGAGCAGAAGCCGCCTATCGTTTGGCGCTCAGTTTTCCGGAGCGGTTTGCCGGAGTGGTGGCGCTCAACGGGCATTTGCCGACCCCTTGTCCCCTGCTGCGACTGTCGGCTGTGCGCCGACTTCCTGCGTTCATCGGTCACGGCATCGCCAATCCGTATGTGCCCCTGTCTTACGCACGGCAAGCATATCGCTACTTCTACACGGCAGGGGCTCCTGTCGTTTGGCATACCTATGCCACGACACACCGCCTCCATCCGCATATGTTTCGCGACGTGAACCAGTGGCTGATGAGCTGTTGCGCCGCCTCTGGGGCCCGCATCGAAGCATCGCGGCGACCGGTCTAGTTTCTGTCCGCCAACAGCTCTTGCATCGTGCCATAGGGCACGGCCAAACTCGGGCGCGCGTGCTGGCCTATAATGCCCCTGTCGGACGTCGCGGCAACGGCTGGCATATGGGAAGAGTGGAGGGACGAGGGGCGACATGGGTACCGTGCGCGTGTTGGTGCTGCGGTCGCCGGGCGCCAATTGCGATCTCGAATCGCAGTATGCCTGGGAGTTGGCAGGTGCCCACGCCGACCGCGTTCATATCAATCGTCTCAAGGAAAAGCCCAGTCTGTTGCAGCAGTACCAGATCCTCATGATTCCCGGGGGCTTCAGCTATGGCGACGACGTAGCCGCCGGCAAAATCCTGGCCTTGGAACTCCAAGCCGTCCTAAACGATGCCCTTGTGGATTTTCGCGATGCCGGCAAGCTCATCCTGGGCGTGTGCAATGGCTTTCAGGCTTTGATCAAAGCCGGGCTGCTGGTGCCCCCGGACGCCGAAGGAATCCCGGCGACGCTGGCCGCCAATGCTTCCGGTCGTTTCGAAGACCGGTGGGTTTGTCTGAAAGCACATGCGTCGCGCTGCCCTTTCTTGGCGGGATACGAGCTTTTGCAGCTGCCGATCGCCCACGGCGAAGGACGGTTCATCTGCCGCTCGTCGCAAGTGCTCGAGGAGCTCCACCGTCAGGGGCAGATTGTCCTCACCTACGTGGATAGCGAGGGACGGCCAGGGCCGTATCCGGTCAATCCCAATGGGTCGCAGCTGGATGCCGCCGGTATTTGCGATGCCACCGGCAGAGTGCTCGGCCTGATGCCCCATCCCGAGCGGCATGTCCTCGGCTTGCAGCATCCGCAGTGGACGCGCCGTGGCTACGCGCGCCCCGGCGATGGATTGCGCTTGTTCCAAAACGCCGTTCGTTATTTCAGCTGAAGCGTTGGGGAAATCAAGGCACCTGCCCGCCTTGTGGCGGACAAGATGGATCGCCGACATAGTCCCTGGACAGACTGGAAGGGCATGAGGGCCTGCAGAAATAGCGAGGGGCCGTCATCCCGGGGTCAAGATGGCGGCCCCCGACGGGGGTAAGTGGCGGTCGGGACGGGAAGGAGGTCTCATGCTCGTCGTTTGTGTCTGCTAGAGTATCGTATGCGTTGTTTGCCGTGCAAAGCCCTCCCGGGCACAGTGGATTCAAGCGGCCGCGCGCACAGGAATTACTTGCCGCTGCGTCTGTTTGTCGGCCACGCCCATGGTGAGCAAGTACGGTATGAGGTCTCCTTCGTGCCGTTGCACTATGTGGACGAACCCAGCCTGAGCCATCAGGTGCCGGAATTCGTTGGCGCTACAATGATGGACGCCCCCTTCGTACCAAGTGACCAAGATATCGAAGATCAGCCACCCATGCGGGCAATCGCGATTGCCGTCAATGATCATGCTCCGTCCGCCTGGTCGCAACACGCGAAACATCTCGCGCAGCGCCTGAGCCTGGTCGGGATAGTGATGAAAACTATGGCTGCAAGTCACGACGTCGAAAAAGTCATCGCAAAAGGGCAGCTCTTGGCTGTTGCCTCGCACAATGAACAGCCGATCGCGCCAAGCGTGATGCCGGTGCCGTCCCTGTAACAGCATACTGTAGCTGAGGTCCAGCCCCCACAGCCGGACCCGCGGAAAACGCCGCAAGATCCGCTCGGCGAACTGGCACGTGCCGCAACCGATGTCCAGAATGCGTTCATCGTGCGGGCTCAGATACTCTTCCAAAAGCCGATGCGATGGCCAGAACAAAAACCGCTGCAGCAAACTGCGGTCGTAGCTGCAACTCCACGTATCGAATTGCTCCATCGCCCAGGCGGTCTTGTACACCGTACCCCCGTTCTTCGCGGCCACTGCCTCTTGGATCTTCGGCGTTGTACCTGCGTCCACAAGCAGGTGTGTCGAGCCTCCTCGAGGCCTTGAGCCGCTTCGTTGCAGACTGCTGCCCAGTGCCGCCGCGCTGTATGGTTTCCCGAGGTGTCGGACGGCTCATGCTATGCAACGCAAAAGATGTGCCAGACTGCGAGATCGGTACGAGCGGCTCTGCGTAAAGCGCCGCAATATATTGCAGTGTTTGTGCGCGTGGCATCGGGCCTGAGGTGCGGACACCTCCTACTCTGAACGCCAGGTTTTGTAAAAATTTCCCTGGGGATTGTAAGTGTTGCCACGGGCTTGTAGTGGAGGGCCGGCCTATGTTCGCCGATCCTGTAGAGCAGGAGCTGTTCAACGAGATCAGCCAGATTCCCTGTTTGGACTGTCACACGCACATTGACCCGCTGCGGCCTACGGCGAGCACACTCGACGATTTGCTGGGATATCATTATTTCACCGAGTTAGCTCATGCTGTGGGCATGCCGGCGTGGCTCGCTAGGGTAGCGTCCCAGGAGTGCACTCGTGCTGTACTGGCCCACTTCCGGCGTTTCGACAACCATGTCGCCGCCGGGTGGCTCATCGAGCTCTTGCGGCTCTGGTTCGATTGGGACGGCGAAGATGTTTCTGAACGGGATGCGGAGCAGTTGTGGGCACTAGCTGAGACGCGGCTCAAGCGCCCGGACTGGGCCGAACATGTCTGGCAGCGCACGCGACTGCGGTGTCTTTTTTTGACCAACGATTTCGACGATTCGTTGCAGGGATTCGATAACGCGCGCTATGTGCCCTGTTTGCGCACGGATGAGCTTGTTTTTCGTCTCGAGGACCGATCCGTGCGGGAGCGTCTGTACCGCGCTTCGGGAGTAGCGGTAGCCGATCTAAGCACTTTCCGGCAAGCCATGCACGCGCTGTGCGCACGCTTCGTGGAACGCGGCGCTAAAGCCTGTGCGGTGTCGTTGCCTCCCGATTTCGTACCGGTGCAGCCGGAAAACATGGGTAGTTTGGGTACCCCGGGCGAAAGACTATGGCTGATAGCCGAAACATGCCGCACCTTTCAGGTGCCCTTCGATCTGATGCTCGGCGTCTATCGCCGAGTCTATGCTCACGGTGTTCCGCAAGGCATGGATCTCTTCGATCAGCGGGTATCGCTGTACGCGTATGCGCCCTTGTTCAACGCCTTTCCCGAGGTTTCCTTTTGCGTGTCCATTCTCAGCAGCAGCCTGAATCAGGAGTTGACGAGTTATGCCTGGATTTTTCCCAATGTTTATGCGTGCGGACACTGGTGGTACAGCAACGTACCGGCTTCGATCGAGAACGATCTGCGGCTGCGGTTGCAGGCGGCACCGCGGCACAAGATCATCGGCTATTACAGCGACGCCTACAAGCTCGAGTTCATTTTGCCCAAGTTCAACATGTATCGTCGGGTACTGGCGCGAGTGCTGGCACAAGATTTCGTGCGAGGGAGGCACTGGACGACCAGCCGGACGCTGGCCCTGGCCCGTGACCTGCTATGGAACAATCCGCAGCGGCTATTTGCGCTGGACAAGTGCGGGACCGGCTAGGGGAGTTGCTCGGCTTCTCGGTCGAGCTCGCGCTTGAGTTCTTGGGCCTTTTGATGTGCGTTTTCCGCAGTGATCTCCTGGGGATTGACCGGCCGCGGCTGAGCGGTGACGGCGGGGGGATGCACGGAGGTGGAGTTTCTTCGGGGCAAAAGATCGCATCCGGCCAGTGTCGCACCCACAGCCACGGCGCAAATCCATGTGCGCATGCTCTATTCCTCCCCCACGACCCGGTCCTGGGACGATACCGAACGTACAGCACGTGCGGCGCGGTCACCGGCTGGACTGCCGTCGCCAGCACGCGGCGCCGATGGCGTCCTGCCGGCCAGGTCATAAAACCGGCTTGCTTCGGTGCGCCGCTCGTACAGCACCCAGGCGCGTTGTTCCAGCAAATCGGCCTGCTCGTGCAAGGACTCGTCGCCCAGGTCCAGGGCAACTTCGCGCAGCCGATCACAAACCGCCAAGCGCCGCAGATAGTCGGCTTGGGCTTGGGTCAAATTGCGCTTTTCGGCAGTGGTGGCGCTGCTCGCGGTCGGTTCCTGAGGCTCTTGTTTCTTGGCTTGGGCAGCCGGTTTGGGGGCGGCCTTTTTGCTTTTTTCTGTGCCGCTAGAAAATGGCCACCACCAATGATTTTTTGTCTTGGGTGCACTGTCCTCCACCCGACGATACGTATCCCGTTCGGCAGCAAGAGCTGGGGCAAAAAGGATCACTGCACAGATAGCTGCCACCGGGGCACACGATTTACCCATTTTGACTCCTCCCGTCTCTCCCCTCGTACGCCGGCCCCTAACTGCTAGGCTGTACCGCCCATCGGGCGGCCTTTTGCCATAAGTTTTTGCTTTTGTCCAGCGCAGATTCGATCCGCCCAGAGGAACTGCTGGGCAAAATAATCGCTCGCCGATGCTTGTCGGCAGGAAAAGGGAGAACTGAGCGAAAATAACCAAGAGGCTCGGGATAGTTGCGTTCTTTAGCTGGTGGGCGCTCAATTTCGGGCAAGTGGAATTGTATTCGTCCGACTAGGATCGGCTACGAGCAGTGTCCGGCGAGCAACGCAAGGAGCAAGCGGCATAGCGAAGTGACGCACTTGTTCAATTCGCTGGTGGCGCAGCGTTACTGTGTACGATTATCGCACAAACCACGCGCGCGCAGCCGGTCATTTCGAATCGGGTGCCGGGCGATCTTTTTCGGGCATCTGCGTCGCCATTTCCATGCTGGCGGCGGTGCGCCGATAGAGCGGCAGATAGCGGTAATACACTTCCAAAGTGAGGACTGCGAGAGAAGTGGTATAGATGCGACCGCCTCTGCCGCCGTAGTCACTGCCAGCAGGATCCCAGCTGCCGGCTTTGTGGCCGGAAGTTTCTTGGGTGGCGATAAGGAAATCGCGCATGCGCGGGTTCCATTTTTGCCAATAATCTCCCTCCATATGGTGCAACACCTGGGTGGCATAGTAGTAATAGTAAATGCCCCCCAGTGGAGGACGAGCGGCTCCGGGATTTTTAGGCACTTCCGGAGGCAAATTCGTCAGGAGGTATTTGCACCCTTGATGCAATTCCGGCGTGCGCGGCCCATAATGGCCCAAGTATTGACGGTTGAGCAGAGCGGCGGCGGTCATAGCGGGACTGGCGCCGGACGTGGGTTCGTAGCTATACTTGGCCCCTTTGTCCTTGGCGCAGGAATCGAGCCATTTGCGCGCCAGTTCGAGAGTACGCGAGGGCACTTCCAGACCGGCCATCTGACCGCTGCGCAAAGCCATGACCTGCCAGCCCACGACCGAGGTATCGCCATCGGCAGATCGGGCTAGGTACCGCCATCCGCCGTGGTTGGGGTTCTGGGCGCTGACAATAAAGTAGATAGCGCGTTGAGCGGCGGCGCGTAGGACTTTATCATTGGGCGCCAGACCGTACGCCTCGCACAGGGCAATGGTGGCCAGCCCGTGGGCGTACATCCCCCCTCCCAAGTCCCCCTTGCCGTCTTGCTTGCGGATCAGGTAGTTGAGAGCGGCGAGGACATGTTTCTGATACGGGCCTTGCCGTTTGTGCGTGTGGCCTGCACCCAGGAAAGGAAGCAGCCCCAAGGCCGTGGCGGCGGTATCGTTGTTCTCTACGTAGGCTTCTGTGCCTGGGTCTCGGCAATTGCAACCCGACCCGCCGTGACGGTGGTACTGGTGCAACGACCAGCGGCCGTCCGGTGCCTGATGTCTGACGAACCAATTCAAACCGTTGACGACGGCACGTTCGGAAGCATCGTTGCCACCGCCGAGCCGGACATATTTCATGCGGTTATTGACATCCAAGCGCAAACCGAAGCCGCCGGAGTCGCGGCCGCCCGAGATCCCCCCGGGCAGTCCGAAGCCCTCGCCGGCGGGGTTGCTGCCTGCCGAGCCGCGAAAGCCGAACTCCCCCAAACCGGGCATGCCGATGATCGCACCCGTGTCACTGGTACCCAGACCTTTGACCCCGCTCCCTTCCTTGCCCCCTACGCCCAAGTTAGCAGGATCGGGAGGCGGTTCGGCCACAGGGATCTCGGAGGGAATGCCCATCTCCTCGGGGGCTGCTGGCTCGACCTGAATCGCCTCCAGCGGGCTGAATTCTGGGTCAATCGCCATCTTGTCCCGCTCTTCCAGCACTGTTTCTTCTTGCTCGGGGACTGTCACCACGGCAACGGTTGCTCGCGCGGAACCGGCGTTGTACCACAAGAGCACGAACACCAAGAGCACATTGAACACGATACTGATGCCCGCGGCCGGCAAAAGGGTCAGCAGGTCTTCGCGGGTAATTTTTTCTTCTGCCAATTCGCTGAGAGCGACCAAGGGTACCGCCGCCGGACTACCTGCATCGGTCGGCACGCTCGCCGCGCTCGGTGTGTGAGCTTGCTGTGCCATAATGCTCCGCTCCCCCTCGTTTTCCGGTCAGGCTAGGTTCACCTGGTTTTATTTTACTGACGGCAGTGAAGATTAGCAAACAGTTTATGAGGCTGTTCGACCAGCCTTCGCCTATCCTCGCGCTCATATGCTCGAAGATGACCACGAAAAGGATCGCTCGATTATTGGACCTGCAAACAAGCGCAAAAGTTCCCTCTGGCCCATGTACGGCGTTGCATGGCCAAAGGGAGGGTTTGCCTATTTTGCCGGTGGACTTATGAAGCAGATGCCACTGCCGTCGGCTCCGGTGTTTTACCCGCAAGCCAATTGGCAACGACGTGCAAGAACCACTTCATTTTGTCAGGGGGAACGAACGACATGCAGCCGGTCAGCATGGCTACACCGAAAGAGCCCAGACCCATGAACAGGGTGATGGCACCGTGTAACATGACAGCCATGAACAGGAGGATCGGCCGCCACCAACGGTTCCAGATCAAAAAAGCAAACACAATCTCGAAAAACAGCGTAAAGGCCGTGCCCGCCAGGGAGACCAAATAGACGATGGTATAGTCCATGTTGGCCAGCCAGCGCATGTCCACGGGGGCGAACTCTGGGATCATCATGGTGTAATAAGTGGCGGTTCCGTTCCACCACATGGGTCCCTGCAATTTGGCCATCCCGGCGCAGAAGTACACGATGCACATGTGCACCTGGATCAACCGGATACTGATGTTGGCGCCGATACTGGGCGGGGGCGGATCCTGATCCACTTCGGGATGACGTCGTCCCGCCAGCCAGCGATCCAGCGACAAAGTCGCTCCCACCGGCGCAAACAGCTGATACAGCAATAACATCGCCAGGATGCTATCTATCCCGTACCAGGCTACGTACCCGCGGTGCACGAAACTTAGATGGCCGATCCAGACCAACGGCGTGACCACACGCGAAAAGAGGCCCAAGGTATAGCAGGCGATAGCTAACAAAAACGCCCCGTAGGTCAGGTACAAACCGGTCGGGCTTTGGATGTAGAGCCAGATTGACTGCCGCCAGGCTGCCCGCTCGATATCCGCCCATTCGTTGTAGTCCGTGTCGCGCAGTTCGCGACTGGCTTGCAAATCCACCCAGCCGTCGGGACCGATGAGGTCCGGCACCATATGGGCCACGGTCGCGTAGATGTAAAGCAATACCAGACCGGTGCAAATGCGGATGCAGGCGAGCGTCGTAGGGTCTGTGGGTGTGAACCAGAACCGATTCCAGCCCTCCAGGAGGTGGTATGTCAGGTCTCGCAGGTACTGGCGAACCGGCTGCAAAAGGACTCGCCACATGGTGGACTCCTCTGTGCGCATCTCGTCGAGCTGCGCTACCTCGGGCAGAAGTTCTGTCAGCGCGCCGGGGTCCGCGGCAGATCCCGTTGCAGGCGCTGGATGTCAGCGGGATCACGCGGCAAAAGCGGCGTCTGCGGCAGCCCGCTATCGGGCACGTCTTTGGCAGTTCCCTCTTCGACGAGCTGCTCGATATATTTCCCCAAGTGGGTCGGCAATTCTTTCATAGTGAGCAGGTCCCGATGCCGCCGAGCCAGCTCCCGCACAGGCAGGGGAAAGCCAGGCTGCTCGATGACCCGACCGGGGTCCAGACGCTCGCGCTGCCTGATCAGGTCCGTCACCACGCGCTCCGCCACAAAAGTGGTATCCAGGCCCACGTAAATGTCCTCGACCACGCGATTGCGCCGCGACTGACCCTCGGCGTTGTAACTGCCCAAATAAACGAAGCGGTAGAGCCGCAAATCGTACGCACCCCAACCCTGTTGTACCTGACGCGGCTCGAGGATGAGATGGTCTACGTTGTATGCCTGGATTTCTTCCACCAGTTGCGGATCGGCAGGCCGGCCATCCCCCGGTGCTACCGTGCGCGCTACGTGGCGTATGTAGGATGCGACGCAAATTTTGCCGGTCGGCGACACAATGTATTGATTGGGCCGCATCATATCCGGTTCCATCTGGCTGTCTAGGAGCATGGTCAAAGCAATACCTCGCTGGAAAGGCATGCGCAGTACGAAATCTTCGCGACGTGGAAACTCGAACCAGCGCACCGTACCGTCTTTGTATTGCACGCGGAACCACATCAGATTGGTAGGGCCCGGCTCAGGAGCATAAAAACGATACGGATTGGTGAGAAAGACCAGTTGCAGATACGGTCGTACCCACTCGTTCATGGTAACGGCCAGCGGAGGCGCCGGGAAAACCCGATTACCTGCCGCCGTTACCGCAGTGAAGATCGCAAAAAAGTGTGCCAGAATTGCCAAGCTGATGGCAGTACGGCTCAGCCCGGATAGCTGCCGCGGGCCTGGCACGCCCCGCGGCTGCTGCTCGGGCAGTGGTGGCAATTCCAAAGGCAAAGGCGCCCGACTGCCACTGTCCTGCACAGCTTTCGCACGCGCCATACTCCTCACCTCGGCTAAGCCTGACTAGTTCTGCCCACTTTGGCCAGTCCCTATGTTTTAAGATACCCGAGGTGCGTACCGGTTTCACCTACAATCGCCCAGCTTTCCGGCCGAGAATTATCCGCAAGCCGGTGCTTATGGTCTGGCTCGCGTCTTTGCTAGACTCGTCAAGAGAGTTGCGCGGCGCCTTGCCGGTTCGCGCGGAAATTTCTGGCGTCGCTGAAAGCCACTAAAAAGACATGAGCCGAGCCCGGGACCGGCACAACGACAGCCGCGGACCTGCGGCCAAAAAGCTCGACCACGGGACAGCGGGCGGGGCTTGGGACGCCAAAGCTAGCAGGGGGCGACTTCTAAGACCCACTACGATTCTTCGTGACCAGACACATGGCCCTCAAGGCAGAGGTATGCTCGCAAAGTGAAAGCAAATAGGAACTTGCACAAATGGCTGAGGTGCCAACAAGATCGCGTAACAGTCTGACAGCGAGTTAGGACCGTCGCTGACATAATAGGTCAGCCTGATCGCTTGCCCTTCTACTATCGAAATAAAGTGCCGGTCTTTGTCTACTGGCCAGCGCTGACCCTGCTTTTCCAGAAAGCACTCGCTTTGAAACATCCACACCTGATGGCTTTCTGGATCCACGACACCCGGGGGATAGCGCAAAGTCCACGCGAGTGTCAGAGGACGACCGGCGCGAGCCGGACTGGGCGCCAGCTCGATGGTCACTCCGTCTTGCACCAGTGACCCGGCGGCAACCGGCATTTTTACTGCGAGCGTGCCAGGACTGACCAGTGCTTGCCAGCGCACGGTAACGTCTTGGAGCGAGTCCAGTGGGCGGGCCGGCAAAGGAAGTCGGATCTGGATTTCGCGACCCAGCTCGGACGCCAGCCGGGCGGCTCCAGCGCCTCGCGGTCCCCCGACCAGGGCCGTACCAGCGCGCGCTCGAACGCTGTCGGCTGGTGCCTGCAAAAGCAGGGCACGTAGCCGCGGCTCCCAGAATAGCTGCACCGTCAGCTCCAGATGGGAGCGCTCCGGCGCCTCCAGATCGTGGACTGCCACCACCTTGGTGGCCAGTGCCGCGAAGGGACCGCTCCAGGACAGGGGGGCCAGGCCGCCTGACCTGGCACGCAAGCCGATAGCTTCACCCCCGGCGGTAGGAACTGGCCGCGTGACGCTCTGCTGCAGGATCTCTGTCAGGGCCTGCCAAAAGGGTACGTTTTGCAGGTCCAGCCGTAAGCGAGCCAGCTTTTCGGGCAGCTCGCCCAACGGCGCACGTAGATCCACGACACGGTTCGCAGTTTGCTTATGCAAAGCGGTCAGAGCGTCAGCCAGCGACATCTCGCCACGCAATGTTACCCTGCTCGACGTCACAGCCGCCGGCTGTTGTGGAGGATCGCTGTAAGCAGTCGTATCCAAAACCGCCACTGTGGGGAGCAGCGCGCCTGGTAGCATCGGACAACAGCGGACAAGCAGGAAGCCGAGGACAGCGTTGACTATGCACTTCGCCGGCCGGGGCGACACCTCATAGCGCTGTTTTGGTGCAAGCCCAGTTCCATATTCATGCGGCTGCATATTTATCCTGCCTCGATAGGCTCGGCTGACGCGCGATCGAGCCGGGCGCGCTCCGTGTCTTGGAACTTTTCGCGGGCCAATTCGAGCTCGCGCACCCGTGCTTCGAGCAACGCCAACTGTTGCATGAGCCGGTTTTGCCGGCGATGGTAATGAGTCAAGGAAACGGACACGCCGAGGGCAAAAAGGTAGATGATGCCGAGTGCCAAGAAAAGAACCGCTGCCGGGTAACTGAGGTGCAGCCACTGTGCCAAGGTCATGAGGGTCTGCGGAAACAGGCCGCACAACAACAGGATCGAGGCTACGGCGATCCAGCACAGGGCGTATTTTTCTTTGAGATCGCGCGAACGAACCCAATAGACGGTCAGCACAAAGGCTGCCAGGCCGCCGAGGAACATGAGGCGTTCTGCGTTCATGGTCACCTCCCTTGTGCGCGCAATCGGTCGAGCAAAATAGCCAGGGAAACTTTAGCCATGTAGTAAAGCGATTGGCCGCGGCGGATAGAGCTGGCGCCTGCGCGGCGCGGCCGCATGGTCACCGGAACCTCGCCGACGCGCAGACCACTGCGTACGGCCCAGAAAGCTGACTCCGGTTCCGGGTAATCGTCCGGATATTCACGGGCGAAGCGCTTCCAGGCCGCCGGCGCGGCGCACCGCAAGCCACTCGTCGGGTCGGTCAAACGTACACCCGACAGACCGTGGATCAAAGCCTGGAGCATGCGGATTCCCAGTCGGCGCCAGCGCGTCGTCCCCGACGCCCCCCGCTGGTGCCCCAGAAACCGCGAACCAATGCACAAGTCCCATTGGTGCTGCTGGCAGGCCTGAACCAGCGTCGGAATAGTAGTCGGATCGTGCTGTCCGTCGGCATCCAGTTGCACCACATAGGTATAGCGTCCACACTGGGCAGCATACAGGTAGCCGGTTTGTACTGCCACGCCGATGCCGCAATTGACCGGCAAGTGCACCACCTGCCAGCCCGGACGCTGGGCACAGAACTTTTCGGCGATCGCCCCAGTCGCATCGGACGAGCCGTCGTTGACGATCAGCACCTCGAAATCGGCGGGCAATGCCTGCAATTCTTCCAGAGTCGTGGGCAGACAGGCTTCCTCGTTGTATGCGGGAACTACCACCAAGGTTTTCATAAGCGAGATCGAACGCCGAGGCCGCGTCAGCTCTATCCGCCCCAGAGAGCACAACTCTTCCGATCGCGTCACGCGGTCAGCAGTGCTTACTCCAGCTCGCGGATAAAGATGTTCTTGAACTCCAGAGGCGAGCCATGGTGTTGCAGCTCGATCGGCCCACGAGCCGGCAATGGCTTGCCACGCTCCCAGTAATTCTCCAGGGGTACGTTGTCCACGACCAGCTCTCCGTTGAGGTGCACGGTGACGCGGTCACCTTTCATCAGGATACGGAAAGTATTCCATGCGCCTACGGGGCGATCGGCGCGTTTGAGAGGCTTGTTGGGATACTTTTGATTGTTGTACAGGCCGCCGGAGCCGACGCCTGCGGCGGGCTTGCTGTCCGGATCCCAGATTTGCACCTGGGGATTGCCCCGCAAATAGATGCCGCTGTCGCCGTCCTTTTGGATTTTCCAATCTATGAGCAGTTCGAAGTCGCCGAAGTCTTTGACTGTTTGCAAGTTATCCCCTTTGCCGTCGTAGTGGAGGACGCCGTTATTGACCGTCCAGTGGGGCAACACGCGGGCATTGGCTTTCTCCTGCGCAGCCCGTAACTCCATTGCTGACATTTTCAAACGCTTGGGAAATGGCACCACTCCCTGCCAATTGCTCAAGTCCTTGCCGTTGAAAAGCGCCGCGAAGCCAGGAGGCGGTACATTGTCCGCCGCGCTTGCAGCACTCACCGAAACCAGCCCCAAGGTCACTGTGATCAGCCACTGGGAACGCACCATGAGTCAACCCCCTCTGCTTGGCCTATATGCTGACTGCGCCTGGCGACCGGCAATCCCACAGCCTTTTGCCTGCCGCCCGATACCCGGCGCTATGGCAAAACTGCCGAATATTCGATCCTTGCGAGTCGGTACCGCCTTTTGGCTTGTCGTTTATCCTGTGCAGATACCTGGCGAAAAGCAAGGAGGCATTGGCAAAATCGCCACTGAAAGGTCAGGGTGATAGGCGGTAGGCTCGGACACCAGCAGGCTCGACCAGGCCCATCCGTCCGGACTCTCATGCCTGTGCGCGGGCCTTCAGTAATCGGCTGGCGAAACTACTTCGCCTCCGTTGCGCGTACATAGGGCTGCGAAAACCGGCAGCGGGACGTGTTCGCGGATGAACTGCACATGACCGTCGGCAAGGAGAAAGTTAGCGCCGCCTGGATGGAAACTATAAGGCTCGTTGTCGTTGGTGGCGTTGATGGCCCGGGGCGTAACCGTCGGTCCCTGTCCTTGTAGAGATCCGTCTTCGTTCGACCCGTCCAGACTGAAAGCCCCCTCGCTATCTATCCATCCCTGCCCTTGATCGTTAGTCAGATCGGGTCGCCACAGGCGGCCGCGGTACACCGACGGTCTGCCCGCACATTCGACGACCATAATGGTTTGCGAGGCGCCGTCCAAAATATCCATCATCCGCACACGGGAATTGCGGAACATAACCGAGCGGTTGGCCGAAGGTAGGCTATAGCGTTGTGGATCCACACTGCGAGCGACTCCCATGATAGCTTCGTAGTCGGTAGGGGCCAGCGGACTGGACAAGGTGATCACCGGCCGGGGCGGCTTGGCGGGCATGAAATAAACCGGCACACGTTGGGGCGTCGTCGGGCAAACGAATAGTCCGATCGGCTGTATTGCCGCCTGCAGATTGACCCCCTCCCACCAGTGCACGGTGAAATCGTACAAACGATGCAGGTTGTCTTGTTCGTAAAAAGGCAAAGTCAGTGCCCGCCAGCCCACGAACTTTCCCAGCGGATTGCCAGGGCCGGGCATGGTCCAGCCGGAGGCAGGAAAGACTTTGTGGGTGGCATGAAAATGATGCAGTGCCACGCCGATCTGCCGCAAATGGCTCTGACACTTCAACCGGTTCGCCGTCTCCCGCACCCGCTGCACCGCGGGCAGGAGCAAGCCCAGCACCGTGGCTGTGATGCCAATAACCACCAATAGTTCGATAAGAGTAAAACCGCTACGCCCACATGGAAAAAGCGGACGATAGTACGTGCTTGTTCTTATGGGTGCCCGACTCGTCGTTCGGGGTATTTCGATGCAGCATGCCCGACACCGGAATCGGCGGAGCGTCCGGTCCTTGCGGCAGGTGCAAGTAGCCCGGCTGACATCACATGATACTCTCTTGCGCTCACAAATAAAACCCCCATTTTCTGCCTGCGGGCTTGTTGTGAGCTATTCTTGTGGAGTCAGAAGAAACAGCGGCAAACTGATCAGGATAGGAAGAAGAATGTACAGGGTGCGAGTCACTCCGTGGATGCATACGGTAGCAGGTGCACTCAGTCAGCTGGCTGCAGGTCTAGCCATATATGCAGCGGCTTGCGGGTCGCTGATTCCGAGCCTGGGATACGATATTGTCTGCCCGGTGTGGCTGCCTGCTGGGGTGGCTCTGGGACTGGTCTTGCGTTTCGGCATACACCTCTTGCCAGGAATAATGCTGGGCGCCTTGGCTACAGCTCTGAGCGAAGGAGCAGGGCCTGTGTTGGCGCTTGCTCTGGCCCTAGTCTCGGCAGGCAGTGTGCTGGCGGGAGCGGGTCTTATTCGTCTAGTACACGGGGGGCACAAGCTGCAGCTCGACCGCCTGGAAGACGTGCTGGCTTTTGCCGGCCTAGGCGGCTTTTTTAGCCCTCTGGTCAATGCCACCCTAGGCACGGCGCTCCTGTTTTATGCCGACATCGTGACTGGGGCGCGTTGGCCAGCAGTGTGGGCGGCGTGGTGGTTCGGCGATGTGGCAGGCATTTTTCTGATCGCGCCTGTTTTTCTGGCCTGGCAAGGAAAGCCTCGCTTGCCAGCCCGCATCTGCTGGCTCGAAATCGGCGCCTATTTTGCCATGCTGACAGGTATTGCCGTGGGTCTGTTTGCGCTGCCTCAGGGTCATGCTTTTCGGCATTTGGTCCGTCCGCTGTGGTTATTCCCGATCCTACTGACAGGCGCCATCCGTTATGGACCACAGGTTTCTGCTCTGGCCTGTAGTTATGTACTATCGGCGCTCATGGTGCTGACGGTGCTGGGGATCGGTCCATTCGTAGCCGATTCGCCGGGCGAAACAGGAGTGGCGCTGCAGACGGCGGTGGTCGTGGTAACTCTGACCACGGCCATAGTGGCAGCGCTCATGGCGGAACGGCACCATTTCGAACAGCGGCTGATGGGCGAGCGCAATCTTTTGCAGGCCGTGCTCGATGCCACTCCCGATCAAGTGGCTGTGCAGGACCGCGAGGGACGTTACCTGCTGGCGAACCGTGCCGCTCTGGAGTGGTTGCAGGCGTGTTCGCAGGAGCACGTGTTGGGTAAGACCGATGCCGAGCTAAACGTGGAGCAGTTCGCCGGCAAGCACCTGCCCGCCGACTCGGCCGGGACTTCACTGGAAACCCGGTGCCGCGCAGGAGAAACCTACTGGTTGCAGATCTGTCATTTTCCGCTCGGCCCTTGTGCCTCCAACGGGCAGCGGCAGCTGATCCTGCGACGCAACGTCACCCAGCTGGTGCGCACCCAAGAAGCCTTGCGGGAAAGCGTAGATCAATATCGGTCGCTGGTCGAAAATGCACCCATCGGTATTTATCGCACCACTCCGGACGGCCGTATCCTCATGGCCAATCCGTTTTTGGTGCGTATTCTCGGCTACAGCAGTTTCGAGGAGCTGGCCCAGAAGAATTTGGAACAAGATTGGCCCGATCCGGTCAAGCCGCGGCGCCTGTTCCGCGAGCAGCTGGAAGCCGCCGGCGAGATCTTCGGCCTGGAATCCACCTGGATGCGTCACGACGGCAAGCCGTTGCACGTGCGGGAAAACGCACGCGTCGTCCGCGATGCTGCTGGACAGGTGCTCTATTACGAGGGTACGATCGAGGACATCACCAGCCAAAAGCAGGCCGAAGAAGCTCTCGAGCGCGTCGAAAGCCAGCTGTTGCAAGCGCAAAAAATGGAGGCGATCGGCCGACTGGCAGGGGGCGTAGCTCATGATTTCAACAATCTCCTGACCGCCATCATCGGTTTCAGCGACGTCTTGGCCACCAGCCTGCCCGAACACTCTTCGGCACGGGAGCTGGTCAAGGAAATCAAGCGAGCCGGCGAAAAAGCCTCTGTGCTCACCAGGCAATTGCTGGCCTTCAGTCGCCGACAAGTGATGATCCCGCGCGTTCTCGACCTCAACCAGACCGTAGCCGAGCTGGAAAAGTTGCTGCGTCGCGTCATCGGCGAGGACATCCACCTGTACACCCATCTGGCTTCCCAGCCGTTGTACATCCGTGCCGATCCCACACAAATCGAGCAAGTCATCATGAATCTGGCCGTCAATGCACGCGACGCTATGCCCGAAGGGGGACAGCTTTTTGTCGAAACAGCCGCCGTGCACCTGGAGGAAGCCCATGCCTGTTACGACGCCCAGTTGGCGCCCGGGCAGTATGCCTTGCTGGTGGTGCGCGACACCGGTTGTGGCATGGATGAAACCGTCAAGGCCCACTTGTTCGAGCCCTTTTTTACCACTAAAGAACATGGCAAAGGCACCGGCTTGGGACTGGCCACCGTGTACGGTATCGTGCAGCAGTCCGGCGGCCATATCAGCGTCGAAAGCGAGCCCCACCAAGGCACTACCTTTCGCATCTACTTGCCTCTGGTTGCCGACGACCAAGCCAGCTCGTGTTCCCGCACCAGTTTGCTCGTCGAAAGCATGCCGCGCGGCACAGAAACAGTCCTTCTGGTGGAGGACGAAGCCGGCGTGCGCAATTTGGCCAGTCAGGTGCTGCGCCGCTGTGGGTACCAGGTGCTCGAGGCGCGCAACGGCAGCGAAGCACTGCATATGGCCAACGAGTTCGCCGGCCCGATTCATGTCCTCCTGACCGACGTGGTCATGCCCAACCTCAACGGCAGACAGTTGGCCGAAAAATTGCTGGCTTCACGACCGGACCTGCGCATCGTTTACATGTCGGGATACACGGACGACCAAAACGTGCTGCAATGCATATCCCGCCGGGATGCTCATTTTTTAGCCAAGCCTTTCAGTCCCTCGCAACTGGCCAATCGCATTTACCGTGCACTACACGGAACCACTCCGCACAGCACCCGACCGGCGCCGTCAGCCCAACCGGTTGCTGATTCGGGACCGATCGCGTGAGCGAGCAAGTGTCTGTCCCAGAGCCTGCGCGCTGGCAAGGGCTTGCACCTGTTTTCTCCAGCCGTGGCGCTCGGTACAGACGTTACAAACTTCGGCGCCTGTGGACTCGGCCCGTGCTGTTCCGGCTAGATGGGATGAATACGACCGTCGCCGGCTGCCGATGCAGATAACGGGATAAGGTTTCGAGGCCTCGCAGCTCGGGCGCCTGAGCATGGGCGAAACGACATCTGCCAAGGTATTCCTGGAATTGCCGCCCCGAACCTGGGCGGCTCTGGATGCGACCCTGGAGTTCTTCCGTCGCGCTCCTGGGCCTCCCAGCGCCGATCCCTTTCGACAGGCGTGCCAGCAACTCCATGCCCATCTGGCGCAGATAGGGATTCAGGGATGCTTCCGTTCTCCGGCACAGGACACGGCGCCGCGGCCCTGGTACTTGGCCACGCCGGTATCGCGTACGGCGCGTGTGCCGCGTCGTCTGTGCTTGTCGGAAGATCTGGTGATGCAGCTGGTCCGTATTTGCTTCACGATCCTGGAAGTGCAAGGGGATCTCGTGGCCCGCCCGCTCGTAGAACACGAGCTGGAAGAACTGACGGCCGTCGCTGCGTTCTTGAGCGCCGTCCGTTGCCAGTGCGAAGAGCTTTTCGACCGGGCGCCTCCTTCATACGGGCAATTTCAAATACGCTGGGATGACCAACGCGGGCAGTACTTTTTTGCCGATCAGGTCGGTCGGCGCGTCTTCGATTTTGCCTTGCAGTGCCTGGGCGGCCTCAACTAGCTTCGCCGGCTGGTACCAACGCGCTGGTCATGCCGATCTCGGCCTAACGTCCTCTTCGGGCAACTGCTGAAGGGAGCTTGTCGGCGTCACCGTCTCGTAAACAACGACTGGCGTTGACGGCACATGTGAACTCATGCAGCGCCCGGGCCAGGGCTGCCGGATGCGAAAACGTGGGAAAATGTCCACAGCCGTCTATGCGGAAAAACGCTGCATGGGGCAGTCGCTTCAAAAAAAGCTCCTGGCAGGAGAACGGGACCAGGACGTCTTTTTCGCCGCACAGCACGAGCACGGGGGTGCGAATATGGGGCAGCACAGGCCGTACATCGGTGCGATGCAACTCCAATGCCCAATGTGCCATGGCCCGAATGGGAGTGCTTCCCGTGCACTGCAAAAAGAATTCCCACGCCTCCGGTCCGGCCTCCAGAAAAGGCTCGAAATGCGCTTTGCGCATAATGGCATTACGATAAGGCAACCGCTCCACGGGCCCCAACCACGTGCGCGCCAACCAGGCCAGCCACCATTCCCATCTTTTCAATGGCCGATGGGCAAAGCCGCAAATAAGAGCCCCGACGATGAAGCGCTCAGGCTGCTCGTACAGTGCCCGAAGGACCACGGTCGAACCGAACGAATAGCCTGCAAGGAGCGCTTGGTCTACGTGCAGACGGTCCAGAAGCCGAAACAAATCTTCGACCAATTGTTTGTGTCCATAGTGACGCAGCCGGGCTCCATCCCCATCGCCGGTCGGCTGGTTGTAGGCAATAGACGTGTACTCCTTGTGCAGCAGATACATCGGCATGGTGAAGGTGCGGTAGGTGTCCCCCAGACCATGAACCCAGACCAAACAGGGCCCTTCGCCCCAGCGGACGTACGAAGTGCGATAGCGGCCCAGGTCTACCGTGCCGTGCTGCGCTTGCTCCGCCAAACCGACACAGGCTGCCCGTAACAGGGTTGCTAAGCGGCCTCGATGCATTTTCATCGGTCGAATCCTCGTAAGTGGCTTTTGTCGGACGAATACTTGCGCGCCCGTTTCAATTCCTCTGCGCGCTGATCGTACAATTGCCGCTTGCGCACCATGGCGGTCACTTTCAGATCGTTGAAAAGCCCCTGATACGGCGACGGCCCGACGCCGGCTCCGGCATTGAGCCGCACGAATTCCAGCAGTTCCTCGTCCAAACTGGCGCGGACGATCTCCTTGATCTTGCGATGCAGGGCCGCTACCGGGCAACTATGGCTCAGTCGGGCAGTGCGGTTCATCGCCCGCACCAGGGGCACAATGGCCAACTCGTCCAATTCGCGGAACCGCCGCACCGCTGCATTGTCTCGTTTCACGCCCAGATCGTGCAGAATAAAGGCTTCGATAATTTCGTCGTAACGTTTTTCCGTCTGCGGCGACAGCCGATCGAATCGTTCTCGGTCTGTCACATCCGACAGACTCCCCGGCTCGAGCCGGTCAGGCTTTTGATTTTGCCCGACGGCTATGCCCATGGACCAGGCCAGACAGACACAGACAGAGCCGATCGCTGACAGAAAGCTACCCGCTCCTGCGATCGTACGTCCGGACGATCTTGCACCGTGTGCGAGCATGGCCAAATCCTCCCAGTACCTCGGGGTTATGGCTGCGGCAACCTTGGTGTCCCTCGAGCAACACCGCCATCGGGCCAAAAGGGACCGCAGATCCCTTGTATCATTACCATGTTACCGCACAGGGGGTGGGTCTTGCAACAGGCTAGATTTTCGAAAAGGCAAAAAAACGCCGGAGGATATCCCCCGGCGCCTGGATCAGGCCAGTGTCTCGGCAGTTGGCTTCTGGCCGACTGTGAAGTTTTACTGTGGATAAAGCGGGGTACTGAGATAGCGCTCCCCGAGATCGGGCAAGACGACAACGATCAGCTTGCCCTCGTTTTCCGCGCGCCGAGCTACTTGCAAAGCGGCCCAGGCGGCGGCACCGCTGCTGATCCCACAAAGAATACCTTCCAGCCGTGCTAATTGACGCGCCATGTCAAAGGCGTCCTCGTCTTTTACTTGGATCACCTCGTCAATGACCTCCAGATCGAGGACATCCGGGATAAAACCTGCGCCGATACCTTGGATAGTATGGCGTCCTGGCTGGAGGGGCTGGCCGGCAAGCCGTTGACTGATCACAGGACTTTTTGCCGGCTCGACGGCGATACACTTGAACGAGGGCTTGCGCTTTTTGATGACCTGTCCGACGCCGGAGATCGTGCCCCCGGTGCCCACGCCTGAAATCAGAATATCGGCACGGCCTTGCGTATCGTTCCAGATTTCCTCAGCGGTGGTCAGGCGATGGATTTCCGGATTGGCAGGGTTTTTGAATTGCTGGGGCATAAAGCTGTTGGGGTGTTCGCGGACGATCTCTTCGGCTTTGGCAACCGCTCCGGCCATGCCCTTTTCGCCGGGAGTGAGGATGACTTCGGCACCGAAAGCCTTGAGCAAGCGCCGGCGTTCGATGCTCATCGTTTCCGGCATCGTCACCACCAGCCGATAGCCTTTGGCAGCACAGGTAAAAGCCAAGGCAATGCCCGTGTTGCCACTGGTCGGCTCGACGATGAGGGTGTCCTTATTGATGCGCCCTTCGCGCTCTGCTGCCTCGATCATAGCTACCCCGATGCGGTCTTTGACCGACCACAAGGGGTTGAAATTCTCCAGCTTGGCGACGACCTGCGCTTTGGCATCCCCCACGACTTTCTTCAAGCGGACGAGAGGGGTGTGACCGATGGTCTCCGTGATGCTCTCGTAAATACGGCCTCGGAAGGGTTGTGGAAAAGTCATGACTCTCTCCTCGTCTGCCATCGTCTCATTTGGCCTATGCACTCG
>PSKW01000005.1:207506-235230 GCA_040289265.1 Gemmataceae bacterium
TGGCCTATGCACTCGCCGAAACTGATGCTAGGAAAATTGACTAATATGCCTATAGCAGTGAACATTCCCCCTCTAGCAAAGCAAATCTATCGTTTCGCAGGGCAAAAGGCAATATGACTGTGCCCGGCGAGTGAGTCAACCGGAGAAGGTATCGAGGATGCATAAGACCACTGACACTTTTACGTGTCTGTCCGTTGTTCTGGGTGGCCGTGACGTTCCAGCCAGTCGAGCATGGCCCGTATGCTCCCGGTAGCCACGGCGATGCATGTGTCGGCACCTCCGTAGTAGAGGTTCATGGTGTCTCCATCGGGACGAATGGTGTAGCCGCAGGGGAAAACTACGTTGTCCACATCGCCATAGCGCTCGTAGTCCGTTTCCGGGCCGAATACCCAAGAATCGCCGCGCAACAGGCATCGCTCGGGAGTATGCAGGTCGAAAAGGGCCAGACCGAGCCGATACAGACAACCTGCGGCGGTACGCCTGACGCCGTGATAAATGAGCAGCCAGCCCTTCTCTGTCTCGATCGGTGGAGGCGACAAGCCGATTTTATTGGCATCCCACCAGGCACCACGGCGAGCTTCCAGGATGAGCTTATGACTGCCCCAATGACGCAAGTCGGGCGAGTACGAAATCCAGATGTGCGCTCCGAGGGCACTGACCGGACGATGGATGAGTGCCCAGTACGAACCGAAGCGTCGCGGAAAGAGGGCAGCATCTTTGTCCTCGGGCGGCATGATGTCGCCGTACCGCTCGAAGGTGCGAAAATCTTCCGTCAGGGCAAGCGATACACACGGTCCGCCCTGGGAGTAGGCAGTATAGACCACGCCGTATTTGCCCAGCTCCGGCAAATAGGTGATCCGCGGATCTTCGATGCCCCAAATTTCTTCAGGGTAATTAGCAGGATCCGGTACCAACGTCGGCTGCGAATCAATGACCCAGCCGTCAATGCCGTTGGCAGATCGTGCCGCGCACAAGTGTGAGATACCGCGGTGGTCCTCCACGCGACACAGGAGCAGGGTGGTACCGTCCGGGAGCAAAGTGGCGCCTGCATTGAACACGGTATTGATAGGATAAGGCCAATCCGCCGCCGTCAGAATCGGATTGGCCGGGTGACGGTGGAATAGGACCTCGTGATTACGGTGATTGCGTCGCATCCCTCTTTCGATGGTCCGTGCGCCTGTCTCTGGATTGCCGTCCTGCATGGGACGAGCTGGCCTGAAAGAAACAGGACCCGGCGTCTGAGTCCGGATACGTTCGTATTCGGTGCGTTGCCAGCGTTTTTTCTCCGTGTCCGTACCTTCGCCGCCGGTGCTGCTTGTTGTGGCGCAAAGTGTTCCCCGGCCTTCCTGTTCGTTAGGGCTTCCGTGCGTCGTGGTCATGTGTCTTCGCGATCCTCGCGTGCAGTGGTACTGCGCGTCCGACAAAGCTCGAGCCAGCAGAATGGCTGGCGGGAAAAAATTGTACCGCGGAAGAACCGAGAAAGTCCATAGCATTTGCTGGGCGCGCGTTGCGTCACGTAACCTTATGCGCCGCTGCAGGCAGAGACGTCCAGGCTGCTTCCGATAACTTGAGGTACATGAGGGAAATGCAAAAAGTAAGCGTGGCCTCGGCTCCCATGTTTTGGTTGACGCGGTCTGGATGCAGTCCATCGCGGCACCCGCCGGTAGCCGGGTCGTACACCGGCGTCTGCAAGTCGTTACGTCCCAGGAACCATTCGAAGGCGATCTGTGCCTGCCGATACCAGTAGGGGTCGGCGGTGGACTCGTAGGCCGTCAGGCAGGCCACCACTTGCGCTGGTCGGCTTTGGAGTGGCCCGTTGAACGTCGTTCGCAGGTGGACTCGTAGGCCGTCAGGCAGGCCACCACTTGCGCGGCAGCTTCGAGAGGCTGCTGATCGAAGCGGGCGCGTAGTCCGCCCCGCTTGTAAAATCCGTTGGAGCCAATCGGAACAAAGTGACCCTGGGGGGATTTTTGCACCTGCGTCAGCCAGCGCAGGGCTTCTAGAGCCGTCATGTGCCAGTCGTCCCGCTGTGCGCTGCGCGCTGCCGCCAGCAGTCCTGCGCACAAAAGGGCGTTGTCGTAAGCCAAGATGTCTTCGAACCAGCGCCATTCGCTATCGGCACAACGTTGGTACAGACCGGCCAGACGCCCGGCCAGTTCGTCGCGCAAGCCTTGCACCGCTCGGTCCCCAGGAAAATGACGCAGGTACTCGTGAATGCCCAGGAGGGTCGCTGCCCAGGAACGAGGCGAAGTTAATTGGTGTACGGTCGGCAGACTGGCTTCGAAAAGTTGCCCGGCAGCCTGCTGCAACGCTGCCTGACGGCACCTGGCGACCGCCGTTCCCAGTGCCCATAACGCGCGTCCGTGGCAATCTTCCGAGCCGATCTCATCGAGCCAGTGTCGCTGAAAACTGAGCAGATTGCGATAGCGCCGCGACGGTTCGTGGAATGCGTAAAACAGAAAAGCCAGGCACCGGGTGCCGAGCTCCCGTGCGAACTCGGTCTCTGTCTCGGCGTCTTCCAAGAGCATGGCCAACAGCAAACCGCGGGCGTTATCGTCGGTAGTGTATCCATGCTCGAAACAGGGGACGCCGTAGCGCGCGTGCTGAAACAGTCCGGTGGTGTCCAAAAGAGATCGCAGGTGAACGAGTTGCAGAGGCGGCAAATCGCCTGGTCGCCGCGCCAGGGTGCGCGGTAAGGCCACCGGCCGTGGATGCCGCTGCCGGCTTTCCTTGGTAGCCAAGAAACACTGGTAGTAACGCTGGGCGACCCGGGACCAAATCATTTCGCGTCCGTAGAGATAGGCTCGCTTGCGCATGGCGTGCCGCTCGCCTTCGTGATCCAACAGGTCCAAGACTGCCTCGGCGATGGCCCGGGCATCGCGAAACGGCACCAGCACCCCTCGCCCATCGGCTAGCAACTCTTGGGCGTACCAATACGGCGTGGAAATCACCGCCTTGCCCATGCCGACGGTATAAGCCAACGTGCCGGAAGTGATTTGCGCAGGATTGAGGTAGGGGGTCAGGTAAATATCGGCAGCCCCGATGAACTCTACCAACTCTTCGTCACTGACGAATTGTTCGTGGAAGAGCACGTGTTCGGCGACGTCGAGATCGCGCGCCAAGCGTTCCAGATGCAGCCGGTAGCTTTCTCCCTCGCGTTTGCGTACGTGCGGATGGGTCGCTCCGAGGATGATGTAAACCAGCGATGGGTGCCGTTGCAAGATCGCCGGCAGGGCCTGGATCGCGTATTCGATGCCCTTGTTGGGCGACAAAAGCCCGAAGGTCAGTAACACGGTGCGCCCTTCGACGCCGAAGCGGTCCTTGTAAAAGTTGGGATCTACGAAGGGCACATCGGGGATACCGTGCGGGATCAGTTCGATTTTGTCGGCGGGCACACGATAAATCTCCCGCAGGAAATCCACGCCCAGGTGTGCCATGACGATCAATCGGTCGGAGATCTCCGCCAGGCGTTCCAGGACCCGGCGCTGGTGCGCGTCCGGCTCTTTGAGCACCGTGTGCAAGGTGGTCACGATGGGCATGCGCAATTCCTGCAGCAAGCTGAGGATATGGGAACCGGCCGGGCCACCGAAGATCCCGTATTCGTGTTGCACGCACACCAGGTCCACTTCGTTGGTATTCAAAAAGTCTGCCGCCTGGCGGTAGCTGGACAGGTCATTTTCGGTTATCTCGAAGCGAACGCGCGGCGGATAATCGTACCCCTCCGGAGTATCGTTGACCGGCACGGCAAAGCAGTGCAGATGCGGAAACTCGGCGCTCAGTGCTTCGCACAGATGGGTGGTGAAGGTGGCAATGCCGCAGCGACGCGGCAAGTAGTTGCCTATCAGGGCCACCCGTCGGACAGGCGCTGCCGTTGCCTGGTCCATGCTCGGTTCCTCCTCGCTCCGATAGGCCTGGTTCTGGTACTTTCGCACGCGCTGCGTGTGGCCAATGCCGAGCGGCAGCCAGCCTGCTTTAGCGCTGGCACTTGCAATCCGCTCCTCGCGCACAACGAGCGCAAGTCCGCGCTTCTTTGCTATCCCGTGGTTATTATCCCGAAGCGGCAAGCGCTGCTTGTGCTGGCTACGCACCCTGGCATACCCTTGCCGGGGCCAATAAAAATGCAGCGACAGCGCGTATAGGTGTTATACGAGCAGTGCTGCGGGGACTCGGGGTTGCTGATGCTCACAGCGCGGGAAGCCTTGCAACGGCTCTGGGAAGGCCAGGCGCGCTTCAGAAACGGAGCGGCTCGCGGTTGGTATACCGATGCCGCGCAACTGCGAGAGCTTGCCCGAGAGCAAAAGCCTTGGGCCATCGTCGTGGGCTGCTCCGACTCGCGGGTCGCGCCCGAGATCGTCTTCGATCGTAGTCTCGGGGAGCTTTTTGTAGTGCGGGTGGCCGGACATCTGCTGGACGCGACGGCCTGGGCCAGTATCGAGTTCGCCGTGGTGCAACTCGGAGTCCGGCTGATCGTGGTCCTGGGGCACTCGCAATGTGGTGCCATTGCCACGGCCCTGCGCGAAATCGGCAATCCTACGGCGGACTTGACTCCCAGCTTGCGCCGACTGGTGGAGCATATCCGTCCTGTCGTGGCCCCACTGCTGCAACAACCTCTATCCGCGGACGATATGCTGTCCCAAGCCATGCGCATCCACGTACACAGGACGGTGTCCATGGTGCGGGATCATTTTCGGTCGCTCGCTTCGGTGGGTTGTCTAGCTGGGGAGGTGCCCCTGGTCGTAGGCGCTGCCTTCGATATCGCCACGGGCTGCGTGACCTTTTTCGACGACACGTAGCCGACCGGCGAGTGCCTCGATCACTGTGCTATCCATACAGGCTGGGTAAAAGCTCCGTTGACGGCCACGTCCCAGACCTCGAGACGGACCCAGCGGCGGTCCCGCAGATCCAGTTGCCAGCGCCATGTTTTGCGATCGAAGGCCTGAGTTTCTCCCAGCTCGATCCTGTAGCGATAGACGCGCGCGCCGTCGCCTGACACCAGTTCGGCGAAGGCCAGCGGGAAAGTCCAAGCGATATCCGCCTCGATGGTCACTCGGCCTGTCGCGGGCAGGTGTACTGTGTCGCCGCTTTCTCTCCCTGCGACGCGGAAGTCGTGCACGAGTATTTCGCCGGTGGTGACGAAGAACTTGCCGGCGCGCAAGGCATCGAGGATCGGCTGCCAGCCCTGCTCGAAGCGGGGCAAGCGATCGAGTCGCAAGTAGTTGACGTTCATATGGCCGTAGAGTTCATGGGTGTGGTCAATTTTGAAGACATCCACTTCTCCGGGCAAGTATTTTTTCTGACCCCAGTTGGCCATGTCGTCGAGCACCTGCAAGGCGCGTTCGCCTAATTTGGGCCGAGACAGATCGGCGGGCATGGCCTTCCACGCTGCTCCCAGCCAGAAATCAGCCAGATAAAAGTCCTCGTGCCGGATCGCATCGGGTGTCCAGCTGGAGGCTTTGATCCGGGGATGCGCTGTCCAGGCCAACCCGCGCTCGCGCCGCAACAGCTC
The DNA here is from genome assembly GCA_040289265.1 of Gemmataceae bacterium. Classification (GTDB taxonomy): domain Bacteria; phylum Planctomycetota; class Planctomycetia; order Gemmatales; family HRBIN36; genus PSKW01. The sequence continues at coordinate 213,013 of PSKW01000005.1, forward strand.
GATCATATCCTGCCGGCTGCCGACGCGATACACACGGCCGTAGCGCCCATGGTACTCGACGAAGGGTTGTCCCTCCTGGCGCCGCATGATCCAGTACACGGGCCGCGGGAACAGACACATCCAGTGTCCCGGGTGGCGGCCAGGTCCTGCTAGCCCCAGAAACTCGTTGACTTCCTCTCCGGGGATGAGCAGGAATTCGGAGTCCGACAGCCGCTCGCATTCGCGGAAGAGCATTTCCAGCTCCGGCAAGCGCAGCGGACCGGGATCTTTGGGATGCCCGTCGCCGTGGAAATCTGCCAGATGGACGGCTTCTACTCCCATGCGTTTGAAGACTCCGATGAATTCGGGGATATTCTGGGTTGTGCGTTCCATAGCGCTGACCGCGACCGCCATATGGTAGTGGGTCGTGAAGGTGATCCGACCGGGGAGCTTGACGAAACGATCGCCGTTCGTCCACCGCAAAGTCTCGTCCAGCGCGCGTGTGGCATCGGCTGCCGGCACGCAGAACAAGCCTAGTCGGTGGATGACCCCGGGTGGGGCATTGAACCACGGCTCGAAAGCACGGCCCCCGTCCGCCTCTTGCCGTATCCCTATCCCGAAACGTGGCTCCAGCCCCTGGTACTGCGTGCCATACCAGACAAAGCGCAGGTTGTCGGTCCAGTCACGCGGAAAATGGAACTGGTGCGGCGGAGGAAAGAGAGCCACGGCGCCGTGCGCCCCCGCGGCGATCACGGTGCGATAACGAACGGCCAGCGTACGCGCCGGCAGTCCCTCGCGCACCGGTGCCGCTTGCCGTGCCCCTTGTGTGTCTACCCATACCACCTGTTGCCAATCGGTCTGGCCCCCGACCAGGCCGGCATCGTAGAGGATGGCGCGCCGATCTAGCTGCGTTGCCACGGCTGCCTCGATACGCACCAGCCGACTGCCGGCGTAAAAATCCCAAAGCAACTGCCCTGCGAACGGGCCTATTTCTAGGTCGCCGAATGCTACCCGGGCACGCTGCCCTTGCCCGGACACGCGCACACGCTTTAGCCGCAAAACCGAGCGGTGTCTTTGATAAGGTCTGCGCGCAGGCTTGTCGAAGAAAACGTCCCAGACAGCCAGCCAAGGCGGCCGCCCAGAGGGTGCTTCTCGCGTTCCCACCGTCACGAAAAAGACAGGGTCCAGGTCGCGTGCCACTACACGCTCGTCGTCGCCGGCGAGCAAAGCGATGTCCTTGACCAGACCCGTTTGCCCTGTGGCAGCGAACCGTATGCGTATGTGCTCCGATCCACTGGCAGGCCAGGTCACTTCCAAGACGTCCGGCTGCTCGCGGATGCGCACCTTGCAAGTATCGGCGTATTCGCTTTTTTCGACGGGCACAACGGCGCAGGCCGCCGGTACCAGCGTCGTCCAGAAAATGCTCAGGCACGCTAGCAGCTGGCACGCCTGCTCCATGGTGCACGCTCGTATTTCCAGGCGGGTGTTTGCGACACAGTGTGGCTTATGCATGGCCGTAGTGCTTCAGGGCCGCCGGCAACTACCGGCCCCTGCACTTATACTATGGGGACTGCCCTGGGGAGATGAAGCGCGAGCCGGTCGTTCGATGCGGCGGGTCCGTGGACCGGGGGCACCAGGGCTACAATAGGTTCGGGTGTCGTATGGCGCAGCCTATGTATTTTTTGGCGATCGAGACCTCGTGCGACGAGACAGCGGCAGCCGTGTTCACAGACGAGCCGCGCATCATAGCCCATGTGGTCGCTTCGCAAACGCCGCTGCATGAGCGCTTCCGAGGGGTCGTGCCCGAGGTGGCGGCACGCGCCCATCTGCGGCAGCTTTTGCCTGTGATTCACGAAACCTTGACCCGTGCGCAAATGAGCCTAGCGGACATCGGCGCGATCGCCGTCGTACATACCCCTGGCTTGGCAGGTGCCTTGCTCATCGGTGTCAGTGCTGCCAAAATGCTCGCCGTAGTGCGGCGCATACCGCTGATTGCGGTCAACCACATCGAAGCGCATATTTATGCGTGCCAGTTGGTCAGTACGACGCCCGTATTTCCCTGCGTAGGGCTGGTAGCCAGCGGGGGGCATACCGTGCTGTTCGAGTGTCGGGACGCGCTCCATTTTCGCGTGTTGGGTGCCACGCTGGACGATGCCGCCGGGGAAGCGTTCGACAAAGCTGCGGCGCTGCTGGGTCTGGGCTTTCCCGGGGGGCCGGCTATCGAGAGACTAGCGCGCTCCGGCAATCCACGGGCTTTTGCCTTGCCGCGAGCCTTTTTGAAAGACGAACGCCTCGATTTCAGCTTCAGCGGTCTGAAAACGGCGCTACTTTATACTGTGCGCGATCTGCAAAAACTCGGCCGGCTCGACGAGGTCCGGCGCGCCGATCTAGCTGCTAGCTTCCAGGCGGCGATCGTGGACGTGTTGGTCGCCAAGTGTCGGCAAGCGTTGGAGCGCACCGGTTTGCGTACCTTGTGCGTCGGCGGGGGCGTCGCCGCCAACACGGTCCTGCGTCGAGCACTGGCAGAGATGACCGGTTCGCTCGAGGTGCGTCTGGTCGTTCCGCCGCTGGAATATTGTACCGACAACGCGGCCATGGCCGCCATGGCCGTCGAGACATATCGCGCCGGCCTCTATGCCCCTGCCGATCTCGACGCCGAGCCCACGTACCGCCCGGTCGGCTGCTAGAGCCGATCGGCCGCCCACATCCGCTCGCAACCTGCCTGCGGACCCTCCCAGAGCATGCCTATCACCAGTCCCCCGAGCGATAGGCCTGCGTAGACTACGCCATGGTGCGGCTGCCCCGATGCATACAGTGCCAGCACTCCCAGTCCGATCAGCGCGGCAAGAAACAATCTGCGGCCGCGCGCGATGCGGCGTACCTCCTTACTGCAGCGCGCTATGAGCATCCCACCTGTGCCGCACAAACAGAGTGCTATCGCCGTCAGTGCTAGGGTCGTCTGCTGGGTCAATGTTCGCCCTCCTCGACTTCCTTGTCTTTGCGGGATCTACCGAACACGCGACCTTGGGGTGGCGCAGAATGTAGCGTCGTGCGAAGAAAAGAAAAGGCCAACTCGCCGGATGCTACCAAGCCTCTCGACTGCTGGTCGCAAACACCGCATTAGCGTGGCGCCTCCGGCGAGCGCCCGCAAAGCTTTGTGCACCGGCCCACGACTGCGCTTGACCCCTCGATCGCCCTCGAGTAGACTGCGGCGCCTGCAATGCAGGTGAGTGCCCAGAAATTGCACGAGGACGAACTATGATGCGCGAGACAGTCGTCGGCCTCGGCCTACTTTTTTGCTGCATGCAGTCTCTGGCGCAGGAAGTGCATACATTGCGCGAGGCCCATGCGGTGGGAGCATGTGTTTGGGTGGATATGTCCCTCAAGATAACCGGGGAACTGCGCGTTTCCTCCCGAGAAAAGACAGTGCATCTCGACCTGGACGGCAACGGCCGCTTCGCCTTTCACGAAAAAGTACTGGCCACGGATGCGCAGGGGCTGCCCTCGCGTGTGGCGCGGTATTACGACCGGGCACGCATGGAGTTGAAAGTGCACCGAGACACTTCGGTGCGCGAACTGCGGCCCGAGCGCGCTTTGATCATGGCACAGGATATAGACGATGCGACTGTGACGTGGTCGCCTGCCGGTCCGCTGACCTATGAAGAATGGCGCCTGGTGGGCGAACATTTCGATGTCCTGGCCGTGTCCGGGCTGTTTCCCGAACGTCCAGTGACCCAGGGCGCGAAATGGAAAGCACCGCTGCGCGTCGTCCAGGCTCTGGGCAATCTGGATGCGCTCGTGCAGGGAGAATTGACCTGCTGTCTGGACCGTATCGAAAACGGATCGGCACTGTTGGTCGTCGAGGGGGACCTAGAGGGGCTCGCCAAAGGAGCGCTGGTCAAACAAACGCACCGCGGCCTGTGCACAGTGGACCTGTCCACGCAGCGCTGGACTGCTGTGCGCTGGCAGATCAAAGAAGAGCGTCAGGCCGGCGTCGTCAGCCCGGCGTCCACACTCACCAGTGTGACCGAGATCGTGCGCCGACCGGCAAGCGTGCCCGATACGCTCTCGGAAGCCGTGACCGCTGTCGTCGCTGCCCGTCCCAAGCCCGAGCATCTTCTGTTGACTTTTCGCGATACCAAAAACGGCTTGGTTTTCGAGGCCGAGCGCGGCTGGTACCCGGTCGCTTTGACCGAACACTATGCGGTCTATCGGCTCATCGAGGGGGGCGAACTGGTCGCACAACTCAACATTACCCCATTGCCCAAGGCCAAGCCCGGCGATCATGTCCGGCCCGATGAATTGCGCCAGAATATCCGCAAAACGTCCGGACTGGAGATCGTACAAGAGTTGCAAGCAGGCGAAGTGCCGGCGGCCCAGAACCACTGGGCCTACCGGTTGTCGCTCCTTACGCGCGCCGACGACACGGACCTGCTGCAAAACTATTATGCCCTAGCCGGGCCGCAGGGCACCCAGTTTTTGCTGACTTTCACGGCCGAGCCACGAGCCGCCGAAAAGCTGGGTGCCCGCGACCTGGCTTTGGTCGGTTCGGCGCGTTGCCACAAATGACCGGCGGTACAGCCGATCGCCCGCGCTCCGAAAGCAGACTGCCGGGAAAACATGGGACCGAGCGGAACGGCACGGATGTCGTGGAAAATCCCATCCCGTAGATCAGCCAGGTCGAGCTGGTCGCTCGGCATGATGTTGGCAGTGACGCTGTTAGTCGGTGCGCCGACCGGACTTTGTGCACAGGATGGTAGCGATTGGATTTTGGAGCGGGCCCGCTATTTTTTGCGCCATAACGACACGGCCCGCGCCGTAGAGCTCCTGGAAGCGCATCTAGAATCCGCAGGCACACACGCCGGCTACCTGGCTTTGCTCGCCGAGGTCTATCGGCGGCACATAGAAGCTTTGGAAATGCTGGGCAACGAGCGGCACGCGCAGCGCTACCGCGAACGGCTAGCGATCCTCGAGGGCGATGCGCCGGCCAGTCCGTTGCCTGCGCCCAAGACGGGCTCCACAGCCGCACCAGGCGAGCGCCGTGCCGCTGGCTCTCCGGCAACAGCCGTCGAGCGCACGCAAGCCGACGCCGACAATCGTCAGGACCGATTGCTGTCTCAGGACCGATTGCTGTCTCTGGCCAACGCCCATTTCCTTGGCCGGCGCTACCGACAAGCTGCCGAGTATTATCGCCGGGCAAGTACGATCGCGCCTTTACCAGAAAGGGAACGCGAACGCTGGGCCTACTGCAAGCTGGTGTGGGCCCAACAGCAGCTCGAAGCAGGGCCGCACAGCTGGCTGAGCGTGGAATCGGAAATCCGCGCGGCTCTAGAATTGGCGCCCCGTTTCACTTTTGCACGCCCCGTACTGCACCAGGTACAGGCCTATACCGAGCGAGCCGGCCACAAGCGGATAACGATCCGTCATCTCAGCGACAAAGAGGGACCGTGGTATGTAGCCGAGTCGCCGAACTTTCGGCTGCTGCATACCACGCCGGCACGCGCGGAAAGTATATTGCAGCAAGCCGAAGCAGCGCGACGGCGCGCGCTGGAGGCCTGGACCGATGCCGATCCGGCCTGTGCTTGGCCGCAACGTGCGCTGATTTATCTGCATGCGACTGCCGAAGCGTATGCCCAGGCCACCGGCGCGGCGCCACAATTGCCGGGGCACTCGACCATCGGCTCGACGCCCGGGGATGCCTCGCGCATCACGCTGCGGCGTATAGACGTGCGTGCCGATGCCACGGATTTGGAAACGACCGTATTGCCCCACGAAGTGACTCATTTGGCTTTGGCCGATCGTTTCGGGCCGTCCCCGCCGCCGCGCTGGCTGGACGAGGGCATCGCCTTGCTCGCCGAAGATCCGTCGGCTCTCGACAAACATCGTGCGCGCCTTCACGAAGCTCAGCGCACCGGCGAGCTACTGCCTATGCACCAATTGTTGCATCTCAGCGACTATCCTGGCGGTCGCCGGCTGTCTGTCTTCTACGCTCAGAGTGCCTGCCTGGTAGATTTCTTGCGGACACAAAAAGGACCGAAAGAGCTTTTGGTATTCGTCCGGGACGTTGGCCGCTTCGGCTATGAACGGGCGCTAGCGCAGCATTACGGTTTTACCAGCGTGGCAGCATTGGAGCGCGCCTGGCACACCTATTTGCCTAAATGGATCGCTCTCTCTGCGAGCACGGCGGCCCCTACCAGCCAGAGATAGCAGGCAAAGTAGCTCATCCGCGCGCGACGGACCAGACCGACCAGCGGCGCCATCGTCAGGTAGCCCACCACAGCACTGGTCGCCGTAGCTACGAGCGCCAGCAGCAAAAACTCCCCAGTCAGCCATTCGTGTACATGAGGATCGCGGCAAGCTTTGTAAATCCCTAGACTGCCCAAGCCACAATTGGCGACGATGGACATGAGGAAGCTGAAACGCACTGCCCATCCGCGAACTAGACCCACCGCCAGCCCGCCGGCTATCGTCATACCACTCCTCGAGAGCCCGCGTATTAGTGCCGACAAGGCTTGAGCAAGCCCTATGAGCAGTGCCTGCCATAGCCGCATATTGTGAAACTCAGTATCGCGCTCCGGCAACCGATCCGTCAAAGAAAGCAGCACGCCTAGGGCCAGGAAACTAGTGGCTACCATGACCGGGTTTTCGAAAGTACTCTGGATGTGGTCACTGAGGGCGAGGGTTGTCAGCGCGGCAGGCAAACTGGCGACTACGAGCAGGCCCAGCAGACGCGTACCCGCTATGACGAGCTTGTGCCGGTCGCCTCCAGCTGCCGATACTGCGCGATATAAATCGCGGCGGAAAAAGGCCAGGACGGCCAATAGGGTACCCAAATGCAGTAAACCGTCGAGAAAAAGCGATGCCGCGGTAGCCCGATGTTGCTCGGTAAAGCCCAGGTAGTGCTGGGCCAAAACGAGATGACCGCTGCTGGAAACGGGCAAGAATTCGGTAACGCCTTGTAAAGCACCCAGGGCCAAAGCCGTTGGCCAGTCCACAGCGATCCTCCCTTACTGGGGAGCGGGTTGCAAGCGGATGCGGATCACGCGTCTGCTGCCGCCCACACGCAGGATCAGCCCATCTTCGACCGGGAACTGCAACGAGGCGTCGGTGATCTTCTGCCGGGCTGGTCCGAAAGTGACGCCGCCTTGCTCGATCAGCCGCCGCGCTTCGCTATGGCTCTGTGCCAGGCCGGCGCGTACCAACAAGCGGCAGATCCACATGCGGCCGTCCTGCAATTCGCCGACCGGCAGGGGTACTTCCGGTATTTCCGTCGGATCCTGGCGCAGACTGAAACGCCGACTCCACTCTTCGGCTGCTCGTTGTGCCTGGTCTGCCCCGTGATAAAAGCATACTATATCGCGCGCCAGGATCTCTTTGGCCTGCCGGGGGTGGGTGGTTTGCGCATCCGTCAGCCGGGCGATTTCTTCGGCAGAACGATCGGTGAGCAGAGTGAACCACTCCGGCATAAGGTGGTCGGGGATACTCATGATCTTAGCGAACATGTCGTAGGCCGGCTCGGCGATGCCGATATAGTTGCCCAGACTCTTGCCCATGCGTCGCTCACCGTCGAGCCCGCGCAAGATGGGTAGGGTGATGGCCACTTGCGGCTCTTGGCCGGCATCGCGCTGCAAATCGCGGGCTACCATCAGACTGAACAGCTGCTCGCTGCCGCCCAGTTCAATGTCGGCGCGTATGGCCACGCTATCGTGCCCCTGCATCAACGGATACAGACACTCGTGCAAATAAATCGGCGAGCCTGCTTGCAGTCGCTTGCGAAAATCGTCCCGCTCCAAGAGCCGTTGCACGGTCATCTTGCCGGCGAGCCGCAAGACATCCAGGAAGTCGAAGCGACTGAACCAATCGCCGTTGCGATGCACTTCGGTCCGGGCCAAGTCAATGACTTTGCTGATTTGCTGCACATAGTCGCGGGCATTGGCTTCTACCTGTTCCGGTGTCAACCGAGCGCGTGCTTCGTCCCGACCGCTGGGATCGCCGACCAGTGCCGTGTAGTTGCCGATGATCAGCACCGCTCGATGGCCCAATTCTTGGAATTGGCGCAGCTTGCGTAGCGGCACGGTGTGGCCCAGATGGACGTCAATCCCGGTCGGATCTATCCCGTATTTGACCCGCAACGGCTGACCGGTCGCCACACTGCGCGCGAGCTTGTGCCGCAGTTCTTCTTCCGGCACGATGGCTTCGACTCCGCGACGGATGACAGCCAATTGTTCTTCTACGGACAACATCGGCGTTTCCCCTCTGCGTAGTTCCGTCACCGCCGGTAGCACGGCGCCAGAAGGATGGCGTCAAGAGCCTGGGCGTGCCAGCCGCACGATCAGGGTGCCACGGGCTGGCCCGCGTGGCGCTTTGCAGTCACTTGCGCGGCGACGAACTCGCCTTGGACATGATTATCCGACCGAGGACTGCACAAGACTAGCGGTGCGGCACGCTGGGGAGTCTTCCATGTTAGCTTGCGAGGTCCGACCGAGGCCAACGAAAATGGCCGAAAGCCCAATTTCCGCGCCGGGGAGGTATCCCCAAGCTGGAAATCGTATCCCCTCAGGTCGCGGAATTGCGGATCGGCTACCAGCGAGTTCGGGTCCATTCCGCGGGCACGCCATTGGTCCCAGGTCAGATCGCCGAAGCGAAGTTGGTCTCCATCGGTGCGCCAGTAGAGATTGTGGTCGAAAATGAAATGGAAATCGAGGTTCCCAGCGAGTATTTGCGGTCCGGACTGCACTACGATGTTGCGCAGAAAGCGGAAACGCGTATGCGCTTCCGGCCGTGTGGCTTGCAAGGCGTGCTCGCGAGCGAAAGCGAAAATGTTGTTTTGCACCGTGTTGTCACGGCCATAGTGCTGATGAAAGCCGCCGTGGGTGGTGTTATAGACCAGGTTGTTCTCGGCGAGGATTCCGGTGGAGCCTTCATCGAAGTAGATGCCCCAGCCGCCGTAGCTGAGAGCGGTGATGTCGTGCCACAAGTTGTTGCGGATGACCGTACCCTGCTGGATACCCAGGGTGTACATGCCGCCCATGTCGCTGAGCACGGGGCCACTGCCGTCGCTTTTTCTGCCGATATGGTGCACGTGGTTATACTCCACGATGTTGCCGGCTGCCAGGGAGCGTCCGTATCCCCACGTCCAGCCGATGCTGATGCCAGTGTAATAAAAGTCGGCGATCTCACAATGGCTGATCGAATTGCCATAACTTTGTCCGATCCAGATGCCGACACCGCTGTGGAACACCTGGCCTCCCTCGCGCAGGGTGCAATCGCTTATCTGGTTGGCGTAAGACTGATCGGCTCTAGTATCGCGCAGGGTGGTTTCGCCGATTTTGATACCTCCGGCGCCCAGATCGGAAAAGGAGCAGCGCGTGATACGGTTGTGGGTACAGGCGCGGCCCAGTTCCAGAGCGTAGGTACCGAGTTGGGTAAAAGTGCAGCGGTCGAAACGGCAGTGGCGCACGGCCTCACCGTATACTGCTCCGGGGACCTCTACTGCCGCCTGGGCAAAGCCGCCCACTTCCCGCCCACGCCGGCTGGCCTCCGGAAGATACCACTCCGTATGGGCGAACGTGATCCCTTGCCAATGGACGTGTTCCACCCAGCGCCCCGCGGCAGCATCGCCGACCATGCGCAGTACCTGCGGTAGCACCGGGGCAATGGCAGTGCTGGCATTGGGCTGCTCGCCCGGACGCGGTATATACTCCAGCCGTCCCCGGCCCCGGTCGAGATACCACTCTCCGAGGGCGTCGAGCGCTTCGCGGCAATGCTCCAGGTAATAGGGGTCTCCGACATCGAGGCGAAAGACACTGCGTTTGCTGCATTCCACCAGCCGCTTTTGTTGGTCGCACCGCACGACGGGCAGTCGGGATTCCACCCAGCGATTGAACACGACGATTTCTGCATCGGTAATCGTAGGCCAGCTGGACAGTTCGCCGGCACGGAACCGAAAACGCTGCTGGCCCTGATACCATGGCGTACTTTCGGTCACGTCGGGCAATTCAGCCACTCGGAAGTATCCGCTGTTGGGATGCCGGGCGCGTCTGGCACGCAGGCCGTTCACCCACAGTTGCCGAAACTGCCACCGCCCCTGGCGCACTTCGGGCAAGTCTATGTGCCATACCGTCTTGTCCGGCAGCGGGTTCGTCTTCCACCCGCTGAGCAGGCGTCCGCCGCTGAGGATCGGCCGCTCCTGGCCATAGGCTTGAATCCGCAGCGGTGCTTCGCCTGTGCCGGAATGCTCCGGCGTCAGTACTATAGGCTCGCTGAGAAAATAGGTCCCCCCGCGCACAAAGATGGTCACCGGCGACCGGGCCGGTTCCGACGACCGCTCCCGCAACTGACGCACCACTTGCAACGCCCGACTGAGACTGGCCAACGGTCCATCCCTTCGATCGGGTGCAGGCTCTGCTAGCTTTCCGCTCCAGCGATCGCTCCCCGACGGCGACACATACAAAACGATGTCCGCGGGTGCCCCGGCATAGCCGGAATACAGGCTCAGCCCGAACACGGTACTACCGATCACAGCCAATGGGAAGCAAAGATGCTTCATGGAGTCCACTCTAACGCGAAGGCGTAAATAGCGGGTAGGCGATACGGTAAGCAGGCAAGCGACCGACGGACTGCCGAAACCTATTGTATAATGTTGCCCGTTTGGAGTCGCCGGGCCTGCCAAAGCCGTTGGCTCCGCTTCCGCCGTGGTTGCGGGACGGACGGACTCGCATTAATCCGAGGCCTGAGCACATGAACTCGCCGGGCGTTAGAGTACAAGCCTACGGTGCACAACGGTTCATTACGAAAAAGGAGCTGGCCATGATCCCGAAGAGTGTGCGTATCGCGATTACCGCTCTTGTTGTGATGATCGCGCTGGACATGCTCCGAGGTATTCTCCTTGCGCTCATGGGGGAGAAGCTGGCTGAAGTGGCTATTGCCGTTACGCTGGGACTGTTGATTGTCTGGGGGATGATAGGAGGCCATCGTCTCGCCTGGCAGTGGGGACGGATCGTAGGCATTCTAGGAGCAATATGGTACACGTTCGGACTGGGTGTCGCGATCTTTTTTGGCAAACCGGCGGAACTCATTCCGCTCTGGCAGCGGTTTCTGTCCATAATTGTGGGCACGGTACTCGCATTGTGTTTGTACGTAATCTTCTTTGCGCTGGGCAGGCCCTCGGCCAGGCAATACTTCCGTTTGCGGTGTCCATCGTGCGGCAAATTCACGAACCAAGCAGCCGATTTTTTCTTCAATCGGGCTAAGTGCAGGACCTGCGGCATCATCTGGTAGCTTGTGTTCTGTTCCCTGGCTTCCTGCCCAAGGCAGCAGCGGCATCAACGAGAAAAATAACCCGCTGCACGCTTCTGCGCATGCCTACTGCAGGACGATGCAGGTACCCTATCGGACTTCGTTCGGCTCACTTGCTCGACTGTGCAGTGGTAATTTGCTATATTTTCTGCCGAGCGGTGGGTATGCCCGAGATGAAATAACGCCCGCCAGGAAAAGGCCTGCCGGCTGGATAAAAGAGTACGGGCCCGGGGCCGATGCTCAGTTTTCGCTGGCATCATAGTCGGCTCTAACTCGGACATACGTGTGGTGCTGTGAAATGTTCTCTGCGCATTATACTCTGCATTGCTTTGGCAAAGACGGCTTTGGTATGACCTGTTTTCGTCATGTCTGGGCGGTCGCTCTTTTCCTTGCCGTCGGCGCAACCGTGGTCTTCGGACAGGATGCGAAGCTACCACGCTTGCGGGTGAGTGAGAACAAACGCTTCCTAGTAACGGAACAGGGAAAGCCGTTCTTTTGGTTAGGAGACACGGCGTGGGAGTTATTTCATCGTCTGAACCGTGAGCGGGCGACGCACTACTTGGAAACCCGAGCCCGGCAGGGATTTACGGTGATCCAAGCAGTCGCTCTTGCAGAGTTGGATGGTCACTCCGTTCCTAATCCGTATGGGCATTTGCCGCTTATAGATTTCGATCCCGCACGTCCGGCAGTAAAAGATGGCCCCGATAACGACTACTGGGATCATGTGGATTTCATCGTAGCCAGGGCAAACGCCCTGGGGTTGTACATTGGGTTTTTGCCAACTTGGGGCCGCTACTGGCACGATTCGGTCAAGGACCATAGGCCTTTGTTCACCAAGGAAAATGCGGCAATCTATGGCCGATGGCTGGGTAAGCGATACAGGCATGCAGGGCTGATTTGGATCTTAGGCGGCGATCGCCCAGTTCGAACCGAGGAGCAACGAGAGATCATCGCCGCGATGGCACGTGGCCTGCGAGAGGGAGACGGCGGAGCACACCTTATCACTTTTCATCCACCCGGGGGGTGCGGCTCTGCCCAGTGGTTTCACAATGCCGACTGGCTCGACTTCAACATGCGGCAAAACGGCCATGAGGCAGAATACACAAGGCGCTATGCGCAGACACGCGCTGATTATGATCGGCAACCTCCTAAACCTGTGCTGGACGGCGAGCCCCTCTATGAAGGCCATCCACTATCCTTCAAAGCCAACGAATTGGGACACTCGTTGGCCTCGGATGTGCGCCGCGCTCTTTATTGGGACCTTTTCAGCGGTGCTTTCGGCCATACCTATGGGCATCATTCTGTTTGGCAGATGTGGCAGCCTGGACGCACTCCAGTCAATGCACCTCTGGTTCCGTGGTTCGAGGCTCTTCATGACCCGGGGGCTTGGCAGATGCAGCACGCACGTTGGCTGCTCGAGTCGCGGCCTTTCCTGACGCGCGTACCGGACGACAGTATCATCGTTACCGATCGTGTACCCACGTCTGTTCCCGGTACAGGGCGTTACCGCTTCGTTGCTACGCGGGACATCTCGGGCAGTTACGCCTTGGTTTATGTTCCGTGTGGTCGGCCTTTCAAGGTACGGATGGAGGCCATCACCGGAAGCACTGTGAAGGTTTGGTGGTATAACCCGCGTACCGGACAAGCAACCGCCGTCGGCGAGTTTCCCAATCGCGGCGAGCGAGAATTCATCCCTCCGGAGAGGGGAGAGCAATTGGACTGGGTACTGGTGCTGGACGACGCGGCCAAGCGCTTTCCTCCGCCGGGAACACGAAACCGGTGAGTATCTAGGCTCGACTCCCTGGGCGAGCGATAGCGATGGAGATGGCCAGGTTCCATACGCCTGCAGCGATACCCCTGGCCATAAATACTGGCTGTCGCCGAGATAGCATAGCCGTAGTCCGCCTAGTCATCTGGTGAGAGCCAAGCGAGAAAGCGCCCATGCAAGTCGGCAGCCCCGAAAGGATACGCAATGCAATACCGTCTGGCGATTGGACACCACAGGTCGAAACCATAAAAGGCTACGCAAAGCAACGAATTTAGATGAAACCATGCACCAGGACGAGTCTTCGACAATTCGGCTGACGATAAGCACGCAATGCTTTGCAGAACTGGGCCGGTCGCATAGCCGCAACATGCAGTGTACTGAGCGTGCTCTTTGGTACGACGGCTCTGCTGATCTAGCCGATTGATTTCGCCGGCCAGCCGGATAAGCTCAGGCACATGCCGCACAGTACTTTTATAGGTCGCGAGCGCGTGCGACAGAGGCGTGCGTACAAGCGTCAGCCTGGCAGGCGGGCCGCGGCCGTGGTTGTGCAACGAAAGGAGATGACGAGCCATGGTGCACCACGATACGAAGAAGTCCTGGGTATTGGGAGGTGTGTTGATCGGCGCCGTCGTCGGCTGGATTGCGGGGCAAGTACCGTTGGTGTCGGGATCTACACGAGCATCGTCCGAGCGACGGACCAGTGCGGACGCAGAACCTGAGGCGTCTGGCGCACCTCAGGCCGGCGAGCAGACCGTCGCCATCAAGGGATGGGTTCGCGGTAAAGGGTGGGGCTGGATCTGGGGCGCGGACGATGAAGTGGGTGCGCTCAACGCCATGACGTCGGAATCCATTCGTGCCGCTTTGCAGCTGGTGCGCCAGGGCAAAGTGTACGATCTGGGCGTCACCTACAGCCGCAACTCGTACAAATGGCCCGGCCATAGCCCAGGCGAAATCATGACTTTTCGCAGTCCCGAGGGGGTCAAAAGGCAGGGCGACTTCGCTCCCGTAGCGAGTCCGACGATCAATCCCGACCGCATGAGCTGGCACAGTTGTGCTCTGTTCATCAACGACAATGTGGCTACCCAGATCGATGGCTTGGGCCATGTCACCGCCGGCGACGACAACCACTGGTACAACGGTTTTACCGAAAAGCAATATGGGGGCGATTTCGGTATTCGGCGCTGCGACGCAGTCAGTATTCCGCCCATCATCACGCGCGGTGTGCTCATAGACGTCGCCGGTTTTCGCAATGTCGAGGCATTGCCTGCTCACTATCGCATCACTGTGGAAGACTTGCGCGGTGCCCTGGAAAAGCAAGGCGTGGAGTTGCGCCCCGGCGACACCGTGCTCATCCGCACAGGCACCTTGCGTTACTGGGGCGAAGACGGTGCCCAGCATGATAAGATTCGCGAACATGACTCCGCCGGCATTGATTTGCCGGCAGCCCGCTGGCTGGTCGAGCAAAAGGGAGCTATCCTCATAGGCTCCGACACCAGCGGCTTGGAGCACGCCCCTTCGCTGGTCGAGCCGCAGCGCTTCATCCCCGTCCACAAATACCTGTTGATTGACCAGGGGGTGCACATCGGCGAATTCCACTATCTCGAAGACCTGGCGCGCGACAAGGTCTATGAGTTCTGCTACATTTGCCTGGTCAACAAAATCAAAGGCACTGTAGCTGGTTTTTGTTTGCGGCCCGTGGCGCTGCGCTAACGCGGACGGCGGCGCTGGAAGCGGTGCATCGAATCCGCCAAGCCAGCTAGGCGAAAGCGAGCCAGACTGACTCAGGGCGGCTTCGTAGCAGGTCTGAGCTGCGTGGGGCTAGCAGCCTAGCGTGCAACGAGGGAAAGGCATGGATTGGCGCTGAGGCAATGTCTCCGCGGGGTGTCAAGCGGCAGACGATTTGCCTACTACAGTCAAGCCGATCCCCAGGACGGCCCCTTTGCCATGGGCATCCGCTTTGAGCTGGATTTCCAGCACCCAATGTTCGTCTTGTTTCTCGGCCAGATGCGGCTGAGCTTGGGGCTTGCTGTCGCACATGAGGAGCAACACGCCGGGATGATTGCCACCCATAGAGCTGGCGCTCAGCTCGTGCAGCTTTTTGACATCCAGCAACTCGGGACCGACATCCTTGTCGGCGGCCACCAGCAGACAAAACTCAGGATTGGGCGCGGTTCCCATGTGGTCGCCGTCCTGAGGCTGCAAGGCAAATCGCAGCGTATAGACGCCGGGTTTGATCTTTTGCCCGCGATAATCGCGTCCCACCTGGGCATAGCGCACAGCTCCTAAAAGCGTGGTCTGGGGTATTTCCTGATAGGTCAGGCCATTTTGGACTTGTTCCGGCGTCGCCTGCACCGGTACTACCTTGCGGAACCAAATCTCGCAGCGCACGTTACCGTTGCCGTCCAGGATTTGGTAAGCGTGACCATCCAGCAGTGCCCGAATGGACTCATTGATCTCCATCGGAGGTGCCTGTTGTACGATTTTGAGCAGGTATTTGTCCTGACACCACGCCGGCAGCGGATGGCAAAGGGCGCCACAAAGTGTTATCGCTAAAGTCAGGTGCAGGCGAATCATAGCAGGCGTCTCCCTCCAAAGCGTTTAGCCTTCGATTCTTTGTCCTTTTGCCAGTATTATACGACCCAAAGACCGGTATTCCTATCCCTCGGTTCGGACTCTTATCGGGCGTCTCGCGGGCCGGGGTACTACAAGTTTGCTTACATGGTTTGCTATCGTGGCAAGCGAGCTAAGCCCCGCGCTTTTTCACGGCGTGACCTAAAGACCGGTGCGAAAAAAGAAGCCCACAGCTCCCTTGCGGTAGCCGTGGGCTGATTTTTTGGCATGACTAAGGATCAGTTTGTTGTTGCACTCGGCAGCCGCACCGATGCCGTGCCTGCTTGCGCCAACCGACGAGCTGGATCCGCCTGGCGCTAGCTGAGTCTTGGTCGAACGAAGCGCCTAGTCGCTCACAGCGAAAGTACCCAGATAAGCGCCACGGCGCTGTGTATCTTTCCAGGTTTTGTTGAAGGCCTTGCCTTGGAAGGTATGTTCCTTCACCAAAGCGGCACGCACGGACTCGACGCCTTGGGACAAAGGTGGATAAAAGTTGTCCTCGTGGCCGCATACACGGTGCTGGTCACCCAGACACCCTGTCTCGATACGAGCGACGCCTGCGTCCACACGTGCGCATCCACCTGTTTCACACAGGCCGACTTCGAAATGGATATCGGTGCTCTCCACGGCCAAGATGCGGCCCGCCAAATCGCCGGCGAGCTTTTTGGCCAACGCCACCAGTTGCTCCTTTTGCGATGCGCTGGCGCGCTTGTCTACCAGAATCACCGCTTTTCCAAGTCCGGTTTGTTGCAAACCGAGCGTATCGGTTGCTTCCACGACCGCGACGACACACAGACCGTCGAGGCCTTTGCCATGTTCGATTTTCCAGGCCAAGACGGCGTGTTTGCCGGCTAGATTCATCTCGGCATTGGCAAAGCAAGCCCCAGTCCAAACGTCACAGGTGCGGGCCTCGACATACTGCCCGGTTATGCCACCGGCATAAACAGGGGCCAGTGCCGCGCATACCAACATGGCCATGATCGCAAGGGTGAGTCGCATTTTTGATCGCCTCCTGTCAAACAGAACCCATCGCTCCAGACCGTCTGGAAGCCGATCTTGCTCAAAAACGGTGCCTCGTGTCTTGCCCTTTATCGCTTCACGCCATCAATTTATCATTGTGGCCAGGCGGTGACAGTCAGTCAAGGGGAAAACTCACTGTCTGGGTCGGGCGCGTGGGACGGCTCTTTTCGGCAGCCTCCAGAGTGACGGCGGTAGGAACATATTACGAATGCAGAACGACACCAGGGTCAAAAGGGTGCCAGCACGCTAGCGAATTACCTTAGGAGGCAGCCACAAAAGATGGTGCATAGGCTTGTCCTGACGAGCACGGGTCGCCGCAATGCAGCAGGGTCTGTGAGATGGCGGCGAACCATGTCGCCGGAGCTGTTTTTGACCGGATTGTAACAAAGCTTTATAATGAGCAAAAGGGGGCAAGGGACGGAGTTACCGCATATGAGCAGGCGGCTTGTGCAAGTGGACGGCCAGGGACAACGGCCTCCAGCAATGCCAGCTGGACGTCAACCAGCTAACGCGCATTTGCGGCCAGGGAGTAGCTGCCAGCACAGGGACGATGCGGCTCGTGCTGCCTGTCCATTGGCTGTGCCAGGCCTACTGGTAGCTTGTCTTGTCTGGATTCCGCCCAGCGTGCTTTTTGCCGAAGGGGTAGACTGGGGCGCACAGATTTACATCCCCAGCAGGGTTACTACGGAAGCGACGCGTCGCATCGAAACGCAAACCAACTGGGCCATCGAAAAGCGTCAGGTCAGGGTCTTGGTATATGTATTCGACCGAAGCGAGCCGCAACAGGATCTGGGTGCCTGCCTGGATCTGGCCGAGGCGATCAAAAAGATTCAGGGACGTGCCGCCACCATCGCGTATGTGCGCGGACATGTGCGCAGTCACTTGGTATTGCCGATCCTCGCTTGCCAATACATTTATATGCACGAGCAAGCCGTACTGGGCGAGGTGCTACCGCCGGGAGAACCAGAACCCGATCAGGCTACTCTGGAAAGGTACCGGCAGCAAGCGGATCTCTTCGGGCGGCCGGTGGCGCTGGTCCTCAAGATGCTTTTGCCTTCACAGCCGCTGTTTCGTCTGGATACTACCCAGGGGAAACGTTACGCACTGCAAAAGGATTTACGTCCGGAGGATCAACATCTCAAGCCACAACTGGTCAAGGCTGCCGGAGAAGCAGGGCGCTTTACGGCTGCCGAAGCCGTGGACTCCGGCCTGGCGAACGGCGTCCTCGACGGCTTGGGTCGCTTGGCCGAGCTGTTCGGCATTCGGCTTTATGAGGCTACCTGGGGTGACGAGCCTCTGCGTCCGGCTCTCGTCGAGATACGCGGCAAGATCACGCGCAGGGAAGTGGAATCTTGGCGGCGCCATATCGCCAAGGCCCTGAGCAGGAATCGCAACCTCATTTTCCTGCAGATAGAAAGCTCCGAGGGGGACGTAGACGAAGCCGAAGTGTTCGCCCGCTATTTGATAGACCTCGGCCGTGGTCAGGATCCCGCTTATCCCAATCGGCGCGTGGCCATCGTGGCCTACATTCCCAATCGCGTCGCCAATGCGGGAGTGATGATCGCCTTGGGCTGCCAAGAAATGGTGGTCGCGTCTCGCACCGACTTCGGCGATTGCAGTGGACTGGTCTACCGCCGGGGCAACCGTAAGCAAGACGAAATCAATCCGGATCTGGACGGCATCCGCGAGCGCTTCGTCGCCTTGGCCCAGGAGCAAGGTTATCCGACCGCTGTCGTCCGCGCGCTGCTGGATCCGGACATGGGTTTGGTGCGCGTCGAAGAGTTACCGCACGCGGATGGCGACGGCAAGCAGCACGCTGCCCCGCGTCCCCTGGCGAACCCCAAGAAGATCGTTCCTCTGGACGAAGTGGAAAAAAACCGTGCCCGTTATCGCGAGCTAGCCCGCATCAAAGAGCCAGGTAAGCTGTTGCGCATCACCGGCAAAGAGGCAGTGGACTGGGGCCTGGCTCGCTATCTGGTAGACAAGCGCGAGGGCCTGGCCGAACTGTACGGTGTCGCCCCGACTGATCTCTTGGTCGTGGGCTACGATTGGATAGATCGCTTGGTCGAGTTTCTGACCATGCCAGCCACTACCGCCTTTTTGGTCATCCTGGCTTTCACCACGCTCATCCTGGAGATCAAAATCCCGGGCGTCGGCGTGCCGGGTATTGTTTCCGCAGTCTGTTTTGTGCTCCTGTTCTGGTCTTATTCATGGCTCAGCGGCGAGGTCAATGCCCTGGCCGTACTGCTGTTTTTGCTCGGTTTGGCTTTGTTGGGTCTGGAATTGTTCGTGTTGCCAGGTTTCGGCGTGGCGGGTCTGGGCGGTGTGGCTTTGATGCTGACTGCCTTGTCGCTTTTGGTCGTGCAGCGGTGGCCGCAAACACCCGAAGAGTATTCGGACATGGGCAAAAACATAGCCCTCTTTGCCGCGGCGATGGTGGTAGCTTTGGTCCTGGCCTATCTGGTGGCGCGTTATTTGCCGAGCGTGCCTTATGCCAGTAAGCTGCTTTTGCCGCCTCCTGAAGAAGAACAGCCCGGCGAGGCAGTGCTGTCCAGCTACGGACCGCGAGCAGACTTGCTGGGAGCGGTGGGGGTGGCCGTCACGGAATTGCGCCCTGCAGGCAAAGCCCGCTTTGGCAACGATTTCCTCGACGTAGTCGCCGAGGGCGACTTCGTCGAGCCTGGTACACGCGTTCAGGTCGTCGAAATTGACGGGTTGCGTATCGTTGTCAAGGCAGTATGATCCTTACAGGAGGTAGTGGTCGTTGCCGGACGTATCCATGGACCGGGAGTGAACGCACGGTATGTTGCTCTGGGCGTACTTGCTGATTATCTTGGGCTTACTGTTACTGGTGGCAGAGGTATTCATTCCCTCGGGTGGGCTCTTGTTCGTGCTGTCGGTCGTGGCTTTGGTGTCGGGGATCACCATGATCTTTTATGCCCCCGAATCGGAAGGGGGCGGGACCGTGACCGGGATCGTCACGTTGATCGGCATTTTCGTTTTGATACCGATCGTAGTAATCACGGCTTTTCATTATTGGCCGAAGACGCCTTTCGGCAAAAAATTCTTCCTCGAGGAACCTGGGCCTGGGAGCACAATCGCTCAGATGCCCGAGCTGGCTGGTCGTGAACACCTGCGCGGGCAGATCGCCAAGACGGTCACTCCGCTGCGCCCGTGTGGCGTGATTACTCTCCATGGGCAACGTCTGGAAGCGCAGGCCGAGGGTATGTTCATAGATTCGGGCCAACTGGTACGCATCGTGGACGTTCGCGTCGGCCAAATTACCGTGCGTCCTCTGGACGACAAAGAAATCAGCCAGCTTCCGGAAGATCTCCTGTCCTGAAGCGAACTACCTGAAAAAGGAGACTTTGACCGGCCAGGCTGACCGTGGTTGTCGAGATCGTGGAAGAGTCCGAGTGGTCGGATCGTTCCCTGGCGTTCGGCCTGATGGCACGGGCCGCTTTTCGGCGCCAAGGTCGTGAAAAGAACAGTCAGGGCGCAAAATGGCATATGGGCACAACAACGGCAGGGAGGACGATGTCAGCGCCCGTCGCCACGGTGATTGGCTCTTGCGGTTGTAGGCCGTGCGAACACGCGCATGCTTCTTCTGAGGAGGGTTGACCATGGACCGAGCGCTGCTCTTTGCCCAGCAAAACGTGGACCCCCGCATCTGGTGGTTTGTCGGCGGTGGTTTTGCCCTGGTGGTGCTCCTGATCTTTTTGCTGGTGATCATCCGCTATTTCAACCTGTGGTTGCAGGCCAGACTGACCGGCGCCAACGTCGGCTATCTGGAAATGATCGGCATGACCTTCCGCAAGGTCAATTACCAGATGATCGTCCAGCAGAAAATAGCTCTGGTGCAGGCCGGTATACGGGTAGAGACACGCGATCTGGAGGCGCATTACCTGGCTCGCGGCAATGTGCCCAAGACAGCCGCCGCGGTCATCGCTGCATACAAAGCGGGCATTGACCTGCCCTGGAAGACGGCTGCCGCTATAGATTTGGCTGGCCGCGATGTATTGGAGGCGGTACGCACGACCGTCAACCCGAAAGTCATTGATTGCCCCGATCCCACTAAAGGAGCGCGCACGCTGGACGCCGTGGCGCGCAACGGTATCCAGCTCAAAGTCAAAGCGCGCGTGACTGTGCAGACCAAGTTGGAACGACTGGTCGGCGGTGCCACGGAAGAAACCGTCATCGCCCGCGTCGGCGAGGGCATCGTCTCGGCCATCGGCTCGGCCGACGACCACAGACAGGTGTTGGCTAACCCTAGCATCATCTCCAAGCAGGTGCTCAACAAAGGTCTTGACGCCGGTACCGCTTTCCACATCGTTTCCATAGATATCGCCGATGTCGAAGTGGGAGAAAATATCGGCGCCAAATTGCAGGCAGACCAGGCCGAAGCCGAGCTAAAAGTCGCTCGTGCCAAGGCCGAAGAGCGCCGCGCTGCCGCCGTGGCTCGGGAACAGGAAATGCGGGCACTGGTGGAAGAAAACCGCGCCAAGCTCGTCTTGGCCGAGGCAGAAATTCCGCTGGCTATCGCCCAAGCGTTTCGCGAAGGCCGTCTCGGTGTGATGGATTATTACTACTTGAGGAATCTGCAGTCCGATACGGAAATGCGTTCGGCTATTGCCGGTCTGGGAAGAGGCCCGCAAGGGCCTGCCGGTCCGCCTGCCGGCCCTGCGACTTCGTAGCGGAGCACAAAAGTCCCAGCCAAAGGCCACACCGGCTGTTCGCGATTCGTGGCCTGACGGTACACGGCACGCAATCGGTAGTCCTCGGGCCGTGTACGCCGACGATCGAAGAAGCGGGCAGGACTGAAGCACAACCCAGTGGCGTTTGCAGGTCCGAAAAACAGCGTGCGCTGCCTATTGCGTAGCCTTCGATACGGGACCTAGGCACGGGCGAAAGGAGCCCATTATGAAAGACTTTGGCTGGCTGATACCGATTATCCTGATCGTCATTTGGGTCATCAATCAGGTGGCGGGCCGCGCGCGCCCCGTGGAACGCAAAGGTGCTCCCAAACCGGAGCGCGACCGCAGGGAGGCTGCCGACGATATTGACCGCTTCCTGCGGGAAATCGAGCGTCGGCGCAGACGTGCCGAAGCGCCCCGAGCAGGCAAAGAAGCTGCGATGGGCGAGCCGGTGGCTATCCCGGTGGCAGAGCCTGTAGCGACGGCACCTTCGCCCAGAACCGTGGAAGTGCCTCGCCAGGCGGTGCCAGCGGAAGTCGTGGTCGGCACTGCTCCCATGCGCCGCTTGCAAACGCGGGAGTCGTTCGTCGAGGGCAGATACGCTCCGTCGCTTCCTGTGGCAGAACCGGTGTCGCAGCGTGTTTCCAAGCCTATAGAAGGGCTAGTTGCGCAACCGGACATGTCGGCGTACGAGAAGTCACGTGACTGGGCACCGGAACTCCAAGAACAACGCAATCGCCTGCGTGCCCTTTTGACCAACCGCTCCGGACTGCAGGCGCTCTTGATGGCCAGCGAACTGTTGGCGCCACCGCTGTGTCTTCGGCGACGTCGCTAAAAATTGCGGATACA
>PSKW01000005.1:235240-300943 GCA_040289265.1 Gemmataceae bacterium
TGCCGCCATAGGTGCCTTGGCAGCGCTGAGCATTGCGACCTAGTCTACCATGACGCGCTACGCGCCGTGGCCTTCCGTTTGTGTGCGGAACCCGATCGGGCGCGGAAAGCGGGTCACTCGTAACGCAAGGCTTCGATAGGATCGAGCCGGGCGGCTTTGACCGCTGGGTAATAACCGAAAAAGATGCCCACCCCCGCCGAAACCGCAAAGGCCACCACGATAGTAAACAGCGAAACGAGGATAGGCCAATTCAGGAAGTACCCCAGCAGGATAGCCGCGACAATGCCGCTGATGACGCCGACCAATCCCCCCGAGAGAGCTAGTGCTACTGCCTCGATGAGGAATTGATTGCGGATATCGCGGGCGGTGGCACCCACAGCCATACGGATACCGATCTCGCGCGTCCGTTCGGTAACGGAAACGAGCATGATGTTCATGATGCCGATGCCGCCGACGAGCAAACTGATGGAGGCGATCACGACGATGAGGATGTTGAGATAACGGGTCATGGTGTCGCCGAGATTGGCCAGTTCTTGAACGCTGGTCACTTCGAAGTCATCGTCGGTGCCCGGTTGGATGCGATGACGCTCGCGCAGGATTTTACGGATGCGTTCGGTAGCCCGGCCGATCCAAGACGGGTCGCGCGCGGCACTGACCAGCAGAGCGATGCGCTTTTCATAAGCCAGTTTTTCCTGCAGGGTGGTGATGGGGACAAAAATCTGATTGTCCTGGTCGTCGCCGGTCGGGGTATGCCCCTTGGGCTGCAAAACGCCGATGATCTGCAAGTACGTCGGACCGGCGCGGATGCGTTCGCCCACAGGGTTGGGATAGTGAGGAAAAAGCTTTTCGCGAACCGTCTGGCCGATGAGGCATACAGGCGCGGCGCGTTGCACATCGGCATCGTTGTAGAAGCGGCCGGCAGCCAATTTCCAGTTGCGAATCGTGAAAATGATCGGCTGACCGCCGGTGATGTTCACGCGGTGGCTGGTGATATGACTGCTGACGATGGTGGGGTAATACTGCGACTCGGCGACGCCCACCAGCCAGCGCCTGAGCTGCGGATCGTCGCGCAAGGCCTGGGCATCTTCGCTGGTCAGCGGAGCAAATTGCGTGGGCACGCCGGAAAGTGCCTTGCCCCCGCCTGGACGAATCAGGATCAGGTTTTTACCGACACTTTCCAGACGTTCGTCGAGCCTTTCGCGCACGCCGCTGCCGGCGGCAACCATGGAGATGACGGCCATGATGCCGATGACGATTCCCAAGCTGGTCAGCAGGGACCGGCCTTTGTTGACTGCCAGCGCATCCAGGGCCACGCGAATAGCCGCCAGAAAGCTCATAGCCTTTCACCGCATCAATGCCGGGCGCAGGCGATTACATCCAAGGGCGTGTAGATGCCGTTGTCTTCCTTCGATTCGGCTTCTCCATGAGGGTATTCGGCATCGGCATCGAGATAGCTCGAAGTCGGCGCGATCCGGCCGTCCTTGATGTGCACCTTTCTTCGGGCGCACCGGGCGACCGAGGCCTCGTGAGTTACCAGGATGATCGTTTGCCCACGTTCGTTGAGTTGCTCGAGAAGCTCCATGATCTGCTCGCTGCTTTTGGAGTCGAGGTTCCCCGTAGGCTCGTCGGCGAGCAAGATCTTGGGATTGTTGACGAGCGCGCGGGCAATGGCGACGCGCTGTTGCTGGCCGCCCGAAAGCTGATTGGGTAAATGATGCATCCGATCCTGCAGGCCTACCTTTCCCAGCATCTCTTCGGCACGCTGGCGACGTTCGCGTTTGGGCACGCCGCTGTAAAGCAGAGGTAGCTCGACGTTTTCCAGGGCAGTGTAGCGCTTGAGGAGGTTGAAATTCTGGAAGACAAAACCGATGGATTTGTTGCGGATCGAAGCCAATTCGTCCCGCGTAAACTGACTGATCTCCTTGCCTTGCAAGAAGTATTGCCCCGTCGTGGGACGGTCTAGGCAGCCGATAATGTTCATGAGGGTGGACTTGCCTGAGCCACTGGCTCCCATGATGGCTACGAATTCCCCGGGAAAAACTTCGAGATCAATTCCCCTCAGAGCCTGGACCTGAACGGTGCCGGAGTTGTATATTTTGGTCACCTGCACTAACTGGATCACCGGCCGCACAGTTTGCGGTTGTACAGCTCTGGACGCTGCGTTGCTCACGTCACTGTAGCTACTATCGCTCATAGGTACCCACCCTGGTCGGCACATGGCGTTTGTGCCACCGCTGCATCACTGTTGCAAGCCCTTGGGGCTGCCCGCTCGCCCGGCAGCCGCGGCATGTGTCGGCGTCGGTCTACGCGCCATTAGAAACGAATCGGCAGCTTGGACTCGAAAAGTCCTTTGCGATGTTCGCTGATTATCTCTGTTACTATTTCCATGCCGGGACGCAGCGCCTGGTCATGGGGGTAAAGGACGCGGACCACCTGGGTTTTTTGGCCATCGCTCAAACCGGTCTCCACAATGACCAGCTGCAGCCTGTCCGCTCCTTGCCAAACCCATAGAGCTTTGTTGTTCTTGCTGCTGAATTTTGCCAGGGCAGCTCTTTCCTCCTCGCTCATTTGGTCGGGCTCGAAACCGAAAGCCACATTGGGCACACGCATAGCCTGGCTGACCTCCTGGAGGACTATGGCCAGGCTCACGGTCATGCCTGGTCTCAGGCGAAACTCATTGGCTTTGCCAGAGTTGGACGTCAGCTGCACCGTAACTCCATAGACCAGCGGCCCCGACATGGACAAAGCCCCAGCGTCCAGGCCCATGGGCAGCCGGGTCAATGTCGTGACCGGCATCTCGCTGATCTTGACTACCTTGCCCCGAAACTTGAGATCCATATCGGCGTACGCATCCACGGTTACTTCGGCCGGCAACCCTTCTTGAAGCCGTACGACATCCGATTCCCCGACTTGGGCCTGGACTTCCAAAGGCGTGTTGTCGGGCGCGATAAGGAACAATGCTGCCGGCGACTGGTATGAAACCAGTTGACCGGATTGCACTTTGCGCTCAAGGATAATTCCCGACACGGGCGCGCGAATGGAACATGTTTCCAGAGCCAACTCTGCTGCCCGCACGGCCAGATCGGCTTCCCGGACCTTGGCTTGCGCAGCCTCGTAGGCCAGTTGAGCCTCTTGTACTTGAACTTGTGCCAGCTCTAAACCAGCCCGCGCTTCGGCGACGGCTTTTTCGGCTAGCTCCTCTTTCTCCCGAGCCTCCCGGCTGACTTGGCCAACTTTCGAGGCTACTTCCAAGGCCTTAGTGGCAAATTGCAGGCGACTTTGGGCCAAATGCAAGCCGGCATAGGCCTTGTCAATCTGTAACTTGGCCTGCGCGATCAACATTTGTGCAGCCTGTTTCTGCTCTTGCGCCTGGTCCCATTTCAATCTGGCGGCCCGATCGTCCAGACGGACCAATACTTCTCCTGCTTTAACTCTTTGGCCGACCTCGGCCTGGGGCGCAATGGAAACGACCCGGGCTCCGGGCGACTCAGCCATAACCGCTACCACTTCTTTGGGCACTAGCCGGCCGGAAGCATTCACCTTGCCGACTACCGGACCGACGTCTACGACCTCGAGCTTGTACTGCACGGACGAGGCGTGCGTCGTACGCGTCAGCCAGTAGCTCACGCCCACGAGGCTCAGTCCCACAACAATGAAGAGTACAAGAAGCCTTTTCATTTGCTCTTGTTTCCTTTGCCCCACTCACGCCGGTCAGGATCTCGGTAGGGCTTTCGACCGGTAGCCCTCGATGACACCTCAGCCATTCTATTCTGACCGTCACACTTTGGCACGACAACCCATGTTGCGGTATGATAACAAATTCCTTGCCGGGAGCAAAAGGATTTTCTCCTACAACCATAAGCTCCGAAAGACTCGTTTCCCTTGCACCAGCGGCGATAACCGCGGCTGTCTCTCAGAGCATATCGGCGTGTCTCCTTTGACGTAACGCCCAGTGACGCGATACCTTGCCGGAGATCGTCAGCTTTTAACGCCTCTGGAGATTTTACTCACCGTAAGGCACTAAAAGATCAACTGAAACATCTGTGCTGAGTCCTCCCGCCGGGATTCTATCCAAGCCCCGGTTTATGCTTGGCATTTGGCGGTAAATCTCCAGGTTCCTAAAGCGTCAGGGCCCGCCTGTCGCATATAGGCACTTGCACAGCCATATCATCTTTAAGTCTTTTGTGGAACAGTAATTGCAGTGTCCAGTTAAAATGATGTGGTTGCACACTTTGAATAATATGAATGACGTTTACAGAATGCACAAGTTAAGTGGACTTGTGGCTACCTCCCCTGATGACCCCGAGTGCTATTGTGCTCGCTGGCCAGCGATAGCCTCGACAAGCGCATCAGAGGTCAAGGCTTTGTGGCATGGCTCGATTCGGCGTCCGGTACCGAATCGCTTCGGGAAACTGATTCAGGGGCTTGTTTGTTCGCTTCGCCTCTGAGTTGCGTTAGCCATTCGTTGATTTTGGCTTCGAAACCTCGGTCCACCGGAAAGTAATATTCACGCTTCTCTGGTAAGAAGTCCTGGGGGATGTATCCCGTGGGGCTGTCATGGCTGTACAAGTAACCCTGGCCGTGCCCAAGTTGTTTGGCGCCGGCATAATGGGTATCTCGCAACGCCGCCGGTACTTCTAGCGTTCGTCCTTCTTGAACATCCTTACGAGCCGACTGGATGCCTTTGTAGACGGCGTTCGACTTAGGGGCACAGGCCAAGTAAACCGCTGCTTGTGCCAAGGCTAGCTGGCACTCTGGCAGCCCGAGGTATTCCACTGCCTGACTGGCGGCAGAAGCTATCAGCAACGCCTGAGGATCGGCGTTGCCTACGTCTTCAGAGGCACAAATGAGGATACGCCGGGCAATAAAACGGGGATCTTCCCCTGCTTCGAGCATGCGAGCCAGCCAGTACAGCGCGGCGTCAGGATCGCTGCCGCGCATGCTTTTGATGAATGCGCTGGTGACGTCGTAGTGATAATCGCCGCCGGGGTCGTACCGCACGGCTTTCTTCTGGACCGAGTCTTGGGCTAAGGCCAGGCTGAGACGTACCGGTCGTTCGCTGGTGGAAAGTACTGCTATTTCGAGAGCGGTCAAAGCGCGACGGGCGTCGCCATCGCTTGCCTGCGCCAGGAAGTCCAGCGCCTCCGGAGAAACTTCGATAGGGATAGCGCCTAGTCCGCGCTCACGGTCAGCAAGGGCTCGTGTCAATATTGCCTTTATCTCGTCTACGCTCAGCGGCTGGAAAACGAAGATAGTACTGCGGCTGACCAACGGAGCATTGAGCGCGAAAAACGGATTCTGCGTTGTGGCGCCTATCAGAATGACTATGCCTTCTTCGACATCGGGCAACAAGACGTCTTGCTGATTGCGGTTGAAATGATGCAGTTCGTCCACGAACAGTATGGTACGCCGGCCTGTAGCTTCCAGGTGGTGGCGCGCATGTCGCAACTCCTCGCGCAATTCCTTGAGACCGGAGGCAGCGGCGTTGAGTTCACGGAAGCGGCAGCGGGTTTGGTGGGCAATGACGTGCGCCAGTGCCGTTTTACCCGTCCCAGGCGGCCCGTAGAATACCAGCGAGGTAAGCCGATCGGCTTCCAGCATGCGGCGCAGCAGTTTTCCTGGGCCAACAAAGTGACTTTGGCCGACGAATTCATCCAGCGTCCGCGGCCGCATGCGGATCGCCAGGGGCTGACCTTTGCGCAGCTCGCTTTGTTCTTTTTCGGAAAACAGGGTACCGATGGTTCGCTCTCCGCACGGTACTTGCAAGCGCCGACAGGGGTTCGCCCGGCGTTCTATCTGCCCCCAGCATAATATTTTATGTTGGTGCCCTCCAGGACGCTAGTGTCAGCGTGGACTGCAAGATATCTTGTGACATGCCTTGCGGATTGTGATAGGCCCAAACCTACTTAGCCGATGTGCCGCAGATAGCGGGCGCTACTACTCTGGAGTTAGCCAGAATAAAGTCCGCTGAATTGTTTTAGAAAAGGCGCGGTCGCAGCGTGAAGTCGGTCGCAGATGAGCCTACTGCATTGCGCGGCAGGCAGTGTCTAGGGCCTGCTTGCACAAGCCGGACGCGGCGATGCCGGCGTGTTAAAAACAGCGCGCTAGATCGTCTAAGATACTGGGAGATACTCTTGCCTGCCCGTCGGGCGAGCCACAGCGGCAAGCAATAGATCACGGGTCGGCGAGTCACCGCTCGGCCCAGTATGCGTGGGCGCCGGATGGCGGTATGGAACATGGGCCATCAGCCTCGACAGGAACTGATCGCACGCTTCGAAGAAGTTTATGCGGCACACTGCCGTGACGTCTGGGCCATCGCTTACGCCCGGACACTGGACCGACATGCTGCGCTCGATATCGCCCAAGAAGCATACCTTCGGCTATGGCAGGCTTGGTGTCGGGACGAAAAAGTTCGCGATGTGTTAGCATGGCTGCGGACCGTAGCCCGGCGCTTGGCCAGCGACCGCATGCGCAGTAGCTTCCAACGCAATGGTACTTTGCCTCCAGAAGTCCTGGCCGACGTGGGCAGTCGGTGGCCCGCTCCTCCGGAGCAGGTGCTGGCAGGCGAAGTCCGTGCTTTGGTCCGGCGCGAGTTGAAAAGTCTGCCCGATACGGATCGGGAAATCCTGACCTTGCGCTATGCTTTGGGATACACAGCGCCGGCGATCGCCCAGGTGTTGGAGATCAGTGTAGCGGCAGTCCACATGCGCTTGATGCGTGCCCGCCAGAAGCTAGGTCAGAAACTCATCCATTTGCTGCATGGGGAGGAGTCGAGCCATGCAACCGGATAATTCTTGTAGCTTTGACCATCGGGATAAACGAAACGGCGAGGGCGCGGCTTTAGCCGACGAGATTCTGACGCGTTACTTCCGCGAAGAGCTGCCCCCGCGCTGGACGCCACCTGTGCTGCCCACGGCAAGGACCACTGCCGGGGCCAGTACATCCTTTCGGCGCGGTCTACTCCCCCTTGCGTTTCTTTTGTTCGTCCTGGCAGCTGGCGTGTCCGCCGGTGTAAAACTACTCCAATTGACGCCCGCCGCTCCTACGCCTGTCCTGACGCCTTTGGAGCCTATGGCGGAAGTGCCACAAGACTAGCTGGCGACCAGTCACCGTCGGCTCAGTGCCTGGCCCGGTCGGACGCCGATCGTCAGTGAGTTGTCTTTTTCGACTGGGGTCAGCGTGTTCCGGACAAGTCGTCTTACTTGAAGTCTTCGAGATCGGATGCCGGACCGGGACAGTCAGCCGGTGCGATCATAGGCGGCCGGTTGTACCGAGCCCGCAACTTGTTGATCAGTTTCAGAACAGCCGGTCTGGCAACGATTTTGCGCTCCAGCCAGCGTTTACCTGGAAAATTGACGAGCATCACGCCGACCAAAATAGTCAAGATACCCTGGCCAGGCACCCCGGGCAGCGAAAGGATTATGCCCGTGACAATCAGCAGAAAACCCACGATGTTTTTGACGATGAGCGCCGGCCAGCGCAGGTACGGGTATTTTTGTGCCCAGGCAAAGGCAGGCGGATGATTGTCTTGACTGAAATAATCGCTTGGCAATTGGACAACTACGAACGCTACCAAAGCGATCGAGCCGAAAAAGGATGCCAGAAAAACACAACTGGTCCAGAGCAAGCGTTGAGCCCAGGACATAGCTTGGAAATAAGCTTCGATACGCTCGATCCAGTGCCACATGGTCAGTCCCCTGCACCGGCCTGTGTGCCGGGAAATGCCGCTGGGCAGGCGTCTGCCGATAGGGGCTCGGAAGAAGAGAGACGTTGGGCAGCTTCCGATGCGCGCCGCAGGATCACGTCCACCAAGAGAGGATCCCGGCCGAGCGGGGCAGCCAGGACAAAGCTGCGCTCCGGATGGTGCCGCGCCAGGTCTTGGCACAGCCGCTGGAGATCTTCGCACACATGCTTGCCCGGCGACAAGAAAAAGGGAAGGAGGATAACTTGCCCAGCCCCTTGTCGCAAACAGGCGCACACACCAGTGAGCACGTCGGGCTGGGCCATTTCCAAAAAACTGCATTCGACGATGTCGAAAGCTCCCCGCCGACGGATTTCGTCAGCGAAGTAATAGAGATCAGCATTGGCCTCCTGGCGCCGACTGCCGTGGGCAATCAGTAACAGTGCTCGCCTCATAGTTCGGATCCTGTCCCCACCTGTGTGTAATGTATCTTATACCTGAGAGGCGCACGCAAGCTGGGCACTGGATCCGATATGTACGACACATGGCCCGAAGGCAGCCTACTGGTCCGGGGACTCGGTAGATAGACGTAAGGCATTTTGGTGTGCGGCGCAACGCACGACGCGTGTCGGAGGCAGCCATGATCGGCGAGCGATTGGGCCGCTGGCGCATCGAGCGCGAATTGGGTCGAGGCGGGATGGGTCGCGTGTACCTGGCCCGTCTCGAGGGGGAACCCGCAAGCGAGGGAGTGTCCCAGGCCGCTGTGAAAGTCCTGGCTCCAGAACTGGCTGTGGATGCCGGCCTGGTGGCTCGCTTTCATCGCGAAATCGCTATACTCAGTCGGCTCCGGCATCCGCACATTGTGGCACTTTATGAGTCCGGTCAGCAAGGCCACTGGTATTACTATGCCATGGAATATGTGGATGGGCCTGGTCTGGACGAGTTATTGCGGCAAGAAGGACGGCTGCCCTGGTGGCAGGCTCTGCAAGTGGCCATCGAGCTGAGTCAGGCGCTCAAACACGCTCACGATCATGGTATTGTCCATCGTGACTTGAAGCCGTCGAATGTGCTTTTGGCCGAAGGACGCACGGTCAAGCTGAGCGATTTCGGAGTGGCCTGGATTTTCGCGGCGCCGCGCTTGACTGCCACCCAGGCTGTGGTCGGCAGTGTGGATTACATGTCTCCTGAGCAAGCTGCCGGACAGTCCGCTGGCCCACGGAGCGATCTCTATGCGCTGGGAGTGGTCTTCTACCAAATGATTACCGGCCGGCTTCCTTTTCGCGGGCGTACGGCAGCCGACATGGTGCATCAACACCGCTATGCCCGCTTCGATGTGCCGATCCGTATCGTGCCCGACCTGCCGACAGAGATCAACGATGTCGTCTGTCAGCTCCTGGAAAAAGACCCGGCACACAGGCCGGCGAACGCCCAGTTGCTGGTACGGCATCTGCAGGCCTTACAAAGACGTCTGGCTAGTCTGGCACCAGGGATGACAGCTTCCGACCCTTCTTCTGCGCCCACTGCGATCGGCTCGTCGTCGGTTCGCGAAGACCATGCTGAAAAACTTGGCGACGATGTGCGCCAAGGCGCAGCAGACGCCGAGGTACATGCGTTCGGCGCAGAAGAAAGCACCGCTCAGCGGCGCTGGTTGCAGGCAGCTGCCCTATCGGTACTCCTCATGCTCGTCGTGGGGGCGATCATTTGGGGCCTGTGGCCGGAGTCCGTGGACAAACTCTTGGAGCAAGCCGATGTGGCCCTGTCGCGCGACGATTACGCCGAACTAGATAGAATCCTCGCCAAACTGACCCATGCTCGCTTGGCGCCCGAGCAGGCTGCGCGTGTCGAGCAGCTGCACGTCGAGGGACAACGCAAAAAGCTGAGCTGGCAATCTCGGCGTCGCGTCAGCCAGGACCATCTGCCAGCGCAATCCCCTGCCGAGCGGGCTTACCGGCAGGCCGTTCTGGAATTCCACCTGGGTCGGCAGGACCAGGCACGCGCCTTGTGGCAGACCATCGTAGATGCCTACGACGGGGTCGCTTCCGAACAGGTGTGGGTAGACTTGGCCAAGGACGGCCTGCGGCTTCATCCGCAAGATGTGACCCGCTCCGTGGACGAGGCCATTCAGCGGGCGCAGAAAGAGCCCGCCGCACAAGGTTGGCGCCGACTGCAGGCACTACGCGATCTGGTCAAAGACTATCCTGAAGCCAAGCAAAAAGTCGAAGAGGCCCTCAGGGGATGGCCCACTCCGCCCGACCCATGAGTTTGCCGCTGTCAATCGGACGATGGGTAGATGGACCGCCGCATGCTCCAGGGACCGGCTAAAGCGGTGGTCGCTGCGGTCCGTTGCGCTCGAGTAGGCACGGGCCTAATCGGGCAACTCGGCGCGGACCGAACTGTTGCCTAGGGGTGATCGCTGGGCGGCTCATTCAGCGGGCCGGGCCGCCAAAGGCCAGAGCCCCAGCTCCTTGAGTTGCTTGGGGTCCACAGGCGCCGGTGCACCGGTCATCAGGTCCTGGGCGCGTTGCGTTTTGGGAAAAGCGATGCAATCGCGGATGTTGTCGCGGCCGGCTAGCATCATCAGCCAGCGATCCAGTCCCAAGGCAATCCCCCCGTGCGGCGGCGCCCCGAAGCGCAGTGCCTCGAGCAAAAAGCCAAAGCGCTTCTCGGCTTGTTCGCTGTCGATACCGATCGTCTGAAAAACCCGCTTCTGAATATCCGGCCGGTGGATTCGGATGCTGCCCCCGCCACACTCGTCTCCGTTGATGACCAAGTCGTAAGCACGCGCGCGCACGCTCCCAGGATCGGTTTCTAGCCGGTCCAAATCTTCTTCTTTCGGACTGGTGAATGGATGGTGGTTGGCTACCCAGCGGTTTTCCTCTTGGTCCCAAACCACCAAGGGAAAATCTACGATCCAGGCCAGACGGAAAGTGCCGGGCCGACGCAGGCCGAGCCGATCGGCCAAAAGCAGTCGCAAATTGCCGAGTACGGCGTGCACGGTCTGTTCGCTGTCGGCGACGAAAAACAACAGATCGCCCGGAGTCGCCCCGAGCCGATGGCCGATTTCCCTTTGAACCGAGGGCGGCACGTGTTTTTCGATCGGGGAGACCCAGCGCTCCGGCTCCACGCGCACCCAAGCCAATCCCTGGCCGCCCCATGCGCGGGCCTGTGCTTCCAGTTCTTCGAGCGCCTTGCGCGAAAACTGGTGGGCGCATTGGGGCGCACACAAGCCGCGCACACAGCCTTTGTGGTCCAAGGCCGAGCGAAAAACGCGAAACTGCGTCTGCGCCGCCAGCTCGCTCACATCTACGATTTCCAGCCCGAAGCGTAGATCGGGCTTGTCCGTGCCATAGCGGCGCAGGGCTTCGGCGTATGTCAGACGGGGAAACGGAGTGGGCAGTTCCACGCCCGCTAGCTCGCGAAAAATGTCCACGGCCAAACCTTCGATGACCGCGAACACATCGTCCTCTTCGACGAAAGACATTTCCAAATCCAGCTGCGTGAATTCGGGCTGCCGATTGGCACGCAAATCCTCGTCGCGCAAGCAGCGGGCAATCTGATAATAGCGGTCCAGACCGGCGACCATCAAAATTTGCTTGTACAGCTGCGGAGACTGGGGCAAGGCATAAAAACAGCCCCGGTGCAAGCGACTGGGCACTAGATAATCCCGCGCGCCTTCCGGGGTGCTGCGTCCCAACATGGGCGTCTCTACCTCGACAAAGCCCAGTCCGTCCAGATAGCGGTGGACGATCTTGTTGAGCCGATGCCGCAAAAGCAGCATGTGCTGCATGGACGCGCGACGCAGGTCCAGGTACCGATATTTGAGCCGGATTTCTTCCCCGATCGGCTCGCTGCCGGCGATATCGAAAGGCGGCGTGTCGCTGCGGTTGAGGACGGTCAGCGCATGCGCACGCAGCTCGATATCGCCTGTGGCCAGTCGCGGATTGCGCGTGCCTTCGGGACGGGGGGCCACGACGCCACGGACGCTGATGACCCATTCGCTGCGCAGCGCGCGTCCCGCTTCGTGTGCCTCGCGGCTCAGTGCCGGATCGAAAACCACTTGGGTCATGCCGTAGCGATCCCGCAAGTCAATGAACACCAATCCGCCGTGGTCGCGCCAGGAGTGGACCCAGCCGCACAAGGTCACGGTGCTACCAGCATCGGCAAGCCGCAATGCTCCGCACGTATGGGTACGTTGCCACGGGGCCATAGTGATCCTTTCCCAATACGCCGCCACTGACTTCCCCGAGGCGGCACCGGATCCACCGCCGCGAGGAGTTTACATTATAAGGCTCGTCGGCAGCTTCTGCCCGAGCTGGCTTTCGCGTGCACCTCGGCTCGGGTTTTGCCCCCGCGTTTTCGGTCAGGTGTCGTCTCGATACGCTCCGGCGGGCACTCACGCCGGATCCGCGGCAAAGCTGCCGCCGTATAATGTAGCCAAAACCTTTCCGAGGAGCGCAAGGGAGACGACCCATGCATGAGCGTATTGCCTATCAGGGCATAACTTTCGACGACGTGTTGCTAGAACCTGGCTATAGCGAGGTCCTGCCCCGCGATGTCGAGGTCAGAACCTGGCTGACGCGCAACATCCGTATCAACATCCCCATCGTTTCCTCGCCGATGGATACAGTGACCGAAAGCGAGCTGGCCATCGCCTTGGCTCAGGAAGGCGGCATGGGGATCATCCACAAGAACATGTCCGTCGAGGAGCAAACACGCGAAGTGGACAAGGTCAAACGCTCGGAAAACGGCATCATCACCGATCCCATTACTTTGCCGCCTCATGAGACCGTGGGCACAGCCCGACGCGTCATGGAGCAGTACAACATCAGCGGCGTTCCCATCACCGTCAACGGTTATTTGCGCGGCATCATCACCCGCCGGGACTTGCGCTTCTTGACCGACAACTCGAAGCGTTTGGAAGAAGTGATGACGCGCGACAATTTGGTCACTGCCCCGGAGCATACGACCTTGCAGGAGGCGGAGCGCATCCTCACGGAAAATAAGGTCGAGAAATTGCTCCTGGTGGACGAAGAATACAGATTGAAGGGCCTGATTACCATCAAAGACATAGACAAAATGCTCAATTACCCCAACGCCTGCAAGGATGCACGCGGCCGGCTGCGTGTAGGGGCGGCTGTCGGGGTAAAGGAATTCGAGCGGGCAGAGTCGCTCATCCGCGCAGGCGTGGACGTGCTGGTCGTGGACTCGGCTCATGGCCACTCCGCCAACGTCATCGAAACGGTACGCGAATTGAAGCGTTGCTACGATATTGACGTGGTCGCCGGCAATGTGGCCACTGCCGAGGGGGCACTGGCCCTGGCTCGGGCAGGCGCTGACGCCGTCAAGGTGGGTATCGGTCCAGGCTCCATCTGTACGACGCGGGTCATTTCCGGTGTCGGCGTGCCCCAGATCACGGCCATCTATCACGCTGTCAAGGGGCTCGAGGGAATTGGAGTACCGGTAATCGCCGACGGGGGTATTCGCTACTCCGGCGATATCACCAAAGCTATTGCTGCCGGGGCTCACGCAGTGATGATCGGCGGGCTGTTCGCCGGCGTCGCCGAAAGCCCAGGTGAAATCATCATTTACAAAGGCCGTACCTTCAAGGCTTATCGCGGCATGGGATCGCTCGGGGCCATGGTATCCGGATCCAGTGACAGGTACAGTCAAGACCGTCGCGATGGCGATAAAGATACTAGAGGCAAGCTGGTACCCGAAGGGGTCGAGGGACGGGTACCTTATCGCGGTCCGCTGGCTCCGTTCGTCTACCAGCTGGTAGGCGGCTTACGCGCCGGCATGGGCTATTGCGGTGCCCGCACGATCGAAGAGCTGCGGACCCGCACGCGTTTTATCTTGGTCACCGCCGCCGCGGTACAGGAGAGCCATCCCCATGACATCTTTATCACGCAGGAAGCCCCCAACTACACCTACAGTGCGCAATTCTCTGGCATGGACGAAGATTGAGCGAAGCAGGCTATTTGTGCTAGCCCTGGCGTTATCGTGCTGGAGTGGCACGATGCCGGCCTTCGCACAAGCGCCTGGGGCTGTGCGGCAGGGTCTGGGATTGCAGCCGCCCATCCCTTACGAAGGCGCCGCCGGGCAGAGGGCCTACCCGATCCAGCTGGAACCGCCTGGCCCTGGCCGTGTTTTCCGCGTCGAGTCCGAAGAAGCACTACGTCAACGCTTGCGACAGGAGGCTCGTCAGAAAGACGATCGCGCCGATTTTCCGCGCGATCCGGACTTGCCCTCCCTTCCTTTGCCTGTCCGACGGGCTTTGCCGCCGACTACGATCAACTATCTGTCCACGGCGGTCAGTTACCAGCCACTCTATTTCGAAGAAAAAAACGCCGAGCGTTATGGCTGGGAGCTGTGTATCTTTCAGCCGGTCGTCTCGACCGCGTATTTCTATTGGGATCTGATCAAACTGCCTTATGAACTTGGCGCGCACCCTCCCTGGCGGCTGGAATACAACGCCGGGTATTACTATCCCGGCGAGCCTGTGCCCTATTATCTTTACGTGCCGCGCTTCAGTGTGATGGGCGCCGCCGCGCAAACAGGTACGGTCCTAGGCGGGATCGCTATTTTCCCCTAACCGATCGCGGCGCGGGCAAAACAAACGCCGTCGCCTGCAGTCCGGCATACCCCAGACACTGCCCGTAGCTGGACATGCACGGATTGCAGACAACGGCGCTAAGATTGGCCCTCTCTTACCGTCGAGGACGCCCGCGCTGTTTCTCCTTGGCTGGTGTTTCTTGCGATTTCTCTTCCTGGAAGGGTAAAATCTCCAGGTGCTGGAAGCTGATGAATTCTTTCCATTCCTTTTCCAGCTGCTCCACTTTGTTGTCGTCGAGTTCGTGGCTTTGGTCGGATTTGGTGAGCCCGAAAGCACGGCCGAAGGCGACCAAAAGGGCCTCTTCCGACAGCGGCAGATCGCGCGGCATCTGACTGAGCTGATCGAAATAGGCCATGAGTTGCGGCAACTTTTTCCGAGCCAGGAAGTAGAAAAGCCCCCAGGCTTCAGCGCGTGCTTTGAAGTTCAAGAAATAGCGGTCGTCTCTGGGTGCCCTGGCGGCGGCCACGAAGACCTGGTCTGTGATCACTTTGCGCAGCGAAGGCGGCTGCAACTTGATCTTGTGGGTCTCGTACGGAGGCACGCCCACTTCCTTGCCTGCCTGCTCGAAGAAGGTGCGGATGCCGTAAACGCCATTGGGGGGCAGGGAGCCGCTGCCCATGTACACCCAGCTCGGCGCACCGATCCCGCTGCTCATAGTGGCGAGGTTGAGTTCCCCCTCGCTCCGCGGCGTCTCGAAAAAGCTGGCCAAACCGAGACGCAGCCATTCGGGCGCACGCAGTCTGCTAGGCAGCAGTCCGCAGGCGGTAACCAATTGCTGGACGCCGACATGGGTCAGAGTAGCGATTTCTGCTTCTTCTTCGGCAGCTTTTTGAGCCAGTGCTACAGCTTGGGCGTAGAGTACTTCGCCCACGTCGTGCTCAGGCTCTTGTTGTTTTTTCGATCGCGACGAAGGACGCGAGATAAATTTGTCCCCGCTTTTCAGGAGCTGCTGCAAGTGCAAGCCTTGGGCGTCCAGATCGCGGGCGATGCGATCGAGCTGCTTGAAAGCAGTATCGGTCCGTTTGAGGGAGTAGACGGCGACATTGTCGAAGTTGGAATAAAACCCATCCGCCGTCAAAGGTAATTCGTCGAGCAGTTTGTGGACGCGCTCGAAATCTTCGAGATCTTTGGTGAGCACGCCGATCAGTTTGTACACCGGCTTGGACAAAGAATGACCACGCGAGGCGAACCAGTAGTGGAAGCCGGCATAAAGGTGCTCTAGGCGCCGCAGTCTTTTCTCAGCTTCGCCCTCCAAGCCGCCCGGATGCAGCAAGACATAATGGTCGCTAGCGGTCGGTCTGTATTCTTGGTTGCGACCACCCAAAAGGGTGGCAAGCTTTTGTATTTCGTCGCTGTTTTCGGGTAGCCGGGTGCCCACGTGTTCCCGTGTCTCGATCAGTGCTTTGACGCGCGGATCGTTAGGCGCCTGCCGTTCCATTTCGGCGATACGCTCTTCCAGCACCTGGCGCATGACGATTGAGCCAGCGGCTCCTTGGTCGGTGGGATAATTCCAATGTTGCAGGATCCAGTCAGCGAGTTTGAGCAATCCTTCGATGTCGAGGTTGGGCTGGTTTCTGGTTTCCTCTTTGAGTCTCTTTTCCTGCGCGGCGAGCCGATCTTTCAAGGGGGGAAAGCGTTTGGCGTCAATGATGGTGATTTTGACGCGGTCGGGTATTTCGCCTGGGAGGATACATTTGCCCCACTTGTGGGTAACCTCGTACAGTTCGAAGAGCTCTTCCTGGGAGCCGCCTGGTGCACCTGGGTAGCCCGGTCCCCCCAATCCGCCAACGCCTCCGAGGCCGCCTGGTGCTCCTGGTCCACCCGGAGGAAAACCGCCAGGGCCGGGCAGTCCGGCACCCCCACGCTGACCTCTGCCTCCCGGACCACCTGGGAAGCCTGGGCCGCCACCTGGTCCTGGAAAGCCAGGAGGACCTCCTGGGAATCCCGGGCCCCCGCCGAAGCCTCCGCCTGGCTGCCCTTCGCTAGGTACTTTGCGTTTGACAACACGCACCTGTCCTACAGGCACGACAACGAGGAAGTAAACTTCTTTGGTGGTCTCGTCGGTGACGAACTGACCTGGCATACCTGGCATGCCCGGGACGCCCGGGAGGCCTGGCATACCCGGCATACCGGGGCCGCCCGGCATACCAGGGACACCAGGGACGCCTGGCATGCCTGGAGTCCCTGGGCGAGCTGGACCTCTTCGGCCGCCCGGACCGTCCGGTGTGCCGGTTTCTCCCTCGTCGCCAGGCATACCTGGAGGCAGGCCTGCGCCGCCGGCAGCTCCTGGGGCACCTGGATATCCAGGGGGAGGCCCGGAGCGTCCGCGTCCTGCACCTGGGGCGCCTGGTACGCCTGGCATACCTGGCACACCCGGGGCGCCTGGATAGCCGGGATATCCTCCCATGCCTGGTCCCCCCGGCGAGCCGGGTACGCCTGGGGCACCAGGATACCCGGGCATACCGCCACCCCGTCGGCCACCACCTTGGCCAGGCATGCCGGGTATGCCAGGCATCCCGGGAATTCCCTCACCGCCTTGGTCTCCGACGGCGGCGCTCACTTCCGGCGGACTCAGATTTATGCGAATCAGCACATAATCTGCCTGTACCAGTGCGCTACCCAGCGCCACCACTGCCAGTGCACTCACCCACCTCATCGCCTGTACCTCCGGGTCGGTTATGTTGGACATTGGCCCAGGTGTCCGTTACCCATATTCTCACTTAATTATGACGAAAGAGCAACCTTTTTTGTTTGCCGTGTTGGCAGATTTTTAACCGTGGATGGCTCGGGGACTGCTTTCTCGACCAGGCGCGAGGCTCGTCACGTCGCCACGGGTTTGCCTGTGCCGGAGTGAAATAGCCCATGGTTTTCGAACTGAGCGAACACAATGCGGTCGCCTACTTGGAGCAGCGCGGCTGGCTGACGCTTCCCGGGGGACGCTTGACCGTGCTGAGCGGGGGCATATCCAATGTCGTCCTGGCGGTCGAAACTGTCTTCGGTCCTGTCGTTCTCAAGCAATCGCGACAGCAGCTGCGAACCGCCGACCCCTGGTTTAGCGATCTGGATCGGCTGTTTCGCGAGGTAGCCGCCTGCCGGCTGCTACACTCGATTTTGGGTTCGCCGCACGTGCCCGTTGTTTATTTCCTCGATCGGCAGGCCTACCTGTGTGGCATGGAAAAGATGCGCGGTGCCTGCGTCACATGGAAGGAGTATATGCTGGCGGGCTGGGCCAGTGTCGCAGCCGCCCGAGTCGCAGGAAGCATGCTCGGACGGCTCCATGAGGCAACTGCAGCATTGCTTCGGCACAGCGAGCTTCCGGACGGGCCAGCCGAGCTGGCAGGCAAGCGCGTTTTCGAGCAGTTGCGTGTGCAGCCCTACTATCGGCGTGTATGCGAGCGTCGTCCGGAGGTGGCGTCGCTGGTCGCTCCGATTATCGAGAGCACCTTGCAAACAACCGAAGCCCTATGCCACGGAGATTACAGCCCCAAGAATCTGTTGGTGGTAGGACTTGCTCCTTCTGAGCCAGTGGACGAGCGGTTTGTCTTTGCCGATCCCGCAGGCGGACGAGCGACTTTTTGCCTGGTGGATCACGAAGTGGCTCATTGGGGCGATCCCGCTATGGATGTGGGCTTTTGCCTGACCCACCTGGTGCTCAAAAGTATCCGTCACGCTCCGGATAGTTCTCGCTTCGTCGTCTTGGGCGACAGTTTTCTGTCCGGCTACAGCGCCCAAGTCGCCTTTCGCGACCCGCAGGAATTGATCCGACGCGGCTTGGCGCATCTGGGAGTATGTATCCTGGCACGGATAGATGGGACGAGCAAGATCGAGTACTTGCCCGAAGAGCCACGCCGCGAAGTAGCTCGGCGCATCGGCCGCCGCTTGCTGCGCGAAGCGCCCGGCACATGGTCCCAGGCCCGCGACCTCATCGAAAGCGAGTTGCAAGCATTGTGACTGCCTGTGCCGTGGCGCCGTGCACCCGAAAGGGAGCGGCCAAGCCTGGTCATCCTCACCGCGTCGGAGAAACGGAAATCTTTCGGGAAAGCGCTCGTGCGCCATTGCTTTTTGCGCCCTGGCGCGGCCGATGTGCCGGACCGTCCGTGTGATGGACGGATCCGGGCAGGCCCAGGGCGACTTTTCGCAGCGATGCCGACCGTGGCGGACCGGCACCTTCGGTCACGGGCGGGTCTTGCTCGCCGGGGAAGATGGCTCGGCTCCGGGCCAGCGGCGCACATGCCCCACGATCAGGCATTTCACTCCGCGCCGCGTTTCTGTCCCCGGCCGCTGCTCGTCGCAGTGCTCTTCGGGCGGCGGCCCGAGGTCATCCATCCGCCGCTGGAAAATCTCTTCGATGCGCGGACGCAAACTCAAAAACGCTGCCGCACACTTCGGATCGAAATGGCTTCCTGCTTTGGTGCGCACCTCTTCGAAGGCCTGGGCCAACGTCAGGCATGGCCGGTAGGAACGGTGCGACGTCATGGCGTCGAAAGCATCAGCTACTGCAACGATGCGGGCTAAAAGCGGGATGGCTTCTTGGGCCAGCCCATCGGGATACCCGGTCCCGTCCCAGCGCTCGTGATGATGCCGCACAATGGGAATGACCGGGGCCAGTTCGGGGATGGTCTCCAATATGGCAGCCCCCTTGACCGTATGGCTTTTCATGATCTCGTATTCGTCGGGAGTCAGACGCCCGGGCTTGCGCAAGATGGCATCGTCAATGCCGATTTTGCCGATATCGTGCAGGGGCGTGCCGATCTGAATATATCTTTTCTCGCTCTGGGACAATCGCAGCTCCTCGGCGAGCAGCATGGAATAATCGGTCACGCGCTGCGTATGTCCGCCGGTATATTGATCGCGCAACTCGACCGCTTGGGCCAGCGCGGTGACTGTTTGCAAGAATAGTTGTTGCTGTGCTTCGACCAGGTAGGCACATTCGATGCCCGCCGAAATACTGGCAGCTACCGCATCTGCCAGGTGCAGATCGTCGAGCGTGAATGCCTCCTGGAGCGCATGGCGATCCAGGTGCAGGATACCCAGCTTCTTGCGAGGAGATCGCAGCAATGCGCAGATGATCGAAGCCATGCCGCCGTCGGCGATGCTGCGCACCTGTTGCAACTCAGGACTGCATTGTGTATTGCGGCACAAAATGGATTCGCCGAGACTGTAACAGCGCTGCGCCAAACTGTTGCTGTAATAAGGCCGCTGGCTCGCCACGTCTGGCCGGTGATACACGGCCCGCAAGGCCAGCTGCCCGGAAACAGGGTCTGCCAAGATGATCGCCCCGCGCTGAGCATCCAGGACGGTGACGATATCTTCCAGCGTGGCATGGAGCAGGTCGGACAAAGAGCCGACGTGACCCAAATGGTACCCAGCGCGCAGCATGGCCAGAAGCCGTTCGCCCGGTCCGGGACGACGATTCTGATCGCTGGCCAGCACCTCCAGGGCCTTTTCCCAAGGCTGTTGCGTCGTGGCTTCCACCTGCATGCCAGCCGAGGGCGTCTCGATCGGTGGAGTCACCTCTTCTTCTAGGATGGCTACCATGAGCACCACGGTTCCCACCTGGATGACGTCCCGCAAGCGCAGCTTGCGCTCCACCGGCCCTAGGCGTACCCCGTTCAAAAAAGTCCCATTGGTGCTGGCCAGATCGCGGATCATCCAGCCACGTTCGGTGGGTATGATTTCCGCATGTCGGCGACTTACGGAAGGATCGGACAAAACCACTTCCTGGTCTTCTTGCCGGCCGATACGTACGGGACCGGTGAATTCCCAGAATTTCCCGTCCCACATCGGCCCAATCCCTTTGAGCCGGATCCGGTAACACCTCATGGGTATGTCTCGCCCGAGGCTTGGGAGGGGAAGGACACTCTGCTCGAAGCCGATTGCGCGGCGCGTTCCTGTCGTCCGTTCGGCCTCACAGCAACTATAGCTTACGCCCGCGACGGAAGATGCAAAAAGTGAGGGACTGGACAGTCCTAGCGGAAGTAGCGGCGATCGGGAAGTCGGCTGTGTGCCAGCGCAGGTAACGGTGGGCCGGCTCGGAGTACGACCGCAAGCTAACGCTCGTACCAGCCTAGGCTTTCAGGACGCGTCCTGCGACTTATGCCTCTACCACAATTGATGCGGTGGACGAAAGCATGCGCCACCGAGACAGTGCCTCTAAACGGTCGTCATTGATCAGCGTTTCGGCCCGGAGGGCCTATGGGTCGTGTCGGGCCCACCGGAGCGTGTAGGGCAAGGCGTACCGCGCTACAGCCTCCGGAGTCAATGGGGCATGCCGGAGACAGACCGCTAGCAAAACTTGCCGAGCCTGGCGACCAGATCCGCCGTGCGGCAGCTATAGCCCCACTCGTTATCGTACCAGCCGAGAACCTTGACCATATGTCCGGGGCCTTCCGGCGGCACCGTCAGGGTAGCCAGCGAATCGAAAATACAGCTATGCGGATTATTGATAATGTCCGAGGAAACGATCGGATCGGCAGTGTATTCGATGATGCCTTGCAGGCGACCCTCGGCGGCGGCTTTGAAGGCTTCGTTGACTTGGCTTGCGGTGACGGGCTTTTCCAGTTCCACGGTCAGATCGGTAACGCTGCCATCGAGGATAGGCACGCGCAAGGCCATGCCGTGCAGCCGGCCCTTCAAGGCTGGCATGACCTTGTGGATGGATGCGGCGGCACCGGTCTTGGTGGGGATGATATTGACCGCCGCCGCACGGGCACGACGGATTTCTTCGGGATGGATTAGGTCGGCGACGCGCTGATCGTTGGTGTAAGCATGCACAGTAGTCATGAAACCGCGCACGATGCCGAAGGCTTCGTGCAACACTTTGACCATCGGCGCCAGACAGTTGGTCGTACAACTAGCGTTGGAAACGAACGTGTGGTCGAGTTGGAGCTTGTCGTCGTTGACGCCTAGCACGATCATGATATCTTCGCCTTTGGCGGGTGCCGAGATGACTACCTTTTTGGCGCCCCCTTTGAGGTGGTCGGCGAAACCGCCTTTCGGCCCTTCGCGCTCGGTGAAAAACCCGGTGGACTCCACTACTACCGTGACCCCCAGATCGGCCCACGGGATCTTGCCCGGTTCGCGGATAGACAGGACCTTGAGCGGCTTGCCCTGGACGCGCAATTGGCCTTCCGACGCCTCGACACGGGCGGCGAAGCGTCCGTGCGCACTGTCGTATTGCAATAGATACGCCAGCTGTTTCGGCTCGGTCAGATCGTTGACCGCCACCACGTCGAATACCTCGGGCCGCTGCCACATAGCCCGAAAAACCATGCGTCCGATACGACCAAAGCCATTGATACCGACCCGTACCGGCATTGTGAACTCCTCGCCATGCTTACGCAGCGACGGGACGGACCCGTCCCCGCATCCACAACACGCTCGGCGCTCAAGCGATCCGGACACCTGACCGAAGCCGGTCGGTAAACCAGCGGGGGCCAGATGGCGCCTTCGCTCGACTGCATGGCGTTATATGGATCGCCTGCTCCGGCTGCCAGAGGCGTTCAGAGCTGCTGCAATAAGGCCTTCCCGCGTGCCCAGGCCTGTTCCTTTGCCGCCCGTGGAAGAGTGTGTCGAGGAAACAGTTTGGTTCGGCTTGACTCTTGATCCTTTTCTAACAATTGCTGGCGGTCACAGGCGGCGCGGTGTGCAGCTCTGCGGCGGTGCGCAAAGGGCAGGGCGTGGAAATGTG
Source organism: Gemmataceae bacterium (assembly GCA_040289265.1). Lineage (GTDB taxonomy): Bacteria > Planctomycetota > Planctomycetia > Gemmatales > HRBIN36 > PSKW01. Next base: position 257,225 of record PSKW01000005.1, read on the forward strand.
ACCTATATTAGTGTGGCTTGTCCTGAGAGCCGGATCGCATGTGACGCGACCGAGCCGATTCATCGGCCCTAAAACCGCTACCCATTTGGGGATTTGGGGATAGACGTCGGTTGGGGGAGGAGCGAGGCGTGACCTCCGGAGCGAATGGCGAGCACGGCGTGCCGGTGCCGCCCGGTTACCGGCTGGTGAGCAAACTGGGGGAAGGGGGCCGAGGCATCGTTTTTCAGGCCATCCACATCGAGCTGGACCAGCCTTTTGCGATCAAATTCTTCCGGCCACCGGGGCAAGGCGCTTCGACCCTTTTCGATTGGCGCACGCAGACCGAAGTGCACTCCTGCTGTCGGCGCGAAATGCAACATATGCAATTGCTCCGGCACCCGGGCATAGTGCAGGTTTTCGCCACCGGGCAGCGCGATGGGTGGTCATGGCTGGTCATGGAATACGTGCCCGGAGGGGCATTGAGACGCCGGCTACGTCCCGGGCGGCCGTGGCCTTTGGCCCGCACCAGTGCTTTGTTGGCGCAGATCGCCGATGCCTTGGCCTATTGCCATCGCGTCGGCGTGCTCCATCTCGATCTCAAGCCTGAAAACATCCTGCTGCGCGACGGTCGCTGGGCCAAGCTCAGCGATTTCGGATTGTCGCAGTCCTCGTTTGAACTGTTGGACGACCCAGGGGCACTCTGCGCCCAGGGTACCTGTGACTATTGCGCTCCGGAGCAACGGTTCGGACTGCCGGTAGACGAGCGCAGCGACGTCTTTTCTTTGGCGGCGATCGCTTATGAACTGCTCGCCGGCTGCGTTCCCGGGCGCGTCTATGTCCCTGTAGTCCGGCGCAACCCGACTGTCAGCCCGCAGGTAGACGCGGTCCTCGCGCAAGGTCTGGCGCGCGATCCCGACGATCGTTTCGGCAGTGTGCGCGAATTCTGGCACTTCTTGCGCCCTGCCTTGCACGCGCCGGCTGGGTTGCGCGCTCTGATGTCGGTCGTATGGCCGTTTCCCAAAAGCTGGCGCCGACGTCGTTGACGCTCGAGCCCTTTGGCCTAGGGGGACGCAATGAGCATTTTTCAGGTAGTCCCATCCGGCGATCAGTGGAGTCGAGAAGAGATTCTGGCGGCGCTATTCGAAGAGTCCGGCGATGCTTTGTTCCTTTTCGACGTGGAAAATGCACAGATCCTCGACGTCAACCCGATGGCCCAAAAGCTGACCGGTTTTTGCCGCAGAGAGCTTCTGAGCATGACCGTGATCCATCTGTTCCGGCCCGATCAGCACCATGGGCTGGAGCGGCTCAGACAGGCATTCCGACGCACCGGGCATTTCCACTCCCAGGAAGGATTTTACCTGCGCCATCGGCACGACGGAGTGTGGGTGCCGGTGAATATATCCGTCACCCGGCTGCATACCCAACCGCGCGTCTTGGGCTTGCTCACCGTACGCGACATTTCCGACCGCAAGCAGGCCGAAGAGGTCTTGCGCGAATCGGAAGCGCGCTTTCGGCAAGTGTGGGAATGTTCGCTGGACGGCATGCGGCTGACTGACGCCCAGGGGACCATCGTGGCCGTCAACGAAGCTTTTTGTCGCATGGTCGGCCTGAATGCCCGCCAGCTGGAAGGCCAGCTTTTGAGCGTGATCCATGCCCCGGAGCACCGCGACCGGGTGCTGGCATCGTATCGAGGACGCTTCGCCAAAAGACAGTTCGACGGATTGGTCGCCCGCAAGGTGCATTTGTGGGACGGTCGGCATATCTGGGTAGAAATGTCGAGCGCTTTTTTGGAACGCTCCGGCACGCCCCTTTTGCTCTGTATTTTTCGCGACGTCACCGAGCGCAAAAGGACCGAGGAGTGTGTCGTCAAGCATCAAAACGAGTTGCAATCCATCCTCGACACCGTCGGCGCGGTCATCTGGGAGTGTGATCCACATACTTTGCAGTTCCATTACGTGAGTCAGCAGGCGGAGCGCATGTTGGGGTACCCCGTGGAGGCTTGGTTGCACGAACCGGATTTTTGGCGCCGGCATATCCATGAACAGGATCGCGATTGGGTCGTCGAGTATTGCCGCCGCGCTACTGAAGAGCTCCGCGATCATACCTTGGAATACCGCATGGTAGCCGCCGATGGGCGGGTCGTGTGGATCCGCGACATCGCCACCGTGGTAGCCCAATCCGGTCAAGTCCACAAGCTGCGTGGCCTGATGGTGGATATCAGCGAGGTGCGGGAAAAGCAGGAGCAATTGCGTTACAACGAAGAACGCTTTCGACTGCTGGCCGACAATGCTTTCGATGTCGTCGCGGAAATCTCCGAAGACGGACGGCATCGTTATGTCAGCGCCAATGTCACCCAAGTGCTCGGGTACGCTCCAGAGGAGCTGGTCGGTCAACTGGCTGGTCGCTGGGTGCATCCTGAAGACTTGCCGCGGGCTACTGCCGAATTTCGCAAGGATGCGGCGCGCTGCACCTACCGCTATCGGCACAAAAACGGCCAATGGCGGTGGCTCGAAAGTAGTATGCGACGTTTTACTACGCCCTCCGGAGAACACCGCGCCGTCGTGATCACCCGCGACATCTCCGAGCACGTGCGCGCCGAGCAGCTTTTGTCTACAGAGAAAGAAGTCCTGGAAGCTGTAGCCACCGGACGGCCTCTCGGAGAGGTGTTGCACCTACTGTGCACCGGGGCCGAAACTTTGTGCTCGGGCATGAAAGCGTCGGTACTGCTGCTGACCCCTCAGGGCACTCTCGTGCACGCCGCCGCTCCCAGTTTGCCCGAAGAATATCGGCGTCTGGTGGACGGGATCGTCATCGGGCCGGAAGTGGGGAGCTGCGGCACCGCCGCCTATTGGGGACGGCCGGTCATCGTGGCCGATACATATACCCATCCGTTGTGGAAAGATTTCCGTCATCTCGCGCAGCGCTTCGGCCTGCGTGCCTGCTGGTCTATGCCGGTCTTTGCCGTGGACGGGCGCGTGCTGGGAACGTTCGCTCTTTATCACGAGCAGGTCCACGAGCCGACCGCCGAGGAGCAGCGGATCATCGAGCGGTTCGGTCGCCTGGCTGGGATTGTCATCGAAAGGCAGCGGATTTACGACAAGGTCTTGGAAAGCGAGGCCAAATACCGCAGTCTGGTAGAAAATCTCGAGCAAAATGTCTTCATGAAGGATCGGCAATTTCGCTTCGTAGCGGCCAATCAGGTCTTCTGTAAGAGTCTCGGATGCAGCGAGGCCGAGATCATCGGTAAAACCGATTTCGATTTTTATCCCGCCGAGTTGGCTACGAAATACCGCGCCGACGACGAGCGGGTATTGCGCGAGGGCATTCGGCTGGAGGTGGAAGAGCGCAATCTCGATCGCGGTCAGGAGCGATGGGTGCGGGTCATCAAAACGCCTGTTCGCAATGCACAGGGAGAAATCACTGGGCTGCTCGGCATTTTCTGGGACGTAACCCACCAGCGCAATCTCGAGGCGCAAATGCGGCACATGCAAAAAATGGAGGCCGTGGGACAGCTGGCTGGGGGTATCGCACACGATTTCAACAACCTGCTGACTGCGATCATCGGCAATTTGGAACTGGCGGCGAGCCAGCTCGGACAAGCCGGCCTGCCGGAGCCCGGGCCGTGCGATACGGGTACGCTGGTGCGCGCTGCCCTGGAGGCCTCGCAACGCGCCGCCGCTCTGACCCGACAATTGCTCGGCTTCGCTCGGCGCACGCCTTTGCACATACAGCCGGTCGTCTTGCGTCAGGTGATCGAGGACACTTTCGCGCTACTTCGGCGTACCATAGACCCTCGTATCAGCTTGGAGATGCAGGTAGCCGAAGATGTCTGGCCTGTGTCGGGGGATGCCGGCCAGCTGGGCCAAGTACTCATGAATCTTTGCCTCAACGCACGCGATGCGATGCCTGCAGGAGGGCGTTTGTGCGTGACCGCGGAAAACTGCACGCTCGACGAGCGAGCCGCCCAGTTCAGGCCGGAAGCTTCCGCTGGATCTTTCGTGCGTTTGCAGGTCAGCGACACGGGCAGCGGCATCGCTCCCGAGGTACTGCCGCACATCTTCGAGCCATTTTTCACGACCAAGGAGCCAGGCAAAGGCACCGGACTGGGGCTGGCTGTCGTCTATGGTATCGTGCGCCAACATCGCGGCTGGATCGAGTGCCAGAGCCAGCCGGGCCAGGGTACGACCTTCACCATCTACCTCCCAAGCGCTCAGCACACCACGAACAGGCCGGCACCGGCCACCAAGCCCAAAGCACCCCAGCGGGGCTGCGAAACGATTCTAGTGGTGGACGACGAGGCCATGCTGCGCAATTTGGCCCAGCTCATCCTCATGCAGCTGGGCTACCGTGTGCTGGTCGCCGAGGATGGCTACGAGGCCCTGGAAATCTACGGGAAGCATCGGGACGATATAGACCTGGTCATCCTCGATCTCACTATGCCTAAGCTTTCGGGCCGCGATACCTTGCAGAAACTCAAGGAGCTGGACCAAGACGCGCGTGTGCTCATTTCTAGCGGCTACTCTTCGGATGCCGAACTGCTGCAAACGCTGGATCGCGGTGCGGTCGTCGGTTTTGTCGGCAAACCTTATACACCTGCCCAGCTTGCCCAGGCGGTGCGTCAGGCTCTCGACGGCCAGCCGGTAGCTTGCGACGCCATACAAACTAGCACAACGCCTGAAGTCGATAGGGTCTCAGGTGTTTGAGTCCACGTCTTTACTCGGTGTTTGCGCCAGGCAGTGGGGCCGTAGACGTTCCGCAACGCCAAAGGGCGCAAGACCCGTTGCGGCGCTAGAAGTCAAGAGGCCTGCTCGCGATCCCCGAGCGATGCGTCGGCTCGGTCGAAACGAGCGGTCGGCAAGTTAAAAATGTATGAAAATAGCTCTTTCCTTGGCCGCTCCCAGGTGGCCAGCGATACGATGTAGCATACGTCAGCGTTCCGTCGGCCTAATCAGTGCCAGTGTAAAAGGGGAGCGCTATGGGTGTGTGGAGAGCATGCGGCTGGCTGATCGTCTTGGCCACGTTGGCAGCGGGCACCGTGCGGGGGGACGACTGGCCCCAGTGGCTCGGGCCGCAGCGGGACGGAGTGTGGCGCGAGGAAGGGATCGTGGAACGGTTTGCTGCCGGGGGACCGAAGGTACTCTGGCGCACCGCACTGGGTGGCGGCTATGCCGGCCCCGCCGTGGCCGCCGGGCGTGTCGTGGTCATGGATCGGCAATTGCCCACCGGAGTCAAGAATCCTGCCAATCCTTTCGATCGCGGTGCGGTTCCGGGCAGCGAGCGGGTGGTGTGTCTGGATGCAGCGACTGGCAAAGTGCTGTGGGTGCACACCTATGAGTGTCCGTATCGGATCAGCTATCCGGCTGGGCCGCGCACCACACCGGTCATCGCCGACGGGCGCGTGTATACGTTAGGCGCCATGGGACATCTTCTGTGCCTCGATTTGAACACGGGCCGAGTAATCTGGGCACGGGACTTTGTCAAAGACTATCGGGTCGAGGTGCCTTTATGGGGCTGGTCGGCCCATCCCCTGCTGGATGGCGACCGCTTGATTTGCCTGGTGGGAGGAGAGGGGAGCACAGTGGTCGCCTTCGACAAAAACACCGGCCAGGAGCGTTGGCGTGCTTTGTCGTCTCGCGAGCCGGGCTATTGCCCGCCGGTGATCTATACCTTCGGAGGCAAGCGGCAGCTGATCGTCTGGCATCCTGAGTCGGTCAACGCCCTGGATCCGGAGACCGGGCGGGTCTATTGGTCCTATCCGTTTCCTGCAGCAGGCAAACCCGTGCGCGCCGGTTTGACCATTCCAATGCCCCGGCAATCAGGCGAGTTATTGTTCATGACTTCGTTTTACAACGGCCCGCTTTTGCTGCGCGTGGGCGCGGATGGGGTTCGAGAGATGTGGCGCGGAACCAGCGAAAGCGAAATCCGCACCGATAAACTGCACGCTATTATGTGCACCCCTTTTATCAAAGATGGGTACATTTACGGCGTGTGCAGCTACGGCCAGTTGCGTTGCCTGCGGCTGGATACGGGCGAACGAATCTGGGAGACTTTCCAGGCTACCGGGGGCCAACGTGCTCGGTGGGCGAACGCATTTCTGGTCGCCCACCGCGATCGCTTTTTCCTTTTCAACGAAAAAGGAGATTTGCTCATCGCCCAACTGACGCCCGAGGGATATCGAGAGCTGGATCGGGCTCATGTGCTGGAACCGACCAACGTAGCCATGGGGCGCGATGTGGTTTGGTCCCACCCAGCCTATGCTTATCGTTGTGTGTTTGCCCGCAACGACCGGGAAATAGTCTGCGCTGTTTTGTCAACCGATGGACGTATGCATGTAGAGTGAGACGCGGCGCAGGAGGAATTAGCTTGCATTTGCAGGACGGCTGGGTAGATTAAAAAGGGAGCGCCCGCGGTTACGACCTGCCGGAGATGAACACGACCCGCCCGCGTAGTTAGCCAGTAGCTTTGTGGCATGGCCAAGTGGATCCTACCGGAGTAAGCCATGCTCGAGATCGGAAGTTTTGCCAGTGGCGACTGCCAGAAGATCACACGTCGTGCTTTTTTGCGAGCGGGTGTGGCGGCGCCTTTTTTGCCGTTGGCGGCTTGGGGAGCGTCGGCACAATACGTGCAGCCGCGCGCTCGGTCGGTGATCCTTTTGTGGCTGTGGGGGGCGCCCAGTCATCTCGATACCTTCGATCCCAAGCCGACGGCGCCGCTGGAGTATCGCGGACCGTTTGCCAGCATTGCCACGCGCACGCCTGGTGTGCGTTTTGCCGAAATCCTGCCCCGGCTAGCCGAGCGGAGCCACCGGTTTGTGGTCATTCGCTCGCATCGCAATTTCGACAGCGACCATTTGAAGGCAGGGACGATCGCTTTGACCGGGGTTCTGGAACAGGGCTTTGCGGTAGCTCCCAACTTCGGCGCGATCGTTGCCCGGCAGCAGTCACGGGGTGTGCTTCCCGCGTTTATGGCAATCGGGCGCGGATCGCCGCGGGATGTGGTCGGCATCATGAAAGGCTACGGCGGGGGAATATGGGGCCACCAGTACGATCCGGTGCTGGTGCATTGCGACCCCTTGGGTCAAGTGGATATCCCCGCGTTCCAGCTATTGCCCGATCTCAGTCCGGCGCAATTGCAGGCACGACGGCAGGTGCTCCAGGCGCTGGATCGAGTGCATCGGAAGCTCGATGCCATGGCCTTCGCACAGTGGAACGCACTGTACGAGCGGGCTTATGCGCTGTTGACTGCGCCGGAGACGCGACGCGCCTTGGACTTGAGCCGCGAGCCACAGAAAGTCCGCGAGCGGTACGGCCAGACTGCCTTCGGCCAGAGCTGTCTGTTGGCGCGCCGTTTGGTAGAGGCCGGCGTTCCCTATGTGCAGGTCAACTGGAGTCAATACGTGGAAGCCATGACGCCCAACTGTGATTTCGGCTGGGACACGCACATCTACAACTTCGAGCTTTTGGCAGACCGGCACGGTCCGATTCTGGACCGCGCCTTTGCCGCCCTTCTGGATGATTTGCAAGAACGGGGGCTATTGTCGCAGACGCTCGTGCTGTGCATGGGCGAGTTCGGGCGCACGCCGCGCATCAACGCCCAGGCTTCCCGCGACCACTGGCCCAATGTGTATGCGTCCATCTGGGCCGGGGCCGGCATCGAGCCGGGCCGCGTCCTAGGGGAAAGCGACCGCAGAGGGGAAGAGCCGCTGACCGAGCCGATCACCCCGCCTATGGTCGGCACGACGATCCTCGAACTCATGGGCATCACCTCGGAAATGCGCTCGCGTCTGGGCGTGCTCCCCAACGGTCGCGTTATCCACGAGTTGATCGGTTGACCGCCGCGCGGCACGAGGGAGCGAAATGGGTGGCACCGAAAAATACCCGCACGCTGCCGTAAGGTGCCAGAGGCATATGGCCGCTGCAGATGCACCCGGCGCTCGTTCTGTGCTCGCTCGTCCGATCTGCCTGGCGCTGCCTGTATGGGGCACCCTGCTGGCATGGTCCGGAGCCACAGGTGCCGAACCGGTGCCGCTGACCCAGGACGGCCAACTCAAATTCGCGCCGGTCGTTTTGCGAGACGGGCAAGAGATCGTCTACAGTGTCCAGACCGGACCCGCGCTCAAGAGCTTGATGCGCTTGCGTGTCGCCGAGCGTTCTGTGGAGCCGCTGCATCCCGCGGCCAAGACCAGCGAATTCGAGGCGGCTTTTTCACCCGACGGTCGTTATTGTGCCTTCGTGCAAAGTCAGGGCAACCTCAATTTAAAACTGATCATCCGCGACACGCTGGAAAAAAGGGATGCAGTTTACGATCCCGGCGGGGGCTTCGCCGGCATGCACAATCCGGTGTTTTTGCCCGCAGAGAGTCGCATTCTTTTCAGCATGGCCGAAGGAGGCACGCAGCATATCTTTTCGGTCAACTACGAAGGGAAAGATCGGCGTCTGGTGGTGCGCGGCGGCTTCAATCTGTGGCCGGCAGTATCCCCGGACGGGCGCCGACTGGCTTTCGGTTCGGCCCGCGACGGCAATTTCGAGATTTACACAGCCCGGCTCGACGGCAGCGATCTGAAACGGCTCACCCACGATGGCGCTTTCGATGGCCGTCCTGCCTGGTCCCCGGACGGCAAGCGCATCGCTTTTGTCAGTCTGCGCGACGGCAATTACGAGCTGTATCTGATGGACGCCGACGGTACGCACGTCCGGCGGCTCACCCACCATCCGGAGCGCGACGATTACCCCTGCTGGCATCCCGACGGCAAACATCTTGTTTTCGTGGGCGAGCGCGCCGGGCGTTTCGACTTGTACTTGTTGGCCCTAGAGCCACCGTAGCGGGGGGCCTCGGCGTATGCTGCTTTGCCCTTTGCGGACGTCATCGGCGCTCTCTCAGCCGGACTGGCCCTCGGTTCGAGGCGACGGTTGCCGCTGGCGCCAGGTCTTGCCGCTGACACATGGATTGCGCACCAAGTAGAAACGCAAAGGCAGTTCTCGAGCTGCCGTGACCCCGATACGCGGAGAGACGGCGATCTGCTGCACGGACGTGGGATTGCCGGCAGCGAGCCAGAGACGCTGTCCCTGGGTGAGATCCCAGCTGTCCAGAGAGCGATCAATAGCGAAGGCAGTGCATACATTGCCCGGGCCACGAGCCAATTCATGCTCGGGCATGGGCCTGTTGTGCAGCAGCGAACTGCGCCGCTGATGCATCAGGTGCAGGCCCTGTATCGGCTCGACGGCACGAACAAGCACTGCGCTTGGCACGCCGATCGGCTGCACCACCACGTTGAAACAATGCCGGGCGTGGATGGGATAGACATAGGCATGACCCGGCGGGCCGAACATCGAGGCATTTTTGCGGGTCCGGCCGCGGTGGGCGTGATTGGCAGGATCGTTTTCGGGCAGATAGGCTTCTACCTCTACGATATGCCCGGCCACAGTTCCTGCAGCCGTTTGCGACACGAGTACGGCGCCCAGCAGGTCGCGCGCCACGGTCACCGGGTCGCGCTCATAAAACGTGCGGGGTAAAGGCGGCCACAAGTCCGTCGGCATAGCCGGGGTGTTCAGGAGCGTGCCGCGACGTCGTCTGCGCCGTTTCCGAGGACCCTATGGATGGCCTCGGCCACGCGACGGCACTCTTCCATTGTTTGCTTGAACGCCTGCGGTGTCAGGGCCTGGAAACCGTCGCTCAGGGCACTTTCAGGATCGGGGTGGACCTCGATCATTAGGCCGTCCGCGCCGGCTGCCACAGCGGCCCGTGCCATGATACCTACCAGGCTCGCTTTGCCGGTGCCATGGCTGGGGTCCACCACGACCGGCAAATGCGACACCTGATGCAAGTATGGTACGGACGCCAGCGGGAGAGTGAAACGGGTGTGTTCTTCGAAGGTGCGAATGCCGCGCTCGCAGAGTATTACCTGCGTGTTGCCCGATTTGAGGATGTATTCGGCGGCCAGCAAGAATTCATCTATAGTAGCCGACTGGCCCCGCTTGAGCAATACAGGTAGTCCCGAGGCACCGACGGCTTCCAGGAGCGGGTAATTCTGCATATTGCGGGCGCCGACTTGCAGGACGTCGGCATATTCGGCGACCAGCGGCACGTGTTCGGGTGCCATCACTTCGGTGACCACGGCCAGTCCGGTAGCTTGCCGGGCTTCGGCCAGCATTTGCAGTCCTTTCTCCTTGAGTCCTTGGAAGCTGTAAGGACTGGTGCGGGGCTTGAAGGCACCGCCGCGCAAAGCGGTGGCTCCTGCAGCCTGAACAGTATACGCGATGTCGAGGATCTGCTGCCGGCTTTCTACGGAGCACGGGCCGGCGATGACGCCGATCGTGCGACCCCCTACCTCGAAGGAACGCGCACGGACCACAGTACGCTCGCGTTTCACTTCGGTGCTGGCCATTTTGTACGGTGCCAGGATGGGCACCACTTTTTCGACGCCGTCGCTGGTTTCCAGCGCCTGTTTGGCGCCGTCGCGTTTTTCGCCGATGGCGGCCACTACGGTCCGCTCGGTGCCCACGATGACGTGGCTTTTCAGCCCCAGCTGTTCGATTTTTTCTACGATGTGCTGGATCTGCTGCTGGGTAGCTCCCGGTTGCATGACCACGATCATAGCTCCTCCTCACACGTTGACGCGCTGCAGACCGTCACGGGGGCCTTGGCAAGCCTGCGCAAGCCGGCTGCCGATCCACCAGCGATCCGCAAACGCTACCTCTTGCGCCTCTCTCTTATATCGCTGCCACGCTGTTCGCTCGGCTTCCAGTAGCCGAAAAGTTCACTTGCACGGGTCAGGGCAGTTGTTTTCCGGCAGCCTGTGGGCTTTTTTCGGGCTGGTCCCACAGGCACGGGGAAAACAAAAATGCCCTGGAACCACTGGGGTTCAGGGCATCTGGAGCGCCTCGATTCGAGCTTGCTGTACGGGTTCCGGCTGCCCTGCCCCAGTGTTAGGGCAGGCTAAAGTAAAAGTACCAGCTCTGGAACCCGCGCCAGATCACAAGTAGCTACCTCGCTCCTTTCACTTGGCCGGACGTTAGCGCCCGGGCCGATTGCCTTTGTGTACTTCTTTGATTGGTCGGCGGGGTACGCCGCATCGGTTATTTGCACATCAGTTTACTCGGCCGCTGTCTCGGCTTCAAGTGCAGATGGCCGATTTTTCGCCGGCTCTGTGCTGTTGCCCTCGTTTTTGTCGCGCGCAAGCGAAAAGTTCGGACGATTTTTGTTGCAACTGCTGTCGAACTTGCCACAATAATAAGCTGCCGAGGGGTGCCAGGTCTTGTTTCCCAGAATGTATCTCCGGTGGCTCGTACTGTTTCATAGGTGGGAGGGACGCGCGATGAAGTCTGCCAGGGAAAGGGTGTTGCATGCTTGCCGGCATGTGTTTATCGGTCTTGTATTCGCCGGCGCAGTCCTTGTGTTGGCTCCGGTTTATGGGCAGGAGCAAAAAAAGAAGACATTTGGGCAAGGCACCAAGCCCGATGTCCCAGCGTCCGGGCAAACCAAAACTGGGCAAACTCAGGGGGAACAAGGCAAGCCCAAAAAAAGCGAGCCGGCTGCCAAGAGTCAGGCACCTGCCAAGCCGAGCCACGGGTCCCAAGCAACGCCGACGACGAGCGCTCAGGACAAAAGTCGGCCGACGGTGGCGACGCCGATACCGAGTAGCTGGATCGGCCAGATGAACTGGCGGTGCATCGGACCGGCGAACATGGGCGGGCGCATCACCGCTATCGCCGTGTACGAGAACGACCCCAGCACGTACTGGGTGGCGACAGCGTCCGGCGGCCTGCTCAAAACGACCAACAACGGCGTGACTTTTGTCCACCAGTTCGATCGCGAAAACACCGTATCCATCGGCGATGTCGCCGTGGCGCCGAGTAATCCCAACATCGTCTGGGTGGGCACCGGGGAAAACAACCCGCGCAATTCCGTTTCCTACGGCGACGGCGTCTACAAATCGCTCGACGGGGGCCGAACCTGGCAGCACATGGGCCTGCGCAACAGTTTCCAGATCGGCAAAATCGTCATCCACCCCACCAATCCCGACATCGTCTATGTCGGCGCCTTGGGTCGGCTCTACGGGCCCAACGACGAGCGCGGTCTGTTCAAAACCACCGACGGCGGCAAGACCTGGCAGCGTGTGCTGTTTGTGGACGAGAACACCGGTGTCATAGACATCCGCATGCATCCCCAGGACCCGGACACGTTGTTGGTGGCTACGTGGGAACGCCGCCGCGACGCGTTCGACTCGTACATCGGCGAGACGCCGCCCGACGGTCTAGACGGCTACGATCCGCTCGTGCGCTGGGGCAAAGGTTCGGGCATCTATAAGACTACGGACGGGGGGCGTACTTTCCGCCGTATTACCAAGGGTCTGCCTACCAACCCGCTCGGACGGATCGGCCTCGATTACTATCGCAGCAATCCCAACATCGTCTATGCCATCGTGGATTGTGAAAAGATCGGCATGGGACCCGTGCCCAAGACCATTGCTCAGCGAGCTTTCCTGGGCTTTGTCGCCGAGAATGTCGGCGAAGACGAGGGGATCCGGGTCACCATGGTCATGCCCCGAGGACCTGCCCAGCAGGCGGGCATAGAAGTAGACGACGTGATCACGCGCATCGCCGGCACGTCTATCAAGAATACCGACGATTTCAATGCGCTGCTGGAAAAGCTCAAGCCGGAAGAAAAGGTACGCCTGGCCGTGACGCGCGGCAATCAGACGCGCGACGTCGAGGTCGTGGTGAGCACGCGGCCTGCTTTCGGCGGCCCGTATCTGGGCGTGCAAGGAGAAGACGCCGGCGATCCCAAAGGCGCCCGGCTCATCCAGGTCGTCGAAGAAGGGCCGGCCGCCAAAGCCGGTTTGCAGATCGGCGACATCGTCACCGCCGTCAACAACCAAAAGGTGCCCACGTACGGCGATCTGTTGCAGGTTATTCGCACCCTGACGCCAGGCGACAAAGTCAAATTGACCGTGGTGCGCGACCAGAAAACGCATACCGTCGAGTTGGTTCTGGGCGAGCGGCCGGGTTTTGCCGGCTTCGGCGAAAGCGGCGGACCTACGCCCCGCAGACCTTATCGTGCCACCCTCGGCGGCCAGCGAGAAAACGTCCAGGATCAACAGGGGCCGGACGGGTATCAATACGGAGGTGTCTATCGCTCTACCGACGGAGGAGAAACTTGGACCCGCGTCAACAGTGTCAACCCGCGGCCTATGTATTTCAGCCAGATCCGCGTGGATCCTTCCGATGATCGCTACGTCTATGTCTTGGGAGTATCCTTGTACCGCTCCGCCGACGGGGGCAAGACCTTTCGTGCCGACGTCCGCGGAATCCATGCCGATCAACACGCCTTGTGGATCAATCCACGCGACGGCAGGCATATGATCGTCGGCACCGACGGCGGCTTTTACGTGACCTACGATCGGATGAACACTTGGGATCATCTCAACCACATGGCTCTGGGACAGTTTTACCATGTCGCCGTGTGCACCAAAAAGCCTTACTGGGTTTATGGCGGACTGCAAGATAACGGCTCGTGGGGTGGCCCGAGTATCGGCCTCAAGGGGGGTATCGGTCCGATCAACGAGGACTGGATTTCCATCGGTGGCGGCGACGGGTTCGTATGCCGCGTGGATCCCAACGATCCCGATCTGGTCTATTACGAGAGCCAGAACGGCAACATGGGGCGCGTTCATCTCAAGACAGGCGAGCGCGCTGTGATCCGGCCGCAAAGACGGCCTGGGCAGCCTGCTTTTCGCTTCAACTGGAATACGCCCTTCATCCTCTCCCATCACAATTCCAAAGTTTTCTACTGTGCCGGTAACTACGTGTTCCGCTCCCTCGATCGGGGCAACGATCTGCGTATCGTGTCGCCGGAAATTACTTTGACCAAGCGAGGCAGTGCCACGGCCTTGGCCGAGTCGCCGCGCAATCCCGAGGTGCTTTGGGTGGGCACTGACGACGGCGCTTTGTGGGTCACACGCGACGGCGGCAAGAACTGGACCAGGGTCAACGAGCGGCTCGGCCTCAAGCAGCCGCTGTGGATCGCCACCATCGAGGCCTCGCGCTTCGTCGAGGGACGCGCTTATGTCGCCATTGATGCCCACCGTTGCGATGACGACCGACCCTACCTTTTCGTCACCGAAGATTTCGGGCAAAGCTGGCGCAATATCAGCGCCAATCTGCCCGAGTTCGGCTCGACGCGCTGTTTGCGCGAGGATGTGGAAAATCCCAATGTTTTGTATTGTGGCACGGAGTTCGCCATCTATGTGTCCATAGATCGCGGGCTGTCGTGGACCAAGCTCCACAACAATCTGCCCACGGTGGCCGTGCACGAAGTGGCGGTGCACCCGACGGCGGGCGAGATCGTAGCCGCCACCCACGGACGCAGTCTGTGGATCCTGGACGTTACGGTACTCAGGCAAATGACGCCGGAGATCGTGCGCAGCGATCGCCCGCATTTGTTCAAGCCGAACACAGCGATCCGCTGGCCTATCGAGCCTCGGCATGGGGGCACTAACCGGCGCTTTGTGGGCCAGAATCCCCCGCCGGGCGCGCAGATCTTCTACAAGCTCGCGCAAAAGGCCGGTAAAGTGACTCTGACCGTCTTCGATATCGAAGGCAATGCCGTCAGGCAGTTCAATGGACCGACCGACCCGGGGCTGCACCGGCTAACCTGGGATTTGACGCGATTGGTACGGGCGCAGACCACTGCAGAATCGGGTCCGCGCGCGGGTACGCGCACGCGTACAGGTCAGTTCGGCCGTCCCTTCGGTCAACCCGGCGGCTTTGCCGGACGCGGTCCTATGCAGGCTCGCCGGCCTGTCCCGCCCGGCGCCTACCGCCTGGTGCTCCATGTAGACGGGCAAGAGTTCTCCACCGTCTTGCAAGTCGAAGGCGAAGCCCGACCCCTGAGCGGCTTTTTCGCCGGTGAAGAAGAGCACGCCGGAGAATACGAGAAAAGCTCCGAAGACGACGCCGATGTGCCCACCCGTCCTCCCTCGGAGCACGACAGTATCGGCTAGACCGAGATGCAGGCGATCGGCTCCAGTCGCCGGTGTAGCGTACGGGCCGGCTCACCGGTGTAACGTACGGCCGGGTTCACCGGTGTAACGTACGGGCCGGTTCGCCGGTGTAACGTAAGGGCCGGTTCACCGGTGTAACGTACGGCCGGGTTCAGAACCCGCCCCTACCAGCCGAGATGCGGCCGATCTGTTCCAGTCGTCGGCATGGGGTGGTCAATAGTGCAATCCGGACTTGCGGATATGTACCATGGGCCGGCCCGTGGACAGGACCCGTCCGTCCAGAACGCGCATGAGGAACAAATCGTGATCGCCGGCGGGGATGTGCTGCTCAGGTCGTACATCGAGATAGGCCACGGCCTCGGCTAGGATGGTGGCCTGGGCTTCTCTGCGGATGACATTGAGCTCACAAAAGGCGTCTTCGTCCGGGTCGAAACCCCGCCCGAAGTGACTGATCATGTTGGTCTGCGATTCGTCGAGGATGTTCAACGTGCCGGCGGCTCCAGAGCGCAGCCAATCGGCAATGTACCGCCCGCGTTTCAGGGCCAAGGTCACCAAAGGAGGTTGAAACGAACACTGTTGCACCCAGCTGACCAATACACCTGTCTCTTGCCGCTCCTTTCTGGCACTGAGGATGAACAGACCGCTAGGTATTCGACCCAGTGCCGCGGCCCAATCGGGTATGTTCGATGTCATCGGAACCTCTGTTCCAAAACGGACAGCCCACCTGCCTGGCCGATCCGAAGGGTTGCAAAAAGGGCCGGCACGACCTCGACCGCCGGCATCATTTTTGCGGCTGGTTTAGCAGGGTTTGCACTTTCTTTTCGATCTCCCGATAGTCCACTTCCGTTTCTTTGAACGCCAGCTTGCCATCGCGGCTGAAGACGAAAACCGCCGGCGGTCCGTCAATTCCCAGCCGCTTTTGCCACACTTCGATCTTTTCGTCGAGCACAAAGTGCTGGAACTGAGCCTGTTGCTCTTTGAGGAATTGACGCACGCTGTGCATCGTTTTTTCGTCCGTTGGATCGTCCAAGTTGACAGACATGGCGACCAGGCCTTGAGCGGCCAGTTTTTTGTGCATCTGGACCAGATGCGGAAACTCCTTTTTGCAACTCAGTCAGCCATCCGCCCAGAAGTCTACGACGACGACCTTTCCTTTGTGAGCTTGGATGGCTTTGGTAAGCTCGGCGAGCGTGACGGTGCGAACCGCAGGCGCATCGTTCCCCTTTTCTTGAGCGCAGGCAGGGAGCCATGCCGCCGCGGCGAGACCCAGGCTCGTATGGACCAGTACCGATGAGATCCAGTGGCTATGCATGATGAACACCCCCTTGTGACTCGCCAGATATCGAGCGACCTATAATCTAGCGGGCGGCTGGCGTGCAGGCGAGGGGCGCCCGGCGCTGCCGTCGGCCGTCCGCACAGTTAGATATTGCCAACGGGACGGGCGCCATCCCTGGGGCAGTATGTCTCGGGGGCTTGTCTACCTCGTATTGTCGCTGCAGTAGGTGTCATCTTACAATTGCAAGCTGCTTGGGGAGAGAAATGCAGTTGGATTGGCTGCCTGGGGTTGGCGTCGCAGAGATCACCGCGGTACCCACAAGGGTGCCGGCGCCGAGACAGCGGCACAGCCGTCACGACAGAGCCTGGAGAGACACATGGCCGAAAAAATCACTCCGCGATCGCAAGATTATTCCCAGTGGTACCTGGATATCGTCTATCATGCCGGTCTGGCGGAAAACTCCGACGTGCGCGGGTGCATGGTCATCAAGCCGCACGGCTACGCGATCTGGGAAAAAATGCAGCGAGCATTGGATCGTATGTTCAAAGATACAGGCCACGTCAACGCTTATTTCCCGCTGTTTATTCCCAAGTCCTTTTTGGCGCGCGAAGAAGAGATGGCCGCCGGCTTTGCCAAAGAGTGCGCCGTGGTGACCCATTATCGGCTCAAGGCTGTCCCGGGCCAGGGCATCCAGGTAGATCCCGACGCCAAGCTCGAAGAAGAGCTGGTCGTGCGTCCGACTTCCGAGACCATCATTTGGAGCGCCTATCGCAATTGGATTCAAAGCTATCGGGATTTGCCCATCCTGATCAATCAGTGGGCCAACGTGGTGCGCTGGGAAATGCGCACGCGGCTGTTTTTGCGTACCGCCGAGTTTTTGTGGCAGGAGGGGCACACCGCCCATGCCACGCGCGAAGAAGCCGAGCAGGAAGCGCGTCGCATGTTGGAAGTGTATCGCACTTTCGCCGAACAGTGGATGGCTATGCCGGTCTTGGCGGGCCCCAAGAGCGAAGGGCAGAAATTCCCAGGTGCCGTCTACACCCTGTGCATCGAGGCGATGATGCAGGATCGCCGCGCGCTCCAGGCCGGCACGAGCCATTTTTTGGGTCAAAACTTTTCCCGTGCTTTCGACGTGCGCTTCCAGAATCAAGAAGGCCAGCTGGAATACCCCTGGGCTACCAGCTGGGGCGTCTCCACGCGCTTGATCGGTGCCTTGATCATGACCCATAGCGACGACCAGGGGCTGGTCTTGCCTCCCAGACTGGCGCCTGTGCATGTGGTCATCGTGCCCATCTTTCGCACTGCCGACGAGCGCGAGGCGACGGTGCGCGTGGCCCACGAATTGGCCGACCGCATCCGTCGCTACAGCGAACTGGAAGACCGCGCTTTGTTCCAATGGCTCAATTATGAACCGCTGACGGTCCGCGTGGACGATCGCGAACAATACCAGCCCGGTTACAAATTCCACGACTGGGAGTTGCGCGGCGTACCGATCCGTATCGAGCTGGGTCCGAAAGATTTGGCCTCCCAAAGTTGCGTGTTGGCGCGCCGCGATCAGCCCGGCAAAGAGGGCAAACTTCTGGGCGTCCCCTGGGCACAAGTGCCTCAGCGCATCGCTGCCTTGTTGCACCAGATCCAGGATGCACTCTTCGAGCGCGCACGCCAGTTCCGTGAGCGGTTTACCTTTTTCGTCGAGGATTACAACGAGTTCAAGCGCGTGATCGAGGAGCCAGGCGGTTTCGTCTGGGCACACTGGGACGGCACCCGCGAAACCGAAGAGCGGATCGCCGAGGAAACCAAGGCGACCATCCGCTGTATTCCTTTCGACCGGCCGCCGGAAAAGGGCCGCTGCGTGCTGACAGGACGCCCTTCGGAAGGTCGTGTCGTCTTTGCCAAGGCTTACTGAGTGTACGCTTGGATGCCGGTGTGC
The DNA here is from genome assembly GCA_040289265.1 of Gemmataceae bacterium. Classification (GTDB taxonomy): domain Bacteria; phylum Planctomycetota; class Planctomycetia; order Gemmatales; family HRBIN36; genus PSKW01. The sequence continues at coordinate 275,411 of PSKW01000005.1, forward strand.
CTTATGTCCGGTCGGCGTGATTTCGGGCACTCGGTCCGATACAATTTAGGAAAGCGAAGCGATGTGTCCCTGCAAAGCGCCGAGCGGTCTCGGGCTTGCTGAGGCACGAGGACGGCGCAAAACCGACGTAGGCACTGTGATCCGGTAGCTCGATGGACATAGCCCGCCCGACAGAACGCCGTTGACCCTCCCCAGGAACTTTGGCAATGACTCCTGCGCGCAAGACATCGTTACGACACAAAACCGACCGGCTGGACAGTCCGGTAGGCAAAGTACACTCTCCGGCGATGGACCGGCAGGTGCCTGCCGTTTGGCGCACGCTGCTGACCGTACTGGGGTCGCTGCACCTGGCAGTTATCGGTTTGGCCCTTTTTGCCTGTGTCTTGGCTTTGGGCACTTTTGTCGAATCGTGGTACGGTACGCCCGCTGCCGGCCAGTTGATCTACCGCACTTGGTGGTTCGTCGGGCTGCTCACGTTGTTGGCGGTCAACATTTTGTGTGCGGCTTTGAAAAAATACCCGTGGAAAAAGCACCAGACCGGCTTTCTCATCACCCATGCCGGTCTGATCACCATGCTGGCAGGGGGCGTGTTGACCAGTTTGTTCGGGGTGGATGCGCGCATAGACCTCATGGACAGCGACGACCCGCAGATGCTCGCCTATGCGCGACGCGTGCTAGGCGGGAGCGTGCCGCGCGAAAGTCATATGGCCTACGAGCACGACACCCAAACGCTGGTCGTCGAATGGCAGCCGGCAGACGCCAAGACCGAGCGCCAGACAGGTCGTAGCCTGCGGGTTTTCGAGCTGCGTCCTGGAGTGGTTCCCTGGCGGCTTCCCGACAACGCCACGCCGCCGGACTTACTGGTGCGCCTGCTCGGCTGGCTCGAGCATCCCTTGCCGCGACGGCCCAGCTTCGACATAGGCAACGGCTATCGTTTGGAAGTGCTCAATTACTACCCTGCGGCACGCCTGGAGCCGTACAGTCCCGCTTCCCCAGGCGACGCAGGCTTTCCTGCGATCAACGTGCATCTGACGACGGGGCGCATGGCGTTTCCGCTGCGCGAGTGGCTGGCTCTGGATGGCCGCCGACGAGAAGTGCGCGTGGGCCCTGCCTGGGTCGAATTCTTGGGGTATTGCAGTCGCGAGTTGATCGAAGAATTCTTGCAGCCCCCGACGCAGCGCGGCAGCAAGGGCGTCCTCACGGTGGTCACAGCCCAGGACAAGCGCCAGTTACCGGTGGATGAATACCTCGACCGCACCGTAACGTTCGCAGAGGGGCGGTTGCGCATGGTACGCTATGTCCCCGATTTCCAAAATCCGCAAGCCGACAAACCCGCGCATCCGATTCTCGAGGTGGAATGGCAGCCGACGGCGGGCCGATCGCGCCAGGTGATCGTCTTAGCACGCCTCACCGGAAGCTATTTCGATATCGCCAAGCACGACACGGTCGCCCCGGGACGCGATATGCCCCACTTGTGGTTTCATCCGCCCGATTGGCGCTATGGGCAGGAGGACGAAGTGCGCGGTCTTTTGCAGTTCGTGCAGTGCGGGGAGCAGCTCTATTTTCGATCGCTGGCGCTGCGTGACGGCCTGTTCGGTTTGGAGAAAAGCGGTCCGGTCACGCCAGGCGCCGAAGAAGTGCCCATCTGGACCCACATGGGCTTTCGCTTTCGCGTGGCACAACATATACCGCGCGCTCAGGCTGTGCCGCGCTTCGCACTGGAAGATTCGGTTCCGCGGCCCGAACGGGCTATGTCCTCCGAAGCGGTAGCCGCGCTGCAGTGCCGGCTCGTCCATGTCGCGACGGGACGCACCACCGAGTTTTGGCTCGGTCAGAACCTTTCTCCGCCCCAACGCTTCGAGCTAGGCGACGCCGTAGTGCGCATCTCCTACGGCTTCAAAGAGGTACCACTCCCGTTCAGTGTCTACCTGGAACGGGCCGTCAAGACCGTAGATCCGGGTACGCAGCGTCCCGCCAGTTATACCAGCTATGTGCGCGTCGCCGACCGTCCCGAACAGCAGCCGGCTGACGATCGAACGACGCCCGCGTCCGGCCAGCGTTATGTCATCACCATGAACGAGCCTTTGGAATACGCCGGCTACAAGGTCTACCAGGCCGATTTCGGCGAGATCGGCATAGATGACCGCGGTCGGCCTGTGAATCGCTCGGGATTCCAGGTCGGCTACGATCCCGGACTGCCGCTCAAGTATCTGGGCTCGATCATGCTGGCGGCGGGCATTGCCTGCATGTTTTACATGCGTGCCTATTTCTTCAAGCCGCGCCGTCCAAGTATACCCGGACAATCCACAGACGGTGTCGCCTGAGGAGACGATGCATATGCGATTGTACGCAGAAGAAACCAAACAAACGTCCTGGCTGCGTTGCTTGCAAGCCGCCATGATCGTGGTCGGCGTGGGTATCGTCTGGCTGACCTATGTCAACTTTCGGCCTGTTTTCTTGTCCCAGCGGGCAGCGGTGCTGCGCGACAACCCGCCGTTACAATTGCCCGAGTACGACTACGCGCCTTGGCATGGGCTGGTGGTCCAGCACCAAGGACGGCACAAACCTTTGGAAACAGCAGCGATCGAGATCGTGCGACAGGTCACCGGGCGGGCACGGTTCGAGGGGCAAGACCCCGTAGCCGTGATTTTGTCCTGGATGTTCGCCGATGTGACGCAAATGGATTGGGAAAACTATCCATGCCTGCTGGCCCAACATCATCGGCTGCGCCATTTGATCTATGGGCTCGGAGCCGATGGCTCGGAGCAAGACGTTGCCGAGTTGACCGAAGAGCAGCGCCACGGAAAATATGTTACCCCCTACGAAGCGCGCCGCTTTCGTAACACTTTGACCGAGTTGCAGAAAAACCAGCCCCAGCGCTACGAGCACATCCGGCGCCAAATCGAGCGCGAGGCGAGCGAATTGTTCGCGCGTCTGGAAGTGTACGACCATCTGCACGCGGGTGCCGCCCTGCGCTCAGGCGACAAAGAAACCGATTTGCTCCACTTCGTAGCTCTCGATCGCGTCCCCCACAGCCCTTGGTTTTCCATCCGCGAACTGAAACTGGCGCTGGCCGATAGCAGAGCCTGGCACGAAGCGCTCGTCGAACGAGCGCGCACCTCCCTCGAGCTGTACCTCGGACCGCAACATATCCAAGCATTGCGCGCATTCCAGGAGCGAGTGCGCCAGGGCCAGATCGAGCCTATCCTGGCAGAGGTGGAAGACAAGACCCACAAGCACAGTCAGGCCCTAGTCCAGCGCTACCGTCAGTTACGCCGGGAAGGGCGCGAGGAGGAGGCGGATCGTTTGATCTCGTCGCGTATCCGTTCGCGAGAGTCGGCGGCCGCCCTCGACAAGCTCATAGAGGTCATGCGGCAGGGCAACGATGCGGAGAAAATGGCCGGCGCCTTGACCGAGTTTTTGCAGCAAGAAGACCGCCGCATCGTTGAGCGGTTCCGTTCCGATCTGCTGGCGGTCGTGCCCCATGCCTACGACCCGCAGGCACCCCAGTACCACATGTTGCATCTGGACTATCTGGACTTGATGTTTCCCGATCTGTTCCGCGAAGCAGGCCAATGGCAGGCTTTTCCGCGCCAGGATGCCGAGCGTGTGGTGGCCCGGTACGAGGACCTGATGCGTGCCTACCGTTCGCGATCGGCAGCGCAGTTTGCTCAGGCCAGTGCCGACTTTTTCGCTACCCTGCGGGAAGTGAGCATGCGCTACGCTGTCTACCCGGGCGACGACACGATCTCTGACCGACTGCGTCTGCTTTTTTCTGGGGGATCGCCGGGGTTGCCCAGCGAGCAGTTGCTGGCGCTGGAGCAGTTCTTCAATGGCTGGCACCCTTTCCGCATCGCCTGGATAACGATGCTCGTTGCGCTCGCCGGCCTGGTCGTGGAAACGATGGTCAGCCGCCGGTGGCTCTATGGCTTGGCTCTGGTTCTGTACGGCGTGTCGTTGGTCTGGCAGACCGTAGGCTTTTTCTGCCGCGTGGTCTTGGCGGGTCGTCCGCCGGTCAGCACCATGTACGAGACCGTCATCTGGGTGGCTTACATGACGGGCGTGTTCGCCTTGGTGCTGGAGACGATGTATCGCAATCGGGTGATCGGTCTGGCAGGCGCCGCCGTTTCGTCCTTGGGCTTGGTGCTCGCGGATCTCATGCCGCTGACGCTGGATCCGCACATCAGCCCGCTGCAGCCGGTGTTGCGCAGTCAATTCTGGCTGACCGTGCACGTCCTGACCATCGTGTCGAGCTATGCCGGCGGGGCGCTGGCCTGGGGGCTGGGAAATATCAGTCTGGGGTTGATCGCCTTTGGGGCGCAAAAGCCCGAGTTGGTGCGCACCCTGGCGCGATATACCTACCGTGCCATCCAGATCGCCGTGCTCCTGTTGGCAGCAGGCACGTTTTTGGGCGGTTGGTGGGCCGCTTATTCCTGGGGCCGGTTCTGGGGTTGGGATCCTAAAGAAACCTGGGCACTGATCGCTTTGATTTGCTATGTCTTGCCTTTGCACGCACGCTACATCGGCTGGGTCAAGGACTTCGGCCTAGCCGTGGCGGCGGTGCTCTGTTTTGCCGCGATTATGATGGCCTGGTACGGGGTCAATTTCGTCCTCGGGGCCGGCCTGCACAGCTACGGCTTCGGTACCGGCGGCGCTACTTGGGTCTATTGGGCAGCCTTGCTCGATATCGAGTGGGTGCTGCTGTGTACCGCCAAATATTGGCAGCAACAACTCCGCAAGGCGCCCGCGCGCGACGTGCTCGAAGCTGCCGCTTTCTAAGCCCGCGGTCAAGCCTTGGGCTCTTCCCGCTTGGGATCGGGCCGTGTCACCGAAAGGAGAAAGCTCGGCGCGATCGGGTCGAAGCGAAAGCGGTCGAATTGCCGGACCCCGCGCGCCACCTGGACCAAGAGCACGCCCACCGGTCCCAGCTTTTCGAGCGTACGGTACACCTCTGCGGCTGACTCCAGATCGGCGACATGCACCACCAAATGTCCCCCAGGCTGGAGTTTAGCGCAGGCCACTTGCAACACGCGCGCGATTTCGTGACCAATGCCGCCGACGAAAATCGCTTGGGGCGCCGGCAAATCTGCCAAGACAGCAGGCGCCGGCCCCTGGATGACTTCGAGGTTATTCACCCCGAACGCTTCGGCATTGGCCACTAGCAGGGGATAATCGGCTGGATCGGACTCGATGGCATAGACGCGTCCACGCTCTGCCAAGTGGGCTGCCTCGATAGCTACCGAGCCGCTGCCTGCCCCGATGTCCCACACCACACTGGTCGGCTGGATGTCCAGCAGGGCCAGCGCCAGAGCACGGACCTCTGCGGGAGTGACCAGACCGCACTTGGGCCAGCGCTGGGTGAAATAATGATCGGGATTGCCGAAGCGGCGGTAGCATGCCGGGCGCTTCCCCGATCGCACCCGATCGCGGGTGCGCTTGAGGATGACTACGTTGAGCGGCGAGAAGTCCATGCCCGCGATGTCGGCTGGGTTGCCCCGCGTCACGCGCTCCTGCGGTGTCCCCAGGTTCTCGCACACGTACATGATCACATCATCCAGTCCGTGGTCGCGCAGGGTCCGCGCGATGTAGCTAGGCCCTTGCTCCTGCGTCGTGAACAATCCCACCATCTCGGCACTGCGGATCCGCTCCAGGATCTCTTCCAGCGGATGCGTCGCCAGACTGGTCAGATACGCTTCCTCCCAGCTTTCCTTGACGCGGGCAAAAGCCGTCTGCATGAGACTGGCATGCGGCAGAATCTCGAAATGTTCTTTGCCCAGTCGGTCGCACAGATAGCGAGCGATCCCGTAAAAAAGCGGATCACCCAAGGCCACTACGACCATACGGCGACGGCCCAAGTTTTTCTCGATCAAGTCCGCGGCAGCCTGCACGTCGGCGCCGATGGCATAGCGCTCTGCCTGCAACTCCGGCAACAACGACAAGGTATTGTCCGAACCCAGCACCAGATCGGCCGCCTGCAACAATTCCCGCTCGCGCACGTTCAGACTGTGGATGCCATCGGCGCCTATGCCGATGATGTAGACGCGTTCCCATGCGTTTGCCGACGCCATAGGTTGCTACTCCCCGACTGACCTTGCCCGATTGCCCGCCCTGTGTTACCTTGGTTGCCCCGCGCGCAACCGCACGAGCTAGCCTGTGTCAGCTTATCACGGAGGGACAAACGCGTGAAGGCAATGCTCATTACCGGGGCTACCGGCTCCCTGGGCAGCGAACTGGTCGGACGCTATCACGGTACCTTCGAGCTGTACGCGCAAGGCCGCGACGCCGATAAATTGTTGCGCTTGCGGGCCGAGTATCCCGGCCTGCATCCGGTCCTCGGCGATTTGCGCAGTCACGGCGTTACCGAAGCCCTACGCCGAGTTCAGTTGGTCGTCCATGCCGCCGCTCAGAAATACGTGGACCTGGCCGAAAAACATTGCTTCTACACCGTGGATACCAATGTCCTGGCCACGCACGATCTGGCCTTGCAGGCGGCGCGAGCCGGCGTCGAAAAATTCATCTTCATCAGCACCGACAAAGCCAGCGCTCCTACCAATGTCTACGGCATCAGCAAATACCTCGCTGAGCGGCTGCTTTTGGAGCTAGCCGACGCTTTTCCGCAAACGGCCTTCGTCATTTGCCGCTTCGGCAACATTTTCGGGTCCAACGGCAGCGTCGTGCAGCTGTGGCTGGATGCCATCCGCGCCGGCCGTACCATCCAGGTCACCGACCCGGATATGACCCGATTTATGTTCAGCGTCACCGACGCGGTCCAAACTGTCCACTTCGCTTTGGAGCAAGGTGCCAGTGGGGACATCATCATCCCCAAAATGCGCGCCGTTTGTCTGCGCGATTTGCTGGCTCTTTTTGCTCCCGCCCGCGTGCAAATCACCGGCCCGCGGCCCGGCGAGAAGAAACACGAAACACTCTACGTCCGCGGTCAGGTCCAGACCGGGTACCAAACGGACGCATATATCGTGCTCAATCGTCGCAGTCGGCAGCCTCTGGAACTGGCAGACCTCGACTCGGCAACGGCGCCGCGCGTCGGCCTCGATCAATTGCACAATTGGCTCCAGCACCTCCATCGCCGCGCCGCTTGATCAAGTGCGCCCACTTTGCGTCCTCTGCAGCCGCCCCCAAAAAGTGTTAACTTTTGGAAACACAGAAGGTTTACAAAATGTTTCCGTTCGTTAACACTCGACTTTTGAGGTAGGAGTTATCTCAAATGAACCGTAATTTCATAAGTTTATACATAACTTGATGTTGAGCAATTTTCGTTCTTCGCTCATTCCTCTTCCGATTGTATTGGCATGATTTTAGCATTACATAATATGCGCGCGTGTGCCCGCAACTTGAAAGGAGTAACCAATGTCCAGGCTGATCAGTACTCTGATTGTCTCCGTCGTGACCTTGAGTGTCCCGGTCGTTGCTCGTGCCGGCTTTATTAATGGCGGATTCGAAACCGGCGACTTGACGGGATGGACGCGCCTCGGACGCGGGGAGGTGATCGGAGATTTTCAGGGGCTTGTCCCGCCGCCGGAGGGAAGCAAGCAAGGGTTTTTGAGCACTGAAGGCTCCGGCGACTTGTTTCCAGTCAGCGATAGCACGCTGGAATCGGGGCTGGGCTTGTCCTCCGGATTTTTGGATAACTTTATCCGGACCCTGGCCGGCGACAATAACCTCAACGCTACCGAAGGGTCGGCGATTTATCAAGACATAACCGTCGCCCTAGGGGACGTCATCTTCTTCAGGTGGGATTTTGTCACTGATGAACTCGACCAAGGCGAGCCGTTCGATGACTTTGTTTTTGTGATCGTCAGGGTACCTACTACTCCTAGCCCTACCATACAGGCTTTTGGGACGGACAAGCGCAATAGCACTGGAATGTTTCCTTTCTCCAATCCAGGGTTTGCTGGATTCGATGGCCACACGGGGTACCAGACTTTCCTTTTTGGGCCAGTTACTGTCGCTGGCACATATCGCATCGCCGTGGGGGTTATGGACGTAGGGGACACCATTGTAGAATCTGTCGTGCTGGTGGACAACTTCTTTGTGGGTCCCCTGAGCGAAATTATTCCCGAGCCGAGCACTTTAGCGCTGGCGGCGACGGCTATCGGCATCGGATTCGTTTGCCATTTACGGAGACGGACGGCAGTGTAACAGGTCTGGCCGATTGGAAGGACCACCTTCTGGGTTCAGGGGCCAGTCTCACTGGCCCCTGTTTTTTTCGTCGAGCGGGATCAGGATCAAGGTAACCGGCGTGCCGATAGGGGGAACGCGATGCGTGTTGACCTCGAAATCCAACCCGGCCTGAGGGTCTCCCTCCTGGCTTTTGAAAGGTAGGTCCAAGAGAGCATTGGCGAAATTGGCGGTGCAGATGACGCGCCCTTCGTTGGCGCCGTAGTAAGGCTCGCCGCCTTCGGGATTGGGATAAAATCGGCTGCCGGCGAAAACCCAGTCCCGATCCAATTCCTTTTTGGTTTCGGCGTTGCGCACCCAAGAGCGGGCTGGTTCGACGATGGTTTGGCCCGCCTTTTGGTACCGGACGAGTACCAAGATACGCTGGCCGGTGGGCGGTTGGAACTCGGGTTCACCTCGGTCGTTGAAGAACTGCGCCGGCCGGCCAGGAGAAGCGCCAGCAGCCAAAAGGGCGGCATGCACGTGCCGCGCGTCAATGTCCGCTTGGAGAACCGATTCGTACCCTTTGCCCGCGGCGGTGCGCGTCAAGAGGTGCTCGATATACCCTTTTTGTAGGCACACTTCGGCCTGGATTTCGACCCAGCGGCGCTCGCCGGATTTGACGAAAAAAACGTTGGGACCGATCTCTTTGCGACTGGCCTGCTGGAGCAATTCTGGAAAAGGCAGCACCTCTGCAGGGGCACCTGAGTGCGTATCTGCGCCTGTGGAGCTGCGTATATTTTCGGGTGCCGAACTAGTAGCCTGTTTGGCGGCGTCAGGAGCGGGGCGAGAATGTCCCGAACCGCAGCCCACTGATAGGCACAGCGAACAAGCGATGGCCAGAAGCAACATTTGACGGCGGAACGACGGAACCGGCCAGGCCTGTTTGGGGCTGTAATGTGAGACGCCATCTTGGTGGCAGGTCATGAGTGCATCGGCCGGTATAGCCGCAAAGGAGAAACCGATGGAGCGCAAAGTTTTGTACTGCATAGTGGTTTGGTGTCTGGGGACGATGGGGACGGCCGGGGGCCAACAGCCGCCTGTGCCGTCCGGAGTCAAAGTCTTACGCGATCTTGCCTATGTTCCAGGTGGCCACGAGCGGCAAAAACTCGACCTTTATTTGCCGGAAAAGGCCAGCGAGCCGCTGCCAGTGATTGTATGGATCCACGGGGGTGCCTGGCGCGGGGGAGACAAGAATCGCTGCCCCGGCGTGGGTTTCACGCAGCGGGGTTTTGCCGTGGCCAGTATCGGATACCGACTGAGTCAGCACGCCGTCTTTTCCGGCGCAGATCGAAGATTGCAAAGCAGCCATTCGCTGGCTGCGAGCCCACGCCAAGGAATATGGATTGGATGGACAACGCGTCGGCGTATGGGGCGCTTCTGCGGGAGGCCATCTGGCAGCGCTGGTCGGCACCGCCGGCGACAAAAAGGAGTGGGATGCCAAAGGGCCGCATCCTGAGATCAGCAGCCGGGTGCAGGCAGTGGTGGACTGGTTCGGCCCAACCGATCTAGTTCCCATGGTGCGCGCTGCAAACCCAGGCAAGAAAGACAATCCCGTGGCATTGCTTCTGGGCGGGCCAGGAGAACACCTGGTGGAAAAAGCACGGCAGGCCTCGCCGGTGACCTATGTGTCGTCGGATGACCCGCCTTTTTTGATTCAGCATGGCGATGCTGACCGGTTGGTGCCGCTGGCGCAGAGCCGGGCCCTAGCAGACAAATTGCGCGGAGCGGGCGTGGAAGTGACACTGGTGACCATTCCCGGGGCGGGGCACGGCGACGCCCCCTTTCGGGCCGAAGGGAAAACCATCGCGCAGGTGGCAGAGTTTTTCGAGCGGCACTTGAAAAAGCGTAACTGAGTGCCGCCGGAGTGGATATAATCGCTATGGGGAAAAGTTGGCCGGATGGCCGCTGGCCGCGATCAGGAAGGAAGCGGCCAGAGGAAAGTCCGGGCTCCACAGGACACGGTGGTGGGTAATGCCCACCGGCCGCGAGGCCAGGGAAAGTGCAACAGAAAGTACACCGCCGATGGCCCGCACATGCGGGATCAGGTAAGGGTGAAAAGGTGCGGTAAGAGCGCACCAGCAGCCGGGCGACCGGCTGGCTCGGCAAACCCCACCGGGAGCAAGGCCAAGTAGAGGGGGAGGACTGGTCCGGTCCGTGTGCCGGGGCTGGTTTTCCTTCGGGCGATCCTTTGCACAGCTCCGACGCGTGACCCCAGGGTAGGCCGCTGGAGCTGTCGGGCAACCGGCAGCCTAGAGTAATGGCCATCGCCTCCGGTACGGAGGGCACAGAACCCGGCTTATAGGCCGACTTTTCCCCGTTATTTTTCGATCAGCACTACGTCGGCCACGTCCACCTGCAACTTGAACGAAACAGTCACGCCGATCCGTGTGGCGTCCAAAGGTCCGTGTTGGATGCTGGTTACCTTGGTAAGCCCCTGGGGTACGTATTGCACGGTCAAGTCCACTTTTTTCGGTGCCGGAGTCCAGTTGACGAGCACCACTGCCAAGGCGTCGCGTCCTTCGAGCACCGTAGCCTCGACCAGCGGCTCGTTGGTGATGACGTCGTAACGCACGGACCCGGCACCAACCGGCGCCGTCACTAAATCGGCTAGCTGACCATCGAAATCGGTCGGCAAAAAGTGGTTGTAACTGTCCGGCCGCGGGCTGCGTTCCACGGGTTTGGGCAGAAGTCCCTGACGGATGTAGGCGCTGGCCAAGAAACTACCGTACAAAAAGGCCATGCCTTTGCCGTATTCGTTCCACAAAACCGCTGGGCTGCCGTCGCCAAAGGTCGCCAAGACGGTCGTTTGTGGCAGCGTATCGTACGTTTGCTTGAAACCGATGGCCGGGTACGCGCGCTTCGTTTCGCGGGTGGTGATTGTGTCGAATGGTTCCAGCCAGTAGAGATTTTGCTTGGAGAGGATGAACGGGTGCCGGCGATCCACGGCCTGGTTTTTGATACCGTAGACTTCGTGGAGCACATCGAGGGGCCGATTGTGTTCGTCGAGAAAGCCACCCCCGGCGATGCCGGCGATGACGCCGCCTTGCCTGACCCAGTCTTTGAGCGCCTGAGCCGTGGCGCGCTCGAGATGATTGCCTACGATATAGATGGTGCTCAGGTGCTTGATATGGCCGCGTTGGATGTCTTCTTCGGTGACGAAATCTACGGCGAAGCCTGACTGTCGCAACAGCAGATACAAGCACTTGCGCTCATGATTATAAGCGGGCGCCGTGTCCCAGAGGTCCTGGGCATACGAGATCAAAAGCCCGACAGCTGCCGGGCGGGGATCGGCTTCGTACACCACATGCTCGAAAAGACCAGTTTCGTGGACCACTTGGTGGATGGCACGCCACATGTCCCGGGCTTCGCTGGACACGTAGTTTTCGGTGTAGGCCACCGACAGCGGCGTGGCACAGAAGAAATTGAGTTGCCGCGCTCCATGAGCGATGGCCGTGTAATAAGCCCGGCGGAAATTGTCGGGCGTATTGCCTGGAGCATGAGGCATGACATACCAATGGATGGGTAAGCGGTGCTCGCGTGCCCCGCAACGGAACGCTGCTAGCAAATAGCCGATCACTTGCGGACTGACTTCTGGGACTTGCCACACATAATCCTCGCCCCAGGGGAGGGTCATTGCGCGGCGTCGAAATGCGCGCACCCATTGGCCTTCTTTGGGCCAGTAATGCGGATGCGGCGAATAGTTGGCGCCTACCGTCGCACCTTTGGGCAGAATGCTCTCGATGATGTCCGTGCGCTCCTTGATGCGCTCCAGTTCCCGCTCGAAGGCGAACATGTGGGAGTAATAATAGAGTTTGGAGTTGCGATCCTGGAGCGTGACGGTGGCGTCATCGAGCGAGTTCAGGTCGAGATCGCGAGGCCGCAGGCCTTTCTGGGCCAGGAACTTGCGGAAGGCGGGATCGTCGTCCGGCGACTTGGCCGTACCGTGGATATGGATTTCGTCGCCCAACGAAACCACTTTGACTCGCTTGAGGGCGCCTTGGTCGCGTAGCTTTTCCAGATACGCGCGCAGGTCTTTGGTGGCCACGTGCCGCACGTCTATCGCATCGTTGAGCTCGGGTTTGGCTATTTCGGGCAAAGTGTTCGATCCCAACGCTACGGCGATTTCCCGCGCCAGCTGACCGGTCCGACCGGGCAGTTGCAGAGCGGTGGAAGCTCCCATGATACCGTAAATACGAAAACGCTCCGGACGCCTGCCGCGTTTGGGAAGCGAGCGGATGTAGGCCAGTAAAGACTCCAGGTCTTCGTCCACCGTGCGGATGCGTTGCGTGCGTTTGAGATCGGCGTCGAGGAAAAAGTCAATGTCGCCGGCGGGATTGGCCTGGAACAGGTCGTCGCGCAGGACTTTGCCACCGAGCGCGTCGGCAAGCTTGAAAGTGATGCGCACCCGGGTACCTCCCTGGGCACGACCGCCCACGAAGGTCTGCACTTTCCATTGAAACTGATTGAACGTGTCGAAAAGCTTGCCCACCTCGACCCAAGGCGATCTTTCTCCGGGCTGTAAGTACTGTTTCGGCTCGGGCGGCTTGCTCGTTTCTTCTCTGCCGATCCACACTTGGGTGGGCCAGTCGCGGACATGGACCCAGTACGGCGAATGCTGCGTGCACGGTCCTGTTTTCAAGACCAAAGGCGCGGGCGCATCGGGCGGGTTGTGAACCTGTACATAGACTTGGCCGGCCTGGGTGAGCCAGCCGTCCAGTGGCAGGTACTGTGCGTGCTTGAGTTGCCGCTCCACGCCTGCCCGGTCGTCGGTCAGCAGAACGACATCCACGTTGCGTCGTGCGGCTTTCTTGTCTGCCTGGGGACCTTTGCGCAGGATCAATCGGGCCACGCCTCGTTTCAAAGCCACCGCGGCGGGCGCTTTTTCCCACACGATGTTGTCGTTGGCACCCCAATCCCAGAGCACCATCGGTACGAAACCGCGTCTGAAGGGCCACAGTTTAGGCGCCGCTTTGCGTCCGAAAGGGATCGTGGCCAGGCTTTTGCCGTCCTGCTGGATCTCCAGGTCGAATTCCACGGAAAAATCGTACGGCTGCTCGTAGCGGACCCACACATCACACGAGCCGTCGCGGGGAATGGGCAGATCGTAATAGGCTACCGACGGCACTCCTTGTTCCGGGGCGCCGAGATAGCGCTGACGCGACAGGAAAGTGATGGCGAGGGTGTCGGCGAAATAGTTGGTACCCCACTCCAGGGGTTTCCAATCGCCCGTCTGGACGGTGAAATCCTCGGCCTCGGCGAATAGCCGCAAGGGAGACGAGTCCACTGCATCCTGGGCATGCCCGACGCTCTCGCCGACAAGCAACCCCCATACGATTCCCAGCGAAACAAGAGCGCCGCACCGTGCACGCGGACCCGTGCTGTGTCCGAGCATACCGTTTCTCCTACTTGCTTGCACTCGTTGGGCTTGCTCAACCTTGTGGTCGCTTAGGAAAACACCTGTGGGCGGCGTCATTTTACGTAGGCAGCGAAGACTTCGCAAGTTTTGACAAAGGTAGTGCGCCCGTGCTGCGGATTCTTTTTTTGGCTTTTGACTTTCGACTTTCGCCTGCTTATTGGTGAGCAGTATCATGGGAGTACGAGGGAGAGGTGCCGGCCAGGGACAGGTGGCCAGAACAACAGCCAGAGGGCGCAGCAAGAGGGGACGCACCATGAGCCGCCGAGATGCCGAGAAGCGGCGGTCGGAAGCCCGGCCGGGTAGTCAAAGCCAGGTGTTGCCGCCTTACAAGGTGCTTTTGCACAACGACAACGTCCACGAAATGGACTACGTCGTGCAGGCGATTATGGAAGTGGCCCGGTTACCGAAACCGGAGGCCACCGAACGCATGTTGGAAGCGCATCACCGCGGAGTGGCATTGCTTTTGGTCACCCACCGCGAGCGGGCCGAGCTGTTTGTCGAGCAATTCGCCTGCAAGGGACTGATCGTCACTATCGAGCCAGCTTGATCGCGCGCGGCGGGCCGTCGCAGGCCGATCGGAACGAGCTGGACGCCCCCAGCAGGCAGTGACTCGCTGGTTCCGCTCGGGACATGCCCTGGCTGGGAGCAGGGTCTGCCCGGGCAACTTCTTTTGGCTCGGTCCACCCTGAGTGCCGGTTTTACTTGCCGATGCAAAAGCGGCTGAAGGTGCGGTCGAGGATGTCTTCGGTAAACACGGCGCCGGTGACGTGTCCCAGAGCCTCGGCGGCACACCGCAATTCCGCCGCAGCCAACTCCAGCGGAGCCGCGTGCAGCAGTAGAGAGCGGGCTTCGGACAGCGCCCGTGCTGTTTCCTGCAAACTAGCCCGGCAGCGTGCGGCGCTGAGTTCCAGCGAATCGTCCCGTGCGAGCGCCTGAAGGGTTGCGACGATGCGTTGGCGCAGCTCCGGCAGTCCCGCTCCGTTGCGCGCGCTAGTGACCACGGCACCGGTATGCTGCGCTCGTCGTACGACCGCTTCCAGGTCCGCAGCCGGCAGCAAGTCCGATTTGGTCCACACCTCGATGACACGCTGGCGATGGAGCCTGTGTTCGTCGGCCAACGAAGACTTGGGCCCATGGTCTTCGAGCGAGACGCAGTAGAGGATCAGGTCCGCCTCGGACCACTGAAGTTGCCGCAGCTGCTGCGCCTGGGTGTGGACGGCAGCGAGCGAAGGATCGGCCGGATCGTCCTCCAGCCCGGCAGTGTCCACCAACTCCAGGACACACCCTTCCCACTCTACTCGCGCCGTCAGGTAGTCGCGTGTCGTGCCTGGCCAGGGGCTGATCAGTGCCAGGTTTTGGCCTGCCAGGGCGTTGAACAGACTGCTTTTGCCTGCGTTGGGCAAGCCCGCCAAAACGACCTTGGCGGCGTCGTCCCCGAGCGCCCGCTCTTCGAGTTGGGCGAGCAGTGCCGTCACGCGCCGCAACAGTGCCTCCACCCGGCGGCAGGCTTCTCCCGGCTGGATCGAGGCAATGTCTTGATCGGTGAAATCCAGGCTCGCCTCCACGTCGGCACACAGATCCAGCAGGTTGTCGCGTAGCAGCGCCAGCGGGTGGGCCAGATCGCCGGCTAACTGTTTTACGGCACGCCGCAGGCTGTCGTACGAGCGACTGGTAAAAAGGGCCAACAGTCCGTCTGCTTGCGTGAGGTCGAGTTTGCCGTGCAGAAAGGCGCGCAGGGTGAATTCCCCGCTCTGGGCCAGCCGTGCGCCGCACTCCAGAATTGCCTGGACCAAGGCCTCGACCACAGGCGGCGCGCTGATCAAGTGCAGTTCGGCCAGGTCCTGCCCTGTGTAAGAGCGTGGCGCAACAAAGGTATGCAAGGTGACGGCGACACCGGTCGGACCACTCGCCGGATGCCACCTGGTAGCGAACACGCCCGCAGCCGGCGTGCTAGGGAGCGCCGGATCGGCACGCACAACTCGGCGTACTATGTCCCAGGTCCTGGGTCCGCTCAATCGCACGATGGCACGCGCACCGGGGCCCGGCGCAGACGACAGCGCCACGATGGTATCGTCCAGATGCCAGTGGATTTGCCCAGAAAGGCCTAGCCAGCTTGCGCTCATGGCACACGCATCACAGCCGCGGCTGCACCGGTTCCGCCGGGCCAGTTGTGCCCGGGAGTCGAGCGGGACGCCGCAGCCGAGAAGCTATCATGAGTGCCATCAAAATACCGAACAGAGTGACAAAGGCCACCTCGATGCGACGCTCGCCGGTGGCTACCAACAGCCCCCGCACGTGGTAGGTGGCTGCGCCGCTCGCTAGACTCTCACCGGATCGCCCGCTGATGTGGATTGCGATACCTCGCGCCGTACCGTCGTGGATCGGTCTTCGGCTGCGAAAGCGAATGGAAAATTCGCTGCTCAACTGACCACTGATACGCGCAAAGATGTCCTGGAGTTTTGGGGCCTCCTCGACGTGAAAGTGCTGCCCTCCGGTTTCCCGTGCTAAAGTAGCCAGGGCCTGCTCGTCAATACCGTCGTCGTGTAAATCTATCGCCAGTTCCTCGAAGATTTCGAGCAGTTTGCCTGCGTCGTCGGCGACATAGTAACGTCCGCCGGTAGCAGAGGCTATGGCCTGAATGAGTGGACCATTGAATTCTTTGGTATCCTGGCCGAAGCCGAGCATATGGACGGGGATGCCCATCTGTTTGGCGCGGCGGATCACCTCTTCAGCCGGGTGCTTGCTGGCGTTGTCGCTCCCGTCCGTAAGGGCAATGACCGCCCGGCTCATGCCGGTGCGCTGGCTTTCGTTGGGCAAGGCATCGCTGCGGTCGCTCGCCTGCAGCAGGTCCAGCCCAGCCAAGATAGCATCGTGCAAAGCCGTCTGCCCTCGTGGAGTCAATGACGTCACACTTCGGGCAAGCTGGTCGCGATCGGTGGTGAACTCGCACAGTCGCTCGATTTGGTCGTCGAAGGCGATTAGTGCCGTGTCGGCAGAGTCGGCAGGCAACAGTTCTATGTACCGATGGGCGGCCCGCTTCAACGCTGCGATCTTGTTACGCTCCGCCATACTGCCGCTGCGGTCGAGCACGAGCACGGTGCGCACATATTTGTTGACACCTTTGCGGCCGAGGCCGACAGTATACAGGCGTGCCTTCTGCTGTTGGGCTCGTTCCAGTACCTCTCTCAATTTGACCCGACTGTTGTTGTCGCGGCCGTCCGTCATAAGGACCAGGGCGCGTTGCCTGTCGGGCGGCGCTTTTTCCAGCTCGTCCAGAGCACGGTCAGCAGCTTGGAGATATGCGGTGCCGCCATGGGCTTTCGCATCTGCGATGTCACTGAGCAGCTGCTCTCGCGGTTCTTCCAAGTTCCTTGTCCGATACACTACGTGGTGGAACAGGATCAGACCGATACGGTTATGGCCACCGCAGGAATTGATGAACTCTTTGGCTGCTTCCTGAGCCTTTTGGATTTTTTCGTGGACGCGCATACTGCCGCTGGTATCCAAAACGAGCATGATGTCCATGGGCGTGACCTGGAGAGGCACCCGGTCGCGATATACTTCTTTACCGTCTTCGAGGATGATAATGTCGCTGTCGGGCAGCGACCGCACCAGGCGGCCCTGGCTATCGTAAACGTTGAAGCGTACGGTCACCCAAGGGAACTCCGAGGTGTCCGGCCTGTCGTTGAGGACAATGCGGTACGAGTGATTTGGGGAGGCGTGAGACTCGACTGGCGTGCCGGTACAGCCTGCGATAGCGGCCAGGAGAACGCACCCGATCAGCTCCAAGCACCGCAATCGTGGTGCCGGGTGCACGCACAGTGCCGGCGAAGTAGGATCATTAGGCATGCGACTCGGCATGGCGCTTACCTCCCATGCAGCGACTATTTGCCGACGCAGATCGCATATGTCGGGAGCGATATAGCAGGCGGCTGTTTTTTCCCGCACACATGCCCTCGGCATGGGCAGTCCAGCCGCGGCTCCTATTTCTTCTCGGCGCGGCGCAACAATTCGCGCCAGGCATCCACCAGCTTTTGCATCCAAGCTGGGCGCCGGACCGGTCCGTTGGACGTCGGTTCGCGCCCGCGCTTTTTGGTCGGCCGCTCTTTCCTTTCAGCTTTGGCCTGGACGACCGGAGCCGGCGCGTCGTGGGCCAACTTTTGAATCAGCTTGCGCTCGATCATACCCCACAAGCTGCTGACGCTGAAATAAATACACAGGCCGGCGGCCACCCAGTAGAACAGGTACCCGAAGAACACCAGCATGAAATTCATGACACGCATCTGAGCGGCTTGCTGCTCGTCGGCAGGCGGAGGCATGAGCAGTTTTTGTTGCGCAAGCATGAGGGCTACCGCCAGCACTGGGAGGAGATGAAAATAGGGGCCGAGGTGCAAGAATTCAGCCAGCCAGCCGATCACGGGCCAATTGCCCCAATAGATCAGCATATCGGGTGCTGCCAGATTGCGTATCCACAGGAAACGGGCCAACCTGAGGTGCACGCTCTCGTACAGGGCATAGTACAGTCCCAAAAAGACGGGCATCTGCAGTAGCACTATCAAACAGCCGCTGAAGGGGTTGACCTGGTATTTGCGATACAGTTCCATTTGCGCACGTGCCAGCGCTTGGCGGTCGTTTTTGTATTTTTCCATCAAAGCGCGCATTTCTGGCTGCAGCTTCTGCATGCGTTGCGAGGTCAGGGCCTGCTTGCGACTGACCGGAAACATAGCGCCGCGGACCAAAAAAGTGAGCAAGATGATGGCTATTCCGTAGTTGCCTACCAGGGCATGCAGTGTTTCCAGCAGCCAATGCATGATATTGGTGCACGCGACCACCACGGCCGTCCAGCCGATCTTGCCGGTCCAGGAAAAGTAAGGGTAATCGGTCAGCGTATTGAATTGGAGGACGTTCAAGTAACGCTCCACGGCGTCGTTGCTGACCGTTCGATCGTAGCGCAAAAGGCGCACTTTGGCCGGTCCAGCATAGAGCAGCAGCCGATGTTCGATATGACCCTGTGCCGGTAGCTCTATGGGCAGGGAGACCAATCGCGGTGCCACATGTCCCATCAGCTTTTTCTTGTCGGGCCGGTACTGGGCATCGTCCTCGAGGTACTCGGCGATGACGCGTGCAAAGACAGGCTGCTCCGTAGCCGCCGAGTCTACGGCTACTAGCGCTGCAAAGTACTGGACCAATACGCCGGCGTACTGGACCGATTGTTGGTCCGCGGTCAACTCGACGGTGAGCGCACCTCCGCGCAGCTGCTGCGGGTCGTAACTGACACGCCGAAGCGTTTCGTACCGATTGTCCACCAGGCCCAGCACCACGTGCCGGTAAGCGGCCACGTGCCAAAGCTCTCCTTCCACGGGCAGCCCGCGCGGCCCAGTCAATTGGTAAGCGAACGAAGCAGCCCGACCGGCGTCCAGCCGCTCGAAAAACAGTCTCAGACGCACGTGGTAGCTTCCGGGATCCAGCTCGTAGCGCTTGCGCACGCGCACATTATGCTCGGGCAGTTCGGCTGCGAATTCGGCGACATCTCCTTCGGCACGGACCAGATGCCAGGCAATCTGCTGCGTACTCCCCGACGGCTCGAGTACGAAAGAGAAATGATTGGCATCGAACCGGCCGCCGTTGTCTACCAGAACCAACGGTTCCGGTTGTCCCTGAGCGTCGAAAAGCGGACGGCCCTCGTCGCGACTGGCTTGTTGGAAGTCACGCAAAACGATACGGCGCACTGCGGCATAGCGCTTGGACAGCTGCACAGTGAGCTTACTGTGTGGGCCGCCTAGTTGCACGGTGTCTTCGTCGAGGTTGCGTCGCAGTTCTTCTTCCCGCTGCTTGGCCAGTTCGAGCTGGCGCTCATGCTCCCGCTTGTGGAAATAAGCCAGCGCTTGTTCGAGTTGGTCGGCTGGGGGCGGAGGCACGGGGAGCGATAGCCCCGCCGGGCTAGGCGTCGGGCCCAAAAGCAGCAACGTCCAGCGATTGACCGGCCGTGCCAACTGGGCGGCCACTACATGAGCCGCCCGCTGTGCCGAGGTTTGCGGCGAGCGAGCCTGCTGCCGGCCTATCCACCAGGACCAGATACTGATGGCTAGCAGACTCAAAAACATGAACAAAAGGAGCCTTTTTTGCTCGTTCATGATGGAGGTAGCCTACTGACTCGCACCCCTGAGAGCACACATGGCAGCGCGTTTTGTGGCGCTTCTGGCGCCCCATCTGCTCCACGGCTGGGGACGATGGGACGCCGACACCTGCCGTTGTTGCCTCCGGCAAGCCGTTAGGTCAAAAGGTACGAAACGCGCCCCAGTGAGCATAGCTCGGCACAACCCTAGCGATGCTTTCGAGCAAAGGATCGTTTTAGCGTCCTTCGCGCAGGCGGTCGCCCAGAAAATTGTCCAGCTCCGGGATGGCGTGGATCTTGCGAATGGTCTTTTCCACATCATAGGGAACTCGCCGGTAGGTAACCGTGCGTTCGTCGAGGATTACATAACAAGCGCGCCAGTCGCCGTCGCGGGGCTGGCCCACCGAGCCCACGTTGATCATTACTTTTTCGTCGCCGAGCTGGAAGACATAATCCAAATCCTCGGGAGCGTAAAACTGCATGCCTTCCGTGAAAATCCCCGGGATATGCGTATGCCCCTGAAAACAGTACTTGTCCACTAAAGAGAACAAGCGTTGCATTTTCGTTTGGTTGTAAATATCCTCCGGAAAGACGTATTCGTTGAGGGGATTGCGCGGCGACCCGTGGACATATAGGAACGAATCCTCGCGATGAACCCGTGGGCGCTCGGACAAGAACTCCCAGCGGCGTTCGCGTTTTTCTCGCGGTTCTGGTGTTTGTTCCAACTGGGCACGGGTCCAGAAGATAGCGCGTTCGGCGCCTGGATTGAAACCTTCCGGGTCGAAAATCGCCCCCTGGTCATGATTGCCGAGGAGCACCACGGGCATGTCCATGACCAGGTCCAGGCATTCGCGCGGATTGGGACCGTAGCCGATGATGTCCCCCAAGCAGTATACCGTGGTTATCCCTTGCTGTTCGATGTCTTTTAGGACGGCTTCGAGCGCCTCGAGATTACTATGGATGTCGCTGATAATGGCTTTTTTCAAGGCCTGATTCTCCGGTAGCGACCGGCGCGGATCGGGATCCGGTCAAATGCAAGCTGGATCGGTCGGTTCGGATCGCCCATTTGTTTCACCAATACCAGTTTACGGCCATACATCTAGTTCTTCAAGTTGCGTCGGCTCAGGCCTCGAGCAGGCCTTCGCAATGGACAGCTCAAGACGCAATCAGGAAGGGATTGGTGGCACGCTCTTCTCCGATGGTAGTCGGCGGTCCGTGGCCGGGATAAACGAGGGTCTCGTCGGGCAGACACAGGAGCTTGGTGCGGATGCCGCGGACCAAAGCCTCGCCGTCGCCGCCGGGAAAGTCGTAACGACCGATACTGCCGGCAAATAGCACGTCGCCCACGAAGGCGAGGCCTGCCTGCCGACAGAGGTATACCACATGGCCCGGGGTGTGCCCAGGGATTTCGAGCACTTCGAACACCAGTCCGTCGAACTCCACAGTATCTCCTTCGCCGACCAAGTGATCGGCGGGTGGACTGGTGACCGGCATACCGAACATAGCGCTCAAGTTCCTGTGTGGATCAGTGAGCATGGAGGCCTCACGGGCGCCTATGATGAGCAGCGCCTGGGGATCGCGCAGTTTGAGTGCCTCATTGCCGGCTATGTGGTCGCCGTGCCCGTGTGTATTGAGAATCAATTGGGCATGCAGACGATGGCGCTGCAAAAAGCTGACGATCCTGTCCGGCTCCAGTCCAGGGTCTACTATCAATGCCTGGGCCGACCCCAGGCGCCAAAGCACGTAGGAGTTTTCTTCGAAAGGGTGCGACACGATAGTATGCAATTGGTACGGGGCAGGCAATGGCATCTTTGGCTTCTCCAGATAGCTGCGCGCAGCGCATAGGCAGCAGTGCCAGCTCCGATAGTCGGTAGCCGATTGCCCGTGTTGCCTTTTTCGCGCCTCTTGCTGTAGTCCTCGGGCATTTCCCCGCTTGCGGCACTGCCGTATATGCTTGCTCTGCCTAGGCCTCGGTTGTGCTCAGCGCAAATGGTATTCCCAAAAAATCTGCCGCTGCCTAGACTATGACCGCTTCGTGGGCAAGGCAAAGAGTGCCATCGCTGGGCAGCCGATCGGCATGCCAGCGAGCAATGAGGGAGTCGGGGCATGAAACGAGGACCGGTCCTTTGCGCCCTTATAGGAGTGGGCATATTGGGCCTTCTGGCCTGGCGGCTGGATGTCGTTCGGTTTCTAGGCAGAGACGACCCCTTGCCGGTCCGCGAAGAGGTCCAGGTAACCCAGTCAACACCATCCTCGCTGGATCGAGCTTTGGCGTTGCTCGACCAGGCGGCTGCCGCTTTTGCTTCGGTCGTCGATTATCGTTGTACCCATTTGCGCGATGAATTGATAGACGGCGAGCTGAAAAAAAACCACTTGCTGCTGAAAATTCGGCACGAACCATTCAGCGTGTCCATGGAATGGGTGGCACCGCGCTCGAAAAGAGGCCGCCGTGTCTTGTACGTGCATGGTCTCAACGACGGCAAGATGATCGTGCGCGACATGATCACCTTGCGCCTCGACCCGAAAAAAAGCATCGAAATGAAAGAAAGCCGGCATACCATCCTCGAAGCAGGCATTAAAAACCTTTTGCAGCGCTTCCAGCGCAGCTGGCACAAGGAAAAAGAGCTGGGGCGTACCGAGGTTTCTTGCCACGAGGGCGAAGCGATCATCCATGTCGGCGCCACAGAGTACCGCGTGCCCTGTATCACTGTGGAAACGCGTCATCGTCCGGAGGATCGCCAGTTGTTTCAATTTTATCGGTGCCGGCTGTTTTTCGATCGCCGAACCAACTTGCCTTTCCAAATGGAAGGGTACGATTGGCCGACGAGCGCTAGCGAATTGGAGCGGCCCCGACTGGCCGAGCGCTACGTGTATCTGGATGTGCAGAGCAATGTCGGCCTGACAGACGAAGATTTCAAGTGACCCTTGGCGCTGACTCCGTACCGGCTCGGTCGGCTTAGGGCAGCTATCGTCTGCACATCGGGTGATTCCACCGCCGATGAGCAAATGGGCTTGCTCGGCTTGTTGGAAGCTGGTAAGATAAAAAAGACTGCACGAGCTGCCGAAGCCAACCTGAATCGAAGCCGCCCAGATTACTACCTTGACAGCCGAGGAGGGCAGAAGCATGTTGCGAATCACTGGCGGAGCGACAAGCAGGCCGTATTGCGACGGCATGACGCGCAGGAGCTTTGTGCAGGCGGGTGTGCTGACTGCTGCCGGGCTGACCTTGCCTGGCTGGCTCCAAACGCGTGCGGCGATGCGCAGCGCCGGCAAGCCACTCAAGGACACGGCAGTCATCTTGATCTGGCTCGATGGTGGGCCCACCCACCTGGAAACTTATGATCCCAAGCCCGAGGCCCCTGCCGAATATCGCGGTCCTCTCAAGGCTATCGCGACCAATGTGCCCGGTGTGCTGATCAGCGAGCTATTGCCGCAGCACGCCAGGGTGATGGACAAACTGGCTATCATCCGTTCCATGAATCACACGACCGGCGATCACTATGCCGGTGCCCATTGGATGCTGACCGGGTACTTCGGCTCCAACGCAGCCCGTCAAGACCCGATGTATCCCTCTGCCGGCTCGATCACTGCCAAGTTGCGCGGCCCCAATCATCCGGGGATGCCCGCTTACGTGGCGGTACCCGTCGCTGCCAGTGTCGGCCTCGTGCCCGGATACAACAGCGCGGCGTACCTGGGCAGCGCTTACAATCCGTTCCAGACCGGCGGCGACCCCAATGACCCTCACTTTAATGTCCGCAATTTGACCCTTCCGGGAGGCTTGACACTGCAGCAGCTGGAAGATCGCCGGGCTTTGCTGCAAACCTTCGACCGTATGCGCCGCGACCTGGACCAAAGCGGACTGGTGGAAACGCTCGACCGATTCCAAATCGAGGCTTATGAGCTGATCTCCGGTCCGCGCGCACGGCAGGCGTTCGACATCAGCAAAGAAGATCCCCGACTGCGCGACCGCTACGGCCGGCATACCTGGGGGCAGAGCTGTTTGCTGGCGCGCCGATTGGTCGAGGCAGGCGTCACCTTCGTCACGGTCCATATGGGAGGCTGGGACGATCATTCCGGTATCGAGCAAGCCATGAAATACAAGCTACCCATGCTGGACAGTGCCGTCGGCGCTCTGGTCGAGGATTTGGTGGTGCGCGGACTATGGGACAAAGTGGCCATTTGCGTGTGCGGCGAATTCGGCCGCACGCCCCGGATCAATGGCAGTGCCGGACGAGACCATTGGGGCGAATTGATGTCCGTCCTCATGGGCGGAGGAGGCCTGCGCGGGGGCGTGGTCGTCGGTTCTTCGACCGCCAAAGGTGAGTACCCCAAAGACCGTCCCGTCGGCCCAGAGGATATGCTGGCCACACTGTACCGGATCCTCGGTATCGAAACCACGGTCCATTTTACCGACAAGACGGGGCGTCCTATTCCCGTCCTCAACAAGGGGGAACCTATCGCCGAGCTTTTGGCGTAGTCCGCGCGGATCGTTTCCGATCCGAGGCAAACCGGTCATTCTACCTCGACGGCAGCACGGGTACGGCGTTTCTCCAGCAGCCACTCCACGACTGCTGGCATCACCGAGATGACGATGATCGCCAGAATGACCAGCGAAAAGTTTTCCTTGACCGCGGGCATGTTGCCGAATTGATAGCCAGCGCCCAGAAAAATCACTACCCAGGCGATCGCTCCGGCCACGTTATAAAAAGCGAATCGCGGGTAACGCATCTGCCCGATGCCAGCCACGAACGGGGCAAAGGTGCGGATGATGGGAATGAAGCGTGCCAGAACGATCGTTTTGCCTCCGTGCCTTTCGTAGAAACGTTGCGCGCGATGCAAGTGCTGCTTGTTGAACAGCCACGAGGTGTCGCTGCTAAAAATCTTGGGGCCTACTCGATACCCGATGGCATAATTGACGGCATCGCCCAGTATGGCGGCAGTTATCAGCACTATCCCCAGCAGCTTCACGCTCAAAGACGAATCGGCTGTGGCCGCCAGAGCCCCCACGGCAAAGAGGAGTGAATCGCCGGGCAAAAACGGCGTGACGACCAGCCCCGTTTCGCAAAACACCACGATGAACAAGATCACGTACAGCCAAACGCCGAGCCCATCGGCAAATTCGTTGAGATGCCGATCCAGGTGCAGAAAAAGGTCCAATGCCCAAGTCAAGTACTCCATGTGCTCGATCCACCAAAACCCAAAGAAATACCAGCGTTTGCTGGCGGGAAGGCCGCCATAGGCTGAAAAATACCCTTAACGCGTCTGAAATAGAATACTATTTCCCGTGACTTCGCGCAAGCTCATATGCCGGACACCTCTTCGATGCTTCCTGCGCCCAGTTTCCTGCTGTGCCAAGCTCGCGCTAAACTATCTTACGCCCTCACTTTGGCTTCCTAACTACCCGCCGGTATGCCACAGGGACGACGGATATGGACAGATACTTTGTGACGGTACTTAGGATCGGCATGCTAGTCGTGGTCGCCGGCATTGTTGGCGGCGGTTCCGATGGGTCAAGTCCGGCGACCAGTCAAGGCCTACCGGCAGCCAAGCCCGAGGAAGTGGGTCTCGACCCCACGCTTCTATCAGGCATAGATCAGGCTGTGGGTCGTGCTCTCCACGAGGGGGCTTTGCCAGGATGCGTCATCTTGATCCTGCGTCAGGGCAAGGTCGTTTATCACAAGGCCTTCGGCTATCGGCAAGTGCTGCCGGAAAAGATGCCCATGGAGCTCGATACTGTCTTCGATTTGGCGTCGCTGACCAAGCCCGTCGCCACGGCAAGCAGCATCATGCTTTTGGTCGAGCAAGGACGCTTGCGGCTCGACGA
>PSKW01000005.1:300953-303372 GCA_040289265.1 Gemmataceae bacterium
GGAGCCGGTGTACCATTATTTGCCCGAATTCAAACCACACAAAGAAGCGATCACGATTCGACACGTACTATTGCATGTTTCAGGGCTGGTGGCGGACAATCCGCTGGCCGACTACCACCAGGGGCCCCAGGAGGCCTGGCGCCGGATCTGCCACCTCGAGCCATTAGCGCCGCCGGGGGCGCGCTTCATTTACAGTGATGTCGGCTATATCGTCCTGGGCAGGCTGGTCGAACAAGTCAGTGGCCAACGACTCGACGAATTCTTTCGCAAGCAGGTAGCCGACCCTATGGGCATGAAATGGACTGGCTTTGTGCCTCCAGCGAGTTGGCGGGAAAAGATCGCCCCTACCGAGTACCTGGGCCGAGAGCTGCTGCACGGCACCGTCCACGATCCGCGAGCGCGCGCACTAGGCGGTATCGCAGGCCATGCCGGTTTGTTTTCCACTGCCGGCGATTTGGCGCGCTTTGCTTCCATGGTGCTGAATGACGGGCTATTCGATGGCCGACGCATTCTGAGTGTTGGCGCGGTACGGCTCATGACACACCCTCATCGTGTGCCAGGGGGCTTGCGCGGCTTGGGCTGGGACGTAGACACCCGGTTTTCGCACAATCGGGGGGAATTGTTCGGTCCGGACACGGGCTTTGGCCACACGGGTTTTACCGGCACGTCTATGTGGATAGATCGCCCGAGCCAGATGGCGGTCATTTTTTTGAGCAATCGGGTCCATCCCCACGGCAAAGGACAGGTAAATGCTTTGCGTCATCAGGTGGCAACGTTGGCCGCCCGCAGCATTGCCCAGGCTCCCTTACCAGAACCTGGGTATCGGCGGCGTCCTCTGGCACCGACTCCCGTACTGTGCGGCATAGATGTGCTGAAACGCGACAGCTTTCGTCCGCTACAGGGAAAGAAAGTGGGCTTGGTCACCAACCATACCGGGCGCGATAGTCAGGGCCAATCTACCATAGACTTGCTCCATCAGGCTCCAGGCGTGAAATTGCAGGCTCTTTTCGCCCCAGAACATGGACTGCGCGGTCTCCAAGACCGCCCTGTTGCCGACGGACGCGACGAGCGTACAGGCTTGCCCGTGTACAGTTTGTACGGCAAAAGACGCCGTCCCACAGAAGAGCAAGTGCGGGGCCTAGATGCCCTGGTTTACGACATCCAGGACGTCGGCTGCCGGTTTTATACTTACATCACCACGCTCGGCTATATCCTAGAAACTGCTGCCCGCTACCGACTCAAAGTTTACGTACTCGACCGGCCCAACCCTATCGGCGGGCTCGGCGTCGAGGGTCCCATCCTCGACAAAGATCGCGAGTCTTTTACCGGCTATCATCCACTGCCTGTACGGCATGGGATGACCGTAGGGGAATTGGCCCTGCTCTTCAATCGAGAGCGGGGTATCGGGGCCGATCTGGAAGTGATCAGGATGGATAACTGGTATCGCGACCAGTTTTTCGACGAGACCGGCTTGGAATGGGTAGCACCTTCGCCCAATATGCGCACGTTGACCACGGCCCTCGTGTATCCGGGCGTGGGTCTGTTGGAGACCACCAACATAAGTGTGGGCCGCGGCACCGACCGGCCTTTCGAAGTGCTAGGCGCTCCCTGGGTAAACGGGGCCTCATTGGCCAGGACATTACAAGATAAATCACTGCCAGGCGTCCGCTTTGTGCCTATCCGGTTCACGCCGACAAGTTCTGTGTTCGCCGGTCAAACTTGTCATGGGATCCAGATCATCGTGGACGATTGGAATAGATTCGAGCCGGTACGGACCGGACTGGCCATTGCTTGCTGTCTGAAGAAGCTCCATCCGAATGACTGGCAGTCGCAAAAGTTTTCGATATTGCTGGCCAATCACCGAGCGTGGCAGAGCCTGGAAAGTGGCGCCGACGAACAACAAATCCTGGCACAGACACGAAGCGAAATGGAGGAGTTCTTGCGTATCCGCGCCAAATACCTGCTTTATCCTGCCAGACGCCGAAGACACTTGCCGGCTGCGATGGGCGGCGCACAATGAACACTAGCACGGACACCTGCCAGAGCCGATCGGCCGGTCAAGTCTAGCAGAAAAGGCCGGCCTGGGATACAAGCCGGCCCTGAAGTTGACGTGGGCAGCGAGTTATGCGTGCTATTTCTTCTCTCCCGAAGGTGTCTGGCCGCCACCGGCTGGCTTTTTGTCGCGGCCACAGCCGACCACGGTGCCGGCGAGGATGAATAGGGCCAGGACGATCACGATCAACTTTTTCACGGGTCACCCCTTTCATACATGCCCAGACCTACCGGCAACGACCGTCGTCGCCGGGCGTGCAGCGTGGGCTGACTGCACGGCTTATGTACCTGAACCGACCGGAAGCTGCTTCCCCTAGGCGTTACTTTTTGTCTTTAGCGGCTTCAGGTTTCTTTTCCTCTGGCTTTT
>PSKW01000012.1:0-78647 GCA_040289265.1 Gemmataceae bacterium
TATCAGTTTCCACAGGTTCTCCTGTTCGATGTAAGGAAGGATTTGATACGCCCATCCCCAGCTCTGGCGGTCACGGGTGCCGGGAGCGCCATTAGGGTATACGACGCGAGGCGCCGGAGACACTCCCAAAGCCGCTTCTGCGCCTCCTCCTGGCAAGAATTGACCGCGGGCATGGTTGGTGATAGCTGTGCCGATCTGCCGCAGATTGTTGGCGCATTGGATATTCGACGCCGCCTCTCGCACGCGCTGCACTGCTGGCATCAGTAAACCGATCAACACAGCTATGATCGCGATCACGACCAAGAGCTCGATGAGCGTGAAACCACTTCGATCACTGATGCGTTTCATGTGACTCTCCTTTCCAGAAGCTGAAGAATGGAAAGCTCCATTGTGCCGATCGGCACAGCCGAGCCTCAACCTCGAGCGACTTTTCTGATTGCGCCACAGGACCCGAAGCAACACAACTAGGTGCTCCGTACCTTATTCGGGGCTACTGGATTAATACTAAGCCTTTTCCTCGGCACAGTCAATCGGTTTGCTCGTGGATTGGCTCCAACCGGCGCCACCGGATCGAGCGCAGGCTTGACAAGCCGGTTTTTCCTGTTCCATGTCCACGGTTTTCGCGCTGATCATGACTGATGCCACTGCCGATCCCAGTCCATCGCAGGATGCGTCGCACACCATGCACGCGACCCATCTCAGCCAGGCGCTTGGCCGATCCGCACACTGGCCCTAGTCCGACGCTTGCAGTTTGGACTCCAGAACGCGTCGCCGGCGTATACTGTCGGGCAAAGGCGTGGTTGGCAAAAGCTCGAGGGCTTGGCGCCACATGTGACGTGCTTTCTCTTTGTGACCGATATGGAAGTACACGTCGCCCAGGTGCTCGGCCACGGCTGCGTCTTTTTCCCGAGCACACTGCCAAGCTTGTTCCAGATATGCCAGCGCCTCTGCGGCACGTCCCTGGCGAAACAAGACCCACCCCAGGACATCCAGAGATAGCGCCTCGCTGTTCGGGCCCCGGTGGGATGCCCGTGTTCGAGCATTCCAGCGGTCCAGCTCCAGCGCCCGACGGGCTAAGCGCTCGGCTTCTGCCAGGTTTCTGCCTTGCTCTGTCCAGACGAAAGCTAATTCCCTGAGCAGGGCCGGATCGTCCGGATCCAGATCGAGTGCCTCTTCCAGGTGCCGCTCTGCTTGGGCCAGGTGACCGGACGCTGCATGAATAGCGCTGGCTAGCCTGTGCACTTCTGCCCGCTGCCCGGCGTGGGCAGCAGCCTCCAGCAGCCGATGTGTTTGTGCGAGCGCTTCCTCCTGACGGCCCAGACGATACGTGGCCCTGGCTCGCAGCAATGCCGCCTGAAAGCGGGTCTCTGGATCGCTCGATGCATCGGCGAGATGTCGCGCCAACTCGCTGGCTTCCTGGAAACGTCCAAGCAGGAGCAAAGCCCGCGCACGTTCCATATCGAACACGTCCGGCGCAACTCCGCGCGCCCGGTCGCGCGCCTGCCGGCACACTTCGATTTCCGACCGATAATCCCCCAGCTCGCGCAGAATCTGGCACAGCTCCAGGTACAGCTCTCCGTCGTCCGGGCGCTCGCGCAACACGTGCCGTGCCAAGTGCTCCGCGGCCACCAGCAAACCGTTCTGTCGGAACACATGCACCAGTGCTCGGCGGGTCTCCAGAGACAGGGACATGCCGCCGACGCGCACCGACTCGGCCAGAGCGGCGCCGATGCTGGGCGCCCGAGCCAACTCGCCCAGCGCTATTTGTGCCAGCACCTGGCTCCGGCCTTGTCGCACGCACCCGTCCAATTCTTCGAGGATCTGCCGATGCCGACCGTGTTCGTGCAGGAAAGCGACCCAGGCGCGATATGTCGCTTCGCTGGGATTGTCGTGCCATGCCGAGCGAAACAGACGCTCCGCCCGTGTCAGATCGCCGCGAGCTGCATAGCACTGGGCTAAAAACACACGCAGAGCATAATTGAACGGGTCGCGGCGAAGGGCTCGCTCCAATTCTGGGACCAACTCCCTGTCGCGACCCAAAGCGCGTAGTAGCTGAGCCAGCAATTCGTACCCTTCGCATCCCGCTGGCTGAGCGGCTAGATGCAGCCGCAGGTGCTCTAGGGCTTTGTCGTGCTGTCCGGCTTGCCGATAGATTTGCGCCAGCAGCAAGTGGAGCGATACGTCGCGCTCGGGTGTCAGGCCGAGAGCCTGCTGCAGCATGTCCGCGGCGCGTAGGTAGTCCCGCTGGCGCCACCAGCTTTTGCCCGCCTGCTCGTAAAGAAACGCCAGCTGTTGCTGCAGACGATGTGTGCTGGCCTCGTCCGCCTGGGGCAAGAGCTGGGCCGGCACATGCGCCGCACGCTGCCACATCTCGGCGGCCCGCTCGTGATTGCCGAGTTCGTCCCAGACTTGTGCCAAACGGACCATGATCCGCAGGGCCTGTTCGCTGTCCTGCCTCAGTCGGGGCGACTGCAGTGCCGTTTGTAACACGCGCACGGCCTGCTTGCTTTCGCGGTGGGCCAGCAGCACGGCAGCATAATGCTCTAGGAACAGGTAGTCCTCCGGATCGAGTTCCAGCGCAGACTCCGCCCACATCCAGCCGCGGTGTATGCGTCCCAAGTCGAAAGCTACTCGCGCTAGCTCCTTGTATAGATACGCCGATGTCTTCTCTATCTGAGCTGCCGCCTCGTACGCTGCGAGCGCCTCTTCCTGGCGATCCAGGTCCTCCGCTAGTCGTCCCAAGAGAAACAGACGCAAAGCCTGGTAATGCGCCGAAACCTGCGGCTCCACCTGCAAATCTTTGGCCACAGGCACTGGATCCTCGATGCACCAGTC
The DNA here is from genome assembly GCA_040289265.1 of Gemmataceae bacterium. Classification (GTDB taxonomy): domain Bacteria; phylum Planctomycetota; class Planctomycetia; order Gemmatales; family HRBIN36; genus PSKW01. The sequence continues at coordinate 2,836 of PSKW01000012.1, forward strand.
GCAGGCGACGTCGCCTGCCCATACGGCGCCTTGCAGTACAATTACCGCACCTGTCAGGCTTGTAATCTTTTTCCACATTGTCCGCTTTCTCACCAGCGTACCGGCAGCCACGCTGAGGCAAATTACCTTGCTGCCATGCTGCAAACGGCTTGAACAAGCACGCGACTCGGCGATCCTATAGCGCATACTCGAGGGGAGCAAAAGACGAATCGCCCGGTCCTGCACCTCATCAACACGTGCCTGCACACAGTACGGCAGTCATAAAGACGCAAGCGCAGGCGAGCGGTACATGCATGCAAGTACCGCAAGGCAGTCGAGGAGAGCAAAAGCCGTGGCACACACTCAGGGCGTCAAGGAAATCACCAAAAAAAGGCACATTACAGATGACCTGACGAAAAACATCTGCAAAGATATGTTGACACACGTATGAAATATCTGTAGTGTTGGTAATCGGCCCGTCCGAAGCTTGTCGAAGCGGTGCCCACCGCGGAGATATCCCATGGCGGGTTGCGTCGCGGGCGGCGTTTCCCGGACCGCCGGTCCGGAGCAGGTGGTCTTCCCATGCCGTGGGCTTGGGCCCAAAAGCTTCGCTCCTGTGCACGTTCCCGTCAACTTTTTCCAATGGATCCTCCTGAGCTGGGCGGCGTGCTCTTGCGCATATCCCCAAAACGTCTGTGCCGGCCCTATCAAAATACCGTTTTCTGCAGAGGCACAACAAAAAGCTCGATCGCCGGACAAGCTGCCCGAACTTGTGCGGGCCGTGGAATGTTTTCAAGCCCGGCGCTACGACGAGGCACTCAGCTTTTTGGAGCAGGCGACGCAGAAGCTCCCGGAACTGCCTCCGGCGCGCTTTTTGCTGGCCGAGCTTTTTTTGGCCAACAACCACCTCGGCACCGCGCGGATGCACCTGGAACGAGTGGCCCGCGAGCAGCCGAGCTATCCCGGCGTGTACTTGCTCTTTGGCAAGCTGGCCTGGCACGAAGGACGTTGGACCGATGCGTGGGTGCACTTCCAAAAAGCTCGCGACTTGGTGCAACAAAGTCCCAGCACCTGGTCGGCGACGCGCCGGCAGTCTTTCCTGGTGCAAGCCTATAGCGGGCTAGCTGCCGTGGCCGAAATGCGACGCGATTGGCCCGAAACCAGTCAGGCTTTGCGCGCCTGGCTCGAACGGGAGCCGCATAACACTTTAGCGCGCGAGCGTCTGGGCCGCGCTTTGTTTTTCCAGGGGCAAACAGAAGCCGCCTTGAGCGAACTGCGTCGCGCCGAGCAACTGGATCCTGCTTTGAAATGCGCCGAAAACAATATGGGTATCCTGTGGCTCGAAAAAGGCGACCTACAGCAAGCAACCGAGTGGATGCGCCGCGCCGCACAGGCCAGACCCAAAGACCCTCTCGTACATTTGGAGCTAGGATTGTGCCTGGCCTATGCAGGCGACGTGGCAGGGGGCACGCGCCTGTATCGAACGCGCTACCGCTCTCGAACCTGACCGTCAAGAAATCCACGTATTGCACGGGATCCTGGCCTTCCTCACTGGCCAATTCGACGTGGCGGAAAAGCACTATCGAGAGCTGCTCAGCCTCGCTCCTGAAGATCCGGTAGCGCGCGACCGACTGGCCCTGGCACTGATCGAGCAAGCCGGAACTGACAAACACAAGCGTGCTTTGGAGCTGGCACAAGTCAACGCCCGTCTGTATCCCGGCTCGGCCGGAACGCTTTCGACTTTGGGCCGGATTTATCACCGGCTCGGTCGGCTGGACGATGCCGAACGCACTCTCCGAACAGCACTGGCCAGCGGCAGGGCCGGCCCGGACACCTACTACTTCCTGGCGCGTGTGCTCGCCGATCGGGGGCAGCAGGACGAGGCGCTCGAACTAACTCGGCAGGCGTTGCGGCTGCCAGTGACCGATTTCTTGTACCGCACCCACGCACAAAGCTGGCTCGAGGAAGTCCAGAGGCAACGTGGTGCCCCAGTAAAGGAGGGACGTCCGTGAACAGGGCGTTAGCGACCCTATTGGCCATGGCGGCAATGATCCTGGCAAGACCAGGTCCGCTGGCGGCTTTGCCCTCGCCGCTCAATCACAGTCATAACCGAACCGGCACGCCCGGCGATGTGGACTGGCCCCCTCAGGCGGTTGACCGGGACAATACCTGGGCCAATACCAATAGACACCAACATTTGACCGGAGACAGTACAACCTTGGCCTTACGATGGGATATCTTTGGCACCTGGGACAATCGCGCTTTCCGTGCTGACAATTTCCATCCCACTCAAGTCCCCCACGGGATGATACTACCCGATCAGCAAGTGCGCTACCGATTCGATGCCAACGTGCCGCAGGCAGCCAGACTAGTGGTCGAGAGCGCTTACAATGATTGGATCGCTCAGGCTAAAGCCCAGTTCCAAGCCAAGCAAGAAGCGTGGGACGCCATCGCCATCGGCTTTACCCGCGTAGACGATGCGATGCCTGCGGAGATAACGATTCGGTTCGTCCCGAATCTGGACTCTTATGGGCAATTCGATCCGGGTACCCGTGTGATCGAGTTCCCGACCCAGCCTGACTTTGGGCTACGGACGACCAGAGCACAGGATGGAATTCGTAAAAAAGGCGACCCAACGAAGGTAGGCAGCAATACCACGTCCCTTGTCGTGCCGGTGCCGTGGAGCTACGATGGCACGCCCGACCCGCTACAAATAGATTTGGAATACAACGATAATTCCGGCGTGGGTGCCTGGCACGATGCCCCTCCGGCTGGCTTTGGAAAGCTGAAATGGAGAGGAGGGACTTTCGGCAGCGCTACGGACAACCACGAGTTAGACCCCGCCGATATAATCAATTACACTGAAATGGACTTTAGGACGATCGCAGTCACGAAGTGGGCCACAGTCTAGGCCTCCGTTACCCTGTGGACGCAGGTGGTAACGAACCCGACGACCTTGGCACGCTCATGGACTCGGATATTGCCGACCAGGCGCTTTTTGGCCGCACACGTGGAATCACCGCGGACGATGCCCTGGCAGCGGCTATTAACTACACCTGGAGTTTCGACCCCACGAAAGTCAAAGATTTCGGCGATGCGCCTGACTCGTAGCGCACGTACCTCGGTAGCGACGGACCGCGATATAAGGTGGGCGACCTTGCCCGGCTAGGATCTCGCTGGGATTCTGAGCCGGACGGACAACCGACGGCCGGCGCCGACGGCGACGACAACAATTATTTCGGCGTGGGCGGACCCGACGACGAGGATGGCGTCGTTTTCGGTCCCAATTACGTGGACGTCACCATTTCATTGCTCGCAGGGACCGCGGACCTGCTCCTGAGAGCTTGGTGGGATGTGAACTGGAACGGGTTTTTCGAGCATCCGGGTGAACTGTTCATAGACGACCTGATCATGAGCATGGGGATGGGCGGCACGGTCACCAAGAGGTATATGCTCGGGTTCGATCCGCGTCTGTACTATAGTCGCTTCCGGTTGACCTGGGCTACCGAAGGACATGGGGCTGGGCTAGGCGATGTCACTCCGTGGGGGGAGTTCTTCGACCAGGTAAGCGGCGTATCAGCGGGCGAAGTCGAGGATTACGCGCCGATTCCGGAGCCGGGGAGCATCGCTCTGGCGCTGCTGGGCTGGGTTGTGTTCGGACTATGGTATCGCAAGGCCAGGTATCCCTGGCACAGCGCGGAAGGAGCAGTGGCAGTCTGAAAGGCGACCGACACGGAGCCCGACCGGGTATGTGGACTAGCTCCCGGGGCGACTATCGCCGTGCACAGGAGTGACCTCTTTTTGCTCTCGGGCTCCGTTCGTTTCGCTGTCCTGGGACGTTGCCTGCTGGACCTGCGCAGGCCGGACCGGCCGACACGAGCCACCCACTCAGGTGGGGACACCGAGCTTGGGCAATACCCAGAATTGCAGGAGCAGCCAGAGAGCCACCAGCCCCGCTAGCATAGCCAGGTCCGACCAACTCATCGTTCTCTCCCGATATCAGCCAACTTGCAGCGGCGCCTGGGACATACCCTGAGCACCGGAAAACGTTTCCGATTGCTGGATCCCGCTGCTCTCCTCCTAGTTACATATCTATCGTGTCGCTGATAGGGCACAGTTGCCCAGAGGTCGGCAGTCGCAATTATCGCCGGGCTTGTAACCATAGGCCCAGAGTTTACTCAAACCAATAAAGGTAAAGCAAGACGAGCTGCGTGTAGCCGATCGAGGAAGGGACATGACAGAGGGAACCAAAAAGGGGCCGGCGGCGCTACTGCGCAGGGTGCTGCGCGGCATGACGATCGCCGCCGCGAGTGTTAGCGTGGGGCTGATCCTTTTGGGGCTGGCTGGTTTTTTCCACCGCAAAATCCAGCCTGCCGTCAGCTTGGAAACGCAGGCAACCCAAGCTCCGGCCGAAGTGGCCGAAGTGCAGTGGATTGAGCGGCCACGGCAGGAAAGCGCCGTGGGCACGGTGCGCCCGGTGCACGAGACGACCGTGGCGGCAAAAATCCTAGCGCGTGTGGTGGAGATACGTGTCAAAGCCGGCCAACCGGTGCAGGCAGGCGAAGTGCTGGTCCGCCTGGACGATGCGGACTTGCAAGCACGCGTCAAACAGGCCGAAGCTGCTTTAGCCACGGCACAGTCGCATTGGCAGCGAGCACGCAGCGACTATCAGCGGGCGCTGCAACTCTTGCAAAGCAAAGCGTTGGCGCAAGCCGAATTCGATCGGGTGGAGAACGATTATCGTGCGGCGCGTGCCGAATGGGAGCGGGCCACACAAGCACTTCAGGAAGCCAAAGTGTTCCTCGGCTACGCCACGATCACCGCGCCCATGAGCGGCATCGTCGTGGACAAGCGCGTCGAAGCGGGCGACACGGTAGTGCCCGGCCAGGCGTTGCTGACGCTGTACGATCCCAGCCGCATGCAATTGCTGGTCACCGTGCGCGAATCGCTGGCCGAACGCCTCCAGGTCGGGCAGAAGGTGCGCGGGCGCATCGAGGCGCTGCGGCTGGAATGCGAGGGCACCATCAGTGAAATCGTGCCGGAGTCGCAAGCGGCGTCGCGATCGTTCATCGTGAAAGTCACTGGCCCGTGTCCGCCTGGCGTCCACAGCGGCATGTTCGGCCGCATCTTCATCCCCTTGGACCACGAAAAAATCCTCGTGGTCCCGGCCGCCGCCGTGCGCAAAGTGGGCCAGCTGGACCTGGTGGAAGTGATTGCGACGGACGGGCAGCGGCAGCGGCGGCATGTACAGCTCGGCCGTCAACTCGACGGCTTGTACGAAGTGCTTGCCGGTTTGCGTCCCGGGGAACGCGTTGTGGTACCACGCCAGAGGAAAGCATAGCCATGCCATATGCCGAGGACCGCCATGCGTCGAGCCACGACTGGCTGACGCGCCTTGTGGGCATCTTTTTGGAGTCGAATCTCTCGCTCGTCCTGATCGTCTTTTCGCTGCTGGTCGGGACAGCAGCTTTGCTGGTTACGCCGCGCGAAGAGGATCCACAGATCGTCGTCCCCCTGGCCGATGTGTACGTGCACTTTCCTGGACACGACGCCCAGGAAGTGGAGCAGCTGGTGGTCACGCCGCTGGAACGCTTGCTCTACCAAATAGATGGCGTGGAGTACGTCTACAGCATGGCGCGCGAACATCAGGCCATCGTCACGGTGCGTTTTTATGTCGGCCAGGACCGGGAACGCAGTCTGGTCAAACTCTTCAAAAAAATCAACGAAAACCTGGATATTATCCCGCCCGGCGTGACCGGCTGGGTAGTCAAACCCGTGGAAATAGACGACGTCCCCATCGTCACGCTGACTCTGGTGGGAGCAGATAGTTATACACTGCGCCGGGTCGGGGAGGAATTGGCGCAGCGCTTTGCTGTCCTGAGGGATGTGTCGCGGGCCTATGTAGTAGGCGGGGAGTCGCGTACCGTTTATGTCCGGCTCGACGGGGATGGTCTGCAAGCGCACGGACTCAGTCCGCTGGAGGTACAGCGTGCCCTGCTCGGCGCCAATGCGCTGCGCCCAGCAGGCGCTTTCAGCCGGCACGACCAAGCAATGCGCGTCGAAGCAGGCCTGACGATCCGGCAGGCCGCAGACCTCGAGCGCCTAGTCGTGGGCGTTTTCCAAGACCGTCCTGTCTTCTTAAAAGACGTGGCACGGGTCGAGGACGGCCCCGAGGAAGTGGAAAGTTATGTCCGGCACGGCTGGGGTCCGGCGCGTGCCTTCGTCGAGCACTCCGGACAGCCGGGCAGTATCATCGTCGGCCACGCGCAGTCGTCTGCGGCGCTGCCGGCCACGACCTCGGATGACACTGCCACGTCAGAAGGTCCCCCGATGGGACCTTCTCAGCCTGCGGTCACGATCGCTCTGGCCAAAAAGAAGGGGACCAATGCCGTCACTTTGGCCCGTCACATCTTGGAACAGGCAGAACAATTGCGGTCGGTCTTGCCGCAGGGTGTGGACATGATCGTGACGCGCAACTACGGGCTGACCGCCGATGAAAAAGTCAACGAACTGGTCGAGGCCTTGGGGGTGGCGGTGCTCATAGTCATTGTGCTCCTGAGTCTGAGCCTGGGCTGGCGTGCCGCTTTCGTGGTGGCTATCGCTATTCCTGTGGTTTTCGGACTCACCCTGGCGGTCAACCTCCTTTTCGGGTACACGATCAACCGCGTCACGCTGTTCGCTTTGATCGTGGCGCTGGGTCTGCTTGTGGACGATCCGATCGTGGACGTGGAGAACATAGAGCGGCATTTCGCGTTGCGCCGACTAGCCACGCCGGCGGTGGTCCTGGAAGCCGTCCAAGAGATCCGCCCGCCCTTGATCAGTGCCACACTAGCCGTGATCGTGAGCTTTTTGCCGCTTTTTTTCATAACGGGCATGATGGGACCGTATATGGCGCCGATGGCGCTCAACGTGCCGGTGGCCATGGTCATGTCCATGGTCGTGGCCTTTACGATCACACCGTGGCTGAGTTATCGGTTGCTGGGGGGCATGTGCGGCGTGCCGAGCACTCGGAAACGCCGTCCCTGGCCAGTGCCGGCGAGGTCGCCGTGGTGTACGATCCCGAGCAGGTGCAGCGAAGCAGGCTATACAAACTGTTCCGGCCGCTCATGGCTCCCCTGCTGAGTTCTTCTGGGCGGGCCGCCTGGTTCTTGGCGATCATGGGCGGAGTGACGCTGGGGGCTCTGGTGCTGGCCGCCGTGCGCGCTGTGCCGCTGAAAATGCTGCCCTTCGACAACAAAAACGAATTCGCCTTGGTGCTGGATATGGACGAGGGCACGACGCTGGAACGGACCGATGCGGTAGTGCGCGACATGGAGCAGTACCTGACGCGCGTGCCCGAAGTGACCGATTTTGTCAGCTATGTCGGCGTGCCGGCGCCCGTGGATTTCAACGGACTGGTGCGGCACTACTACCTGAGGCACGCGCCGCACCTAGCCGAGATACGCGTCAACTTGGTAGCCAAGAAACGCCGAGCGCTACAAAGCCACGGGCTCGTGTTGCGGCTGCACGACGATCTGGCAGCGATCGCACAGCGGCACGGGGGCCGCCTGCGGCTGGTCGAGATACCGCCCGGGCCACCGGTCTTGGCCGGCATAGTGGCCGAAATATACGGCCAACCGGACCACAGCTACCAGGACCTGCTAGCCGCCGCCGAGACCGTAGCTGAGCGCATGCGGGCCGAGCCGGGCTTGGTTGACATAGACGATACCCGCGAAGCCCCGCAAACCAAATGGGTGTTCGTGGTAGACCAGGAAAAAGCAGCGCTGCACGGCGTGTCCGTCGAGGAGATCGCTCAGACAGTGGCGCTGATCTCGAGCGGGGCAGCAGCCGGTACGCTACAGGCCCCTGCCGAGCGGCAGCCGCTGGTCATTCAGCTCCGACTGCCACGCGCCGAACGCTCGAGCCCCACCGATTTGGCTCGAGTGCGCGTCAAAAGCGCTGCCGGCCACCTCGTGCCGCTGGCCGAATTGGGCCAGTGGCGCACGACCCGCGTAGACCAGACCATTTACCACAAGAACCTCGAGCGCATCGTTTATGTATTCGCGGAAGCGGCAGGACGCACGCCGGCCGAATGCGTCGTGGATCTGATGGCGGACCGACGCGCCCAACACGAGCTGGAGCCGCTCGGATATGCCGAAGCAGTAGGCAGTGGCTATATCTTGCGCGCCCGGCCCCGTTTCTTGTCCGAGCGCAGCTACCTGCGCCCCGGTGGCGGCATCCCGTGGAGCGTGCCCGAGGGGATCCGCATCACCTTCGCCGGCGAGGGAGAATGGGATATCACCCTCGATGTCTTCCGCGATCTAGGCTTGGCTTTCCTGGCCGCGTTGGCCATGATCTATATCATTCTGGTGGCACAAACCAAATCGTTCGTATTGCCCCTGATCGTGATGCTGGCGATCCCGCTGACCATCCCCGGAGTATTGCCTGGCTTCTGGGCGCTCAATGCCTTGGCCGGGCAAGTGGTCGGCGGCTACGCAGACCCAGTTTATTTCACAGCGACCGCTATGATCGGCATGATCGCTCTAGCAGGCATCGTCACACGCGATGCCATCATTTTGGTGGATTTTATCGGACTGGCAGTGGCCCGCGGGCGCCCGCTCGAGGATGCTATCCTGGAAAGCCGCGTGGTGCGTTTACGTCCTATCTTGCTCACTGCCAGCGCGGCCATGCTCGCCAGTCTGCCGATCACCATTGATCCGATCTTTTCGGGCTTGGGCTGGTCCATCATCTTTGGCCTGGTCGCCTCGACCGTATTCACCATGTTCGTGATTCCGGTGGTCTATTGGCTGCTCTACCGACGCCGGTCACAGCCCGCGCAAAAAGGCGCGAGCTAGTCGGCGAATGGACCGGTGTTTTTGCTGCTCGTTACCACCGTTTTGTTTTTCGCTGGTTCGCCGGCTGCGAGATCGCGTGGCCGGCGCAACAGGGCATCATCAGTCGAGACGATGCTCGTAGCCGCGAGGAACGAGAGGCTGGGACCGCCCATCGGGCAAAATCAGCGTCAACGTCTTTTCCGAGCGACAAGATCCGATCCGATAAAGGTGTACGCCCAGAGGCTGCAGCGGTTGATCGGCCAGCAAGCTGGCTCCGTCTTCGGGGGATACAGCGAACAACAGCTCAAAGTCTTCCCCGTCGTGCAAAGCGTGCTCCAAAGGCGATCGGCCGTCGTCGAACTGTTCGGCCTCGGGGCGGATCGGCAGCAGGGCAGCTTCTACGCAAGCGCCGCAATCGCTTTCCTGGCACAAATGGGCCAGGTCCGTGGACAGTCCATCGCTGATATCTATCATCGCGTGCACTCGCACCAGGTCTACCAGCGTCAGTGCCTCGCGGACGCGCGGGGTAAACGTGAGATGATGTCCGAGCAGGCTGCCGCCGAGAGGACCGGTAAGCAAAAGCCAGTCGCCCGCTTGGGCACCGCGGCGCCTGACCGGCCCGCGCGGCCCGCACTCGCCCAGTGCGGTGACCGCAATGACCAAAGGACCGGACCAACTATTGGTATCACCGCCCACGATCGGGATATCGAAGGCTTTGCTCAGTTCCTCCATGCCGAGGTAGAGTTCTTCGGCTACGGCACGGCCACCGACCTGCGGCAAAGCCACGCTGACCACGCAGGCCACCGGCCGGGCCGCCATGGCGGCGAGATCGCTGAGATTGACCGCCAGCGCTTTGCGACCCACTCGCCGTGCTCCCGCTTGCGCCAGGACAAAACAGGTCCCCTCCATGAGCATGTCGGTAGTGACCACCACACTGCGATCGCTCGGCCAAGTCAGAACTGCCGCATCGTCGCCAGGACCGACGAGCACACGCGGATGAGCTACCCAGCGCTGCCTCAGCCAACGGATGTATGCCTGCTCTCCGTTCACAAGCGGCTCTCCCGCACGTCGCGCAGGCGATCACCGGGCTCGGCACTTGTCGTCCTGGTGGCCAACTTGCATACACGGCATCGGGCGCCAGACGGTAGCACCGTGCCCGCTGCCGGCTGGCCTCGATTCTTATGACCCACCATCGGCGTTTCTCAGCTCAAAGGCCGTAACGATTTCCAGGGCTCTTCCTGGCTCATGTCAATCAAAGGCGGGCCTTGGATCTTGGCCGGCGACAAAATCGCCAGGAAACGCAACGTCGTCGGCCCGGCATTGTAAGTCCCATGCACTACGTCCCTAGGTATATGAGCAATTTCCCCGGGTCCGAGAATGCGCTTTTCGCGATCCACCCACTGCTCGGCGGTGCCTTCTAGAACGTAAATGATCTCTTCCATCTCCGGGTGACGATGGAAAGCATGTGCCTTGCCCGGGGGCATATGCACCCGGACCAATAAAAGCTTTTCTGCCTCGACGATATCCGGACGGCACAGCCAGTCATGGGGGCCCCAAGGCAGGTGCTCTACTTTCATCTCTTTTTCCGTCACAAAGCGCAAACTCGGCATGGCCGCAACTCCTTTCCTCGTTGACTGGGCTTCTCGGTACGCTCTGTCCCTCCTCACGCAAGGTAACGGGCGGCACGGCCAAAGACAAGGGCCTACTCATTTGTCAGTCTGTTTTCTATTTGCGCCGAGACAATCTCCTGGAGCCGACGTACCGGTTTTTGCGCGAAATAGCGTTGCACGCGCAGCGACTGCTGCCCGCGACGGGGGTTTGCCCGCATCCTGCGCCAGTCGTCAAGACGATGAGATACACACAGGCGCGCCGATTCCAAGCCATTGGAGCATAGCGACCGCCCAACCGAGCCAGACGCAGGAGGTATCAATGGTCCCCTTGCGATATAGCCAATCCGCACCAAGGCAAAGACATGGGTGGCTGTATTGGTTCATTCTGGCAGTTGCCGGCCAATCGCCGGTGTCGGCAGATGTGCTCCCGCTGCGTCCCGGCGTATACCCCACGGTCGTCACTCCCTGGTGCGATCGGGGCGTGGACGAGACTGCATTGGCGCGCGAGATACAGTATCAATTGGCCGGCGGCGTGCACGGTCTGTTGATCCTCGGCACCTTGGGCGAAGGGGAACTAGCGAGCGAGCACGAGCGGGCGCAGACGATACAAGTCGCGGTGCGCCAGGCATCTGGCCGCGTTCCCGTGGTCGTCGGCATCCATACCTGCCGCTTGGAAACCGCTCTGACACAAGCCCAACAAGCTCAACAGCTAGGCGCCGACGCGCTCTTGGTCAAGTACATCGGCAAGCCCTGCGCCTGCTTTGCCGAGGTCTACGATTTTTATGCCCGTCTGGCTGCCGCGCAAACGCTGCCGCTCCTTTACTACCACTATCCCGCAGAAACGGGCCTGCGCTTGACCGCCCCTGAAATTGCCGCCATCTTACAAATACCCAATATCGTCGGCATCAAAGAGACATCCCTAGACCTGCAAGCTGTGCAAGTCCATTTGGCCGGAAACAAACCACTTTTGGCCTTTTCGGGAACGGCGTTGAATCTGACCCAGTTTCTCGAGCGCGGCGGTCATGGCGCCATGTGCCCCGAAGCAGCTCTGCTGCCCCACTACACAGCGGATGCATTTGCCCAATATCAGGCCGGCAACTACACCGCCGCCCGGCGCAGACAGCGCCAGCTGTTCGTCGTAGCGCCTCTGTGGCAAGATCGCCCCAGCTCGCCCCTAGCCACCCGTCTGGTCCTCCTCCCCGCCCAAGACCACTGCCTAGCCCTTCCCCTGCGTGTGACCTACCCACAGGCGCGCATGAAAGCTACCCTCGATGCGTTAGCAGTCCCTATGTCCGCCACGGTCAAGCCACCTCTACCGCCATTGGATCCTTGGGATCGTCTCAAAGTGCGTCTGGCCGTCGCCCGGATCTCGCGTCTAGAAGATTGATTTCACCCGGAACGGACATCTACAACCCCGACCTCAGTTGAAAAAGCAGCGTATTGCATTTTGGGCACACTTCTATTTTGCCAACCAGCCGCTATGAGCTAACGTACATGATGGAGAGGTAGGTCATGAGTCAGGAAGCCAAGCCAATGCATCCGGCGCCTTCTCGGGAAAACCGGCGCGCGTGTCTGCGGCGCGAGCCACGTGGCCGCTTCAAAGTATGGTGTCGTAAGGGTAGCACGGGCCTAGGTCCCAATCTTGCCCTCGACTTGCTCGACGTGTCCCAAACCGGCGCTTGTCTTGTGGTTCGCGAGCCCCTCGAACCAGGCCAAGAAGTGCATATCGCCTTGCTGGGACAGGGACACTTGCGGCCCGTCGTGACGCTAGCGGACATCATTCGGTGCAAATCACTTCCCGACGGACACTACGAGATCGGCGTCCGCTTTCGTAAGCTGCTCCGCTACGCTGACTTGCAGCACCTTACCTGACCACGCCGCCTGTGTCGGATACAGCCGCGGCGCAACTTAATCCTGCGGCAAAATTTCTCGCCAATGAGCATTGATCGCGCCGTGTACCGCTGCCTGCGCCATCCTTTTGCCCAGGGCATTGTAGAACAGCACGCGCCGGCGTTCCGGTAGCCAAATAGCTTGATAACTCACCTGCCGCATCGCCTGCATTTCGAAGTACACCGCGCAAACTTGGCCCTGGCGTTTCACGAGCTTGGTGCGGATCGCCACTCGATCGGGATCGAACCGATCCGGACGGCACAACTCGGCTTTGACTTTTTCCACCAGCGTTGGATAATCGTCGCAGTCCAAAACCAAACTGATTTCGTCGGCTTTATTCCTCGGCTGGCGTACCATGATGCCCCCACCCCCTTGAACGCCACAGACTCCTATCGGCAAAGCCAGCTCTTTTCCTGCAGTTGACCGAGCCGATCCAGCCGCCGCGACGGAGTGTGCTCAATCCGCACAAACAGCACCTCACATCCTGTCGGCAAAATGGTTACAGCTTGCACCTACGGACTCAGTTTTCCTTGTGGAGAACGATTTCTTGCCCCACGGCAGTTTTTTTCCGGGGCAGATATGGTCCAATTGAAAGGGCGTACGACGACACTCGAGCAAGGGCTGCGTCTCCCATGGCAAAAAGGACGATGAAAACGACGACATTGTTCGCCGGCATCTTGTTTGTTGCCGAACTTTTGTTGCTAGCAGCCTGGCTGACCGCGGACTTTGCCGATCCGCCCCGTCCTTTGGTGTATCCTGCCCGTACCCAGGCATACAACTTGCTGGGCCAACCAGGCGCCTGGACTGCCTCCTATTTGCGCGAGACACTGGGTTGGACCACGTATCCGCTTTTTTGCCAGCTACTTGTGGTGGTCCTCTGGCTGCTTTTGCCGGCTCGCAGAACTAGCCTGATCTGGTCCTTAGTCGGTTGGACTTGGCTCGTTCCCGTGACCGCTTGGCTACTCCATGCCATTGCCGCATTGACACCCAACACATTTCCTCCGCTGCCAGGCGGCCATTTGGGCCTTCTCTTGTACCAGGCGCTGGTACCTTTCCTCGCGCCCAGCGTGCAAGTAATTGTCGCAGGCTGCCTTTTCTCGGCCTTGGTCGTTCTGGCTGCCAAATCTTTCTGCCGCCGATCGTTCCAATGGCTCGGACACCTCGTAGGCTGGTACGCTCGCATGCTGCGAGATAGCCAGCCCGGCGGCACTGCTGAGCCACGATCGGTAGTCTATGGCGCCATCATCCGCCGATCTTCGACCCACACCGATGCTTCCTCGGAGAGACACCCAGACACGGGGAAATCGGCTTTGCCGCCCACTTCCGTTTTGACGAAACCACAAGTAGGCGCCAGTGCTTCCGCAAGCCCATCCGAAGCGTCCTCGGTTGACACAGGCGATCGAGCCACACCTGCGTGCCCGCTCCCTTTGGCTCGACAATCCTCGCCACCGGCATCGGTCGCCTCGGCCGGTCACCGACTTCCACCGTTGACTTTGCTCGAGGATGCCCCGCCTATGCCCCTTGCCGATCAGGAGCAACACTGGCAGCAGTGCGCGGCGCGACTGGAACAGGCGTTCGCCGATTTCGGACTCACAGTACGCGTAGTGGGGATCAATACGGGGCCCGTAATCACGCAGTACGAAGTCGCCCTGGAGACTGGCTTGCGGGTGCACCGTGTGACCAGTCTGGCTGATGATTTGGCCCTCAAATTGAAAGTACCCAGCGTGCGTGTGGTCGCGCCCATCCCGGGCAAAGGAACAGTGGGTATCGAGATCCCCAACGAGCAGCGGATCGTCGTGCGCTTGAAAGAAGTGCTCGTCGCCGCTCAGGATGCAGTGCGTCGCCAGCGCATCCCACTTTTCTTGGGCAAAGATACCGAAGGCAAACCCCTAGTCTATGATCTTGCGGAAATGCCGCATCTGCTCATCGCTGGGCGCACCGGCACGGGCAAGTCGGTGTGCATGAACGCCATCATCCTGAGCATCCTCATGACACGCCGGCCCGAAGAAGTACGCATGATCATGATAGACCCGAAAATGCTCGAACTGAGCGAGTACAGCCACATCCCCCACCTCATGCATCCCGTGGTCAAAGACATGCGCAAAGCCGAAGCCATCCTGGCTTGGGCCGTGGACAAGATGGAAGAACGTTACGACCTGTTGTGTCGCGCCCGGGTCCGCAGCATCGCCGCTTACAACGATTTGCCTGCCGACGAAATCTATCGGCGCGTCCAACCTGCCGACGCCGAAGAAAAGGCCCGCATCCCTGCGCGCATGCCTTATATCGTGATTTTCGTAGACGAAATGAACGACCTCATGATGACCATGCGCAAGGAAGTAGAAGGACATATCATACGACTGGCGCAGAAATCTCGTGCCGCGGGTATTCACCTGGTGGTCGCCACGCAAAAACCCACAGTAGATGTCATCACCGGCCTGATCAAGTCCAACTTGCCGGCACGCATTTGTTTTCAGGTATCGAGCCGTTCGGATAGCCGAGTCGTCCTCGACGAGATCGGCGCCGAAAAGCTCTTGGGCAAAGGAGATATGCTCTTCCTCCAGCCGGGCACCTCAACCATCCTGCGTGCCCAAGGCACCTACGTCAGCGATACGGAAATCTCGCGCGTAGTCGAATACCTCCATAGCGAGCCGCGCTATGCCGCCGACTTGCTCCAACTCAGCTCCACCGCTTCAAGCGGTACCCCCTCTCGATCAGCTCTGGTGCGCGCCCGCGACGAACTCTACGAACAGGCGGTGGAAATCGTGGTCCGCGAAAGACGCGGCAGCGTCTCCCTCCTCCAACGCGCCTTGGGCATCGGCTACGGTCGTGCCGCTCGCCTCATAGATTTCATGGCCGAAGACGGTATCGTCGGTCCCTACAACGGGAGCAACGCCCGCGAAGTGCTCGTCACCCTAGAACAATGGGAAACCATGCGCCAGCGCGCCTCCCGTCCCCTCGCGTCCTGACTGCAACTTGCTGGCCGCCTCGCTCGGTGTCCGCGCACCTCAATATCCAGCATCTTTTACAAAACTCCGGTCTCGCCAGCCCATAAAGCGACGGCAAACATAGACATGGTGACTTGCCACTACAAATGGGCCAACCTTGGTCTCCACCCTATACGGGCCTTCTATATTCCCAAATGCCTGCCGTATAACATCGGTCATGTTTCCCACATAGATCATTGTTGCGCCAGTGAATGCTTCTGCATCTTCGATCGGATTCGGCCTCCATAAATCATACTGACTGTGCCTTCCCCCCGCTGCAATGGCCAGCGAACAAACTGGCGGATGATCGGCCAAATAAAAGGCAATAATTCCTGGATAGGACCAGGACCCAGCCGCCAGGTAGGGTTCTATTCCTTCGTTCTGCAATTCCTGACGCAGTTGGTTCACTGCTTGCGCCAAGTCGCGCCATCCTCGTAGCCGGTTGGTCGGATCCCAGCGCCGCGGCGTCGCCACCCAGCGGTATACCCCTGGCCATCCCTCGACACGCTCGGCGACCGCGTACAGGCGCCTGGTATCGAGCATGAGTACCGAGACGGTCGCCCCTACGATGCACGCGACTAGACTCCCCGTTATCCAAGTCGCTCTTTGCCATCGCCCCCATTGCGTCACCCGATCCCTCATCCACCAGGCCACGAGCACCGGCGCTGCCATGTACGCAGTGATCGGCCAATTTACCTCCACTTTTGTAGCCACAGAGAACAGCCCAAAAGCCACCCAGACACTTGCCGATACCGCAACGATCAACTTGACACCCGACGGCAGCCCTCGCTTCCACTGGCGCACGCACCAATATAACGAACCCATCCACGCTAGGAACCACCATCCCAATAACAACGCCCCCTGTTCCGCTATAAAAACCAGCGGCCCGTACCAGCGTATACCGCTCGTCTCGCGCACGCCAGCCTGCCGCCCGACATGCCATAGCGTCACCCATCCGTTCTCTGCATTCCAATACACGACAGGAACTGCACACACTAACGACATGCATATGGCTGCAAGTAGATACCGCACGTATGCGCGTTGCCACTTTACGTCGCAGACCAGATAGATCACAAGTCCCACATAAAAGAGCACCATAGTATATTTAGCCAAAAATCCGATTCCAATAATGGCTCCCAGCAGGACCCAATCACTCGGTCGTTCGTCTTCCACAGCCTTCACTGCTGTGTAAAGCGCCCACATCCACGCGCTTGTATAAGGGGCGTCAATGGTCATCAATAAACTGCCAGCGTGAAAAGCCGGCACCGTCAACGCACCTAAACATCCCGCACAGGCAAGCCACGGATTTTTTAAAACACGGAGGCCCAGCACGTAAAGACCGACTAGAGTCAAACTACTACATAGAAGTGCCGGCAGCCGGACGGCTGGCATCATGGAGCCGTAGCAAGCCTCGCACGCGTCGCCCCACGCATAGCACGACAGACCGATCAACCAAGCGACTAGAGGCCCTTTGCTGTAATAGCTCCATTGCGGATGACGCGACCAATCCCAGTAATGTGCTTCGTCCGGCGACAATTCCAGGGCATTACCTGACGTCAGATACAACCATTTGGCAGCGACAGAACTGACAACAAGAACTGCTACAAGTACGCCGCCGGCTTTCCTGCTCATGTGCATCCTTGACTATCGGCCTTCGTCAGCATCCGTGCCGACGACATCAGCCTACTTGTCCGATCGTCGGCGGGGATCGTCGCTATCGCCCAGAGTCTTCATACTGTGCTCGTTGCCGTCATAAGACAGAAGGGTTGGTTTTTCCTTCACAACAGTCTGTAGATGGACAGGCCGAGACCATATGTAGTGGATATTGGCCAGCGTGTCCTGAGCTTGTCTCAGGTGCAACTCCACGCCGGTGTATTCGTGCCGCAAAAGCAATTCGCCCCGGTTGCGATAATTGCCATCCACTACATAAATGAACGGCTTGCCAAAATTGGTCAAATTGAATAGCAGACGCTGTTTGATTTTCTCGAACTCCCGCGATTCGATCACGAAGTTGTTCCCCTGCTCTTGATAGACATAGCTGAAATACTTGTGCTCTCGGCAGAAGTCCGGGGTCAAAAATGTGTCAATGAACGTCACGTCGTTGTAGAGACGTCGGACTTCGAAGATCTTCTGCCGGCCCAGACCCAACTTTTTATCCCAGGTACGACGCATTTCCCAGTCGTCGCACTCCTCCCATTCTTTACCGAACCGCCCAGTATTCCAACGATACTCGATGTCGCGGAATAGTTCGATGCCTAGCTTATAAGGGTTGAGTCGCATGCCATAACTGGCCATAGTACCCGAATGATGATCGCAGTAGTCTACTACCTCGGATGGTTGGAGTGCCTTTTCCGTCATGATCTTGCTGTGCCAATAACTGGCCCAGCCTTCGTTCATGATCTTGGTCATGGCTTGGGGTGCGAAATAGTAAGCCTCCTCGCGAATGATGCTCAATATATCGCGCTGCCAGCCTTTGAGCGGGGCGTGCTCTATGAGGAACAGCAGGATATCTTTTTCGGGACGCTCCGGAAACTTCTTGGCGGTCTCTTCCTTGAGCCGCCGGCGTTTCTCTTCTTCCTCCTTGAGCAGTTGCGGAGGATTGATGTACTCGTCCATGTAGCTTTTGGCTTTCAGTCGCGCCGGCTGAACCGATTCGTCGTCCCGCTCTTGCTCCAGTGCTCCTTTCGGTCTGACTTCGCGCCGGCGAATAGCCACCGAATGCGGATCAATTAGATCCTCGATGGATTTACAACGGTCTATGAACTGTTCGACCTCGTCTTCGCCGTATTTTTCTACATACCGGCGGATGCGCGCCCCGTGCTCCGCCATCTCATCTATCATCTTGCGGTTGGTATGGGCGAAATAGAGGTTGTTTTTGAAGAAGTCGCAATGGGCATATACGTGCGCCATCACGAGCTTTTGATCCACTATGTTGTTACTCCGCATCAAATATGCATAACACGGGTCGTTGTTGATGACCATCTCGTATATCTTCGACAGGCCGTACTCGTAGCCGGTGCGCAGCTCCTCGTACGCCATACCGAAGGACCAATGCGGATAGCGCGTAGGAAACCCACCGTAGGCGGCGATCTCATTGATTTCGTCCGCATCCAGAACCTCGAAAATGACCTCGTAAAAATCCAAGCCGTAGGCACGGGCATACGCTTCGATTTCCCTTTGCAGGCTGCGCAAGTGCTGCGGCAAGGTCGTATCGTAGGGAGTACCGATGAGGCTCATGTGCCTTTCCTGCCCTGTCCTCTCATTTGCCAGTGCCTAGCAATTCTTTGATGGATTTTACGATGGCCTCGCGATCCGGAATGCGGCTAGCGACGACGTTTTCTCTCTGCCGCGCCAGTTCGCGGATATAATCGTAGAATTCACCGCTCCCGTAAGGACTCTCCACCTGAGCGTATCCGAACAGGTTGACCTTGGCCAAGAAGCGACTTTTCAAGACGTCCATGGCCACAGGCGTATCGTCGCCCCAGTTGTCCCCGTCCGAAAAATGAAAGGCATAGATGTTCCATTCCTCCGGTGGATACCGTTTGGTCACGATTTTATCTGCTAGGTCATAAGCCGAGCTGATTTTGGTACCCCCCGACTCTCGTGTATGATAAAAGGTCTGCTCGTCCACTTCCTGTGCGGCTGCATCGTGCAATATATATACGCGCTCCACGCCCTTATAATGGCTGCGAATCCAGGTATCTATCCAAAAAGCTTCGATGCGCACTATTTCTTTCTGTTCGTCCATCATGGAGCCGGACGCATCCATCATATAAATGATGACCGCAACGCTTTCCGGCAGCGGTATTTCTTTCCAACTGCGATATTGTTTGTCCTCGCGCACCGGGACTACCAGGGGCCGAGCGAAATCATAAGTGCCCGAGGCGATCTGCCGTTTGAGCGCACGCTTGTAGGTGCGTTTGAAATGGCGCAACGATTCCGGGCCCGTCTGCCGAATGCCGGTATAACGCTCCTTGGTAGTGAGGATATTCTTTTTGCCTTTCGGCTCGATGCGGGGCAGTGCCAATTCCTCGCCGAGGATGTCTGCGAGTTCCTCGATGGTCAGCTCGACCTCGAGGATATGGGCGCCGGGAAGGTCGCCTGCGCGCTCGTTGCCTTCGCCCTCTTGAGGCGGGGTCAGGGCCTGTCCCGGCTCGCCGTCGCCTTGCCCCACGCCGCCCATACCGCGCGCGCCGTAGCGGAATTGAGGTATTTCGATCTGCTTGAGCGGGATGCTCACCAGCTCGTTTCCCCTTTTGCCGATGAACTCCCCGCGCGTGATATACTTGCTGAGGTTGCTTTTGATTTTCCCCCGCACGATGCGCCGAAAGCGCTGATAGTCCCGCTCGATTTTCTGACTCATGGCGCACTCGACGTAGTTGACTTCAGCCGCTCATCGGCGGCTGCTGCCTCTGGCAAAGATGCTCGCCACAAAGCTGAGCACATCCGTGGCACACACTTCGCAATAACCATAATCGCGTATCAAGCGACTTTTGACTACGTCAATTTTTTCCTGGGTCGCCTTGTCTATGACATTCGACACCAGGCTGGTCAATTTGATAGTATCTTTTTGATCTTCGAACAATTTGAGTTCCAGAGCCTTTTGCAAGCGCTCATTGGTTTTATAGTCGAACTTCTTGCCGTCCAGAGCGAGGGCACCGATATAGTTCATGATTTCGCGGCGGAAATCGTCCTTGCGGCTTTCCGGTATGTCTATTTTTTCCTCGATGGAGCGCATGAGGCGTTCGTCCGGTTCCTCGTAAGCGCCTGTGTAGCGATTACGGACCTTTTCGCGCTGGGTATAAGCTTTGACGTTGTCAATATAGTTTGCGCACAGACGGGCCAGAGCATCCTCATCGGCGGCGATAGCTCTTTGGACTTCGTTTTTGACTATATCTTCGTATTCTTCGCGGACGACCTGCAACAATTCTTTATAATGGTTCATTTGTTCCTGGCTGGTGATGAGGGCGTGGTGGCGCAGGCCTGCCTCCAACTCGTGCATGACCATGAACGGGTTGACGCACGTTTCTTCGGGATGGGCGACCAGCGCGTTGGAGATCTTGTCCTGGATGTACCTGGGGCTGATTCCGCTCATACCCTCGTGGGGTGCTTCGCGTTTCAGTTCGATGATGTTATCTTCGGTAAATCCCGGTAGCGTTTTGCCGTTATACAGTTTGAGTTTTTGCATAAGGGTGAGATTGGCGTGTTTGGGCGGTACCAAACGTGTGAGCACAGCCCACATGGCGGCGACTTCGATGGTATGCGGAGCGATATGTTTGCCTTTGACTTTTTCGCGGTTGAAATCCTTTTCGTAGATTTTGATTTCGTCGCGCAAGCGAGTGACATAGGGGATGTCTATTTTGACCGTGCGGTCGCGGAGAGCCTCCATGAATTCGTTGTTCTGCAGTTTGCGATACTCGGGCTCGTTGGTATGGCCGAGGATGACTTCGTCTATATCGGTCTGGGCGAACTTTTTGGGTTTGATTTTGTGTTCCTGGGAGGCGCCGAGCAGGTCGTAGAGGAAAGCGACGTCGAGCTTGAGGACCTCGATGAATTCGACCAAGCCGCGGTTGGCGATATTGAGTTCGCCGTCGAAGTTGAAGCAGCGGGCGTCGCTATCGGAGCCGTAGATGGCGATTTTGCGATAGTTGATGTCACCGGTCAATTCGGTGGAGTCCTGGTTTTTTTCGTCCTTGGGCTGGAAGGTGCCGATGCCGACACGATCCTGCTCGGAAAGCAAGAGGCGATAGACTTTGACGTCCTGGATCATGTGGCTCCAGTCGCCGTTGTAGCGAGCCAGGCGTTCGTTGTACATTTGCCGGCAAAAAGGGCAGAGGTCGCCGCGGATGGTGACGTGGTATTCGTCGTCGCGCCGGCCTTCGTTGAGCAGGGCGACGACGTCGGCACGCATTTCGTGGGGAACGAGATGGAGGGGTTCTTCGTGCATGGGGCATTTTTCGTAGGTGCCATCGTCCATTTTCCAGGCAAAGGAAAAGAGCATGCCTTGGTCGGTGCGCGAGTATTCTTCGAGGCCGCGTTTGAGCAAGCGGGCGATGGTGGATTTGGAAGAGCCTACTGGACCGTGGAGCAAGAGGACGCGGCGCTCGGTGCCGTAGCCGCGGGCGGCAGACTTGAACACGTTGACCAGCGCCATGAGGGGACGCTCGAGGCCGTAAATCGCGTCGCCGTAGCGTGACGCCCACTCGGTAAAAAATTTGTAGCGGATAATTTTTTCCTTGTTTTCGTAGAGGACCTCGGTGCCGTGCGACACGATCATGTCGTACAGTCGCTGGAAAGCAGAGCGCGTCACTTCGGGGTGCTGCCGGACGATATCGAGGTACTCGGCGAAGGTTCCTTCCCAGTGGATCTTACGATAATCCTGCAGATTGAGTCGTTCGCGAATAGTTCCAATCAACTTTTGGCCAAATGCCATGCTCAAGCCCTCCTAGCCGACGGTCGTACGGACCGTCGTCCCCAGAGACAGACTTCCACTACGGACATTCCGGGCGTCGGACGCGCGGGAAGGTCTGGAAGAAGAATTGTCAAAGGAACACGCAACTAACCCGGAGCCCTACGGGAGAGGACGGCACATGGTCAAGCGCCGGCCCGACCCGGGAGGCTCCCACGGAAGGACGCCTTGGGAGGCGAAGGTTAGCCTCGAGGATCAGCCACGGCAAAGACGCCGATGGGCGCTGCGGCACAGATCGAGCCGGTATGTGCCGCTCCCGCGCTGCGGGAGCGAACCGGTCAGCGGCAGCGCACGGCAGGCTCGCCTGGCCCCTTCTTTTCTGTTCCGTGTTATCAAAGAGGACGAAGCCTTCCTTTGCTCCGGCTCTCTTTCGACCCCTACGGCAGGCGTCCCGACGTCACTTCCCGCCTCCCTGCGGACCGACGCCTCGACGCCCTTATTCAAGCATACGCACAACCTAGGGGGATTTGTCAATACCGGTTTGCCAATTTTTCCTCCGGTGTTTTACCGGCGGTGCTCGATCTTGCCAAAAATATCCCTCCTGCGGTAGGCTGTGCGCCGGGCAGCAGGGTGCCGAGCTTGCCTATTCGAAGTGCCCGGCTCGAAGTACGAGGAGTTTTCCAGATGAGAGCGATTATTGTCATTCCCGCGCGCTATGGGTCTACCCGTCTACCGGCCAAGCCGTTGCTGGCGCAGACCGGCAAATACCTGGTCCAGCACGTTTACGAGCGTGCGTGCAGGGCGCGACGGGCCAGCGACGTATTGGTGGCTACCGATGACGAACGCATCGTTCAGGCAGTGCAGAGCTTCGGGGGCCGTGTGGTCCTCACTGCATCCGACCATGCGACGGGCACCGATCGCGTAGCCGAGGTAGCCCGTCGCTATCCAGCGGACATCGTCGTCAACTTGCAGGGCGACGAGCCCCAGACCGACCCGGAAGCGCTCGACTATGTGATCGAACTCCTGGAAGAGCATCCGGCGGCGGACATGGCCACTTTGGCCGCTCCGTTGCGCAGTCGGGAAAAATACCTCGACCGCCATACGGTCAAAGTGGTGCTAGCAGACGACGGACGAGCATTGTATTTCAGTCGCGCTCCTATTCCATGTGTGCGCGACGGCGAGCCCGAGTGGGAGTCGGAGTCGCTGCACTTTTTGCAGCACTTGGGGCTGTATGCCTACCGACGACCAGCACTGCTACGACTCGCAGCCAGTCCGCCGAGCTATCTGGAAGCGCTAGAAAAGCTGGAACAACTGCGTGCCTTGAGTCTGGGCATGCGCATCCAGGTGGGGATTGTAGCCCAAGCCGGCATGGCGATAGATACCTGGGAGGATTACCATGCGTTTGTGGCCTGGTGGAACCAGCAGCGCCAGGCGGCGTGAGGCATGTGCCATCTGGCCCGAGACGGCCTCGCACAGGTCGAGCGCTCATGTCCGCGACTTTTTGCGCTCGTAGGCAGCGATTGGAAACCGGCAGAACGTTCACGCGTCAACGGCGCACCAGCACGGTGACCGGTATCAAGACGCCCTGTGGATCGTCGTCGAGGTAAACGGTCACGTGCGTATCGAGCCGGTCCCCGTCCACGAACTGCGGCCGAACCGACACCTTGAGTACGGTCAAGGTACTCGGCGTGGAATCGAACTGGCACGCTATAGCTGGGTGGTGCGCTTCAGCTCGGCGGATTTGCACGGTACCCCCATGGCGATCGCGGATGGTTACCAGACGCGCCGGCGCTATTCCTCCCGCCGTGACGACCAATTCGACCTGTCGCGGCAGAATGCTCCAGCGCGTCAGGGCACGCTTATGGATGGTCACGGGCACACGCAGCTGGGAATAGTCGCGATCGTCGGTGTAGAGGAGCAGCCCTTCCTCGTAATCGCCAGGCGCAATGTCCGGCACAGTTATTCGAATCAGCCACGAGCCAGGCTGCTCCAGTGGCCTGGTCCCAGCGACACGCAGCCGCGACGAAGTAGTGTCGGCAGCACACAGATGCAAAGGCGTTCCTGGGGCCGTGCGCCTGTCGCGCACGACCACTGCGCCAGTCCATGGTCCATCGAGGTACAGGGTAAGCTCGGGAGGTTGGACCAGGATGTCCTGCACCACGTGCGCACGCAGAAGCGCGGAGATCACGAACTGCTGGACACCCTGCCGGCAGGTCACATGGATGCGCCAGAAGTTCATCCCCGGCGCAGCGCCCAACGTATGGATATCGAAAGGTATTTCCAGTCGGGCACCTGGAGCGAGTACAGCCGGCTGTAAGCGGGGGCGCACGCAACCGCATCCCCCGCGCGCCTCGAGTACCTGGACCGGTTCGCAACTGGTGTTGTGGACCTGAATGCGACGCGTAAGTACGCCCCCGGTGCGCAACGTTCCCAAGTCCATCTCGGCTGGTTCGAAGACAACCTGAGGGTCGGGAGTAGCGGCGGCTCCTAGAGGCAGCGCCAGTCCCATAAGTACTAGCCCCAAACATGCCTGGCAGCAATAGTCGGGTCGCTTTCCATCGAGTATCGTCAGCATAGGTACCTCCCATGCCATTTATGCGAAAAGAAATACCAGCGCCGAAAGCCAGTGCCGAACCATGAAGAGGCGCAGAACGGAGAAGTCCCACGCCGAAAGCACAGGTACGACTGCGGATAGCGGCTCACACCTGTGCAGCGTAGGCCCTATCATCTTTTTTCAGGTGTGGGCATCCCTCCTCGAAAACTCGTTGGCACAGACCCACAAAAATACCCCGGGGACGCTCATTGCTTTGCCGTGCCGGGTCCATTTCATCGCTCCGTAGCATTTTGCTGGCACACCGATACGGTTCGGGCACACCGAAGACCGCTCTATAGTGCTACCTGGCCGCTTGGGCAAGCTTAAATTTCTTCACTCGGCATCAGGGGGCGGGGAGACCAGGCGCGGTATCCTGTTTCAGTCCGGCTGTAAGAGCGCGCCGCCAAATGTAAGACATCGGTTCCCTGGGACTTAGCCGACGAAAGCGCGGCATAAGTGGCTGGCAACTCGAGCTGCGAGAAAGTATGATTTGCGAGAGACGGGCGCAAAGCCGTGACCTGTGGCAGGGATCGGCTGGAATAGTGTCTTGGTTATGGGGAGCAAGTTTTTGCTTATCGGCAGGTTGTACGACATTCTGGAAGGGCTGACGGCCTGGTCCGGGATGCTTTTACCCCTGGGGCTGTACTTGCTATGGCTGGGGCTATACGTCCACGGGCGTAGCCGGCCTATGCTTTTGCCTGGGCACACGGACCGCTGGGTCCTATTCTTGGGTCTCTCGGGGTTCTTTCTAGCGGGGCCGCCTACGTGGATCCTCTATGGTTTTTTACCCGGCGGTATGCATGTCTACTGGGTAGCCTACGGGTTGTACTGTCTGCTCCTGCTTTTGTACGCCGCACTCTTAGCTGCACGCGAGGCCCGATCGCTGGTGATTTATAACGTGGACCCGGCGGCTTTTCTTGGGGTACTGCAACAGGTTCTGCACACATCGGACGTGGCGTATTACACAGTTCCGGGAAGGATCATTTTTGACGATGGCATAACACAACTGGAGATCGAAGGAAGCCAGCGGATGCAGACGGTCAAATTGACATGGACTGGGCAAGATAGCCCCCATCGGACAGAAATCGAAGAATACCTGAAAGCACGTCTCAACGAATGCAAGGGCCGAAGGCCAGAGGTGGGCCTGCTCCTCAGCTTGGCGGGCATGGCCTTGTTGGCTCTGGCTATACTCGGCTTGGTATGGGCATACACATAGAGTCAACGGCTACTTCCGCCGCAAGGTCTTCTGGTCGAAGTCATTACGCTGCGATTACTACCGACGAAATTATTTTGCGGATGAAAGAACGCTCTTGGACGCACCGCATCGCTGCAGGGGCTGACCGTTTCGTGCAGCAAGTTTGTTTGCCGCCTGGAAACGCTCCGGTCGCCTGACAGCAGCCAGAAACATTCAAAATCAAAAGCAGATCGAACCTTAGGGCATCGGAGTAAGTCAAGGCGGGGCGGCTTCTCAGATGCGGCGAATGGGCGGCAAATCACGCCCCCTTGTCCATAGGTAGCGCAGGACATTTAATAGCAGGTCAGCTACCAAAAGTGACAGACCGAAGGACTGGACGCGTATAACCTTGTTATGAGCTCCTCTGCTTCTACAACTGCCAGTGCCGAAGCTGCTAGTCCAAGCGGCGTATCGGCGCGTCCTGACCGGGCAGAAGCACGCCACCAGAGCTTCTGGCTATGGGTGATGTGCCTGACCGGTGTGGATTATTTCAGCACGCTTGCCTACCAACCCTCGATTGCCTTCGAAGCCATGGGCCAGCTGGCGCCTCTGGCGACTTTGGTACTGGTGGGTTTGACCTTAGCAGGCGCGCTACCAATCTATAAGCACGTCGCCAGTCGTTCGCCTAATGGCTTAGGCTCGCTGGGCATGCTCGAGCGATTGCTGCACGGCTGGACGGGCAAACTGGTAGTTTTGATCGTCCTGGGCTTCGCTGCCACGGATCTTGTCATTACTCAGACGCTGTCGGCGGCGGACGCCGCCAAGCACATCATCCAAAACCCGTACTGGCGTGACTGGTCCAGTCAGGTGGGAATAAGTCCAGATTGGGAAGTCAAAGAGCAGTGCTATCTAACGATCTTTTTGTTGCTCCTCCTGGGCGCCATTTTTCTGCGCGGCTTCCGAGAAGTGATAGTGCTAGCAGTTATCCTGGTCAGCACGTACATGTTACTCAACTTGACAATCATAGGCAGCGGATTGGTGTATCTGCTACGCGAGCCGCGAGTGTGGGATGACTGGTGGTCCGAAAAAGTGCTAACCGGCAAATGGGATTTTCAAGCTCCTGACTGGGCGCGGCCCAGCGCCTGGCACATTGCGGCACTGTGCTTTTTGTTTTTCCCCAAACTAGCCTTGGGACTGAGCGGTTTCGAGACGGGAGTAGCCGTCATGCCTCTTATCCGAGGGGAGGGAGAGAACGAACAGGAGCGCCTCACCCGACGCATAGCCAACACACGCAAGTTACTGATGACGGCGGCTTTGGTCATGTCCTTTTACTTGATCGGCTCATCTGTGGTGGTATCGCTGCTGATCGAGCCGCACGAGTTCGGGATAGAGGGCAGAGCCAGAGACCGGGCGTTGGCCTACTTGGCCCATGGTGAAGGAATCGGCCAGCGTTTGAACCCGCTATTTGGGCAGGTGTTCGGGACGATTTACGACATTTCTACCATTTCCATACTATGGTTTGCCAGTGCCAGCGCTATGGCTGGGCTGCTCAATCTGGTACCCCAGTATCTGCCGCGGTACGGGATGGCGCCCCAGTGGGCACGGGCCATTCGTCCCTTGGTGATTCTCTTTACCGGCATCAACTTGCTGGTCACGTGGATCTTCGAGGCAGATGTCAGTGCCCAGGGAGGCGCCTATGCGACCGGCGTACTGGTGCTCATGACCAGCGCCTGTGTCGCCGGTGTCGTGGACCGCTGGCCACAAGCCACTTATGATTGGTCCCGTTGGCCCTGGACATTTCTGGTGATCACCGGCGTGTTCGTGTACACCACCATCGCAGTCGTCATCGAGAAACCGAGCGGCATGGTCATTGCCAGTTGCTTTATTGCGGGGATTCTCATCACGTCCTTCGCGTCGCGCGCACTGCGCAGCACCGAATTGCGGTTTATCGGCTTTCAGTTTTACGACGAGCAATCGCGATTTCTGTGGGACAGCATGAGGCACATCGAGTTCCCGGTACTGGTGCCGCACCGCCCGGGACGGAGGGATTTGGCCAGCAAAGAAGAGAGCATACGCAAAGACCATCATTTGGGTCCCGAGATACCGATCGTTTTCATCGAGGCAGAGATAGGTGATCCGAGCGAATTCGAGCAGGCGCCTGTCATGCAGGTGGTACAAGAACAGGGGCGCTTCGTCATCCGCGTGACCCGTTGCGCCTCGATTGCCCACGTCATAGCGGTCATCGGCCTGGAATTGTCGCGGGTGGGCCGACCTCCGGAGATCCATTTCGGCTGGTCCGACGAGAGTCCTTTCGCGGCCAATTTGAGCTTCCTCTTGTTCGGCGAAGGGAACATCCCATGGATGGTCCGGGAATTGATCCGCAAGGCAGAGCCCGATCCCGACAAACAGCCGCGGGTGGTGATCGGCTGATCGGCGGAGACGGTCTGCACTTCGTATCAGTCAGTCCCCTTCGAAGTGGCGCGCCTGTGCGATGTGGGGCACAAAAAAGAGGGGCTGCATCCTGTTCGGATGCAACCCCTGGGAGGTACCAGCATGTGTCAGCCGCGATTCCAGCCGCACGAATGCGTTGGGTACCGGCGAGTCACGATGCTTGGCCGGGGCACGGATCGCAGCACGGCCGGTGGAACAGCCCACGCAGGCGTTCCAGCAAGCCAGGGCAGCAGGGTTCGCATACCGGCACACGCACCAGCTTGCGACGGCACACTTTTTCCGTGACGCACACCGGCTCACGTTCGCAGATGGTTACGGGCACCTGCTTGACCACTTCTTCGCGCACGATCTTGCAGGTGCGCACTTTGACGACCTCGGTTTTTTCCTCCGGCACCATCTTGCAGACCGTGTAGGGTACTTTCTTGACGACCTCTTCTTTTACGATCTTGCAGCGCCGGGAGGTGACCATCTTGGTGTGTTCCTCGCGTACCGTTTTGCAAATGGTCACTGGGACCTTTTTGACTTCCGTGTGCGGGACCATTTTGCAGACGGTGTAGGGAACTTTCTCCACGACGCATTCTTCGACCCAGCGAGTGCACGGCACCTGCTCTTGCACCGTCTTGCAGACGCGCACCTTGCGGCAGCGGACCTCCGGCGGAGCCTGGCAGGTGACCAGTCGGAAGCTGGGCCACTTGAAGCAGGTCTGACCGGTGCACGGATCGGTATAGCAGCCGCCTTCTTCGCGAACCAACCGCAGATGCTTGCGGCCGGGCACGCAATATTGCTCGACATGCGTCTCGTAGACCTTCCGTGTCACGGTCTTCATTTCCGTAACCGGCTTACGAACCTTACGCACGCGCTCTTTGTAATGCGTTTCCACAACCGGTTTGCAAGTGGTCACACACACTTCCTTCTCGATCGTCTCGGTGACCGGCTTGCAGGTGTAGTATTTGACCGGCACTTGATACTCTTCCCACACGGGCTTGCACACGATCTGCTTGCATTCTTTCCAGTGGGTTTCCGTGACCGGCTTGCAGACGGTATACTTGCGGACTTCTTCCTTTTCTTCCCAGACCGGCTTGCAGACCGTATAGCGGCATTCCTTCATGACGGTCTTGTAAACCGGGCGGTAGCAAATGCGTGTGCGCTCTTCGACGACATTCTGGAAACACAGCTGGTAGCGAATCCTCGGGAAACAACACGGCTCCGGGCAAGCTGCGGCCGGGTGCCCTTCTGCACCAGCATGCGCCGCCCAAGCCGGTACTTCAGCGGCAAGCACAGCGGCCGCTGCAACGACCAGCGGGAACAGCCTCTTTACCTTCATTGCAGGTCTCCTCCGATTAACCGGTTCCCAACGCTCCTCCTGTCGCCGGGGCTTAGTCCCAATTAACGCCCCATCCAGGCGTATTCAGGGGATCGCTGAAAACATAGCCGATGGCAAAGAGGGTGCAAACTGATTGGCCTAAGTGAAAGGCAAAAATTAACTGCGGGCAGATAGTCTAAGCGGAATTTTCGTTATTCGTGCAACTGAGGAAGAAGAAAAGTCAGTAGAAAATGCACAAAGTCTGACGAATGGGCAAACACTGCGGTCGGACCTATAAAACAGCACCAGCACAACAGAACTGTCCCAGATGACCTTGATAAGCCGCCGGTCTTTGCCCTTTTAATCAGGGCAAATGAGGCATTTCACTGGCAGCGAGTACCCGTAGGGCCGAATGATTACTCGTCCGAACCAGGGGCGTCAGGGCAAGGGAGGCATTTCACTGGGAGCGAGTACGGCGTCGTCTGGGCTCAAGCCGGCTGCGCAACGGCCATCGCGATTCAAGTAAATGTGATCCGTACCGATCCTACAAGAGGTGACGAAACGCACGTGTCCGCCGTAGAAAAGCACGTTTTGTCCGCGTTGGTTATGATTGGGGCTATTACCGTTACCAAGAGGGAGTTCGCTCCGGCGAGGTGGGCGATCCGCCATCACGGGAATCTCGCCCAGGTTTACAGAGTCGCAGCATTTTTCTAACACCCTTCGAGACAATCGCCGGAGTTCGTTATTTTCCATATAGCCCAGGTAATACCCATAGCAACCGCCTGCTTCTCGACGCCACTTGGCTAGTTGGTCAGCTGAGGCAGTACCTAGCTGTTTGCACGAAGGAATGTCAGGGGCAGGCATCGGTCTGGCTGGACAAACTACGGTCACGTCGGCGCTCAGAAGCCCGGCCTCGCGTAACTGGCAGGCATACACGCCTGCCCAGGCCAAAGGACCTTCCCTCTCAGGACCGGGTCGCTCTTTGTACCGGCTCTCGTATTGCACTAAAGCGGAATGGAATTGTCGTAAGTTGTTCCGGCACAAAAGTTCATAATATTGTTGCCGTGCTTCCAAGACCAAAGGCGAAATCAACAAGGTCACCAATAGCACGATGGCCACAGCGATGACCAAATCAATGCGCCGGCGTAGTCCGGCCCGCAGAGAGAAAGTAGGCGCTGGGCCTCTGTCCGGCAAAGCCGCCGGTCCTTCGGTCCCAGCGGGGGAAGACGCTTGCTCTTGCTCCACCCGATAGCGGGCCACGCGCAGCAGGGTCGCAATCAGCAAATCCTGGGGAGGCGATGGATGTTCTCGGTCCCAGCCCAAAGGCTGCACCACAGTCTGCCAGTGCTGCAGACGTGCTTGCAACTGTTCGGATTGGGCCAGTGAAGATGCCACGCGGTGCTTTTCTTCTTCGTCGAGGAGATTCAACAAATAACCGATCAAATCGGCTTCGTGCATAGCGATCAACCCTCAGCGCGACCCGCCCATGTCGCCCACTCGGTTCGACCACATACGCTGCAAACGCACCAATGCCGCGTGCAAGCGCGACTTGACCGTGCCCACGGGGATGCCCAGCACTTCGGCGATTTCTTGATAGCGCAGCCCCTGGTAGTAAGCGAGGATCAAAGTCATGCGCAGTTTTTCCGGCAAAGCAGCCACGCTGGCCCGCACCCACTGGCGTCTTTCAGCCTCGTCGAGACTGTCCGAGGGATCCGGGGCAGCAGACTGCACCATCGAGGTCAGTGAAACCCACTGGCCGTTGGGGCCCTGCTCGCGCCACACATCCAGGCTGACACTGGGCCGACGTCCAGCGCGTCTCATGGCATCTATTGCCTGATGCGTGGCGACGGTGTACAGCCAGGGACGAAACGGCCGCTCGGCCTGGTACTGATCCAATTTCTGGTACACCTGCAGGAACGTATTCTGGAAAACATCCTCGGCTGCGGCACGATCGCCGAGATAGCGCTCCAGATAACCAAAAAGCTCCCGCTGGTATCGCCGCACCAGGACCCCGAACGCCTCGGTTACACCCTCTCGAAAGAGTCGGATCAGCTCTTCGTCCTGGCAACGGTCCAGGGGCTTGAATTCTTCGAACACCTTTCGACACCTGTACGCTTCAAAGGTAGGACAGGTTCGCCGGCGCTTACCGAAATCAGCTGTTATTGTCTACCGGCCAGCGGGCAAAATCAAGCGCTCTATCTCGTTTGGCTGACACCTTGCCACCGAACGAGCACCGCGGACACCGGGGGCGAGCGAAGATGCTGGGCCGGACAGCTAGTGGTCACGGGGCTAGCCTGTGCCATGCCAGCAGCCACCCGGGATGGCGTCCAACAATTTCGCGCAGCAATTCCACTTGCCAGCGCGCTTTTTCTTGCGGCTTGTCGAGCAGTTCATAAAGCCACACCAGTCGCGCCTTGGCCTCGACGATGCGATCGAAGCGCGCCAGGGGAGGCATTGACTGCCGGCGTGCTTCCAGTCCCTGTACTGCATTCAGGAGCAAAGGCTCGGCTTCGGCCAGTTTGCGGGTGCGGTCAGGAGCGTGAACCGGCTCTTCTGCTGCTTGCCCGATCAGTGCTCCTGCCACGGCCGACATGGAGGAGTAAACCGTCCACGAGTCCGGCTCGTGCTTCTGCCGTATGCGCAAGCACTCGCGAGCAAAAGGCTCGGCCTCGCTGTATTTGCGCTGTATGAGCAAACTCAGGGCCATGGCGGCCAATTCGCTAGCGTACACGGGAGACTCGGCGCCTGCCCGCTCGCGGAGAATCGGCAGCAACTTGCGACGCCAGTGGTCGCTGTCCGACAAACGCCCCAAAAGCTCGTAACATGCGCTGATATTGCGCAAAAATTGGATGGCTCGCTCGTGCCGAAACTGCATCCGCTCCAGACCCTGCACGGCGCGCAGAAAATAGGGCAAGGCTTCCGCAGGGCGGCCCGACTGGTGGAACACAGCGCCCAGATTGTTGTACGCCACCAGAGTGTCCGGGTGGTCCGGGCCATAGCGTTTCAGATGGCATTGCAAAGCCTCTTCGAACAGCGAGCGTGCACGCTCAGGCTGACCCAGATCGAGGTAGACGCTAGCCAGGTTGTTCATAGCGGCCACGGTTTCCGGATGCTCGTCGCCGAGCGTCTTGCGGTAGGCAGCCAAATTGGTTTGCAGAAGCTGGAGCGCATCCGACAGGCGGCCCATGGCCCGATAGGCCACGGCCAGATTGTTGCGCGTGCTCAAAGTGTTGTAGTGGGTGGGGCCGATGGTTTTTTCGCGCCGTTCCAGGACCTCTTGGTAAAGAGCCGCCGCTTCGGCAAGTCGGCCTGCGTAGCGATAGACGAAAGCCAAATTGTTCAAGGCAGCCAAAGTTTCCGGATGCTCGTCGCCGAAGCGAGCGCGGAAGAGCGGTACAGCCGGCTCCAGCAGTGCCAGAGCCTCGGGGATCTGGCCACTTTCGACCAAGGCATTGGCCAGCTCGTCGAGCGCGGTCAGCGCTTCGGGCGCATCGGCGCCGTAGGCCTGGACCATTTTGCGATGGGCTTCACGGTATAGATGCAGGGCCTCGTCCAGTTGGCCGCTGCGGCGGCGCGCTTGCGCCCACTCTGCCAAGCAGCCCAACGTGTCCTCATGAGCAGGTCCCAGGTGCTGTTCCAGGGATCGGTGAGAGCGCGCCAGGACGTCGGCAGCCTCCAGGTGATAGCCCAAGGCGAGCAAAGCTTTGCCCAGCTTGTACTGCATGTGAGCCACTTCGACTTCCTGCTCGGGCGCTTCGGCGCGCAAGCTCTGCAACACGCCCACCAGACGTTTGCCCAAAACCGCGTTCAGCGGTTCTGTCGGCACATCGTCGCGCTCAAGGTTCAGATCGTCAAAGATGGTCATCAACAGACTGTTGCGGACGCGGACGATATGCAGATTGTTCTGGGCGATATGCTGCTGTTTGCGGGCCTGTACAAGTCCCCAGGTAGTGCCGAGGATACCTACCGACAACACGGCGGCGACGATGCCCGCAGCGGCTAGCCAGAGCCGACGCCGACGTCTTTCTTCCGCCGCCTGGACTAGCATACGGGCACGCTCCAACTCCGCTTGTCGGGCGCGCTCTTCTGCCGCAGTGCGGATGCGCACCAGTTCGTCCGCTACGGCGCGGGCATCGCCGGGACGGCACTTCGGCTCGGGAGACAGGCACCGCTTGCACAACTGTACCAATTCCGGCTCGTCTTCCACGGCATCGAGCCGGCGCAGCGCCTGCGTCAAGTCTGCGTGTACCGCCTGCCGGCGTACGGCGGAAATATCGGCCCCCGGTATAAGGCGGATACCCGGTGAGGATTTCACAAAGAATGGCGCCCAAAGCAAAGACATCGCTCCGGGGATCCACGCGATGCACTTGGCCGGCAGCCTGCTCGGGTGGCATGTAGGCAGGCGTACCCACTACCTCCCCGGTAGCAGTGCCTTCTGTGAACGGATCGGGAGTTTTGTCCAGAGCGCTCGCGGTACTCGGGTCATCGGCATCGCGTACCGTACTCTCTGCCGACACTGACGACGCGCAAGCGAGTACCTTGGCCAATCCCCAGTCCATTACTTGGACCTCGCCGTGGGCGCCGACCATGATGTTGCTCGGCTTGAGATCACGATGGATGACCCGATGGGCATGGGCATATCCCACGGCGTGGCACACCTGTTCGAGGATCGCCAGTAAGCGGTGGCGGCTGGCAGAACGGATGATTTGGGACAAGGTTTGTCCATGCACGAGCTTCATAGCGAGATACGGTCGGCCATCGGGGAGCGTGCCCAGCTCGTGCACCGCCGGTATGCCAGGGTGCTGTAGCCGACCAGTGATTTTGGCTTCCGAGAAAAAGCGCTCCCTGGCAGTAGGGCTATGGGCGAAGCGTTCCTGGATACATTTGATGGCCACTTCGCGTTCCAGGCGCACGTCCCAGGCGCGAAAGACCAGGCCCATGCCGCCGCGACCGATCAACTCCCGCAGGGTATATCCCGGGGGTGCCAAATCGCGCCAGACGCGCCGGCACAGGGTCCAAGTGGCATCGGCCTGGCTCAGTTCGTCCAGAGCCGCCTGGCACGATGGGCACTCTTCCAGATGCCGTACCAGCCGCTCGAACAGGTCGTCCGACATGTCGCCGCGCACCATGGCTTGCAAAGCCCCACGCTCGGGGCAAGCCGACGGTGTCATGACGAGCTCCTTTCACAGACTCGGTTCCAGCAAGTCGGCGAACTCTTGGCGCAACCGCCGCAGTACGCGCAAGCGCGCGACGCGCACGGCCGTAGTTGACATGCCCAGGTCTGCTGCGGCCTGTGCCGTAGGCACCTCCTCGACGACCGTCAACCAGAAGGCCTGCCAAGTCCTGGGCTCTACGTCCGTGTGCACGAGTTCCAGAGCGCGGCGCAGCAGACCCACCTTTTCGTCCGCTGTGTACTCGCCGTGCGTGTCGTCTGCTCGGGCGACCGGCTCCGGCAAGTCAGCCAATCGCTCCTGAAAAGTCGTTCCCCCTACGCCGCGCTTGCTCGCCGGCTCGGTGCCAGTCATGGATTTTGTTTTCCGTAATGCGCCACAGCCACCCGCGAAAGCTGCCGTGCCCCTGGTCCTTGCGGAAGTGCTGGATATGTCGGACTACTGCCTGGCATACCTCCTGGGTCACGTCCTCGGCGTCGCATTGTGTCAAGCCTCTTTGCCGACACCAGGCATGGATGAGAGGACTGTACAGATAGTAAAATCGTTGCCACGCCACAGGGTCGGATCGGTCCGTCGCTTGCAGACGCACAAGCAGACTGGTACTGATAGAGCCTGCTCGCTCGCACTTGCCCGGCCTATCCCCTTGCACATCCGCTTCCATAACCATCCTGCTTACTATGCGGCCTCACTCTTGGCTCACGGCTGTCGAGGACATGCTAGCGCCTGCACGGTGCGATGGTCAAGTAACAGCAATCCACGGGTAGGCCAAGCCGGCGGTAGGGAGCTTTGTGCCTCTGCGGACCGATTCGTTTTGTGTAACGCTCGCCCGTTGTATCTAGCGAGGGGCACACAGTGGACAAATAGACGGGAAAAGATCGCTCGGCGTACGACCGGCCTGCGCAGTAGGCAGGCCAGCAGAGGCACGATCGCTGGCGAAGGCAAGCGGTACCTCCCCACCACGGCCCGGCCCATGGCCAATGCCACGCGCATCGTCGAGGGGATCGCCCATGACACGCCGTCGCTTTCTGGCGCTCTGCGCTGGGGGCGACGGCGCTCGTTTGTCGCCCATGGCAGGCCGTGGACGGCCATCGAAAACTACCCCGAGCTAACCACCTACGGAAAAGCTGCGCGATCGGTCTGCTACGATGGCACAGCACAGTCTTAGTCACCTGGAAGCGCTAGAGCAAAAAGCTCGTGACGGGCCTGCAAGGCCGAGTGGCTAGCGACCGAATTGCCTAGGGCACGGTCTGCAAACCGGTGCAGGCGGCAACCCTCCGGGCGCGCCGAAGGGTCAGCGAGGCACAGCCGGACGCGTCTGCTCCTGGTCCCGCTTGTCAGCATTCCGATCGGCGTCGCGGTCCGCAGGTTTGTCCGATGGAGCAGGAGACGGGTCCTGGGACTGAGGAATCCCTGAAACGAACCCCGGCGGCGGGGGTACGACAGGCGCCGTCAGTATGCCGCCCCGACGCGGCATGGGCATTTGGTCCGACGCCGGCTCCGCGCCCGGCACCACCCCTACACTGGTCGTACCGAAAGGCATCTGCGTGGGCGGAGGCACGCTGCCGAACTCGGGATAGTTCGGGGCCAACCACAACAGCAAAGCCAGTGTCCCCACCATGGCCACGTACGCCAGCGCCGCCAATCCGATCGAGCGCAGCTCGCGAGCATTCATCGGCGTCATGGCATTGACCCTTCCTCGGGCGTCACGTCCAGGAAACGGCACTGCACGGCGAAAAGATCCACAGGAGATAAAGACTGGTCCAGCGGCTCTGCCCCCAGGCGATCGCTACGCCCGATGACCGCTCCCGCCGGAGCTGGCCCGCCGAACATCACAGCACTGAAACACCTGGTCCAATGATCCCGGCCACCGCGGCGGTTCACCCACGGAGTACGACCGATCTCGCCGCTGACTACGACCAAGACGTCGCCCGCGAGCCCCCGGTCCCATACGTCGTCCACCAGCGCCGCCAGTGCGCGATCCAGCGTCGGACAAAGTGTCTTCGCGTAGTCGGCCAGGGAACTGTTTAGGCCAGCTCCGTTGGCGTGGCAATCCCACGTGATGCGGTTGTACAAGCCAGTGAACATATTGACCGTGACCAGGGGCACTCCTGCTTCCACCAGCCGGCGGGCTATCAGGCAGCGACGGCCAAAAGGCTCGTGGCCATAGCGCTCGCGCACCCGGTCGGGTTCCCGCCTCCAGTCGAGGGCATACCGCAGCGCAGCGGTCTCCTCAATCTGCAGGCGGGGAGCGCCACAAGGGGCCGTCTCTTCTTGGTCAGCCGTTTGTCCGACAGGCTGAGCATCCAGGTGACCTATGCCGACTGGACAATCCCGCCGGATTTTGCTCCATGTGCTGTCGGCTGGTCCATCCCCCGCGCAGAAGGGCGCTGCATCGGCAGTCCAGTTGCCAGGCGCTTGGCCACTGCTCAAAGGAGCGCCTGTATCGCCTAGGCAATCCGGAAGAATGACCCAGGAGGGCAAGCCCCGCGCAGAACGCCAGCGGCGACAAACATAGACTCCCAAATGAGGCCGCTGGTGCCCGTGCACGGACAGCCCACCTGTCTGCAAGAGCTGGAAGCCGATCTCGTGCACAGGCGGTTCGGCATGTGCCATCCCTCGCACGACGGTCAAACGATGAGCGCGCGCCGCCAACAGGGGCAGGAGTTCGCTGAAATACACGCCGGGCAAGCGGGTGCGTACCACGCCGTACGGGCCACGCACTTCCGGGGGTGCATTCGGTTTCGGATCGAAAGTTTCGTGACTGCTCGGTCCGCCCACGAGATGGATCTGAATACACCGCGGCGACGCAGATCGGCTGCCGAAGGACCCCAGGGCCTGGAGCGTTTCGTAGCCCGACCAAAGCGCAGCTCCGGAGGCCCACAAAAAATCCCTGCGCGACCCGCGCCACACCGGACCGGAATAGGACCATGACACCGACATAGCTTTACCAACCCCACGAGGTACGTCGGCCAGCACCCTACTCGCTCTTAGGCACATGATACCCAAAAGCGCCGCATTGGGCAAAGGCACTGCTCGATGCGGCGAGGTGCTGCCTGCATTTTGCTAGGGCAAACTAGGGGTCGGCTGGTCGCGTCCCCCGCGCGCACGGGCCAGAATCTCTTTCATTTCGCGCACTGCCCGCTCCATGCCCACGAGCACGGCGCGTGCAACGATGCTGTGGCCGATATTCAACTCTTCCACTTCTGGGATGCCGGCGATGGGGACGACATTGCGATAATTGAGGCCGTGTCCCATATGGACGCAGAGGCCATGACTACGGGCCAGTCGGGCGGCTTCGCGCAAAGCATTGTATTCGTGTCGCCACAGCGTCCGATCCGGTTTCGAGCCCGCGCCGCGGCGCAAGGTCGCTTCGGCATAGCGGGCAGTCTGGATTTCCACGGCATCGGCGCCCAGCACTTTAGCCATCTCTATCTGCCGCGGATCGGGATCTATGAAGAGGGAAACGTAGATGCCGAGCTCTTGCAGACGGCAGATAGCCTTGTGGACGGCGGCCTCGTGCGTTACCAGGTCCAAGCCGCCCTCGGTAGTAAGTTCCTGCCGTCGCTCGGGCACCAGGGTCGCTTCGTCGGGCCGGATCTCGACGGCGATGCGCACCATTTCTTCGACCGCCGCCATTTCCAGATTCAGCCGCGTGGCAATGGTCTGCCGCAGCAAGTGCAGGTCGCGATCCTGGATATGCCTGCGATCCTCGCGCAGATGGATTGTGATGCCATCGGCACCACCCAGCTCAGCGAGCACAGCAGCGGCAATCGGATCCGGCTCGCTCGCCCGCCGCGCCTGACGTAAAGTCGCTACGTGGTCAATATTGACCCCCAGTCGGATGGTCATGGCTCGTCACGTCCCAGACGCTCTATCCGATAACGTCGCAGTTCCCAGCCCAAGGTCCGAAACCCCAAATAGGCCACCAACAAATCGTCCACCTGACTGAGGACCGGTATGGACGGTAGGGGATTGAAATAACCGCTCAGCCAAGTCCAAAGTGTCAGGTACAGGACCGCAAGCAAACAGACGACGCGTGTCGTCCAAGAGACACGATAGCTGGGATCTATGCACATGCGCCAAGTAGTGGCAAAATCGGACCAGATGGTGCGCAGCAAGCCTCCCGAGGGCAAGCTCCGACGCCGCGGCGGCTGACTTTGCCCGGCTACATCCACCCGCTCCTCGAGGGCCCGGACGCGCTGGGCGATAGCAGCCACCGTGTCCTCCAACCGTTCCACGCGTTCCGCCAGCCCAGGAGCTGCGCTCTCGACGGTCGCCAATATTGCGCCGTCGTTGTCCCGCACCTCTGGCGGCTTCTCTGCGGCTCCGTGGGATACCGCTTCGTTTTCGTATCCGCTGAGCATGGCACCGCTCCCCGCGTGACCGAACCGAATCTTTGTATCTGGATGCTGCACCCGGCGACTTTATCCTTGGGCCGACACGTTCAGCGATCGCGACCGGCACGCTCTCCCCTATTAGTTTATTCGCACAAGCACGGCAGTCCGCACAGGCTTGTACGTGCTGGCTGCTTGTGGCAGCCTGGACGCTTCGGACGGACCGGAAAAGGCACACGGGGCGCGCCGGTGAATTGCCTGGCTCTCCGCTCATCCGTGGCAGGGCAAGCGCACCGAACATGAGGGGCGTTGCCAGTGATCCTCACTCCGGCAATGGCTTGCCGCGCGTCTCGGGCGCCAGAGGTAACACCAGTAGACCGAGTACAAAAATAGTGCACATGGCCAATCCCGCCGGCCGCATCGGCTCTGTGTAACCGGAAAAGACCACGCTGGTCAAGTATCCCAGAGTAAATGGGCCGATGGCGGCTACCAAACGGCCCACATTGTAACAGAACGAGGTGCCTGTACTGCGCAGTCGCGTGGGAAAAAGCTCCGGGAAATAAATGGCATATCCCCCGAAAAGGGCCAGCTGGCAAAAACCCATCAAGGGAATCATCCAGAAAATCTCGTGGAACTGGTCCAAAGAAGAAAACACCAGCGCCGTGCTCAGTAAAGCAGCCACGAAAGCTATGGCGAACGTGGGCCGGCGCCCGAGCCGGTGCGTAACCAGGCTGAAGCTGTAGATGCCGAAAAAGGCACCCAAATTGAGCATGATCGAGGTGACACCCGCCCAGTAAGTCAGCCGTCCTTCGATTTCGGTCGGGGATAGCCCCGCCTGTTCGAAATGTTTGCGAAAGACCATGCGCTGCAAGTCAATACTGAAAAAGCCGATGCCCCACAAACCGACGACGCCGCTGAAAGCGAGCACCAAGCCGATGAGCGCACGGGACCGCCAGCGCGGATCCCCGAACAGCTCGCGCAGGGATCCCAGCTGTGCCGCGGCGGTTGTGCTGGCCACGGCTTGCCAGCGTTCCGGCTCGCGCAATCGCCGACGAATGAGCACGGCCAGTAGAGCAGGCGCAATGCCCACGAGAAACATACCCCGCCAGGCACTGCCGACTGCTCCGGACTCTTCGAGATGGCCGAAAACCATGCTGATCGCTGCGGCACTGATATTACCCACGGCCGACAGGGCCTGCAAAAGGCCGAGAGCGAAGGGACGGGCCCGATCGGGCATCACCTCTGCCACCAAAGCCACGCCCACGGCGAATTCACCGCCCACACCCAGACCCGTCAGGAACCGGTACAGGGCAAAATCCCAAAAGCCGACGGACAACGCACTCAGACCCGTGAAAAGCGAATAAACCAAAATAGTCAGGACCATGACACGGGCGCGGCCGATACGGTCCCCGAGGATGCCGAAGAGCACACCCCCTGCGGCCCAGCCGATCAGGAAAATGGCCGTCGCCAGGCCTCCGTAATAGGCCACTCGCTCTCTGGCTTCCTGCTCGCTATCCCCTGAACGAACTACCAGTTCGCGCATGGCGGGCACACGCGCCAAATTGAAAAGCTGCTGATCCATGGTATCGAACAGCCATCCCAGGGCCGCCACCACCAGCACGAACCAATGATACGAAGTCAGCCCCTGCCACCAGGGGGCCTCGCTGGTCCATCGGCGCAAATGGCTTTCGTGTCCCATAACTTTCCCCGGTCGGGTCGGTCGTCACCTGGTCGGCACTTTCTATGCGGCCCGTAGCGGCCGAGCGTGCCATTGTAGCCCATGTATAATAAGAGTTTTCGGGAGAGGCTAGCTCGGTTCGTGCGCTCGGCACAGCGAACGGACTCGTGCACATGGCAAAAAGCGCCCGGGGGCAGAGGCATCGGGGATGTCGGAATTACCTCCATTAGGCTTTATCGGCGCCGGCAAAATGGCCACGGCCTTGATTCGCGGGCTTTTGGACGCCAAGTATGCCGCTGCCGATCACATGATCGCCAGCGACGTGCTGGCGACCGCGCGGGATCGTCTGCACCAAGAGACCGGAGTTCGGGTCACGGCAAGCAATGGCGCCGTGCTCGAGCATAGCCGAGTGGTCATCCTGGCGGTCAAGCCGCAAACGGTGCCCCAGGTCTTGGCCGAGATCCGCCCGCTGGTCCGTGCCGAACATGTGCTGATTTCTGTGGCCGCTGGGGTAACGCTGCGGCAGCTGCAGCAGGGACTGGGAACCGAGGCGCGACTCGTTCGGGTCATGCCCAACACGCCTTGTTTAGTCGGTGCCGGAGCTTGCGCGTACAGTCTCGGACCTACGGCGACGGCCCAGGATGGGCAGCTGGTGGAGCGCATCTTCGGTGCCGTCGGCACTGTGTGCCAACTCGACGAGTGGCTTTTGGATGCGGTCACCGGTCTGAGCGGCAGCGGCCCCGCGTATGTGGCCTTGGTCATCGAAGCCCTGGCGGACGGAGGCGTGCGCGTCGGACTGCCGCGCGACATCGCCTATCAACTGGCCGTCCAGACCGTACTGGGCGCTGCTAAAATGATTCAACAAACGCACATGATGCCAGCTACCCTCAAGGACATGGTGGCCAGTCCGGGGGGGACGACTATAGCCGGACTGCACGCGTTGGAACGCCACGGCGTGCGCGCGGCTTTCATGGACGCCGTGCAAGCGGCCACGCAGCGTGCCCAGGAACTGGCCCGCGCACCCGACCATTGATCGGTGCCAAGACTGAGCTTATGCCTGGGAACAGTCAACAAGAACGTATTTTGATCCTCGACTTTGGCTCGCAATACGTGCAGCTGATCGCCCGACGCGTGCGCGAGCAGCATGTCTACTCGCAGATCGTCCGTCACGATGTGCCTGCCAGTCGCGTGCAGGCGCTGGCGCCTCGGGGCATCATCCTCTCGGGGGGGCCGGCCAGTGTGTACGAGCCGGGTGCGCCGCGTTGCGATCCGGCGTTGTTGCACCTGGGCATACCTGTTTTGGGTATTTGTTACGGCATGCAGTTGATGTGCCATCTGCTGGGCGGACATGTACGCTCGGCCTGCCAGCGCGAGTTCGGCCCGGCGGTGTTGCGCGTGGTACGCAGCGACACGTTGCTCGCCGGCCTGCCTGCTGAATCCACGGTATGGATGAGCCACGGCGACCAAGTCGAGATCGCCGGATCGCCTTTCCTCGTCCTGGCGGAAACCGATACGTGTCCCGTGGCCGTAGTGCGGCACGAGGAGCAGCCTCTCTTCGGTGTCCAGTTCCACCCGGAAGTCGGCCATACGGCCTACGGGGAGCAGATCCTGCGCAATTTCTTGTACGGCATTTGCCAGTGCCAGGGACGCTGGCAGATGGGCTCTTTCATCGAAGAAACCGTCGAGCAGCTGCGCCAGCGCATCGGAGCGCACCGAGTCATTTGTGGACTGTCCGGGGGGATAGATTCATCGGTCACGGCGGCTTTGCTTCTGCGCGCGGTCGGACCTCAAGTAGCCTGTATTTTTGTGGACAACGGCTTACTGCGGCACGGCGAAGCCGAGGCCGTCGAAGGTACGTTTCGTCAACATTTTCATGCCGATTTGCATATCGTGGACGCGCGCGAGCGTTTTTTGAAAGCCCTCGAGGGCGTAGCCGATCCTCAGGAAAAGCGCCGTCGTATCGGACATGTGTTCATCGAAGTGTTCAAAGAAGAGGCGCGCCGGATTCGCGGTGCCCGCTTTTTGGCTCAGGGGACGCTCTACCCGGATGTCATCGAAAGCGGTGCTGCGGCCGATGGTCCCGCCGCCACGATCAAAACGCACCACAACGTCGGGGGGTTGCCCGAAGAACTGGGCTTCGAACTGATCGAGCCGTTGCGCGATCTGT
This sequence comes from Gemmataceae bacterium, assembly GCA_040289265.1. Taxonomy (GTDB): domain Bacteria; phylum Planctomycetota; class Planctomycetia; order Gemmatales; family HRBIN36; genus PSKW01. The sequence goes on from PSKW01000012.1 coordinate 45,392, forward strand.
TCAAAGACGAAGTGCGGCGCATCGGGCAAGCTCTGGGACTGCCGGAAGCGCTGGTCTGGCGTCATCCTTTCCCTGGGCCGGGCCTGGCCGTGCGCTGCCTCGGTCCGGTGACTCGCGAGCGTCTGGATATTTTGCGGCATGCCGACGCCATTGTGCAAGAGGAGTTGCAGCGGACCGGATGGTATCGGCAAACGGCCCAGGCCTTTGCCGTCCTGTTGCCGGTGCAGACGGTTGGTGTCATGGGCGACGGACGCACCTACGAGTTCGTCGTAGCCCTGCGCGCTGTGCAGACCGAAGATTTCATGACTGCCGATTGGGTCCGGCTGCCGTACGATTTGCTGGCCCGTCTGTCCAGCCGCATCATCAACGAGGTGCGCGGTGTCAATCGCGTGGTCTACGACATCAGCAGCAAACCGCCGGCAACCATCGAGTGGGAATGAGCTGGTGGCGGATCTGCCTGGTCCGTCCCAGTGCCTCGGTCTGCCGGTCCGCTCCCTCGGTCGAGATGGGACCGAAAGCGGTTTTTCTCCGCCGAGTAGAGCGCGTGCCGAAGGGGAGTGAGCGCCATGGGAACTACCTGGAGATTCGGCATCGTCGGCTGCGGCATGATCGCCGGCTTCCATGCGCGAGCGATCGGCGAGCTTGCCAACGCGCGCTTGGTGGCGCTCTGCAGCCGGCAGCGAGCCAATGCAGAGCGTGTCGCCCGCGAGGTAGCCCATCCTGTGGCGCTGTATACCGATCTAGACGCGCTGCTGCGTCACCCCGGGCTGGACATCGTTTGCGTGTGCACTCCCAGCGGAGCCCATTTGCCGCCTGCCGTGGCTGCGGCACGCGCCGGCAAACACGTGGTCGTAGAAAAACCCTTGGAAATCACCCTCGAACGCTGCGACCAAATCATCGAGGCTTGCGATCGTGCCGGCGTGCAGCTGTGCACTGTTTTCCCCTCGCGTTTTGCCGATGCCAACCGCTTGCTCAAGCAAGCTATTGACGCCGGTCGTTTCGGCCGTCTGACTTTGGCAGAAACGACGTGCAAATGGTGGCGTCCGCAGTCTTACTACGATCAAGGGGGATGGAAAGGCACACGCGCGCTCGACGGCGGCGGTGCCTTGATGAACCAGGCGATCCACAACGTGGATTTGTTGCTCTGGACCATGGGGCCGGTGCGCGAAGTCGCTGCCTGGACCGATACCTTGGCCCACGAACGCATCGAGGTGGAGGACACTGCCGTGGCTGCCTTGCGCTTCGCCAACGGGGCCTTGGGCGTCATCCTGGCGGCCACCAGTGTCTGGCCAGGATTCCCCAAAACCATCGCCGTGTACGGAGACCGCGGCAGTGTGGTCGTCGAGCAGGAAGATATCCTGGTCTGGCGCTTCCAAGCGGAAACGGACGAGGATCAGCGCATTCGCGAACGCTTTGCTCAGCGGGTCGGCGCTTCCGGGGGCGCTTCCAATCCGGCCGCCATTTCGCACGAGTATCATCGTCGGCAACTGGCCGATTTCTTGACAGCGCTCGAAAAAGGCCAGCCCCCCCTGGTGGACGGGCGCGAAGGCCGCAAGGCCGTGGAACTGATCCTGGCCATGTACCGCTCCGCCCAGTCGCGCCAGGTGGTGACGCTGTGATCCCAGCACTGGTTGCGCGACGCTTTTCCCTCGCCCACCTGGCGTCGGTCGTATCTGCATTCGTTCCCTGGGCTTTGCGCCCCGCCGGCACCGCCGAACAAGGGTCGGCCTACTGCCCTAGTTCCCCCGCGGCAGTCTGCCAACTGGACGTCGGTCGGGGAGTGGTTCTGGCCTTGGGCCGGCAGCCCAAATGTGCTATATCTGGCCAGGCTGCCCGCGGGGGCTCCCCGCACTGTCAGGATATGGTAGTCGCTCGGTGGGCGGTAATCGTATGGGACACCGAATCGCTTCCTGGTTGGTGTACTTGGCCGTAAGACTGGCTGTCAGCCTGGCACAGGCCCTGCCTCCGGATTTGGCCTGGGGCTTAGCACAGGGACTCGGCTGGCTGGCGTATCGCACAGACCGGCGTCATCGGCGGGTCGCCGAAGACAATCTGCGCCACGCCTTGCACGTGCCCGAGCACGAGCTGCCCGGGCTCATACGCGCCGTGTATACGCACTTTGCCCTTGTGCTCGTGGAAATGGTCCACCTGTATCGGCGCTTGCATCTGTCCACATGGCATCGTTACATCGAGCTGGAAGACGCCAGGCGCCTGGTCCAGGAGCTGCTGCAACCAGGGCCGCGGCTGTTGTTGACGGCCCATTTCGGCAACTGGGAGGTGGCTAGCTACGTGCTGGGGCTATTGGGGTTTCGCTCGTATGCGGTGGCGCGGCCACTCGACAATGTCTACCTCGATCGCTTCCTGCGGCGTTTTCGCGAACGTACAGGCCAGAAACTCTTGGCCAAAAAGGGAGAGCTGGAGCGGCTGGAGCGGCTGCTCGGTGCCGGAGCGATGGTCTGCATGTTGGCGGACCAAGATGCCGGCTCGCGTGGTCTATATGTGGACTTTTTCGGACGCCCGGCCTCGACCCACAAATCGCCGGCACTATTGTCCCTGCACACAGGCGCCCGCATCCTAGTCCTCGGTGCCTGGCGTGTCCGTCCCTGGCGCTTTCGCGTGGCCTTGGTGGATACCATCGTCCCACAGCCCGGCGACACGGCGCGCAGTTTGACCGAGCGTTTCACCCGCGCCTTCGAAAAATTGATTAGGCGGGATATCACCCAGTATTTCTGGTTGCATCGGCGCTGGAAGCACCAGCCTAAAAGACGCAACGCCGCCTGATGGCGACAGAAGACCATCTGTCTGCCGGCAGGTAAGCGCGCGACGTGCACCCTGCGTCATGGCTGCGCATCGGCCCATAAGCGGAGCGATCATGGTGCCGGATGGCCCGACCGTTATCCTGCTGTTGAAAATCGTCGTTTCGGCGGCGACTGCGCTTTTTTTGGCCTCTTTGATCCCGCTCGCCTGGGGTAACTACCGGCTGCACGGGCGGGTCAATCTGGTTTTTTTCGTCCTCACGGTGAGCACCGTGCTGGTCTTCGAGACCCTGCTGCAACTCGGCCTCGACGTGCGCTCTTTTATGACGGAGACAGAGCGGCAGACGCTACAAATCCATTTGTGCTTCGCCGGCCCCCTGCCCTTGGTCATGGGCCTGATGCTGTACACCGGTTTGCGCCACCTACGCCGGCTGCACCTGATCCTGGCAGCTCTCTTTGTCGTCCTGTGGGCAGGAACTGTGACTACCGGCGTCTTTTTCTTGCCACATCGGCAGTGAAAGCGGCGGGCTGTCCGCTACCCGTCGGGTGCGAAACATCCGCCAGGCACCGTCGGGGTAAAGGATTTCATTGGGACAAAAATTCGCTTTGTATGCCAGCGACTTGCAGCCGGCGACATAATAACCCAGGTAGACATAGGGGATTTCGGCTTGTGCAGCGTAGGCGATCATCTGCAAAATGTTGAAAGTGCCCAAACCCAGACGCCGCATGTCCGGGTCGTAAAAGAAATAGATGGCCGACAGTGCCTGAGGCAGCCGATCTACATAGCCCACCCCGACCAGTCGCTGCCCGAGATAATAACACCATTCCTGAGTGGGGAACGGGTTGCGCACGAAAGTATTGACGTAAGCGGCGGCATCTCCTGCCGGCTGGGGCATCCAGCCGCGCGTTTCGCTGCGGAACGAGTGGTGCCGGTCGTATAGGTCGAGCTTTTCCCGAGTGAGGGAGGGAACACCGATCTCTACTCGCACCTTGCCGGCGTTAGCGCGCCAAGTGCGTCGTTGACTGCGGTCGGGCTGGAATTCGCGCACGCGCACCCGCAACGACTGGCATGCCCAGCAACCCGGGCAATTGGGACGGAATACCACCCGGCCAAAGCGGCGCCAGCCCTCGCGCAGCAGCACTTCGTATTCTGCCGGCTGCAACTCGAGCACATAGTCGTAGAGCATCCGGCTGGCACGCTGCGGCAGATAAGCACATGTCTCCAATGGTGACTGAATACGCACCCCTGATCGCATGCCGTGACCTCGCACTGCCTCATTATACTCGCGAGCTGCCAGAAAAGCTCAGGGGCTGCTGGACTGTCCTCCGGCGTGTCTGTTCGTTGCTCGAGGACCGCACGAACCTTTGGCGTCCGCAAGGGCTCCGCGCGCCGGACCAATCCTCGGCGAAAACGGACGGTGCCGGTTGGACACGTTCCTTGTGGGTCAATGAATCAAGCGTCGGTAGGCGGCACGTGCCGCCGCCGGCTGCTCTTTTTCCCACTCCAACCGCACCCGGTGCAGGCCGAATGCGCATAGTTCGAACTGATCACTGAGCCGACGCAATATGCGCGCCTCTTGCCGATAGGGTTCTTCGTCGAAAGTGCTGGCGATGTAGTACGACCGCTTCCCCTGTTCGCAGTAGTCCAGGAAATAGTCCTTGCGCATACGCGAACGGATGCGCTCCAAAGCCTCCGGATAAACCCCTGTCCAGAACAAGGTAAAATCGCCGATGTGCCGGTGGAATTCGCGGCGTGTCCGGCCTGTTTCGGGCAAGCGTTGCGCGGTCAACAACATGTCTGCCACTTCATCGAGTCTGCGGCCCGTCGTGTCGCGCAACCGGTACACTTCGTCTATGTGAATGAAACGTGTGAGCAAATCGGACAGGTAATCTATCAAGCCGGGATCGCCCAGTCCCAATTCGCTGACAAAGGTCTGTTCGGTGAGCCCTGCGAAATAGCGCCTCAGGGGATGATCCCGTGGCACCATCCACATAGCCTTTTCGCTCCCTCCTCCTACCAACGGGCGGCGTGACCGATCGCCTGCTGGCAGCAGGCAAGCGCCGCTGCTTCGACCGTATCCATGCGTGGTACATTAAGGTTGCGCCTGGGTCTGTCTATGCCAATTATTCACCCCGTGCCGAGCACTGTCAAACCAGGCAAGGTGCTCCGCCGCATATCCCAGCCTGCCGATGGGATGACTTTGCCTCCGCGATAATCTGGATAATGCAGAGACTTGGGGCACTATGCGCAGAGCCAACCATAGTGTGCTCCTCGCACGCATTATCGTAAAGTCCAGGCACGGTCTCCGGCGGCAGTTTGGGTTAGACAAACTCCTCCCAAGGCGGCTGGTAGAGATCGTCGAGCGAGGCAAAAAGCAGATCGTGTGCCCGGCGCAGCGTCGAGAGCACCGTCACAGGTTCGGCAGAGTCCCGATAGATAGGCATCTGGTAAGACTGAGTAAAAGCAAAGGTGAAAGCCTGGCGGGTGCGGTTATAAACCAGCGACTGTCCCGTTCCCCCGGAGTTATTGCCACTCGAAGTGCCTGAGGAGTCGCCGGTCCCCGGAGGCAACACTCCCCCAGGCGGTCGCGTGTCAGAAAACCCGCTCGCGCCGCCACTGTCGCCGGGAACTTGTCCCAGTCTGGCTCCCGTCAAGGCGTGGAAAGTGCGCACATAAGCTTTGGGCTGCGAGCTGTTGATCCGACTCAAGCTGATGACGTCGTCGCTGCCGTCGCCGTTGACATCGGCCATCACAAAGACATCGTCGCTATCGAAGGCACCCGCGGTGCCACTGCCATGAAATATCGTACTGATCAACTGGAACGAGTCGCGCACGCCCGGCGTCAACGGCCGCGGCTGCAGAATCGCATAGGCTGCTTGTGTCGCACTGCTGGAATTGACCAATAGCAACACCGACTGGCGCTGACCGTCATTGATCACGTGCCCGGCACTGACATGGTCCCCGATCTCATCGTATCCAGGAAAAACGCTGTTTTCCCCAGGCCGCGCAAAGTTCCAATCGAAGAACCGGTAAAAGCCACGGTAGGGGCCCGCAGCCACCCCCGGTGCGTCTGCCAAGGACACCATACCAATAAAACCTTTGTTCGTGGTTCTATAGTTCTGCGGATCGGGTACACGATTGACCAGGATCAGGTCGTCGAAGCCGTCGCCGTTCATGTCGCTGGCAACGGCTTCGTCCGTAGGATCGGTCCACCCGCCGAAAATGACACCGTCATGATACGATGTAAAGGTCACTTGGCCGGTGACCAGATCCAACGTGCGCAAGGCGATGGTATCAGGCGTCACAGCGGTACGATTGAAAAACAGGGCCTCCAGGTGGTCCACCCGTGTAAAATGTCCTACCAAGATGACATCTTCCGGGTCTACCAGTCCGGCGAACAGCGTGCGATAACTACCCTGTGGGGTCAGATCGTCGTAGTTCCACAGCTTCAGGACGCGGCCTGTGCGCGCTTCGACCACGCGCAGGAAAGCATTGCCCAGTCCCGCTCCGGAGGCGCTGGCGCCATTGATCTGGATAATCTCGACTACGCCGTCACCGTTGACATCGCCGAAAAGCGTCTTGTCCGTCGGGTCTACCCAGCCGTCAAATCCACCCAGGGGATGATCGTAAGCGGCTATCTTGTTGCCAGTGACGGCATTGAAAACCAAAACAGCGGGCGGATCGCTCAGATCGGCGTTGATCAAAACCACACCGGCGGCTGCCACGCCAGGCAGAATAGTGCCGGCACCGATCAAATCGCCCGACTGGCCGAAACTGTCTATGTCGGTCACCTGGTCCGGCTTGAATACGTCGCGCTTGACATTTTGGGTGCCGAGCGAAACGGAGAAATGGACCGTGAAATCAGCCCGCGCAGCCATGACCCGATAATCGCCGGGGGGTAGCTCTAGGCGATATCCTCCCGTAGCGCTGGAGGTCGTACTGAACTGCTGCCCTGTAAGGAGGTGCGTAGCCACAATCTGCACATTGCCCAGCCCCTCGCCCGGGTCATAAGCTCCGTTGTGGTTCTGATCGTCCACTACTACGCCCAACAGGAAAGGCCCGCGGCCGTCCCGGTTGCCGAACATTTCCGTAGCCATGACGGTGTAAGGATAGGTCGTCCCCTGCCACGTAAAGGAGCCTTGGACCGTGGCCGCTGCCCCTTCTTCATAATCGGGGTCCAGCATCACCCTCCGATGGGTGGGCGAAATGAACAGATCTTCGTGCATTTGCCGCACTACCTGAGCGACATCTACCGGCGTCATGCTGGAGCGAAAGGCCAGGTTTTCCCCGATACTCGTCCACACGTATCCTGCCAGGTCGGCGCGATCGCCCGGCGTACTGCCGTTGTAAGGATCTATGTGGTCGAAAAAGTTGAGTGTCAGCATGCGTGTGGAGTGGCCAAAGGCAGCCGTGAAAAGCCGATCCTCCCACGCCAGCGGCTGCTTGGGATCTGGTGAAATGGTACCAGGCGGCAAACCCTGATTGAGGTCGCCGCCCAGCAGTCGGTCTGCCAATTCCTGCGGATGGGCGCGAGCGTAATTGATCAACTCGAATAAAAGCTGATCGTACTGCGTCCCACTGGGGACCCATCGTTCTTCCAGCCGCTCAATGCTCAAGCGTGCCAAAGTCGTCGGCATAAAGCAATGACCCTTTCGACGTCCGACCATTGTCGCCGCCGGCCCGCTTCCCTGCCACTCGTCCTATATATGTATGACGCCCAGGTATGCTGTTCCGTTCCCGAACAATCGGACCTGGTCAGCGGCCGATGGGGCAGCGATGAGAAAAAAATGAAATTCTCGCCATCCCCTTTTACGTCCCAGTGCCTCTCAGCAGGCGCTAGTCAATTTATCGTAAACGGAGACTTGGTCAGAATCAACTGCAAAAAGGTCAAAATGATACACTTCCACCGACTCGCCGGGAGCATAACCCTCCCGGTCCCGCGGCACCACCACGAATCCATCGGCCCGTGTCGTGGTACTCAACAGCGATGCGCCGCTGACTGCCAAAGGAACTACTCCTTCGGGACGCACCTGGACCCGCACATAGTCAACTCGGCCAATGGCGGAAACGATTTTTTGGGCCAAAATCCGTTTGCGACACGGATAGGGCCAATGTTCCTGTAATCCGGCCATGCGCCGTAGCGCCAGCCCGGCGAAAAAGTCGTAGGCTGCCAGGCACGACACGGGATTGCCGGGCAGCAGAAAAACCGGCTTGTGGCCCAACCAACCCAGTCCGGCAGGGGAGCTAGGCCGCATGGCCACTCCGTGTACAACTAACTCCCCCAATTCTGCCAAGACCAGTGGTGCGTGATCCTCCGGTCCCACGGACGATCCGCCCGAGACCAGCAGCATGTCCGCGTTATCCTCGAGCAAAGCGTGCCGGATGGCCTCGGGACGATCGGGAACGATGGCGCCGGTCAGTGGCACGCCCCCATCCCGACGTACCAGCGCCTCCAGCATCACCGAATTGCTGTCCACGATAAAGGCATCATGGGGCACGCTGCCCGGGGGCAACAATTCATCGCCGGTGATCAAGATGCGCACGCGTGGCTGCACGACCACCGGGACCTCTGCGATACCTGCCGCAGCCAATACGGCGACGTCTTGCGGACGCAGCACCCGGCGCGACGGCAATAGTACCTCGCCTTGGGCAACATCTTCGCCCCGGCAACTGACATGCCTACCAGGGGCAAACCCCTCCGTCACCCGCACCACTGGACCGGCCACCTCGGTATACTCGGCAGGCACTACCGTATCCGCTCCTAAGGGCATCGGTGCGCCTGTCATGATACGTACTGCCTGCCCGGGCCCGACGTGTCCGGCAAACGATCGCCCCGGCCGCGACTCCCCCACGATAACGAACTCCAGCGGCTGATACGGGCTAGCTCCCGTAGTTTCCTCCCCCCGCACGGCAAAGCCATCCATCGCCGCTCGGTCGAAGGGAGGCAGGGGCATCGGCGCTACGCAAGCCTCGGCCAAGACACGACCGGCCGCCTGACGCACCGGCACCTTTTCCCACCCCAACCGGTGGACGCGGGCACGGATCAGCTCGATCACCGCACCGACTTCGGTCCGCTGACGGAAGCCACGCATGCGCACATCCCGATCGGCCGCGCTCATGGTCCTTTTGCTCCACCTGCTTGCCCGCGCAAAGGCTGCCAGCGCAAATGGCGGCCCAAAAAATCGAACGTTCCCCGACCGTGGATTTCGTGCCCGCCGGCGAAAAACTCGATCGCCGTGCGCTCGGCTATCCCCAAGCGCGCATAAAGACGGCGCACTTTCGCATACTCGTACGCCACCCACTCGTCTAGGCCCACCCCATCGTTGTGTCCTCGCTCCACCATAAAAGGACGCGGACAAATCAGGGCCGCCATCTCTGCGTAGTTGAAGGTCCGTGCCAAATTGAATTCCGGCATCTCGTACTCGCCAGAATACAGATAACTGCCGGCAAAATCGTACGCCGCGTTTTTCCACACCCACTCGTTGAAGTCCCCGGAGCAGATCGAAAGACAATACCGTTTGAGGATGGCGGGCACTCGCATGGCTGTCTTGCCCCCGTACGACAAGCCGTAAAACGCTATGCGTTCCGGATCCACAAAGGGCAGACTCACCAACCAGTCGAGAATCCGTTCGTGCTGCCGCACGATGAAAGAAAACAGCGACAGCTTGAGGGGGTTGGCCTTGCGCTGTAATTGCCGAAAGTGGGTGCCGAAAATGTAGGGATTCTGCGGGGCAAACACCACCAATCCCAGCCGGGCTAGCTGAGCCCCGAACGAATTGTAATAAGGCGTCCGCTTTTCCGGATGCACCACGTCACTGGGCCGGCCCTCCAGACCGTGTTGACACACGACCGTCGGCCGCCGCTCCCCTGCCTTGAGCCCTTTCGGTACGCACAGAATACCCGTGGCTACGACGTCGGCATAGACATCCAGGACGACCTCGTACGCGTACCAGTCCCCGGTGTGAATCAGCCGTGTGCGCGGCCGGGGCGGCAGCTCCGCCGACGGTAAAGCCCCGATCACCTCGCGCCAAAAGAACTCGCGCAATGGCTCCACCGACTGTTCGTACCGTTCCACATTGCCATAATCCAGTTTGCTCCAGAAAAAATTGTGACGTTCCATCTCGCTGTCGCGCATCACTTTCTGGCCATAAGCGACCAGCTCGTCGAAATGGCGCTGCAGATCGAGCGAGCGCACCTCGGTAGCAGAAACGGCTTCTACTCGCTGCGTTACTTTTCTCTCCAAACGTGCCGGCTCGCCCCCCAGCGGCCCGATACCCAGGAGGGCACTCAACGTCTCGTAGAAACGCAGGTCCTTGCCATCGAACCACTCCAGCGGACGGCGCGGAAAACGATCTGCCGGTGGGAGTTGTCGCACAATGCGCAAGAACTCCTTGTGCGATTCATCAGCGGTCGCATCTACAAATTGCGCCGGAGCCGCTCCGCCGCGGCCCGGCCTCTCCGGCGGGTGGGTGATTTGCGGGCCGCCGAGGTGTTGGATCAGCAGGGCACGTGGTACCACCAAGTATATCAGTTCGCCGTCCCCGCACAGGACCAGTCGCTCCCAGACATTGCGGTAAATCGGCTCCCGCCACAGGCCTTCGCGAGGCCCGAAGTACCCGTGCACGACCGTCAGGTCAATCTGCGGGTCTATTGCCCCGGCGTACAAGGCCAACACGGCTCCTTCACCGTACCCCATGACGGCGACCGGCCCCTGCTGGCCCGTCGGCTGACTTTTCATCCACTGCACCAAAGCCGCCACCATCTGCAACTCCCACCCCAGCAGATGGCATCCTAGCTCGTAGGCCATACGGTACAAAAACTCCCGATGGGGCTGATTGGTAGCGCGGCCCAGACGGGCGTTGCCGGACCACCGATCGGACCGGTCCACGAGCAGCGGAACGATCACGCGACAGCCAGCTTCTGCCAGTCGTAGGGGCAAGCGAGCGGGCGGCTCCGGCCCCGCAGTCAACCCGCAGGCTTGCAAGGGATGGCAGTCGGCATCGGGTAGGTAAACGACCTGTGCACGCGCCGACTCCCTGGGCTCCAGCAATATGCCCTTGCCGTCTACTCCAGGCAAGGCATCCCAGCGGATTGCGTAGGCGCGTATGCGGGCGCTTTCGGCCAATATCGGAGTACGCTCCAGTGGTCCCAACACGACTTCGGTACGCACGTGGACCTGGTCTATCGGCTGTGCCGCCATGCCGAGCACCTGGCGCAATCTCTGCCGCATCGGTTCCACCGAGCGCGCATAAGCCTGTGCCGAAGAAAAATCGAGTCGCCAGCGGTGCCGACGGTCGGCAGCCACCTGCCGCGTGCGCCGATCCAAGTACCGATGCAAGCCGTCCACCAAAAGACGGGCCAAATCGCCCGACTCGGTGAGCGGCTCCGTGCCGGGCAAAGCGTGCGGTTCGTCCGCCTGCAGCCGTCCCAGCCCGAGCAGTGTCAGCCCGGCAGCCACAAATGTTCGTCGCGTGCATAGCAAACTCGGTGGCATAGCCCTTTTCCCCAGCGAGTGACTCCCTGCGTCTGTGCCGACATCGGCCGACGCCATCTGCCCCTAGCGCATTGTAAAATACCCGTCGTCGTGCGCAAGCAGCGCCTGATGCTCGACAATACAGGCCCGACGTACAGCCGGCTGCACGAGGTTCCTGACAATGCCGACCAGCAACCCGACTTGGACACGAACTGCCTATCTTTTTTGGAGCGCTCTGGGGGCGCGGGCTTATCCGCGGCTCGTCTGGCTAGTACGTGCCCCTAGCTGGCTTTTGCAAGAAACCCTCCTGCCGCTTTTGGGTATAGCGGCTTTTGTACTCGTCTACCGAACCTTCGGCGCGCCGCCTGCTTTCGAAGGCTTCGTCGTTTTGGGAGGTACGATGAGCGCCTTTTGGCTCAATGTCTTGTGGTCTATGGGCGCACAACTCTACTGGGAAAGGGATGCGGGCAATTTGGAGCTCTATATCATTGCCCCAGCGCCGATGATGGCTATTTTGGCAGGAATGGCCTTGGGCGGTATCTGCACCACCCTCGTGCGCGCAACCGTCATCTTGCTTGCGGGAAGCATAATCTTCGACGTACACTTGGGGCACCCGGAAACATCTTGGCTAGCGGTAGCGGGCGTCTTTGTGGTCACCTTATTGGCTCTCTATGGATTAGGGATGTGTTTTGCGTCGGCCTTTTTGTTGTGGGGGCGCGAGGCATGGCATACAGTCCATTTGCTGCAGGAGCCGGTCTATCTACTCTCCGGAGTCAATTATCCGTTGCGGTATCTGGGGCAACCGACCGCCTGGGCTGCCTCCCTCATCCCTATGAGCCTGGGCATAGATGCGCTGCGACAATTGCTCTTTCCTCCTGAACAGGCGGTAGGTTTCTTGCCGGTCCCGGCCGAGTTGGCTCTCTTGACGGTTTTGACGATCGCTTATCTGATCCTGGCCCGGTGGCTATTGGCAGTCTTGGAAAAGAAAGCACGTGCCGAAGGGCGTCTCATCCTCAAGCAGCATTGAGCCACTCCTTCACCATGAGGCCACGGCACACACAAACAGAGCCGTACACGCAGGTCCCAACAGCCGGCGCCTGGGGCATCTGCCAGCGGCGGTCTGGATGCGCTAACCATCCCCAAAGCAGAAGCCTACCCCTAGCACCCCTGCAGCGGAAACAGCCGAACGTGCATAGGGCACCGAAGCATGAGCCTCAATCTCATTAGTCTGTTTCAGCTTTACTTGTTTGCCACCTTTTTATTGAGCATCTACGTGCGCTACCGGCAGTATCGCGATCTGGCGGCGTTGATACTCAGCACGCCGGAACGTTGGCCCCGACTCCTGGCGCTGATCCATAAACATCGCAGCGTCCTGTTCCCGAACAAGACGCTGATACCGACCGTATTGACCTTCAGCCTGATGGCGGCCCATGCCGTGCTTTATTACATGATCTTGCCTGAAGCAGAAACGACGCCCGACAAATTGGTGCACACCTGGTACCTAGGACTACCCACTCTGATCCTCGGGCTGCTCATGCTCTACTTGGACTATGATGCTATCTTCAACGTTTGGAAGGTGGACCGGCAGCAAATCGAACAGCAATTGGACCAAGCCGAGTATTGGCTCGGGTCCTGGGTATCGCCGGTGATCCGCTTCTTCACGCTGGGCCGTATAGATCCGCGACGCATGGTCAGCGACCAAGTGCTCAAAGCTTTGACGCAAGCGAGCATGGATCTGCATCGTATGATGTGGCGCTGGGGCGGGCAGATCGCCGTGCGCATCGGCTTCGCTCTAGGATTGTGGCTAACGTGGGTTTTTGCCTGACAGCCGCTGAACAGTGCGGCCAGGTGCGAGCGTGTTCGGCCGAGAGCAAAACGAGGTCACCCGAAACGCGGGCAGCTGCTGGGGAAGTTGTCATTCGGTGCCTAGCACCGCAGGAACGCTACGTTTGGCTCTGTGGACACAATGCGCCGGCAGACGCTCAGAATGTAATATCCAGATAAACGGTCGGGCCGTGATAGAGGATACTGCCATTGAAGCGGCCGGCGCCGCGGAAATGATCGAGGTTGAAGTCAATCTGATCCACGGCCTCGGCGACGCCGACCAGCCACATCAGTTGATATCCTGCGCGCACCCGGAAAACACCCCGGTAGGCATCCAAGAACAGCCCCGCTTCATAGATGTGGCTGAAGCGGTCCGAACTGCGGCCACCCTCGCGGCCCAGCAAACCGTCGCCGCGCACCAAGGCGACATCGTAGTCCACGTTGTTCCAGAACCATCCTGCTTTGAGCTCCCAGGCTAATCCTAGCCAGCTGAGGATTTCGGCCCGGCTGGCTAAGCCGATCTGGCCGCCCAGGAGCCGATTGTGCACACGCGATGTGTACGTGGCTACTAACGCCGGATCGAAACCGATGGCAATGGTGTCGTCCTCTGTGCGCAAATTGAGTCGCTCCTGCACATCGAGGTAGCGGGCACCGATGAGCAATTCCAGACCCTGCCCCGCCTGACCGGTGGACCAGCGCAAGTTGATTTCTCCGTTGGCCATGGTCGTGCGTAATTGCAGCAAGATTGCATCGGCGTTGTCCCACAGGAAGTTGTTCCCCTCGAAACCCAAGGGGATGTTGAAGAAGAAAGAGGTCAAACGCCCGGGCACAACCCAATTGATCCCTGTGTCCTGTTCAGGCAGATAAAAGCCGGTGGCCTCCAAGGCGACATCGTCCGAGGCGACACCGATGGCTGCGCGAATGGCCCCGTGCAGCGATGGGTCGAGGTGGTGGAAATCCGCCGCTAATCGAGCGCCGGAACCAGGGAAAATCCCGTCGTCTACGCCGGTCGGATCCACCACGGCCACGGCCCCATGGCCAAGCCGCTGCCGCTTCAAGCCCAGCCAACCGACTTGGGCGAAATAAAAGAGCGGGGCCTGCTGACATTCGGGACTTTGCCAATATTCGCACCCGCCGGCATCGGGATCGTATCCAGGTGGATACGGAGGCGGCATCACCGCCGGGGGGAACGCCTGGCCGGGCAGCATCTGCGGAAATACGGCACTTCCCTGCGGCGGCGACTGGCCCCCTGGACCGTATCCTGGATAGCGCGTCAAGTGTGCCGGTTGGACAGGAGCTACCAGCGGCACTGGATCGCCCGGCGCTTGCGCCCACACGGGACTCGCTAGTCCTGCCAATCCCACGATCATTGCCCACTTGGCCACCGCTCGTTGCCACATAGTTCCCACTCCCGTCCCCGGATCCTTCCTTGGCACGCGCTGCTTTCCCTCCGCCGGTAATCCTTAAGCAGAATCGGCGTCATTTCCCTCAAACTTGAAGGGATCAGAAAAACCCATAGAGGCATCCGATTCGACTGACTTTATCCATACTGCCCACTTTGCCTTTTGACCTTGCGCAGGACAAATACCGCGTCAACAAGATCGTCGTCGAGCCGTCGCGGTCTGGCGCTGTCGAAACGAAAGTCATACGCCCCGAGCAGTTCCCACTGCCCCGCACTTTTCAGAAGCCTGGTGACTTGTTGCACCGTGTACAGGCGCATCCACTCCGTGCTTTCGATCTTCAAGGTCCGGTCGCGACGATGGACCCATAAGGTAATGGACCACTTCTCCAAACGACGGCGACGATCCATCGCCACGACCCTCAGCCGCCCAGTAACCTTTAGCTTACCCCGGCGGCCGGACCAGCGTTCTTCGGCTTCTTCGGCCACATCGAGAGGAAGCACATGAAAGGCCAGGATATAAATGCCTCCGAAACGGAGAGCGCGCCACACCGCTCGCAAGTGCCGTCGTGCTTCCGCTTCACGGATCACATGTCGGAAGGTATCGAGGGAACACACCGCCACATCTATTGGCTGGCGTAATCTAAAGGAGCAAATATCGGCTTGGATCACCTGCGATCGGGGAAACGGCGCTAGTCGCGCCCGGGTGTAGGCGACCATAGCCGGATGGGCGTCGAGGGCAACGACCTGCTTGCCGCGCGCCGCTAAAGCCCGAGCTATTCTCCCGCTGCCGCATCCCAAGTCGAGCCAGCGCGTGTCGCGGCCGTCGGTATAGCGCCGTGCAATCCGACAGAGAAACTCCACTTCTTCTGCCGTGCCTTTGCGAAACAGCATGTCGTAATACTGCGGGTAGTCGTACCAATGGCCTTTCAAAACCTGCACGCGTCCAGATTTCATCGGACTTTCCTCACTGACCATGCCGGCGCGCCCGACCAGGCATAATATGACCCCTTGGCACAGCCCAGTCTGTTTTTTCCGTGAGTCGCCTGACCCCTTTACTCCACGTCTTTTGTAACGCGCGGCATCTTCGGAGCATCCCTACTCCTAGGCCCGCCGAAAGGTAAAACAACTTGGAAGACCAGGAACGCGAACCGCTGGGGTCACTGCGAGGGCACCTTTTAACGAACGGAGGTCACGTATGTATCGCTATCCCAAGCCGACGATCCATCGCTTCTACTCGGCTATGCTCGTAGGCATCCTAACGATGGCCGCTGCGCAAGCTGGAGCCCAACAGGATCAGCAGGTTCAGGAACTCAAAGCGCTCAAGGTCGGAAAAATACCCAACCTGCATCAACTGGGAGATTTTTACTTTGCCGGTCAACCGACCAAGGAAGATTTCAAGCTCCTCGCCGACATGGGGGTCAAGGCGGTCATCAATCTGCGCATGCCCGGCGAGCTGGATTGGGACGAAAAGTCCGTCGTAGAAGGTCTGGGCATGAAGTACTACAGCATCCCCTTCAAGGCGCCGGAAACATTGACCGACAAAGTGTTCGATGAAGTGCGCAAAATTTTGCGCGAGCAGCGAGGGGCTTTGCTGGTCCATTGTTCGACGGCCAATCGCGTCGGCGCCGTATGGATCGCTTTCCGCGTCCTGGATTGCGGCGTGCCCCTAGATCGAGCACTGAAAGAAGCCAAACAGATCGGTTTACGCACCGCCGAATACGAGGCGCGCGTCAAGGAATACATCGAGAAACACAAAACGAGCCCGAGATAAGCTAGAGAAAGCAGATGGGCATCTGGCTGGCGCTATTGGGCCAATGACTGTGTTCGTAGCAGACTAGTCAAAGGATACTTCAGCGTTAGGAGCTGACGGTACAGGTGGTGTGGACTCAGCGGAAAAAGCCTACCCAAAAGCTGAAGACACGCCGCTCGTCGGTATCTTTTTTGGCGACCGGGACCGCCCAGTCGAGAGCAATCGGCACCGGCCCGAACATGGGCACGATGATGCGCAGTCCGGCGCCGACGCTGGCACGGAAATCGCGGATCGCTACATCGTCTTCTACGGTCCCGAAGTCGCTGAACACCGTCAGATACAAAAAGTCGTTGGCTAGAATGGGCACCTGATACTCGACCGTGCCTAACAAAAGAAAGTCGCCGCCGGTCTTGAATCCCCGGCGATCAGGCCCGACGCCGCGGAAGTCGAAGCCGCGCAAGGTGCGAAATCCCCCGGCGAAAAAGCGCTCGAACAGAGGCGTGTTACTCCCGGCGATGCCCATTTGCCCACGCACCATCAAAACATGCCGCCCGCTGCCGTCGGGGCGCTCGTAAACAGTCCAGTATTGGCTGTCCTCGACAGTGAACACGGGGAAGGTAAAATCGCCCAGCCCTTGTTCGTAGGCGATCTCCAGCATGTTCCCCTCGGTCGGACGCAAAATCGAGTCGCGCGTATCCCGTACCAAAGCCACCCGCGGGGCAACCACCGTGCTATGTCCCATCAAAGGCAAAAACTCCCGCGGCACGAAGAAAGGAAAGTTGCTGATTTTGACGTCTTCCAGACGCAGCGAAATATTGCCGCTCCATTCCGGCGTGAAGCGGCGCCCGATCGTGAAACGGCCACCGGTGCGCTGCTCGTGCCAGTCATTGAAAAAGCGGTTGTAATGATAACCGCTGGCACCGAAACTATAAGGGGTGTCGAACAGGTACGGTTCGCGAAAACTGATCGTGTAACGACTCACTTCCGTACCGGGAATGAGCTCCAGTCGGAATTCCTGTCCTGCTCCGCGAAAGGCGCGATTGGACAAAATATCGTCCAGGCTGGTCGGGATGCGTGTGATATCGAAGTTACGCTCGTGCAACACGATGCTGGCACTGGCGCCGGCATCCGAGTTGACCCCCACGCCGAACATCAACGCTCCGGTACGGTCCTCTTCCACTTGCACCAACAGATTTTTGAACTCCGATTCGCTTTCCGGATCTATGATGGTGATCGAGGGGGGCGGATCTTGCTTGAAGATGCCCAACCGCGCCAGGTTGCGCTCGCTGGCTCGAATGTCCGGAACGCTCAAAATCTGCCCCGGATACACTTGCAGCTGACGCAAAATGACATTTTGCCGCGTCACCGTATTGCCGACGATCAGGATTTCGCCTACCCGTGCCGGCGGTCCCTCGGTCACCTGATAGACGATCTTCACCGTCCCTGGCTCTTCGCCGAAACGGTACTCGGGCAGCACGCGCGTATTGAGGTATCCTTGTTTGCCATAAGCGTCCTGCATACGCCGCGCACTGGCCTGCACTACGTTCTCGTTGAAAGGCTCGCCCGGCTTTTGTTTGTTGGCCGCCTGCAACACTTCTTCCGGCAACTTTTTGTTGCCCGCGATTTCGTACCCTGTAACCAGATAGCGCACGCCTTCGTCTATCACGAAAACCACGTCCACGCTTTCGTAGCCGGGATTCCAGTCGAGACGATAACCGATACGGGCGTCGAAAAAGCCGAAGGTGCGATAGTATTCGAGCAGCCGATTGACATCCTGCTCTAAGAGGAGCGGGTTGTAGCGCCCGGAAAGGCCCAGGATGGTCTCGCGCGAATGGATTTGTGTCTTCAGTCGGGCGGCCGACACGAAGCGATTGCCCTCGAAACGGATATCGCGGATGCGCACGATAGGTCCTTCGGTGATGCGAAAGACCACACGTGTATCTTCGTCGCGGGCGCCTTCGACCAACTCGACCGCGGCAAAAAGCCGGCCTTTTTCATGGTAATACTGCTCGATCGCTCGCGCAGCACGGTGATTGAGCGCCGGGGACATCGGACTGCCTTTGCGCAAGCCGGTGATTTTCTCCAACTCGTCCTGGCGCACATGTTTGGCTCCCTCGTAGACCACTTCGTGCACCACGGGCCGTTCGATGACCCGAAAGGTCAGGACTTTGCCTGCGGCGGAGTCCTTTTCCTCGACGGCGACGCTGTAAAACCAGCCGGTGGCGTCGAGCCGGCGCACCGCCTCGCACACCTGATGAGGCTTGTAGGTCTGCCCCGGCCGCAGCCGTACTTCGTTCATCACGCGCGCTTCGGGGATACGCCGGCATCCGACGATATGGATCTCGGCGATCGTGGTCTCCTGCACGGATTCCTGAGCACTGCCGGCGAGCGTTGACAAAGCTGCCAGAACAACGGCCCAGGTCCATCGGCAACGCCATGACGAAGGCATAGACGCTTCCTGCATCAGGGACCGGACACCGACGCACCGCGTCGCCGGTGTGTCTCTCCATCACCGCTCGGGTTACAATCTGCCCGCCGCGGGACTAACCTCGGCCCCTTTGTAAGACGCGCACAGATATGTTGCCCCGGTCAGCTTGTCAAGGCGAATGCCAAGCTGGCCTCTCATTTGACGATGACTACGACGCCAACTTGTACTTCCTCGCTGTTCGGATTGGTCAATTCGATAACGTAATGGTACTGCAGCACGCGCGCGCCGGCTCGTTCCGTGCGCGGATCGCACCGCACCTCCATGATCGGGACAGGGCGCATATCCGCATGGCAATCCACGCTCGCAACGGTACTCTTGGTCGTGACGAAGACAACACGCGCTTTGATCGGCTTGTCCGTTTTTTGCTTGACAAGGCACACCACGTAAGCAATTTCGGGGCCCCTAAAAATGCCCGTACTATAGATACGTATTCCTGCATCAGGGCTGAGCTGAAAGCGCAGATTCTCTTTGCCGCCGTTAGGCTTTAAAGTCACCACCCGCCTCAGGCGAGTCGGGAATGCTTTGATACTGTCCGGTACGTCGGCCTCGTCTTCGTCGTCTGCCAGGGTAGCGAGAAATTGGTCTTTTTCTTGGTCGTTCATCCGTGCCGATGGCACTTCCAAGAGTTCGTGTAGATGGCTGGTCTCCAATGCGAAATGCAGGGCCTCTTTGCCGCGGGCGCTCATGGTATTGATGCCTACCACCGTGCCCGACGTATCGAATAGCGGGCCGCCGCTGTTGCCCGGATTGATAGCAACCGTAGTCTGTATGCACTTCTGGCGCAGTATTTCCCTACCAACTGCTGAAACTATGCCACTGGTCAGAGTGAGCCGCAGGATCTGGTCGCCCACGCCCGGATGACCGATGGCAAAAACACTGGCACCGACGGCCGGCAAGGAACCTTTGGGCGCTACTTTGACCGGTTTTATGTTGGCCGTCTGAAGCTTTTCTCTGATCCCCGTACAGTCCAGCGCCGCCACATCGGCGTCTCTGGATACGTGCGTCAACACGACATCAGGCGAGGAAACGCGTAGAACCAGTTCACCCTTCGCATTGTGGAAGTTGAGTTGGAACCCCTTTTTGCCGCCGCGCACGACATGCTTGTTGGTGATCACATACAAACGGCCAGCGTGTTCGATGAGGAAGCCTGAACCTGATCCCCTCCCCAATGTGACAACCTGAGGCACCGAAGGAGCCAGCTTTTCGAACAAAGCAGCCAAATCCGGCGCATTCTGATCTGGCACCGCTCGATTTCCAGCAGGCGGCTCACGCTGGTCCCGAGGTGCGACTGGCTTTTGTGACCTGTCTTGCTGCCCCTGTACCGGAGGCGGAGGAATCGGCGGCGCCTCCGGCTCTCTACCTTCTTGCCGGTCTCCTGTCGCTGGTGGCGCATGCTGCCCACCGTTATTCTGGCCCGGCGCAGGGGCTTGCCAGTTCGGCGCAGGCTCCTGCGGACGCACTGCAGGCGGTGTGTCGGTAGGCCCCTGTTGATCCGGCACCAGCGGATCGTTCGGGATGGCTGGCTGCTTGGCAAGCTGTTCCCCTCCCGCAGGCCGCGTCGGTTGGCTCAGGAAAATCAGCCACACTAGAACGCCCAAAGTGCCGAGCATCAATAAACCCAGCACACCGACAGCCGCCACGGTGGACCAGCGAACGCCCCCGGCTGCCGGACCACCTGTCGGCTCCGCACCGGCGGACCACTCCGCTCTCCCTGACGGCTCCGGCCCGGCAGCCCGCTCCGGACTGCCCCACGGCGGAACTGGCCCCATCGCCGCCTGACCCATACCGGGCGGAGATTGCCAGATCGGACCGGGTGGTATCGGCGGTATGCCAGTGCCGACGGATGCACCGCCTGCAGTTGGATTAGATGAGGTATGCCGGCTGGCGGCATTACCCCGCCTATCTGCGCTCCGCCGCCGACTTGCGCACCGCCGCCTTGCGCTCCCCCGCCGGCTTTGCGGCTAGCAAACGTCTTGCCACACGAAGTGCATACCCACTTGCCATTCGGGTTGGCGACAAGCGTCGCACTCTTACAAATCGGACACACGGGCGTAGCCATAGGCGAACCTCCAACTCAAGACCCGGCTAGACTTCCACCCGGCCCGTTTGCCTGCTGCATACGCTAGCACAGGCGCTCAAGCGATGGGTCGTATGTACCCCCGATCTTTTGCCTCCGGCGCTCCCCCCATTCTACCCCGCCGCAAAAAGGCACGCAACAAAAACGTCGCAAAAAGAACCTTGGCCTGTCGCGCTATAGGCTGCTGGGCACAGATTGGCCGCCCGACTGCTCACGCGTCCGAGTGTCAATTGACTGGCTGTCTATCCGCCCGGCGGGTAGGGGTTTTGTTCCAGTAGATGCGCACATTGCCCGTGGCTCGACCGACGGCGACGATATCGGGCCGCCCATCGGCATCCAAATCGGCGACGCTCAGGTCCTCGGTAGCAATGCCGCCGTTGTCAAGGATGAGCCGTTCCCAGCGGCTGGCATGTGCATCTACAGCGCGATAGATACGAACGCCGTGACGGAAGCGATCATCGAGGGGGTCGCGCACGCCGACGACTATTTCATCGCGTCCGTCGGCGTCGAGGTCGGCACAGCAGACGGCGTGGCCCCAACGCAAGTCGCGATCTATCACCTGGCGTCGCCACGCGGAGGGCTGCGTGGCCGGCGTATACACCACGACCTCGTGCCCGTGCCACGGCTCGATGGTGGCGATGAAGCGCTCCTGACCGAGCGAGCCCAGTTTGATTTCGCTGGCGCCACGACGACCGTGTGGATCGGTTTGATTCCCCTCGTGCAACAAGCGACGTTGCCAGCGGTTTCCGGACCGGTGGATATAAGAGACGCCTTCATAACTGGCGGCGAGCAAGCCCATGCCTTGGCCCGAGAATGCCTGGATGGGCTGGAAATTGTGGACGACGTGCAGGCTTTGGTCGAGCACTTCGACGGGCCAGCGTTGGCGCGCCGGGTCGGCGGGGATGCGATAGGCGAGGATACGCACCGGGGCGCCGTCCATCCAATTGTGTAGGGCCGTGGCGCCGCGGCCCATGAGGGGCACGACGACCAACTCTTTGCGGCCGTCACCGTCGAGATCGGCGAAGCGCAAGCGATGCACACTGGGTTCTTCGTCTATGGGATAAAGCGACCAGGGCTGCTCCAGGCTGGGGCCACGACGTAGCCATTGCAGGGTACCACCCCGGCGCGTATCGAAAGGACGCCAGCCGGCGCCGAGCGCCAGGTCCAGGTGGCCATCGCCGTCAATGTCGTAGGCGTCCACGCAGACATTGTCGGGAACTGTGCCGCCGACAATGATGGGCCGCATCTTCCATGTAGGATTCTGGAACCAAACGACGCGCTGGGTGTCTACGACCAGGATATCGGGTCGGCCATCCCCGTCGAGGTCGGCCAGCAGGACGGCGTAGCCGACCTTGAGACTGCGATCTATCTCCTGCATCTCGAAACGCAACACAGGCTGCGCCGTCAGGGCCGACATAGTGCATCCCCAAAAAACGACCGCGGTCAGCGTCGTCTCGAACATGGCCGTGTCTCCTGCAGGGTCGAAAGACGTCATGTGGTTACGCTTCTCGTTTGCGGTAAGATTAGGGTTGTGTGCCTGCTCGGCCATAAAGCGCAGCAGGCAGAATCACTGACAAGCGTGGAGGCCAGAAGCTATGAGCAAGGGCATGAGCGAGCGATGGATTGTTGTCTGGGCATCGAGTCTGCTCGTGTTGGCGGGTCCGATCGGTGCCAAGGAAAAAAGCGTTCGTCCTGGCATCAACAAGCCTTTCGAGAATCCCAATGTCTCCGAATTCCTCGCCAAATGGGAAACGGAAAGCCGGGAGATTTATCAGTTCCGCAGGGAAATAGTCGAAGCGTGCGCGGTGCACCAAGGCATGGTGGTCGCCGACATCGGCGCCGGCACCGGCTTGTTCACCCGTCTCTTCGCTCAGGCAGTCGGCCCCCGAGGCAAAGTGTACGCGCTGGACATATCTCCGGCGTTCGTGGAGTACGTCGCCAAGACCTGCAAAGAGCAGAAGCTGAACAATGTAGAGGCGCGGGTCTGCCGGGCAGACGATGTGGGACTGCCGCCTGAGTCGGTAGACTTGGCGTTCATCTGCGACACGTACCACCATTTCGAGTTTCCCTTGCGTACCATGCATTCGATCCACAAAGCACTGCGCCCCACGGGCCGCGTCGTGCTGATTGACTTCCATCGCATCGAGGGGAAAAGTTCGGCGTGGGTGCTGGGGCATGTGCGCGCCGGCCAGGACGTTTTCGAAAAAGAGATCGTGAGCTGCGGATTCCGCAAAGTCGGCGAGAAAAATCTGCTCAAGGAAAATTATTTTGTGCTCTTCGCGAAAGTCGTCCCGGGTGCCGGAGGCGCTCGTTAGCTGGGGACGCCGACCGGCCGCCGGCATGTCCCGAGCTCTCGCGCTTGCGCTCCAGGTGGTGGCCGAAGTTCCAGAAGCGCAGCGTGCGGGCATAGAATAATGCGCGAACCGCACCCGTTGGGAGGTCGCTTATGCCGCGTCATCTGATCCTCGGCACCGCCGGGCATATTGACCACGGCAAAACGTCGCTGGTGAAAGCCTTGACGGGCATAGACTGCGATCGGCTGCCCGAAGAAAAGGCCCGGGGAATCACCATAGACATCGGGTTTGCCCATTTGGATCTGGACGGCTATCGGCTGGGGATCGTGGACGTACCCGGGCACGAGCGCTTCATCCGCAATATGCTGGCGGGCGCCACCGGCATAGACATGTGTCTATTGGTGGTGGCCGCGGACGATTCGGTGATGCCGCAAACGCGCGAACACCTGGAGATCCTGCAATTGCTCGGGCTTCAGCACGGCGTCGTGGCGCTGACGAAGACGGATCTCGTTGACGAAACGACGCGGGAAGTGACCGAGCTGGAAGTACGCGAGTTGGTGCAGGGGACGTTTCTGGAGTCGGCACCGATCGTGGCCACCTCCGCTGTCACGGGTGCAGGCCTGGACCGACTCAAACAGGAACTGCTGGGCGTGTGCCGACGCATCGTCGCCAAGCAAAGCCACGAACCGTTCCGTATGGCCATTGACCGGGCCTTCGTAGTGCAGGGGCACGGGACCGTGGTAACCGGCTCGGTGACGTCAGGCGTACTGCGTGTGGGCGACGAAGTGGAGTGGCTACCGGCAGGCGAGCGCTTGCGCGTGCGTTCGCTGCAAAACCACGAGCAGCCGGTGGAGGAAGTCCGTCGCGGCATGCGGGCAGCTATCAATCTGGCCGGTCTACGCCATGAAGCTGTGCGTCGGGGGCAAGAAGTGGCCACGCCGGGATACCTGCAGCCGTCGCGGATCCTGACGGTGCGGCTGCATTGTTTGCGCGACGCGCCGACGCCGGTGCGGCATCGCTACCCCGTGCATGTTCACATCGGCACCGGGGAAGTCATGGGGCGCATCGCGCTGCTGGATTGTGACCGTCTCGATCCGGGTGGATGGGCGCTGGCTCAGGTTTTTTTGGATGAGCCGGTCGTGGCTGTGTGGGGGCAACCTTTCGTGGTACGTACGCCCGCTGCCACGGCAACTCTGGGGGGCGGCCACGTGCTGCAGCCGACGGCGCGGAAGATCCGGCGTCGGCATCTGGAAGTGCTGGAGCGCGTCGAGCGTCTGTGGACCGGGTCGCCCAGCGTCCGCGTTCTGGAGGCGGCTTGGTTTTGCGGCATCCACGGGGTCCGCGCCGACGATTTGTATCGGCTGGCAGGCATCGGCCTAGACGAAGCCCCCATTTTGGTCGAGCAATCGGTCCACCAGGGCGCGCTGCAGCGCCTGCCGTTGGGACTGGGCCGCGAGAGGATCCTGCACCGTGATATACTCGACGACCTCGAACAACGCATCCTGGCTGCTGTGGCCCGAATGCACGACGAGTACCCGTTGCTGACCAGCCTGGATCGGGTCAGGATCCAGGGGCAGTTCGACTACCTGGGGGATGCCGAACTCGTGGAGCAGGTCATCGAGCGGCTGCTCCGGACCGGTCGGCTGACGGGCGACGCACGCCGATTGGCCCTGCCGACACACAAGCCGCGACTCAGCGCGGCCCAAAAGAAACTCAAAGAGCGCATCGTAGCCTCCTATCGGGAGGCGGGTTTCGCTCCGCCGGACGCGGACAGTTTCTTGCCTATTGCAGGCGGCCAGGCAGGGGTGCTCAAAGACCTTCTGGAACTGTGTGTCGCCGAAGGAGAATTGGTGCCGCTCGCCGAGGGGCTTTATCTGCATGCACAATGGGAGGAAGAAATGCGGCGGCGCGTGCAAGAAAAGCTGCACCAAGCCGGAGCGTTGACCGTAGCCGAAATCCGCGACTTGTTGGGGACCACGCGCAAATATGCGGTGCCCATGTGCGAGTATCTGGACCGCATCGGCGTGACGCGTCGCGAGGGAGACCTGCGCGTGCTGGCGGCAGGCGCTGCGTAGGCCGGTTGTGCGGATCGGGTCGCCGCCACGGGGGAGACGATGGCTGCGCCGTTACGGGACCTACCTTCGGTGCACGAAGTACTGCAATGTCCGGCGCTGGCGAGCCTGGCCGGCGTCTACCCGCAAGGTCTGCGCACGCGAGCAGTGCGCGAAGAACTGGACGCGCTTCGGCAACGATTGCGCAAGGGCGAGCAAACCGATGGCACGTGGACGCTGGAAGAGATCGTCGTCGGAGCACTGACACGTCTGCAACGACTGGGCCGACCCCGTCTGCGTCGGGTCATCAACGCCACCGGGATCTTGCTGCACACCAACCTGGGACGCGCCCCCTTGGCGGAAGCCGCTGCCCGTGCCGTCTACGAGACAGCTCGCGGCTACGTCAATCTCGAACTGGATCTGGAGAGCGGCCGGCGTGCGCATCGTCAGGAAACAGTGCGCGACTGGCTGGTGCATCTGACCGGTGCTCCATCGGCCACGGTGGTCAACAACAATGCTGCCGCCACCATGCTCGTGCTGCACGCTTTGGCCTACCGGCGCGAGGTCGTCGTGTCGCGGGGCCAATTGGTCGAGATCGGCGGCTCGTTTCGCATCCCCGAAATCATGCGCGCCAGCGGAGCCAAACTGCGCGAAGTGGGTACCACCAACATCACCCGTCTGGCCGATTACGAGGGGGCCATCGGGCCGCGCACGGCTGCCCTTTTGCGCGTCCATACCAGCAATTATCGCATCCGCGGTCACACCGAGAGCGTAGCGCTAGCCGATCTGGTGCAGCTGGCCCATGCGCGCGGACTGTACGCTATTGACGACATAGGCAGCGGGGCGCTGATAGATTATGCACCGCTGGGCCTGGCAGGCGAGCCCTTGGTGCGGGATAGTTTGGCTGCCGGAGCCGACTTGGTACTTTTCAGCGGCGACAAGCTGTTGGGCGGACCTCAGGCCGGTATCGTCCTAGGTCGAGAACATCTGATCGCCCGGTTGGAAAAGGATCCGCTTTATCGTGCTTTTCGCGTTGACAAAATGACGCTGGCGGCGCTCGAAGCCACGCTACGGCTCTATCTCGACCCACAGCGTTTGGCGCGGGAACTGCCGCTGTTGGTCCGGGTGCAAACGCCCGTCGCCGAGTTGCGCCGGCGTGCCGAAATGCTGGCATACTCTTTGGAATCGCTGCCGGGTGTGCAGGTGCAGGTCGCTGCCAGCGAAGCCTACGTGGGCGGCGGCTCTCTGCCCGAGCAAGCGCTCCCCTCCGTCGCGGTCGTACTGGCCGTCGAAGGCATGTCGGCGCAGGAGCTGGCTCGTAAGTTGCGCTCGAGCGATCCGCCGGTCGTGGCCCGCGTCCATGCCGAGCATGTGTGGCTCGATGTGCGTGCCGTGGCGCCCGAAGAAGATGCCTGGATCACTCAGGCCCTGCGCCAAATCCTGCCGGCTCGGTGAAACGCTCGACGAACCGGCGCGGCAGACCGATGGGCTCCACGATCAGTTCCCCGGTCCACAGGGCAGCGTGTGCCGCCAAAAAGCCCTTTTTGATGCCCGCCAAAGTCACAGTGACATCGGCACATACGGCGGTTCCGAGAGGGTGTCCGGTGTCGCAATCCAGACCTGAAGGCACATCCACTGCCAACACCCGCGCACCGGCTGCACGTGCTTGGTTGATCGCGCTGATCGCCGCATCGTAAGGCGGCCGCGCCGGCCCGCTCAAGCCGGTACCCAGCAGTGCGTCCACGATCCAGCTGGCCCCACTCAGATGCTGCCGAAACGCTTCGGCATCCCACGGGCTAATCACCTGCACCGGGATGCCGGCGCGGGCAAGAATCGTGTATTGTACCGAGGAATCGCCGGTCAGCTCCTCGGGACGACACAAAAGCACGGTCCGCACCGGCAGGCCCAGCAACTCCACATGTCGCGCGATGGTCAGTCCGTCGCCGCCGTTATTGCCTTTGCCGCAGCATATGGCCACCGGCCCAGCGGTCCAGCGACGCGCCAGTGCTTCCGCGGTCCCGCGCCCGGCGTTTTCCATCAGCAACAAACTGGGTATCCCCAGCTCGACGACTGCTCGCTCGTCCAAGGCCCGCACCGCCGCACGGCTTAGAATCGGATAAGCCCCTGTGCCCATGATCAGAACAGCTCGTCCAGAATCCGTCCGCGGGGCGGCTCGGTGAGCATGCTGACTCCGAGCCCCGCAAGGACCGAGACGCCCAAACCCCATACCACCGGATGCAACTGGCATAAATAATAAGGGCTGAACCGGCTCTTTTCGCCGATCAATGGGTCCGGACCCAACCAACCTGCCACATAAAGGCCCAGAACGGTCGCGGCCCCCGCCACCATGGACGCTACCACACCTGCTGCCGTTGCCCGCCTCCAGAAGGCAGCCATGAATGCCGGCATGAAGAACGTAGCCGCTCCGCTGGCGCCACTGAATACGACTATGGCCTGCAAATACTCCACCGGTTGCAGATTGGCCACTACTGCCACCACACCGATGAGCAACATGACCAGATACGACAGGCGCCGTAACTCGCGTGCCGAAGCGTGCGGGCGCAGGAAACGCTGGTATACATCCCGCACCACACCCGCAGCTATCACCACCATGTAGCTACTGACCGTGGACATGACCGCACCAAAAGGCGCCGTCAGCACCAGTCCCGCCAATAGCCCTCCCCAAGGCAGCGTGCCGCCCACGTGCACGGCCAGTCGCGGTACGATGGCATCCGACTGACCGGGTGGCAAGTCCGGGATCAACGCGCGCCCACAAATGCAGATGACAATCAGAGGCGGGTAAATGAACACATTGTACAGACCCAATAAATAAACCGACCTGCGCAGGGTGTCGGCACTTTTGCAGGCCATGACGCGCACCAGCGTCGCCGGCTGGCCCAGTCCCGCGAACACCCACAGAAAAAAATACGACACTGCCAAACCCAACGGCAAAAAGGCCCGTCCTTCGGCATCGCGTCCGGGCAAAAAAGCGATCCCCGGGCCGGCGCGGGCCATGGCTCGCCGTGTCGCCTCTTCCAGACCACCGGCTTGCTGCAGGACCAACGGCAGCAAGATCAATATGCCCACCAGCATCAGCACACTTTGGAAAAGATCCGTCCACACTGCGGCCAAAAAGCCGCCCAACAGGGTATAGCCTACCACGATCGCCGTGAACAAAAACAAGCCCACATAATAGTAACGGTCCATGCCATCCGGCTCGGCCGCCGTTTGCCACCCTCCGCCTGTCCAGGCCTCGCGCATGATCAAGGCACCGGCCTTGAACTGCGCAACCATCATAAAGGTCATGAAGCACAAAATGAGCAAGGACGCCGTCAGCCCTGCCAGCGGGCTTTGGAAGCGCTCCCGCAACAAGTCGGGCACCGTAATCGCTCCCAAACGACGCGACATCTGCGCCAGACGCTTACCGAAGACAGCGAACCCTGTGATGGGTACCACCATGTAGCTGGCGATCCACAGCGCCACCGACCACCCGTAGCTGTACACGAACGAGGGGAAGCCCATAAAGGTGCCGCCACTCTGTACCGTCGCCGTCAGAGCAACTGCCCAGGAGCCGAGCGTTCGGTTGCCCAAAAAGTACCCCTGCATAAAAGCGCTGCGCCGCAGTGCCTGATGGGCCATCCAGCCCAACCACAACGACACCGACATCACAAGCAACAACGAAGCGAGCACCATCACCGTCGCCCAGCGAGCGAGTGCTTCCTACCGCGGCTACACATCGCGTTCGCGCTCTTCCAACTCATGGGCCGACTCGTCACCCAGATGATCATCGCGCATGAATCGTCGTGCAAACCAGACAGAAAACCCCAGGCACACCACCCAGGGAACCAGGATGCCCCAGAATACCCAGGCGGGAAAGCCCCAGACAAAGTGGATTTCTCCCCCAGGCGCTTCCTGGCCGAAAAGAAAGCAGTAGCCGACCGTATACACCCCGGCGACAGTCCACAGAACCATCACCACTGCTGCCTCGCACCGACTGTGCCGGTAAATCGGATCCATGGCGCCGGTCCCGTGCTGCCCCTCCCGACTTGCAGACGACTCCCCGATGCCTCAATCCCACCCCACCGCTTCGTACAGGGTGGCGATCCCCTGCCCCCCACCGATACACATCGTCGCCAGACCGTAGCGGGCTTTGCGCGCCTCCATGAGGTGGATCAAAGTGGTGGAAATGCGGGCCCCACTGGCGCCCAGCGGATGTCCGATAGCTATGGCGCCGCCGCGCACATTGACTTTTTCCAGTTCGACGCCCAGCAGTTTGATCACTGCCAGCGTTTGCGCGGCGAACGCCTCGTTGATCTCGACTAGGTCCACCTGCTCCAGAGTCACACCGGCACGTTGCAAAACCTTGTGCACGGCGGGAACCGGCCCGATCCCCATGACACACGGATCTACGCCCGCTACCGCCTGGGCGCGGATGCGCACCTTGGGCCGATAGCCCAACTGCACCGCTTTTTCCTCGGACATGAGCAACAACGCCGCGGCCCCCACGTTGATGGGGCTGGCATTGCCGGCGGTGATCGTGCCCCCCTCGGGCAGGAAAGCCGGTTTCAGCTGACCCAGCGCCTCCAAGCTCGTATCCCTGCGGATGCACTGATCCTGGGTGACGACACACCGACGCCCGTGTTCGTCCCGCCCCCAGGTGGGCACGATTTCGGCGGCGAACTCCCCGCTATCGGTCGCCTGCGCCGCTCGCCGATGACTGCGCAACGCGAATTCGTCCTGCTCTCGCCGCGTAATGCCATATTTCTGTGCCAGATACTCGGCAGTCAAGCCCATCTGAAAATCGGCCGGACTGTACCGATAAAAAAGTCGGGGACTGGGATCGAAGCCCGCGTCCATAGGAAGATGGTGCATGTGCTCGACGCCCCCGGCGACGACGATATCTGCCCACCCGGCGACGATCGCCGCTGCCGCTTGATTGATCGCCTGCAGGCTCGATCCGCAATTGCGATTGACCGTACACCCGCCCACTTCCACGGGCAGCCCGGCGATGAGCACTGCCTGACGCGCGATGTCGTACCCTTGCTCCTTTTCCTGTTTGACGCACCCCCAGTGGATATCCTCGACCAACTGGGCGGGCAAGCGCGCTTTTTCCAGAAGCGCTTGGATCACGTGTGCCGACAGATCGTCGGCCCGCACGTCGCGGAAATATCCCTTGTCCGGATGGGCGCGAGCGATGGGCGTGCGCACCGCCTCGACGACTACCGCGCTTCTCATGGCCTCGCTCCTCTCAGAATGCCGAGTCATTCTCGCCGGGCTGCCGCTGTTTCCTCAAACAATGACTCCATCCCTATTGTGTCAATTGTCCGCGACCAGCGCCAGGGGGGCTTCGAGGGCCGCAACCCCAGCGTCAGCAGCGGTCGGAGTCGCGCGACGCTGCCTAGCAGAGGATCGCATGAGCGCCTGCCGGCCACTATTATGACGGCAGCGTCATCCAGTGGACGCCTGGGTACTTAGTCACGCTGGCAACCACAGGATGCTGGGAGGACTTATGCGTAAGCTCGCAGTCTGGAGCGAACGGTGCCTGGATCTGCTGCTCGTCTGGCGCGGCTGGCTTTTCGCCGCCGGCGTCCTTGTGACCCTAGGCGCTCTGGCCTGGCTGACCGCTTATCCCTTGCGCTACAACCGGTCTATGGAGGGGTTTTTCCCGGCCCACGATCCGCGTTTGCACCTGTACTACCGCAACAAAGAGTGGTTCGGCGGCGAGGCGACGCTTTTGGTCGTCTATCGAGACGCAGACCTGTGGTCGGCCCACGGCATGGAGCGTCAAGAACAGTTGATCGCGGTCCTGCAGGCTATCCCCGGGGTCGCGCACGTCCACGGCATAGCCACCTGCCCGCTGCCGCATCAGCCTTGGGATACGTTCGCCACCGCCTTGCGCCGAGCATCGCCCGCAGAAGCCCAACGCTTGCTCGACTTGTTTCAGCGCACGCCACTATATCAGGGAGTCTTCCTCGCCGCGGACGGTCACACCGCCGCCGTCATCGTCCAGCTCCAGAATCAGTTCCCCGACAGCGAAGCTCTGGCGCGCTGCCTGGAAGCGGTACGCGCGCGGGCCCAAGCAGCGCTGGCTGAGTCCATTCCGGCAGAAAACGGCCCGTTCGCCGCCGGTACGCTCCTCATGATCCATGATGTCTACGAGCATACCGAGCGCGATGGCTTTATCCTGCAGTGGACTTCGGTGACCTTGATGAGTGTGGTGGTGGCACTGTCCTTTCGCAGCCTGCGCTGGGTGGTCTTGCCCCTGCTGGTGGTCCAGGCTGCCTTGTATTGGACCCTGGCTTTGTGGAGCGTCCTGCGCGGCGAGATGACCATGGTCGGCTCGGCGGTCAGCTCGCTGGTAGCAGTGACCGGCGTGGCCACTGTGGTCACCTTCGGACTGCGTTACCAGGAACTGGCCGGACGCGTTCCCCCGTGTCACGCCGTCAAAGCCATGCTCCAGGACATGGGGCCCCCTGTGTTTTGGATCCTCGTGACCAATGCTGCCGGCTTCGCGGCACTGCTGGTCTGCGAGCTGAAACCGGTGACCGATTTCGCCTGGGTCATGGTCATGGCGTCGCTCTTTTTGGGCGTAGCCGCGTGCTCGTTTTTGCCCGGGGGTGTTCTGCCCCGAGCGCGACCGGAACCCCCCGTGTCGTCGCCGTCCGAACGCCCCGCTGGCCGCACCGAACAGCTCTTGTCCACAGTATTGCGCCTGGCCCTCCACTATCCCAAAACCGCTCTAGCCCTTTTGACCCTGCCCCTGGCGCTCGTCAGCCTGGGTATGACACGGCTCACCCCTCAGACCGATTTCACCGGCAATTTCCGTCGCGATACGGAAACTTTTCGTGCCTACGATTTCATCGAAACCCACTTCGGCGGCACCGGCCAGCTCGACTTGGTGGTGCGCGTACCCGATTTGCTCGCCCTCGACGAGTCGGCATTGCGGCAGCACGTCGCTCGCTGGCGTCAGCTCCAGCGTCAGCTCGGCGATCTGACCCCTGTGCAGCTCGACTCCGGACAGCCGGCCAGCGGCGTCACCAAAGTGCTCGGCCTAGCCGACTTCTTCGACTTTTTCCAGACTATCCCCGGCTTCCGCGACAATTACCGCGCCTGCCTGCGCGTCCTCTGCGGCGATAGCGAGGGGGCCCGTCGCGAACTGGGTTTGCTCGGCCGGCTCGTGCCGGCACCCCTGTGGCACAAGCTGGCCGATCGGTCCGTGGCCCAGGCCTTCTGGAATCGTCCTGCGGGACGCATGCGCTTCACCCTCCAGGTGCGCGAGCGCTTGTCCAGTGCCGACAAACACCGGCTCATCGCAGAAGCGACGTCCACGGCCCGTCGCGTCCTCGGCGACAGTGCCGATCCGCAGGCCACTGGCATCTATGTCATGCTCGCCCACCTGATTGCGACCCTGTTGCAAGACCAGCAGCGCACCTTCGCCTTGGCCACTTTGCTCATGCTGCTCCTGGGCTGGGCCGCTTTCCGCAGCATCCTTTTGTCCCTGGCCGCTATGGTGCCCAACGCATTGCCCATCCTCAGCGTCCTCGGCACCATGGGCTGGATCGGCCTGCCGGTCAATATCGCGACCGCGATGCTGGCCAGCGTCGCCCTCGGCATGACCATAAACAGCAGCATCTTGTACGTGTACCGCTTCCGTCAAGAACACGACGCCGGCAGCCCCCTGCATCAGGCGCTGCATAACACCCAGCGCACCGCCGGCTTAGCCATCGTCATTTCCAACCTGGCCCTGGTCATCGGCTTCAGCGTCCTCACCCTGTCGCGCTTCATCCCGTTGATCCATTTCGGCCTGTTCACGGGACTGGCCCTGGCCGGAGGTATGCTCGGCAATCTGGTGCTCCTGCCCATCCTCATCGCCTGGCTGCATCGGGGACTCGACTCGTCGGACGAGCGCAAAACCGACCGGTATCCGCCCCCGCGCTCCTGACCGAGCTCGGTACACACCGCCCGGTTTCCACTTACCGCTGACCTCCTCTCAATAGGAACTCACACAGAGTCTATTTGATCCGCCACACACGCACGATCGTGTCACCGCTTCCCGAGGCCAGATAGCGGCCATCGGGACTGAAGGCGACGCTAAAGACCCAATTCGTGTGTCCCTGAAGCGTGCGCACGTGCTCGCCCG
>PSKW01000013.1:0-71754 GCA_040289265.1 Gemmataceae bacterium
CGGGCGAGCACGTGCGCACGCTCGAGGGACACACGTGGGGGGTCACTAGCGTCGCCTTCAGTCCCGATGGCCGCTATCTGGCCTCGGGAAGTGGGGACAAGACCGTGTGTGTGTGTGGGAGATGGCGACGGGCCAGCACGTGCGCACATTGAAGCTAAGGGTAGGTTGGTTGGAGTGGTTTGCCGGCCGAATACCTTCCGTCACTAGCGTCGCCTTCAGTCCCGATGGCCGCTATCCGGCCTCGGGAAGTGACGACAAGACCGTGCGTGTGTGGCGGCTGGAGTAGAATCTACCAATGTGAAGGAGCCGTGGACCGTCCGCCGATAGTTGTCGGCACAGCTATGCGTTTTATGTGTCCTTCGGTAGTGGAATCATTCGAGCGGTTCGAGGATGGCTTCGCCGCCGGAGCGGGTGCCCAGGGCACGCCATAGAAGCAGATCAATGTTTTTCTGAATGGACCGGACCGAGCCATCCATCATGCCGACATTGACGATGCCAGCGGCGTGATAGCTGCGAGCTGTGATCGCGGCGTAGGAGCGCTGTGTAGTCGAGTTTCCCTCCTGGCGCGAATTGTAGTCAATGTCGTAAGTCCGGCCGTTGTAAA
This sequence comes from Gemmataceae bacterium, assembly GCA_040289265.1. Lineage (GTDB taxonomy): Bacteria > Planctomycetota > Planctomycetia > Gemmatales > HRBIN36 > PSKW01. The sequence goes on from PSKW01000013.1 coordinate 605, forward strand.
GATAAAGCACAGGAGTATTGGGGGTAAAAACGGTGGTAAAGCCGCTATGATGGACGCGGCCATCGGGCCACTCGGTATGACCGGTGTTGCTGTTGAGATCGGGGCCGAGCTTGTGCTCGCCGCCGGCGAGGTAGTTGAGGAGGAACTGAGGGGAGGGAGGGGGGATGGGGCCTGGGTCGAGCGGGGTATTGCGCACATAGGGGGTGAAAGCTTTGACTTCGGCGACGCCGAGGGTATTGGAAGTGCCGTCGTGTATGGTGGAGCTTTTGACATGTGCGTTAGGGAAGAAGACGCCGTCGCCGCCGGCACCGGTGATCGGGTCCCAGCCCAGCCAGGTGCCGAAGTTGAAGCCATAAGTAACTGGGTAGACATAGGGCAAGCCCTTGCGGGTGCGGACGGTGTCGTTGATCTCGCTGGGACAGAGGAAGACTGGGATACGGGTTTGCGGCACACCGGTAGCTAGTTGCACGTCCCAAGCCAGTTCGAGATTGACCTTCAGGCCTGCATTGCCCTGTTCGATAAAGTGGAGGATCCGGCCGTGCACCGACCAGGAGCCGTTGTTGGTACCGAAGGTACGGCCGACTGGGGCGAGCATACTGGGCGGGAGCTGGCCGTGGCTCGACTCGTAATGTTGTACAGCCAGGAGAAGCTGGCGGATATTGTTTTGGCAGCGAACGCGGTTGGCTGCCTCGCGGACTTTCTGAACCGCCGGCAGAATCAATCCGACCAGCACAGCGATGATGGCGATGACCACCAGCAATTCGATCAACGTGAAGCCGCGTCGAATCCTGACACACGAGTTAATAAGAGCTTCTCCTTTGCTTGCGTCCGGCCGCCTTGCGTGAAGACCGCATCTTGTGCCGATGCCTGGGCTTTTCCAGAATCGAGAGAATAGACGGATCGCGCTGTCATTTCTAACGAAGAGAAACCATGCCTAGTGCAGGCGGAGGCGCTGCCTTGCAGATGGCCAAGCTGTATTTACCCACGGGCGGGCATGGTGTATGAGAGGTGCCGTCAGGGAAGGGAACAGCTTTCGCGAGGAAGTGCGAGAAAAGCAAGGATGTTTCGTATATTGGCGCATCTGGTATGCAGGTGGCCGTGGGCGATACTGGGGATCTGGGCAGTCACGGCGATCTGGGTAGGCACGGTAGCCCCCGTGTGGGAAAGCGCGGTGCAGGACGAGGACGTACGTTTTTTGCCGCCGGACAGTCTGAGCGTGCAGGGCTTGCAGCTGATGGAGCAGGCATTTCCCCGGGAGGTATTCGGCAGTCGGCTCGTTTTGGTGGTGCATCGGCCCGACCGTCCTCTGAGCGACGACGACTATGCATTGGTGGACAAGCTGGCCATGGCCCTGGAGAGGCTGCGTCAGGCAAGGCCGGAGCTGGCCATCAGTGCCTGCACGACCTATCGGCATCCGCTGGTAGGCGCGCGGCTGACCAGCCAGGACCGGCGGTGTACGATCGTGAACGTACCGTTGGGTAGTCCTTTTTTGGCTCTGAGGACTGCAGAGAGCGTAGATGCCATCGAGGAGGTGGTAGGCAAAGAGTTAGCGGGATCGGTGCAGCCGCCAGAGGTGTATTTGACTGGGCACGCCGGGATCGGCCGTGACCTGACCCGGGCGGCGCTGCGCAGTCTGGACCACACCACCTGGGCGACTATAGGCTTGGTGGTGGTCATTTTGCTGTTCATTTATCGCTCGCCGGGGCTGGCCGCGTTGCCTTTGGTTGCCGTCAGCCTGGCTGTGTGGTTGTCACTCAATGTGTTGTCTCTGCTGAGCCACTGCCTGCACTTCCAATTGCTGAACGTGACGCGGGTGTTCGTCATCGTGGTGCTTTTCGGTGCCGGAACGGATTATTGCCTCTTCCTGTTGAGCCGGTATCGGGAGGAATACGAACGGCAAGGGGACCATCGCGAGGCGGTCCGACGGAGCGTGCGGCGAGTCGGTGCTGTGTTGTTCGCCAGCGGGGCTATGATCGTCGCCGGTCTGGCTGCGATGGGACTGGCCGAGTTCGCCAAACTGCGATACACAGGCCCGGCGATAGCAGTGACGCTGGTGGTGGCGTTGGCAGCTTGCTTGACACTGGTACCAGCTATCCTGTGTGTCTGCAGCCCGCGAGTACTCTTCTGGCCTGGGAGAGGTAGGGAGCACCGCGGCGAGACGTGCGCGGGTCCTTGGTCCTGGCTGGCGCGCGCCGTGGTGCGGCATCCGCATTGGATGGTGGCGGGTTGTTTTTTGTCGCTGGGGCCGCTGGCGATCTACGGAGCCGGGGTACGCTACTCGTACGATTTCATTCATGAACTGCCGCCGATGGCATCCAGCAAGCGCGGACTGGAATGTATCCGGCGCCATTTCGTCCCCGGCGAGATCGGTCCGTTGACGGTGCTTCTGCGCAGCGCTCAGGATTGGCGTGGCACCTCTGGGCAGCGGCACCTGCAGGAGCTCAGCCGGCGTATACGGCAGGTAGCGGCGGTGGCAGAAGTGCGCAGTGTTATCGCCCCGCTGGGCGAACCGCATGCAGTGGCGGAAGGTCCGAAGGCATGGGTCGCCGGACTGACACACAAGCTGTTCCAAAAAGCGGTGCAGGAGTATTTCTTGTCTCAGGTCGGCGATCGTTTCGTCACGCGTCTGGAGATCGTTTTTCGCAACGATCCCTTCGCCGAGGAAAGTGTACACGCCCTGCTGCAGATCCGCGAACTGGTGCAGCGATGGACAGCCCAAGCCGGCGTGGATGCGTTCGCTCTGTTCGGGGTGACGCCCAACATCTACGACTTTGCCCAGGTACACGAACAAGACCGCGCGACCTTGCGGTGGATCATTTTGACCAGTGTGGGGCTGATTCTGTTGGGTCTACTGCGGCGACCGATCCTGGTGGCATTTTTGCTGGTCAGCGTTCTGGCAAGCTATTTCGCCACGATCGGAGCGGCGGAGCTATTGGCGCGATTCTTTTTGAACACGCCGGCTGGCGAGGTCAACTGGAAGGTGCCTTTTTTCCTTTTTACGATCGTGCTGGCTGTGGGAGAGGATTACAACGTTTTTCTGATCGCCCGCGTGCAGGAAGAAACGCGGCGGCGGCCCGTTGCGGACGCCGTACAGTATGCGTTGGCCAGAACCGGCGGCACCATCAGTTGCTGTGGTCTAATCATGGCAGGAACTTTCGCCACATTGATGCTGTGCCCGCTGACGACGCTGATTCAATTGGGCATGGCACTGGCTTGCGGTGTGCTCCTGGAGACGTTCGTGGTACGTCCCTTGCTGGTACCCGCCTTTCTGGTCGTATGCGCCCGTGTGCAGGCGCTGTGGCGCGAGGGCAGCGCGGTCGCACCGCTATCGACCGAAATCGAAGACACACGCCAGGCGGCCTGAGCCAACCATCGGGTCTAAGGCTCGGATCTACGCCTGACCCATTTTATAGCACGCGCTCGCGGCAGTGCCGAGGGCACACGACGGCCCATGCGATCGTAGACCTCGTTCTCGTGCAGACGCTTTCCGAATCACGCCGGTCGGTAAAATAGTCGCAAAGGCCATGACCAGCGGCGGTACTTTTTTGAGCCGGCTACAAAGTATTACGAGCCCAGCACGAGCCGAGTTCCGTGTGCCATGACGGCCTATGAGCAAGCAGAACAGTAAAGGCGCGTACCTACGCTATGTGACTTGCAAGCTGTTGGCTTTGGCAGCGCTGACCGCGATGCAGGCGCAGGTCGTGGCCGGGCTGCATATTCCGCTAGAGCCGCCGATTGTGCCGGCGGCCAACGCTAGCGACTTTCTCGGGCAACTAGCCCGGCTGCGCGCCTATGGGCCCCCGGATCGGATTACGGTGCTGGTCGAGACGGCCCAACGCAAGGACTATCTGCAAAAAGTAGCTGAGCTGAAACGCCGAGGCCGACTGAGCGCCAAAGAGGCAGCGAGCCTAGGCGGGTACCTGATTCGGCTCAGAGTCGCCCAAAGCGGGTATTCCGATTATCAAGAAGCCATCGAAGTTCTGGAGCAGGCGCGCCGCGAGCACGGGCGGCACTACACGATCCTGGCCAACTTGGGCACTGCCTATCAACTGGCAGGTCTGTTGGACAGCGCAGCACGAGCGCTGGAAGAAGCGACGGCACTGGCACCGCCTGACGCCCGGGGTATGGAACATTGGCACCTGCGGCTGGTCCGACTGCGGCAGCACGAGCGGATACGCCCGGGTCTGGCCCCTTTGGACTCCCTTTTTCCGGTGCGCTTCACCACCGCCACAGGATCGTGGATTCCTGGCCAGTTGGCTCCCGAAGACCGCGATCGTTTAGCGCCTGATGCACTGGCTATTGTGCAACAGCTGTTGCTGTGGCTGCCCGACGACGGACGCTTGCATTGGCTCTACGGGGAGCTGGCCAACGCCGCAGGCGATCTGCGCGGCGCTCTGGAAGCTATGAACCTTGCCGTGGACCTTTTTCGGCTGTCGACGCCCGAGCTGAAGGCGCGCCGCTTGCTGTTGCGCGAAGCGATCGTATGGCGCGAGCTAGCTCAGAATCTGGGCAGTCCTTCGGCAGTACAGCAGTGGTTGGCATCGGCTATTTCTGCAGGCGGGCAGATGCTGGCGGCTCCGGAGACCTTCGCATGGGCTGGTCTGTATGGCTTGGTGCAGTCGGACCGAGCGGGGCGACGTCCGGACTGGGCAGCCGATCTCCCCCTGGCCTCCGAGGTCCCCGGTTCGGAGACGTCTGCGGGGTCGGACTTGCGCCTGGGACTGCGCGGGTGGACGGTCATTGTCCTGGGCAGCGCCCTGATGCTGGCGCTCTCGATACTGCAGGCGCGCCAATGGCTGCGGCGTCTCCTTCAGGGACGCAGCTAGTCAGCGCAGTGACACAAGATCCCGTGCCAGGTAAGCGCACACGACCGGCGGGCCATTGCCGCGAACGTCCGCCATCGGGATTGTAGCGCAGTTGCAATCGAGGACCGAAGAAAGGGGAAACGATGACCGACGAGTCTTTGGAGTTCTTGCAAGCGCTCGTACAGACACCGAGCCCATCGGGCTACGAACAGCCGGTGCAAAAGCTCGTCCGTAGCTGGGCCAGTCGTTATGCCGACGAAGTGCGCACCGATCGGCACGGCAATGTCATTGCGGTCAAGCAGCCTGGCCAAGAGCCGAGAGTCATGCTGGCAGGCCACTGCGATCAGATCGGACTCATGGTGCAGTACATTGACGACAACGGCTTTTTGTACGTGCAGCCGATCGGCGGCTGGGATATGCAAATCCTGCTCGGGCAGCGTCTGACGGTCTGGACCGAAAGCGGCAGCCTGGCCGGAGTAGTAGCGCGACGGGCTACCCATCTGTTGGCTGCCGAGGAGCGCAACAAGCCGCCCCAATTCACGGATATCTGGGTAGACATAGGCGCTCGCAATCGAGAGGAGGCGGCCAAGTTGGTACGCATCGGAGATCCGGTCACGATCGAGTTGGGCATGCGCCGCTTGCAAAACGACAACGTGGCAGCACCGGGACTGGACGACAAAGCCGGGGTATGGGTAGTCTTCGAAACATTGCGACGGCTCGTCGGCTGCCCACTGCGTTGCAGTCTCTATGTGGTTTCTACGGTGCAAGAAGAGATCGGTCTGCGCGGAGCGGTCACCAGTGCCCATGCGGTGCATCCGCATGTCGGCATCGCCGTGGATGTCACCCATGCTACCGACACGCCCAACAGCAGCGATAAAAAGCAACTCGGCGACATCGGCTTGGGCAAGGGGCCGGTGCTGGTCCGCGGCCCCAATGTCCACCCCCGGGTTTACGAACGTTTGGTGCGCGCTGCCGAAAGTCGGCGCCTCGGCTACCAGGTCGAAGGGTGTCCTCGGGGAACCGGCACCGACGCCAACGCCATCCAACTGAGCCGCGAAGGCGTCGCTACCGGTCTGATCGGTTTGCCCAATCGCTACATGCACGCGCCGGTCGAAACGGTCAATTTGCGCGACCTTGACGCCGCCGCCGAGCTTCTGGCTGCCTTTTGTACCGATTTGTCTCCCGATGTGGATTGGACCCCGTGACGGTCCTGAGACAGTTCACTGGGAAGGCTCGACGGCGGCTGCCGCAGGGCCGGAGCCTTTGTGACGCAACACGTCGGCGAGCACGGTATCCACCAGCAACTGTCCCACATGATACAGGAGCATAGGCAGTACGGCCCGAGGATGATCGGCAAAGAAGGCTTGCAGGATCATCAACCCGACCGGCAGGCTTTTTTGACTTCCCGCAAAGGCCGCACCGATCCGTCGTTCCCGCTCGAGCCGCAGCCAGGCCCCTACTCGATAAGCCACCAACCAGCCCGCTAGATGGAGTAGTAGGCATTGCAGAGCCACCAGCGCGGTCAACCCTATGTCGCTCGGACCGGAACCTTCCGGCATAGATTGGCGCACAGCTACGACCGCCTGGAGAATCACTATCAGAATGAGCAAGCGACACAAGACACTCAATGCGCTGCGGCCACGGTCGGCGCAGATGCGCAAAAGTGCCGGCCCTCGCAAAAGCTGCCCGGCGAGCACCGGCACGCCGAGATAAAGCACTAGATCGGCCATCATCTGGGCAACAGGCAGTGCCGTTTCAGTTCCGGTGGCCCACTTCAGCCACAAGGTAGTCACCAGCCAACTGGTGCAGTTGGTGAGGAAAGTGACCAAAAGTGCCAGGGCATCGTCGCCGCCGGCCAAGCGCGTCCAGATAGCCGCCGAGGCGAGTGTGCACGGCACACTGACAGCTACCAGCAGGCCGATACGCAGGTCTGCCGCCGGCACTGCTGCCGCCGCCATCGCACCCAAGAGCGGCATAAGGACAAAACTGACCGAATAAGCCCAGAGCACGCCGGCAGGATACCGTACTGCCAGCCATAGCCGGCCGGTGGGCAAGCTCCAGGACATCGAAAATAGGACTGCAGCCACTATATAGCGGCTGACGAACCAGCCCAGGAAGGCGCTGACCCTGCCGCCGGGGTCTGCCAGGGCCAGTGCGATCCCGACACACAGGACCACAGCGAACCAGCGCCTTTGCCAGAAAGTGCCCATGCCGTGCCGCTGCCGATTCCCAACTGGGCTGCTCAAGGCGCCGTGCATTCTGCGAGTATCTGCCGATAACGACGACGGGCCTCCTCATAAGCCAGCTCGGCCTCACTGCGTTCACGCGGTCGAATGAGAGGGGCTTTTTCTTTCCAGCACTGGTCAATGGCGCGCAAGCACCACTCGGCCGATCGCCGGCTCGCACGAACAGGTTGTCTCCCGACCAGGACGAAAATGGGATTGGTGTGGCTGGAGGGGAAGATGTGCAGACAAACCCAACTGCTTTTCTCGATAGGGACTTGGCAACGTACTTCTTGCTCGCTGCCATCGGCGAGGATTTCCTGCCGCGCTACCGGAGCGCCATTGACCACTACTTCCAACGGCACACGCCGGGTAGTGCCGATGCGAGCCCGCTCCAAGTCCCAATACGGTTTTTGGTACAGAGAAGACTTGCGGATGCGTTCTGTTTCGGGCGTCGGCTGCGGCTCCAACAGTGCTGCCACCGAAGCCCGTACCTCGACTACACCGGGCTTGTCTAGATGCACTTCGCCTTGCCCTACGCCCACACCGTCAATGCGAAAATCCAGCAGATGGCTCTTACCGTCGGAAACATAAGAACGACCTTTCTTGATCCCCTCTGCCCAATCGTCGAACTGGAGCGGCTTGCCGTCGAGGCACACGTAACTGCGGCCTATTCCCACACGCTCGCCGAAGATGCACGGGAAATCGGTCTCGCCGCTGATCTTGGCTCGAAAACCGCACTGCAGCGTGTGATACCAGATATTGAGCTCCAAGACAGCCGGAGTATCCACTGCCGAGATGAAATCCACGGCATCATGGGCCAGATCCACCAGGTATTCGTTGGCGCCGATACCGTTCATGCGCGGCAATAAATAATTCGGCAATTCAGTGGGTTCGGGATTGCCCTCCAGGGGTTGCAGTCCCCAGCCACTGTGGGCGAACCCTACGACGGCGCCTTGCGCTTTGGCCCACCGCAAAATGGGCAGATCCCAGCTCGGCCAATCCTCGATCACTCGCGTACCCGGGTAGTCGTCTTCTTTCAACCGCAACAAACACAGATGGCCGCAATGACTGGACGGAAAGCCGGACACCTCCACGTCGTAGCGCATGATGTAGTTGGGAAGCGACAACCGATGGGGCTTGCCCTCGAAATATCGCTTCTGGTGGTACCAACACGGACCCCAGCTCAGTACGCACCCGACGTTGAGATCTTCGCCGAGGATATGACGCATCATGTCCTCGGGAGTCACGCCTTCGGTCGGACTTTCGTAATGGGCGCACCCAGCGGCATGCACATGATGGTCGCCGGAATACCATCCCCGGCGCGCTGGATATACCCAGCGACGCAACTCGAACGCCAGTTCCACCTCGGACGTCTGCGGGATCGTCACCTGTCGTTCGCTGACCAAGTATTCAGGCCCACGACGGCATACGAAGGTATATGTGCCCGGGGGCAACAAAACGGTCTCCCCGTCGTGTCGGTAGATTTGCGCGTGGAAAAAGAAATCAGGCGCCAGACGTTTGCCAGGAGCGGGATACACACGCCCCTGCTGGTCGCGGATCACGAGCGCTGCCGTAGTAGGCGTGCCATCGTGATCGCGTACCCGCAGTCGTACAACGGTTGCCGGCTGGATGGTAAAAAGGATGGTACCCGGTGGCGACTCGGCGATCACACGGCCCAACGGTCGCTGCCCCGGTCCGCTCGCAGCCGCCACTTCGCGCAGACCGAAACGCAACTGCGCTGGCCTCCGGCCCGCATCGCGCGCATAGACATGCAGGATGCGGTATTCGACCTCCAAGCCGGATAGAGCAGCCACCAGAGGCTGCTTCTGATACATCTCCAAATCCAGAAATCTTTCCTTGACCTCGCCCAGGCTGATCACTTTGGGATCGGGCCGACCGGAAGAAGGCACGTGAATAGGCATCGCCTGCGGACTCGAGGCCACCAATTCCACTCCCTGGCGCGCAGCTTCGTTGAGCACTTTGACCAAAAACAAGCGCCATCCCTGTTCGACCAACTCGGCTGCCACCGAACCTGCCACATAGTCCAGCCGGCCATCACGACGAATACGCACACCGGCAAGACAGTGCCGGTCCAATATCGTCTGCATAGCCCGTACATCGTCGCGCCGCATCGCATCCAACAATGCAGCGCGCTCCGCCGGCTCCAAGGGATGACCTAGGTATTCCAAGGCGGCGACGAGCCGTTTGATCTGGGCGGCCAAAGGCTGTGCCTCGACTTCCGAGACCACTGGCAGTTCGGCCCCGATCCCTGTACAAACTGCCACGGCACCGACCCACACAGCCATGACCAAACGCTGCATGACTGGCTCTCCTTCTTCATGGCCTCCAGCGCCAACATACCATAGACCACCGTCGGGCGGGACACACGTGGCCACCGACCTCGGCTGCCTCGCTGCTCACGCGGCACCTTACGGGCGCGTCACTGCACAGCAGGCACCGCCAGGAACTGCAAGCATACAGGCACGGGTACACCTACGCGCACCCCTGTCGGTGTCAGTGCACCCGTCCGTGCATCTATGCTAAAAACGCAGACATTATCGGCAGCCTGATTGCCCACCAACATGTACCGACCCGTGGGATCTATGGCGAAATGGCGCGGCGTGTCAATGCCCTCGCTTTGATACCCGGCAGCCGTCAATCGGCCATCGTCGGCGATCGAAAATAGCGCGATGCTATGATAGCCCCGATTGGAAGCATAAAGGAACCGTCCCGAAGGGTGGACAGCCACTTCGGCAGCGTAACTCGTGCCTCGGAAGTCCGCCGGCAAAGTGGAGATCGTCTGGATTTCGCTCAATCTGCCTCGTTCGGCGTCCCAGTGAAAAGCAGTTACCGTGTTGCTCAGCTCGTTGACGACATAAACATAAGGCCTGTGGGGATGAAAGGCCAAGTGCCGCGGTCCGGACCCTGCCGCCACACTGGCATAAGCCGGTTCGTGCGGCTGCAGTCGTGCTTCGTCAGGAAAAAAGCGATAGATGAGCACCCGATCGAGACCCAAATCGGCCGCCAAAGCCAACCGGTTGGTACCGTCGAGCTGGATCGCGTGAGCGTGCGGAGCCTCTTGACGCCTGGGGTTGGCACCTTTTCCTTTGTGAGCTATGACCGTGGTCGGTCCTTGCAATCTGCCATCGGCTTGGATGCGCAGACAGGCTACACTACCGCCGCCATAGTTGGCGACCAAAATACAGGATCCCGTTCGATCCACCACTAGATGGCACGGCCCAGCGCCGCCGGATGGCTTCTGATCGAGCAGCTCCAGTTGGCCGGTCCGAAGATCAATGGAGAAAGCATTGACCACCCCGGTTTTTTTGCCGGCAAACTCTTCCAGTTCGCCGACAGCATACAAGTATTTGCCGCGCGGATGAATCGCCAGGAAGGAAGGATGGGTCGCCTTGGCTGCTAACTGCGGCTCGCTCAGGCTCCCAGTACGGATATCCCATTCGCAGCGGTAAATGCCCTGACTATGTCGCTGTGTGTAAGTACCGATAAAAACCCAATAGCGGGCGGTTTGCAACGCATTGACTCCCGCAGTTGCGGCCAACGCGACGCCGATCGAACCGAAGATGCCCCAAAGCCCCGAGCATAGCCCCAGGCGCCATTGTCGCCGAGCCATTGGTTTCTCTCCACGTGCTTGCTGGCAACCTCACGGCGTACGTTCAACGTGCTCGCTCGGTTCATCCTACTGCGCTACCTCGCACAATGCCAGAGCCTGCTCGGCAGAACGACGCCAGGAGCCTTTCACGCGGACGGATCGAGGCAACGAGGATGCCGGTGCTTCTCCGAAAAGCACATGCACTGCGATTCAGTCATCCCCCGACTGGCATCGCCCGGCGGGGTTCGATCGTGGCATGGCCCAGATGAGACGCCGCTAGCGCCAGGCAAGCCCGTGTCGCTCGGCAGCCGGTCAGTCGTAGATGCCCAGCAGAAATTTTACCTCGTCGCTGGCATGCGTGCGCGGATCCCAGGGGGGTGACCAGACCAGTTCGACTTCTGCTTCCTCGACGCCGGGCAAAGTGCGCACCGCCTGCCTGACCGATTCGATGAATTGTGGCCCGACCGGGCAAAACGGCGTGGTCAAGGTCATGCGCACAGTAACTTTTTTGCCTTCGTTTTCGATAGCGATGCCGTAAATCAGGCCGAGGTCCACGATGCTCAGATGGATTTCCGGATCGTGTATCGGGCGCAGAGCGGCCAGGACCTGCTCTTCGGTCAACCCGCCGGGTGGGGGCTGGGCATTGGCGGCTTGTGTTTCGCTCATAGATGATCTCCCCGGATATCAGCAGACCGCTGTCGGGCCATGCTGACGATCGTCTGTTTCGGTGGTCGAGGGAGCGCTCGGGCGCTCCCCGGCACGCCAGGCGCGCAACGCATCCTCCAAAGTGGTCCACGGCAACAGGGCGCACTTGATGCGCACCGGGAATTGGCGCACGCCCTCTAGCGCCTCCAGATCCCCCAAATCCAAATCGGCCGGAGGAGCTTCCCCATGCATCAGTGCTTTGAAAGCGGCGATATACCGCTCGGCCTCTGCCAGCGTTCGGCCGCGCAGTATTTCGGCCAGCATAGATCCAGAAGCAACGCTAATGGAGCAGCCGCGACTTTCCACATAGACCTGACCGATGCGCTCGCCATCCATATGCAGGGCCAGACGCACCTGATCACCGCACACAGGGTTGAGCCCCTCGTTGGCCAGGTCCACATGCGGCACAGGCGTGCGTCCGCGCGGCCGCCGATAATGATCCAGGACCACCTCGCGGTACAACTCATCCAGCTGAGGCATTTCCATGGCCGAAGTATCTCCTGGCGGCATGCAGGCCCTCGATCAGAGCGTCCACATCGTCCCGCCCGTTGTACAGGTAAAAGCTGGCTCGTGCCGTGGCGACCACACCTAGCCGGCGCGTCAAAGGTTGCGCACAATGATGGCCTGCGCGGATAGCGATGCCATATTGATCCAAAACGGTACTGAGGTCGTGCGGATGGACGAGCGGGTCGTCGAAGGCGATGACGCCGCCGCGATCTTCTGGACGACGCGGGCCGAAAATACGCAGGTTGCCGACCTCGCCGAGCCGGTCCAAGGCGTACCGAGTGAGCTCCAGCTCGTGAGCGCGAACCCGCCCCATGCCCACATGCTCCAGGTAGTCGAGTGCACTTCCAAAGGCGATTACATCGGCGATGTTGGGCGTCCCCGCCTCGAATTTCCAAGGGGCCGGCTTGTACGTCACCCGATCGTAATGCACCTCGTGGACCATTTCGCCGCCGCCTAGGAAGGGGTCCATTTCTTCCAAACGTTCGGGCCGAGCGTACAGTACGCCTACCCCGGTAGGGCCCAGCATTTTGTGGGCAGAAAAAGCCAGGAAATCGCAGGCCCATTGTCGCACAGAAGTAGGACTGTGGGGTACACTCTGAGCCCCGTCTATCAACACGCACGCACCCCAGGCCCGTGCTGCCTCGATCATTGCGGGCACAGGATTGATCGTCCCCAACACATTGGACAGCGCCGTGAACGCCACGAGTTTTACCGAGCCATCCAAGAGAGACACAAAGCGTTGCCAGTCGAGATACCCTTCGTCGGTAATCGGCGCAAAGCGCACGTCCAGGCTGCGCTCCTGGGCCAGTCGCAACCACGGCACGAGATTGCTATGATGTTCCATCTCGGTGAGCACTATGGCGTCTCCAGGCCGCAGATGTCTGCGTGCCCAGGCATAGGCCACCAGATTGATGGCCTCGGTGGTATTGCGAGTGAAGACGATGCACTCAGGAGGGACGCCGCCCAAAAAACGGGCGACTTTCTCCCGCACCGACTCGTAGGCCGTCGTGGCCTCTTCGGCCAGAGTGTGCAAACCGCGGTGGATATTGGCATTGAAACGCCGGTAATAATCCACCAAGGCCTCGATGACGCAGGTTGGCTTCTGGGTGGTCGCCGCGTTGTCCAAGTATACCAGCCGGTGGCCGTGCACTTGCCGCTGCAAAATAGGGAAATCCAGGCGGATGTGTGCCACGGGCAGCGGCTCTACCCGAGGTATGGACGTCACCGATGCAGCCATCGTTTCACTACCTTGCCCTGTCGGGCCTGTGTGCTCGTGAGCCACTAGCTCACCACGCTAAAGCCCCAGGCTTTCAACCGGATGCTTGCTCCTCCGTCGGCAGTTGCACCATGACCGCCCCGTCTTCGATACGCACCGGATAGGTCTGTACCGGATAGGCGGCCGGCATACGCGTGACCGCTCCGGTACGCACATCGAAGCGGGCGCCATGCCGCGGGCATTCAATTTCGCACCCGATCAATTTGCCTTCACCCAAGGGGCCGCCGTCGTGTGTGCATACGTTGGCCAAGGCATAAATTTTCCCGTCCACTTTGCACAGGACAATCTCTTGCCCTTCGACGGAAAAAACCCGTGCCTGTCCTTCTGGCACTTCTTCGATCCTCGCCACCGGAATGTAGCACTGCTTGGCCATATAGGAATCGCTTCCCCTTTCGGTCATGTTCTGTCGTCCGGCGCTCCCGCCGATTCTAGGCGGCCGCTGACCTTTTGCCCGCCTCGGCTCGCGCACCGAACCGAGACTCCGGGCAGCCCAAGCGCACCGATGGGCGCAAAGCTGCCTGGTCCGAGCAGCTTCCGAGGGCTTCGTGCCCTCGGGTGGAAATCCTTACAACACGCCGATACGTTCGATTACATAGTCGTGCAAACGCTCTCGCAGGTCTTGGGGCACACGTCTCAAAGTGGGTTCGAGAAAACCCTCGACGATCATGCGGGTAGCCTGAGGGCGCGGGATGCCACGCGACTGCAGGTAGAAAAGCTGCTCCCGACTGACCGGTCCCATGGTGGCGCCGTGCGTGCATTTTACTTCCTCGTTGAGGATTTCCAGTTCCGGAATAGACTGGGCACGCACGCCGGCATTGAGGAGCAGATTGCGGTTTTCCTGATAAGCCTCGCAAAAAGGCGCGTCGGCTTCGATGCGGATCAGCCCGGTGTAAGCGGAACGGGCTCGATCCTGCAAGACCACCTTGAAGTCGAGATTGCTGCGCGACTTGTGTCCGCGATGCAGATGTACCGTGTGGTTGTCGAAATGCTGGCGGTCGTGGCCTAGGACAAAACCCAGCAATTCGCTTTCAGCGTTTTCCTCCATCAGCAAGGCACCGACATCGGTTTTGCAAGTACCGGCGCCCAGATGGACGAACACAGCCAGCCCCTGGGCACCTCGGTGCAAACGCATCCGCTGCGTAGCATGGACGACAGCACGAGGGCCGAGCCGCTGCACCGCTACGTAGTGCATACGTGCTCCGGCCGCGACGCATAGCTCCGCCAGGCTGCGGACCTGCATGGATCCTTGTGCCGCGCCTCCGGAATATTCGTCAATGAGGGTAAGCTGCGCCCCCTGCTCGACATGCACCAAAAGTCGCGGTGCTGCCAACGGTACCCCTTCGCGCCACTGACAGACGACATGGACAGGGTCGCCGCAGTCCAGACCGCCAGGCGCATGAAGATACACTCCACCTTGCCAGAGGGCATGGGCCATGGCTTCGAACTTGCCGTGGGCCGGCGCAATCAGAGAGTCCAATAGCGCCGCCAGTGTGTCCGGGTCCTGGGCAGCGGCACGGTGCAGGTCCATAATGCGCAGGCCGCGTGCCTGGACATCGGGCCGGATCTCGCACGCTCGCAGCTGGCCATCCAGCACCCAGGCATAGGCAGCCAGACGGCCTTGCCTCCAGTTGCGCTCCAGGACGGCGGGCATCGCTTCGGGACCGGTCCCAACGCGTCTATCCAACTCCACCCGCTCGAAAAGACGCGGATCGGTGTAGCGCCACAGGTGCTGCGCGCGATCTATCGGCGGCCAGTTGCTGTACAACTCCCAAGCGCGCAGGCGGCGTTCCAGCAGCCAGGCTGGCTCGCCGCAACTTGCGCTCACCTGTCGGATATAGGCGCTGGGTTGTGCACTCATGTTCACCCTTGTCATTTGCCTCGTTCGTGGGTATCGTTCGGCGCTAGCGAGTGCTGCGGACGCTCCTGTCTTTGCGCAACCTGTCGTATGCCCGAGCAGGCTACGTCGTCCACGCTAGCCGACCGACCCTTCCATCTCCAACTGGATGAGGCGATTCAACTCGACGGCATATTCCATGGGCAACTCTTTGGTGAACGGCTCGATAAAGCCGTTGACGATAAGCAGGCGCGCTTGCTCTTCGGTCAAGCCACGGCTCATGAGGTAAAAAAGCTGTTCGTCGCCGACCTTGCTGACACGGGCCTCGTGTTCGATCTGGACCTGGTCGGCATCTACCTCCATGGTGGGATAGGTATCCGAGCGCGAGTGCTCGCCGATCAAGAGAGCATCGCATTGGACACTGGTCTTGGAGCCTACGGCATTGGGATAAACTTTGACCAGCCCGCGATAACTGGTCCGGCCGCCGTCTTTGGAAACTGATTTGGAAGTGATGGTCGAACTGGTGCGCGGAGCGGCGTGAACGATTTTGGCACCGGCATCCTGGTGCTGCCCCTTGCTGGCGAAAGCCACGGACAAGATTTCTCCGCGTGCCCCTTCGCCGAGCAAGTAAATACACGGGAATTTCATCGTCAACCGCGAGCCCAAGTTGCCGTCCACCCATTCCACGGTGGCGTTTGCGTGGGCTACAGCTCGTTTGGTCACCAGATTGAAAATGTTATGCGCCCAATTCTGGATGGTCGTATAGCGGATGTAGGCGCCTGGCAGCGCGATCAACTCTACCACCGCGGCGTGCAAGGAATTGGAAGAATACACGGGTGCTGTGCATCCTTCGATATAGTGCACCCGTGCCCCTTCGTCAGCAACGATCAAAGTGCGTTCGAACTGCCCCATGTTCTCCGCGTTGATGCGGAAATAGGCCTGCAACGGAATGTCCACTTTGACCCCTTTGGGGACGTAGATGAACGACCCGCCGGACCACACAGCGCTGTTGAGGGCAGCGAATTTGTTGTCCGTGGGGGGAATGACGGTGGCCCAGAAACGTCGGACCAACTCTGGATGCTCGCGCAGGCCCGAGTCCATGTCCAGGAAAATGACGCCTTTTTTGGCTAGGTCCTCGCGGATGGAGTGATACACCACTTCGGATTCGTACTGGGCAGAGACGCCTGCCAGGAACTTGCGTTCTGCTTCGGGAATGCCCAAACGGTCGAAAGTTTTCTTGATATACTCGGGCACTTCCTCCCAGCTGCGCCCCTGTTTTTCGGTGGGGCGAACATAGTAATAGATCTCGTCGAAAGCGATCTCGCTGAGCAGTTCGGTATTGCCCCAAGTAGGCATCGGCTTGCCGAAGAAGATATCGAGGGCCTCGTGACGGAAACGCCGCATCCAGTCGGGCTCG
Organism: Gemmataceae bacterium; assembly: GCA_040289265.1. Classification (GTDB taxonomy): domain Bacteria; phylum Planctomycetota; class Planctomycetia; order Gemmatales; family HRBIN36; genus PSKW01. Next base: position 16,984 of record PSKW01000013.1, read on the forward strand.
TTTTTGATGCGCGAAATAGCCTCGACCACGTCGTGGCTGAGGCCTTTGGGGTATTTGAGGAAGTATTGCTCAGGATCTTTGAAGCCCCAGCGCGCCTCGTAATCCAGATCGAGGCCGAGCTCGGGTTTTTCTTCTAGGGTGATCTGCTTTTTCTTTTGGGTAATAGCAGGCGCCGTCATGATCTTGCCCTCCTTCGAGTACTCGGGCAAAAAAGCTATGGTCAACGACCTCGGCAGTGACTCACGAGGCCATAGCTGCTTCCTTTTCTACCCAGTCGTAGCCCTTTTCTTCCAACTGCAGGGCGAGTTCAGGACCCCCGGATCGCACGATACGCCCGTCCACCAACACATGCACATGTGTCGGGCGCACGTAATTGAGCAGGCGTTGGTAATGGGTCACCAAAAGCAAACCCATATGCGGACCGGCAGCTTGGTTGATCCCTTCGGCAACCACTTTCAAAGCGTCTATGTCCAATCCCGAGTCGGTCTCGTCCAAGAGAGCAAAGACCGGCTCGAGCATGAGCATTTGCAGAATCTCCAAGCGCTTTTTCTCCCCGCCGGAAAAGCCCTCGTTGAGGTAGCGCCCGGCGAAGGCCGGGTCTATGTCCAGCACTTTGAACTTTTCGAGCAATCGGGTCCGAAATTCTTTGACCGGCACGTCCCGCCCGCTCCTGGCAGCTACAGCTTGCCGTAAAAAGTTGGCTACCGTCACCCCGGGAATAGCTACCGGGTATTGGAAGGCGAGGAACATGCCGCGTCGCGCGCGTTCGTCCGGATCGAGATCGGTCACATCTTCGCCCAATAGGTACAGTCGGCCCGCACTGAGCGTGTAATGCGGATGGCCGGCGATCGCCAAGGCCAAGCTGCTCTTGCCGGACCCGTTCGGTCCCATGAGGGCGTGCTTTTCGCCGGCACAGACCTTGAGAGACACCCCTTTGACGATCTCCTTGCCCTCGACCGTGACGCGCACGTTATCGCATACAAAAATTTCTTTCGCTTGCATTTTTGTCCCTTAGCTTCGCTCCATTATCGCCCCGACGACGTTGTCGGCTGTCATCCGGCTCAGGCACACCGACAAACCCGGCATGCCCAGAGGAGCAAACTGCTTCGATTACCAGGAAGACTCGAGACGGGCCGCAGGCAATGGCTCCAGCACGACCAACTCGCGCGACGGCTCGGACGGTGCGCCGCTCGACAAGCGATGCCTTAGCTTGGCAGCTAGGTGCTGGTGACCTTGGATCAGGTCTGCTAGAGTTACCTGGTCCAAAGTAGAGCGCAGCCACTCTTCGAGGATTTCCCAAAGAGCCCGCAGAGTACAGCCCGAGCGATGCACGCAAACGCCGTCAGTTTCGGTGCCGGCGTGACGTTCGCAAAACTCCGGTTCGTCGAAAAGCGGCTCGCCAAGCGCCTTCATGACCACGCCTAGACCAACCTCTTCAGGCGGACGCGACAAGGTATACCCCCCGGCACGACCGCGCACGCTGGAAATTAACCCGGCGCGCCGCAAAACGGTCAGGAGCTTGGCCACATAGGCCGGCGTAAGTCCTTCAGCGGCAGCAATTTCATGGATGGTCGCCGACCCCCTAGCCGAAGCCCTCGCTAGGTGCATGAGACATCTTAGCCCGTACTCTTCCTGGGACGATATCTTCACGGTCTCAACTCATCTTTTGCCACCTCGGAGGCAGCCTTATGCATTCTAGAAACATAGACTATTTCGTCAAGTTTTTGCGCCTAGAAAGCTGAGCTTTGAGTAACGATGTGGTCAACAAAATCACACAAGTGATTATCCACACAGAGCTTATGTCGGAATGCCAGGACAAGGAAAATGCAAAATTTTTTTGGCGAATATGCTGTTCAACGCTTGTCGTTTTTGTGCAGCCACTCGCCCTGAGTGCATGCAGAACTGATAGGCAGAAGCGAACGATGACGAGTCGGCGGGAGCGCCGCTATCTTCCCGGCAACTAGACAACAATATTGATCATGCGTTTGGGCACGACGATCACTTTGCGAGGCGATTTGTCCTTCAGGTAGTAAATGACTTTGCTATCGGTCAGTGCTTTCTGACGCACCTCGTCATCCGAAGCGTCCGCTGGGACAGAAATGCGGGCGCGTACCTTGCCGTTGATTTGCACGGGCATTTCGATCTCTTCTTGCTGTAACAGAGCCGGATCATAGGCTGGCCAAGTTTCCAGAGCGATGGATGAGCGATGCCCCAGTGTCTGCCATAGTTCCTCGGCGATATGAGGAGCAAAAGGGCTGAGCAGGAGGACTAACTGCTCCAGCACAGATTTGGGCCGCTTTTCCAGCCTGCCGAGATAATTGCTGAATTCCATAAGGGCAGCGATGGCTGTGTTGAAGCGCATGCCTTCGATATCTTCCGTGACTTTCTTGATGGTGCCATGCAAGCGGCGCAAGGTTTCGCGCTCCGGTTCGATGTCGGCGACGCTGGAGTTCAAGGTCATATGCGCCGCATCTTCGTCCACGATCAGACGCCAGACGCGATGTAGGAAGCGATAAACGCCTTCTACGCCGCGCATGCTCCAGGGTTTGGTCGCCTCCAATGGGCCCATGAACATTTCGTAAAGCCGCAAACTATCGGCGCCGTATTGGGCCACTACGTGATCGGGGTTGATGACATTTCCGCGGCTTTTCGACATTTTGTAAGCGCGGGCATCCACGCGGATGGACGGATCGGTTTTGAGTACGAAATGATCGCCTTGTTTTTCGACATCGTCTTCGGCCAGCTTGACACGCTCGTATTTCTCGCCGGACCGCCGGTCACACGCGGTGGCTTCGTCAACCTGGTGAGCGGAAACCCAGGAGCCATCCAGCCGCCGATAGGCGGTATACTCCAATTCCCCGAGGATCATGCCTTGGTTGACCAATTTGCGAAAAGGTTCCGGGGTGGAGACATAGCCGCGGTCGTAAAGGACCTTGTGCCAGAACCGACTGTAGAGCAGATGGAGCACGGCGTGTTCGGCGCCGCCCACGTACAAGTCAACCGGCATCCAGGCTCGCTCGCGGGTCGGATCGCACAATGCCCGGTCGTTATGCGGATCGAGATAGCGCAGATAATACCAGCACGAGCCAGCCCACTGGGGCATGGTGTTGGTTTCCCGCTTGTATTTCTTGCCGTTGCGGGTGACAAAAACCCAATCGCTGGCTTTCTCCAAAGGCGGCTCCGGCCGTCCTGTCGGCTTGAAATCTTCCAATTCGGGCAATTCCACGGGCAGCTCGTCGAACGGCACGGGTTCGATGACGCCGGTCGGCTGACCGCGATCGTCCAGCTCGAAGAGGATAGGGAACGGCTCGCCCCAGTAGCGTTGCCGCGAGAAAAGCCAATCGCGCAATTTGTACTGAACTTTTTTCCTACCCAGGCCGCGTTCGGACAGCCAGGCGGTAATGGCTTCCTTGAACCGAGCGGTGGGCAAGCCATCGAAGGGGCCGCTGGACATAGCGATTCCATCGCCGGTGTACGCCTGGGTGAAATGCTGGAGCGTGCTATTGGTTTCGGCCAACCACTGATCCGGTGGTCGCACTACGATACGCACCGGCAAAGCGAATTGCTGAGCGAACTCGAAGTCGCGCTCGTCGTGAGCGGGTACAGCCATGATCGCCCCAGTGCCGTAGCTGATCAGCACATAATCGGCGATCCAGATAGGGATACGCTCGCCGTTGACCGGATTGATGGCAAAAGCTCCGGTGAACACACCGGTCTTGCGGCGTGCCAGTTCCGCGCGCTCCAAATCGCTTTTGCGAGCGGCTTGAGCGCGGTAGGCATCTACTTCTGAGCGTTTTTCCGGGACGGTGATACGATCCACCAGCGGATGTTCTGGTGCCAAGACTATATACGTCGCGCCGAACAGGGTATCCGGCCGCGTGGTGTACACGCGGATCACAGAGTCGCCGGGCGTTTCTGGAAAGCCGGTCTCGGTCCGTTGCCGACGCCAGCGTTCGTATTGGGCTTCGGACCGGGCCAGCGGGAAATCCACTTCTGCCCCTTCGCTGCGTCCGATCCAGTGCCGCTGCATCTCTTTGATTGGCTCGGGCCAATCCACCAGGTCGAGATCGCGCAGAAGCCGTTCCGCATAGGCAGTGATGCGCAGCATCCACTGACGGAGCGGAATGCGCACCACTGGGTGGCCACCACGTTCGGATTTGCCGTCCACTACCTCTTCATTGGCCAGTACCGTGCCTAGGGCGGGACACCAATTGACCGGCGCCTCGGCCAGGTAGGCCAAGCGTTTGCTATCGCGATAGACCCGGACCGCCTCTGGCCCCTGGGCAGCTATTTCGGGAGGTATGGGCAACTCACTGATGGGTCGTCCACGCTGCTGCTGCTCGTCGTACCAGGTGTCGAAAAGCACCAGAAAAATCCATTGCGTCCACTTGTAGTACGCCGGACTGGTGGTATCTATTTCCCGGTCCCAATCGTAGCTGAAGCCGAGCATTTGGATCTGCCTGCGAAACGTGGCGATGTTCTGCTGCGTGGTCGTACGCGGATGCGTACCGGTTTCGATGGCGTATTGCTCGGCTGGCAATCCAAAGGCATCCCAGCCCATAGGATGGAGGACATCGTAGCCGCGCATCCTTTTGTAGCGCGCCACGATGTCGGTGGCAGTATACCCTTCCGGATGGCCGACATGCAAGCCGGCGCCGCTGGGATAAGGAAACATATCCAACACATAAAACTTGGGACGAGTCGGCAGGTCCGGACTACGAAAGATCTTGTTTTCCAGCCAGAAGCGCTGCCATTTCGGCTCGATTTGCTGTGGGTCGTAGCTTGGCATAGTCGCTGTAAGTTGTCTCGTTGCGCAGCCGGCACAGTTCGGCTAAGCGTTGTCGCGAGGTCTGGTCAAAGCACCCGGGAACCATTCCTGGGCTTCCTCGTAGTAGCGCAAGTCGAGTTGCTTGGTCTCGGTGACGGCGTCGGCCAGAGGCACTGCCACGATATCGGTGCCACGCAAAGCCGCCATGTATCCGAAACGACGTTCGAGGACCAACTCGGCTGCCTTGATGCCGAAGCGGGTGGCCAGGACACGATCGAAGGCGCTCGGCGGACCGCCGCGCTGCAAGTGCCCGAGGATGACATGCCGCGTCTCGATCCCCAAGTGCTTCTCGATCATTTCGGCAATGACTGCCCCGATACCCCCGAGTTTGACATGGCCGAATTCATCTATCTCGGTGGCGGCGGTGACCAAGCCGCCTTCGGGAAAACGGGCTCCTTCGCTGACCACCACGATACTGTACGGCTTGTCTTCCTGACGGCGCTGACGCAACACGCGGCACATATGTTCGAAATCTATAGGGATTTCAGGGACCAGGATGTAATCGGCGGCGACTGCTATGCCACTGAAACAGGCGATCCAGCCGGCATGCCGGCCCATGGTTTCCACGACCATGATGCGACGATGCGATTCAGCGGTCGTCCGCAGCCGGTCCACTGCCTCGACCACGACATTGATGGCCGTATCGAAACCGAAAGTGAAGTCGGTAGCCGACAAATCGTTGTCTATGGTCTTGGGGACGCCGACGATGGGCAGTCCTTCTTCTTTGTGCAGGCGGTGGCCGACGCCCAAAGTATCTTCCCCGCCGATGGCAACGATGGCATCCAACCGATGTTGCTGGACGACCGCCTTGAGCTTGGCAACGTTTTCGCTGGACCGGAAGGGGTTGGTCCGCGAAGAAAACAGGATCGTTCCCCCGCGGGCGATGAGGTCATCGGTTTCTTGGACGAGCAGGGGACGCACGCGGTTTTCGATCAGTCCGCGCCAGCCTTCGAGGATGCCCAGGCACGATCCGCCGTGGTTGTGGATCTTGCGCACCACGGCACGAATGACGGCGTTCAGACCGGGGCAGTCGCCTCCTCCGGTCAGTATTCCTACGTGCATCGTCGAGCCATCTCCTGTCTCTAAGTCCGTCCTACAAGCGGACTGCCGTCTGCGGCATACGGCAGCTTGTGGCAGCCCTGGGGTCGGCCCTGGTGCGGTCAAGCCATAGGACCGAGGACCCCCCTAAGAGTACATACGGGTGCAGCAAGCAGATTCAAGCGCCGGCAAGTATCTCTTCCGGCTTGCGTTCGGCTGCCTGCCAAAAGCGCTCGATAAACGTCGTATCCACGCGCCCCTCGATGAATTGCGAGTGGCAGAAGATTTCTCGGTGGAGCGGAATGGTGGTTTTGATTCCTTCGACGACGAATTCGCCCAAAGCCCGACGCATGGTAGCCAGAGCCTCCTCGCGTGTGGGCTGATAGACGAGCAATTTAGCGATGAGCGAATCGTAATGAGAAGGCACGCGATAACCCTGGACCACGTGCGTATCCAGGCGTACGCCTGGTCCGCCCGGCGGCTGCCAGCGAGTCACCACCCCGGGACTGGGCGCGAATTGACGCAGCGGGTCTTCGGCATTGATGCGGCATTCTATGGCCGTGCCCCGCTGCACGATCTGCTTCTGCGTAAAGCGCAAAGGCTCGCCGGCCGCGATGCGTATTTGTTCCCTGACCAAGTCTATCCCGGTCACCAGCTCGGTCACGGGATGTTCCACCTGGATCCTGGCGTTGACCTCGATGAAGTAGAAGCGGTTGTTTTGATCCAACAAGAATTCGCACGTGCCGGCGTTCCAATACCCTGCTGCTTTGGCCAGTCGCACGGCGGCTTTGCAGATCTCTTCACGGACCGCTTGGGGCAAATTGGGGGCCGGGGACTCTTCCACCAGCTTTTGATGCCGTCTTTGCAAAGTGCAATCGCGCTCCCAGAGATGCACGACCTCGCCGCGGCTGTCGCCGAGGATTTGCACTTCGATATGGCGCGGCTGCTCGATGTATTTTTCGATATAAACGCTGCCATCCTTGAAAGCAGCCTCGGCTTCGGCACGTGCTTGCTGTAAACCAGCTTGCAGGCTGATATCGTTGCGCGCGATGCGCATGCCGCGACCGCCCCCGCCGGCGGCTGCTTTGATCAAGACCGGGTAGCCGATGTCGCGGGCGAGACGCAACGCCTCGGCATCGGTTTCCACCAGTCCGTCGCTGCCCGGCACGACCGGCACTTTGGCTTGCTGGGCAATCTTGCGGGCTTCGTTTTTGTTGCCCAGCTTTTTCATCGCCTCCACCGGAGGACCGATGAATTCGATTTTGCAGGAACGACAGACTTCGGCAAAATGGGGATTTTCGGCCAGGAAACCGTATCCCGGGTGGATGGCCTGCACGTCGGCTACTTCAGCCGCGGCGATAATGCGCGAAATGTTCAGATAACTTTCTCGTGCCGGTGCCGGGCCGATGCAAATCGCCTGGTCGGCCAGCTGCAGGTACGGCGCGTCTCGATCCGCCTCGGAATACACCGCAACCACTTCGATGCCCAAATCCCGACATGCGCGAATGACCCGCAGGGCAATTTCCCCGCGATTGGCTACCAGTATGCGCTGAAACATCGGCTCCGACCCACTCCAGATAGAGGTTGGCCATTCAACCCGGTTTCACACAGTCGGGTCCACTTTGAAGAGCACCTGACCGTATTCCACAGGCTGCTGGTTCTCGACCATAACAGCCACGATAGTGCCGGTACAGTCGGCAGTGATTTCGTTGAAAACCTTCATGGCCTCGATGAGGCACACGACCGTATCCGGCTGCACTTTCGATCCGACCCGTACGAACGGCTCGGCATCGGGACTGGGAGCGGCATAAAACGTGCCCGGCGTCGGGCTTTTGATTTCGATCAGTTGCTTGGCAGGAGCAGCCGCCGACGACTGCGGGCTTTCGGTAGGCAAAGCAGGCGCCGGCGTCGCAGGTGCCGGCACAGAAGCAGCGCTCCCTGCCGACACAGGGCCACCGCGTCGTAAACGCACGCGCCGGGTTCCGTCGCGCAGGTCAATTTCGGTTATATCGTGCCGGCGCATGAGCCGAATCAAATAACGGATGGTACGCACATCGAACGGCCCGGCGGCGTCCGACGCATCGTGGCTTGTCACCGACTCGGCGCTAGTTTGCGGATGGTCCGTGTTCATCGGCATAGCAGCCTGTACGACCTTGTGGCGCCGGGCGTCTCTGACGCAGCTCGGTTATCCCCGCGCCTTGAGGCGCCAATCGAGTTGGGAAAGGACCTGGCAGCCCTCTGTGGTCACCAGGATATCTTCCTCCAGGCGCACGCCCCCCCACCCCGGAATATACACCCCTGGCTCGATAGTGAACACCATGCCGGGCTGCAGCAAAGTATCGTGGCCCGGACGCAAAAAAGGCGCTTCGTGGATTTCCAGACCCAGCCCGTGGCCCGTGCCGTGGCAGAAAAACCGGTCGTAACCTGCTTCAGCCAGGGTCCGGCGCACGGCAGAGTCCACATCGCTAGCACGAGCTCCTGGGCGCGCCGCCTGGAGACCCCGCTCCAATGCTTCACGCACCCAAGCCCTCACTTCCTCGAGCTTGGCCGAGATTGTACGTGCGATCAAAATCCGCGTCAAGTCGCTATGGTAGCCGTGGCACACGGCACCCCAGTCTACTAGCAACCAGTCGCCATCGGCCACAGGGACGGGACGCGGACGCGCATGGGGCAACGCGCTGTGCGTGCCGCTGGCCACGATGATCGGAAAGCTGCTGCTTTGGGCGCCGTGCCGTCGCAACGCTGTTTCCAGATGATCGGCCAACTCTTTCTCCGTGGCTGTGCTCTCCACCTGGCCCAGCCATTCTTGGAAGGCTTTTTCTGCTGTCTGCACCGCTTCACGGATGTAGGCTATTTCGTACGCATCTTTGACGACGCGGATATCTTCGACCGCGCTGGCAAGAGGACACCAAGTCGCTTCGGGCAGTCTGTCCTGCAAGTGCAGCCACTCGGCCACAGTAAGCCGATGACTTTCGAAACCGAGCCGACGCCAGCCCAAGTGTTGCAAAGCGCGTGCAACGGCTTCGATGAGCGGCAGCGACGGTGGCCGGATCTCGCACGGCCAATCGGGACACTCCTGGGCCAGCTGTTCGCTATAACGGCCGTCGCTGACCAACAGCGCTTCGTCGGTCCCCAACAAGGCGAACGTGCTGTCCCCCGTAAAGCCGGTGAGATAGCGCACGTTGACGGCAGCGCCGATCACGATGCCTTGCAGATCCTGTCGCTTCATAAATCGGCGCAGTTTATCGAGCCGTCCTGCGGAATCGGGAGCGAGTGGAGCCACTAGTTCCTCCCTTCGCGTTCAGCCACCTCGAGAAAAATACGACGGACTTCTGCGGCGCAGCGTTCATGGGCCTCGAGAAAAGCGGCGGCGGGTGGGAGGGACGCATCCTGGCTGCCCTGAGGCTGCGTTTCCTGAAAGCCCAAACGCCGGGCCAAGCGATCTATTTCCTCTTCCCGCTCGGGAAGCACATCCTGAGACCGTCCGTAAGCCACCCGCAAACGACTTTCGACGCGTCGCAAGAATTCGTAATGCGCACGCAAGCGCAGGGCAGTCTGTGCATCCACCAGGCCGGTCTCGGCCAAGGCTTCCAGGGCCGCCCAGATGTTGGGTTGACGGATCCCAGGGTACTGCCATCCATATTTGAGCAACAACAGCTGCACGATGAATTCCACGTCCACGATACCGCCGAAGCCGCGCTTCAGGTCGCGCTGGCTGCGGCCTTGCTCCAGCCGCCGGCGCATGTCCACGATTTCCTGTGCGAATTCGGGGCGCCACAGGAATCCGTAAGCTGCCTCGGCCACAGCCCGTTCCACATCGGCAGCGAACTCGGCGTCTCCCCAGACGACACGGGCGCGCGTGAGTGCCTGTTTTTCCCAGAGCTGCGCCTCTGTGGAATAGTACCTGCGAAACTCGGGCAACGAAATGGTCACGGTGTTGGATCGGCCCCAGGGGCGCAAACGCATGTCCACGGTATACAGTCGGCCGCGCGGTCCGAGTTGTCCGGCACCGATGATTTCCCAGGCGAACCGACTGAAAAAGTGTACGTTGTCGGTGCACTCCCCGCTCGAGCCGGACTGCGGACAGGTCGGTCCATCTCCCTCGTAAATCAAGATCAGGTCCAAGTCGCTGCCGTAGCTTATTTCTCGACCGCCGAGCTTGCCGAGGCCCAAGATGACATAGCGACTTACCAGTCCAGCGCGTGGGCCTTCGGCCAAGCGCGGCTCGCCCATGCGCTCGATCAATTGAGGCCATTTAAGTTCAGCGACCTGCCCTAAGATCGCCTCGGCCAGATCGCTCAATTGGGCAAGTGTGTCGCGCAGTGAATCGCGGCCGAGGATGTCGCGCACACCTATGCGCAAAAGCTCCTTGTCGCGAAAACTGTGCAGGATCACATCGGGGTCTTCGGCGCCGTGGCACAGTTCTGCCAGTTCCTCGACCAAGCTGTGCCGATCCCGCTTCTTGTTTTGTGCCAGACTCTCGATAAGCTCGTCTATCATGCCAGGATTGTTGACCAGGATTTCCGAGAGGAATTGGCTCCAGGCACAAAGGTCTACATAGAGCCGCAGACTGTCCAGGTCCGTACTGAAAAGCTCCCACAGGACCCCTTTGGCGCCTAGCGAGGCGGTCACCCGTTCGAGGTTGGTCAAGGCCATGTCCGGGTCGGGAGTCTGCGCCAAAGCCTGCAGCAGCCGTGGTGCGATACTGGCAAGGAAGTGACGACAGCGCCGGGTGCTCAGGAACGGCACTTCCTCCTGAGCCAATTTCTGCAGATTGCTCCATGCCCGCTCGATATCCCGAAAACGATAACGGCCGAGGATGGCAGCGATGGCTTCAGGCTCGGGATCCGGATCGAGGACCAGATCGGTCTCCGGCTCTGCCGAACCGGCATCGTCGGCAAAAGTCTCGTGCAGCAGGTGGTTGAGTATCCTGCGGTTGAGTTCCGTTTTGCGCTCCAGATCGGCCAAAAAGGCAGCACATGCTCCGCCCGCATTCCCGGGACGGGCAATGGTATCGGTCCGTCGCGGCGACGGATCCGAATATCCCATGCGCCGCGCCAGTCGTGCCAATTCGTCAGGCTTTTGTGGCAACGTATGCGTCTGTAGGTCGAACATGACTTGCAAGCGGTGTTCGAGCTGGCGCAGGAAGCGGTAATTATCTGCCAGGACATGCCGTTCTTGATCGGTCAAACAGCCGGCATCGGCTAGGGCCTGGATGGCAGCGAGGGTGTTGCGCAGACGGACCTGGGGTAAATCGCCGCCGTTGAGCAACTGTAAAAACTGGATCACAAACTCCACATCGCGGATCCCCCCGCGGCCGGTTTTGATGTCCAGCGGGGCACCCATGCGCGAAGCCTTTTGTTCGATCTTGCGCCGCATCACTTTGATTTCGTTGATCTCTGCAAAGCTGAGATATCGGCGATAGACAAAAGGCTCGATGGCCGCGAGAAACCGCTGGCCTAGCGTCAGGTCTCCAGCTATCGGCCGTACTTTGATCAGAGCCTGCCTTTCCCAGGTACGTCCCAGGGTATCGTAATAAGCCAGAGTGCTATCGAGCGCGCGGGCCAACGGGCCACGTTGTCCTTCGGGACGCAAGCGGAAATCTACGCGGAAAGCAGGCGGATAGGCACTCAGCAGTCGCACCAATTCCTTGACGACGCGCTCGAAGAACTCGCTATTGGCAATCGGACGGCGGCCGCGGGTGACCCCTTCTTCCTCATAGACGAGCATCAGGTCAATGTCACTGCTGTAGTTCAGCTCCTCGCCTCCGAGTTTGCCGAAGGCTAAAAGGACACACCCGGCCTGTTGGCCGTCGGCGCGCTGCGGCGGACCGAAACGATTGGCGATCCGCCGCAACGCGGTCGTCAAAGCCACACGTGCCGCCGCTTCGGCCACTCGGGATATATCCCGGGTCACCTCTTCCAGCGGGCGCCCGCGAATAATGTCGTTGGCACCGATGCGCATCAGGTGGCGTTCGCGGAAACGACGCAGTGCCCGCAACACGGCGGTGTCTTCGAACGCCGCATCCACTTCCGCCTGCAATTGCGCTTCCATCTCCTCCAGACTGGGACTTTTGCGCAAGGGGATGCGCAGCATACCCACGTACGTCGGGTGGGTGACGAGCAAATCGCTGAAATACTGACTGACGCTGAAAAGTTGCAAGACAGTTTCCAAAAGCCGCGCTCGGTTTTCCAAAAAGGCAGGCCAGTGCACTAGCACTCCAGGCTGTGACAAAAAGCGCTCCAAGTTATTGAGCGCCATGTCCGGGTCGGGGCATCGCGGGAGCACCCGATCGAGCTCGCGCCACAACTCGGCAAAGCGTTGCCCCTCACAGAGCGCAGCCAAATGCCGGAGGTTCTGCCAGGCCCGATCCAGACGCTGGACACCCCAGCGCTGTAGATGCGGTCTTGCTCCTTCGAACGATTCGACCAGCGCCTGTGGCGGGACCATCGGGAGCTTCCCCATTCCTCCGCGGACTCGACAAGCTCTGAGTTACCCGACCCGTGCGGCGACAGCGCTGCGCTTTTCGCTGGCTGCTTGGCTTTCCAAGCCTCGGTGCGCGTTTTCAGATTCTGGTCCCAGCCGGCGGCCGAAAAGCGTAAACGACGAAGCGTCTTCGATGTACACAGGCACGATGTCGCCTGTCAGACTGAGCGGTCCTTCGAAAACGACAATATGATCCGTCATAGTGCGGCCAGTCAGTTGCACGCGATCACCATGGATAGCGCCCCGCTTGTGCGCCAGCTTGCTCTGCCCCTCGACCAGAACTTCCACGGTGCGACCGATCCAGCGCCGATGCTCCGACAGGCTGACGCGATTCTGGATGGCCAGCAAATCGTTGTTGCGACGCCGCTTGACTTCTTCGGGTACATCGTCGGCGAAAAGATCGTACGCCTTGGTACCCGGGCGTGGACTGTACTTGAAAATGTAGCTATTCTTGAAGCCCGCCTCGGCTACCAGTTTGCAGGTGCGTTGGAAACACTCTTCCGTCTCGCCGCAAAAACCCACGATAAAATCGCTGCTAATGGCCACGCCGGGAATCGTGTCGCGACAGCGAGCCAACATCTCGCGATAAAACTCGACCGTGTACAGTCGTTTCATCCGGCGCAACACTTCGTTGCATCCGGACTGGGCAGGCACGTGCAGGTAGCGACAGACTTTGGGCAAAGTGCGCACCGCCTCCAGCAAATCCTGGGTCATGTCGCGGGGAAAATTGGTAATGAACTTGATGCGCACGATGCCGGATAGGTCGTGGATGGCGTACAAAAGATCCGACAGCCGCCAGATGCGGCCGTCCCCGGCGACGTATTTGTAGCTATTGACCGTTTGACCGGTCAGTGTAACCTCCTTGCATCCTTGATCGGCCAATTGGCGCACTTCGGCGAGGATATGTTCCGGGGGACGGCTTTGCTCCGGTCCGCGTACACTCGGGACGATGCAGTACGTGCAAAACTTGTCGCAGCCGAATTGCGTGCGCACATACGCCTGGAAGCGATTGGGCCGCATGGCGGGTTCGCGCAGTGGATCGTAGCTCTCGAAGCTGTCGGCGACTTCCGCACGCGATGCCTCGGCACGGCCCAAACTGACAGCGATTTGTGGCGTGCCGCTGCGGCGTGCTTCCTCGATCAGTTCTACGACCCGTGCCAACTGCCCGGGTCCGCAAATCACGTCTACGTGGGGCGCGCGTTGCCGAATCAGTTCGCGGTCCTTCTGCGCCATGCATCCCAGCACGCCTACTATCCGGCCGCTGCCTTTCGCTTTCCAGCGTCTCAACTTGCCCAGCGTGCTGTAAATCTTGTCCTCGGCGTGCTGCCTAACGCTACACGTATTGAGCAACACAACGTCGGCTGTAGCAAGGTCGGCGGCAAGCTGATACCCGGCCCGCTTCAGCGAGCCGGCCACCAACTCGCTGTCCAACACATTCATCTGACAGCCGACCGTTTCGATGTATACCTTTGGCGCCACATCCATTGCCTCAGCGGCACCCAGCTGTGCCGGGTAGCCTCGCACTGGGCGCGGGCTTCACTGCCCACAAAGAATCGGGACCGCGACCCTGTGTCCAGTCCCAGCTTTTCGCCACATCCTCTCTATCCGCCCATCGCTGTGCGAGCGCTCGTGTATTCTATTGTACTGCAGCGCCGACTTTGAGAGCCAGCGCATTTATAACCGGAGGCTGAAACAAGGTCATGGCATCTTCCAAAACACGCCGAGCTGGCAAACAGAAACGCTAAAACAGCATGCGGCTAAAGGGCCATCCACCCGTCTTCTGTGGTCAATCTTTTCAAGACCGGTCTTTCTTCATCGGCACATAGACCGATGCAGCAGGTACCCAGCCGACAGGCCCATCCTGTAAGACGATTTGCAGCCAATCCTTTCGTTGGAAAAGGCACCGAACTTCTGTGCCCGGCGTCAAATGCACGGGCCGCCCTGACCAGATGACCGGCGGATAGCTTTTGCCATTGCCTCGCAAAAGCGTCACTTCAACGGTAACTACGCCGACTGGCTGCGAGCACTCATGTTCTACAAAATGCCTTGTATACCAATACGTTATGCCGCCGCTCAAAACGAACAAAACACCCAGACTAAGAACGAGTCCAGGTCCTGAGAAAAACCAGATCAGAAACTTTTTCGCCTTCGAGATACTTGAATTTGCTGGGCCGATCGCTTGCACCACCGGACGGCGCCAGCGACTTCTTGCCAGGGTGAGCAAGACCAAACCTGCTCCGAGCCCACTAAAGGCAAGACTTGCTCCGGCAACAACTGCTGGAGAAACCTCCCAAGGCCAGTCGAACGAAATAGGCGGCCAGTTAGCCGCCACATCTTTACGAGCATCTACGAGCAAGCGCAACAACTCCTTATCTCCTGGATGCTCGATCAGCGCTCGCCGATAGCACGCTATGGCCTGCGGCAATTGACCCGCCTTGTGGTAGCAGATCCCTTCATTGACAAAAAAAATGCCATCCCAATCCGCTTGCTCTTCCAGCGCCTGGTAAATAGCCAATGCGCCGACTACGTCACCCTGCTGGCAAAGGAATTCTGCTTGTCTCAGCAGGCGCAAAAGGGTGTCCGTGGAGCCGTTGTCTCCCACAGAAAAATGCTGTACCGGGCTGGTTACCCCTGCGGGAGCAATGCTCCCATGAGCATGATCACCGTCATAACCGTCTTGGGTCATGGGGCAAAGTTTCGGCACGGGGAAGAAAGCAGGAGCCGCTCCCGACGTAAGCAGCATGCCAAGTAGGCATGCAGATACCAGCGAATAAAAGCTTGGGGTTCCGAACCAGTTCATAGCCTTATCTTTCGCGACGTGTGACCCCGAGCATATCGGTCTGTGTTCTATCGTGCGCGCAATAAAGGTATCCCCGATCGCGACAAGGCATGCGTCCAGCGCACAGGCGCTAAGATGCGCCTTTAACAGTAGTTATGAAGAACGCTTTTCAGTTTTCAGTATATCAGACTAGCCAGCTTGGCCCGGTAATCGGCGGCCAGCTCACTCTCCTGGCCCAAGATGTCAAAGATACGTACCATGGCTTCTTTGACAGCCCCTTTGGCCCATGCAGGATCCAGCTCTCCGGCGCGCAGGAGCATTGCCAGGGCGCCGCCGTAATCGCCGGAGGCGGCGAGACATATGCCCAAACGATAGTTAGCTTGTGCGTCGTCGGGATTTGCGTCGCGATATTGCTTGCACATGTCTAGTCCGCCCCAAGCTTCTTGCATTTGTCGGAAGTCAATCAGGGAAATAATGTTACGTGCCTGTCGGTAATGAGAGCTTCCTTCGGTAACGGTTTCAGCGTATTGCTTTGCCTGTTCCCATTGCCCGATCTTTGCAAGGGCAACAGCTTTGAGGGCAGCGACGTCCTCGTTACCAGGACGTTCCCTATCCGCTTCCTCCAAAAATGACAGAGCGCCGCGTGGATCGCTTTCCAGTGTCTTGGCAGCCTGCGTCAACAAGGTTTCAAACTTAGTGGGTAAAACTTGTTCAATAAAAGCGCGGACTTGTGTTTCAGGTAAAGCTCCCTGGAATCGTCCGATTAGTTTCCCGTTTCGGAAAGCAAGGACCGTAGGCACAGCCTCGATTCCCAGATCAGCCACGAGGAGAGGATTCCTATCAAGATTCACTTTGACCAAAATGAAGCGGCCTTGGTACTCAGCGGCTAGCTTCTCGAGGATCGGACCGAGGATTTGACACGGTCCACACCATTTTGCTGTAAAGTCAACTAAAACAGTAACTTGTGACGATTTTTCAAGAACTTCTTTTGCGAACTGTGTTTCACTGATGTCTTTAACCCAGTCCGAACTAGCCATTTCGTCTCCTTAACCCACTCCGTGGCGTTATGATTATTGGTTACTAATCAAATTGGCTAGGTAATTATTGAACACGGTCTAGCATGCCATAGCCTACTCAGAACACAGTAAGACGGCCCACGAAACTAAGATATTCGAGATGTAATAAGAAACATATCGCCGCCTGCTGTCCCATGTTGATCTTGTCCTTAAGGGTATGCGCATCGAGTTTTCCGGACATGCGCCAACCTAAGGCGGCGGGGTTTGTCTCTAAATTCAGTTCCATTGGCGTTGACATGCCCGATAACGACGCTTATTTTCCCCGCGTTTTTCACGGACGAAGGCTTCCTGCGGATAGCAGGCACCCATGATGACAAGCGAGTCTTTCACAACCTCGATTTGTCCCTGACACGCGCAAAGTTAGACCCAGGATGATACAAAAAAGTTTCAATAAGATGAAAAAACTTTCGGAGCCTAAGAATATGGCACATAAAGGGTGTACTGCTTTTCAATCTGCGCTCATCGTTACCTTTGTGGCGGCCTGCGTTGCCGCAGGGTGCGATCAGTCTTTATTTCGTCCGCAATCTCAGGAAGAGGAAGTACTTGCGGAAAAGCTGGAAACCGCCAAAGTAAAGACCATAGGTGATGTCACGTCGTTCATGGGCGTGCAGCGCGTGCGCGCCTATGGAGTAGGCGTGGTCCGCGGACTACAAGGAACTGGCAGCGATCCGCAGCCGGACGAATACCGGCGGATGGCTTTACGTCTTCTGAAAGAAATGGGGATAGAGGACCCAGCGAAGTTTTTGGCCTCTCCAGACACCGCTGTGGTCATCGTAAGTGCAGAATTGCCGCCGGGCATTCAAAAGGGTGACCCGGTGGATGTGGAAGTAGAGGTGCCGCCTCGGGACAAGACAACGAGCTTGCGAGGCGGGTATTTGATGCGTTGCGACTTGCGCGAGTACGCCGACGCCAGGCAGTTGACCGGCGAAGGACCTTCGCGGATGCTGCGTGGCCGCGTTCTCGTGCGAGCGGAAGGACCGATCCTCACCGGTCTGGGAGATACGAGCGACGAGCAGAAATTACGTCGCGGTCGGGTGTGGAACGGCGGCAAAGCGGTCATTGACCGCTATCTAACTTTGGTGCTACCGTCCGATGCACCCAAGACGCAGTCGCGGGTGGTTGCCGAGCGCATCAACGAATTGTTTCACGGTCCATATCGCGGCGTCATGCGCGGTGTTGCCGAAGCGAAAACGCCGCAAATCGTTTGGTTGCGTATTCCGCACCAATACGAGCAGAATCTCCCGCGGTTTTTGCGGGTGGTTCGGCAGATACCTCTTTCGGAGACCGGTGCCAGCCGGCGCAAGTACCGCAAGGAACTGGCAGTGCAATTGCTCAACCCGGCGCTGGCTGTCCCGGCGGCCATCAAGCTGGAAGCTTTGGGCAGCGAGAGCGTCGAAGATTTGCGCCCCGCACTGCAACATGAGCATCCCTTGGTTCGCTTTTGCGCCGCCGAAGCACTGGCCTATCTGGGAGACGCAGCGTGTGCCGAAGTATTGGCGACGACAGCCAAGAATGAGCCACGTCTGCGCGCTTATGCTTTAGCCGCGTTGGCCTCGCTCAACGAAGCCATTTGCCATATCAAGTTGCGCGAGCTTCTGGAGTCCGACAGCGCCCAGACACGCTATGGAGCTTTTCGTGCCTTGTTCACTCTGGATCCGCGCGATCCGGCTTTGGCCGGGCAGAAACTGACGGACTTTTACCTGCACCGTGTAGCCCCTGAATCCAGCCCACTGATCCATTTTTCGACCTATCGGCGGGCCGAGATCGTCCTGTTTGGGGAAGAAGCGAAGTTGATACCCCCTTTCAGCCTGCAGGCCGGTCCCGAATTCGTGCTGAGCAGTTCCGCACAAAGCGATACATGTTTCATAACGCGAGTTACCCGACACGGTCGAACCGACCGGCGCACCTGCTCGCTGGCCCTCTCGGACATCTTGACCACAATGGGCGAGATGGGGGCGAGTTATCCGGACGCGGTGGACTTGCTCCAGCGGGCGGCACGCTATCGCGTGGTGTCGGCACCCGTCGTGGCCGATGCTGTGCCCCAAGCGCCTTCGGTATACGAAATCGCCTTGGGCGGCGTCGTGGATATCCTGCGCGAAAAGCAGAAGAACCAATCCGAATCGGCCGGCGAAGACAGCGAAACGGTAGATCTGGGAAGCACTCCTACCCTCTTCGCTCCGCCTGGACGGAAATGAGTGCCCGGCATGACGGCGCGGCGAGCGCCCAGAAACGATGCGACGCTCTGCAGTCGCCTGGTGCTGGATGACACAGTCCATGCGAGCCAGCCGCGCAACTGCAACCGAGATGCGCGAGCGCTACGCCCTCCTGCCAAGGGTGTCGGTCGGTACCTGGCGCCGCAGGGAGAGACGGGGGCATGCTCAAGCGGCTCGAATTGGTCGGCTTCAAAAGCTTTGCCGACCGTACCAGTTTCGATTTCGGTCCCGGCATTACCGCCATCGTCGGACCCAACGGCAGCGGCAAGAGCAATATCGTTGACGCCGTACGCTGGCTGTTGGGTGAAATGAGCCCGCGCAGTTTACGCACGGGAGAACTGGCCGAAGTTATCTTCAACGGCTCCCCATCCCGTCCCAGCTTGGGCATGGCCGAAGTCACGCTGACCTTGGACAATCGCCGACGGCTCGTGCCGCTGGAGTGCGACGAGGTCGTCGTCACCCGACGCATTTACCGCTCGGGAGAAGGCGAGTATTTGATCAATCAGCAGCCGGCGCGCTTGCGTGATATCCGCGACCTGTTCCTGGGAAGCGGTGCCGGTGCCTTTACCTACGCCATCATCGAACAGGGCAAAGTAGAAAGCCTGATCCAGGCAACCATGCGCGATCGGCGCGCCCTTTTCGAAGAGGCCGCAGGAATCAGTCGCTTTCGCGCGCGCAAAACGGAAACCGAACACAAGCTGGAGCAAACAGCTCACAACCTGGCCCGTCTGGAGGACATCCTGCGCGAACTGTGTGAACGGCGCACGCAGGTCGCCGCACAAGCGGACAAAGCTCGGACCTTTCAGGCTCTGTCCGACAAGTACAAACACACCCGACTATGGCTCGCACTCGTCGAATACCGGCGGCTGCGGCAAACGAGTGCTGCGCTGGCCCGAGACCTGCAGTCGGCTACCGAGAGTGCCACAGCCACGGCGCACACCTTGCACGACCTAGAACAGCAAATGGCCCAGCTCGAGGACACCGTCGGGCAGTGCCGCGCCCAAGCCGAAAGCTACCGCGCCCAAGAGACCGAACTGCGCGAAGGGATAGCCGCGCACGTGGCCGCTTTGCGCGCCCAGATCGGCCGCTTGGATACGCTGGCCGAAGAATTACGGCGCCTCGAAGAAACGCAGCACCGGCGCCGGATCGAGGCAGACCTGCTGGCCGCGGAGATCCACAAGCACGCTGCCACGGTCCAAGACGCCGAGACTCAAGCTGCTCAGGCGGCATCCCTGGCCGAGGCATTGGGCAACGCTTTGGCACAGAAAGAAGAGCACCAGCAGGCGCTCGCCGCGCGACGTGCCCGCGTCCAGGAGGAGATCTGGCACCTGGTGCAGCAGGCAGCGCATGCACACAATCTGTGCGCCAGTTTGCAATCGCAGGCCAATTCACTGTCGGCGCAAAAAGAGCGGCTCGCCAGCCGCATGACGGCCCTAAACGATTCTGTAAACGCGCTGCAGCAGGCTCTCGCAGACGAAATGGCCCGATTGGAGAGCGCGCGCGGCTCGATCAGTAGCCTGGAACAGCAGCTGGCTCAGCTCGTTCAGGAACGAAGCCAATGCCACGAACTGCGCGAGGAGATCCAACGGCGGATGAACGATCTGGACCAGCGGCGCGGCGCCACGCAGTCGCGGCTGGAGATTTTGGAAAAACTGGCCTACGACAGCGACCAGGACCGGGCCGTGCAGGCTATCCTCAGTCGTCGGGCCGCAGGCGACCCGCTGCTCGCAGAGACTATTCTGGGCACCGTGGGAACTCTGCTGAGCGTTCCAGGAGAGTACGCCTCGCTTCTGGACCTGGCACTGGGCGACCTGGCGCGCGCTTTGGTATGTCGTGATGTCGAGCGGCTCGTCCCGGTGGTGGAAACCTGGCATCCGCCGCTGTCCGGACGCGTGCTCTTGCTGGCCCTCGTCCCGCCGTCCCTGGTCGTTGCTGCCGGACGCACTGGGCGCCGCAACCGGCTCTTGCAGGCGCCGCCACCCGGCGAACCGATGGATCTCGAAGACTTGTCGGCTTTGCCAGGCTTCGTGGCCCATGCCCCACGCTTGGTACGAGTAGCACGTGACGATTGCTCGGCCCTGCCCGATCTCCTTCTGGGAGGCTGGGTCCTCGTGGAGACTGTGGCGGCGGCACGGGAATTCCGTCGCCGCGCCCCGCAGTTCAGCTACCTGACCCTGTCGGGCATCGTCGTCACTCAGCAGGGCGTATACGGTATCGGCCCGCTCAAATCGCCCGGCGTGCTCGGCCGCAACAGCGAAATGCACGAACTGTCCAAGTCGTTGCAGGCCCTCGACGCGGCACGCTCGCAGGCGCAGGCGCAAGCCGAAACAGTGCAAACTAAGCTAATTGCTCTGCAGGACGCCGAGCGGAGCTTGCAGGCACAGCTCGACAAGGCGCGCGCACAAGCAGCCGCGCACGACTGGAAACGCCAGCGAACCGTCGAGGAGTTGCAGCAACTCCAGGCCGAAGTCCAGCAAGCTGCCCAAGAGCTCGGGCGCCTGACGGACGAGCTGAAAACGATCCACGGCGAGCTCGAAGCCGCGCAACAACAAGCGCACCTGCTCGACCGATCGGTCGTCCAGATGCGCCAGGAGTTGGCAAGCCTCGACGCCCAAGCCGAAGAGCTGGCATCGGAGCTAGCTTCCCTCCGCCAACAGCAGGCGGATGCTCGGGTCCAGCTGGCAGCACTGGCAGCGCGCCGGGATGCCTTACGATCGCACCTGGACCAGCTGCGCACGGTGCAAAGCCAAAAAACACGCGACTGGTCCGCCGGCCAAGCCCGCTGGCACACCCTCCGGTCCCAGTACGACCAGCAGCATCGCGAATGCTTGGAGACAGTGGACGCACTCAGTAGCTCCGTGGCACAGCGCGAGTCGCTGGAGCAACGTCTCGACGCCGTCCGTCAGCGGCTCGACGAGTATGCCTCCCAGCGCACGGCTTTGGCCCAGGAGTACGAGCGGTGCCGGCAGCGTTATGCGGAACAACAAGCGACCGTGCGCGACTTGCACATCTCCGTGACGACCCACCAGCAACAGCTCGATCAACTCTGTGCGCGCGTGCGGGAAGATCTCGCTACGGATTTGGCGCAGGCCGATGCCGAGTATCCCCCTCTGCCTCCGGCTGGTTTACGGACACTGGAACAAGAAGCTGCCAGCTTGCGCAACGAGCTGGCGCGCCTTGGCCATGTCAACTTGGAAGCCTTGGCCGAGCTGGAAGAACTCGACCGTCGTATCGGCGCACTGGACAGCCAAAAAGCGGACCTGATGCACTCGCGGACTTCTCTGATGCAGATTCTGGCGCGTCTCGAAGAAGAGAGCCGGAACCTGTTCCGTCGCACCCTGGATGCCGTGCGCCTGCATTTCCAAGAGCTTTTCCGCAAGCTGTTCGGCGGAGGCGTGGCCGACATCGTCGTCAGCGATGCCGAGCACCCCTGGGAAACCGACGTGGACATCGTGGCGCGACCGCCGGGCAAAGAACTGCGCAGTATCTCTTTGCTCAGCGGCGGCGAAAAAACCCTGGCTGCCGTGGCTTTGTTGCTGGCCATATTCCGCAGCAAGCCCAGTCCTTTTTGCATCCTGGACGAAGTGGACGCCGCCCTGGACGAGGCCAACACCGCGCGTTTTGCAGAAGTCTTGCGCAGCTTCCTCGACCAATCCCAATTCATCGTGGTTACCCATTCGCGGCGCACCATGGCCGCGGCCGATGTGCTGTACGGCATCACCATGCAAGAGTCAGGCGTGTCCAAAAAAATATCCGTCCGCTACCGTCAGTGGCAGGACGAGCCGGATGCGGCTTCTCCGGGGGAGAGCCAACGTCGGGCCGCCTGAGTCGTGCTTGCGCCCGTCGCTTTTCGGCCTGTCTCGCGGCGCAGGACCGCAAAATAAGATAAGATAAGATAGCCTAGCGCATGGCCCAACGGATCCATCGAGGAACGAACCATGTCTGGCCCTCCCGACTTCGCTATCGAACGGCTCGGTGAAGCGAAGCTGCTATCTCCGCTGGTAGCCCTGGAAAAAGAAGGCGGTACGTTTTTCGTGGACGACTCGGAACGCGTGCTTTTCGATACTACGGGCTTCGCTTCGCAGCATTTCCAGATGCCCATGGAGATCAGCGCAATCAACCTGGAAGTCGCGGGACCGCGGCGCTGGATTTATTTCGACCCAACTCGTACCCGAGCCGCCATTGTCACCTGTGGGGGCTTGTGCCCTGGTATCAACAACGTCATCCGCGGACTGACGCGTAGCCTACATCTTCAATACCACGTGCGCGAAGTACTGGGCATCCGCTATGGCTATGCCGGATTGGTTCCCGGGGGACCGGAGCCGATCGTGCTGACGCCCGGTGTCGTCGAGCGCATCCACGAGCAAGGCGGCTCTTTCCTAGGAACTTCCCGCGGCCACCAGCCGATCGAGGCCATGCTGCAGTTTTTGCGAGATCGGCACATTGACATCCTCTTCACCATAGGCGGCGACGGGACGCAACGAGGTGCCCATGCCCTGGCCCAAGCGGCCCGACGCGCCGGGTTGCCCATCGCCGTCGTCGGCCTACCGAAAACCATTGACAACGACTTGCCTTATGTCGAGAAAACCTTCGGTTTCGAGACCGCTTTTTCCCTGGCGGACCAGGCACTCAAAGCCGCCCATGCCGAGGCCCAGGGAGCTATCAACGGCGTCGGTTTGGTCAAACTGATGGGTCGCTTCTCCGGCTACATCACCACCCTGGCCGCTCTCGCCAATGGCGACGTCAACTTCGTCCTCATCCCGGAGGTACGCTTCGAGCTGTACGGCCCGCGCGGACTGCTCACCCTCTTGGAACGACGCTTGGAAAAGCGCGGCCACGCCGTCATCGCCGTCGCCGAGGGCGCCGGCCAAGACCTGATGCCCGAGGAAGTGGCGCGCCTGGGTAAAGACGCTTCCGGCAATCAGCGGCTGGCAGATATCGGCGGTTTCCTGCTCCGCCGAATCGAGGAATACTTTGCAGCACGCAACAAACCGGTCAACGTGCGCTACATAGACCCCAGCTATATGATCCGCTCCGCGCCCGCGGTGCCCACCGACAGCGTTTTCTGCCTGCTGCTGGCCCAAAATGCCGTGCACGCCGCCATGAGCGGGCGCACCGACATGCTCGTGGGCATTTGGAAGAACACCTTCACCCACGTGCCGTTGCAAGCGGTCATCAGCGAACAAAAAAGGGTGGATCCGCACGGCCCCTTGTGGCTGATGCTGCTGCACGCTATCGAGCAGCCCGCGAAAATGGTCAACGATTGAGTCCACGACCGGTGCTCGCAAGCCAGTCGCCTCGTGTCGTGCGCGTGGCTATGCGCCACATCTGCTGAGCATCGAGCGGCAGCATGCAGACAGGGTGCCGAGCGCACCGGGACTACAGACCGGCCTCCGCACTCCCGGCACGACCGCTTTTGAACAAAAACAGCAGCACCGGCGTGTCCATGTCCAGCCGCAGCTCCACTTTTTCGCCCACCAAGAGCCTTAGCCGGACCTCGTCGCGACCGGCGTACGGCCCGCGGAATACCTCCCGCGCTATCTCCTTGGCCGCCGGTTTGGTCTTGTCCGGTCGTTCCAGTTCGGCCAAAGCAGTCATACGCAAGCGCAAATCCAAGGCGGTAGCGGCTGCCTCCCTCGTAGCGGCTGTTTTCGATTTTTTCGAGCGCTCTTCCAAAGTCCGCATCAGGTCTTTGCCAGCTCCGATCCCGAGCGTATCGTCGGACACCATCAGATAAATACGCGGGGAGCCGAAGATACGCCGCAGATCGTCTGCTCCTTCGCGCACTTCGATGGCGTGCACAGTAAAGTTGCCGACCTTGGCGGCGTTGAGCTCGATCAGCCGGCGCATCTCTTCGGGGAGCTTGGCGACGAATTGCTCGAAAATGCTTTGCCATTGCCGGCCCCGACCTGTCTGCAGCAACAACGCTGCTGCGCGGCTTCCATCGGCTCCGGGCGCTGTCAGAAAAATCGCCCCCTCCCAGCTCGGCTGATCTAGAGCAGCCAGGATAGCATCGAACACGTGCTGTCGGAATAGCCGATCCTGGTCGTCTTTGGCTTGTTGCAAACCCTGGGCAAATCCTTCGCGAGCAGCGCGAACCAGGACCTGACGCAGCGGTGCCGGCGCCGGCAGATGCAACACGGCACCGAAGTGATCCTCGGGGCGCACCAAAGCCGCAAAACGTGCCGGTTGCGTTCCCAGGGACTGCAACGCCAGCGCCATCGGCGTATTCGGCTGCGGTTCGAGCAGTGCGCGCAGTGCCAGCTGATGTTGGCTTTCGTCCACAGACAAAGCCACGGTCAGAGCACGGGTATCGTGCACCACCCGCTCCAGCACACGATGGGCCATCTCGGTCGTCTGCATGCGCAACTCGTATTGCGCCTGGGTCTCTCCGGGACGCTTTTCCTTTTCGCGCTCCCGCGCCTCTTTGATGACTTGCTCGAGAAACTGCTGCTTTAAAGCGACCGGGATTTCTTCGATCCTGAGGCTGGCTGCCACCAGCGCATCGGCAGGCAAAAGAGCACGCAATTTCGCTTCCGCCACCGGCTTTTCCAGCGCCGGCTGCGAATTACTTACCAAGGCATACCGGCTGTGGAAGCGCAAATAAAACGACTGGCCCTGATCGTTGGTGAGGGTGTACCAATCGTCACGGTCCTTACGAGGGGACAGATTGAGCGCTTCCAGAAGTTCGAGAACGGCTTTGCTGTCACTGATGGGCACGAAAACAACCGCCTGCGGCTGCGACTGGCCGGTTGCGGGAAGATGGACGTACACCCCCAAGGGGAGCGTTTTGTCTATGCCCTTCAATCCTTTGCCCTGGGTCAAAGCGGCCAGTAGTCCTTCGAGCTGCTTGGCCAAATTCTCTCGGCCAGCCATTTTCAGGGCGTAGGCCGCTGCCGATTCTAAGGTGTCCAGGGAGCGGGCCCCGACGACCAGCACCTGCGCTTGCGCTGCGGACACAGCCGCGAGCAAGGCCACAACCAGTGCAGGCACGCATAGCCGGTTCAAAAAACGATATCTCCACGCGAACATGTGTGACTCCTTTATCGAGGCGCGGTCCGACCCACAAAAACCGTGCATCCATCTGCCCGTAGGCGCGATCGTCCTCTACCATCTTTACCCCGCCAAGTGAACCACGGTTTCCCTTTTCAGGGCTGTGTCTAGAAGCATGCTTGCACTTTTCTCGAGAGCGGTAAAACGCCCCTGGCGATAAAGAGTGCGCGCCGATGGCTCCTGCGTCAGGACCCGGCGCGAGGCAATGTGTAGCTTAATGATCGCAAGCGACGAGAGCGCCGAAGGGAGAACGGCATGTGCTGCCCAAAGTGCGGAGGATAAGCAAAGGGGGCAAGATAGTTTTGCCGCCCTGGTCGAGTTGGGATCGGCACCCAAGAGGCCGCCTGAGGGAGTACGTGAGATGCCTGCAGAAAAAGGGATAGGTCTCGTTATTCGCAAAACCGACTTCAGCGAAACGAGCCGGATCGTGACGTTGTTCACCCGAGAAGTGGGGCAGATCCGTGCTTTGGCCAAGGGCGGCCGTCGCATACGCGGCGCCTTCGAATCTGCTCTTGACCTGCTGAGTGTCTGCAGTATCGTCTGGCTGCGTAAATCGCCGGGAGCCCTGGATTTGCTGACCGAAGCACAATTGGTGGAACGCTTTCCGCACCTGTGGCGGCATCTGCCGTCCTTGTACGCCGGCTACCATGTGGCCCAGCTCCTGGGCGATTTTACGCGGCCTTACGACGCGCACCCGGCCCTCTTCGACGCGGCGTTGACAACGCTACGTCACTTGGGGACCACACCTGTGGGCTGGACGCTGATGCGCTTCGAAATGACGTTGTTACGCGAAACAGGCTTCGCCCCGAACCTGATTGCTTGTGCTGTGTGCCACAGAGACCTAAGTGCCGAACGTGAAGCGGCAGCGAGCGCGACCCGAGGTGGGATCGTGTGCCTGAGTTGTGCTAGCAAGGTCGCGGGAACGCAGCGGCTTTCGGGGCCGGCGGTCGAAGCGCTACGTGCTTTGGCCAGCGACCGATTGCCGCGGGCCGATGCCGAGGTCGAACGCGCCGTGCGTGCTTTTTTCAATGACTACGAGACACACCTGCTCGGATGGCCGCCGCGCACGCTGGCTTATCTCGAGGGTACCTAACCGTGACAGGCGCGCGCTGTACTCTTTGGATAGCGTATGTGCTCTCGATCTTTGCAGGCGGCTGCCAAACGCTGGACCGTCTGACCGACACCGTCACAAAACCGCGTGTCGAGCTGCCTCCTGCGCCGGAGCAAAGCGTTTACCGCGACGGACACTGGGAAATCGAGCCGGCACCGCCTCCCGGCACATTGCGCGGCGACTTCGCTTCGGCACGGGTCTTGTTCCAACAGGCGCAGTACGACCGAGCCGAAAAGGTTTTCCGCTGGCTGTGCAAACGCGCCGAGCGGGAAAAAGATCTGGATACCGTCGAAGATTGCCTGTTTTGGGAGGCAGAAGCGCAATACGCACAGCGCAAGTACCCGGCGGCACGAGCTACCTACCAAAAGCTGCTCGAAAACTTCCCCACTACCCGTTACCGCGCCGAGGCCGTGCAGCGACAATTCGATATCGCCGACTACTGGCTCAACGAAACGCGCGAAGATATGCTCGCCTGGGACGAGTATCGGCAAGGCAAGCGGGGTTTGCCTCTGCCCAAGTTGGTCCATTTCGACCGGGACAAGCCTCTCCTCGACCTGGAAGGGCACGCCATCAAGGCTTGCGAGGCAGTCTATACTCAGGACCCGACAGGTCCGTTAGCCGATCGGGCCCTTTTTCTGGCCGGCGGCACCAGTTTCTACCGCGAAAACTATCTCGATGCCGACACGTATTACAGCTTATTGGTGGAGCAGTTCCCGCGCTCCCCTCTGGCGCCTCATGCCCTGGAACTGGCTATCCAAAGTAAAATCCAATTGACCGGCGGCCCAGATTACGACGGCAGAAAACTGGCCGAGGCACGGCAGTTGATAGACACCGCCTTGCGTACTTATCCCGAGTTGCGCGACCGTCAATCGTTCCTCGAAAGCACTTTGCTGCGCATCCATGACCAACAAGCTGAAAAAGATTTTCGCATCGCCGAGTACTATCGCCGCACCGGCCACTATGGTTCGGCCTATTTTTACTATGAGATTGTCCGGCGACGCTACCCGGGCACTACCTGGGCGGATCGGGCCACGGAACGCATGCTGCACATCCGAGAAAAAATCGAAGCAGGCGCCGAGCCATCGCTCGTGGCTCGCTGGTGGCAGCGCATCCGCTCGCGTTGGACCGACCAGTCCGGGCTACCGACCGTCTCGGGCAGCGACGTCGTGCCAGCGCCGGAAAAGCCGCTGGCCCCGATACCATAACTACCGCCGGATCGGAAGTGCGATTATTACGTATCCAGACCGCACCACAGGAGGGTTTTTCGAGGCGTACGCGCCGAGGAACGGACTTATGAATCCCAAATACCGATTCATCGCATACGTTTGCGGGATTGCTTTGGCGCCGCTACTCGGGTGTGAAGCCATTGCCCCCTGGACTTTGTGCGGTTATACGGTAGGATCGCCTTTCCCGTGCGACATCCGCACTGTGCGGGTGCCGATTTTCCGCAATCAAACGCCTATCCGCGGGTTGGAATTCCAACTGACTGAAGAAGTTATCAAGCGTATCGAGATGCGCACGCCGTGGAAGGTGGTCCAGGACGGGCCTGCGGATGCTGAATTGATCGGCAAAATCGTGGCAGCGCCCAAGCGCGTGCTGGTTCATAACCCCCTCAACGAAATTCGCGAAGGGGAGTACACCCTGGTGGTCGAGGTAACCTGGCGCGATTTGCGCCCCGTGGTGGGGCCCGGTGCCGACTCGTCCTTCGATACACCGGAACACACGGCCCCTGACGCGTTACCTTTGCCTGCCAGCCGGCTCGCTCCTGCGGCTCCCCAACGACTGCAACGCAGCGCCACCTTTATACCCGAACTGGGCGAGTCTACTCTCACCGCCCGTCACGAGGCTATCGTCAAGCTCGCAGACACCATCGTCAACATGATGGAATCGCCGTGGTAAAGTTTGCCTGCCTAACCCATAGCACCCATATGACTTCAGGCGCCTACGCCTCCTCGACTTCCGCCACCGACTCAGTGGCTACATCGCGCATCTACAGGCAGCAGATCGAGCGGCGCCGTTTGCGCGCCTGGGCACCTTACCCTACCACGACTTGCTAGAGTAATCTCGACTACTGTAGTCAGTCGAAAACGCCAGGCAACTGCGCGCTACCCTGTACCTCTTCAAGACGTTAACTTTTGGAGGTACACAGGATACGTCTGCACCATGGTCTTGCAATGCCACCCAATGGGTTGGGCGGTCCGCTCAGGGCGTACACCCGACGAGGAGCTACCAGTATGGCTGACCGGCGATTCACCCCTACTTGGCGTGTCGCAGGACGACTTGTGACTTTTCAGCGTCCGTGGATCATGGGCGTGGTCAATGTCACTCCCGACAGCTTTTCGGACGGCGGTCGTTACCTCGATCCCGAACGAGCCATTGCCCATGCCCTGGAACTGGCCCAGGCAGGAGCCGACTTGCTCGATATCGGCGGGGAATCTACCCGCCCCGGCGCGGATCCGGTCCCCTTGGAAGAAGAACTGCGCCGCGTCTTACCTGTCATCCGAGGTCTAGCTGGGCACGTCTCCATCCCCTTGTCCGTAGACACGTACAAAGCCGAAGTAGCGCGTCAGGCACTGGCAGCCGGGGCGACGATTGTCAACGATGTCACCGGTCTGACCGGAGATCCGGACATGCCCGAGGTGGTCCGTCGCTACGACGCTGCGGTTATCGTCATGCATATGCAAGGAACACCTCGCACCATGCAACTCGACCCGCACTATGCCGATGTGGTCGCCGAGGTACGCGCCTATCTGCAAACGCGGTTGGCAGAATTGCAAGAAGCGGGTATATCACCCGAGGCGATAGCCATTGATCCGGGCATCGGCTTCGGCAAGACTACGGAGCACAATGTGCAATTGCTGGCGGCGCTGGAACGCTTCACATACCTGGGCCGTCCCCTGTGCTTGGGCGTATCGCGCAAAGGGTTCATCAACAAAGTGCTGGGCCGAAGTGGTTGGGTGGAGCATGGGGTGGGCGGTACCATCGGGGTGTTGCTGTTTGCGCTCAGCCGTGGCGCTTTGCAAATAGCCCGAGTTCACGATGTCGCCGAAGTATCCGCGGCTGTGCGTATGTTTTTAACGCTCCAGGAACGCTCGGACCGATGATAGCAATGGATGAGCACATGCGCGATGGCTATTCGCGCAGAGGATGACCGTCGGGCCCTGTCCTGAGCGGAGGGATAAGTTGACCGGACGGTGGAACAGTCTGTACCAGGCGCTCGATGCCCGCGACGCGGTCGAGATCCTGCTGTTGACGCTCATCATTTATGTCCTTCTCCGACTGGTCGGAGCGGCACGCGGGGCCGGTCTCATCCGCGGCCTGGGGGTCCTGACGGCGGGCAGTCTGCTCGTAGTGCAGATCGTCGTCGCCGTGTTCGGTTTCACCGAACTGGGCGTGGTCCTGGATTATCTGCTCGCGACGACGCTTTTGGGATTGGTGGTCGTTTTTCAGCCGGAGCTTCGCCGCGGCCTGCTGTTGCTCGGCAAGTATCCGTTGGTGCGCGCCTTGGGGCGCTCGGCACCGGACCCCATGGTGGACCGACTGGCCGAAGCAGCGGAGGCGCTGTCGCGCGATTTCACTGGAGCGCTGATCGCCATCCAACGAGAAGTGCATCTGGCCAACTATATCAACACCGGCGAGAGATTGGATGCCGAGCTGTCGCCGCGTTTGCTACGGGCTATTTTCAACAAGCGCAGTCCTCTGCACGACGGTGCCGTGATCGTCAGCGACGGCCGCATCGCCGCTGCCGCTTGTCAGTTGCCCTTGGTAGACGCCGCCGAGGCTGGTAATTTCGGCATGCGGCACCGTGCCGCTTTGGGACTCAGCGAAGAAACCGATGCCATCGTCATCGTAGTCAGCGAGGAAACCGGCCGTATTTCTTTGGCCGTCCAGGGACGACTCGAGCCGGTGACCCGAGAAACGCTAGCGCGCCGACTGGTAGCTTTGCTTTCCGGACCGCTGGCTTTGGCTGCCTGAGGCAAGTACCCTGCTGACACAGGACAGTCCGGCCCATGAGGGAGCCATGATCCGCACGGAACCGGGTCATAGATCGCCGGCATTCGCAGCCGAGCGCAAGAGTTGGTCACAGTTCGGCAAAAAATGGTCCGAGTCGCTCCGGCACCTGCTGGGCGAGCGGGTCGTTACCTTCCTGGTTGCACTGGGCTTGGGCTTTCTGCTCTGGCTGTATATCCACAGCCGGGAGGAAGAGAGCCTGGATAACTACCGGGTGCCGGTGGAGGTCCGGCTGACCGGTGCCGCCGCCGATCAATACCTGGTCGAGCTGAGCGATGCCAGCGAGGTGCCGGTCTATTTCACGGGTCCGCCCAGTCGCATCCGCGAGCTGCGGGAATCACTTCAAGAGGGCCAAATCCGGCTGCGCAAGATGTTGACCGTGCCCGACGACCGTGCCGGCGAGAATCGTATCACCTTGACGGTCACTCTGGACCCGCGCGAATTGCAAGTGCCTGCGGGCGTGCGTGCCGTGGTCGCTGAAAGGGATTCGCGCATAAACGTGGTGTTGCGTCGGGTAATGGAAAAGGCGCTGCCGGTGCGCCTACAACACACCGCAGGCGACCGCCTGGACGAAGTGCTCATCGAGCCAGCTTCGGTCTTGGTCCGCGGGCCGGCCGAAATCGTAGAAATCCTCGAGGACATCCCCACACGCGTGCTGGCTGTCCCAGCGGCTCCTCAACTCGACGAGCCCTTCCGGGTCACTCATCCGGTCCGTGTTCCCGTGCTCCGCGAAATCCGCGGCGCCACCCTCGATGTCCAACCGACTTATGTGGCCGTGCGTTACACCGTGCGGCCTCGGCTCAAGGTCTACGAACTCAAAGAGATCCCGGTGCATTTTCTCTTGCCAGCCGGTTTCCCCTACCGCCCCCTGTTTCGCAACGAACGCGACGGCAAGATCGTTTTGCGGGTACGTGGACCGACGTCGGCAGAACGCATCCAGATCTTGGCCTTCGTAGATCTGACGCAACGCAAATACGCGGCCGGTCTTCAGCCGGAAGAGCCGATCCGCATCCAGCTGCCTCCCGGTTTCGAGCTGGCGCAGGAACCGCCACGGCTGCCTTCCTTCGAATTGGTGCCCCTGGCTGCCGACTCGCGCGAGCTGGTGCGATGAGCATGAGCGGGCACTGAATCGGCCCTCTGCTTCTACAATAAGCTCTGGGCTTTTGCCAAAACCGCTGCGGATCAGGCCCCAAGCGCTCCCGAGCCACTGCTTAGGGAGCGCCGACATCCGGCGCCGACTGCTTTCGGGCGGGACCATGAGTGGATCCGACGTACGTACCCCCAAGGACCTAGCGGATTATTGCCGCACGCTCGCGGAACGAGCGCGCAAGGCCAGTTATCGGCTAGCGCAAGCGCGCGGCGATACCAAGGACCGCTGGTTGCACCTGTGCGCCAGGTACCTCAGCGAGCGGCAGGATGAGATTCTCGCTGCCAACCGGCTCGACCTGGACAAGGCGCAGCAGTTGGGTCTCAGTCCGGCACTCCGCGATCGGCTGCTGTTGACCCCGGCTCGGATCCAGGCCTTGGTCGCCAGCTTGGAAGCAGTGCGCCATCTTCCGGATCCTGTCGGCCGCGTCCTGGCGAGCGAAGTGCGCCCCAACGGCTTGCGCATTTGCAAAGTCGCCGTACCCTTGGGCGTGATTTTCTTCATCTACGAATCCCGTCCTAACGTCACAGTAGACGCGGCGGCCTTGAGCCTCAAAAGCGGCAATGCCATCATCTTGCGCGGCGGCAGCGAAGCCCTGGCGTCCAATCGCGTACTGCACACCCTCATGCAGCAGGCACTGCACGACACCGGACTGCCCACAGACGCCGTCCAATTGGTTGACCGCACGGAACGAGAAGCTGTCGGCTACCTTTTGCGACTGCCCGAATACATTGACCTGGTCATCCCGCGCGGCGGCGAAGACCTCATCCGACGTGTCGTCGCCGAAGCCCGCATGCCCGTGCTCAAGCATTACAAAGGCAACTGCCATGTTTACGTGCACGCCGATGCCGATTTGGACATGGCCCTGGAAATCCTGGTCAATGCCAAGTGCCAGCGGCCAGGCGTGTGCAATGCTGCCGAGAGTCTTCTGGTCCACCAGGCCATAGCCCCCTTTTTCCTGCCGCGAGCCGCCGCCGCTTTGCGTGCCCAATCAGTGGAAATTCGTGGCTGTGCGCGCACCCGTCAGCTCGTGCCCGACGCCCGCGAGGCTACCGAAGAAGATTATGCCGCCGAGTATCTGGACCTGATCATTTCCGTCAAAATCGTGGATTCGCTCGACGAGGCGATCGCCCATATCAACACCTACGGCTCCCGCCATACGGATGCGATCGTCACGCAAAGCCTGCAGGCAGCCCAAGAGTTCACCAGCCGCGTGGATTCTGCTGCCGTGATGGTCAACGCCAGTACGCGTTTCCACGACGGCTTCGAATTCGGCCTGGGGGCAGAAATCGGTATCAGCACCGACAAATTCCACGCCCGCGGTCCCTGCGGTTTGGCTGAGTTGACCACCTACAAATACATCGTGCTAGGCCATGGGCACGTGCGCCTGTGAAGCTTACCCCGCTGTGCCGGCGCTCTTGTTGCCGCTTCGGCAAAAGCTATGCTAACTAGCGCTCAACGCCGTCTGCTCGTTGGAAAACAGGCCTGGATTTGACTGAGCCATCCATCGCGAGGGGAAATGTCCGTGGAGCGCATAAAAGCCATGCGAATTCTGTTAGCAGCCGTACTGGTCTTGGTCACCGGCGGTCACGGCTTGGCCCACGCATTAGTCGTCCGTTGCGATATGGCCCAGGGAAAACTACACGCCGTCGTTACGTACGAAGACGGTACCCCGGCAGCACGTGCTATCGTACGATTGTCGGACATGGACAACCGGCCCCTGGTGGAGAGCCGAACGGATACCCAAGGCCGATGCTTTTTGGGCGAGTTCCCAGCAGGGGAGTACCTTCTGATCGTGGATGCCGGCGCCGGCCATCGCATACGCAAGAAACTGCGTTTGCCGCTGGCAGAAACCCAAACCTCGCTAGGCGAGCGGCACAAACACCACGCCGACAATGAGCTGCCCTGGATTAAAATCCTCATCGGGCTGGTAGCCATCGGGCTCTTTTTCGCCACGTGGTATGTAGTTTTGCGTCGGCGCTCGGGCAACGGCAGCCGCTCGGCACAGGATACATATCATGCTGACACAGCAACCGACACCGGCAGGACTTGATCCATCCCTGCCGTCCACTGCCCTGGCGGAATGCGCCGGGACGATAAGTCAAGATCAGAAGCCGACTCGATCAGATGACTCGAACGCCCCCGTAGCTCAGTGGACAGAGCAGCGGTTTCCTAAACCGCAGGCCGCAGGTTCGAATCCTGCCGGGGGTACTCAGTGCCCTATGCGCAGAGCGCGCAAGGCAGATCTAACGATCGAGTGCCGCTTCACGTCAGCGGTGCCAAGTACCAGTTCGAGCAGGTGGCCCATTAGCTCTTCAGCGAACAATAAGATGGGCAGGCACAGAGGTCTGTCCCTAGGTTATCGTTGCCGGAGGTGCTTGCACCGGCTCGAATCCACGACCGCCGAAAGCTTCATTACCTGCCGTCCAGCGATTTGCATACCTTCTGTTGCCAGGTTCCTTACAATAACGCGACTACTGCGAACACCACATCTGCGAAGAACAATCGCCAAAGTGCATCCGACGAAAACACTCTATAATAACTTGCTACGGCCGGGAAATGCACCGAGGAAAGCCCGCGGGATTCAGCTGGGGCTCAACTCGGAACAGGAAGTGTGACCGCCTGGGCTCAATCCACCGTCGAACCCTCCGGACTCACCTGACTGAAATGCCTCGGCTGCGGAGCGAACTAGCCGCCGCGATCACCTCTTTAACCTATGAACACGAACCAAGCGTTTTACGAATTTGCTGAAGCCGAACACACGGTGGTTGCCAATGCGTTTCTTGACTTCGTCCCAGACCACGATGCTGATATTCAATGCCAGGCTCCTTCCCGCGCTTTGGCCGAAAATGCAATAAATATTCAAAGGTTGTGCCCATGGTAATGTAGTTGCTCGGCCAGCCGAAAATACCGATGCGATTGACGATATTGGTGCGGTCCCAAATGATTATATTGCGCAACTCGTATCCCACCTCGCGCAAAGCCTGTACTAGCGAAATGTGTAGTGTGATCCGCTCGTCTTCCCATCACATGTCCGGCACATTGATGACACACTGGCCCATCGGGCTAAATAAAGGCAAGAACGACGCGAAAATGCGCTGCATCTCGCGGGTATATTTCGCCAGCCCCAGAGTGCCCAGGTCGCGCGGATCCTGCGAGTACTGCTCGACTTTGAGGTATTGACTGTTCTTCCGGTCCGCACTGCGGCGGCTCTTATTTTTTCGCGGACAATTGAGCAGGTTCGCATAGGGGGGCGAGGTAAACAACAGTTTCAGCGATCCCGGTTCTACATAAGCAGCGGCATTCCTAGCATCATCGCAGATAGCCAGCTGTACTGGCACGCTGCTGCATCCGCCAATAATAAATAATCCCGCCTGCTCCTTGATTCGCCGCCTGGCCAGGGCAATGTACTCCTCCTGCAAGTCCAGGCCCAGGGCATTGCGATCCAAATCCTGGGCTGCGACCAAAGTTGTTCCACTTCCCACAAACGGATCGAGCACTAACTCGCCGCGGTGGGTAAACAATTCAATGACGCGCCTGGCCAGGCCGATGGGAAAGGTGGCCGGGTGTAAGGTTTTGTCCCGAATGTCCCGTTTCTCGTAGGCGAAGCGCCAGACGCCTAACTGGGCCTTGATCCATTCTTTGGGCGACAGGCAGCTCAAATAATGCGGGGGACAATCACAGGTCTTTTGCCCGGCATACACTCGATGCACGGCCCCTCCTTCTTTCTAGCCAAGCACTACCATCTCCTGACGGGACGGCTCGTGTGATGATCAGGTTTGGCTGTCTTCCACCACACATTCGCACTTATTGTACCGCCATCCTGAACCGGCCTCAAGATCCCGACACACAAACTCTCTGTGCCAATCCACGCGTCACACTCCACAACAGCTTAGGGATGTGTCACGGGAGCAATAAACGGATCTAACTAAGTTCGACTTGGCACGTCATTCTGACCGCTCGGGCTGCTCGCCTTGCTTCCACAAGTCTCTTTCTTGCGGCAAAAAAGGTTCATACTCAAGCAGGATCCTCGTCTGCCGAGTCGCTACGAGATTATTGTCAGGCCTTTACATTCTCAAAATGGCTGCCACTCTGTTCCGTGTTTGGGTGCTGTAAACATCGAAGGTGACTCAAAGTGCTTCTCAATTACGATAACGTAAGGATAGAAGTGGATCGAATGAATAGCCGATTGAAACTGCGTAACCCTACTCCTAAGGATCGGACCACCTACCCAGTCGCAACTGTTCAAAGCATGCACGAAACCCATTACGAAACCCGCGAAGTTATTGAAGACCCCGTGAACATCTTCGCACACATATACTCCCCCCGGACGAATATGCCCTAACAGTTCTTCTAAAGTAATCTGCTGTTGTTCAGGCCGGTGCCCTCCATCATCCACGACGACATCTATGCCCTGAACGTTGCTCTTAAAGGTGCGCCAGAAGTTCCTATCCGCCTGGTCACCGATAAAAACAGTGACATGTTCATCTTCATAGGCTTTACATGCTTCCTGGATATCCACTCCATAGACGTGGCACTTTTCTCCGAAATATGATCGCCACATCTTGAGGCTTCCGCCACTATAGATGCCAATTTCCAAAACATCTACCTTTCGGCCTACGAATTTTGCAAGATGCCGCTGGTAAATATCGAAATAGTGCTCCCACTTGAAAATGCCGGGGCCTTCCTTGTAGTTCTGGAAATATTCCCAGATCACATTCCTAGGCGCACAACTGAGGTCGGATTTAGCTCGTGGCAAGGCCTTAAAATCCTGTGCGAACTGGAATCCGTTGCAAACATCAGGTACTGTCGTCATAGTCTTAGCTAATTTTCGAGGATTATTTTTCATAGCGGTCAAGAAAGCCCTAAGTGATTGCATCATATTGGTGTACTCCCACAATGCCCATGACGGCGAGTCAAGCCAGGTATGCTTGTGCCGACATGGATTTGCAGATCTGAAACACAACTGCGTCCGTTCGGTCTCGACTCCCCTGACTAATGATGACCGATCCTAAAAAGATCCTTAGTTGCAATATAACCTAAAAAGTTTCTCGATTCAAGGACGAGGTGCTTAGGCAATTCCGGATGTGGGGGTACCTATATCTCCTGCTGGTTTCAAGGACGTTGCGGCTCTCTGTAAGGACTCAGCGACCGATGCGACTAAGAACGCGATCGGGACTGAAGGCAGCATCATGCCGACGTCGGGTCCAGGTGCGGGGACCATGCCGGTGCACGGGCTTGTACTACTCGGTTGCCTAGGGCCGACCCGGAAAGGCAACCCCGCCGACATCAAGACCCTCGATCAGTACCTCACGGACATGACTACGCGGACTTGGGCAAGGCGGCGGCCAAGGAAGCGCAACTGGCCTGCTGACGTCTACAACGGCCTGACGGTCCGCGGCATCCTCCCCGAATACCCGATGGCCAGCATCCGCTACCACACCGCAAAGCTGAGCGGCTACAATACTTGGAAAGACCCGCTCATCAGGGTGGACGGCAACAACTACTCGCTGGACGACATCGAACACCAAATCCATCGTAAGATGGGCGAGGCACGCATCCACTTCGCGATTGTCTGCGCTTCGATCGTCTGCAGAAGTTGCCTTGCCGTGTGCCCGATCGGTACGCTCTCCTTCGCTCCCATCGGCCCGCTCGCTTGGCCGCTTGTGATTTCGACTTCGATCGCAATAAGAGGAGAAGGGAGGAGAAAACATGTCCATCGGGCTGCTCGGTTTGGCGGTCGTGATTCCGACCCTCAATGAAGAGGAACAGCTAGCGATAACGCTTCGCTCGCTCCGAGAGCAGGCCGATGACGCAGTGCAGATCGTCGTGGCGGACGGTGGCTCGACCGATGGCACGCATGTTGTGGCGGAGGGCTACGGTGCCAAGGTGATCGTCGCGGCACGAAAAGGGCGCGGTTGCCAAATTGCCGCCGCAGTTGCCCAACTCCAGGAAGAGATCGTCCTAGTCGTGCATGCGGACATGATTCTACCCGTGGGAGCGTTAGCTGTCATCCGGCATTGGCTCGGCGCGCATCCGACTTGTCCTGGCGGTTGCCTCGGCCATCGCTTCGATAGCCCGAACCCTTTTTTCCGCTTGGTGGAGTGGTGGGATCGGCGACGGGCTCACAGGGGCATTGCGTCCGGCGACCAGGCACAGTTCTTTCGGCGCGACCTGCTGGAGCGCTGCGGCGGTTTTCCTGACCAGCCCATCATGGAAGACATCGAACTCAGTCGCCGGCTGGCCCGTTTGGGTCCCGTCGCCTACCTGGACTACCCGGCGGTCGTTTCGGCACGGGGCTTCGAACGCCTCGGGTACTGGCAAACGGTTCTGACCAACCTGATCTTGCGGTTGGCCTACCGGTGTGGCGGCTCACGGGTCTGCGAAGCCCTCTACCGCCGCTATTACGCTAGTCCAAGGGGGGATCGTTTCCGCGCTGTCGGTGTCGTCTCTCGGCTGTCTCGCTCCGCCGCAGCATGCAAACGCTGACGGCAAACGGGGTCGTCTGCCTCGCTGCTCACTTCCAGCACATTAGCTATTCCCTATGTTTTTTGTAAAAGATTAACATACCCATCGCCCACGTGTAGCGAGGTGTCACAATGGCCGACGACATACGTACGACTCCCTCGTATGGCCTTTTGGCGCACACGAGCCAGCCGCTCATTGACATTGAGTCGTCCTATCTATCGAATTGTGCTTCGTAGCCCTCTATGACCCTACTGCTAGCTCTGGATCGCTTTTTTGCGATCATTTGGCGCAAGGATCGCCCAGCCTGAGGTAAAGTAGGCGCTTCAGGATAAAGGCAGGAGATCCTGTGGCCGGTGGGCAGTACAACTACTTTGTGGTACAAGGAACGCTCACAACGGTTTCATGGCGCCAACGAGGTGCTTTATGGCACAATCGGCTACGCCTGTGGCACTGTGCTGGAGCGGCGGTAAGGACAGCAGTCTGACGCTCCAGGCGCTGGTGCACGGCGGCTATTCGGTAGCGACTCTGGTCACTACGGTGACCGCCGGCTACGAGCGCATCAGTATGCACGGGGTGCGTCGGCAGCTACTGCTGGCACAAGCGGAGTCGCTGGGTTTGCCGGTTCACGAAGTACGCATACCGGCCGAGGCGACCAATGTCCAATACGAGGCGGCCATGCTAGAGGCTCTGGAGCAACTAGGCCGCGCAGGGATACGCATGATGGCCTTCGGCGATATATTCTTGAGCGACATCCGCGCCTACCGGGAGCGTTTACTGCAACGAGCAGGCTGGCAAGCCCTGTTCCCGATCTGGCAGCGGTCCAGCGAGGGGCTTGCCGAGGCTTTCCTTGCCGCCGGATTTCGGGCGATTTTGGTTTGTGTGGACTTACAGATCCTGGACGCCCGTTTTGCGGGGAGATGGTACGATCGCAAGCTGCTTGCCGACCTGCCGCCAGGTGTGGACCGGTGTGGAGAAAACGGCGAGTTCCATACGTTCGTTTACGATGGGCCGTTATTTCGATGTCCTGTTCGCTTCCAGCGCGGCGCTGTGGTTCGCCGGGACCGTTGGGCCTTTTGCGATCTAGTGCCGGCTGAGCCATCTGGAGCTAGTCCACAGGCGGCCGCCGCTCCCGAGGGTGATACACAAGCTCGAGGCCTGTCTTTCGAGTCGGCCATCCATGTTGCCGGGCATGGTTGCAGGCCGTCGTGACATGCGGAGCAGGTGTCCGCCAATTGAGTGCCGGGCGAAATGCCCACCGAGAACAGGAAGCAGGCCGCGCTACTTAGCGTGTCGAGTCCAAGTGCGAGTGGCTCACCTGTAGCCGCTGGTCTGCGTTTCGTTGTATGCGGCCGGACTGCACGAGTGCAGCGACGATATGCTCCAGGCGATCGTGTATCCGTGAGCCGGTACGTTGGAAACCGAGCCG
Source organism: Gemmataceae bacterium (assembly GCA_040289265.1). GTDB lineage: Bacteria > Planctomycetota > Planctomycetia > Gemmatales > HRBIN36 > PSKW01. The sequence goes on from PSKW01000013.1 coordinate 56,620, forward strand.
ACGAGCAACTGTGGCGATCAGTTCGTCTGTGGGGGTCGCTCCGAAGTCCCGCAGCGTGGTGAGCACCAACTCGGTGAGCACAGCGCTGGGCACATCGTCAATGGAATCGTATGCACCCGGCAGACTGAGCGATTGTGGAAGCGAGGATGGAGGCCGGTAGTGCGTTTGCGGTGTGCTGAGAGGATACGGCGAATCAGCGACGTCGCTCGCCGGTGCCTCGGTGCGCGCCTGGTGCAAAGCGGTCAAGATACGTTGCACTTGGGTGTGACGGTCGCGCACCCAGTCGGTGGACCAGACGCGGCAGATACGCCAGCCGAGCGTTTCCAGCACTTGCTGCCGCAAGCGATCGCGGTCGCGAGCTGTGGCCGAGGAGTGGTAGGTGGCGCCGTCACACTCGACGCCCAGAAGATACCTGCCGGGGGCCTGAGGATCTACCACACCCAAGTCTATGCGGTAGGGGCCGCATCCGACCTGGGGATGAACCGTCAGGCCGATCCGGCGCAACTCCTCGCAGACTTCTTGTTCGAACGGGGAGTCGAAACCCTGTCCTGTGGCTTCGGGGAGGGGGACCTGCAGCGCCGCGGGGCCCCGCTCTGCATAATCCAAGTAGGCACGCAGCAGGTGGACGCCTCTGGCGTCGGTACGACTCAGATCTAGATCGTGAGCGCGCAACGAACTGATGACGACCACGCGATGCCGTGCGCGGGTAATGGCGACGTTCAGGCGACGTTCGCCGCCCGGGCGATTGAGAGGCCCGAAACGCATGGCCACGCGCCCGCTGTCGTCCGGACCGTAGCCACGCTCAAGAAGACCACATCGCGTTCGTCGCCCTGGACATTTTCCAGATTTTTGACGAAGAAAGGCTCGCTGCGATCTTCCTGGAAAAACGGTTCCAACTCGGGATGGTGGCGCCGCAGATGCTCCAATTCGTCGAGGATACGCATTTGCTGATGGATATTGAGGGCGACGACGCCCAAGCTCTGGTCCGGATGCTTGCGGAAGTGCTCGATGACTTTCTGGGCGGTATGCCGCGCTTCGACCGGATTGAAGCCCCCTTGTCGTCCTGGCAGCCAGCGCCCGTCGGGGAGATAATCGAAAACGACTGCAGGCTGGCTCGACAGGTCGTGGACGCTGGGGAAGGTGACGAGCTCGTTCTGATAGATGTGCTTATTGGCGAAAGCAATGAGGGACTCGCGTCGGCTGCGATAGTGCCAGCGCAGCCGCTTGCGCACCAGATGCACAGCACAACAGACATCCAGGATGCTTTCGAAGTCGCCGAGCCCCCCGGCGGCTGCATCGTCTTCATCCGGATCGTCCTGCTCCAGTCGTTCGAAGAAGGTTGTCGGCGGCAGTTGCCGCTGATCGCCGGCGACCAGCAGCTGGCGCCCCCGATAGATGGCGCAAATCGCCTCGTGAGGGCGCACTTGGGACGCTTCGTCGAAGATCACCAGGTCGAAAGACAACTCCGGCGCCTGCAAATAAGTACTCACCGACAAAGGGCTCATCATCAGGCAGGGTTTCAGCCGCAACAGCACGGTCGGCATGTCGGCGAACAATTTGCGCAAGGGCAAATGACGGCGTTTTTTGTTGACTTCGCGCAGCAGAATGCCCAATTCCGACGACGGGGGTATGTAGCTGCCGAGCGCACGCGGCCGATCCGCTCGACACAGCACACGGTGACGGATGCGCGCGGCCGCCGATCGTATTGCGCTGCGATCGAGGTGGCGGAACCGCGCGATCAGGCGCTCGTGGGCCGTGCCGCGAAATCGAGCCAAAACTGGAACCTTTTCGTAAACAGCAGCGAGCCACAAGGTGTAAAAGCGCGCCAGGAAGGCATCGGCGGCCTCCTCGAGTTGCAAGCGGCCGGCGCAGATCTCCTCGACGATGCCTGCAACCCCCAGAGCCGCTAGCTCGCGTCGCAAGCGGCCGAACTCGATCCACTCGCGCACCCGCGCGGCGTCTTGTGCCCGCTGGCGCAACCAAGTGCGCAGGCCCACCAGATCGCTGTCGTGCAGCACCAACCCAGTGGATATGCATGCATTCGCGTCGAAAAGGGTGGTAACGAACCGCCAGGAGTCGGACACTGACTCCATGGTGCGGACGAACTCGTCGAGGCGTTCCAAAATCTGCCCGCCCTCGGCGCCGGCAGTGTGCATAGTGGCCAATGTGCGCAAGCACTCTTGCGTCAATTTGGCACTGGGCTTGCCGCTGGCGTCTGCGAGAAAATCGCCGCGGTGTTTCTCCACGAACTGATCGCAAAAACTGCGGCAGCGGTGGTATTCGGCCAATTTGTCTAGGTCTTCCAACAAAAGGTGGGTAGGGGGCAAGCCGGCTTTGTACCAAGCCCTGACCTGTGTTTTGAACAGCCACCAGCTGGGAAGCCAGCGGGACCAAAACGAGCGATAGGCGCGGCCGCGGGTAACCAGTGCTGCATGCGCGGGCTGGAACGCTCTCGCTACCAAGCGCTGTTCGAGGTCCTGCCTCAAGGTTGCGGCTCGGGTATACGCATCTTTCCAGCTCCCCGGTTGCACCCAAGCGCACAGGCGCATTACTCGCGGCGCGTTGTTCCAGGCTGTCAACCAAGCGCGCCAGGTCGGCTGCGGCGGCAACAGACCCAATTGGGGCAGCGACGACGCGAACTCTTCCAGACGCTCACACGCTTCGGCAAGCCTGCTAAAATGGTATTCGATCTCATCGGCCAATGCCGGGGAGTCCACCTCTATCCGGCACCCACGCCAGGGATGACGGTCGTGAGCGGCGACCGCCGCACGGCAAGCGACAAGTTGCCCCAGGAGATCGGTGACGCGGCGCACGTAGTCTTGGTCGCGTTCGAGGACGGCAGGTATGCCAGCATGGGAGCGGCTGCTCAGACGCGACAGGCGCGCCAATTCGCCGTGTATGCGAAAGACGGACATTCCTAGCGGCGAACGCCGCATGTGCAATTCCCGCACATAGGCGTTGAGTTGCTGTCGAATCTGAGCCAGTTCGCGCAAATCGGCACCGGTATCGGGCGCCGTTTCCGCTGCGAGGTGTACACAGCGGCCCAATTCCTGGATCACCTCGCGCTTGTTGGCTTTGTGGCTGTGCAAGTCCAGGCAGAAGTCGCCGAGTTGGCAACGATCGAGCCGCTCCTTGACCACCTCCAAAGCGGCCGCTTTTTCGCTGACGAACAGTACTGTCTTGCCGGCGGCCAGGAATTCGGCAATGATGTTGGCGATGGTTTGGCTTTTGCCTGTGCCGGGAGGCCCGGAGGCCCGTCGAGAACTACATGGGCGCCACGGAGCGCTGCCGCGATCGCCTCCAATTGACTGCTGTCAGCATCCAACACGTGAAACGCTTCGGCAGGCTGGATTTTGTCGTCCAACTCCGCGGCCCGAGGCAAGTCCGCCGGACAGGTCAACGTGACGGTGGGATCGCCCGCGATAGCACGGCATAGATCGTGGGCGGCGATGCGCGCTGCATTGCGGCCCAGATCGTCCCACATGACCAGTTTCTGAAAGTTGAATATACCGAGCGCCACTCGGTCCTGCACCTGCCAGCGCGCTTCTCCCTGGATGCGTTCCTGCACGCGCCGGTAGTACTCGGTGCGCCATGCAGGATCTTCACGATCGAAGGTTTCCTCTGCCAAGGCCGGTAGCTCGATTTTGAAATCGTGTTTGAGCCGCTCGGCAAGCGAATGATTGACCAGGACTTCGCCTTCTTCGACGGCCAGTTTCCAGGGGGCGGCGACATGCTCCCGCTTCAACTGCGCGGGTATCAACAAGAGAGGCGAGCATAGCTCCTCGCGACTGTCCGTTGACTCGTACCAGTGCAAAAATCCAAAAGCGACATAGAGCGTGACGATCCCTTGCTCAGACAAAGATTCGCGGGCACGCATATGCACATAGCGCAGGCGCGCGCCCAACTGTCCGTCCGACAGTTCCGTCAGAAGGTGACTGTCTTTCAGACGCGGACACTGCAAACACTGTTCCAGAGAGACCGATTCTCCGTTCCCGGCGGCGTCCTCGGTAGCGAGCCAATCGGCGGCAGTGCTGGGCTCGCGCTCCTTTTCGCAGGCGCGCGGCAAACCGAGCAGGTCCCGTTTCCAAACGAAGGTAAGGGTCTCTTCGCGGACGATCAGCCGGTCCCACATTTTTGCCGGCTCGGGGTGTAGCAACCACAGTCCGCCGGTCCGACCTGCCGTAAAGTGGATCAGCCGATTGCGCTTGCTCGTATCTACGAGATGAGCGCGCCACTCTTCGATCCGAGTTCGGATATCAAAGGCCATCGGGCCTGGCCCCCGGCGGCAATCGTATGTCCGCTCTACGCGTGAGCTGCTTTGGGCTTTCTCCTAGCGCCCGATTGTAGCCGATACTCTTGCCAAGATCAATAAGTCGGGTAGTATCAGCGGCTGCACCCGTAGACCGATTCCGGAGCCCGCCGGGCCAAGCGGATGGCATCCTCGATGGACCCGGGCATGAGCAGCCCGTGTGGCATATGCCGTCCTCTCGACAGGGTGCGTAGAATTGATTATGACTCGCGAACCTGAAGCCGGGGGGAGATACGACCCGCGCTATCTGGCGGGGATAATCTTTTTCAACCAGGGGGATTATTTCGAAGCGCACGAGGTGTGGGAAGCGCTCTGGGCAGCGAGCGCGGCGCCGGTGCGCAAGTTTTACCAGGGTTTGATCCAGGCGGCAGTAGCCCTGCTCCATCTTGGCAACGGAAACTGGAATGGGGCAAGGCGTTTGTTCTGTTCAGCGCGCCAGTACATGGCACCCTACATGCCGCGCTATCTGGGCCTAGACGTGGAGGCGTTCTGGGGCCAGATGGAAAAGGTTTTTGCGCAGGCTGAAGCATCAACCGGCAGCCCCGAGCCGCCCCGCATTGTGCTGGATCCGGCGCCGGTGCAGTGGCCCGAGAACCCAGAGTTATATTTGGAAGAAGACCGATAATTGATATAGGCGAGCGCGGCTGCGCCAACTGCCGACGGCTTCGTCTCGACAGGAGCGACACATGGACCAGGATAACGCGGTGCCCAGTTCGTTTACTGGAGTTGTGAGGCTTTTCCCGTTGTCGGATTATGTGCTTTTGCCGCGCGCGGTACAGCCGCTGCACATCTTCGAGCCACGCTACCGGCAAATGACGGCGCATGCCCTAGCCGACGACCATTTGCTTTGTTTGGTGACCTTACGCCCGCGGGAAAGCTTTGCCACGCTGGGTTACCCGCCGATCAGTCGGATCGGCTGTTTGGCGCGCATCATCGTCCACCAGCAGATTCCCGACGGTCGCTATTTTTTGGTAGTACGCGGTCTGTGTCGGGTGCGCATCGAGCGAGAGATCACCTCTCCCTATCTGTATCGCATGGCTCAGACCAGTGTGGTGGCGGACACGACGATCCCGCCGCCGACACCCATGCATCGGCGCATCGAACGGCTTTTGGACGAACGTTTGCTGTGCAATCGAACCGCCCGGCGGCAGCTACAACAAATCCTGCAAGACGACTTGCCCCTGGGCGACTTAGTGGACCTACTCGGTTTCGTCTTACCGTTGCCTGCGGAAAAGAAACTGGCGCTACTCGAGCAAAGCGACCCGGTGCAGCGAGCGGAGCTGCTAGTGACCTTGCTGGAAGAATCGCTGCCAGCTCCCGCTGGGCCGAGAGAACCGGTGCTCGGAGCAGATCTGCTAGTGGGCTTCAGTCGCAATTGACCTGCGGGCGGGTCTCAGAGCTGGTGACCTTTCGACTCGGCCTTATGCGCCAGGGTCTCGTGGTCGGTTCACGTGGCGGAGTCCTCAGGCGTGTCCCGCAGATAAGCCGCTGCTTCCTCGGGGAGCACGAGATTGATACTCATGCCACTGCCCAGTTCGAAGCCAGCCGGCGTCGTCAACCGAGGCAAAATCCGTATATGCCACAGGAAATAGCGCTTGTCTTCGTCGCCTCGGGAAGCAGTGTCAATGGTCAAGTTGTAATGCGGGTTCTCCAGAGCCACGTGCAATTTGCGCAACACACTGCCCAGCAACTCAGCCAGGGAACGACGCTCCTGGTCGGTTATGTCCGCAAAGGACGAGCGGTGCGTCTTCGGCATTATCCACATCTCGAAAGGGACATGCGAAGCATACGGGCAGACGGCGGCGAAATGATTGTTTTCGGCCACGACCCGCTTGCCGAAGGCCAACTCGTCGGCCAGCATTTGACAGTACACACAACGGCCGGTGAGGTCGAAATAATCGGTTGCCACCTGGTGTTTGAGGCGCAGCAGCCGTGGGACTACCGGCGTGGCGATCAGCTGCCAATGCGGGTGGCGCAGAGAAGTGCCGGCGCGCTCCCCGTGGTTTTTGAAAATCACGATCGTCTGGAAGCGCCCATCGCGCAGCAAATCCACAAAGCGAAAATGCAACACGCCGATCAGCCTTTCGATGTGTTCGACCGGCTGCTGTGCCAGTGTCCGCTCGTGATCGGGTGATTCGATGATCACTTCGTGGGCACCGCACCCGCCCATGTGCCGGAAAAGGGGTCCGTCTTCGAAGCGCTCCGGCTGATCCTCGATGCGCAAAGCAGGGAATTTATTGGGAATGACGCGCACCAGCCACCGCGACGGATCGGGATTGATACCACGGACGGCATAGATCTCTTTGCCCGTCAAATACTCGTTGCCCGGACAAAAAGGACATAGGCCCGATTCACTCTCGTCCACCGGTGGGCACAAGCCACGATATTCGTGCGGCCTGCGCGCCCGCTCCGGAGCGAAGATCACCCAGTCGTTGGTCGTGCAGTCGAACCGCAGAGAAGACATACATCACTCTGGTCGGCGTCGAGGTCCTTGCACAAGCGAGCGCATCCGCTCACGTCCCCGTGCTATTGGACCGACAGACAGGCTGACGCACGTCGTGCATGGCCCAGTGCCGGTCAGCCCCCCGCATCGGCATGCATGACCAGTACTACATCGCCTGGACGCAGCACATGATCCGGCTCGCCCACCCACTGCAGCCCGTTTATATTGACCAACACATGAGGCTGCGGCCGGCCATCGGGCCGACACAGGTCGGTCAAGCCGGGACACTGTGCCTGCACCTGAAGCAGCGCCTGGCCCAGCGTATCTGCCCGAATCGGAACACGAGCAAGGCCGGCCCGTCGGCGCACGGTGCCCAGCAATTCAACGACGATGTTCGGTGTCGGCTCCATATGCGCAATCAGCCTCTGGAAAAGTCAACAGCTTCTGTTTATCCTGCGAATAGGCCAGGGATCTGGCCACGGGACCCGAGGAAGCGAGCGACAAAAATGCCAGGAGACCTTAGCCATGTACCCACACGAGCGACGTGAAAACCGAGACGACACGCAGCCGAGGGCGTCGCGGCGCGAATTCTTGCAGCAGGCGACGGCTTGGGGCGCCGTGGGCAGTCTGACGGGCTGGGCACAGGGGGCTGCCGAGTCTGTGCCGCCCCTGCCGACCATTCCCTTGGGATCGCACCGTGTTTCCCGGCTCATCCTGGGGGGTAACCCGATCTATGGGTATTCCCATTTCAACCGGCTGCTGAGCCAGCATCAAATCGCCTGGCACACGCCCGAGCGTGTGGTCGAGCTGGTCCGTCACGCAGTGCAGCAAGGGATCAATACCTGGCAAAACAGCTACGCGCCGCGCACACTCGAGGACGTCGAACGCGTACGCCAGGCAGGTGTGTCTTTTCACTGGTTGTGCCTGGGCAAGCCGGATTGGGACGAAAAACCCGAATGCATCGCCGATGCGGCACGTCATAAACCCATCGGCATCGCCCCGCACGGCCATCTGGCGGAACGATTGCACAGGCAGAACAAGCTCAACGTGCTCGTAGACCTGCTCAAACGGATTCGTGACCAAGGGGTGTTGGTCGGCCTGTCCGCTCACAACCCGGCATTGATCGAGTTGTGCGAAGAGAAAGCCTGGGACGTTGATTATTACATGTGCTGCCTTTATTACCTGACGAGGCCGCGTGAGGAATTGCAAAAAATCCTCGGTCCTGATTTGCCTCTGGGCGAGATCTATCTCCCCTCGGATCCGCCGCGCATGTATCGTGTGATCCGTGCCACCCGCAAGCCGTGCCTGATTTACAAAGTCTTGGCAGCAGGACGCCGGATCGGCAGTCCCGCCGAAGTGCGGCGCTGCTTCGAGGAGGCCTTTGCGCAGATCAAGCCCACCGATGCGGCGATCGTCGGGATGTACAACCAGTTCGGCGACCAGGTGGCCGAAAACGCCCGCATCGTGCGCGAGATCTGCCAAAAAGGAGCGGGATAAGACAAAGCACCAGGCCGACAAAAACCTCGCTCCGACCGACAGCGCCCAAGCATGGCAAACTCAGCGATATCGGAGCGAGCCAGTTGAAAGGAAACGTCTATGGAGCGCGTCCTGATAGCGATCGGCGACGCTGCCGAAGTTTTCGATACGCTTTATCCCATCCATCGCATCCGTGAAGAAGATTTCCAAGTGGTGGTCGGTGGACCTGAGAAACGTGTCTACCACCTGGTGCAACATGACCGGCATCCTGATTGGGATATTACGGTAGAATCGCCCGGATACCGTTTGTCGGCCGACGTGGCCTTTCGCGACGTGCAGCCACACGAGTACCTCGGGCTGGTTTTGCCGGGCGGACGTGCGCCGGAGTACCTGCGCTACGACGAAGATTTACTGCGGATCGTGCGGTATTTCTTCGGCCACCGCTTGCCGGTGGCCAGCGTATGCCACGGCATCGAAATCGTCGCCCGGGCAGGTGTCATTGCCGGTCGTCGGATCACTACCGTGCCCAAATGCCGTTTCGATGCCGAAGTGTGTGGCGCCGTGTTCGTGGACGAGCCTGTGGTGGTCGCCGACAATCTGGTCACAGCGCGCACCTGGCACGACAACTATGCCTGGATGCGCGAATACATGCGGCTCCTGCGCCAGGCGCGAGAGGAAAAGGCCAAGTGTCGGTGAGCCGATGCGTTCGCCCACTGATGCATCGGGTGAACCGGTCCCGGCGCCCCCGACGGGGGGTACGCAGTCCATGGCCCTAAGGATGACGCAAAGCGATGTGACAGGAGAGCGCTTATGTCCGACAATACGGCCCGTTCCTGGGTCCTGACCGATGTCGCTCGAGACATCTATGTGGAGCGCTGGGAAATAGCCGGCGGGTCTGCCGATCTACCCCCGGGCACCTGGAAGATCAGCAAGCGCCGACTGTTGGGAGGCCGTCGCGACGGCGTAGACATCGTCGAGGTAGACAACGGTTCGATGGCTTTCAGCGTGCTGGCGACCCGGGGCATGGGTTTGTGGCGCGGCCGTTACCGCGACTGGCCCTTGGAGTGGCAAGCGCCTGTAGCAGGGCCGGTACATCCCGCCTACGTCTCGCTGACGGACCGTCACGGACTGGGCTGGCTGGACGGCTTCGACGAATGGATTTGCCGCTGTGGTTTGCATTCGCACGGGCCGCCTGGTACCGATCCTCAGACAGGCGAATTCCTCACCTTGCACGGCCGGATCGCCAATCTGCCTGCCCATTACCTGGAAGTGCAAGTGGTCGGCGGTGCCGCACCCGAGCTGCGGGTGATCGGACACGTAGACGAAGTGACTCTCTTTTTCGATCACTTACGACTCATCAGCGAAATCGTTACCCAGCCAGGCAGTCCGCGTGTGTTGCTACGCGATCGCGTGCAAAACCTGCGCTCGGCGCCTGCCGACTTGGAGATGCTGTACCACTGCCAGTTCGGCCCTCCCCTGCTGGAAGAAGGCAGCCGTTTTGTGGCACCGGTGGCGCTGATTGCCGCGCGCGACCGACAGGCACTGCCCGGTATACACCGCTACGATCGCTACCAAGGGCCGACGCCGGGATTTGCCGAAGAAGTGTACTTTTTCGACCTTCTGTGTCGTCCCAGCGGCGACACTTTGGTGCTCCTCCACAACGCAGCCGCGGACCGCGGCGTAAGCCTGCGCTTCAACAAGCGCGAGTTGCCCTATTTCGTACTCTGGAAAAACACCGGCGCACTCCGAGACGGATATGTCACCGGTTTGGAGCCGGCTTTGAATCTGCCTAATTTCAAGGCCGTGGAGCGAGAGAAAGGACGCCTCGTCACGCTGCCGCCCGGAGGTCAATGGTCGGCGACTATCGTCGTGGAAATCCACGAAGGCCTGGAAGCGGTCCGACGGGTGCTGACAGACATCGCCGAGCTGCAGCGGTTAGCCGAGCCGACGGTGCACACCGAGCCAGGCTGGCCGGACCGATAACCCTGGTAGCCGCCCGGTCTTGCAGGGCAGGACGCTGGCCGCTATATTGACATGTGTACAGTATCGGTGCAATGGACTATTTCCGAACAAGGAGTCTCGACCATGGCTGAAAACAGTCCCAGCGCGCTCGACAACCGCGAACTGAAGTTGGCGCTCGGCCAAATCGAAAAACAATTCGGCAAGGGTGCCATCATGCAATTGGGAGAAAAAGCGGTCGCCGATGTGCCCGGTATTTCCACAGGCGCTTTGAGCCTAGACATCGCCCTGGGCGGTCGCGGTCTGCCGCGCGGACGGATCATCGAAATCTTCGGTCCGGAATCGAGCGGCAAGACCACGATCGCTTTGCATGCCGTCGCCAATGCGCAGAAACAAGGGGGCGTTGCCGCTTTCATAGATGCCGAGCATGCTCTGGACCCGGGCTGGGCCAAGCGCGTCGGCGTGGACCTCGAAGCGCTGCTGGTCAGTCAGCCCTCGCACGGCGAAGAAGCCCTGAAAATCGCTGAAATGCTCGTCAAGTCCAATGCCGTTGATATCATCGTCGTGGACAGTGTCGCCGCTCTGGTACCCAAAGCCGAAGTCGAAGGCGAGATCGGCGAGCAGTATGTCGGCCTGCAGGCACGGCTCATGAGCCAGGCGCTACGCATCCTCAATCCCATCATCGCCCGCACGCGCACCTGCATGATCTTCATCAACCAGATCCGGCAAAAGATCGGCGTGATGTTCGGCAATCCCGAGACGACTTCCGGCGGGCTGGCACTCAAGTTTTACAGCTCCGTGCGTTTGGAGGTGCGCAAGGTCAACACCATCAAAGAAGGCGAGGAAACCATCGGCTCGCGCATTCGCGCCAAAGTGGTCAAAAATAAAGTGGCTCCGCCTTTCAAAAGCGCCGAGTTCGACCTCCTCCACGATCACGGTATCAATCGCGAGGGGGACATCCTCGACCTGGCTCTCGAGGACAAGCTGGTGGAAAAGACCGGTGCCTGGCTCAGCTACGGCAATGTCCGCCTCGGCCAAGGACGGGAGAATGCCCGCTCCTACCTCCGCGACAACCCGGCGCTGCTCGAGGAATTGACCCAGAAAATCTTGCAAAAGCGCGGGCTTTTGCCCGAAGCTGCCGCGTCCGAAACCAGCAACGCCAGGCCTCAAGAAACGGCCGTGCGCTCCAAAAAATGACGGCCGACGCAGTCCGCGATCCTCGACGGGACACCGACCGCACGAGGATCACGCCTCTTTGCGGTTGGCCCGAAAGGCTAGCTGCAGCTGCGCTGTCAACTCCGGCAGTCGTTCCATGAGTCGGCGGCATGGCCGGGCCGCGCGTTGTGCCAGCGCGTAGGCCGTCAAGAGCGGCAAAGCTACCGTGGTATCTAGATAACAAATCACCGCATTGGGAAGCTGACGTGGATCTACTTTGCCCCACGTCACTGCTTCCGTAGGTGTGGCCCCGGACAAACCGCCTGTATCGGGTCTGGCATCGGTTATCTGCAAGAAATAGTCGTGCCCACTCTCTTCCAACTCCAGCACTTCCTGGATCTGCGGCTCCGTTTGCAACAAGAAATTTTTGGGCGATCCTCCCCCCAGAATCAGCACGCCGCTATGGCCGTGCCTCTTCGCAGAATACACGATAGCCGCGGACTGATTGACATCCCGCAGCGGGTCCAGAAACAGCCCGCACCCTTCCAGCTGCAACCGGGCGAGATTCATACCGATGGAGCTATCCCCCGGCGAACTGGCAAAAATCGGCACGGCATTGCGATATGCTGCCGCCAGCAGACTCACCCTCCGCCGACCGGACTGCTCTTCGATTTCCGCCAGATACTTGCCGACGAGGTAATGCAGCTCGGCAGTACTCATCGTGCGCTGGAAGGCTTCGCCGGCACACAAAGTGCGGTAAAAACGATCGGTCTCCAGCAAGTTGGTGTAGTCGAAGACGATGTCATAAATGCGCACGATGCCGTGTTCGCGCAACAGCAGGTCGTCCAGCCCAGGGCGGGACTGATGCAACTCCTGACCGAGTGCGAAATGGGTATCGTGGTACAGATTGGCCCCGGTGCTCACGATCCAATCCACGAAGCCGTGCTCGATCAAGGGGACCAGACAGGACATGCCCAGACCTGCAGGCGTGAGCGCTCCGCTCAGCGACAGACCGACCACCACATCCTCGGCGAGCATTTTGTGGACGAACAGGTGGCAGGCTTCGCGCAATCGTCCGGCGTTGTACGATAAAAAAACGCGCTCGATCAGATCGGCAGCCCGTTCCTGCCCGTGTACCGCAGGCGGTGCGATCTTCCTCTGGCTCAGGTGACACAAATACTCCCGACGCTCGGAGTGCATGGCAGACCCGTCTCCTCGGGTTTACTTCGGTCTCCCACTTCGGATACGGCGAGTATGACTTTACTGAGGCGCTGAGAAAAAGGCCACGATCTTCAGCATCGCCGGCAAAAAGTAAAGGACCGCGCCGTGATGGGTGCAATCGAACCACACGATCTCCGGGCGCCCGGCACCTTCCCACAGCCTTTCCGTTGCCTTGGGCGGAACGATGTCGTCACGTTTACCCGCGAGCATCAATACTTTGCGGTCGCGAAGCCGATCGGCATAGGTCAAGGGATCCACGGTGCGGATTTTTTGCACCACGCTGTCGCGCTCGACTCCCAGAACATCCAGCAGCTGCATAAAGGGGCGGCTGCGCGGGTCATCGTAGAGGGTTTCGACAATACCTCCCCCTCCCAGTAAGATGGCGACCCGCCGCACGCGCGGCTCCATTTCGGCCGCTAACGATCCGATGATGCTCCCCAAACTCGTTCCCATCAAGCCCAGACGGTCCTTGTCCACTTCCGGCTGCGTCGCCAGCCAGGCGGCTGCCCGACGCACGTCGAGCACCGTCTGCCGCACCGCTTGCACCGAGTGTTCGATATTGGGCATGAGCAGTCGGACCCGACCCTGCGCAGGCCGCCGCGGACCGTAGTAGGCCATTTGCATGAACAAAGCGGCAATACCCCGCTGGGCCAAGATCGTTGACTGCACACGCGAAAGCGTCTGATCTCCTCCGAGGATGTCCAGAACGATTACCGCAGGAAAAGGGCCAAGCCCGTCGGGACGGTAATACTCGGCATAAACCGTGTTGTTTTCTGGGTAGGGGGACACGACCGGGGAGGGATAGCGGAGCTCGTACACGGTTACGCGCGAGGCCTCCAGCCGACGCAGCGGTCGTAACTCATAAGTGAACTTGTGCCGATCCAGCCTATAGGGCGCTGGGATCGTGCGCGGATCCTCGACGGGCTCGAAGAGCACCTGCCCACGAGTGACCGAACTTTGTACAGGTGCGTCGGCGACAGCATCCACACCGACTGTGCCGAACCACGCAGCCCAAAGCAACGTAGCGCCGACCAGCCACCGTCTGCCGCTGATAACCGCACACATTCGAGATACCCCGCCTACCCTACAACCCATCGTCTTTTGCATCCATTATACTCGAGGACCCCATCTTACGCGTGCCGAATCCAGCTTTAACCACCGCCCGACGCACTTTTTTCGATGCGCACTCTTGCGTCAGGCGGCAAAATAGGTAGTCTGTTGATCGTGGGTCCCGGAAGGCAATCGAGGAGGGAGCAGCATGGCTACCAAAGGGGAAAAGTTCGCGGGTCTGACTGTGGCGATCATCACCCCCTTCCAGCAAGGCGCTGTGGATTATCAAGAATTACGACGCATCGTAGACTGGCATATCGAGCAGGGCACCGATTGCTTGGCGCCGGTGGGAACCACCGGAGAAGCGCCGACGTTGACCCATGAAGAACATGAACGGGTCATCGCTGAGGTCGTGGAGCGCGCAGCGGGCCGGATCAAAATCATGGCCGGTACAGGCTCGAACAGCACACACGAGGCCATCCGACTGACACGCTTCGCCAAGCGCGCAGGAGCCGACGGCGCCCTCATGGTCGGTCCCTATTACAACAAGCCCACTCAGGAAGGATACTACCGGCATTTTGCTGCGGTCGCAGATGCGGTGGATATCCCTATTGTCCTTTACAACATCCCCGGGCGCACCGGATCCAACATTTTGCCCGAAACTATAGTGCGTCTCGCGGAAATCCCCCAGATCGTAGCGATCAAGGAGGCCAGTGCCAATATGGACCAGGTCTCGCAGATCGCATGCTCTTGCAACCTTACGATCCTCAGCGGCGACGATAGCCTGACCCTGCCGATACTCAGTCTGGGTGGTCGCGGGGTCGTGTCCGTGGTAGGAAATCTTGTACCTCGCGATATGAAGGCTTTGCTGACCGCCTTTGAACGTGGCGATTTCGTCCAAGCCTTGCATTGGCACCGCAAGCTCTTCCCGCTGTGCCGCGATTTGCTGGGCGTCGCCACCAATCCGATACCGGTCAAAACCGCCATGAAACTCCTGGGCCGTAGCAACGGTGAAATGCGCTTGCCCCTTTGCCCCCTCGATAGCCAGGGAGAGGAGCGCATCCGTAAGTCCTTGATTGCCTACGGCTTGTTGCAAGTCTGAAAATTAGCCGCCTGCCGCCAGAGCGTGGTTGACCGACTGAGACACAGCGTTACTCCGCAGAATTTGCCACAGGCGCTGAAAAAAATTGGCCCGCCGGGCGAAATTTGTTTGACATTGAGCAGTCCGATCAATAACTTTTGCATTCATGAAAAGGTTTTCCCGCATGGCCCCTGCGGGAACGGAAGTCGCGTGAGGCAAACGCAAGGGGTCGTACTGAGGAAAGGATGGTGTGCACCGATGAAAAGGCTTCTAGCGGTAGTCTTGGCAGGCTCCTTGGTCGTTGGCGGATGCAAGCCGCCCACTACTCCAGCCAAGCCGCCGGCCCCGCCTGCTCCAGCAAAACCTCCACAGGGAAAGGTCGAGGAAAAGCAGCCAGAACAACCAAAGAAGCCCGAACCGCCCAAAGAACCTGAAAAGCCA
>PSKW01000019.1:0-14826 GCA_040289265.1 Gemmataceae bacterium
TGATCGTCCGGCTGGGCGTACAGATGCAGCACGGGTACGGGAGGGTCCAGGGTCGCCAGCGCCCTAAGGGGGCTGCCAGCCTCAGTGTAGGCCGCGACAATTTCGCATCCCGCCCGTGCCCACATCGCAAAGGGGTACGAGCCCATATCCTCGCAAATGAACCGGGTCAACTCGGCACTGTCCACTCCCTCGAGCCACATACCAAAGAGTTGCTCGCGCGTGTGTTGCCACTGCGTCGAGTCTTGCAGTGACTGGAGCGCTCCAAGGAAAGGTGGAGGCGCATCCAAGATGATCCAGTCCAGCAACACCAGTTTGGGAATACGTGCACCTAAACGACGGCGAAGTTCGATGGCTACCCAACCCGCGTGGGACAGCGCCACCGGGACCACGTTTTGCGCTCCACTCGCTGCGATGACGGCGAGTGCGTTCTCCACCAGGTCGCTCGCTCCAAAATCACCGGCTGGCGTCTCCGATCGCCCATGGCCACGCCAGTCGAGGGCCATCTGCTCCAGAGATTTGCCGGACTGAGCAGCTTCTTTCTGCAGCGCTTGATAGACGTCATCGGGGATTTCTAAAATCAAGGTCTGCTTCATTGCGAATCACCTCGCCTTTCTTAGTTTATCACCCACTCCTCGCCTTCTCTAGCCGCGCGCGGACCAGCTCCACCACCGCCTCCCGCTCGCCCGCCGTCAAGCCCAAGGCGTCGAACACCGCCTCGTCCAAGGCACGGCGGTCGGGTTAGTGGATTTTTATTTCCAAAGGCATTGTCGGATGCACACTCAACGAATCGAAAGCACGCTGAAGCCGGCGAATGTGCGATGCCCAAAAAAGCAGCCGCTTGTAACAAGTAAAAACAACAAATGTCTATGTCTTCTGTCTTTAGTGCTCCCTCGCCAAGATTTGACCGCCCGAAAAGCTCGCGGATTAAAAGCTGCGGAGTAGTCGCTGAAGGCGGCGCGGGTGTTGCGGTCAGCGAGCTCCAGCGCTATGCCGGTAAAGGCGATGAAGGAGGCGTTGGGGAGCGCGTCGGACGCGACGGCGATATTCTCACTGAAGAAGGTCGCGAAAATCGAGATGACCGCGCCTTCCAAGATATTGAATCAGGCTTTCCGCTTGGCTCCGTGCGCTGGAATCTTTAAGCGCAACAGCTAGGATCGCCCGTGCATGCTCGCGCCAAGTGTGAATACCCCAGCCTTTCTGGTCCCCCTCAACGATCATCTTGAGACACTGCACCGCCTCTGGAGGATGTTGTTTTGCGATCTCCGCCAGTTTTTCGACCACGATATAGTCCGGCTCTACTTTTCCAGCAATACTCAGGGCTTCGCCCAAATGCTTGATCGCCCAGGCTGGATCGAACTTGCCCGAAACGAACCACCATCCAAAAGCGGCCACCTCCTGCTGGTGTGCCGTAGGAGCCTTCTTGGCCTCTGCCAGCCGACGATCCCAGAGCGTTTTCAATCGTTCCAACACGTCAATCGGGATTGGATCCGACGTGTTGTGCAAGGAGCGTCCAACGAAGTCGAGCGCATGGGCGCGCAAGTCATCGGGCGCGTTTTTCCAAAGAGCATCGAGGAGTGGATCGTCGAGGCCCAATGTGCCACGCCAGTAGAGCTCCATGAAGTGCTCCGCAAGATTCTCGTCCGGGTCAGCGATCCCCCGGGTATCGGCACGACGAGAGCCGATCCGCCCCACTGCATGGCGGTATTGCTCGCGGATCACATCAAAGACATTGTCATACGGCCTGCAGAACGTCACATAGGTGGTCCAAGCAGCGTCAAAGAAGGCTTGCTGCTGTTCATCGAGAGGAAATATCCGGGCAGCATTGTTCCGAGCCCATTCGGGGTCAAGCAGCACGAGCCAAGGGAACCACTGGCCATAAACAGCCCGAATGGCCAGCGATGGCTCATTTCGTACATCGAGGTGGGCGTCGAGTACCTCACGCACCTCTGGCATATCCTCAAAACCACGCTGAAGGCGCTCTGGCGCGGATTCTCCCTTTTCGAGATGGCGCCTAATCCAAAGTGCATACCGGATGACAGCATGCATGGCCTCGCCACGTGTAGTATTGATCGAGAGGGTAGCCGGGTCCATGTTGGTGCCGCCGTACTTTTCCTCGTATTCCGGCGTCGGGTCAGGATCGTCTGTCAGCGGCTTCAGGATGCTCCAGACCTTGTCTCGCAGATCGAAGGGAATTGTACCCTCGCCGCCTTCGAATCCTGCAGAGAGAAGATCCGCTATCGCCTTGCGTGTCCAGCCCCAATCCGGATCAGCGTCGAACTTGCTCACCTGCCGATTGGGAATCTCGCGGGGTTATTCCACTACCCATTGGCAAAGCTGGAGGATGGGCGACCATTTAAAAGCCGTTTGTTTTTGCTTAAGGCTCTCACGAAGGCCCGACAGCAGCGCACGCACCTAGGTCGGATCCAGCTCCCGGTAGCTTACTGCCGCCGAGGCGAAACGAGTTGGATCTTCAGCTACAACCGACGCCAGCACACGCCCCAAGCCTTCCGGAGACGGTTCCCCAAAGCTGCCTTTAGAAGGCGTCCACCTTTTCAGAAACTCCACGATGTCTTGAACGGACATCGCTGTGAGTTCCTCTTTCGTTTTCGGGGAAGACGGGCCGACCCAAACGCCTTCGCTGTAAACGGGAAATTCCGGATGTTCCGGCTCACCGAACTTCTCGACCAGCGTCCGATACCGCTCCCGCCACGTTGTTGGGAGTGACTCGTGCCCGATCCATGCGAGACGGTCGCGCTGCCAGGTCTCGCGGTAGTATGTAACGTCTTCTTCGGAAAGTGGCGACTCTGTATCCTGCTCCCTCCACTTGCTGAACTCGTCCACATCCGGTCCTGCCTCGATCCAGCCCAGTATGGTTCGTTTGTCTTGCTCCACAAGCTTACTGAAGCATGTGCGCAGGAGCAGAACGTACTCATGTTGGATGTGGATGTCGTCAAATGAGTCCTTGTTGACGAGGCGCTCTCGAACCAAGTGCATCGCTTGGTCGGCATTGATCCTGAGAAGGTGTAGAGTAATGCGGTGGAAGATCTTCCAGCGCCGACTCTCTAATTCACGAACGCCCTCCTCGATGGAAACCTTGCCAGACCGAACAAGAAGCTCAGCAACATCGCGAACCCCGACTACCAATGCATGCTTTACAGTATGCCCTAGGTTCTGAGCATGGTCCTCGATCGCAGGGCGCCAGATGTAGGAGTAATCTACCGCGCTTTCGTTGACACCCCGTATTTGTGACAGAGCAATTGCCTTCTCTAGAAGTCCGCACACGAGTTGAAGCGCCGGAAGCCCGGCTGCACGAGCAAGTTCAGGATAGTGCTTCTTGAGAATCTGCTCGTAGTGCCACACATCGAATCGCGCGCGTGGCTCTGGTGGCAGCCGATATGGATCATCAGCAATCTCTTCTGAACTGCGTACTTCTGGCAATACATCGAGCAGGACTTGCGCAATTTCAAAAGCCCTATCGCCCTTCCCACCCCTCGACAGATGGGCGATGAGCTGCCCCAGCTTTTCAGGCAGGAGCCAGGAAGGCGATTCCGCCCACTTCTTGGCCTTGTCTCCAAGTTGTACTGAGACATCTGCTGGCATTTGAAGCATCGCCTCAACGAGATCGTCTTGCACAGAGATATTCTCGGTGTCGTCCATGTCTTGGATAATCTGTGCGACCAGGTCCGGCTTATGCTTGGCCATCCGCGCCAAGTAGCGCGCCTCGGGCCACGGCGGGAAACGGATCGTGCCCTGTTCTTCGTCCCGTACCGGCGCCGGCGGGTGGCGGAAGAAATCCTTCTTCCACAATGGTTCTAGCCATTCGGGATTATCGAGACCATCGAAGAAATAACTCCGCGTCACGGCATTATTGGGGACCTCGTTTGTGAGCTTCTTTAGGTCATTCGCCGATGGTGGCGATTTCCGGGATGACTCAAGCAATTCGTCAAGAAGCTTTACCCACTCCAGAAAGCGACTACGCATTCTATCAAGAAGGACGGGCAACAACGTCTGTGCCAACTCCCAAAGCTCTTGAGCTTCAGTCGGCGCTCTTGGTCCTTCAAGCCCGCGGCGGTGCGCAACGCCATGCAACTTATCTGCAAGTTCGAACCAGGCCCGCGCCTCTGAGCTGTCCCTCGCGACACCCAAGGCGTTGCAGCTGGCCTCGATTTCTGCCTTCTGTGATGTTGGTTGCTCATCCTTGTTGGACACACCTATTGGCTTGAGAACCCCGCGAACGGCGCTTTCGATTTCACGGAGGAGGTGCGCAACAAGGTGTGACGTGCTATGCAGGACAGCTTTATTCTCCATTAGCCAGCAGACGTCCCGAAAGAACGCGGCAGGACCCGGACCTACGAGTTCCATGAGTTCCTCATAGATCCTCTGCTGGCGCGGATCTGTAAAACGAAATTCGTAACGGCTACAGTCTCGATTCACCATCACAACTGCCCTGCTTGAAAGCGCGGTGGTGCGTCACAATGGTGGCGAAATACGCCCCCGCCTGGGCGTAATCGTATCCCTTCAAACGGATGGAACGGCGATGATGACGTTGGGGTTCGCTCATCGCGCACACTCCTCGCCTTCTCCAGCCGCGCGCGGACCAGATTCACCACCGCCTCATAGACCTCCTGTAGGGCCTTCAAGGTTCAGGGAATGCTGCTCCGCTATCCTTTCGGCAGGTCGCCCACACTAGAAAAAACTCATCTGCCCGTCGTCAACTCGCAAAGCAAGGGGCACACGATTGTAGGGCTTGCCCTCTTCGTCAGGGAATGCCCATAGGTTAAATTTCCGGTGCAATTTGAACTCCTGCTCCCACGGCGGGCGCCGAAGATCCTGACACCAGCGGACGACCATCCTCCCCAGCTCCACCTTAGTGGGCCTGCGTGAGCCTGCAACGAGTGCCATTTGGGTTGCGCCAAGCAGGAGGTCGCAGAGTTGTAAGAGTTGCTCACTGGCAGAGTCCTTAAGTTCGAGTGTTAGGTCCAAGGAGGGATAGGCACGGTTGTCTTGTTGACTCAAGAAGGCGTCTAACTCGGCACGATAGGGCAGGTAGCTCTCAAAGTTATCTCTCCATCCCTCGTCCGGACGGCTGGTTCGGTCCTTCGCGTCGGACACGAAGTGTATGGTCAGGTAATCCAGTTGTTGAGGCCCAAGATGCCAGCGGATACCCGCCCTGAGGGCCATTGCTGTGAAGCGGTTGTAAGCGTGAAAATCTTTGGTAAAGCGCTTGCGCTCGTACTTTGGGCTATGCCTATGCACCGCCAGTGCGGAAAAGAACGCGCGGTCACACAAGCCGTTCTGATAGCTCCGCAGCCACTACCGTGCCACCTCTGCTTTTGCACCTCCCAGTCCGCCGAAACTCTTGGGTAGATCCGCGAAATGGATCTCTCTGTGATAGCCACACTCCATTCGTACTTTTTGGAGAGCATCTCGTACCTCAGCTAAGTGTTCTTTGCGAACAAAAAGGAGGCCGATGAGGAGCCACCGCTTATTGGGTATGCTTTCGTCATGAAAGACGTAATATTCGGCGCTGCGCGGCATTACACGATCGCCCCAGAGGTCCCGCACGTTCGGGTTTGTCCACGGTTCGGTAATCGGCATGACTTTATTGTAACACGCTCCTCGCCTTCTCCAGCCGGGCGCGGACCAGATACACCACTGCCTCATAGACCGCCTCGCGCTCGCCCGCCGTCAGGCCATGGCTCGACGCCGTCGGTACCGGCGCGGCCGAACCACTTTGTCTTCGGTGTCCGCCCGCATGAGGGCCAGGCATAATTCTTTCGCTTGGGCGTCGTTCATGTCGGTTTCTCCTGGTGGTTATTCCCCTGGCAGCAGCTTCCAGCGTTCTTCCACGGCATCCGCGAGGTTGATGTCCGGCCGCAGCGAATAACCTTGCCGGCCGTGCTGCACGACTAGGTTCTCCTTTCGTAGCCAGGCCAGGGCCAAATACGCCTGGTAGCTGGGGACTTCCGATTTCGTTTGCGGATCGCGGATCGGCAACAGCTCCTCGAAGGTGAATTGTTCACCGCCCGTGCCGCGCGCTTGCAAGGCCCGTGCCACAAGCCGCACAACCGCGCTGGGGGCTTTGTGACGGTATTCGGCTTTCCGTTTCTTGGACCAGCCAATCTTCACCAGCTCGTCGCGGCTTCGGAAGAAGCGCGGGTAATCGGCGCTTGGAGGCTTGCCTGTCGGTGCGGTGCGGTGCGAGCGCGACCGTGGCTGTGCCGACGCGTTGGCCAGCGCGCCTGGGTTGGCTGGGTCTATCGGCGGCCCGTTCGGCGAGGCGGCATGCTCGACGAGGCGGCGTAGCTGCCGTGCCAAGTCGGCCAGCAAGGCCACTTCCTCATAAGCCCCCTCCCGGGCGCAGTCCAGGAGCAGTTGCCGGATTTCCGTTTCCGCCCGACCAATAACCTCGGCAGCCTGGAATAATCGTGTCATACGCGTCACACGAACCATTACTGCGGCTCCTTTCTTCAAGCTGCGAATAACCACGGCAGCCTGGAGCAATCCTCTCATGTTCGTATAATACGGATAAAATACGGAAATGTCAATGGAGCGATTATGTTTTCGCTGTAGATTATGGGAGATTGGCCAACGATGCTAATTGTAACTCCCGCCACAGCCGCCGCTGTTTTCGCCAATCAGGCGCAGCCGCAATCGGCTGTAGCTCGTGCACGTGGATCGGGTCGCGCCCGCGTTCCGTCCGAGGCAGCAATAGGATGGCCTCCTGGATGTTCATCAGCAGCTTGTGCAAGCTGGTCTTGGTAAACGGCTTGCCGCCGCGCTCGTGGCCCTTGCGGGTCGTCCACCGCTTGTTGTGCCAGCCACGCCGCTCGAGTTCCTTGATGACCGGGATCATTGCCTGGTGTTCCAGGTACAGATCGAAGATGGCCCGAACCCGGAACGCCTCGTCCTCGTTGACGACCAGCTTGAAGCCCTGCGGGGCGATGTCGTAGGCCAGCAATGGATGGCCGCCGGCCCACTTCCCCTTGTGGCGGGCCAGGGTGAGATCGCCGGATGTGCTTGCGGGTAAGCCGGAGAACGCAAAACGCCGAGAGGCGATGCTCTCAGCGTTCCCTGGTGACAAGTGTGGCGAACAAGTTCGTGGAAAAAGTCAAAGCTCCCCGAGCAGGACTCGAACCTGCAACCCGCCGGTTAACAGCCGGCTGCTCTACCGATTGAGCTATCGGGGAACAGTATCCGGCAGCATGCCAAGTGCCTGATTTCTCTGGCCAATTTTAGATCGCCGCCGGTGTCGGTCAAGATCGGTACCAGGCGCGTGCGGGAAGCTGAAACGCCCTGAAGGGAGCGAGCGGCTTCGAGGAAGTACCTGGTGCCGGTTCGTCCGGGAAGGCTCAGCCAGCAGGTGCTTGTCAGCAGTACCGAACCTTATCGCTGTCGTGATGGCGACAAGGGCTGTGTGCAGCGCGGTGGCCTATGCGTCAATCGTCCAAGTGGTGGAAGACGAAAGCGGCATGCACGGGCGCGGGCATAAGGGACTGGGCCCCCTTTTACGGATCGCCGGATGACCTCGTTGAGCAAGATATCGTCGGCGGCATCTTCTTTGGCGAAGCCGAAGCGCTCGGACAGGTCGGCACCCCATGCGCCGGGTTTGTTGCGCTCTTCTAGATCCACCTGGGGCCGCAGGTATCGGTAGGGTGTCAAGTCGGGCTTAGCCGTAAAGCAGTGGTACATAGGCCGGGCGGCCCCTGAGGGTGGCTGATGCTGTTGGACGAGTACACGCGGGAGTACCTGGCTTTGGGATGACCACAAAGGCAGTGACCGAGATGCTGGCGGCATTGGTGCGGCAGCGCGGGGGACATCCACAGTGACAAAAGCCCGGACTTCATAGCGAAGTCAATCCAGCCGTAAATGTCCGGAGGCCTGGGGATAGCAGGGGTTCGTCCAAGGTCGCAGATGCGCATCGCAGTTATTTCCCTTCCCAGAACCGGAACACGTCCGGCGCAGCTTCGCGAACGATCATCATATGTTCGACATGCGCATATTCCTTCAACTCCATCCGTACAACATTCGCTTTCTTTAGTTCGTTGGCCAAGCGTCGTACTGACCCAACTGCGAAGTCATGCTCGCCAACGCCGAGAAAAAATGGCAAAGACTTTACCGACTCGGGTTTTCGCAAAGCTCCGCCGCCACCCAAAACCGCGACACCGGCGAATCGCTCGGGGCTCTGCTGCGCGATTGCCACAGCATGCCCCGCTCCCATTGAATGACCCATCAGGTAGATGCGCTTGGCATCAATGGGATAACGCTTGGCGAGTTGGTCTAGAATGCCGACAACATTGGGAGCTCCACCGAAACCGAGAGGGCCGCCAGCACGCGGCGCGACCATGATCCAGCCGCGCTCCTGGCAAAGTTTCATGGTGATTCCGTTGCCATAGGCATCGAAAAACAGATTCTCGCTCCCGCCGGCACCATGCAGCGCCACCACGAGAGGAACTTGGGTCGCCCGGTCGAGGCGCTCGGGGATGAAGACGCGGACTGTCTCCAGCGACCTGCCGGTTGGAATCCGCAGCCAGAATTGGCCGGCTCGATTGGACAGGTAATATTGCTTGCCTTCGAGAATCGCATCGGCGACTTCCTCGGCCTCACGGAGCAGTCGAGCAGCAGGGATGTCTGTTTCCATCACACTCCCGGAAGCGAGGTCCGTGGTGATTTTGAGGAGGTGACGCAAAGTCGCCTGTTCGATGGTCGCATTTGCTTCGATCTTGTCCGAGATGTTCTTGAGCTTTTCCAGACGCGAGGCAAGATCATTGGCACATGAAACCATGATCTGACGACTGGCCAGGCGCTTTCCACCCACCAGCGTCTCGATCGTCAGAGCATGGTCACCTGGTCCGATACCCGTCAGCCACAGCCTGCAAGTCTGCGGTAAGTGGGCGATGCTGACTTCGGTCGGTTTTTGATCGCAGAGTGTGATGGAGATGGACGCCCCCTTGGGAACTTCGTCAGCGACCATGTAAAGGGGTTTGATCTCAATGTCGAGGTGCTTAGAATTCGTGTCCAAGAATCGGCGTTCCGGCCGAAACGTGAGCGAGTCGCTCCACAGGACCGCGGAAGAAGGTGGATCGCTCGACGTCAGAGCGTGTCGTGCCTTGTCGAGTTGTTTTGCGACCGCCGCGAAATCGAAGGAGAAGAACGATCGTACTGCCTGATTCAGCGGCGCCACAGCTCGCTGCTTTGCATCTCCGTCCTTTGTCACGTCCCAGGCCTGTTCACATTTACGCAATCGTTGTCCCAGTTCATATCGGTCTGCTTGAGCGAACACAGTTGCTGGGAGAAGTAAGGCGATCACAAGGGAAACGTAGCGGAGCATGGAGCATCTCCAGTCTTTTTCGTCTCATAACACTGGGATCATTTTGGGACGTTCTGCCAGGTATAGACAGACAACGCATTCAGTTCGCGCATGTAAAGTTCGTCATTGACTTGTCCCATTGTATGGTCCAAGCGCTGTGAGGGTTGGATCAACTGTTACAGATGTGTCCCAAAACCGCGGCAGCGCAGTTGGCCCGAGGGCACATCTTCCCGAACTCCGCCAGCGTTCGGTACCCCCTGCGAGCTGTGGCACCGGACAGGGTTGTTGTCATGCTTCCACTGCTAGCGCAACACCGCGCCTCCAACTCGTTGCCGGTGGCGTCGTAGGCGCTTTCGATCCGGCTGTCCACGCCTGTGCAGGAGACGACGATCCGGTACATTTTCCGTCCTTTCTTAAGCCTGGATCGAGAGCAGCAAAGACCAGGCGCCATAGGCGCTGGTGTCGTGATAGAAGTCGGGCGCCGCAGAAGCAAGCGGTTCGCTAGACTGTGGGATCAGCTGCCAGCAGAGGTGGACCACGGCGCCGGGTAAGCGCCAGCGGCGTAACGTTGAGCCAATTCCAGGTAAAAGGCGTTGGTCTTGCGGATGTGCGCCAGCTCGTCTTCGCTGACCTGACGCACCACCCGTCCGGGTATGCCCATCACCACGCTGCGGGCCGGGATGATGCTGTTTTCTACCACAACAGCGCCGGCAGCGACGATACATTGGCTGCCGATCTCGCTGCCGGCGAGCAAGCGTGCGCCGATGCCGATCAAGCTGTCTCGTCCGACGCGGCGGCCGTGCAGGATGGCACCGTGACCTATGACCACTCCTTCCTCGATGACCAGCGGTGCATCGTAATCGGCATGCACAATGCACCCGTCCTGCACATTGACTCGCGGCTCGAGATGGATGGCGGCGACATCACCGCGGATAATGCATCCATACCAAATATTCACGTGTTCGCCGATGTGTACCTCGCCCGTGACCACGGCGTCCGGAGCGATATAAAAGTTGTGGATGCGACGCATAACAGGACCTCCTGCGCACGTTGCACACACGCGGCCGTCACCGGTCATGATAGCAAGGGCACAAAAAGCAACGCGAGGATCTCATGACGATCAACTGGCAGCCGTGGCAACAATGGGTCGCCCGGCATCGTCACTTTATGCTGACCACGCATGTCCGTCCGGACGGCGACGGTCTGGGCTCGATGAAAGCGCTCGCTCGGGCGCTGGAAGTCCTGGGCCGGCAGACCTCTTTGGTCCTGCCCAGCTCTCTACCGGATCGCTATCGGTTTTTGTTTGCAGACTGTCGCGTGCTACGCTACGAGCCAGGACAAGCACAGTGGGCAGCTTGCGACGGAGTCGTCATCCTCGATACCGGCACGTGGAACCAGCTGGGCGAACTCGGTGCCTGGCTGCGCGACACACCGGTCGAACGCGTAGTCATTGATCATCACCGCACCCAGGACGATCTGGGGGCCCAATGCTTCGTAGACCCTGCTGCCGAAGCGACCGGCAGACTGACCCGCGAGGCGATCGCCGCCTTGGGAGTCGCTCTGGATGCGGTCATGGCCGAGGCCCTGTTCGTGGCTGTCGCCATGGATACCGGGTGGTTTCGGCATAGCAACGTGCGACCGGAAACCTTCGCGCTGGCAGCCGAACTGGCACGCCACGGCGTTTGTCCGGAGCGCCTGTACAACCAGCTGTTCGAACAAAACTCGCTAGCGCGCATGCGACTGATGGCAGAGGTGCTCGACCGTCTGACGCTCACTGCCCAGGGACAAGTGGCGTACAGTTATATCCTTCTGGACGATTATGCACGTCTCGGTGCTACTCCCCAGGACAGCGAAGACCTGGTGAATGTGACGCTGGCTGTCGCCGGCGTGCATGTGGGCCTTCTTTTCATGGAGCAGCCGCGTGGCGGGACCAAAGTCAGTCTGCGCTCGCGCGACCGTGTGGATGTCGGCCGCTTGGCCGAGTCTTTCGGAGGCGGGGGCCACAAGCAGGCAGCCGGCGTATTGCTCCCCACTTCTCTGGAGCAAGCACGGGCGACGCTCTTGAGCGCCGTGGAGAAATGCTTCCCGCCTGGCTAGACGGCCAGGCACTCGCGCAGGCAACTCGGCAGGCCCTGGTATGCCTCTTATCCACTGAGCAGCTTGCAAAAGCGACGGTACGGCTCTGTCCAAGCCTCGGGTTGTTGTGGCTCGAAGCGCTTCGGCGAGCACGAGCGGGCGACTACATCGCGTGCCTGTGCCAGCGAGCTGAAGTACCCCAGTCCTATGCCTTGCACCAGGATGTTGCCCAGCGCCGTGGCTTCGGCAGGACCGGCCAATACGAGACGGTCGCAGGCATCGGCCGTCAATTGATTGAGCAACCGATTGTTACTGCCCCCGCCGACAATGTGGATGACTTCCACACGGCGTCCGCGCATCGCTTCTAGCTTGTCCAGCACCCAGCGATAGCGCAAAGCCAGGCTGTCGAGGCAACAGCGGATATAGTCGCCGGGCTGTTGCGGCACCGGCTGCCCAGTGCGCTCGCAATAGCGTGCGATCGCTTGGGGCATGTCTTCGGGCAGCAAAAAATCGGGGTGATCGGGATCTATCAAACTGCGAAACGGAGGGCTCTGCTCTGCCAGTCGCGTCAGCTCCTCGTAGGAATAGTCGTGTCCCTGACGCTGCCAGCTCCGTCGGCATTCCTGCACCAGCCATAGTCCCATGATGTTTTTCAGAAAGCGGATCGTACCGTCCACGCCTACTTCGTTGGTGAAATTGTGTTGCAGCGACCGGTCGTCAATGATCGGGGTCTGCACTTCGATACCCATGAGCGACCAGGTACCGGAGCTGAGATAGCACCAGTCCTGGCCGCGGGCAGGCACGGCGGCCACTGCCGAGGCCGTATCGTGTGTCGCCGGCAGGATGACAGGCACGCGACCCAGCCCGGTGGCTTCGGCAACCGCCGGCACCAGTGTCCCCAAGCGCGTCCCAGGCATGAGGATGTCGCCGAGAATGGCTTTGGGCAGTCCCAGTTGCTCGAAAAGACTGTAGGCCCAGGTGCGCGCCACCGGGTCGTAAAACTGGCTCGTGCTGGCGATACTCAACTCGTTGGCTTTCACTCCCGTCATCCAGAAATGAAACAGATCGGGCATGAAGAGCAGGGACCGTGCCGCCTCGAGAAGCGGCGAATGGTCCCGTTGTAGCGCCAGCAACTGGAACAACGAGTTGAACCTCATGAACTGGATGCCGGTACAATGGAAGATTTGCTCTTTGGGCACGCGCCGAAATGTCTCCGCCATGATGTTTTCCGTGTGTGGATCCCGATAATGACGCGGATTGCCCAAGAGGATGTCGTGCCGACCGAGGAGTGCGAAATCTACCCCCCAAGTGTCTATGCCCACGGCATCCAGAGACGCTCTCTGCCCGGCGAGCCGCATCCCTTGCTGGATCTCTTCGAACAAGCGCAGCGCGTCCCAGTACAGTTGGCCCAGCACACGCACCGGTCCGTTCGTGAACCGGTGTATTACTTCCATGCGTACGATGGATCCGTCGAAACGGCCGAGGATAGCGCGCCCGCTTTCGGCACCCAGATCGAAAGCCAGCACGTTGCCAGTCGCTGCCATAGTGCCTCCACCGCTCGGGCTAACTTCCCTGCTTGCCGACCGACTCACAGCACAGGCTATGCGCCCGATCCTTGCTTGGCACCGGTGCCTGCACTCTCGTGCCGATCAAGCGCATTCCTCCCACATGATTTTCATGAAGCGCAGGCCTTGGGTGTAAACTTCCTCCGGCGATTTGAACAAATCGCGCCAGATACGCGTGGCCGCAGCCAACGCGGGCAACGCACGTCCAAAAGCTTCGATCACCAACCAGCCGTCGTACTTGATTTTGTGCAAAGCTTTGAAGGTTTCCTGCCAGTGCACATGGCCACTCCCGGGGACTCCGCGGTCGTTTTCGCTCACATGCACATGGATGATCTGTCCGTCGCACGCCTGGATCGCTTTGCTCACGTCTTTTTCCTCGATATTGGCGTGAAACGTATCGTACATCATCTTGAAATGAGGATGGTTGACACGACGCACCAAATCCAAGGCGTCTTGCGCCGTAGTCAAAAAATAGCACTCGAAACGATTGAGGTACTCGATCGCTAGCCGAACGTTGGCCTTGGCAGCAAGATCGGCGCCGGCACGCAAAACTTCCACGGCCCGCTTCTTTTCTTCTTCGGTAGGCCCCGTGCCACTGAAAACCGCCAGAGGCGAATGGTACGGCCCGCACAGAATCTCTCCGCCCAGCACCGCCGTCAAGTCAATGGCCCATTTCAAACGCTCCAGGGCTTTGCGACGCACCGCCGCATCCGCACTGATCGGATTGGCTTCGGGCGTCATGATCGTAACCGTCGTGCAGCCTAGCCCGAGCCGGTCCAATTCCTTTTTCACTTTGCGAAAATGGGCCTCGTCCCCTTCGAACAGCGGGATCTCCACCCCATCGAAGCCCGCCTGGCACAGCTTTTCCAGGATGGGAAAATGCTCTTCGGTCACGTGGGTCGTCCACAACAGCAAATTCATCCCCGTCTTCATGGCTACTTGCCTCCTGGTGCGATTGCTTTCGGACCGGCGTTGCGGCCTGATCCTACTGCCCTCAGCCTACAGAATATACTTGTCCCTTTGCTTGGAATCCAGCCTCTTCTTAACGAAAAGAAAAAACCTGTCGGCCCCGGAATGATCGCCACACGGGGCTTGACAGGCTCGATAATAGAACCGGGGCTCCGACTGGCGCCCCAGATAAAAATACCCCACACTGGCCTGCCGCTTTCTTTACGCAGCAGGGCAGGGTACGGTTTGCCTACCGATCTTGAATGGTCGTCCAATAGATCACCGTCGCCGGCGGGCCGTTGGCCTGAGTGTAGTCGCGCCGCGGATCGTATTCCTTCTTGCCTACTATCTCCTTCACGTCAATGTTCTTGCTCAGCAGCCATGGCTCGAAGAGGGACCGGTCTACGACCGCGAAAAAGCGGTGCCGCACGTGCTGGCCATCCGCCCGTCCCAGTTCAGGGCCCAGAATCGGCATCCCCGAGGGACGTCCCAAGGGGTCGTCCGGACCTACGAAGCCTGTAACTTCGAAGTACCCCACGGTCAGCCACACGGCAAAACAGTTGCTGCGCACTGTGACGTTGTTATAGATCTTGGACAGCAATTCGAACCGGCGGTAAGGATGGTTGGGATCGGGCTCCCCCTGCTGCTTTTGAGCGTCGAACTTCTTGCGCGATGACTCGAAAAGCCGGCGCGTGGGATCGCTCAGGGCGGGCCGCAACAAAGTGTCGCCGATATTGAATGGCTGAGTCGGGTCGGTATATCCAGACGCCAGACTCCAGAACGGCCGAGTTCTTCCCTCCAACAAGTCTCTAGTCACTTGCTGCACATCGTTCTGGTCGAAACCAGCAGCGTTAGCAGGTTGTGGATCACAGAGTGCCTCGATTATTTCCTTGTCCCACACAGTATTGAGGTTCAAACGTCCTGGCA